>NZ_JBXAFY010000001.1:664157-1536634 GCF_058793575.1 Shinella sp. GW835-FHT14H05 | reverse complement strand
TGGTCGGTGTGCCGTGTGGTGACCAGTCGGACATTTCTACTTTGCAAACCGTCGGACATTCCAACTCATCCGCCACAATGGGTGAGGTCTTCTGGCAGCCCACCATGCCCGCTCCCAGGCCACAATCCCACGTTTCAGATGTCGACTATCCCACGCGTTCGAGAGTAGATTGCCGTCAGATTCGGCGCGCCACCCTTCAGCTTTTTCACCGCGATATTCAGATGCCCGACATCCCTCTGCTCGAAACCGATCGCCTCGTCTTGCGCGGCTTTCAAATTGACGACCTCGACGCGACGGCGGCGATGTGGGCCATGCCGGAGGTCGTGCGCTACATTGGCGGAACGCCCTTGTCGCGCGAGCAGTCCTGGGCCCGCATGCTACGCCATATCGGCATGTGGAGCGTCATGGGTTTCGGGTTCTGGGCGATCACGGACAAGCTCTCCGGCCAACTCATCGGAGAAGCCGGGTTCCATGAGATGCGCAGAGCCTTCACGCCCAGCATCGAGAACACCATGGAAGCCGGCTGGGGACTGATCCCCGACGTCCAGGGCCGCGGCTATGCCAGCGAGGCCCTTGACGCGATGTGGTCCTGGGCGAAGGCGAACAAGTCTGGCGTTCCTGTGACTTGCATCATCGACGCGCAGAATGCGGCCTCCATACGCCTTGCCGAGCGGCACGGATTCCGGGCGTTTGCTCGGTCAACATATCAGGGGTCCGAAATCGTGGTCTTTCACAAGGAAAGCTCTTAAAAGCTGTCCTGCCCGCGCCATCACGAATTAGTGATATTATATATCTACTTTAAGTAATAATACTATTATATTGCTTTTAAAAGAAAAACTATAAAGAATCTCCACGAAAAGCATCCGCGCGCATCGCATGCGGCTCTTTGCAAGTTCCCGTGCTACTCTAGCTTTCGCCGAAAAGGAGTGTGCGCCATGAAATTGCCTGCCGCCGTGTTCCTTTGCGTTTCCCTCTGTCTCCTTCCGCTGGAAGCCGTGCGGGCCGACGAGCCTGTCGATACGGCGCAGACCGTTATCCAGAGCCAGATCACCGCCTTCCTGAACGACGATGCCAAGACGGCCTATTCCTTCGCCTCGCCGACCATCCGGGGAAAATTCCCGAGCGAAGACGTTTTCTTCGACATGGTGAAGAAGGGTTATGCGCCGGTCTATCGGCCGGGCAATTTCGCCTTCGGCCGTTCCAAGGTGACCGGCGACATGGTGGTGCAGGAAGTGCTGATCTCCGCGCCGGATGGCAAGGACTGGACGGCGCTCTACCAGGTCGTGAAGCAGCCGGACGGCAGCTACAAGATCAATGGCGTGCACATGGTGCGTTCGGCGCCGGGGCCGGAAATCTAAGCCTGAAGCATCAGAGCGGGGCGATGTCGCCCCTCGCCCAGCCTTCCTGCGTCTCCGCCATGAAATCGGCGAAGCGGCCTTCCTCGATCGCCTTGCGTATGCCGGCCATCAGGTCCTGGTAATAGGCAAGGTTGTTCCAGGTCAGAAGCATGCCGCCGAGCGATTCATTGGCGCGCACGAGATGGTGCAGGTAAGCGCGCGAATAGTTGCGGGCGGCCGGGCAGTTCGATTCTTCGTCGAGCGGGCGCATGTCTTCGGCATGGCGGGCGTTGCGCAGGTTGATGCGGCCGCGGCGGGTGAAGGCCAGGCCGTGGCGGCCGGAGCGGGTCGGCATCACGCAATCGAACATGTCGATACCCCGGGCAACCGATTTCAGCATGTCGTCCGGCGTGCCGACGCCCATCAGGTAACGCGGCTTCTCGGTCGGCAGATGGGGCACGGTCGTCTCGATCATGTCGAGCATCACCTCCTGCGGCTCGCCCACCGCCAGGCCGCCGATGGCGTAGCCCTTGAGGCCTAGGCCGGACAACGCGTCTGCCGACCGCACGCGCAACTCGGGGATATCACCGCCCTGCACGATGCCGAACATCGCCTTGCCGGGCTGGTCGCCGAAGGCCACCTTGCAGCGCTCGGCCCAGCGCAGCGACATTTCCATGGCGCGTTCGATTTCCTTGGGCGACGCGGGCAGCGCCACGCACTCGTCGAGCTGCATCTGGATATCGCTGCCGAGCAGGCCCTGGATCTCGATCGATCGTTCCGGCGACATATGGTGCAGCGCGCCGTCGACATGGCTCTTGAAGGTCACGCCCTGCTCGTCGAGCTTGCGCAGGCCCGAGAGCGACATGACCTGGAAACCGCCACTGTCGGTGAGGATCGGATATTGCCAGCGGATGAGTTCGTGCAGCCCGCCGAGGCGCGCGACGCGCTCGGCGCCGGGGCGCAGCATCAGGTGGTATGTGTTGCCGAGGATGATGTCGGCGCCGAGGTCGCGCACCTGGTCGAGATACATCGCCTTGACGGTGCCCGCCGTGCCGACGGGCATGAAGGCCGGCGTGCGGATCGTGCCGCGCGGCATGGAGACCTCGCCGCGCCGCGCCTTGCCATCGGTGGCCAGCAGTCTGAACTCAAAGTTTTCGGTCATCGGTCGTTCCGGAAAAGCAGGCTGGAGTCGCCGTAGGAATAGAAGCGGTAGCCAATCGTGATCGCATGCGCATAGGCGCCGCGCATCGTCTCCAGGCCGGAAAAGGCGGAGACGAGCATGAACAGCGTCGACTTCGGCAGGTGGAAGTTGGTCATCAGCATGTCGGCGGTGCGAAAACGGTAGCCGGGCGTGATGAAGATGCCCGTGGCACCGGACCACGGCTTGATCGTGCCGTCCGCGTGCGCCGCACTTTCGAGGAGGCGCAGCGACGTGGTGCCGACGGAGACGATGCGCCCGCCCCTCGCCCTGACAGCGTTGAGCGCGTCGGCCGTCTCTTGCGAGACGTACCCGATCTCCTCGTGCATGACGTGCTCGGTCGTGTCGTCGGCTTTGACAGGCAGGAAGGTTCCGGCGCCGACATGCAGCGTCACGAAATGGCGTTCGACGCCGAGCGCATCGAGCTTTTCGAAGAGCGCGTCGGTGAAGTGGAGGCCGGCGGTGGGAGCGGCGACGGCGCCCTCCTCGCGGGCATAGATCGTCTGGTAGTCGCGGCGGTCCGCCTCGTCGTCCTCGCGCTTGGAGGCGATGTAGGGCGGTAGCGGGATATGGCCGACGGTGGCGATAGCGCGGTCGAGTTCGGGGCCGGAGGCCTCGAAATGCAGGGTGATATCGCCGCCCTCGCCCTTCGCCTCGACGATCGCCGCAAGACTGTCGCCGAATGTGATGCGGTCGCCCAGCTTGATGCGTTTTCCGGGCTTGGCAAAAGCCTTCCAGCGGTCGGCGGCGATGCGCATGTGCAGCGTCGCGGACACTTTCTGGCCGCCGGCGCCGTCGCGGTGGCGAGTGCCTTCGAGCTGGGCGGGAATGACGCGCGTGTCGTTGAAGACCAGCGCGTCGCCGGCCCTGAGCAGCGACGGGAGATCGCCGACGGTGCGGTCCTCGTAGGGGGCTTCGTTTGCCGGGCGCACGACGAGCAGCCGTGCGGCCTCGCGCGGGCTGACCGGGCGCAGCGCGATGTTGTCTTCCGGCAGATCGAAATCGAAGAGGTCGACGCGCATGGCAGGCCTCAGTACAAACGGATCATCAGCGCGCCGACGACGAGCAGCATGGCGCCCGCGATGCGGCCGACGGACAATTCCCGCACCGCCATGCCGAGAAAGCCGATGCGGTCGAGCAGGATGCCGGCGAGAAGCTGGCCCGAGACGGCAAAGGCCATGACGGCGGCCGCCCCGATGCGCGGCGTCAGGAAGATCGCGGTCGTGACATAGACCGTGCCGAGCGCGCCGCCGGCGACATAGAGCCAGAAGGCTGGGCCGCGCCAATCCGGCGCCCGGCCCTCGAAGGACGAGGTGGCCAGCACCACGATGGCAAGGATGAGCGCGCCGGAAAGGAACGATACGCAGGCCGCCGCAACCGGCATGCCGAGCCCGCGGCCGAGCAGCGCATTGATCGGAGCCTGGATAGCGATGCACGCGCCGGCCGCAATGCCGAGCAGCGCCCAGAGAAAAGCAGCCATATCGGGTGTCTCTTGAAAAGCGCACAAAGAAAAACCGCGCCCGCCGGGGCGAGCGCGGTCGAAATCGATCGTTGTCTATCAGGCGGCCGCGTCGGCGGCAACCTTCATCGAGACGATGGTATCGGGATCGCGCACGGGCTCGCCGCGCTTGATCTTGTCGATATTGTCCATGCCCTCGATGACCTGGCCCCAGACGGAGTATTGCTTGTTGAGCCAGGGAGCATCCGTGAAGCAGATGAAGAACTGCGCGTTGGCGGAGTTCGGCATCTGGCTGCGGGCCATCGAGCACGTGCCGCGAACGTGGTTCGTGTTGGAGAATTCGGCCTTCAGGTCCGGCTTTTCCGAGCCGCCCATGCCGGCGCGGGCCGGGTTGAAGTCCTTGCCACCGGTCTTGCCGTACTGCACGTCGCCGGTCTGCGCCATGAAGTCCTCGATGACGCGGTGGAACACGACGCCGTCATAGGCGCCTTCGCGCGTCAGTTCCTTGATGCGCGCGACATGTCCCGGAGCGAGATCCGGAAGAAGCTGGATGACCACCTTGCCCTTGGTGGTTTCCATAATGATGGTGTTTTCCGGATCCTTGATCTCGGCCATGGTCTTTCTCCTTCAAAAGCGTGTTGCGCAAAAGTGTGAAGCGATTTTGCGATTACAACAGGCAGAAAATAAAAGGTGGGATTATTTGCCGACCGTAACCTTGACCATGCGGTCAGGGTCGGTCACGGAACCGTTGTTGGCGTCGTCGCCGCGCTTGATCTTGTCGACGTTTTCCATGCCCGAGACCACCTTGCCAACGACCGTATACTGGCCGTTCAGGAAGTCGCCGGGCGCGAACATGATGAAGAACTGCGAGTTGGCGGAGTTCGGGTCCTGCGACCGCGCCATGCCGACCGTGCCGCGCTCGAAGGGCACGTTGGAGAATTCCGCCGGCAGGTCCGCCTGGCTGGAGCCGCCCGTGCCGGCCGCCTGCGCCTGGTAGCCGTCAGCCAGATCGCCGTACTGCACGTCGCCGGTCTGCGCCATGAAGCCTTCGATCACGCGGTGGAAGGCGACGTTGTCGTATTCACCGGCGGCGGCGAGCGCCTTCATGCGCTCGACATGCTTCGGCGCGACCTGCGAATTGAGTTCGATGACGACCGGGCCGTCCTTCAGCTGGATCGTGAGGAAATCGGCGGCCTGGGCAAGGGTGGCGCCTGCGAGGAAAAGGGCTCCTGCAAAGGCGAGACGAAGGATTTTCATGATAGCTCCCTTGAGAGTTCAGGGTGATTGCGCTCAGCCCTTGCGGGCTTTCAGAGCCTGGAAGACGGGCACCGGCACGAAGGCACTGACATCGCCGCCCATGGCCGCGATCTGGCGGACCAATGTGGCGGTAATGGGCCGCGAGGCAACGCCAGCCGGCAGAAAGATCGTCTGCACGTCCGGCGCCATCTGGCGGTTCATGCCGGCCATCTGCATTTCATAATCGAGATCGGTGCCGTCGCGCAGGCCCCGGATCAACAGGTGCGCACCATGCGTGCGGGCCGCATCGACGACGAGGTTCGAAAAGGAAACAACACTGACATCCCCTGCCCGCGCCGGCATCGCCTCGGTGATCGACTGGCGGATGAGGTCCGAGCGCTCCTCGAAGGAGAAGATCGGCGTCTTGCCGGGGTGGATGCCGATCGCGACGATGACCTTGGGCGCCACGTTCAGCGCCTGCACCAGCACGTCGATATGGCCGTTCGTGATCGGATCGAAAGAGCCAGGGTAGAAGGCGACTGTCATCGGCAGGGTCCCGTTTGCCGCCTTTTGTCACGGACCGCCCGTTTTCGCAAGGGCGCAGCCCGTCGCATCCCGAACTGTCCCCTGCAAGAACGTGAACCCGGTATGAATGGCCCGTTCAAGACCATTTCAGGCACGGCATGTCTAAATGACAGCATCGGGGTCTGGAACAAAGGTCGCGCTCGCGCATTCTCCAGACCGAACACAGCGAAACAAGTAATGCGTTTCCTTAGGCTTGAAGGAACACAAAAATGGCACTCGCTCTACTCTGCATGACGATGTTCATCGCGCTGACAGCAGCGACGATCCACGCGCTGCGCGAAGAGGATCGCCCGGCCGCCGATAAGCTCGCCGCTCGCGGCAAGTGGCTGCGCTGAGGATCTGTGATGGCTGCGCTCACAATCCTTTCCACCATCTTCATCGCCACCGTCTTCACCTTCGATTTTGCCCGCACCATCCATGAACTCAAACGGGATCGTGCGGAAATGAAGGCGGTAAAGGTGAAAACAGAAGCAGGCGGCTTTGGCGTCTAGCACGCCCCCCTATAGCGCCCGCGCGTTCGACGCGCAAATGACGCCCTAGCACGTATGTCGCCGTAAGCGGGTGGCCTTCCCTCCGGGCCGCCCGCACCAAATGAAAAGCCGGACGGTCGTTCCCTGCCCGTCCGGCTTTTCCATTTCTACAAGGATGCGAGGGGCTTACTCCTCGCTGGGTGCGGCCGCATCCCCCGCATCGATCTCGCCTTCGACCTCGACATCCACCGCTTCCACATCATCCTCGCCTTCCGGCTCGCTGATGCGCTCGACCGACACCACCTTCTCGTCCTTGGCGGTCGAGAAGATCGTGACGCCCTTCGTCGCGCGGCTGGCGATGCGAATGCCGTCGACCGGTACGCGGATCAGCTGGCCGCCGTCGGAGACGAGCATGAGCTGGTCCTTGTCCTCGACCGGGAAGGCGGCGACGAGTTCGCCGATCTCGTTGGTCTTCGACGTGTCCGTGGCGCGAATGCCCTTGCCGCCGCGGCCGGAGGTGCGGAAGTCGTAGGAGGACGACCGCTTGCCGAAACCCTTCTGCGAGATGGTCAGCACGAACTGTTCCCGGGCGCGGAGCTCCTGGTAGCGCTCTTCCGGAAGATCGCCGACCTCGCCGACATCCTCGCCGACCAGCGCAATATCCTCCTCGTCGACACCGCTCGCGCGGCGTTCGGCTGCGGAGCGCTTCAGATAGGCGGCGCGTTCCCACGGCTCGGCATTCACATGGCTGACGATCGTCATGGAGATGATCCGGTCGCCGGCGCCCAGCGAGATGCCGCGCACACCGACCGAATTGCGGCCGGCGAAGACGCGCACATCATCGACCGGGAAGCGGATGCACTGGCCGAGCGCGGTCGTCAGCAGCACGTCGTCGTTCTCGGTGCAGGTCTCGACGTTGAGGATCTCGTCGCCCTCTTCCTCGAGTTTCATCGCGATCTTGCCGTTGCGGTTGACCTGGACGAAGTCCGACAGCTTGTTGCGGCGAACCGTGCCGCGGGTCGTCGTGAACATCACGTCGAGGTTTTCCCACGTCGTTTCGTCCTCGGGCAGCGGCATGATGGTCGTGATGCGTTCGCCGGATTCGATCGGCAGCATGTTGATGAGCGCCTTGCCCTTCGACTGCGGCGTGCCGATCGGCAGGCGCCAGACCTTCTCCTTGTAGACGATGCCACGCGAGGAGAAGAACAGCACCGGCGTATGCGTGTTGGCGACGAAGAGGCGGGTCGCGAAATCCTCGTCCTTCATGGCCATGCCGGAGCGGCCCTTGCCGCCGCGGCGCTGCGCACGGTAGGTGGCGAGCGGCACGCGCTTGACGTAGCCGGCATGCGATACCGTGACGACCATGTCCTCGCGGGCGATGAGATCCTCGTCGTCCATGTCCGGACCGCCTTCGAGGATCTCGGTACGGCGCGGCGTGCCGAACTCGTCGCGCACGGAGGCGAGCTCGTTCTTGACGATGTCCATCATGCGCACGCGCGACGACAGGATATCGAGGTAGTCCTTGATCTCCTCGCCGATCTTGTTGAGTTCCTCGTCGATTTCCTCGCGGCCAAGCGCCGTCAGGCGGGCAAGGCGCAGTTCGAGGATCGCGCGGGCCTGCTCTTCCGAGAGGTTGTAGGTGAGGTCCTCGTTGATGCGGTGGCGCGGGTCGTCGATGAGCTTGATCAGCACGTCGACGTCCTTAGCCGGCCAGCGGCGCTCCATCAGCTGCTCGCGCGCCGTCTGCGGATCCGGCGCGCGGCGGATGAGGCCAATCACCTCGTCGATATTGGCGACGGCGATGGCGAGACCCACCAAGACATGGGCGCGGTCGCGCGCCTTGCGCAGCAGGTATTTCGTGCGGCGGCTGACGACTTCCTCGCGGAAGGAGACGAAGGCGCGCAACATGTCGAGCAGCGTCATCAGCTCCGGCTTGCCGCCGTTCAGCGCCACCATGTTGCAGCCGAAGGAGGTCTGCAGCGGCGTGTAGCGATAAAGCTGGTTCAGGATGACCTCGGCATTGGCATCGCGCTTCAGCTCGATGACGACGCGGTAGCCCTGGCGGTCGGATTCGTCGCGAAGGTCCGAAATGCCCTCTATGCGCTTGTCGCGCACCAGTTCGGCCATCTTCTCGATCATCGAGGACTTGTTCACCTGGAAGGGAACTTCCGTGACGATGATCTGCTCGCGGTCGCCGCGCATCGGCTCGATATGGGCGCGGCCGCGCATGATGACGGAGCCGCGGCCGGTCTCGTAGGCCTGGCGGATGCCGGCGCGGCCGAGGATCAGTGCGCCTGTCGGGAAGTCCGGCCCGGGAATGTGCTGCATCAGGTCGAGCAGTTCGATCGCCGGATTGTCGATCAGCGCGATACAGCCATTGATGACTTCGGAGAGGTTGTGCGGCGGAATGTTCGTCGCCATGCCGACAGCGATGCCGCCTGCCCCGTTGACCAGCAGGTTCGGGAACTTTGCCGGCACGACGACCGGCTCGCTCATCGTGCCGTCGTAGTTGTCGCGGAAGTTGACGGTTTCCTTGTCGAGGTCGTCGAGCAGCGAATGCGCTGCCTTTTCCAGGCGGCATTCCGTGTAACGCTGGGCTGCCGGCGGGTCGCCGTCGATGGAGCCGAAGTTGCCCTGGCCGTCGATCAGCGGCAGGCGGAGCGACCAGTCCTGCGCCATGCGGGCAAGCGCGTCGTAGATCGCCGAGTCGCCGTGCGGATGGTATTTACCCATCACGTCACCGGTGACGCGGGCCGACTTCACGTATTTCTTGTTCCAGTCGACGCCCATCTCGCTCATCGAGTAGAGGATACGCCGGTGCACGGGCTTCAGGCCGTCGCGCACATCGGGCAGCGCGCGGGACACGATTACGCTCATGGCGTAGTCGAGATACGACCGCTGCATTTCCTCGATGATGGAAATAGGCTCAATGCCGGGTGGGTTTTTGCCGCCGGGTGTCGATTGCTCTGTCAATTTTGATCACGATCGTTGTTCAGAATCAGTCTTGTTTTATAGCCTACCGGCGCCTGCCGCGCCAATTTTGCAGAGGGTTTTGAACAGGCTTTTGCGAGGTAAATCCGGTAATTTGCGCATTTTCGTGGCATCGCCGTCGCAAGGCCGCGACCACCCTTCCCTTGCGGGCCGCCCTCACCTAACAATAGGCCCACAAGGCCGGGAAAATCGGCCGCGAAACGGCGAGGGGAACGCCTTCATGCTCACTGTCGATCTTCTGGTCAATGCGATCACGACCCTGCTCGTGACCATCGACCCGCCGGGTCTCGCGCCGATCTTTCTGGGGCTGACCGTCGGCATGACGCGGCCGCAGCGCAAGCAGGTGGCGCTGCGCGGATCGCTCATCGCCTTCTGCATCCTCGCCGTCTTCGCACTGACGGGCGCCGGCGTGCTGTCGCTGCTCGGCATCTCGATCGGCGCCTTCCGCATCGCGGGCGGCCTGCTGCTCTTCTGGATCGCCTTCGAGATGATCTTCGAGCGCCGCAACGAGCGCAAGGAAAAGACCAGCGAAGTGGCGATCACCCGCGATCACATCCACAATATCGCCGTCTTCCCGCTGGCACTGCCGCTGATTGCCGGCCCCGGCGCCATTTCCGCGACGATCCTGCTCTCCGGCTCCTTCCCCTCCGCGCTCGAACGCACGGCACTCATCGGCGTGCTGGCGCTCTGCCTCGTCATCCTCTTCCTGTCCCTCGTCATCGCCGAACGCATCGACCGGTTCCTCGGCGCAACCGGCCGCGCGATCCTCACGCGCCTCCTCGGCGTGATCCTGGCGGCGCTGGCGGTGCAGTTCGTGGTGGACGGCGTGAAATCGGCCTTTGCCGGGTAAAAGCCAGCCTGGCTCAAGCGTCGCTGCCTAGCGTTGCGGCAACTTGAACCAGGGCCCTCCATATGATTCGCGCACCCCATGTGAATGCGTCTCCCATCACGATCGACCAGCTGACCTCCAGAACGTTCACCTTCCGTGCGGAGCCGAGGGGCGAGGAGATCAGCGACCGGTTCATCTTCCAGAAAAACGGCTTCATCGCCGGCTACAGCCATCCCAACGAATCCTTCTGGCGGCTGAACGGCGAGACGGTGGAAATCGTCGACAAGCTCGGCAAGGCGACCTGCGTCATGCTTCCGGTGGCCGATGGCACCGGCCGGCTGGCCTTCTCCGGCAATTTCCTCAATCCGAACGGGGATTATGCCAAGACCGAGATTCTTCACACGCTGGAAGAAAACGCCTCCGACCTCCACACGCATATCCAGAGCTTCGACCTCTTCGATACGCTGGTCGCGCGCCGCTGCAACGATCCCTTGCAGGTCTTCCGCGCCGTCGAGGCGAAATGCGGCATTGCCGGCTTTGCGACGCGGCGCCATGCGGTCGAGATGGCCATGTTCGGCCGCCGTACCTACGGCCTGGACGACATCTACGCCGCCCTCGTCGCCGAAGCGACCCTGACGGAGGCGCAGGCCGAAAGCACGCGCCTGCTGGAGCTCGAAGAAGAGTGGGAGATGCTCTTCCCGATCCAGGAGGTCGTCGCTCGCGTCGATGCCCACGACATCATCATCTCCGACATGTACCTGCCCTACGCCTTCGTCAGCCGCATCCTCAAGGAGAAATGCGGCCTGGACAACAAGCTCTACCTCAGCAACTACGGCAAGCACCACCGCGTTATCTGGCCGAGCATCCTTGCGGAACACACGATCCGCACGCATTTCGGCGACAACATCCACGCGGATATCGTCGGCGCCGCCGCCGCCGGCATCAACCCGACGCTGGTCAGCATCTCCAAATGGGACCGCACGGAAGAGATTTTGCACAGCGCGGGCCTTGCGCCCTACGCCCATGCGCTGCGGGAAACGCGGCTCAAGACCTTCCATCGCGACCCCGCCATCCACAACGTGCTGAAGGCGCAGGCGGCGGTCAACATTCCGCTCATGGTCGTCGGCGCCTTCTGGGCGCTGCATTGCGCTGAGCGTTTCGGCGCGGACAAGATCCTCGCGGCGTCGCGCGACTGCAACCTGTGGCACCAGATGCTGGCCTCCACCCATTTCGCCCGCGCCGGCATGCCGCCCGTGTCCTATTTCCAGGTGTCGCGTACGCTGTGCTACGACAAATCGACCGAATATGAAGCCTATCTGCGCGGTCGCCTCGGCGGGCGGACCCTGCTGATCGACGTCGTGGGAACCGGCAATTCGCTGACCCATCTCATCGATCGCCTGGAGCTCCAGGACAGACTGCGGCCCAGCATCCTGGTGACCGACCCGACCGTTTCGCCGGACGAAACTAAATACGATACCCTGGTGCGGCGGGATTTCTTCCAGTACCGCGTGTTCCTGGAAGGCCTGAACGCCTCGCTCGACGGCTCGGCCGTCGCCGCACATGCCGAGAACGGCTCGGTGACGATCACCGCCCAGCCGAACGAATTCGACGTCGACATGCACCAGGCGATCAACGCCTCTCGCGCCGTCTTCGAGCAGTTCCTGGTGAGCCTTGAGCGCTTCACGCCGCCGCGCGAAAAGCCGGCGCCCGCCATGCTGCAGGCGGCAGGGGAAGCCCTGATCGAACTCCTGCCGGCCCACGCGCCAAAACTGCAGACGATCCATCGCGAGCAACTGAGCAATCTCGCGCGGGGAAGCCTGCGCAACGTCGCAAGCTAAAAAACGCGAACGGCGGCTTTGGGTCTGCCCCAAAGCCGCCGTCATCATCTATCCGGTGTTCCCGGAACGGCCAGCGTTCTCAGAACGGAATATCGTCATCCATGTCGCGCGAGAGCGGCGAACCGCTCGAACGGTTGCCGCCGGAAGCGCCGCTGCCACTGCCGCCGCCTGAAGACGGGCGCGAACCGTAGTCGTCGTAGCTCTGCGCGCCGCCGAAGTCGCTGCCGCCCCGGCTTGCGCCGCCGCCTTCACCGCGACCGTCCAGCATGGTCAGCGTCGAGTTGAAGCCCTGCAGCACGATTTCCGTCGAATAGCGGTCGTTGCCGGTCTGGTCCTGCCACTTGCGGGTCTGCAACGCACCCTCGATATAGAGCTTGGCGCCCTTCTTCACATATTGTTCGATGACCTTGCAGAGCGGCTCGCTGAAGACGACGACCGTGTGCCATTCGGTCTTCTCGCGGCGCTCGCCGCTGTTGCGGTCCTTCCAGGATTCGGAGGTGGCGATGCGCAGGTTGGCGATCGGCCGACCGTCCTGCGTGCGCCGGATTTCTGGGTCCGCCCCGACGTTCCCGATCAAGATCACCTTGTTGACGCTTCCAGCCATACCCGTCTTTCCCGTTTCGCTCCGGGCCTCGGCCCGGCATCACTTCACACCATGAATGCGGCATCTTACCGGCTGTCGTCCGCCAGCGCCGCCCCGCATAAGTGGTAATCCACAGATCAATTGCGAATTTTTGTTCTTTTTTTGTTCTAATAATTCCCTACACTCTTGTCAACCGAATCGGAAACGGGCACGGAATCTTCTGATCGCGCATGGACAGGCCCAAACCTATCCCTACATAGGGGCCAACCCCTATTAGAACGCGCAACGACTTCTGACGCTGGATACCATGAGCGAACTCAAGACAATTTCCATCCGCGGCGCACGCGAACACAATCTCAAGGGCATCGATCTCGACCTGCCCCGCAACAAGCTGATCGTCATGACCGGGCTTTCGGGCTCCGGAAAGTCGTCGCTCGCCTTCGACACGATCTATGCCGAGGGCCAGCGCCGCTATGTCGAGAGCCTCTCGGCCTATGCGCGCCAGTTCCTGGAGATGATGCAGAAGCCGGATGTCGACCAGATCGACGGCCTGTCGCCCGCCATTTCCATCGAGCAGAAGACGACCTCGAAGAACCCGCGTTCGACCGTCGGCACGGTCACCGAGATCTACGACTACATGCGCCTTCTGTTTGCGCGCGTCGGCATTCCCTATTCGCCGGCGACGGGCCTGCCGATCGAGAGCCAGACGGTCAGCCAGATGGTCGACCGCGTGCTGGAATTCGGCGAAGGCACACGCCTTTACATCCTCGCGCCCGTCGTGCGCGGCCGCAAGGGCGAGTACAAAAAAGAACTCGCCGAGCTGATGAAGAAGGGCTTCCAGCGCGTCAAGGTCGACGGCCAGTTCTACGAGATCGCTGACGTGCCGGCGCTCGACAAGAAGTACAAACACGATATCGACGTGGTGGTCGACCGCGTCGTCGTGCGGCCGGACCTCGCCGCGCGTCTGGCGGACAGTCTCGAAACCAGCCTCAAGCTCGCTGACGGCCTTGCGATCGCGGAATTCGCCGACAAGCCGCTGCCGGTCGAGGAGACGTCCGCCGGCGGCTCCGCCAACAAGTCGCTGAACGAAACGCATGAGCGCGTTCTGTTTTCCGAAAAGTTCGCCTGCCCGGTTTCCGGCTTCACCATCTCGGAAATCGAGCCGCGGCTCTTCTCCTTCAACAACCCCTTCGGCGCCTGCCCGACCTGCGACGGCCTCGGCAGCCAGCAGAAGATCGACCCGGACCTCATCGTGCCGGAAACGGAGCGCACGCTGCGCGACGGCGCCGTGGCACCCTGGGCAAAATCCTCCTCGCCCTATTACAACCAGACGCTGGAAGCACTCGGCGCCGCCTATGGCTTCAAGCTCTCCAACCGCTGGTCGGAACTGTCGGAAGAGGCGCAGGACGCCATCCTGCACGGCACGAAGGAGAAGATCGAGTTCAACTACAAGGACGGCGCGCGCTCCTACAAGACGGTAAAGACCTTCGAAGGCATCGTGCCGAACCTCGAGCGCCGCTGGAAGGAAACGGATTCCGCCTGGTCGCGCGAAGAGATCGAACGCTACATGTCCGCCGCCCCCTGCCCGGCCTGCAACGGGTTTCGCCTGAAGCCCGAGGCGCTGGCGGTAAAGATCAACAAGCTGCATATCGGCGAAGTGACGCAGATGTCGATCCGCGTCGCGCGCGACTGGTTCGATGTGCTGCCGGAAAACCTGAACACCAAGCAGAACGAAATTGCTGTCCGCATCCTCAAGGAGATCCGCGAGCGCCTGCGCTTCCTCAACGATGTCGGCCTCGAATATCTCTCGCTCTCGCGCAATTCCGGCACGCTGTCCGGCGGCGAAAGCCAGCGCATCCGGCTCGCCTCGCAGATCGGTTCGGGCCTGACGGGCGTGCTCTACGTGCTGGACGAGCCCTCGATCGGCCTGCACCAGCGCGACAATGCCCGCCTGCTCGATACGCTGCGTCATCTGCGCGATATCGGTAACACCGTCATCGTCGTCGAACATGATGAGGACGCGATCCTGACGGCGGACTATGTGGTCGATATCGGCCCGGCCGCCGGCATCCATGGCGGCGAGGTCATCGCCCAGGGCACGCCTGAGCAGGTGATCGCCAACCCCGCCTCGCTGACCGGCAAATATCTCTCCGGCGAGCTCTCGGTCGCCATTCCGGGCGAGCGCCGCAAGCCGAAGAAGAAAAAGGAAATCAAGGTCGTCGGCGCGAAGGCCAACAACCTGAAGAATGTCACGGCCGCCATTCCGCTCGGCGTCTTCACGGCGGTCACAGGCGTTTCCGGCGGCGGCAAGTCGACCTTCCTGATCGAGACGCTCTACAAATCGGCCGCACGCCGCATCATGGGCGCGCGCGAAATCCCGGCCGAACACGAGCGCATCGACGGTTTCGAATTCATCGACAAGGTCATCGATATCGACCAGTCGCCGATCGGCCGTACGCCGCGCTCCAACCCCGCCACCTATACCGGCGCCTTCACGCCGATCCGCGACTGGTTTTCCGGCCTGCCGGAGGCGAAGGCGCGCGGCTACCAGCCGGGCCGCTTCTCCTTCAACGTCAAGGGCGGGCGCTGCGAGGCCTGCCAGGGCGACGGCGTCATCAAGATCGAGATGCACTTCCTGCCCGACGTCTACGTCACCTGCGACGTCTGCCACGGCAAGCGCTACAACCGCGAGACGCTCGACGTGACCTTCAAGGGCAAGTCGATCGCCGACGTGCTGGACATGACGGTGGAGGAAGGCGTCGAGTTCTTCGCAGCCGTTCCCGCCGTGCGCGACAAGCTCGTCACGCTGAACCAGGTCGGTCTCGGCTATATCAAGGTCGGCCAGCAGGCGAACACGCTGTCCGGCGGCGAGGCGCAACGCGTCAAACTCGCCAAGGAGCTTTCGAAGCGATCGACCGGCCGCACGCTCTACATCCTCGACGAACCGACCACCGGCCTGCACTTCCATGACGTGGCAAAGCTTCTGGAAGTGCTGCACGAACTGGTAAACCAGGGCAATTCGGTGGTGGTCATCGAGCACAATCTGGAAGTCATCAAGACCGCGGACTGGGTCATCGACTTCGGCCCCGAGGGCGGCGACGGTGGCGGCGAGGTGATCGCGGAAGGCACGCCGGAGGATATCGTCAAGGTGAAGCGCTCCTATACCGGCCATTTCCTCAAGGAACTGCTGGAGCGCCGGCCGATGAAAAAGGCGGCGGCGGAGTAACGGATGATCCTGATCGGCCAGTACGACTCGTCCTATGTGCGCCGCGTGGGAATCGCCCTGCGGCTCTACGGCTTGCCGTTCGAGCACCGGCCCTGGTCGGTGTTCAGCGAAGGAGAGAAGGTGCAGGCGCTCAACCCGCTGATGCGCGTGCCGACGCTGGTGCTCGACGACGGCGACGTGGTGGCCGACAGCAACTCGATCCTCGACCATCTCGACAGCCTCGTGCCGCCGGAAAAACGCCTACTGCCGCAGGCCGGGCCGGAGCGGCGGCAAGTGCTGAAGATCATGACCTTCGCCACGGGTTTTGCCGACAAGGGGGTCAGCCTGTTCTACGAAATGCATCTGCACGAAGCGCCGTCCGCCTATTTCGTCGAACGCTGCCGCTCGCAGATCGCCACCGTGCTCGCCGCACTGGAGGCTGAGCGTGCGGCGCGGCCGGGCGATTTCTGGTTCGGCCGCATCACGCATGCCGACATCGCCGTCGCCTGCGCCTGGCGGCATGTGAGCGAGGCACATCCCGGCCTCATCGATCCGGCGGCCTATCCAGCGCTTTCCGCCCATTGCGCCGGCATGGAGGCCCTGCCGGTGTTCCAGGAAATTTCGCAAGCCTTCATCGCGCCCGCTTGAGGCGCGTCGCCGTCCCGTTTGTCGAGGAGAGCATGACATGAGCACATCCGGCACCATTCGCACCGGCATCGGCGGCTGGACCTTCGATCCGTGGGAAGGCACCTTCTATCCGGAAAAGCTGACGAAGAAGCGGCAGCTCGAATTCGCCAGCCGTGAACTGAGGGCGATCGAGGTCAACGGCACCTATTACGGCTCGCAAAAGCCGGAAACCTTCGCCAAATGGGCCTCCGAAGTGCCGGACGGTTTTATCTTCTCGCTGAAGGCCAGCCGCTTCACGACCAACCGCAAGGTGCTGGCCGACGGCAGCGAATCCGTCGAAAAGTTCCTGACCCAGGGGCTAACCGAACTCGGCGATCATCTCGGCCCGATCCTCTGGCAATTCCCCCCGACGAAGAAATTCGAGCCGGAGGATTTCGAGGGCTTTTTGAAGCTCCTGCCGGAAAAGCTGGACGGCCTTACGCTGAAACATGCCTTGGAAGTGCGCAACGACACGTTCCTGGTGCCGGAATTCGCAGCCCTTGCCCGCAAGTACAAGACGGCGATCGTCTATGCGCAGCACGAGGACTATCCGGAGATCGCCGACGTGACGGCCGATTTCGTCTATGCGCGCCTGCAAAAAGGCTCCGACGACATCAAGACCTGTTATCCGCCAAAGGCGCTCGACGAATGGGCGGCAAGGCTGAAGGAATGGGCCTCCGGCGGCGAGCCGGACGATCTGCCGAAGATCGACCCAGACACCAAGCCCGCCAAGAAAGCCCGCGACGTCTTCGCCTTCTTCATCACCTCCGGTAAGGTGAACGCACCAAACGGCGCGCGTGAACTTCAGAAGCTAACCGGCTGAGGTTTTTGCGTAATTTCATGTAGGCGGCGGCTTGATCGGTCCCGGTCGGAAAATTCGAGTCTTCTCGACCGCACCAAAAACCCTCAAGCAACCGGCCAAGGTTGAATGGCGCCGGGCAAATCCTCCGCCGTCAGCCCCTCGCCGGCAATGCGGCCGGCTTCGCCGTGGCGCCAGACGGCGCTGGCGGCGGCTTCGAAGGGGGGCATGCCCTGGGTCAGGTGCGCACCGACCATGCCGGCGAGCACGTCGCCGGAACCGGCGGTTGCCAGCCAGGGCGGCGCGTTTTCGTTGACGAGCGTGCGGCCGTCCGGTGCAGCGATCACGGTGTCGGCGCCCTTGAGGATGACGGCGCCATTGCTGCGGCTCGCCGCCTTTTGGGCGCGTTCGATCTTCGACAGGGTCTTGTCCGCGGCGAGATCCGGAAAAAGCCGGGCGAACTCTCCGTCATGTGGGGTCAGCACGAGCCTGGGCCGCCCGCCAGCGAAGAGGGAGAAGAGGACGGTCGGATCGTCGCGGAAGGCGCTGATGCTGTCGGCGTCCAGCACGAGGTGGCGATCCCGTTCTGCAAGCAGTTTTACATAGGCGCTTGTCTTTTCGGCATCGCCGAAGCCGGGGCCGAGCACGAAGGTTTTCAGGCGCTCGTCGTCGAGCAATGCGGCGAGATCGGCCTCGTTGTCGATGGCCTTCAGCATCACCGCCGTCAGGTGCGCGGCGTTGGCCGGCAACGAATCATGGGGCGAGAGCAGCGTGACGAGGCCTGCGCCGGCGCGAAGGCCGGCCATGGCGGAGAGACGCGCAGCACCGGTTGCCGTCGCCGGGCCGGAGAAGACGGCCAGGTGACCACGGACATATTTGTGTGTGGCGCCGGTCTGCGGCGGCAAAGCGAGGCGCCAGATCGCAGGCGTGTTCACGCGCATATGGTCGGCATGCCGGGCAAGGATGCGCGCGGGAATGCCGATATCGAAGACCTCCAGCGCGCCGGCCAGGGTTTTGCCGGGCAAGAGCAGGTGGCCGGGCTTGCGGCACATGAAGGTGACGGTGGCGGCGGCATCGAAGGCCGCGCCCCTCACCTGCCCCGTCCGGCCATCGACACCGGATGGCAGGTCCACCGCCAGCACGGGAAGCACGGCCCTGCGGACCGCCTCGATGGTTTTTGCGACCTCGTCCGGCACGTCGCGCGCCAGGCCGGCGCCGAAGAGCGCGTCGATCACCACGTCACCAGGCTGGGGCGCGTAGCTCGAGAGCGGCGCGACCGGGCCGTGGAAGCCCGCGAAGGCGGTTGCGGCATCGCCTTTCAGGGCGCCAGTGTCTCCAAGAGCGTGGGCCGCGATGCAAGCGCCTGCCTCCTGCAAGGCGCGCGCCGCGACATAGCCATCGCCGCCGTTATTGCCAGGGCCGCAGAGCACGGCGAAACGCAAAGCGCCGGGAAAACGGCGAAGCGCCATCGCGGCAACCGCCTGGCCCGCCCGCTCCATCAGGCCGTAGCTCGAAAGGCCCGAGGCGGCGGCGGCCTGGTCGATATGGCCCATATCGGCGGGCGTGATGATGAGCGTGTCGATTTCCTGGTGCATGCTCCACCATGCCCGCAAAGGCATGATCGAGACAAGCGGCACGCTCGATGCGGTGTAAAGCCTATTTTTTCATCACATGCATATTCGATATGCTCAAATTTGCAGCTTCGCGCCCCGAGATGGCAAGACATGCCCCTCACGCGGGCTGGGCGGCACAGAAAGTGACAAATTTTAGGCAGAATTCGCTAGCCCTTTTGCCCGGAAAGCCGCATCATCCCGGCGTGATGACGAGCGGGATCACGAAAGAAACGGATTTCATCCGATTTGGCAGACATTCCGCATCAAGTTGGCATGCTACGTGCATTTGAAGTGGTCAGCAGGCGCAATCCTGCGCAAACGGGAGAAGCGGAGAGACATTTTCTCATGAAAAAGATCGAAGCGATCATCAAGCCTTTCAAGCTCGATGAGGTGAAGGAAGCCCTTCAGGAAGTTGGCCTGCAGGGGATTACCGTCACCGAGGCGAAAGGCTTTGGACGCCAAAAGGGGCACACGGAACTTTACCGTGGCGCCGAATACGTCGTCGATTTTCTGCCCAAGGTGAAGGTCGAAGTCGTGCTGGCGGACGAAAACGCGGAGGCCGTCATCGAGGCCATCCGCAATGCGGCCCAGACCGGCCGTATCGGCGATGGCAAGATCTTTGTCTCCAACGTCGAAGAAGTCATCCGCATCCGCACCGGTGAAACCGGCGTCGACGCCATCTAATCCCGCCTTGCCGTTCGGCCAAGGCTTCCACCTCGTCATCACACACAGGGACTATAAAAAATGACGACTGCCAATGATATCCTCAAGCAAATCAAGGAAAACGACGTCAAGTTCGTCGACCTGCGCTTTACCGATCCCAAGGGTAAGATGCATCACGTTACGATGGATGTCGGCGTCGTCGACGAAGACATGTTCGCCGATGGCGTCATGTTCGACGGCTCCTCGATCGGCGGCTGGAAGGCGATCAACGAGTCCGACATGGTGCTGATGCCGGATACGGCAACGGTTCACATGGACCCGTTCTTCGCGCAGTCCACCATGGTCATCATGTGCGACATCCTCGACCCGGTCTCGGGCGAATCCTACAACCGCGACCCGCGCGGCACGGCCAAGAAGGCTGAAGCCTACCTCAAGGCCTCGGGCATCGGCGACACGGTCTATGCCGGCCCGGAACCGGAATTCTTCGTGTTCGACGACGTCAAGTACAAGGCCGATCCGTACAACACGGGCTTCAAGCTCGACTCGTCCGAACTGCCGTCGAACGACGACACCGACTACGAAACCGGCAACCTCGGCCATCGCCCGCGCGTCAAGGGCGGCTACTTCCCGGTTCCCCCGGTCGATTCGTGCCAGGACATGCGTTCCGAAATGCTGACGGTGCTCACCGAGATGGGCGTCACCGTCGAAAAGCAGCACCATGAAGTGGCGGCCGCTCAGCACGAGCTCGGCGTCAAGTTCGACACGCTGGTTCGCAGCGCCGACAAGGTGCAGATCTACAAGTACGTCGTGCACCAGGTCGCCAATGCCTATGGCAAGACGGCTACTTTCATGCCGAAGCCGATCTTCGGCGACAACGGCTCGGGCATGCACGTCCACCTGTCGATCTGGAAGGACTCGAAGCCGCAGTTCGCCGGCGACGAATATGCCGGCCTGTCGGAATCCTGCCTCTACTTCATCGGCGGCATCATCAAGCATGCCAAGGCGATCAACGCCTTCACCAACCCGACGACGAACTCCTACAAGCGTCTCGTTCCGGGCTATGAAGCGCCGGTCCTGCTCGCCTACTCGGCCCGTAACCGTTCGGCTTCGTGCCGCATTCCGTTCGGAACCGGTCCGAAGTCCAAGCGCGTCGAAATCCGCTTCCCCGACCCGCTGGGCAACCCGTATCTCGGCTTCGCCTCGATGCTGATGGCCGGCCTCGACGGCATCAAGAACAAGATCCATCCCGGCAAGGCCATGGACAAGGATCTGTACGACCTGCCGCCGAAGGAACTGAAGAAGATCCCGACGGTCTGCGGCTCGCTCCGCGAAGCGCTGGAAAGCCTCGACAAGGATCGCAAGTTCCTCACCGCCGGCGGCGTGTTCGATGACGACCAGATCGATTCCTACATCGAACTGAAGATGGTCGAAGTCATGCGCTACGAAATGACGCCGCACCCGGTCGAGTTCGACATGTACTACTCCGCCTGATCGGCCCAGGAATTCCTCCCGTCCTCGGACGGGAGGGTTTTCAAATGAAAAACCCGGCCATTGGCCGGGTTTTTTGTTGCCGCATCGTCGAAAAATTACGGCTGAAGCCGCTGCTTGAGCAGGTTGAGATACTCTTCGTTACTGTCGTCGCCGCCGCTTGTGGAGGTTGCGGCACCCGCCTTGCAGGCGGGCTTGTAGTCGAGCGCCATGCCGGCCTTGACGCAGACGCCGACCTGCCAACCCGGCGGCAGCGCCGTCAGGTCCACCGTCTTCCATTTCGGATGGCCGGTCGTCTTCAGCTTGTCGAGCCCGGAAACGATGAGGTTGGAGAAATCCGCCACCGTCTTGCAGCTATCGCGATGATAGGCGTTGCGCTTGGTGTCGTAGTCATAGGTCATCATCACGGCCTTGACCGCGATCAGGTCGACCGGCTGGTCCTGGAACGCATAGGTGCCGGCATCGATGCGCGAGGGCGTGTAGGTCGCCAAAAGCGGCGCCTCGGTGATCGGCACGAGGTGGAATTTCGCCTTGTCGATCGTGTTGCCGGAGAAGAGCGATGCGGGGGCGCCGGCCACGTAGAAGAAGGCGTCGATTTCGCCGGAGAGCAGCTTCGGCAGCGCCTCCTCCGGGTTGATGTCCATGCGCTGGCCGGCCTTCACCTGCAGGATGTCCATGATCAGCGTGGCGGTGAGGAAGGTGCCGGAATCCTTCTTGCCGACGGCGACCTTTCGGCCGGCAAGATCCTTCATGCTGCCGATGTCCTTGCGGGCGAGCACGTGGATCTCTTCGTTGTAGAGCGGGAACATGATGCGCACGCCCTTCACCGCCTTCTGCACCTCGGGGTCGTTCGCCTCGAAGGTCTTCAGGTATTCGAGCACGTCGCTCTGCACGATGCCGAACTGCGTGTTGCGGCGGTTGCGCACGCCCACGAAATTTTCCAGCGAGCCGGCGCTTTCCACGACATTGAGCTTCAGACCGCATTCGGCGCCGAGGGCTGCGATGTCGCGGCCGACCTTGATATAGGTGCCCTGCGCGCCGCCGGTCATGATGTTGCGTTCGAATTCCTGTGCCGAGGCCCCGCCCACGAAAAGTGCAAGACCAAGGGCTGCCGCCAGAACGGATCGCTTCATCGAAAATCTCCTTCCCAAATCCGACGGTCGAGCCGGCGCATAATTAGCAATCGCTGTCGAGGTCACGCATCAGGTTGCGAAGCGCCAGCACCGGCACGCGCTTCAACGCGCTGTCGAGCGCCTTGGTCACGCATTCGCCGGAGATCAGCGTCTGTTCGAGCTGCTCGCGCTGAGTGCTGTTGAGGCGGTCGAGGCCGGGTGTGTTGTCGATCGCCAGCGCGACCAGCACCGCGCTGCGCGGATTGCGCACCTGCGTCGGCTTCTTGTTGTCGAGCACCGGATTGTCGCCACCGTCATCCGGCTTGCCCGGAACGGTGACCGAGCGCGCGGCAGTCTCAAGCGCGCTGATCCGCGACGTCAGGGACGCGTTGAGCGTTTTCAACTCCGCGATCTCTTTGTCCTTCCGGGCAATCTCGTCACGCAGCGCCGGCAGGTCGGTCGTCTCGATCGCATCCTTGGCGCGCTGCGCCGCTTCAAGTTCGCGGCGGAGTGCCGCTTCGGCCTCCTGGCGTTCCGCCTCGGCACTTTTCGTCGTGTTTTGCTCGCTGCGGGCCTCGGCCAGCGCCTTCTCCAGCCGGGCAACCTCGTCGCGCAACGCCGGCAGGTCGGTGGTCTGGATCGTGTCCTTGGCGCGCTGCGCCTCTTCGAGCTCACGGCGGAGCGCCGCTTCGGCCTCCTGGCGTTGCGCCTCGGCACCCTGTGTCGTGCTCTGCTGGCTGCGGGCCTCGGCCAGCGCCTTTTCCAGCCGGGCGATATCGTCCCTGCGCAGCGAAAGCTGGCGATCGCGATCGCGGACGGTTTCCTCCGCGCGCTTCTTCAGCGCCTCGGCATCGGCGACGAGTTGCGAGGCCAGTTCCAGCTGGTTCTTGAGTTCGGGCACTTCCTGGTTCAGCCGCACGTTTTCGGCCAGGGCCGCGGCGGCATCGGATGTGCCGGAATTCTTGCGCAGGGTCTCGATCTGGCGCTTGAGGGTGCCATTCTCCTCCGTGAGCGCCTGCGCCTTCTGGCTGCTGTCCTCGACCTGGGCGACGCGGGCATCGAGTTCCCGGGCGAGGTCGCTGATGCGCTGGTCGCGCTGTTCGATTTCGTTCGTGGGAACGGCGCCGTCCATCATCCGGAACGCGCCGTAGCCGCCGGCCGCCCCCAATGCCAGGCTCACCACCGAGGCAAACAGGATGCCGCCTATGCCGCCGCCGCTTGCCGCCGTTCCGCCACTGCTCCTGCCCCATTGATTGTTCATGCCATCCGACCCGCCTGAGACGTTGACTTTCGAGGTACGCTGAAACGGCTGGAGGCGCAAGCGCCGCAAGCCTCTGCATGAAGGACGTATGACGAGGTCTAACTATTGATGTTTTGGCGTAATTACCCAAATATGGGAAGAAAGGTAGGTACGCCATGAAGATGCGTAACGCAAAATTTGCCATCGGCGATATCGTCCGCCACCGGGTCTTCCCATTCCGTGGCGTGATCTTCGATGTCGACCCCGAATTCGCAAACACCGAAGAGTGGTGGAACGCCATTCCGGCTGAAATACGCCCGTCGCGCGATCAGCCCTTCTATCACCTGTTCGCGGAGAACGAGGATACGGAATACGTCGCCTATGTCTCCGAGCAGAACCTCGTGCCGGACGAAAGCGGCAAGCCGATCCGCCACCCGCAGGTCCGCGCGCTGATGGACGTGGAACAGGGGCATTATCGCTGGAAAGAGGAAAGCGGCATCTTCCACTAGCCGCTTGCGACCAGCATGAAAGCAATAAAAAACCCGGCCATTGGCCGGGTTTTTCGTGTCTGGCGAAGCGAAACGCTTACTGGCTCTTGGCAGCCTTCTGGGCGTCTTCGAGCTTCTTGCGGGCTTCCTCGGCCTTCTTCTGCATTTCTTCCTGCAGCAGGCGCTGGCGCTCTTCGAGCTGCGACTGTTCGATCGGCTCGCCGTCGAACACGCCGGTGAAGCCTTCGAGCGAAATCTTGATCGGGTTCGGCGCGCGCTGGAAGTTGACCGAGGTCAGGACCAGTTCGCCGCCCTTCTTGAGGCTGGCGATCATCTGGTCCGTCAGCGGCACTTCGGCGACGCACTTGTCGGGCATGCAGATGGCGTAGTCGAGCTTCAGGCCCTTGCCGCCGTCGATCTGCATCTGGACGCCCGGGATTACCAGGCGCGCGCTCGGCACGGAGACCTGCATGATCTTGCGGTTCGTCTTGCCGGCGACCGTGATGAGGCCGACGGCCGTGATGAGCTGACCGCTATTGGCCGTCAGCAGGTTCTGTACGATGCAGACGTCGTTGTCTTCCTGCTTGGTGCAGACCTTGAACCAGCCCTTCGGCGGCAGGGCCTGCTGCTGCGCAAGCGATGCGGACGGCACAGCCGCCACGGCAACGGAAGCAGCGAAGGCGGAAAGCACGGTCCGCTTGATGAGGTGCGATGTGAAGATCATAACGATTTCGGTCTCCTGAAAATCCGGTGCCGGAGCGAAAAAGCCCCTCCTGGACCCGTCGTGGGTCACTCTCGGGCGATTTGGTCAGCCGTGCGCTCTCCTGTCGGCGAATTGAGGCATTTGCATGACCCGCTTCGGGGAACCCTGTTACAATGGGCGGCGCCGGATATCCAGCTTTTCTTGCGAAAATCCTGCCTGCTTTCGATTTACAGCACCCGCCACGCTGCCGTCCCCATTTGCAGGAGTATAATGGGCGAGAATCATCCGTATCGCAACGAGGAGACACCCTTGCGACCACTCCTGATGGCCCTTGCGGCCTCGCTGCTCGGCCTCACCGCGCCCCTCGGCCACGCCGCCCCCCTGCACGGCATCGCCATGCACGGCGACCCTGCCCTACCCCCGGACTACAAGCATTTCAGCTATGTCAATCCGGACGTGAAGAAGGGCGGTCGCATCGCCTATGGCGTCGTCGGCACCTTCGACAGCTTGAACCCCTTCATTCTCAAGAGCATGCGCACGACGGCGCGCGGCATGTGGGATCCGGAATTCGGCAATCTCGTCTACGAATCGCTGATGGTGCGCTCGCGTGACGAGGCCTTCACCATGTATGGCCTGCTCGCCGAGAGCGTGGAATGGGACGACGACCGGAGCTTCATCGAATTCCACATCAACCCGAAGGCGCGCTGGGCGGATGGTCAGCCGGTCACGCCCGAGGACGTGATCTTCACCTTCGAGCTCATGCGCGACAAGGGCCGTGCGCCCTTCAGCATCCGCCTGAACACGGTGGAGAAGCTCGAAAAAACCGGCGAACATAGCGTCCGCTTCACCTTCAACGACAAGGGTGACCGCGAGGCGCCCCTGCTGATCGCCTTCTCGCCGATCCTGCCGAAGCACGCGATCGACGTGGAGACGTTCGACCGGTCATCGCTCGCTTTGCCGCTGGGTTCCGGCCCCTACAAGGTCAAGGCTGTCAAACCCGGCGAACGCATCGTCTATGAGCGCGATCCGAACTACTGGGGCAAGGACATCCCCTCGAAGGTCGGCTTCGACAATTACGACGAGATCTCCGTCGAGTATTTCCTGCAGGACAATTCGCTGTTCGAGGCCTTCAAGAAGGGCGTGATCGACGTCTATCAGGAAGGCAACCCGACGAAGTGGGCGCGCGGCTACGATTTTCCCGCCGTGCAGTCCGGCACGGTCATCAAGGACGCCGTGAAATCGAAGCTTCCGCCGGTCATGTTCGGCTTCGTCTTCAACACGCGCAGGCCCGTCTTCCAGAATGCGGAACTGCGCAAGGCGCTCTCGCTCGCCTTCGATTTCGAATGGGTCAACCGCACGCTGTTTGAAAACGCCTACACGCGCACCGAAAGTTTCTGGCAAAACTCCGAACTGTCGTCGCTCAATGTGCCGATCGATGCGCGCGAGCGTGAGATCATCGGCGAGGCTGCGAGCCGAATCGATCCTGCCGTGCTTGCCGGAACCTACCGCTTGCCGGTAACTGACGGCTCGGGACGCGACCGCGCGGTGCTGCGCCAGGCGATGGACCATTTCAAGAAGGCGGGATACTCGATCCAGAACGGCCGCATGGTCGGCGCGTCCGGCGAGCCGCTCGCCTTTGAAATCATGACGCAGAACGCCGACCAGGAGAAGCTCGCGCTCGCCTACCAGCGTTTCCTCGCAGCGCTGGGCGTGCGTGTCAGCCTCCGGACCGTCGACGATTCGCAGTATCAGAGCCGCAGCCAGACCTTCGACTACGACGTCATCATGAAGGCGTTCCTGTCGTCCTTGTCGCCCGGCCTCGAACAGGTGCGGCGTTGGGGAACGGATGCGCGCGATCGCGAAGGCAGCGAGAATTTCGCCGGTGTCGCAGACGCCGACCTCGACCGTGTCATGACCGCCATTCTCTCCGCCCGCTCGGCGGAGGATTTCCGCTCGGCCGTGCGGCTGCAGGACAGGATGCTGCTTTCGGGCAATTACATCGTTCCGCTCTATCACCTCAGCGAACAATGGATCGCCCGCAACAAGCACATAGGGCGGCCGGAGATGACGCCGCTCTGGGGCTTCCAGCTTCCCGCATGGTGGGACGAGAGGGCGCAATAAAGAGGGTATCCCCAGAATTGGGGTTACCTTGAGGTAACCAGTTGAAAGCCGTGGCCGGTAAGCTTATCTCGGCGGTAACGTTGAAGTGACGGCGCAGTGCCTTGAAAGGATTGCGTCGCAGCCGGAAGCTTCCGGCGTCTCGAAAGGAAACCCGGATGGAAGCGATCACGATCGACGTCGTCTCTGACGTCGTCTGCCCCTGGTGCTACCTCGGCAAGAAGCGGCTCGAACAGGCGATCGAGAACGTCAAGGACGAGCTTGCCGTCGCCGTGACGTTCCGTCCCTATCAGCTCAATCCGGACCTGCCGCCCGAAGGCGTCGACCACAAAAAGCATCTCGCCGAAAAGCTCGGCGGGATCGACGCCGTCGACCGCGCGCACCAGATGCTGACGGACCTCGGCCATGCGGCCGGCATCGACTTCGATTTTCCGGCCGTGAAGATCAGCCCGAACACGCTCGATGCCCACCGCCTGCTGCGCTGGGCGATGATCGAAGGCCCGCTCGTGCAGGAGCGCGCGGCGATCGCGCTCTTCAAGGCCTATTTCGAGGAAGGCCGCAATGTCGGCGACCGCGCCGTGCTGCTCGATATCGCCGAAGCTTCCGGCATGGATCGCGCGGTGGTCACCGCGCTCTTTTCCGCCGGTGCCGACGTCGATTCCGTCAAGGAAGAGATCGGCATGGCCCGCGACATGGGCGTCACCGGCGTGCCCTGCTTCATCATCGACAACAAATATGCCGTGATGGGTGCTCAGTCCCCCGACGTGCTGGTCAACGCCTTCCGCGAGATCGCGACGATGAAGGCGCAGGAGCGCAACGGCGCGGCGTAAGCCTACTTCGCCAAACCGGCAAGCTGCGTCATCACCTGCGCGGCGCCCGTCAGGCGCTTTTCAGGCGTCGGATAGTCGCGCGCGAGGAAGACGCTGTGGTCCGGCCGGATCTTTGCGAGCGTGCCCTGCTTCGCGATATAGCCGACCAGGGCTGCCGGGTTCGGGAACTGCTTGTTGCGGAACTGCACCACGACACCCTTGGGGCCGGCATCGAGCTTCTCGACATTCGCCGTGCGGCACAGCGACTTGATGTAGACGATCTTCAGCAGATGCTGCACCTCGATCGGGAGGGGACCGAAGCGGTCGATCAGTTCCGCGCCGAAGGCATCGATATCGCCGAGTTCGTTGATCTCGCCGAGACGACGATAGAGGCCGAGGCGCAGATGCAGGTCCGGCACGTAATCGTCCGGGATCATGACCGGCGTGCCGACGGAAATCTGTGGCGACCAGCCGCTGTCTGCCACTTCCTCGTCACCCTTGATCTCGGCCACCGCCTCTTCCAGCATCTGCTGGTAGAGCTCGAAACCGACCTCCTTGATGTGGCCGGACTGTTCCTCGCCGAGCAGGTTGCCGGCGCCACGGATGTCGAGGTCGTGGCTCGCAAGCTGGAAGCCCGCACCGAGCGTGTCGAGCGATTGGAGCACCTTGAGGCGGCGTTCCGCCATGCCCGTCAGCGTACGGTTGACCGGCAGCGTCAGAAGCGCGAAGGCGCGCACCTTCGACCGGCCGACACGGCCGCGCAGCTGATAGAGCTGGGCGAGACCGAACATGTCGGCGCGGTGAATGATCATCGTGTTTGCCGTCGGCACGTCGAGGCCAGATTCGACGATGGTCGTCGAGAGCAGCACGTCGTAGCGGCCCTCGTAGAAGGCGTTCATGATGTCTTCAAGGCCCGTCGCCGGCATCTGGCCATGCGCGACGGCGACCTTTAGTTCGGGCACGTCCTGGCGCAGGAAATCGTGTATTTCCGAGAGGTCGCTCAAGCGCGGGCAGACGTAGAAACTCTGGCCGCCGCGATAATGCTCGCGCATCAACGTCTCGCGGATGACCAGCGGATCGAAGGGCGAGATGAAGGTACGCACGGCCATGCGGTCGACCGGCGGCGTGGTGATGAGCGAGAGTTCGCGCACACCCGTCATGGCGAGCTGCAAGGTGCGCGGGATCGGCGTCGCCGAGAGCGTCAGCACATGCACGTCGCTCTTCAGCTCCTTCAGCCGCTCCTTGTGCTTCACACCGAAATGCTGCTCCTCGTCGATGATCAGCAGGCCGAGATTGGCGAATTTGATCGACGAGCCGAGCAGCGCATGGGTGCCGACGACGATATCCGTCTTGCCCTCGGTCAGTTCCTTCTTCGTCAGCGCCAGTTCCTTCGAGCCGACGAGGCGGGAGGCCTGCTGCACGCGGATCGGCAGGCCGCGGAAACGGTCCGAAAACGTCTTGAAATGCTGGCGGGACAGCAGCGTGGTCGGCACGACGACGGCGACCTGCACGCCGTTCATCGCCGCGATGAAGGCGGCGCGCAACGCCACCTCCGTCTTGCCGAAGCCGACGTCGCCGCAGACGAGGCGGTCCATCGGCCGGCCGGCGCCGAGGTCCTCGCGCACCGCGTCGATGGCGGACGCCTGGTCGTCGGTCTCGTCATAGGGGAAGCGGGCGGCGAACTCGTCGTAGACGCCCTCGGGCGCCGCCAGCACCGGCGCATGGCGCACGAGGCGCGCGGCGGCGATCTGGATGAGGCCGTTCGCCATGTCGAGCAGGCGTTTCTTCAGCTTGGCCTTGCGCGCCTGCCAGGCAACACCGCCCAGCTTGTCGAGCATCGCATCGCTGCCCTCGCCGCCATAGCGCGAAAGCAGGTCGATGTTTTCGACCGGCAGGAAGAGCTTTGCCTCGTCCGCATAGACGAGTTCGAGGCAGGCATGCGGTGCGCCGGCCGCCTCGATGGTGCGCAGGCCGACGAAACGGCCGATGCCGTGTTCGGCATGCACGACGATCGAACCTTCGTCGAGCCCGGCAACCTCGGTGATGAAATCCGCGCCGCGCTTGCGCCGCTTCGAGCGCCGCACCATGCGGTCGCCCAGAATGTCCTGCTCGCCGATGACGACGATGTCGCCGGTCTCGAAACCGCTTTCGAGGCTGAGAACGGCAGACCCCGCTTCGCCCGGCTTCAGCTTGCCGAGATCGGCAAATTTCTCGACCGGCACGACATTGCCGAGGCCATGTTCGGAAAGCACCTGCAACAGGCGGTCGAGCGAACCTTCCGACCAGCCCGTCACCAGCACCTTCGCGCCGGATGCCCGCTTGTCGGCGATATGTTTCGTCGCCTGGTCAAAGACGTTGACGCGGGCACCTTCGGCATCCTCGCTGCCCGATGGCCGCGCCCAGCGCATGCCCGGCCGCGCCGCGATGCTCTCGACGTGACGCGCCTCGCCCTCATGTTCGTTGAAGGGCGACAGGCGGATGGCGTTGCGCGCGTCGAGCTCCTGCGCGAAGCGCTCGCCATCGAGATAGAGCTGGCCCGGCGGCACGGGCTTGTAGGGCGTCGCCTGCGCCACCTGCCCCTTGCCGGGCGTCGCGGATGCCATGCGGGCATCGTAATAGTCGCGCACCAGGCGCGCGCGCTCGATGGCCGATTCCCGCACCGTATGGTCCGTGACGATGCGAAATCCTTGCAGGTAGTCGAAGGCCGTTTCCAGCCCGTCGTAGAACAGCGCCAGCCAGTGCTCCATGCCGGGATAGCGCCGGCCTTCGGAGACCGCCTGGTAGAGCGCGTCGTCGCGGGTCGCAGCACCAAAGGCCGCGAGATAATGCTTGCGGAAATGCGAGATCGTCTCCGGCGTCAGCGTCACCTCGCTCATCGGGTTGAGGCTGAGGCTGCGCGCCTGGCCGGTCGTGCGCTGGCTGGCCGGGTCGAAGGAGCGGATGCTTTCCAGCGTATCGCCGAAGAAATCGAGGCGCAGCGGCTCGCCGCTGCCGGGCACGAAGACATCGAGGATGCCGCCGCGCACGGCATATTCGCCCACCTCGCGCACCGTCGCGACGCGCTCGAAGCCGTTGCGCTCCAGCCGGGCGGCAACGTCGTCCATGCGGATCTGGTTGCCGGGTTTTGCCGAGAAGGCAAGGCTCTCGATGATGTCGCGCGGCGCCGTCTTTTGCAGCATGGCGTTGACGGTGACGAGCACGATCGCCGGATGCGGCTTCTTCTGGTGGGCGATCAGGGCCGAGAGCGCCGACAGTCTTCGCGCGGACACTTCGGCGCTCGGCGAGACGCGGTCATAGGGCAGACAGTCCCAGCCGGGCAGCGTCAGCACCGGAATGTCGGGCGCGACGAAGCCGAGCATCTGTTCGAGATCGGGAATGCGCTGGCCGTCCGACAGCACGAAGGCGATCGGGCCGGTCTTGCGGGCGAGATCGGCGAGAATCAGCGGCTCGATGCCCGACGGCACCGCGCCGATCGTCAGCGGACGGCCGGCCGCCGCGATGCGTTCTGGGGAAAAACCGGGGATCATGCGCGGTCGTCTTTGAAGAGCGGCGAAAAATCGGGGCGATAGGCGGCGATGCGCGGGAAGAGGCCGTCGCGAAACGCGTCGGGCACCGGCTTTTCGCCGGTCACCCATTTCACGAGATCATTGTCCTCCTCGGCCATGATGCGCTCCAGCTCGTCGAGCTCGACCTCGTCGAGGGTCTCGATCTCCGCATCGGCGAAGCTGCCGAGCACCAGGTCCATCTCGCGGATGCCGCGGTGCCAGCAGCGGAACAGGATGCGCTTGCGGCGCGGGTCGATCTCGGCGCTCGAGCGTGTCGTTCCCGTCATGATCGTCCTGCCTTTTCCAACAACCTCAACCATCCGGCGCTTCTATAGACCGGCAAAAGCCACTTGTCAGCCTTGCCAAAGCGTCCTTCTCCGGCGATTTTGCCGGTCATGCGCCCCGCCCTGCTTGATCCGCTCTTCGCACCCCTCTCCTCGCTTCCCGGCATCGGCCCGAAGCTCGGGGACCTGTTCGCGCGCCTGCTGAACCACGAGAGCATCGAGGATTGCCGGGTCATCGACCTGGTCTTCCATTTTCCGCACTCGATCGTCGACCGGCGCAACCAGCCGGGCATCGCCCATGCGCAGCCGGGCGTCATCGTCACGATCACCGGCGAGGTCGACCGCCACCAGCCGCCGCCACCCGGCAAATCGAACCAGCCCTACCGCGTCTTCCTGCACGACGAGACCGGCGAACTGGCGCTGACCTTCTTCCGGGTCAAGGGCAACTGGCTGGAGAAGGCGCTGCCGGTGGACGAGACCGTCGTGGTCAGCGGCAAGGTCGACTGGTTCAACGGCCGCGCCTCCATGGTGCATCCCGACTACATGGTCCGGCTCGGCGAAGCGGACAACCTGCCGCTGGTCGAGCCGGTGCATGGGCTGACCGCCGGGCTCACGTCGCGCGTGCTGCGCAAAGTCGTCGAGGCGGCGATCGGGCGGGTGCCGCACCTGCCGGAATGGATCGAGGCGACGCTGTTGCAGCGGCAGGATTTCCCCTCCGCCTTCGATGCCTTCCACCGCCTGCACGATCCGCGCGACGAGACGGACCTCGACCCGCAGGCCCCGGCCCGCCGCCGGCTCGCCTATGACGAGTTCCTGGCGGGCCAGATTTCGCTGGCCCTCGTGCGCCAGCGCCTGCGCAAGATCGCCGGCCGGCCGGTCGTTGCGACCGGAAAGCTCAGCCGCCCGGTCATCGATGCCCTGCCCTTTTCGCTGACCAACAGCCAGCAGGCGGCGATCGCCGAGGTGCTGAAGGACATGACCGCTGAACAGCGCATGCTGCGGCTGCTGCAAGGCGACGTCGGCGCGGGCAAGACGGCGGTGGCGCTGATGGCCATGCTGGCGGCGGTCGAATCCGGTGGACAGGCCGTGCTGATGGCCCCGACGGAAATCCTCGCCCGGCAGCATTTTGCCACGCTCTCGCGCATGGCAGCACCGGCGGGCGTCACGATCGATGTTTTGACCGGCCGCACGAAGGGACGCGAGCGCGAGGCCATTCTCGACCGCATCGCGTCGGGCGAAACGCAGATCGTCATCGGCACCCACGCGCTGTTCCAGGACAATGTCGCCTACAAGGACCTCGTGCTCGCCGTCGTCGACGAGCAGCATCGCTTTGGCGTGCACCAGCGCCTGCGGCTGACGGCAAAGGGCATCTCGCCGCATATGCTGGTGATGACGGCGACGCCGATCCCGCGCACGCTGGTGCTGGCCGCCTTCGGCGACATGGACGTCTCGAAGCTCACGGAAAAGCCGGCCGGCCGCAAGCCGATCCAGACGGTGGTGGTGGCGCAGGAGCGCGTTGGCGAGATCGTCGAGCGCCTGCGCGCCGCCCTTGCCGAGGGCAAGAAGGCCTATTGGATCTGCCCGCTGGTGGAGGAATCCGAGGAAAGCGACCTGATGTCCGTCGAGGAGCGGCACGCGACGCTCGCCAGCGTCTTCGGCCCGGCGGCAGGGCTCGTGCACGGGCGGATGAGCGGGCCGGAGAAGGATGCCGCCATGCTCGCCTTCAAGAGCGGCGAGACGCGGCTGCTGGTTGCGACGACGGTGGTGGAGGTCGGCGTGGACGTGCCGGATGCGTCCATCATGGTGATCGAGCACGCCGAACGATTCGGCCTCGCCCAGCTTCACCAGTTGCGCGGGCGCGTCGGGCGCGGCGAGGAAGCATCGAGCTGCATCCTGCTCTACAAGGGGCCACTTAGCGAGAACGGCCGGGCGCGGCTTTCCATCCTGCGCGAGACCGAGGACGGGTTTCGCATCGCCGAGGAGGATCTGAAGCTGCGCGGCGAAGGCGAGCTCCTGGGCACCCGGCAATCCGGCACGCCGGGTTTCCTGGTGGCGAGCCTCGAAGCGCATGGCGACCTGCTGGAAATCGCCCGCAAGGACGCCGCCTACATGCTGGAGCGCGATCCGGAGCTGACGGGCGAACGCGGCGAAGCAATACGCACGCTGCTCTATCTCTACCGTCGCGACGAGGCGATCCGGTTCCTGCGCGCAGGGTGACCACAAAATCGTGATTTCGCCGAGACCGGCCGTGAAGGCATACTGGCCGTGCACCAGCGAAGAAGGAGAAATGCCATGAAGACAGTTCTCGTAGTCGCAGCAGCGTTTGGCCTTTCGGCATCCGCCGCCTTTGCGGATTGCGCTTATCACACCAAGGGCTCGGCCGAAGCGGACGTCGACAGGACGATCACGACGGCAAGCGTCAACACCACCGAAAAGCAATCCCGCCTGCCGGCAGAAGCCGATGCGCTGATTCTGGAAGACCAGAAGGACGCGGCAGCCGCGAAATAAGGTCGTCCACGACCTGTGCGCATGATCGCGCCGGGTCAGGAGAATTCGACCAGAGCCAAGGCGAGGATGCGCATCAACCAGCTCGCCTTGGCATCCCTGTTCCTTAATGGCCGGCCCCTGGTATCACCTCCGGCGGGATGGGGCAGACATAGGGTTGGCCGTCCGTCTTTTCCGCCCATTCCGCCTTGGCGGCGCTGAGCAGTTGCGGCGACGTCAGCAATGAAAATCCGGTTGTGGCGAGCACCTTGGCGGCATGCGCCATCGCCTTGTGCGCTGCCGGGCTCTTGCCCTGCGCCACCACCTGCCAGGTATGCGGGTTGGTGCCGATCGCCCAGGCCGGCGTCCAGCACTGGGCCGTCGGCGTCACCCAGCTGACATCGCCGACATCGGTCGAGCCGGCGCGGAAATGCGACTGGCCTTCGAATTCCCGCAAGCCGAGATGCAGCGGCGTCGAGCCGTCGATCTTGGCATTGGAAAAGACGTCGCCCTTGATCTGGTAGAGGCGGAGGCTGCTCCGGATCGCTTCGTCCGTGAAAGTCTGCTGGATCGAGCGCGCGAAGGAAAGGTCGGCTTCATCGAACGCGATCGGGCCGAGCGCCACCATGTTCTCGTGCATGGCGGTTTCCAGCGTGATGTTGGGCAGGAGATTGGTGGACGCCGTATCAAAGACAGTCTCCACCTCGGTCTCCGTCATCATGGCAGCACCCTGCGCCACCTTCCCGACACGCGCCGCAAGGTCGAGGGCCTGGCGCATTTCCGGCGCGCGGATGAGATACAGCACCTCGGCCTGTGCCTGCACGACATTCGCCGCCCGCCCGCCGGTGTCGGTGATGGCATAGTGCACGCGGCAATCCTGCGGCATGTGTTCGCGCAGGAAATTGACGCCGACATTCATCAGCTCGACGGCATCCAGCGCGGAGCGGCCGAGATGCGCGGCGTTCGCAGCATGGGCGGCGATGCCCTTGAAACGATAGTAATATTCGAGCACGGCGAGATTGTTGGTCGAGCGCACCCCGTTGAAGGGTGCGGGATGCCAGGTCAACGCCGCATCGACATCCGCAAACAGCCCTGCCCGCACCATGAAAGTCTTGCCCGAACCGCCCTCCTCGCCGGGGCAGCCATAGTAGCGCACCGTGCCCGGCAGGCCGCTGTCCTTCAGGTGCCGCGCGAGCGCGATGGCCGCCATCAGCGAACCGACGCCGAGCAGATTGTGGCCGCAGCCATGGCCGGTGCCGCCCGAGGCAAGCGGCCGCGGCTCGGCAAGGCCCGCGGCCTGGCTCATACCGGCCAGCGCATCGAACTCGCCGAGAAACGCGATGACGGGCTTGCCGCTGCCGAACTCCCCGATGAACGCCGTGTCCATGCCCGCCACGCCGCGCCGCACGGCAAAGCCGTTGTCTTCGAGTGCCTTCGCCAGCAGAGCCGAAGAGCGTCGCTCCTCGAACTTCAGCTCAGCATGATCCCAGATACTGTCGCTCAACGCCGCGAAATCCGGCCTCATGCTGTCGATTGCCGCTGCGATCTTCGTCAAGGCGTCGCTGTCCATGGCATGTCCTCGTTTTATGCTTGCAGGCCCTCGAAGGGCGCAGAAATCCTGCCGGCGTCGTGCCGCCGGGGTCGATGTTGATCGATGATGGAAAAGCCGCGCCGGGGTCCGCTGCCGGCGCGGCGTCGGGGCTCAGTCCTCGACGGACACTTCCCAGAGGCGCGTGTTCGACTGCCAGACGGGCTGGCCCTTCAGCTTCTTCGTGGCGCCCCAGACGTCGACCATGTCATAGAGAAAGATGCCGGGCATTTCCTTGAGCATCAGTTCATGAAACTCGTCGAAGATCTTCTGGCGCTTGGCAGAATCGGCTTCGATATAGGCGGCCTTCATCAGCTCGACGGCCTTGGGATCGTCCCACATCAGCGAAGCGTTCTTGTCCTTGTCGCCGACATAGAAGGCGTACATCAGCGCCGGGTCGAGGCGCGGCGCGACCGACTGCGAGATCACCTGGTAATTGCCGGAACGGCGGCGGTCGACCTGCGTCGCATAGTCGAGCACCTCGATCTCCACGTTGAGGCCGATCTGCTGCATCATCGCCTGCGCCATGACGGCGACCGGGAAGCTCGGCACGTTGCCGCGCTTGTTGGCGATGATCGAGATCGGCTCGCCATTATAGCCCGCATCCGCCAGTTCCTTCTTGGCGGCTTCGAGATCGTAGGGCAGACGCTTCTTCTGGATCTCGTCGAAATAGACGGAGTCCTGCGAGACCATCGAACCATTCGCCTCGCCGGTGCCATTCGAGGCGGCCGCGACGAGCTCGTCGAGATCGAGCGCCATCGCCATGGCGCGGCGCACGCCGGGCTTGCTCAGCACCTTGTCGCGGGTCTGGATGTAGAACAGGTTCTTGCCGTTGTTGCGCGAGACGATGAGCTGCGTATTGTCGCTGGACTTGAATTCCGGAATGAGGTCCGGCGAAATTTCAGCCGTGTCGAGCACGCCCGATTGAAGGCCCGCCTTCACCGTCGAGGCGTCCGGAATGACCATGAACTTGATGCCATCGGCGAGCGGCCGCTTGGAGCCGACCATGCCATCCGGCTTTCCATCATTTTCCGGCGACACGTAGTCGGCGAACTTGGCGAGGTGGATGTACTCGCCCTTCTTCCACTCGTCCCACTGGAACGGACCGGTGCCGATCGGCTTGTCGAAGCTGCCGTCGGCGGCAAGCGAGTCAGGCGAGATCATGCCCGTATAGCCGCATTCCGGGCGCGACATCAGGCCGAGGAAAACGGCCGAGGGTTTGGCAAGCGTGATCGCGACTGTGGACGCATCCACCGCCTTGACGCCGGTGACGGCAGCGGCACCGCCTTCGGCGAAATCAGACAGGCAGGTCCATTTCGTTTCCGGGTTGAGGTAGCGCGTCCAATTCCACACGACGTCTTCCGCCGTCAACGGCTTCCCGTTGTGGAACTTCACGTCGGTGCGCAGCTTGAACGTATAGGTGAGACCGTCGGCCGAGGTCTCGAAACTCTTGGCGAGCAGCGGCTTGACCTCGCCGCTGTTGTTGTAGCCGACGAGGCCTTCGACGATATGCAGGATCACGCCGTCGGTGTTGCCGTCGCGGTTGACGCCGGGATTGTTGCTGCGCAGGTCGGAGCTCTGCGCGACGGTGATGTCGCGCGCGGCGGCGGCATGGGCCAAGGCAAGCAGGGCGGTGCCTGCCAGAAGAAGCGTTTTCATTGTTCTACCCTCTTTTCTCTTGTTGATCATTGGGGCTGGAACTCGTCCCAGCAGGCGCGCGAGAGCCTGCCGATGGTTTCCAGCGATAGCGTGTAGCCCGGCGTGCCGTCGGGCATGGCCTGCGGCACTTCGTCGGTGAAGGCGCAGAGGATGTAGAAGGGGTTTGCGTCGCGGTAGACGATGCCGCAGTTCATGCGCCCACGCTTTCCCGTGCCGCCCTTGTGCGCCACGACTGCGCCGAACGGCAGCCTGGAGGGGATCGCGTAGCGCAGGATCTGGTTCTTCAGGGTTTGCAGCGCGTAGGCGCAGAGCGCCTGCGAACATCCCAACAGACGGGCAGTCTCCTGCGACGTCTGCGCATCGAGAATCGCCTGCAGCAGGAATGCCTGGTCGCGCGCCGTCGTGGTGGTGACGGAGGTCAGCGCGTGATCCGGCGAGAGCGCGAGCGGCGGAATGAGGAAGCGGTGATGCGTGCCGGCCATGCCGATCGCCTTGCAATAGCCATCAACCTCTTCCAGCGTCAGCCGCTCGAACACCATCTTGGTGCAGACATTGTCGCTCAGCACCATCATGCCGGTGATGGCGTCGCGCAGCGAAATGACGATGCCGGGCGTCAGGTAGCGGAACATGCCGCTCGCCACTTCCTCGGCATAGCGCGCCTCGTAGGTAATCTTCTCGTCGAGATCGAGCCGGCCCTCCTCGGCCGCCTTCAGCGCCGCCATCATGATCGACGTCTTGCGGGTGCTGGCGGACGGTGTCTCCTCGTCGGCGCCGCGCTCATAGGTCTCGCCAGTCAGGAGGTTGCGCGCGAGGAAGCGCGTCACGAAGGGCTGGGCGTCGCAAATGGCGGTGAGCCGGTCGGCCGCGCCTCCAGAATTCATCAGCCTGTCCACGTCAGTTCTCCAGGCGCCATTTGAGGGACACGCCGCCCCGCGCATTTTGGTCGAGGGCGGGAATGGCCGAGAGGAGACGGCGCGTATAGGCCTCCTTCGGGCTGTCGAAAATCGTGTCGCGGTCGCCCTCTTCGATGATGCGGCCGTCCTGCATCACGACGACGCGGTCGGCGACCTGCTCGACGACACCGAGATCGTGGCTGATGAACAGGCACGAGAAGCCGTAGCGTTTCTGCAGGTCGGAGAAGAGCGCGAGCACCTGCGCCCGCACCGTCACGTCGAGCGCGGAGACCGGCTCGTCGGCGATCAGGAAGCGCGGCCGGCGTGCGATGGCGCGGGCGATCGCTACGCGCTGGCGCTGGCCGCCGGAGAGTTCATGCGGGTAGCGGCTGGCATAATCGGCATTGAGGCCGACCTCCTCCAGCGTTTCCAGCGCACGTTTGCGTTTTGCAGCGGCATCGAGGCCCGGCACCAGTCGCAACGCCTCCTCGACCAGCGCGAGGATCGTCATGCGCGGATCGAGCGAGGAATAGGGATCCTGGAACACCATCTGGCAATTCAGCCGGTAATCCTGCCAGTCCTCGTCGCGCGAACGGCCCTGGAACTGGATCCGGCCGCCGCTTTCCTTCACCAGTCCGGCAATGGTGCGGCCAAGCGTGGTCTTGCCGGAGCCCGATCCGCCGACGAGCGCCACGACCTCGCCCTCATGGATATCGATGCTGACGCCATGCAGCGCCCGCTTGGCCGCGGCTTTCTTCAATAGCGACTTGCGGCCGGCATAATCGACAACGATGTCGCGGGCCGAGACCATCGGCGCCTTCGCCGTGTCGATAGACCGCGGTTCGCCCCGGAACGGCAGCGAGGAGAGAAGTTTTTTCGTATAGGGATGCTGCGGCGCCTCCAGCAGGTCTTCGGTACGCCCCTGCTCGACGATCGCGCCCTTTTCCATCACCACGATGCGGCTCGTGTAGCGCGCCACCATCGGCAGGTCGTGGCTGATCAGCAGGACGGCGGTGCCCTCGGCCCGCGTCAGTTCCACCATCAGTTCCATGACGTCGCGCTGGATGACCGCATCGAGCGCCGTGGTCGGCTCGTCCGCGATCAACAAAGCGGGCTTCAGCAGCATGACGGAGGCCAGCATGATGCGCTGGCGCATGCCGCCGGAAAACTCGTGCGGATAGGAGGCGAGCGCGCCTTCCGGATCGCGGATGCCGACCCGGCGCAGCATCTCCAGGATTCGCGCACGGCGTTCATCCGGCGACAGTTTCGTGTGGAGGATCAGGCCCTCTTCGAGCTGGCGGCCGATCGTCATGGACGGGTTGAGCGAGGTCATCGGCTCCTGGAAGACGACGCCGACCTCCGCACCGCGAAGGCGCCGCAGGTCCCTGTCCTTCATCGTCAGCACGTCGCGGCCCTTGTAGCGGACCGCGCCGCCGACGACCTTGATGGCCGGGGGCAGCAGCGAGATGATCGCGCGCGTCGCGAGCGTCTTGCCCGATCCGCTTTCGCCGACGATGCCGAAGATTTCGCCGGCGGCGATGTCGAACGAGATATCGTTGACCACCTTGTGGCCCGACCGGGCGACCTCCAGCGTGAGGCCGCGAACCGTCAGAAGCGTGTCCACCGTCATTTCAGACCTCTCATGCGCGGGTCGAGCCTGTCGCGAAGGGCATCGCCCAGAAGATTGATGCCGAGCAGCGTCAGTGCGATGCAGAGGCCGGGAAACAGGCCGAGCCAGACGGCTTGCTCGATGAACGGCCGGCCGGCGGCCAGCATGTTGCCCCAGGTGGGCGCCGGCGGCGGTACGCCGAGGCCGAGGAAGGAGAGCGCGCTTTCCGAGAGGATCGCCCAGCCGAACATCGAGGTCGCGAGCACCGTGATCGGCGCCAGGCAATTCGGCAGGATGTGGCGGAACATCGTGAAAAGCTCGCCATTGCCCATCACCCGCGAGGCCTCGACGAATTCGCGTTCGCGCAGCGACAGCACGGCGCCGCGCACCACGCGGGCCATGGAGGGCGTATAGGCGATGCCGAGCGCGAAAATGATGCCGTACTGGTTGGCGCCGAAGACGGCGAGCAGGCCGAGTGCCAGCAGGATGCCTGGAAAGGCCAGCAGCGCATTGTTGACCGCCATGATGACGCCATCCACCCAGCCGCGGGCATAACCGCTGACGAGGCCAATGAGCGTGCCGCAGATCGTCGCGAAACCGACGGTCAGCACCCCGATCCACACGCTGGCGCGGGCACCGATCATCAGGCGGCTGAGCACGTCGCGGCCGAATTCGTCGGTGCCGAGCAGGTGCGCGTCGCTCGGTGCGGCAAGCCTTGCCGTGAAGGACAGCTTCATCGGATCGAACGGCGTCCAGACGAGGCCAATGGCGGCGGTGATGAGCAGGATGGCGATCAGCGTGCCGCCGATGAGCCCGTTGAGAGAGACCTTTTTCATTCGGCAACAACCCGCGGATCAAAGAGGGGATACAGCAGGTCGACGACGAGGTTGACGAGCACGTAGGACAGCGACACGAACAGCAGGCAGCCCTGGATGACCGGGTAATCGCGGGCGAAGATGCTATCGACCATCAGCCGGCCGAGGCCCGGAATGGTGAACACCGTCTCGATGACGGCGATGCCGCCGAGGAGATTGCCAAGGATCAGGCCGATCATCGTCCAGGTCGGGCCGAAGGCGTTCTTGAACGCGTGCCGCCAGAGCACAGCACTTTCCGAAAGGCCCTTGGCACGGGCATGGGTAATGTAATCGAGGCGCAGCACTTCCAGCGTCGAGGCGCGCGCCATGCGGATCAGCACGCCCATTTCGTGAATGACGAGCGTCATCACCGGCAGCACGAGATAAAGCAGGCCGCCGACGACGTTGTCACCGATCGAGACATAACCGAGCACCGGCAGCCAGCCGAGTTTGAGGCCGAAGAACAGCAGCAGAAGAAGACCGAGCCAGAAGGTCGGGATCGACAGAAGCACGGTCGCGGTGCCTACCAGCGCCAGATCCGTCAAACTATTCTGGCGCCAGGCGGCGATCACGCCGGCCGGCACGGCGATGAGGCTCGCGAGCAGCACGGCGACCACAACGATCTCGGCACTGACGAGGAAACGCGAGACCACCAGCGGCAGCACCGCCTCGTCGTTGACGATCGACCGGCCGAAATCGCCATGCAGCACATTGCCGGCCCAGATCAGGAACTGCTGCGGCATCGACTTGTCGAGGCCGAGCTCGACGCGCATGGCCGCGATCTGGTCGGGCTGCGCCATATCGCCGAGCATGAGGGCGGCGGGATCACCGGGAATGAAGCGGATCAGCGCGAAGACCGTGATCGATACGAGCACGATCGTCGGAAGCGCCATCACGAGGCGATTGAGGATAAAACGTAACATGGGTTCCCCACGATTGGCGGCCGGACTTGCATCCGCCGCCATCGGTTTCGTTGCCTAAGACTATGAGGGAATGAGCAAAGACGCGCAATATTATGCGTTTTCGTCATATGTTTATGCAGACTTCGGAAGGAACGCCGACAGCGAAAACGCCGGCTCCTGACGGTCATGCGATTGATTTCACTCGCCTCTTTGGGAGAGCTGGATTTGTCTCTTCAAGGCATCGCTCAGCCCTTGCGCCGCGATGGACAGCGGCACGCCGTCCGCACGCGCCAGGCCGAATTCCTGCGTCGCCGTCGGTATGAAGGGGCGCTGCACGAGGTTCAGGTGCCGGTAGAGATTCGCATAGAAGCTGCTGATGATCGTGATGCCCAGCCCGTGCGCGACATAGGAGCAGGCCGAGCTGTTGGTATGGGTCTCGATCTTCACCATCTGCTTCACCCCTGCCCGCTTGAAGGCCTGGTCGAGCGCCATGCGGTTCGGCCTCTGCTTGCCGATCAGGATCAGCGGCACGTTCTTGAGGTGCTTGATGGTGATTTCATCAAGCTCGGCCAGCGGGTGGTCCTTCGGAAGGACGCAGACGCTCTGGCCGCTCGCCACCTTGTCGACCACGATGCCCGGCCCCGTCTCGCCCTCCATGCGCAGGAAACCGAGGTCGATGACCCGATCGCCGACCAGCTTGCTGATCAGCGTCGTCGTTTCGAAGAAGGTCTCGATGCGCACGCCCGGAAAATCGCGCACATAGTCGATCAGCATGGCGGGCGCAAAGTTCTCCCACATGCTGCTCGGCAGCGCGATGCGGACGATTTCCGGGCCGGACGCACCGCTGCGCAGGTCTTCGGCATGGCCGGACATGCGCTCGACGGCGAGCAGCACGTTTTCCGCATCACGCCCGAGCACCACCGCCTCCGGCGTCGGGATCAGCCGCCCCTTGTCGCGGGCAAAGAGTGTGATGGCGAGATCGCTTTCGAGCTGCTGCAGCATGCGGCTCACGCCCGACTGGCTGAGGCCCATGGCCTTGGCGGTCGCAATCGTCGAGCCGGTCGCAAGCAGCGTGCGCAGGACTTCGAGCAAGCGGATGTTCATGGCAACGGCACCTTCGGCTTATGCATGGTCAGGCCCCCCAGCCGGCAATGTTTTGCAGGAAAAGGCCGGCTGTCTTGGGCAGCGGGTATTTTTCGCCGCTGATCAGGCAATAGGTGACCGGCAGCTCCGGCTCAAGGTCGATGAAGCGCAGCGGCAGGTTGGCAAATTCCCGGGCGATCAGATCGCCGACCAGCGCGATGCCGAGCCCTTCCGCGGCCAGTGCGCAGGCGCTCGCCACCGAATGCGCTTCCAGAAGCGGCCGCTGCCGAAGGCCATGCTGGTAGAAAAGCGCCTCCAGCTGATGGCGGACGGGGCGTTCCCGGTTGAGCACGATCAGGTCCTGCCCCTTCAGATCCGCGATCGCCAGCGACGCGCGGCAGGCCAGCGGATGGTCGACATGGAGTGCGCAGACGACGCGTGACGGCAGGAGCCTTTCCTGCCGCAAGGCGGGGGTTGCAAACGGCAGGCGCGCGAACCCGATATCCGCTTCGCCATCGGCGACCATGCGCTCGATCGCCAGATAGCTTCCCGACGCGATCTCCACCCGCATCGGCCCATTGGCCGACAGGAAGGCGCGGATCATCTTCGGCACCGCTGTAAAGGACAGGCTGGCCGGAAAGGCGAGCCTCAGCAGCATGTCGCGCGAGCGGCCGCTTTCCAGCTCGATCGCCGCGGTCTTCAGCGCGCGCAGCCGGTCTGAAATGGCGCGGATCTCCGGCCCCAGCTGCAAGCCTTCGCGCGTCGGCGACAGGCGGTTCTTGTCGCGGTCGAACAGGCGCACGCCGAGATAGTCTTCGAGCTGCTGGAGCAGGCGGCTGGCATTGGACTGCGAAATGCCGATCTCGGCGGCAGCCGCAATCGTCGAGCCGGTCGCGGCAATGGCGTCATAGGCTTCGATATGCTTCAGGCCGATCGCCGCGTTCTCCGCTTTCGCCATGAACACCCCATTCCTCGATAGACCTACCGCAAAACCGCATAAGATTGTGGCTTGCCGAAAAGTCGAACACTTTCGCCCGCGAACCAAGCCTAGCGAGAGACATTCGTCAATGACCAGCATACTTCCCGAAATCGCGCGCCGCCTTTCCCTGCGAACCACATTTTCCGAGACCGCGATGGAGCGTGCCCGCGATGCCGTCATCGACACGCTCGGCTGCATGATTGCCGGCGCCCACGATCCGGCCGTGCAGGCCGTCGTCGATGCTTTTCGTGACAAACTGTCCAGCGGCGGCGATTGCTGGCTGGTCACCGGCGGCGCGGCGCCCTCCTCGCTTGCCGCCCTGGTGAATGGAACGGCGGCGCATGCGCTGGACTTCGACGACAACTTCCACCCCGCCCGGGCGCATGCCTCCGCCGTCCTCGTCCCGGCCCTTCTTGCCGTAGCCAGCGCGGGCCGCACCAGCGGTCGGCACTTTCTGGAAGCCTACCTGACCGGTCTGGAAGCGCAGGCGGCCGTCGGCTTCGGCGTCAACCCCTCGCATTACAACAGAGGTTGGCATGGCACATCGACCGTCGGCACGATCGGCGCCGCGGCAGGTGTCGCCCGCCTGCTGGGCGCCGGCATCGAGCAGACGGCCCAGGCGATGAGCCTTGCGACCTCGATGGCCTGCGGCCCCAAGGGCCAATTCGGCACCCCGGCAAAACCGCTTCACGCCGGCATCGCCGCGCGCAACGCCGTCGAGGCCGCCCGCCTTGCGTTTGCCGGCAGCGCCGGCCGGCTCGATATTCTGGAGAGGCCGCAAGGTTTTCTCGATCTCTTCGGCGGCGACGAACCGCGAGGCTGGGCAGATTGGCATCCGGAGGACGCGCATGTCATCGAAACACGCGGCCTCGTCACCAAACGCCACCCTTGCTGCGCCTCGACCCATCGGGCAATCGACGCCCTTCTCGACCTCAAGCGCGAGTACAATCTGACAGCGGCGGACATCGCGCGCATCGAAACGAAGGTTGGACTCTCCGCCGTACGCAACCTTGTTTATCGCGAACCGGAGAACGGCATGCAGGCCCGGTTCTCGATGCACTATTGTCTGGCGACGGCCTTGGTGCATGACGGGCTCAGCCTGAAGGATTTCGAACCGTCCGCCCTGCATCGCCCGCAGATCCAGGTGCTCATGGACCGGATCGAAATGATTTCCTATACGGCGGAAGAAGAGCGCGGTCACGAACGCCTGCCCCACCTTGTCGCCGTGACCTTGAAAAATGGAACCGTCCTGCGCCACGTGCGCCTGCATGCCAAGGGCTCGCGCGAGGATGCGCTGGACGCGGATCAAAGGCGGCGAAAGTTTGCCGACTGCCTGCAATGGGGCGGGCATCGTACGGACGACGGCCTTTATGATCGGCTTCTTGCGCTTCCAAGCCTGTCGTCGATAAACGAGGCACTCCCAGCAATGTAACCAAAATTGGACATTCGCCCCGCCTCGCCGCTGTTGCCATGTGACGGGCCGGCTCTATGTATCGCCCGACGCGATAGAGGAAGATGCATGGGCGAAACCACACAGACAAAGGCACTTACGGGCGTTGAAGGTCTTGATGATATCCTGGCCGGCGGTCTGACGCGCCGTCACGTTTTTCTTCTCGAAGGGTCGCCCGGCACGGGCAAGACGACGATTGCGCTGCAATTTCTGCAGGAGGGTGCCGCGCGTGGAGAGACGTGTCTCTACATCACGCTGTCCGAGACTGAAGAGGAACTGCGCGACAGCGCGGCGTCGCACGGCATGGTCATCGCGGATGCGATCAAGATTTTCGAGCTCGTGCCACCGGAAAGCCTGCTGGACGAAGACCAGCGCCAAAGCCTGCTCTACTCCTCGGATCTGGAGCTTGGCGAAACGACAAAGATGATTTTCGAGGCTTTCGAGACCCTGCAACCGAACCGGGTGGTGCTCGACAGCCTCTCCGAAATCAGGCTTCTGGCACAAAGTTCGCTGCGCTATCGCCGGCAGATCCTGGCCCTGAAACACTTCTTCTCGAAGACTGGTGCCACCGTCCTGCTGCTCGACGACATGACCGCGGATAACCTCGACAAGACTGTCCATAGCATCGTGCATGGCGTAATCCATCTGGAGCAGCTCGCACCCAACTACGGCTCTGAAAGACGTCGCTTGCGGGTGACGAAATACCGTGGGCAGGCCTTTCGCGGCGGATACCATGATTTCGTCATCAAGACTGGCGGCGTGGCCGTTTTCCCGCGGCTGCGCGCGGTAGAACATCGGGCGAGCTTCGAGCGCGATACGCTGAAAAGCGGCATTGTTCAGTTCGACCAGTTGCTTGGCGGCGGCATTCAGCGCGGATCGAGCACGCTCCTCATCGGCCCGGCAGGCACGGGCAAGAGCCTCTTTACACTGCAATTCGTCAAGGCTGCCGTGCAACGGGGAGAAAAGGCGGCAATCTTCATCTTCGACGAAGAGCTGGGACTGCTGTTCTCCCGCACGAAGGCCATGAACCTTGATCTGGAACAATACCAGCGGGATGGGCTGATCCATATCGAGCAGCTCGATGCCGCAGAGCTGTCGCCCGGGGAATTCACCCAACGCGTCCGCGACCGCGTCGCGAGTTTTGACGCGAAGACGGTCGTCATCGACAGCGTCAACGGCTACCAGGCATCAATGCCGGAAGAAAATGCGCTCATTCTCCACATGCACGAGCTGCTGCAATACCTCAATCGCCAGGGCACCAACACGTTCGTCACGGTCGCCCAACACGGCCTCGTCGGGGACATGAAATCGCCGGTGGATGTGACCTATCTTGCCGACACCGTTATTCTTTTGCGCTATTTCGAAGCGCTTGGAAAAGTCAGGCGCGCGGTCTCGGTTATCAAGAAGCGCACCGGCTGGCACGAAGATACCATCCGTGAATTCCGCATCGGCAATACCGGACTGGTGTTGGGCGAACCGCTTTCCGGCTTCCAGGGGGTTTTGCGCGGCGTGCCGACCTTCGTCGGCTAAAGACAGCCGTTGCTGACATCCGCAAAAGAGGGCCAGGACGATTCCCAGTAGACACGCCTTCGCCCTTATCCACGCCCCGATGGGACGCGATGCCCAGATCGCCGCCTCGCTCCTGGTCGAAGCCGGAATCCCGTCGAAGACGGCTGGCGATCTCCAAACCTTCATCGACGCGCTCAATGAAGACACCGCCTTCGTGATTATCACCGAAGAGGCGCTTCGCTCATCCGACCTTCGGCAGATTTCAAGCTGGATAGAGACGCAGCCAAGCTGGTCTGACCTCCCCTTCATCATCCTCACGCATCGCGGCGGGGGGCCGGAGCGCAACCCTGCCGCCGCAAGGGTTTTGGAGACGTTGGGCAATGTGAGTTTCATCGAACGGCCGTTCCACGCCACGACATTCGTGAGCGTCGCGCGCTCGGCGCTGCGCGGTCGCCGGCGGCAATATGAGGCCCGGCTGCGCATCGAAGCCCTGGACGAAGGGGAAAGACGGCTTCAGACGGCCCTGGAAGCGGGCCGGCTGGGTGCCTGGGAGCTCGACCTCGCCACCTCCGCCTTGACGACGTCGCCGACCTGCCGCGCCGTCTTCGGGCGCGATCCGGAGGAGACGTTCAGCTATGCGCAACTCCTCGCCGGCATTCACCCGGACGACCTGGAGCGAATGAAAGCCGCGGTAAAGGCGACCATCGAGACGGGAGCGGATTACGCGATCGAATATCGCACGATCTGGCCGGATGGCTCCGCGCATTGGGCGGAAATCAGGGCGCAGCTCTACCGGGATCGAAGCGGCAAAGCCGTAAAAATGGTCGGCGTGTCCTCTGATATCACCGCCCGGATGCGATCGGAGGAACACCAGCGCCAGCTTAACGAAGTGCTCGAGGAGCGGGTGGCGGAGCGCACGGCCGAGCTGCACGAAGCCCATGCGGTCGTGATGGCCGAAGTGGCACAGCGCGAACATGCCGAAGAACAGCTCCGGCAGGCCCAGAAGATGGAGGCGATCGGCCAGCTGACAGGCGGCGTCGCGCACGACTTCAACAATCTGCTTATGGCCGTGCTGGCCAATCTGGAATTGCTGCGAAAACACGCCGGCGACAATCCGAATGCCATCAGGCTGATCGACGGCGCTCTCCAGGGCGCCAGGCGTGGCGCATCCTTGACACAGCGGCTTCTCGCCTTCGCCCGGCGCCAGGACCTCCACATCGGTTCGGTCGATCTTGCCGGACTGGTGCGGGAAATGGCCGACCTGATGAAGCGCTCCGTGGGCACCAGCGTCGTCATCGAAACCGCCATCCCCGACGACCTGGATCCGGTGCTCGCCGATTCCAACCAGTTGGAATTGGCGCTGCTCAACCTCGTCGTCAATGCGCGCGATGCCATGCCGGACGGCGGCACCATCCGCATCGGCCTGACCGAGCAAGAGCTGGCGCTCCGGGAAGACGAGCTTGCACCCGGGCGCTACGGGGTTCTTTCGGTGACCGATCAGGGCCATGGCATGGATGAGGAAACCTTGCAGAAGGCAATCGAGCCCTTCTTCTCGACGAAGGAACTCGGCAAGGGCACGGGGCTGGGATTGTCGATGATACACGGCTTGGCGCTACAGCTGAAAGGCCGGTTGCGGCTCATCAGTGCGCCAGGAAAAGGCACGACCGCCGAACTCTGGGTTCCCGTCTCGAAACAGGCGCCCGCCCAGCCCAGCGAACCGGCACCCTCCCCGCAAGGCCGCAACTCCGGCCCCAAGCGCATCCTGCTGGTTGACGACGACTTCCTGATCGCGATGAGTTCGGTCGACATGCTGGCCGACCTCGGCCATGAGGTCGTGGAAGCGCATTCGGGCAGGGACGCGCTCGAACGTCTCAAGCAGGACGGCCCTATCGACCTCCTGATAACGGACTATTCCATGCCGGAAATGAACGGCGGCGAACTCGCAAAGGCCGCCCGCGCCCTGTTCCCGGACCTGCCCATCCTGATCGCGTCGGGATATTCCGAGCTGCCAGCCGAACTCGGCTTCGAAGTCGCCCGCCTTGGAAAACCCTACACGCAGCAGCAGCTCGCGCTGGAAATCTCCAAGGTCCTCGATACCGCATAGGACAATGCCGAAGCGGCGCGAGCGTGCCCGGATGGGGCAGGCTCGCGCCGCTCGCAGGCGTGTTCGGGGCGCCGGTTATGTCAGGTCATTCGCCGGCAGGCTTGGCCACCGTTGCCACGCTCTCGTCGCGCTGGTTGAGATATTGCTTGAGCGCGAAGATGCCGGCGATCATGCAGTAGCCGTAGACCAGCGGCATGGCCTGGGCCTGCGCGATGCCGACCGTCGGGGCATGGATCACGCCCAGGAAGGTCAGCACGGCGCCGACCAGGGCCGCAAGCACGCCGGCCATCGGGCGGTCGGTGATGGCGAAGATCGCGATGCAGCCCCAGGTCATGCTGCTGAGCGGCGCGCCATTGCCGAGGTTCGAAAGCCCCTGATAATAGACGCCTTTGTGCGCAAGCGCCTCAACGCCGACCGTCTTGGCATTGCTGCCGGCCGCCGACAGCGTGTTGTTCAGAAGTGTCAACGCCCAGTTCGCGATCCACGGGAACATGGTGATGAAGATCACCGGCACTTCGTTCTTGGGCGATTCGCGAACCACCTGGTTGCAGGTCACCACGCCGATATAGACGAGGATCGGCAGCACCGCGACCATCGGGATGACCGCCAGCAGGAAGGCGCCAAGCCCGAACAGCGTGATCAGGAACATGCTGATGCCGGTGAACAGCGTATAACCGGTGCTGGCGCCGATGGATTTCCAGCCGGCATGGCCGATATAGACCGTCACCGGGAACGGATTGCCGAACATGGCGCCGATCGTCGAGGACAGGCCGTTCGCCAGCATGACCTGGCGGGTCGGATAAGGATCGCCGGCGGCATGCGCGCTCTCGATGTTCTCAAGGTCGAACACATAGTTGGCGAGGCCCAGCGGCACGGCCGAGGCAAGATAGGGCAGCGCATGTGGCAGGCCCTGGAGGAAGCTGCCGACATGCAGCGTCGGCGGGTTGAAGCCGAAGGTGCCGAGCGATTCCGCCACCGCCGCCGGGTTTTGCAGCCCGAAGGCCCAGGCCAGCACCGTGCCGGTTGCAAGCAGCAGGAAGCCGGTCGGCACCTTCGGCAGGAGCGGCTTCTTGCCGAACCAGTTGAGGAAGATCAGCACGAGGACGACGAAAGCGATGGTCGGCGTCTCGAAGGATTGCAGCATCGGGTTCATCGCCAGCAACAGCAGGCCCAGCCCCGCAAGGCACGACAGCAGCACGGTGCGGGGAATGATCTGCCGGATCTTTTCGCCGAAGAAGGACCCGCCGGCGAGGATCATCGCCTCGACGACGCACCAGACCAGGGCAATCTGCAGGGCGAATTCAGCGTCCTTGGTCTGCAGGTAGACCGGCAGGATGACGAGGAACGTCACCGTGAAGATCGACGGCGAACTCGGCCCCGAAGGCAGCGCCGTGACATCCGTGCGTCCGGTCGACTTCACCAGCCGATAGGCGAAATAGGTGTACCAGAGGCTGGCGGCGAGAATTGCCAGGCCGAAGGCCGGCGCGATCCTTCCGTAGACCATGTCCTTGGGAAAACCGACGACGAAGACCAGAAGCGCGATCATTGTCAGAAGATTGGTCAGGTTGTTGGCAAGAAGGCCGAAGTAGCCGCCCCAGTCTCCCTTGCGCCAAATGAAGTTTCTATCCATTTCTCTCCTCCCCATATGCGCAGGAATCCGGCAGCCATGCGGACATGGCCACGCAAACCCGTTCGCGCGGTGAATACGGCCGGTGCTCCCCCCAGAGCGCAGGCCAATGCCGATTTTTAGTGTCGCCTCCGGGCCTCAGCCGGCGAGGTCTATTTCCATGCCGACGCCTTTTTCGCGCGCCCTTGCGATAAGAAGCGCGCCGATCGCCAGGTCCTGGACGGCGAGGCCGACAGAGTTGAACAGGGTGATCTCCTCAGCCGAGGTTCGGCCCGAAGCAGCGCCTGTGATGACGTCACCGATCTCGGTGGACGCCTGTTCCTTGGTGATCGCGCCCTCGGCGATCGCCATCAGCAGGTCGCCCGAATCGTGCATCGCCATGGGCAGGCTGTCGAGGAAGACCCGCGCCCGCGCCATGCCGGCGGAATCGATCTCGCGATGGTCCGGCCGCGGCGGCGCGCCGACCGCGTTGATGTGCTGGCCCGGCTTGAACCAGGCCCCCTCCACATGGGCCTCGCGCGATGGTGTCAGCGTGCAGACAATATCGGACTGCGCAAACACCTCCTGCGGCGACGCGGCGGCCTCCAGCACGAGATTGGGGAAATCCTTGCCGACCCGTTCGATGAAACCGGCAACGGTGGCCGCCGATCGCGACCACACCACCACGCGCTCGATGGCGCGGACCTGACAGATGGCGCGCACATGCTCGACAGCAAGGGCGCCTGCACCGATCAGGCCGAGCACGCGGCTATCGCGGCGCGACAGATGCCGCGTGGCGACGGCACTCGCCGCCGCCGTCCGGATACGGGTCGGGATCTGGCCGTGAAAGATCGCCACCGGTGCGCCTGTCTCCTGCGACACCAGCAGCGCCACGGAACGCTGCATCGGCAGGCTGCGCGCCGTATTGTCGGGAATATCGGCCAGCAGCTTGACGACGGCGAGACCCTGCCGGTCGGCAAGCGCGGGCATGGCCAGGAAGGCGCCCGTGCCGGAAGGAAGCTTCATCGCGGTCGCCGCGGGCTGCGCGGCCGTGCCGTTGGACATATCGGCATGCGCGGCTTCCACCACTTCGATCACCTCGGCCATGGTCACCAATCCTTCGATTTCGGACCGGGATAACACGAGGGTCGTGCGTGGAGTGAGGTGACGGTCGGCTCTGATATCGACATCCATCGGCGTTCTCGCTGGCTTCTAGTTATGTTGGGAATTCGGCTCGTCCAGAAGGATTTTCCATCCTCCGGGAATTTCAGGCTACGACGTTTGTATGCAATGTCAAGAAATTTTGCTTACAAAAATTTATCACAAAGCACGCTGCCATCATGGAAGGCGTTGATGCCTTACGGCTTGCGTTGCGACTGTAATCGCTGCTTCGCCAAACAACGCGATGCAAGCGCTTTCGACGTCGAATGGGCGATGACTTTCTTGGAAGAAACGCTTGAGTTTGCCAGAATCAGCTTTTTTATAACGCACAAAAACGCTTGACGTTTTCAAAAATTGAATACGATATGTTGATATTATTGCGTACAATATGGCGCATCTCATGGAGGGGGATAAAATGGATCGTTCACAATTCGGACTGTCGCGACGCGGCTTCATGGGAGGCGTTGGTGCGGGAAGTCTGGCGCTGGGGGTTGGTCTGGCGGGAAGCGCCGGTGCCGCGGAAACGGTGTCGGCGATTGATGTCAGCGTCGTTACGACCCCGGTCATCGACGTGGCGACGCTGCCGGACGCCTATTATCTGCTCAACGTGCGTCTTGAGACCGGCTTCGTTGAAGAAAGGAAGCCGTGGCTCGATGCGGCGGTCATCACGCATACCAGCACTGAGCTGAAGACGCTGCACATCACCGGCGGCAAGATTGCCGGGATTCTCGACGCGAAGGCGGCGGTTCCGCCGGGTGCCGCGGCTTATGACGCGCAGGGCCAGCTGATGCTGCCGACCTTCCGCGACATGCACACCCATATCGACAAAACCTTTTACGGTGGCCCATGGGAGGCGACGATCCCGACGCAGAACTTTCGGGTGGATCGTGTCGCGCAGGAGCGTGAGCTACTGCTAAAACTCCTGCCGACGGCCGAGGAGCGCACGGCCGCGATCATCCGCCTGATGCATTCGCGCGGCACCACGATATGCCGCACCCATTGCAACGTCGATCCGGTCAGCAAGCTGGCGAACCTTGAGCATCTCAAGACCTCGCTTGCGCGGTTCAAGGATACGCTCGCCTCGGAGATCGCTATCTTCCCGCAGCATGGCCTCCTGGTTTCCGACAGCGTCGGCCTGATGCGCGAGGCGCTGCAATCGGGTGGCGTCAGCTATGTCGGCGGCGTCGATCCCGCCTCCTTCGACAACGACATGGAAAAGTCGGTCGACACGACGGTTCAGCTCGCGATCGATTTCAACGTCGGCATCGACATCCATGTGCACGATCCGCGCGACACCGCCATTCCCACGTTCAACCGCATCATGGATCACATGGAGGAGAACAAGCAGTTGCAGGGCAACGTGACGTTCAGCCATGCCTATTCGCTGGCCGAGTTCTCCAAGCCGGAACTAAAGGATTTCGCCGCCCGCATGAAGGCCCTGGGTGTCACCTTCGCCACCGCGGTTCCGCTCGGCCGCTACGCCATGCCGATCCGCGACCTGCACGAGGCCGGCGTCGACGTCATCTGCGGCACCGACAGCGTGATCGACTGGTGGGATTCCTTCGGCAATTGCGACATGTTGCAGAAGGCGAACGAAATCGCCCGGATCGATTATTCCAGCATCGAATATGAGATCAACCGCACGCTGGGCTATGCGACCGGCTTCGTCACGCCGCTCAACGACAAGGGCGAGCAGGTGTGGCCGCAGACCGGCGACGACGCGAGCTTCAACCTCGTGCCCGCCAGCTGCTCGGCCGAGGCGGTCGCGCGCCTGCCCAACCGGAATGCCGTCTTCCACAAGGGCAAGCTCGCCTACGGCGCCATCCCCAAAGCCGGCTAACCTTGGCTCGGGCCGGTCTTGCGCCGGCTGTTGGAATCGGCCCTTCAAATCGGTTCGGTTTGAAGGGCCCCTCCGGGCATTTGATCGAGGCGATGGGTCGGCCTGCGCAGCGTGATCTTGACCGCCGATTTGCCGAAGAAATGATAACCCGAGCCGCCCTCTGCGATGACGGCGAGAAAGGCGTCGGGATCGGTGACCTTGATGCCGCCGAGAATGTGGCAGCCGCGCTCGAAGAAGGCGTCGGGGATCATCGTGACGGTCGGGCCGACGACGACGATGCGGGCCGATGGCTTCGCCAAGGCTATCAGTGAACCCAGCGTGTCGTTCGCCAGCGTCGTGCCGGTGATGATCAGCACGTCCGCCTCGGGAACCACTTCCGGCGCCCGTTCAGCCTCCTTGAAATAGGGCATTTCGTGTGGCTTGAGGGTGGAAGGGTCTTTCTCCAGCACCCAGTGCCGGGCGCCGATCTTCCGCAGCTCGCGCAGGAACGGCACGAAGGCGCCGACCACGACAACGGCTTCGTCCGCTGCTACTTCCGCGCCCGCAAAAGCGTCCAGTCCCTCAACGATCTCAAAACCCTGCGGCGTGCGGTTCTCATTGACGATCTGCGCCAGCGCATTGAGCGTGGCGATGCCGACGCTGCGCCTTATACCGACCTGTTCGACGGCCTCGTCGAGGAGGTCTGCGGCGCGACGGCCGCGCAGCTTGCCGGGAAACGGCATCGCCATCGCGGAACTGGGGCAACAGACGGCCTCCGGCATGTCCTTGACCGGCGTGGCACAGGCCCCCGCATGCCCCGTCGACAGCTTCACGCCGGTGAAGAACAGCCCGATGGCGACACGGTCGATGGTAATGTCGTCGAGCGCGGGACCGAGGCTGGCACGCACGATCTCGACCGTTCTCCTGAGGATGGCATTCGCCATGCTGGCCTCCTGCATCGGACGGCCGCAAGTGAAGTCTGCCGTCGTCGTTATATCTCTGTATAACCAACGCAGTCGGATAGGAACAGGGTGCAAAGCAGCTCAGCGGCTCGCCGGCGCACGGCCGTAGAGCAGCAGCATCAGGACGATCACCAGGCCGTAGATGATCTGGCGCCCCGCCTCCGGCATCTGCATGACGGAGAGGATCGATTGCAGCAGCGTGATGAGGATGACGCCGGCGACGGTGCCGAGATAGGTGCCTCGGCCGCCGAGGATCGAGGTTCCGCCCAAGACAACCGCGGCAATGGCCGGCAGCAGATAGGCGTCGCCCATGGATTGCGCGGCTTTGGAGGCATAGCCGGCGAGCAGCACGCCGCCGAAGGCCGAAAGGCCGCCCGAAACGGCGAAGGCGATCATGACGATGCGCCGGGTGTTGATGCCGGAGAGATAGGCCGCGCGCTCGCGGTTGCCGATGCCGTAGACGGCGCGGCCAAAACCGGTGCGGCCGAGCACGAAGACCATGGCCCCGCCGATCAGCGCCCAGATGAAGACGACGTTCGGGATGCCGGGGACGAGCCCGCCGGTGGCGAGATAGCGCATGGCCGCCGTGGCGGAATCCTGCGGCGAGAAGCCGCCGGTATAGACCACCATCACGCCCTGCGCGACGGCATTGGTGGCGAGCGTCACGATCATCGACGGGATGCGCAGATAGGCGACCCCGATGCCGTTGACGACGCCGATGGCGACGCCGCAGAGAATGCCGAACGGGATGGCGAGCGCCACGCCGAAGGGACCGTAGGCGGCAGCCGCGCAGGCCATCATCGCGCCCGTCGCCACGGCCCAGGGCACGGAAAGGTCGATCTGCCCGAGCAGGATGACGAGCATCATGCCCGTGGCGATGACGCCGAGGAAGGACGCCACCTTCAACTGCTGCAGGAGATAATCCGGCGACAGGAAGTTGCGGGAATAGAGGCTGCCCAGCACAAGAAGCAGGATGATGCAGCCAAAGGCCGTCAGGACCGCCGGATCGAAGCGGTGGATGAAGCCCGGCTTGCGCCCCGTTGCACGCGTCATTGCCGTCTCGCTCACAGGAACCACTCCAACCGATTGCGCACCCTAAACAGCGCGAAAGCCCCGAGGCTGACGGCCGCAAGCAGGATGAGGCCCTGGAACAGCGGCTGCCAGAGTGGATCGAGATCGAACACGAACAGCAGGTCGCCGATCGTGCGGAACGCCAGCGCGCCGAAGACCGCGCCGATCGCGCTGCCCTTGCCGCCGAACAGCGACACGCCGCCCAGCACCACGGCCGCAATCGAAAACAGCGTATAGGCGTTGCCGCTCGCATAGGCCGCGTCGCCGGTATAGGTGAAGAAGGTGAGGAACAGCCCGCCGATGGCGGCCACGAAGCCCGCAAGCGTATAGGCGAGGAACTTGCCGCGCCGGATCGGCATGCCGGACATGTAGGCCGCGGTTTCGGAAGAGCCGGCGGCATAGGCGGCGCGGCCATAGATCGACCGGCTGAACGGCACCCACACCAGCATGACCACCGCCGCAAGCGCGACGAGGCTTGCCGGAACGCTGCCGAAAATCCGCCCCGTCAGGGCGTCTGCGAGGTCTTCGTTGACGGACCCGCCGGGGAACGGCCGCAGCAGCAGCGCAATGCCGAAATAGACGGCGCCCGTCGCGATCGTCGCCACGATGGGCTGGAGCCGGCCGTAGATGACGATGGCGCCGTTGATCGCCCCGCAAAGCGCGCCGACGGCCAGCACGACGACCACGCCGAAGGCCGTCTCCAGCGGCGTGCCGACCACCAGCCAGGATGCCAGGCAATTGGTGAGCAGGAAGATCATGCCGATCGACAGGTCGATGCCGGCGGTGATGACCACCAGCGTCTGCGCCATGGCGATGAAGGCGAGAAGCACGCCCTTGTTGGCCGCGGTCTGGACGACATTGGCCGTAAAACCCGCCGGGTGGTTCGCCGTATAGATCACGAACATCACCACGAAAATCGTGAGCGCCGTCAGCGCGCCGCGTTGCTCGGCGAGCCGGTATTGCCAGTCCTTCATGAAGCGGCTCCCTCGTGCATGCTCTCGACGGAGCGGATGTTGAGCGCGCTGGCGATCAGGGCATGTTCGGTTATTTCCGTCCCCACCAGCTCCCGTTTCACCGCCCCGTCATAGAGGACGAGGACCCGGTCGCAGCAGCCGATGAGTTCGGCATAGTCGGTCGAATAGAACAGGATCGCCGCGCCCTCGTCCGCCAGCCGGCGCAGGAGCTGGTAGATCTCCTGCTTGGTCCCCACATCGATGCCGCGCGTCGGATCGTTGAGCAGGATGATGCGCGGCTGGCGCATCAGCCATTTCGCGATGACGACCTTCTGCTGGTTGCCGCCGGAAAGCGCGCCGACCGGCGCATCGATGCTGCCGGCCTTGATGGCGAGCAGCGTCATCATGCGATCGATGAAATCCTGCTCCTTCGCGCTGTCGATGATGCCGCCGCGGGTCAAACGGTCGAGGGAGGCGAAGGAGAGGTTGTCGCGCACCGTCATCGGCAGCATCAGCCCCTCGGTCTTGCGGTCCTCGGGGATAAGCGCCATGCCGATGCCCTGTGCGCGGGCCTGCGCCGGGCTGCCGATGCCGACGGGCTCGCCGTCCACATGCACCGTGCCGCGCAGCCCGCGCAGCACGCCGAACAGCGCCAGCAGCAGGTCGCGCTGCCCCTGCCCGTCCAGCCCGCCGAGGCCGAGGATTTCGCCGGCGTGCAGGGAAAAGGAAATGTCCTGGAGACGGTCCGTCCAGGAAAGATTGCGCGCTTCCAGAACCGGCACCGCCTGCGTGGGACGCTCCGGCTTTGGTGGATAGACGCTGTGATATTCGCGGCCGATCATCATCTCGATGACCTCCTCGTCGCTCTTGGAGCCTGCCGGATAGCTCGCGACCTTGCTGCCGTTGCGAAACACCGTGCAGTCGTCGGCCAGTTCGGCGATCTCGTTCATGCGGTGCGAGATATAGAGCAGCGCCAGCCCTTCCGCGCGCAGGCGCTTCAGCACCGCGAAGACCTTCGACACGTCGGCCGCCGTCAGCGCCGAGGTCGCCTCGTCTAGGATGAGGATGCGCGGCTTGCGCGCCAGCGCCTTGGCGATCTCCACCATCTGCCGGCGCGACAGCGGCAGGTCCTTGACCAGCGCGAGCGGATGGATGTCGGCAGCACCCGCGCGCGCCAGCGCTTCTTCCGCCAGGCGTCGCTGCGCCTTGCGGTCGATCATGCCGAACCGCGTCGGCGGATTGGAGATGATGATATTGTCGGCGACGCTGAGTTCGGGGATCAGCGACAGCTCCTGGAAGACGCAGACGATGCCGGCATCATTCGCGGCTGCCGGCGAGGCGAAATCCACCGCCCGGCCGTCAAGCATCATCTGCCCCTCGTCCGGCGCCACCACGCCCGCCATGATCTTGATCAGCGTCGATTTTCCCGCGCCGTTCTCGCCCAGGATGGCATGGATCGCCCCTGCCCTTACCGACAGGTCGGCCTTTTCAAGCGCTCGGACGCCGCCATAGCGTTTCGATATGCCTTCCATGCGAAAGAGCGGTGCGGCACTTTCCATTACTCTCCCCGAAAACCGTTTTGCCGAAGGGGGCATCGCGCGATTGCGCGATGCCCGATCTTGCCAAGGCCTACTGGTTTTCCTTGCTCTGCCCCATGATCTCCTGCGCGGTGAAATTGATGCCGCAGCTGGGGAAGGCATTGCCGACGAAGAAGTTGTCGGATTCCGCCGGGAAATAGTCCTGGCCGTCCTTGAAGTCCGGGTCGGATGTGATGGCCAGCGGCAGCTTGACCTCCTGCGGCACGACCTGGCCTTCAAGTGCGGCGATCGCGGTCTTGATCGCAACCGCGACCTGGGCCGGACCGGAGCCCGCAGAAGTGCATTTCAGCCCTTCGGCAGCAAACTTGGCGCAGAACTTGCGGAAACCATTCTCCGTTTCGCCGCCAAAAGGCACGAAGGGATGTTTGGCATCGATCATCGCCTGCACGATGCCGGTATCGCCGCCCTGGCCGGTAATGCCATCGAACGGGCCGCTGGTCGCAATGGCATCCGCCGTCACCTTCTGGGCCACGCCGTCGTCCCACTTGCCCATGACCTCGGTGACGTCGAAGGTCTTGCCCGATGCCTTGAGCTTTTCATGGATGCCCTCGTGCCGGTCGGTATCGACCGACGTGCCGGCGACGCCGCGCACCTCCAGCACCTTGCCGCCTTCCGGAAGATGCTTGACCAGCCAGTCACCCCAGAGTTCGCCGAGACCCTTCTGGTCGACATTGACGTTGATGGCGTCCTCGGTGTCCAGGATATTGTCGAAGGCGACCAGCACGACGCCCGCTTCCTTCGCCCGCTTGATGACAGGCGCGAAGGCGGTCGGGTTCTGGGCGTTGACGACGATGGCGTCATAGCCGGAATCGATGAAGTTGTTGATCGCCGAGATCTGGGCGGGCACATCCTCACCCGTAGAGACGACCTTGAACTCCTTCAGCTTGGCCGCGACATCGGATTGCGCGGCATAGGCCTTGGCGGTCTGCACCATCTGGATGCGCCAGGTGTTGGCGATGTAGCCGTTCGCCAAGGCTATGCGATAAGGCCCATCCTTCTTCGGAAATTTGAGAAATTTGGTCTCCGCGGACCAGGGTGCAAAACACTCCGGCTCGGCGGACGGTCCCGTAACGATCTCGGGCTCGGCATAGGCCGCAGATCCGAGCATCAGGAATGCAGTAGCGGCAACGATGCCGCCAGCGAGTGACTTCACCATCGACATTTCCTCCCTTTTGGCGCGCGCCTTTTTCGGCCGTCGGTCCGAAGGCGGAAACAGCACGAATAGCACCGGCATCGGCACGCTGGATGCCCGGCTCAACCCTTGACGAAGCGTCCTGGTTCTCCTCCCGAAAACGCCGCTGTCCTTCATTTGGTTAGCGCTACCATGATAAATTGTAAAGGAATTTTTGTGGGTCGAAAAGCGTGACGTATCGGCCATTATCAGTGAATATTCGCATTCAAATAGCGTACACGCAAAAAAGCTATTCACTTCCCATATGATAGCGCTATCATAAATTCATGAGGGGGAAATACCATGTCTGACGATTTCGAAATTCTGGACCGGCGCTTCGCCCGTCTGGTCAATCACAGCGCCCGGGTGGAGCAGCTGCACACCGGATGCCGCTGGGCCGAAGGCCCGGCCTACTTCGCCGCCGGGCGCTACGTCGTCTGGTCGGACATCCCCAACGACCGCATGCTGCGCTATGACGAGACCGACGGCCATGTCAGCGTCTTCCGCCAGCCGTCGAACTTCTCCAATGGCAACACCACGGACCGGCAGGGTCGGCTTTTGACCTGCGAGCACGGCGGGCGGCGGGTGAGCCGCACGGAGCACGATGGCAGCGTCACCACGATCGCCGAACGCTGGAACGGCAAGCGGCTGAACTCGCCCAACGACGTGGTCGTGCGCTCGGACGGCTCCATCTGGTTCACCGATCCCGCCTACGGCATCGAGACCGACTATGAAGGACACAAGGCCGAGAGCGAGATCGGCGCCTGCCATGTCTACCGCGTCGATCCGGCGACCGGCGAGATCGCCGCGGTCATCACCGACATGGTGCGGCCGAACGGCCTCGCCTTCTCGCTCGACGAAAAACAGCTCTATGTCGTCGATACCGGCCGTACGCACGGCCCGGAAAACCCCGCGCATATGCGCGTCTTCGATGTCGATGCCGCAGGTAAAATTTCGGGCGGGCGCGTCTTTGCCGATTGCACCGTCGGCCTGTTCGACGGCTTCCGGCTGGATGACGAAGGCCGGATCTGGACCAGCGCCCGTGACGGCATCCATTGCTATGATCCCGACGGTACGCTGATCGGCAAGGTGCGGGTTCCCGAGATCACGGCCAACTGCGTCTTCGGCGGACCCAAGCGCAACATCCTCTACATCTGCGCGACCAGTTCGCTCTATGCGGTGCGGCTTATGGTCAACGGTGCAAAACTCTATTGAGGCGGGAGGCTCGCAATGCCATTTGTGCGCATCACCATCGTGCGCGAGACCCTCGCGGATGATCCTTCAGGCAAGAAAGCTGCGATCAGCAGCAAGGTCGCGGCAGCGATTGCCGAGGCAACCGGGCTTCCCGAGCGCGAGATCTCCATCGTCTTCGATGAGGTCGATGCCAGGAACTGGTATGTCGGCAGCACGGATGTCGAGACCTTGCGTTTCCGAAGTTAGAGCCGTCAATGCGCAGTGTATTTTTGTTCAGAATGGCGCAGAAACAAAGAGATAGAGCACTCTGCTAATCCTGTTTCACCGGGAGTGCTCTGGCAGGAGCCGACGTGGCAGACGACATCATCTCCAAGGACCGGGGCCGCAGGGCAAGCCGGCGCGGCAGTGGCCGGCCGACCATCGCCGACGTCGCCAAGCTCGCCGGCGTCGCCGCGATCACGGTGTCGCGCGCGCTGCGCGATCCCTCGCTCGTCTCTGCCGAACTGCGCGCCCAGATCGACACGGCGGTCGTCCAGCTCGGCTATGCGCCCGATCCCAATGCCCGCGCGCTCGCCTCCTCGCGCGCCGACGTGATCGGCGTCCTCGTGCCGTCGCTGACGAATATCGTCTTCGCAGACACGGTGCGCGGCATCTATGACGAGCTCGGCGAAAGCCCCCTGCAGATCCAGATGGGCAACACCCACTATTCCCCCCGGGAAGAGGAACGCCTAGTGCGCATGTTCCTCAGCCAACGGCCATCGGCGCTGATCGTGTCGGGCATCGACCAGACGCAGACCACGCGAAAACTGCTCGAAACCGCCGGCTGCCCGGTCGTGCAGATCATGGAACATGGCGAGGATCCGGTCGACATGCTGATCGGCTTTTCCCACTTCGAGGGCGGCAAGATGGCGACCAACCATCTGCTGGAAGCGGGCTATCGCCGCATCGGCTTCATCGGCGCCCGCATGGACCCGCGCTCGCAGCGCCGCCTCGCCGGCTATCGCTGGGCGCTGGAGGAGGCACAGCTCTTCGACCCCAGGCTGGTCACCACGACGCTGACCCCGTCGAGCGTATCCCTGGGCGGGCAGTTGCTGGCGGATGCGCTGGCGAACGCCCATGACCTCGACGCCGTCTTCTGCAACAATGACGACCTGGCGATGGGCGTGCTGTTCGAATGCCAGCGGGCGGCGATCGCCGTGCCGCACCGCATGGGCATCTGCGGCTTCAACGACCTCGACATGATGCGCGTCGCCTATCCGCCGCTGACCAGCGTGCGCACGCCCCGCTACGAGATCGGCCGGCGCTCCGTGCAGATGGTGCTCGACCGCCTGGCGAACCGCCCGGTTTCCCCGTCGATCATCGACCTCGGCTTCGAACTCCAGGTGCGTGAAAGCACGATGCGGTAGAACAGTTGGTCGGCAATCAAGCGAAGATGGCTGTTGCGCCGATGACGAACAGGATGGCGGACGCAACGACGATGATCACGACCTTCTTGCTCTTCGCCAGTGCGGCGGTGCAGAGCAGCCCATAATAGATCAGGTTCATGCTGGCCCAGATCGCGGTGTCCGATAGGGGCCACGGCGTGGTGAATGCGGAAATCGCATTCGGGATCTGAGTTATCAGGTTGCTGGCCAGCACGCAGAAGACAACGACATGCCGGTGCTCCATGATGTGGTTGTCGAGCGTGTCCTTCTCCGTCGCCTTCGGAAAAACCTGGGTGGCGGCGAAATAGTAGAGCAACGCGACCAATGCGACGACATATGCCAACATATAGTTGACCTCGGCCAGCTCACGATAGGCCCAGGCATTCATCCAGAACGTGATCAAGTCTAGAAGAAGAAGGATGCCGAACAGGGGCGCGACGATGCCCATTCCTCGGGTTTGACGTTCGTCATAGGCGCGTGAGAAGCCGGACGCGACCTCGGCAACGGCAAGGCCGAGCAGCAGGCCGTAAAAGCCGAACATGAAGGCGAATGCTTCGCTCACCAAATACTCCCTCGCAGGTCACAAGGCTTATAGCCGATCGATCGCGTCGACCTTTACAGGCGGGGAAATGCGTTGGAAAGTCCGTTTGAAGCCACCAGGAAAGAGAGGGCGAACCCCCTTCAGGATAGGTTTCTGATCCACGGCCGCAGATCGAAGCTCGATCCGCTGTCGAAACTCGACGGCGCGGTTCGTCCCTGTTTGCGGAATTCGGCAGGCGTCATTCCAAACCGGCGGCGGAAGACGCGGCTGAAATGGGATGGGTCAGTAAACCCGCAGGCGGCGGCGATGATGCCGATATGCCGTGTATCCTCGGCGTCTCCCAAAGCCTTTCGGGCATAGGCCAGACGGCGATCGAGGATGAAGCTGGTGATGCCCTGATAGGGTTCAAAAAGGCGATACAAAGTCGCGCGCGACAGCGCCATGTCGGAGGCGAGCGTTTCGGCTCCCAGCTTTGTATCGCCGAGGCGATTTTCGATGATGCGGCGCGCGCGCTGGAACTGCGCGTCTTTGAAGGGCACCGGCGCCAGATCCCCCATTTCGTCCATAGGCTCAAGGGCTGCGTGGTAGAGCGCCAGCGTCGCGTTGGCCACCGCGGCACCGATGGAGCGATGCATATTCGGCAACCTGTCGCGCAGGGAAACAAGATGATCGGCCATCAGTCCGCCGAGAATGGCGCCACGTGGGCCTTGTGACATGTGCCCATGGGGTATGTCTCTCACCTTGAGCAGGTCGCGCGGGATCATGACCGTGATATTGTCCGACGCGACCGAAGACGTGCGGGTTTCGCGCGCCATGTCGAGCGTCACGAGATCCCCACGCCTCACCGTAATGGGACGATCGTCGAGCAGGCCGGTGTAGCCGCCCGCCGTGTAGACCTGAACCAGGGCATGATCGACGCCATCAGTCAGCGCCTTCTGGCGATCCCGCGTGAACAGGGTCGCATCGAAACTGCCAATGCCGATGAGAATGTCGCCAAGGTGATAGGTGTCGTACTTCGCCGCGAACTTGGCCGCCGGGTTCACAGGTGCGACATCGAACACAGGAGCGACCACCTGTTGCCATCCGGGAAAGGATTGCTGCGGATCCACTTCAGATGAATCGAAATGCTGGCGGAGCAGCAACGGTTCGTCCGTTTCAGTCATCTTGCAGTCCCGTATCCCCTACCCTAAAGCCTAGATGAGACAGCTATACCAGAGATGAGATCGTACGCTCATCACGAATGCGTCGGGCTGGGCTAAATACAGAGAATTCATTGACGATCTGGGATTCGGGAAAGCACATAATGAAAACCTATGCGTTCTGGCGAACGGCGGTCAGTGTCTTGCCGTTCAGCCTGCTGGGCTTCATCACGAACGGCGCCTTTGCACAGAGCGCCTGGGAAACACAGGAATACAAGAACGGCTGGCAGCTGGACGCCGTCAATGCCGCTGATGCCTATGCACTCGGCTATACCGGACGTGGCGTCAATGTCGGCGTGCTCGATAGCGGCCTGGACACGCGGCATAAGGAATTCGACGGCCGCGTGCTGGACGGCTACGACTTTACCAACAACCAGAAAATCACCGGCAAGGCGAATTTCGATACCGACACCCATGGCACGCATGTCACCGGCATCATCGCCGCCGACAGGGACGGCGTCGGCATGCATGGCGTGGCGTTCGATGCGAAGATCACACCCGCAATCGTAGACCAGAACACCAGGAACCAGGACGCCGTCTATGCCGGTTCGTGGCGCTTCCTGGCGGACCAGGGCGTATCGATCATCAACAACAGTCTCGGCATCAACGATTGCGCCGCGGTGAACACGCCGCCTTGCAATGTCACGGACTACAAGCCCGGCGAACTCGAAAGAAATTACGCAGACACCATCGCGGCCATGAAATACACCGCCGAAAAGGACATCCTGATGGTCTTCGCGACCGGCAACGAAGGACAGTCCTCACCGGACGCGCTGGGCGGGATGCCATACTGGATTCCAGAACTGCGCGATAACTGGCTCGTCGTCGGCGCCGTCAATTCCGATGGCGAGCTTGCGGATTTCAGCAACCGATGCGGCGTCGCTGCCGAATGGTGCCTTGTCGCTCCCGGTGTGGATGTTTACTCGACTATGCCCCTCGGCACCGGCTGGGAACTGGATCCCGACTATGCGCTGGAAGATGGCACGTCGATGGCGACACCCGTCGTTTCCGGCATCGCCGCCCTGGTCAAGGAGGCCTTTCCGTTCTTCAGCGCGAAGGATCTGCAGCAGACGCTGCTGACGACCGCGACCTATATGGGCGACCCGGAACTCTTCGGCTGGGGCGTGGTCAACGCAGGAAAAGCGGTCAAGGGCTATGGCAGGTTCGTGTCCGACGTTGTCATCGATACGAAGGGATATGACGGCACGTTCGCAAACGATATCGACGGCGCGGGATCGCTTACCAAAACCGGTGACGGAATTCTTGCCCTGACCGGCAAGAACACCTACCTCGGCGGCACGCTCGTTCATGGCGGCACTTTGTCGGTCAACGGCACGTTGAGTTCGCTGGTTGTCGTGGGTGTCGATGGAACGCTGCGCGGCACGGGCACGATCGATGCGCCGCTGAGCGTTGCCGGCCTGCTGGCACCCGGCGATTCGCCAGGTACGCTGACGGTGAACGGTCCCGTGGCGCTGCAGGAAACAGCCGTGTCCCGGTTCGACATCGACGGAACGGGCGCCGGCAACTATTCCCGCCTCGTCACCACGGGCGACGCCGGCGTGATCGGCCTTGCAGGCAGGCTCGACCCGGTCCTGCGCGGAATTTCGGGCGATGCGACGAACACCTACGTGGCATCACTGGGCGCACGCTTCAACATCATCCATTCGAGCGTCGGGATCATCGGCAGCTTCGACGCCTTCACGCAGCCCGGCACGGACGAACTGGCAAAGGGAACCCGCCTCGATATTCTCTACCAGACCACGGACGTGTCGCTCGCCGTGACGCCGCAGGCCTATGGAGATCTGGCATCGCACGGCCTCAGCACCACGCGCAACGTGGATGCCGTCGGCAAGGCGCTGGACGAAATCCGCCCCGACCCCGGCCCGCGTACAAACGCACTTTTCACAGGCCTTTACGGGACGGATGCAGACCGGCTCGCCAATGCGCTCGGCCAGCTCTCGGGCGAGGCGCACGCATCGGCCAATACATTGCATGTCACCCACGCCAACGCGACGCAGGACGCGATCGCACAACGTATTCGCGTCGCCTTTGCAGCGGACGGCCTCGATGATCGCGCAACGTTCTGGTCATCAGCCAATGGCGGCTGGGGCGCGGCAGATGGCGGGGGCGCCGAAACATTCGACTGGGGGATGGCAAACATGCTGTACGGCCTGGATGCAGGCATTGGCAATTTCGGCCGTTTTGGCCTTGCCGCCGGCTTGGGTCACAGCGACGGCGATGTGGGAAGCCAGAATGCCTCCGTCAAAGCCACCCATTACGACATCGTTACCTATGGTTCGACCGCGTTCGGGTCCTTCGACGCCAGCATCGGCGCGTCCTACACCTGGTCTGACATGACGACCCGGCGCACGCCGGCATTCGGAGATTTTGCCGAGACGCTGACCGCCTCCTACGACACCAAGACCGCGCAGGTTTTTGGCGAAATCGGTTACAGGGCAACGGTCGGAGAGTTTGATCTCAATCCCTTCGTTTCAGGTGCTTATCTGAGTGTAAAGGGGAGCAGCTTCAAGGAAAGCGGTGGCTCCACAGCGCTCTCCGGCACAACCTCGCCGAGCGATATCGGCGTAACCGTCATCGGTACGCGCATCTCCACCGATTTCGAGGTCGACGCCGCCACGTTCTCGGCAAGCGCCCTGCTCGGCTGGCAACATCTTTACGGCGACGTGCAAGGCACGGCCGATGTTCGGTTCCCGGGTGGTACGCCCTTCAAGGTCGTCGGTGCAGCCCTAGCGCGCGATGCTGCACGCTTGGACCTGAATGTAGACTACATTCTAGACCCGAAAACGAAAGTAGGCCTCGGATATCGCGGCGTGTTCGCGGACACGTCGCATTTCTCGTCGATCAAGGGTTATCTCAGCGTGGCCTTTTAGGCTCGCGTTGTGCCCGGTCAACGCACGTCCTACCACGCGTCGTATTGGGTTTCAGAATCGACATAGAGTGCGAGCAGCACCGTCTATAAGGCGCCGCCTGCGACGTCGTGAACCATTTCCTCGAGATCTTGCAAAGTCAGCAAAGCTCACTATATACCTTTAGTAACTTACCAAAGGTATATAGTGAGCAATTTTACCTGCTGCCCGCGGTAACGCTGACGATATCGATATTCAGAGGATTCCATGCACGCGCTCATCGTCGTTTCACACCCCAAACCGGGCTCCTTCACCCATTCCGTCGCAAACCAAGTCGCGGAGGGAATTGCCGCCTCCGGCGCCCATTCCTTCGAGATCGCGGACCTTGCCATGGAGGGATTTGATCCCCGTTTCTCCGCGCAGGATCACGCCTTTTTTGTCGGTGAAGGCAAGCTGCCTGCCGACGTAGCAGCCGAACAGGCGCGGCTTGACCGGAGCGACGCGCTGGTGCTGGTCTATCCGGTCTATTGGTGGTCCTTTCCCGGATTGCTCAAGGGCTGGATCGACCGGGTTTTCACGAACGGCTGGGCCTATGTGGAAGAACCGGATGGCAAGATCGTGCGAAAACTCGGCCGGCTTCCGGTCCATCTGATCGCGGTCGCCGGGGCCAACATGCGGACCTATGCGCGGCATGGTTACTTCGGCGCGATGAAGACGCAGATCGATCATGGCATCTTCGACTATTGCGGCGCACCGGTCGCGAGGTCGGAACTGCTGGTGCCGGATGAGAGGTCCCACGAAGCCCACCTCGATACGATGCGCACTATCGGCCGGACCCTTTTCGCGGGTTGAAGCCGGGCTTTCTCAGCTCTTCTTCTTGCTCTTCGCCTTGGCCTTGCGCTGCTCCTCGCTCTCGATGAGTTGCAGCGTCTTTTCCGGTGGCGTGACGAGACCGACGGAGATGATGAGCTTGGCGGCGTCCTCGGCACTCATGTCGAGCGGCACCAGCTTTTCGCGCGGCACATAGACGAGGAAACCGGCCGTCGGGAACGGCGTCGGCGGCAGGAAGCAGGCGACCATGTCCTTGCCCATCGACTTGAATTTCGCGGCGATCTCGCCGCGCGCATCCGTCGCCACGAAGACGATCGCCCAGAGGCCGGGGCTGGGATATTCGATCATCGCCGCCTTGTTGAACGACGTGCCCTTGTCCTTCAGCACCGTCTCGAAGATCTGCTTCAGGCTCTTGTGCACCGTGCGCACCAGCGGCGTGCGGTTGAACAGGGAATCGCCGAACTCGACGATCGTGCGGCCGATGAGGTTCTTGCCGAGGAAGCCGACCAGCGTGATCAGGATCAGCGCGGTCAGGAGACCGAAGCCGGGAATGGCGAACTGGAGGTAGTTTTCCGGATTGTACTGCGCCGGAATATAGGGTTTCACCCAGCTGTCCGCCCAGCGGATGAAGGTCCAGGTCAGCCATATGGTGATGGCGATCGGCGCGCAGATCACGAGGCCGGTCAGGAAATTGTTGCGCAGCCGCGTGGCAAGCGACTGTCTCGGGACGAGTTCGGTCATCTGGTATCCAGGGTCTGGCAAGCGTGGGAGGGCGCTCAGCCGTAGAAACCCGGATGATAGGAAACGGTTCCGCCGCCGTAAACCGGTGAAAACGCCACACGCATGAAATACTCCGGGGGCACCCCGTCCAGCGTCAGTTTGGGATCCGGCGCAAAGCCGAAACGGCCGTAATAGGCGGGATTGCCCAAAAGCACGCAGCCGCTCGCCCCGAGCGCCTGCAATTGCGCGAGCCCTTCGCGCACCAGCTTGCTGCCGATGCCCTCGCCCTGGCGGGTGGGATCGACGGAAATCGGGCCGAGGCCGTACCAGTCCGTGCTGCCATCGGAGACCGTGACCGGCGAGAAGGCGACATGGCCGACGACCACGCCATCCGCCCCCGCGACGAGCGAAAGCGTCAAGGCGCCAGCAGCGCGCAGGCGGTCGATGATGATGTGCTCCGTGCCGTCGGCGTGCGGCGGCGTCTTGAACGCGGTCTCCGTCAGCGTGCGAATCGCATCGATATCGTGTGCCTGTTCCGGCCGGATGATCATTCCACCGTCACGGATTTTGCGAGGTTGCGCGGCTGGTCGACGTCCGTGCCCATGAAGACCGCGGTGTGGTAGGCGAGAAGCTGGATCGGCAGCGAGTAGATCATCGGCGTGATGATCTCGTCGACATTCGGCAGCACGATCGTCGCCATGGTTTCGAGCTTCGAGGCGGAAGCACCCTTCTCGTCGGTGATGAAGATGATCCGGCCGCCGCGCGCCGCCACTTCTTGCATGTTCGAGACGGTCTTGTCGAAAAAGCGGTCGTGCGGCGCAATCACGATGACCGGCATGTTCTCGTCGATCAGCGCGATTGGCCCGTGCTTCAGCTCACCGGCGGCATAACCTTCCGCGTGGATATAGGAGATTTCCTTGAGCTTCAGCGCGCCTTCCATCGCCAGCGGATAGCTCGTGCCGCGGCCGAGATAGAGCACGTCCTTGCACTTCGAGAGTTCACGCGAAAGCTGCTCGATCGACGGCTGGATGGTGTTGAGCACGCCCGCCATGATGCGCGGCATTTCGGCGAGGTTGCGCACCAGCGCCTTCTCCTCGGCCTCGCTGATCGTGCCGCGTGCCCGGCCCGCCCCGACGGCGAGGGCTGCAAGCACGGCGAGCTGGCAGGTGAATGCCTTGGTGGAGGCGACGCCGATTTCCGGACCCGCGAGGATGGGGAAGACGGCGTCCGATTCGCGGGCGATCGACGATTCGCGCGTATTGACCACGGCGCCGATCTTCAGGCCGTTTTCCTTGCAGTAGCGCAGCGACGCCAACGTATCGGCGGTTTCGCCGGACTGCGAGATGAAGAGCGCGGCCGAGGCCGGGTTCAGCGGGATCTCGCGGTAGCGGAATTCGGACGCTACGTCGATCTCGACCGGCAGGCGGGCATAGCGCTCGAACCAGTATTTGCCGACCAGGCCGGCGAGATAGGCGGTGCCGCAGGCGGAAATGGCAAGGCTCGGCACCTTGGCGAAATCGATCGCCGAGGCGATGGGGCGCACCGTATGCGCGAGGAAATCGACATAATGGCTGAGCGCGTGCGAAATCGCCTCCGGCTGTTCATGGATTTCCTTTTCCATGAAGTGCCGGTGGTTGCCCTTGTCGATGAGATAGGCGGCAGCGGAGGAAACCTGTCGCGGACGCTCGACGCGGTTGCCGTCGAGGCCGAAGATGTGCGCGCCGTCGCGGCCGATCACCGCCCAGTCGCCATCGACGAGATAGGTGATTTCGTTGGTGAAGGGCGCAAGCGCGATCGCGTCGGAGCCGAGGAACATTTCGCCCCGGCCATAGCCGATGGCGAGCGGCGGGCCGCTGCGGGCGGCCATGATGGTCGACGGGTCGTCCTCGAAGATCACGGCGAGCGCATAGGCGCCGGTGACGCGGCGCAGCATGGCATGCATCGCCTCTCGGCGACCGAGACCATCGCGGCGGTATTTCGCCACGAGCTGGGCGACGACCTCGGTATCGGTCTGCGTGGCGAAGGTGGCGCCCTCGGCGATCAGCTCGTCCTTCAGCTCGGAAAAGTTCTCGATGATGCCGTTGTGCACGACGGCGACGCCATCGACGAAATGCGGGTGGGCATTGGCTTCCGTCGGCGCACCGTGCGTCGCCCAGCGCGTGTGGGCGATGCCGAGCGTGCCGGCAAGCGGCTCCTCGGAAAGGCGCTTTTCCAGGTTGAAGAGTTTGCCTTCGGCGCGGCGACGCTCAAGCTTGCCATTGACGATGGTGGCGACGCCGGCGGAATCGTAGCCGCGGTATTCAAGGCGCTTCAGCGCATCGACAAGCCGGCCGGCGACAGGCTGGTTTCCGACGATACCGACAATTCCGCACATGGCCCGCTCCGCGCTTTCGAAAAGTTTCTACTGCGTTCTTTTCGTAGTGGTTTTTTGCTGCGGCGCAACTCGCCGGCACTCACTTTCGATTGCAAGCGTTAATGCTGGCTGGGCCTATTCCGCGGCCTTCTTCTTGGCATCCTTGATCGCCTGGTTGCGCTCGCGGATGAGGACCGCCCGGCCCTCCTTGTTCTCCTGTCGGGCACGGGCGAAGGCGACGGCGTCGTCCGGCACGTCCATGGTGATGACGCTGCCGGACGCGATATAGGCACCGTTGCCGATCGAAACCGGGGCAACGAGCGACGAGTTGGAGCCGATGAACGCATGGGCGCCGATCTGCGTCAGGTGCTTGTTGATCCCGTCATAGTTACACGTGATGGTGCCGGCGCCGATATTCGTCTTTTCGCCGATGATGGCATCACCGATATAGGTAAGGTGGTTAACCTTGGCGCCCCGGCCGATCTCCGCCTTCTTCACCTCGCAGAAATTGCCGACCTTCGAGCCTTCGCCGAGATTGGCGCCCGGACGCAGCCGCGCATAGGGGCCGACTTCGGCATCCGCCGCGATATGCGCGCCCTCGATATGCGAGAAGGAATGGATGAGCGCGCCGCTTTCGATCGTCACGCCCGGACCGAAGAAGACGTTCGGCTCGATCGTCACGTCGCGCTCGATCTTCGTGTCATAGGCGAGGAAGACGGTCTCTGGCGCGATCATCGACACGCCGTCCAGCATCATCTCCAGCCGGCGGCGCTGCTGCCAGAGGCGCTCGATGACGGCGAGCTCGGCGCGGGTGTTGCATCCGGTCAGCTCCTCCTCGGGCGCCTCGACGGCAATGGCATGGCCGCCGGAGGCGCGCACCACCTCGACGATGTCGGTGAGATAATATTCGCCCTTGGCATTGTCGTTGCCGATGCGGTCGATGAGGTCGAGCGCCTTGCGACCGTCGATCGCCATCAGGCCGCCGTTGCAATAGGTGATCGCGCGTTCGGCCTCGCTCGCGTCCTTCTGCTCGCGGATCGCGACCAGCTCGCCGTCTTCCACGATCAGGCGTCCGTAACCCGTGGGATCGGCCGTTTCGAAACCGACGACGACGACGTCGATGCCCTTGGCAAGGCCGTCGCGCGCGGCCTTCAGCGGCGTCTCGGTGATGAGCGGCGTATCGCCGAAGACGACGAGCACGTCGTCGTACCCTTTCGCGATCGCATCGCGGGCCGCGAGCACGGCATGGGCGGTGCCGAGACGTTCGGTCTGGATGTGCACGGAGTTCTTCACGGCGGCGTTCTTCGCCGCCGCCTCGACCTTGTCGGCATCCCGGCCGAGCACCAGCGCGATATCGGAAATGCCGGCCTTCGCCAGCGCATCCACCACATGGGCGATCATCGGCCGGCCGGCGACGGGGTGCAGCACCTTCGACCGCGAGGACTTCATCCGCGTGCTTTCCCCGGCGGCCAGGATCACGGCCAGGCAGTTGCGCTTCGTCCGGTCTGCAGTCATGGGAATCCCTCGTTCACGCCAAATCGTCGCCGATCCTTAGCAAAAAGCCTTGGGGGCAGACAAAGGGATTTCTCAAACCCCTCCTTCGTCATGGTCGGGCCTGACCCGACCATCCACGCTCCGTGCAAGCCGGTGGATCCTCGGCTCAAGGCCGAGGATGACATCGCGGGTGAAGGGGTCTCTCAATTGGCGCTGCGCAGGCGGCTTTCCGTCAGCAGCCCGCTTTCGTCGAGGATCGGATAGGCGACGGAGACGAGATGCGCGTTGACACGCTTCAGGTCGCGCAGCATGTCGAGATGCAGCGAGCTGGTCTGAAGGCTGTCGAGTCGTCCGTCGCGCAGCCGCTCCAGGTGCCGCTCGGAGGACTGTTTCTCCATGCGCCGCACGTCGACCTTCACCTCGACGAGCTGGCGCGCCAGCCCCTCGTCCCGCGTGACGAAGATCGTCTGGGCGATGCGCAGGTTCTCGATCGTCAGGTTGAACAGGTTGGAGAGCTCCTTGTAGCCGTCGTCGGAGAATTTCAGCCCGTTGACGATCTTCTTGCGCACCTGCTCCTGCAAGCCCTTCTCGATGATGTCGCCGACATGTTCGAGGTTGATCGCATAGTCGATGATAACGATCGAGCGCGCGGCACTTTCGCCGGTGATGCCCTGCCGGCCGAGCCGGGAGAGGTAGATTTTCACCTCCTGCTGCAAGGCATCGACCTGCCGCTCCAGTTCGACGATCTCGCCGAGCGGCGCGAGATTGTTGTCGTTAAAGGCGCGCATCGAGCGGATCAGCATGGATTCGATGAGATCGCCGACGCGTAGCACCTCGCGCGTCGCGCCGGACAGCGCGATGAGCGGGGTCGAAAGCGCCGAATCGTCGAGATATTTCGGTCCCGTCTCCGGCTGCTTTTCCTCCGGAACGAGCCTTTCCATCAGCCGCGACACCAGCCCGGACAGCGGCCAGAGCACGAGCGCCACCACCAGGTTGAAGGCGAGATGCACGTCCACCGGCAGTTTGGAGGCCGGGATGGGCAGCAGCGCGAGCAGATCGGCGACCTGCCCCGCGAAGGGCAGCACGGCGAGGCATCCAACGCCCCGAACGAGCAGATTGCCGAGCGTCACGCGCCGGGCGGAGGCCGCCGCCTTCAGCGTCGCGATGACCGGCGGCACGGCGCCGCCGAGATTGGCGCCGAGCACGAGGATGACCGTCAGCGCCGGCGACAGGATGCCCATCGCCGTCAGCGACAGGATGAGCACGACCACCGCAAGGCTCGACGAAGCGATGATGGCCAGCACGGTCGAGAAGGCGAGCGCGACCGGCCAGGCACCGTCGAGCAGCGTCAGGAAGGCGGCGAGTGCCGGCGACTGGCGCATCGGCTCGGTCGCAAGGCTCAGCAGGTGCAGCGACAGCAGCATCAGCCCGATGCCGACCAGCGCGGAGCCGAGGCCCTGGCGCGCCGTCGAGCCGCTCGACTTGTAGAGCACGACGCCGACGAGGATGACCAGCGGCGAGACCGATTCGATACCCGTCGCCACCAGCCAGGCGGTGACGGCCGTGCCGACATTGGCACCGAGCAGCACGATCTGCGCCATGCGGGCCTGCACGAGCTTGCGCTCGACGAAGGAGGCAGTCATCAGCGCCGTCGCTGTGGAACTCTGGAGGGCGATCGTCGCGACGAAACCGGCGAAGAAGGAGCGGAACGGCCCGCGCGTGCCGAGCGCCAGCCCGGAGCGCAACCGCACGCCAAAAGCCCGCGTCATGCCGTCCTTCACCTGTGCGAGACCGAACAGGAGCAGCGCGACAGCGCCGAAAAGGTTGATCATGACTACAGTGGATTCCACGTCGGTGCACCTCCATAATACCGGTAAAACACCGGACTCACCGGCTTAATCCCGCATCCGATCACGAAGTCTCGCATCGTGATAGGGCAAAACAGCGAAATTCCGCCAATAATTTCAGAAAACTTTCGTTTGCCGGCAAAGGAAATCGGCAGCCGCTGACACATTTGCGTCAGAGGCCGTTTTCCCATGCATTGCGAAGCGCCAGCATACTTCAATTCCCGCGAACTTTCCGATAAGAGACGGTTTCCGGCCGCATGGCCGCCGATATTGAGGAAATTTAGACGATGCTCGAAGCCCTGAGACGCTCCTCCCAGACCTGGGTGGCAAAAGCCCTGCTGATCCTGCTGGTCGGCTCCTTCGCTGTCTGGGGCGTTTCGAGCTCTCTCGTCACCGGCACGGCGAATTCCGTCGTGACCGTTGGCGACGTCAGCGTTTCGCCGACGGATTTCCGCCTCGCCTATGAGCGTCAGGTCGCCACCATGTCGCAGCGCTTCGGCATGCGGCTGAACGCCGAGCAGGCGCGCGCCTTCGGCATCGAGAACCAGGTCTTCGCCGAACTCGTCGCCGGTGCCGCCCTAGACCAACTTTCGCGCGACATGAACCTCGGCTTGTCGGAAGGCCGCCTCGCCCAGTTGATCGCCGACGATCCGGCCTTCCGCGGCGTCAACGGCCAGTTCGATCGCCTCGCCTTCTCCTCGGTGCTGCGCAATGCGGGCCTGCGCGAGAACGACTATATCAACAACCGCAGCCAGGTGGCGATCCGCACCCAGGTCGTCGAGGCCGTTTCGGACGGCTACAAGGCGCCGGACGTGCTGACGGAGGCGCTGCGCCAGTACCGCAACGAAGCGCGCACCATCGATTACCTCATCCTCAGCAACGCCAATATCGACCCGGTCAAGGCGCCGGGCGACGACGTGCTCGCCCCCTGGTTCGAACAGAACAAGGCGAGATACCGCGCGCCGGAATACCGCAAGGTCGTCTATGTCGCGCTGGAGCCGAAGGACATCATGGACGCGGCCGCGATCACCGACGAAGCGCTCCAGGCCGACTATGAGAAGACCAAGGAAAAGTACCGCACGCCGGCAACGCGCACGATCGAGCAGCTGACCTTCCCCGATCGCGCCGCGGCCGACGCCGCCGCCGCCAAGCTCGCCTCCGGCACGACCTTCGACGCGCTGGTCGCCGAACAGAGCAAGACGGCGACCGACGTGCTGCTGGGCGACTTCACGCAGGCGAACGTGCCGGACCAGAAGTTCGCCGAACCCGCCTTCGCCGTTGCCACGGACGGCGGCACGACGCCGGTCATCGACGGCACCTTCGGCCCGATCATCTTGCGCGTGACCAACATCCGCCCGGAAAACCTCAAGACCTTCGACGAGGTGAAGGAAGAGCTGCGCAGCGAACTGGCGCTGAGCGAAGCTGCCGACGGCATTCTCGCGGTGCATGACCGCATGGAGGACAGCCGCGCCGAGGGCCTTGGCCTTGCGGAAGCGGCCGCCAAGAACAACCTGAAGGCCGTGACGATCGACGGCATCGATGCCCAGGGCAACGACCAGAAGGGCGAAGAGGTCAACGGCCTGCCGGAGAAGGCCGCCCTTATCGGCGAAATCTTCAAGACGGATGTCGGCACGGAAACCCAGCCGATCAATGTCGGCCGCGAAGGCTATGCCTGGTTCGAAGTGCTCGACGTGATCCCGGATCGCGACCGCACGCTCGACGAGGTGCGTGACCGCGTGGTGGCCGACTGGACGGCCGAGCAGCAGCGCCAGACGCTCGCCAAGAAGGCGGAAGAGCTGGCCGAGCGCGTGCGCAAGGGCGGCGACCTCGGCGCGATTGCCGGCGAACTCGGCATGGCGGTCGAAAACAAGGCGGGCCTGCACCGCAGCGCGCAGGACCCGGTGCTGAGCCCGGCCGCCGTTGCCGCCGCCTTCGCCGGCCCGGTCGGCCATGTCGCTAACACGCCGGGTGTGGATGGCGAGGGCCAGATCCTCCTGAAGGTGGCTGATGTCGCCACCGATTCGGCGACCGACGCGCTCTCCAACGAGGACCAGCAGATCGCTGCCGTCGCGCGCGCCAGCGGCGACGACATCCTCGACCAGATGGTGAGCTCGCTGCAGACCGCCTATGGCGTCTCGATCAACCGCACGCTCGCCGAACAGAGCATCGCTCGATAGAGGAAGACGGGAACCGCATGTCCGACCTGAAATCCTATATCGCCAAGGTCGCCGCCGGAAACGCGCTCGACCGCGAGGACGCCCGCGGCGCCTTCGAGATCATCATGTCGGGCGCCGCCACGCCCTCGCAGATCGGCGGCTTCCTGATGGCGCTGCGCGTGCGCGGCGAAACCGTCGACGAGATCTACGGCGCCGTCGGTTCGATGCGCGCCCGCATGCTGCCGGTCACGGTGCCGGCGGATGCCATCGACATCGTCGGCACGGGCGGCGACGGCACGGGCACCTACAATATCTCGACGCTCGCCGCGATCATCACCGCCGGCGCCGGCGTGCCCGTCGCAAAACACGGCAACCGGGCGCTGAGCTCCAAGGCGGGCACGGCGGATGCGCTGTCTTGCCTCGGCGTGAAGCTCGACATCGGCCCCGCCGAAATCGCCCGCTGTGTGCACGATGCCGGCCTCGGCTTCATGTTCGCGCAGCTGCACCATCCGGCGATGAAACATGTCGGCCCGTCGCGCGTCGAACTCGGCACGCGCACGATCTTCAACCTGCTCGGGCCGCTTTCCAACCCCGGCGGCGTCAAGCGCCAGCTCCTCGGCGTCTTCGCGCCGCAATGGCTGGTGCCGCTCGCCGAAGTGCTGCGCGATCTCGGCTCCGAGAGCATCTGGGTCGTGCACGGTTCCGGCCTCGATGAAATCACCACGACGGGCACCACACAGGTCGCAGCCCTCGAAGACGGCAAGATCCGCACCTTCGAGCTGACGCCCGCCGATTTCGACCTGCCCCAGGTTACGCTCGACGACATCCGCGGCGGTGACGGCGCACACAACGCCGCCGCCCTCCTTTCGGTGCTCGGCGGCGCGCACATGCCCTATCGCGACGTGTCGCTCGCCAATGCCGCGGCCGCCCTTCTCATTGCCGGCAAGGCGGAAACGCTGAAGGACGGCATGGCGAAGGCAACCGAAGCCCTGGAAAGCGGTCGCGCCCGCACGGTGCTCGAACGCCTCGTTTCGGTTTCCAACGAAGGCCATGCGGAGTAGGATTGGCCATGACCGATATCCTGAAAACGATCGAAGCCTACAAACTGCAAGAAATCGCCGCCGCCAAGGCGCGCGTGGCCCCCGCCGAGCTTCGCGCCCAGATCCGCGACCAGGAGCCGCCGCGCGGCTTCTTCGCGAGCCTCAAGGCCAGAAAAGCCGCCGGCAGTTTCGGCCTGATCGCCGAAATCAAGAAGGCCAGCCCCTCCAAGGGCCTCATCCGCCCGGATTTCGATCCGCCGGCGCTCGCCAAGGCCTATGAGGCCGGCGGCGCCGCTTGCCTCTCGGTGCTGACGGACACGCCGAGCTTCCAGGGCGCGCCCGAATTCCTCACCGCCGCCCGCCAGGCCTGCGCGCTGCCGGCGCTGCGCAAAGACTTCATGTTCGACAGCTACCAGGTGCTGGAAGCCCGCGCCTGGGGCGCCGACTGCATCCTCATCATCATGGCGTCCCTCAGCGACGACGATGCGAAGATGCTGGAGGACGCCGCCTTTTCGCTCGGTATGGACGTGCTGATCGAAGTGCACGACGAACCGGAGATGGAACGGGCGCTCAGGCTGAAATCCAAGCTCGTCGGCATCAACAACCGCAACCTGCGGACCTTCGAGGTCGATCTCGCGGTGTCGGAAAAGCTCGCCGGCATGGTGCCCGACGACCGCCTGCTCGTCGGCGAAAGCGGCATCTTCACCCATGCGGATTGTGAACGCCTCGGCAAGGTCGGCATCTCCACCTTCCTCGTCGGCGAAAGCCTGATGCGCAAGGAGGACGTGGCCGCCGCGACCCGCGAACTGCTGACCGGCTCCGCCGGCATGCTGGCGGCCGAATGATGGCCGAAAAGGCCGCCACGCTGACCCATATCGATGCCTCCGGTGAAGCCAACATGGTGGATGTCGGCGACAAGGCCGAAACGGTGCGCATCGCGGTTGCCGAAGGCTTCATCCGGATGGCGCCCGCGACCCTCGATCTCATCCTCAAGGGCGATGCCAAGAAGGGCGACGTGATCGGCACGGCCCGCCTTGCCGGCATCATGGCCGCCAAGCAGACGTCGAGCCTTATCCCGCTCTGCCACCCGCTGATGCTCACCAAGGTCGCCGTCGAAATCCGCGAGGACCGTACCCTGCCCGGCCTGCGCGTCGAGGCCATGGCGAAGCTCACCGGCCGCACCGGCGTCGAAATGGAGGCGCTCACCGCCGTCAGCGTCGCCTGCCTCACCATCTACGACATGGCGAAAGCCGCCGACCGCGAGATGGAGATCGGCGGCATCCGGCTCGTCGAAAAATCCGGCGGCCGCTCCGGCGACTACAAGCGGGCAAACGCCTGATGTCGCTCCTCCCCGTCGCCGACGCCCTCGACCGCCTGCTTTCCCGGCCCAAGCCGACACAGCGGACAGAGACGGTTTCGCTGCATGACGCGCAAGGCCGCGTCCTCGCCGAAGACATCGCCGCGCGCCTGACCCAGCCGCCTTTCGACAATTCCGCCATGGACGGCTACGCCGTCCGCCACGCGGATATCGCTACACTCGGCGCCATCCTCAAGGTCGTCGGCCTCTCCTCCGCCGGTCACGCCTTCGAAGGCTCTGCCGGCCCGGGCGAGGCCGTGCGCATTTTCACCGGCGCGCCCTTGCCCTCCTTCGCCGATACCGTGCTTTTGCAGGAAGACGCGGAAAAGCTGGAAGACGGCCGCATCCGCACGACCTTCCTCACTCCAAAAGGCCGCCATGTGCGCCCACGCGGACAGGATTTTTCCGAAGGCGAGACCGTGCTGAAGGCCGGCGCCGTGCTCGATGCCGGCCGCCTGACCGTCGCCGCTGCGATGAACCATCCGGCGCTAACAGTCTACGCCCGCCCCCGCGTCGCGGTGCTTGCGACAGGCGACGAGCTCGTCCCGCCCGGAACGCCGCCCGGCGCCAGCCAGATCATCGCGTCCAACACCTATGGCGTTTCGGCGCTCGCGCGGGCGGCCGGCGCGGAGGTGATCGACCTCGGGATCGTCGGCGACGACAAGCAGGCGATTCTGGAAGCCGTGCGAAACGCCCTGGCGCTCGATATCGACGTGCTCGTGACGCTCGGCGGCGCCTCCGTCGGCGATTTCGACCTCGTGCAGCCGGTGCTCGGCGAGGCCGGCATGGAGCTCGATTTCTGGCGAATCGCCATGCGGCCGGGAAAGCCGCTGATGGTCGGCCGGCTGGGGGATATCCAGGTGCTGGGCCTGCCCGGCAACCCGGTCTCAAGCCTCGTCTGCTCGCTGCTCTTCCTGGAGCCGCTGGTGCGCCGCCTCGCCCGCCTGCCCGCAAAAAACCGCCGGCACCCGGCCATCGCCGCCGTGCCGCTCAAGGAAAACGACCAGCGGCAGGATTATGTCCGCGCCCGCATCGTCCGGGGACCGGCCGGCGACCTGCGCGTCACCCCCTTCGGCAAGCAGGATTCCTCGATGATGAAGGTCTTCGCCGAATCGGAAGGCTTGCTGATCCGACCGCCAAACGCCCCGGCCGTTCCCCAAGGCGATCTCTGCGAAGTACTTCTCCTGCGCGAACCCTCCGTCTGAACAATATTATTATTTCCAAGGCCTTGCGGAACACATATGGAACAGATAGTGTCTGTTCTGGATTTGTTTCACGATTCTGGATTGTTTCAAGATTCTCGGTGGAGGGGCCATGCTCACGCGGAAACAACAGGAACTTCTCCTGTTCATTCATGAACGGATGAAGGAGTCCGGTATTCCTCCCTCGTTTGACGAGATGAAGGATGCGCTCGATCTCGCATCCAAGTCCGGCATCCATCGCCTCATCACGGCACTGGAGGAGCGCGGCTTCATCCGCCGCCTGCCCAACCGGGCGCGGGCACTGGAAGTGATCAAGCTTCCCGAAGCCTATTCGCCAAGCCTCCAGCCGCGCCGCGGCTTTTCGCCGGCCGTCATCGAAGGCAGCCGCGGCAAGCAGCCCGTGCCGGCCGCCCCCGTACAGCGCACGCCGCAAGCGGACATGTCGTTGTCGGTCTCCGTGCCGGTCATGGGACGCATCGCCGCCGGTGTTCCGATCTCCGCCATCCAGAACAACACCCACGAGATCATGGTGCCGGCCGAGATGGTCGGCAACGGCGATCATTATGCGCTGGAGGTCAAGGGCGACTCGATGATCGAGGCCGGCATCCTCGACGGCGACACCGTGATCATCCGCAACGCCACCACCGCCAATCCGGGCGAGATCATCGTGGCGCTCGTCGACGACGAGGAAGCGACGCTTAAGCGTTTCCGCCGCAAGGGCGCCTCCATTGCGCTCGAAGCCGCAAACCCGGCCTACGAGACCCGCATTTTCGGGCCGGACCGCGTCAAGATCCAGGGCAAGCTCGTCGGCCTCATTCGCCGCTATCATTGAGCGCCGTCTCGGCCTCGAAGGTGCCGCTACGCCAATCATAGGTGCGGTGGCGAGACCAGGGCCGGTCGAGGGTTTCGATGGCGGGGGTGATCTCGGCGTCGGAAAGTGTTGAAGCGGCCTTTTCGGCGTCGGGCTGGATTTCCAGTGCGCCCGTGCGCCGCAAATGGCGGGCCGTCATCAGCCGGGCTCCGGAGCGGCATTCCTCCAGCCGCAGGGCTTGGGACACGACGACGAGGTCGGCAGCATCGCAGGCGGTTCCGAGGAAGGCGAGGTCTTCCAGCGTGACGATCCGCCAACCGCTCGGCGAAACAGCGGCGCAGAATGCCTTTGTTTCGCAGATGAAGCCCCTGCCCTTTCCTGCGGCCTCCAGGGCGGATGCCATGGCGGCCTTCGCCCTCTGCCGATCCGCCTTGTGGCGCGGCTTCCTCTGCTTTTCAGTCCCTTCAGCGGTTTCACCGACCTCCTCTACCGTCAGCCCTTCGCTCTTGCGCATCTCCGGCTTGATGAGATCGCCGAGCCGCAGCGCGCGGCGCCATTGCGCATAGATGAAATCCGGCGGCCTTGCGCGGTTCGTTGCAACGGTGTCGCCGCGCCGGATCGCCACGAGACGGCCGTCTTCCGAGACCAGCACTTCCGGCGCGCGGCGTTCGTCCGGCCAGCAGGCGATGACGATCCCGAGCATGACGAGCAGCGTGCCGGCATGGCGCAGCCGGGTGCGCAGGATGCAGGCCAGGCCGCCGCCGAGGCCGATTAGCAGGAAAGCGGACTGCGGAATTTGACCGGTGACGATTTCGCCTTTCCAGCTTGCGACCCACATCGAAAGCGCGATCATCCATTCGATGCCCTTGCCCATGATCGCGAAGGGGATGGCATCGAGGCCGAACGGCATCAGCAGCACTGCGATGAGGCCAAAGGGCATGACGATCGTGCTGATCACCGGCATCGCCAGAAGATTGCCGGCGAGGCCATAGGCGGGGATGCGGTGAAAATGGCCGATGGAATAGATCAGCGTGGAAAAACCGCCGATCAACGAGGAGAGCATGAGCCCGCCGAAGAAACGGCCGAGCGAGCCGCCGAACAGTTGCAACGGCCCTCCCCGGCTTTCCCGCCGCATCGGCCGCTCGCGCCAGGCCGCGTAGCCCGCGACAAGCCCGAGCGTCGCCGCATAGGACATCTGGAAACCTGGATTGGTGACGGCAGATGGCGTCACCAGCAGGATGAGGATCGCCGAAAGCGCGACATTGCGCAGGCTGATGGCCGATCGCCCGAAGAGCACGGCGACAAGCATGACGCAGATCATGATCCACGATCGCACGGCCGACAGCGCGCCGCCCGAGACGAGGATATAGAGCGTCACCATGATGAGCGCGCCGGCCGCGGCGATCTTCTTGGCCGGATATCGCTCGGAAAACCCCGGGATCAGCGCCATCAGCATGCGCGCGCCGACGAGGAAGGTGCCGGCGGCGAGCACCATGTTGAGCCCTGAAATGGCCAATACATGGGCAAGCCCCGCCTGCCGCAGCGCTTCGACCGTGTCCGCGCCGATCGCCCGCTGTTCCGCCGTCACCAGTGCCGCGGCGATCGCCCCGGCATCGCCGCCGATGCGGCCCCGAATATGCTCGGTCAGGTTGTTGCGCCAGCGCGCGATCTCCTGCCGGACCCGGCCTTCCAGCCCCGCCTCACCGGTCGCAACACCTTTGGGCGCACTGTAAAAATAGCCGACGGCGCCGGTGCCAGCGAAATAGGCATCGAAGGCGAAATCGTTGAGGCCGGCCAAGGCCGGGCCGGACGGGGGCCCGAGGCGCGCACGCCCCGTTATGCCTGCGCCGATCGCGATCGGTTCATGACGACTGCGGGCAAGCAGCGTGACGACGCCGGGTGGCCGCTTCAGCACCGGATCGCGCGTCGCCTCAAGCGCGATACGGTAGCGGATCGCCCCGCGCTCGTCGCTTTCGCGGGACAGCACCCGGCCGCTGATCTGCGTGGTGACCGGCGTATCGAGGATGACGGTGTCAAGCCGGCTGCTTTCCACGGCCGCAAGCAGCATGCCCACGGGAACGAGAAAAGCGGCACCCGCGGCGAGCGCCACCCAGTCCTCCCGATACCGCAGCTGCCAGGCAGGCCAGAACGTAACGCTGGCAAGAAGCAGCAGGGCATAAATTGGCGGATCGGTGGCGGCGGCAAACCACAGGGCGGCTCCGATGCCGAGAAAGACCGGCACGAACAGGAAGAAGTGGCCGTGCGCCCGCTCCTCGGCAAAGGCGGCATCGATTCTCTGGCCGGCAAGGCTTTCCCGAACCCGACCGGCGTAGCGCGCATAGGCGACAAGTGCGGCCTTGCGACGAGGCACTGGCAGAGCCGGTATCGGCAGCGAATCGCCAGCCGGCGCGACGCCCCAGGCCTCTGCCTCGCGCGCCGCCTGCTTCTCCGCGATGTCGATCCTGGCCATGCACTCGGCCCCGCCGGTTCCCCAGGCGATTATGCAACCCGCCGCAAGAATATTCAATCAAAAGTAGGGTGAATTAATAATAAGCCAAACAGAAAGCATGCGCCCTCCGCAACACGAAAACCACCCTCAGAAGTTGCTTGCAACTTGCCGGAAAGGGTAGATATTGCGTTGCCGGAAAGCCCGTTATCGCAATGCACAATTTGCCTTTGGTATCGCTTGGCAGCGCATCGTAAATGGGCTAGCAAAACGAGCATGTTCATGGTTGCGGCACGAAACTGTGCCACCATTTGAAACAACGGAGGATCGTTATGACAGGAACAATCGCGGATGTATCGTTCGGTGGCAAGTCGGTCGAGCTGCCGACGCGATCCGGCACGATCGGTCCCGATGTGATCGACATCGGCACGCTGTACAAGAATACCGGCGCCTTCACCTACGATCCCGGCTTCACCTCCACCGCCTCGTGCGAATCGAAGATCACCTATATCGACGGCGACGAAGGCGTGCTTCTGCACCGCGGCTACCCGATCGAGCAGCTTGCCGAACACGGCGACTTCCTCGAAGTCTGCTACCTTCTGTTGTACGGCGAACTGCCGACCAAGACCCAGAAGGACGACTTCGACTACCGCGTCACGCACCACACCATGGTGCACGAGCAGATGAGCCGCTTCTTCACCGGCTTCCGCCGCGATGCGCATCCGATGGCCGTCATGTGCGGCTGTGTCGGCGCGCTGTCGGCCTTCTACCACGACTCGACCGACATCACCGATCCGCACCAGCGCATGGTCGCCTCGCTGCGCATGATCGCCAAGATGCCGACGATCGCCGCCATGGCCTACAAGTACCATATCGGCCAGCCCTTCGTTTACCCGAAGAACGACCTCGACTACGCCTCGAACTTCCTGCGCATGTGTTTTGCCGTACCCTGCGAGGACTATGTGGTGAACCCGGTTCTGGCCCGCGCCATGGACCGCATCTTCATCCTGCATGCCGACCATGAGCAGAATGCCTCGACGTCGACTGTTCGCCTCGCCGGCTCTTCGGGCGCCAACCCGTTCGCCTGCATCGCGGCCGGCATCGCCTGCCTCTGGGGCCCGGCGCATGGCGGCGCCAACGAAGCGGCGCTGAACATGCTGGCCGAAATCGGCTCGGTCGAGCGCATTCCGGAATATGTCGCCAAGGCCAAGGACAAGAACGACCCGTTCCGCCTGATGGGCTTCGGCCACCGCGTCTACAAGAACTACGACCCGCGCGCACGCATCATGCAGAAGACGACGCACGAGGTTCTCGGCGAGCTCGGCATCAAGGACGATCCGATGCTGGAAGTCGCGATGGAACTCGAGCGCATCGCGCTGACGGACGAGTATTTCATCGAGAAGAAGCTCTATCCGAACATCGACTTCTACTCCGGCATCACGCTGAAGGCGCTGGGCTTCCCCACCACCATGTTCACCGTGCTCTTCGCGCTCGCCCGCACGGTCGGCTGGATCGCCCAGTGGAACGAGATGATCGAAGACCCGGAACAGCGCATCGGCCGCCCGCGCCAGCTCTATATCGGCGAACCGAAGCGCGATTACCTGCCGGTTTCCAAGCGCTGATTTTTCGGCAGAACCACATGAAAAAGCCCGGTCAGTTTCGACCGGGCTTTTTTGTTGCGAGGAGATCGAGGATGACGGCCGCGCCGGTCTCGCCGGGCGGGCGCTCGGTCTGCATGCGCTCGTAGACGAGGTCATATCCCTCCAGCATGGCGCGGCGCTCGATCGTGTCGGCGGAAAGCCGCTCGAACCAGCGCGTGAGCGCACCGGGACGCACCATGTCGTTCAGGTATTCCGGCACGACGGCATAGTCGGCGATGATGTTCGGGATCGCCGCGGTCCAGACCCGAATCCGCCCGAGATAGAGGTTCGCCAGCCAGTCGAGCCGGTAGGTGGAGATGACCGGGACGCGGGCGAGCGCAAGCTCCAGGATGACCGTGCCGGATGCCGCGATCGCGGCATCGGCCTCGGCAAAGGCCTGCCATTTTTCAGCGGTGGAGAGGGTGATTTGCGGCTTCACCGGCCAGTCGGCCGTCAGCTTGCGCACAAGCGCCTCCTGCCGCGGCAGGGTCGGCAGCAGGAAACGCGTGCCGGGCGTGCGGGCGGTCAACTCCCGGGCGGCCTCGCCGAAGGCCGGCAGCAGGCGGCTGATTTCAGTGCTGCGTGAGCCGGGAAGCAGCAGGCAGACGAGTTCGCTGCGCGCCGGCTGGGCGAGCCTTGCGGCGCGCACGCGCTGGATATCGGGATCGCCGATCAGCCGATGGCCGACATAGGTGGTCGCGGGGCCGCCGAGGCGCGCCATCACGGCGGGCTCGAAGGGCAGCAACGCGAGCACATGGTCGACATAGGCGCGCATGCGCGGCGCACGCTCTTCCTTCCAGGCCCACACACTCGGGCAGACATAGTTGACGACCGGCAGGTCCGGCAGCGCCTTGCTCACGCGGCGCGCGACGCGGTGGGTGAAATCCGGGCTATCGATGATGACGAGCATGTCCGGGCGCGCGGCGATGATGGCTTCCGCTGTCTGGCGGATGCGGCGCAGCAGCGACGGCAGGCGCTTCAACACTTGCGAAATGCCCATGATGGAGAGTTCAGAGAAGTCGAACAGCGATTGAAGCCCCTGCGCCTGCAGCGCCTCGCCGCCGACGCCGATAAGGTCGATTTCGCCGGCATGGGCCTTGCGCAGGGCCGCGATCAGGTCGCCGCCGAGGAGATCGCCGGACACTTCGCCGGCGATGATGCCGATTTTCAAGGGTCTTTCCGTCATCGCCGCACCTCCGTCCGTTCCGGCACGATGCCTATGACGAAGAGGCCGTGCGCATCCGCCTCGGCCACCAGCGCCGCACGCTCCAGCACCAGCGAGCGCCCGGCCTCCACCGCAATGCCGGCAAGCCCGGCGGCATGGGCGCGGCGCAGGGTTTCGACGCCAATGGACGGCAGGTCGGCGCGCAGGTCCTGTTCCGGCTTGCAGAGCTTTACCAGCACGCCCTTGCGGCGGACGGAGATGCGGCCGGCGGCGCGCAGGCCCGCCACGCGCTCCAGCATCGCATCCGTGCCCTCCGCACCCTCCAGCGCCACGACACGGCCGCCAAGCGCGACGGCGCCCTGCCCCACGTCAAGCCGGCCGAGCGCAAGCGCCGCGGCAGCGGCGGCGGCAATGTCGGCTCTGGCGGCCTCATCCGGCGCGACGGCGCCGAGCGGGCCTTCGCTGCCGAGAAGGTCGGGCACGATGTCCTGCGCGCCGACGACACGCACGCCCTCGGCCTCGATCAGGCGGATGACCATCTTCAGCACGGTATCGTCGCCGCCCTTCAGCAGCGTACGCACGACGGACGGTAGCGCCGTCAGCGCCTTCAGCGGTGCGCGAATATCGCGCCATTCCGGGCGGCGGCGCACGGAGCCGGACAACACGGCGCGGCCGATGCCCTCAGCGCGAAAGGCCGCGCCGATGCCAGCATAGTTGCCGATCGAGATTACCTGATGGTCGAAGCCGGACCAGTCCTGCATGGACTCGTCGGTGAGGGCCAGAATGTAGGGGTTTTCGCCGCGCGCGCGCGCCGCGTCCGCGACGTAGCGCGGCAGCAGGCCGCCGCCGGCGATGATGGCCAGCCGGTCGCGCGCGAGGGGCCGGCCGTCCGCCATGCCGCTCAGCCCTTGCCGCGGTTCGGCGAGGAGAGCGCGCGGTCGCTGTCGGCAGCGATGAAATCAAGGATGTGCATGACCGGCACGCAATCGGCATATTCATCGCGGATCGCGGCGGCATTGACGCGGATGGAACCCTCGCCGTCAAAGATCTGCTTGAAGGCGCGGCGGACCTGGTGGATCGTCGCCTTCTCCATGCCGGCGCGGCTCATGCCGACGACGTTGAGGCCGCCGAGCACGCCGGGATTGCCGTTCAGCATGCCGTAGGGAATGACGTCGTAGGAGACCGCCGAAAGGCCGCCGATGAAGGCCTGGCGGCCAATGCGGGTGAACTGGTGCACGGCCGAACCGCCGCCGAGGATGACGCGATCCTCGACCGTCACATGGCCGGCGAGCATGACATTGTTCGACAGGATGATGTGGTTGCCGAGCTGGCAATCATGCGCGACGTGCGAATTGGCGAGGAACAGGTTGTTGTCGCCGACGACCGTCCTGCCGCCGCCTTCAGTGGTGCCGGCATTCATCGTCACGCCTTCGCGGATGACGCAGTTCGTACCCACGGTCAGCGTCGTCTCGGCGCCGTCATGGTGTATGCTCTGCGGATCGCCGCCGACGACGGCATTTGCGAAGATGCGGGTGCCGCGGCCGATATCCGTGCGGCCGGTAACGACCACATGCGTCAGAAGCTCCACGTCATCGCCGAGAACGACCTTGGCCCCGACATGGCAGAAGGGGCCGACGACGACGTTCTCACCGACGACCGCCCCGTCCTCGATGACGGAGAGCGGATGGATCTTCGCGCTGGCGGCAATCATTTTCAGGCGTCTTCCTTCTTCACGATCATCGCGCCGATATCAGCTTCGGCGACAAGTTGCCCATCAACTTTTGCATCGCAATGAAACTTCCAGATATTGCCGCGCTGCTTCTGCTTCACGACATGGAACTCGACGCGGTCGCCGGGCACGACGGGCTTGCGGAAGCGGGCATTGTCGATGGTCATGAAGTAGACGAGGTTGGAGCCGGAGCGCGATTTGCGCGCGCAGATGGCGCCTGCGGTCTGCGCCATGCCTTCGATGAGCAGCACGCCAGGCATGATCGGATGATCGGGGAAGTGGCCCATGAAATGGGGCTCGTTCACCGTCACGTTCTTGATGCCGATCGCCCGTTCGTCGCCGTCGATCTCGATGATCTTGTCGACGAGGAGGAAGGGGTAGCGGTGAGGAAGTAGCGTCAGGATTTCACGCAGGTCAGCCACGCCAAGCGTTGCCTTGGTCTCTTCACTCATCATTGCCCCCCTTCTTCTGGACTCGAGTGCTGGAACGCATGGCGATCTCCGCCATGTCGCGTAGGAAGTCGCGCATCGGACGAGCCGGAACGCCACCGTATTTCTCGCCTGCCGGGATATCGGCAACGACGCCGCTCATCGCGGCGATCTGTGCGCCGTCGCCGATGGTGATGTGGCCGTTGATGCCGGCCGCCCCCCCGATCATCACGCCATCGCCGATGCGCGCGCTGCCGGCAATGCCGACGCCGCTGACGATGCCGCAATGGCGGCCGATGCGCACGTTGTGGCCGACTTGGACCTGGTTGTCGATCTTGGTGCCCTCGCCGATCACCGTGTCGTCCATCGTGCCGCGGTCGATCGTGGTGTTCGCGCCAATCTCCACATTGTCCTGGATGATGACGCGGCCGATCTGCACGATCTTGATCATGCCCGGCTTCAGGCCCGGCGCATAGCCGAAACCATCCTGGCCGACGCGCACGCCGGGATGCAGGATGACATTGTTGCCGACCAGCGCGCATTGCACCGTGGTGCCGGCGGCAATCGAGCAATTGCGCCCGATGCGCACGCCAACGCCGATGATCGCGCCGGGGCCGATATGCGTGCCCTCGCCGATCTCCGCACCCTTGCCGATCACCGCCATCGGTTCGATGGAGACGCCGGGCTCGATGCGCGCTTCAGGATCGACATAGGCACCGGGCGCAATGCCCACCGCGGATGTCATCGGTTCCGGCCGCATGGCAGAGCCGTGCAGCAACTCGCCGGCGAGCGCGAAAGCAGTGTGCGGGCGCGTGGAAAGCAGGACGGCGACATGCGACGGAACGAGCGCCGCAAGCGATCTGTCGCAGAGAATGGCCGAGGCCGCACAGGTCGCGAGCTCGCCGCGGAATTTACGGGAGAGGATGTAACAGAGGTCGCCCTCTTTCGCCCGGTTGACGGGCGAAACGCTGCGCACGACGCGGTCGGCATGCGCAGCATCGGCAAGTTCCGCCCCAAGCGTCGCCGCAAGATCACCCAGACGAATACCGTCATGGGGCGGAAAAAACCAATTATGCTCCATCGGCATGACTCCAGAACGTCCGTTTTCTCGCAGTTCTGGACTGCCTATATCAGAACTGCGTCGCGATGCCGAACTTGAAGCGCTGCACCTCGTCGAAGTTTTCCTTCTTGACCGGAACCGCGTAGTCGAGACGCAGCGGACCGAACGGCGAAGCCCAGATCACGCTGGCGCCGACAGAGGCGCGGATGCTCATGCTTTCGCCACGCACACGGTCGGCTGCGACCGTCTTGACGTCGTTGCCGTAAAGCGTGCCGGCATCGGCAAAGAAGGCGCCGCGCAGGCCCGAATCCCGCGAGATGAACGGCAGCGGGAAGGATGCTTCGGCAGACGCCGTAAAGTAGGTCTTGCCGCCGAGGGCATCGTCCGTCGACGTCGCGCGCGGGCCGATGCCGCCCGATTCGAAGCCGCGGATATCGCTGGCCGAAAGCGTGAACTGGTCGAACACCTTCGTGTCGCCGCGGCCCCACATGTGACCACCGCTGACCGAGAGCGAGCCGATGACGTCGGCATCTTCGAGCAGCATGTGGAAGTAACGTGCCTTGCCCGAAATCTTGTAGTAGTCCGAATCGCCACCGAGGCCGGCAAATTCCTGGGTGATCTGGGCAAACATACCTTCACGCGGCAGCGTGCGGTCATCGATCGTGTCATAGGTCACGCTGTGCGAAACCGAGGAGCGAACCCAAGGACCTTCGGTAACGACGTAACGATAGGGCGAAGACAGTTCGTCGAGATCGCCGGAATTGTAGTCGAGCTTCGTGTAGCTGTAGCGCAGCGACGTCGACAGGTCTTCCGTGATCGGCGCCGTCACGCGCAGCGTGAAGCCTTCCGTGTTGACGCTGTAATAATCTTCGCTCTCGTCTTCGTTCTTGAAGACATCGAAGCCGGCAGCCAGGCGGTAGCCGAGGAAATAGGGCTCCGTGAACGACAAGCTGTAGTCGCGAGAGTTCTCGCCACCACCGGCAGCGACGCGGATATACTGGCCGCGACCGAGGAAGTTCTTTTCTTCCACCGACGCTTCAAGCTTGATGCCGCCGTTCTTGCCCGTTTCGTAACCGGCGCCGATACCGAACGAACCGGTCGACTGATCCTGAACATCGACCACCAGGACGACGCGGTCAGACTGGCTGCCCGGCGCGGTCGTGATGTTGACCGTGGAGAAGTAACCGAGGGCCTCGAGGCGGCGCTTGGCGCGCGTGATGACTTCCTGGTTGAAGGCGTCGCCTTCACCGATGTCGAACTCGCGGCGGATGACGTAGTCACGCGTGCGGGTGTTGCCGCGGATTTCGATGCGCTCGACATAGGCGCGCTCGCCCTGGTCGACGAGGTAGTCGACGGCGATGGTGCCGTTGCCGAGGTCGCGGTTGCCGCGCGGCGTCACGCGGGCAAACGGATAACCGTTAGCCGCAACGCGCTTGGAGATTTCCGACATCGTGTCCTGCACGTCGCGGGCACGATACGTGCTGCCCGGGCGCGATTCGACGAGGCCCTGAAGCTCCGCACCATCGATGCCTTCGACCGTCGATTCGACGTTCACCTGGCCGAAGTCGTAACGCTGGCCTTCCTCGACCGTGAAGGTCACGACATATTCGTTGGAGGACTCGTCAAGCACGGCTTCCGACGAAATCACGCGGAAGTCGGCATAGCCGTTGTTGAAGTAGAACTGGCGCAGCGACTCCTCGTCAGCGCGCAACTTGTCTTCGCTATAAACGTCCTTGCGGGTCAGGAAGGACAGGAAGTTCGACTTCTTGGTGACGATAACGGCGCGCAGACGGCTGTTGCTGTAGGCTTCGTTGCCGACGAAATTGATCTGCGAGATCTTCGTGCGGTCACCTTCATCGACGATATAGGCGAGGTTCACGCGGCCATTGCCGAGCGGATAGACCTGCGTCGTGACGGTGGCGTCGCTGCGGCCGATCGCGGCATAGGCGTCGCGGATCGCCTGCTTGTCGGCTTCAACGGCGGTTTCGCTGTACGGACCGAGCGACTGCGAGCGCAGAACGCCCTGCAGCTTGTCGTCCTTGATCTTGCGGTTGCCGTTGATGACGACCTGGTTGATGAGCTGGTTTTCATCGACCACCACGACAAGCGTGCTGCCGGAAACCGAGATCTTCACATCGGAGAAGTAGCCGGTGGCAAACAGGCGGCGCACGGAGGCGTCGATATCGGCGTTGGAAAAGGCCTTGCCGGGCACAATGGTGACATTGGCCTTGACCGTATCGGCGCTGACGCGGTCAGCGCCATTCACCTGGATGCTGCGGATGACGGCGGCCTCTGCGGCCGTGGCGGAGACAAGCGTGGCAAAAGAGCCGCCCGTGACAACCATCGTGGCCGACAATGCAACGGCCGACACGGCGTTCAAAAATTTTGAACCAGCTTTCATCTTAACTACTTACCTTCGTTTCAACGTCCCGGCAGGCGCGTACGCCCGATTCCGGTCACGTTTGCCGTTTTAACCGCTTTTGCCATCTAAGCAAGGTCACGCGTTAATTTCTGTTTACTTCAATTCCAACCGTGGCCCGAAGGTCACTACATCCGTTTCATTACGGTAAACAGAGCGTTAGCACGACTGCGTCGGCGAGAGCGGCACCCCTTTTGATTCCCTGCCGGCACGCCGGCATTCACTGCCGGTAGCCCGGCAAACCTCAGCCGAGAAGCATGGATATGTCGTTCCAGGTCGCAAAGACCATCAGCATGAGCACCAGCGCCATGCCGATGCGAAATGCGATCTCCTGCGCCCCGGGCCCGACAGGCCTGCCCCGGATAGCCTCCACCGCATAGAACATCAGATGGCCGCCATCAAGTACCGGAACCGGCATCAGGTTCAAAAGTCCAATGGAAACAGAGAGAACGGCAGCGAGCTGCAGCACAGCGGCAACACCCAGCGTCGCCATCTGGCCGGAAGCCTGCGCCACGCGGATGGGCCCGCCGAGCTGATCGGCCTTCATCCGGCCCGTGACGAGGTTCGCGAGGTAGTCGAACGTGCCCGTCACGATGTGCCAGCTTTGCAGCACGCCCTGCCCCACGGCCTCCACCGGGCCATATTCCACGACGCGGAAATTGCCGGTTTCCTGGTTGGTGACGATGCCGATCAGGCCAAGCTCGATCTTGTTGCCGAACTGGTCGGTGATCTCGGTGCGCTTGGGCACCATCGGCAGGACGAGATCCTGGCCGTCGCGGCGCACCGTGACGTTGATCGTCAGTTCCGGGCGCACGCTGACATAGCGGCGCACGTCGTCGAAGGTGGTGACCGGATTGCCGTCAAGCGCCACGAGCAGGTCGCCGGGGAGCACGCCCGCCTCCGAGGCGGCGCTATCCGGGCGGACTTCGGCGACGATCGGATCGGCGATCTGGCGGCCGTAGATGGTGAACATCACGGCGAAGATGGCGATGGCGAGCACGAAATTGGCGATCGGACCGGCAGCGACCGTCACCGCCCTTTTCCACAGGGCAGCACCGAGGAACGTGCGCTTGCGCACCGCTTCCGGAAGTGCTGCGACCGCGTCATAGTCCGGAATCGAGGCCGGGTCGTCGTCGCCGAGGAACTTGACATAGCCGCCGAGCGGAATGGCGGAAAGCTTCCAGCGCGTACCGTGCCGGTCGTTGAACCCGAAAAGTTCCGGGCCGAAGCCGACGGAAAAGGCGGTGATGCCGATGCCGGACCAGCGGCCCGCCAGGTAGTGGCCCATCTCGTGCACGAAGACGATGAGCGTCAGCACGACCAGGAAGGGAATGATATAGCCCGTCACGAACCCAACGGAGCCAGCCAGCATTTCCATGAGCAATCCCCAATGTGTCGCGATTACGGGCCGAAAAGGAACACGCCGGCCGGCGTGTTCGCGGTGCCCGACACGATCGCATCGCCAAGTGCAATGAGGAACGCGGCGAAGCAGGCAAAAACAAGGCCGTCAACCCGGTCCATGACGCCGCCATGTCCCGGAATGAGACGGCTTGAGTCCTTCACGCCGAAACGGCGCTTGATGAAGGACTCGAAAAGATCACCAACCTGGCTGAAAACCGAGAGCACAAGCGCCATGACAGGCACCCAGAGACCGTTCAGCGAAAAGAAGGCCATGTGCACCAGCGTGCCGGCGATGACGGCGGAAATCGCCCCGCCGATCGCCCCCGACCAGGTCTTTCCCGGCGAGATCGGCGGCGCGAGTTTTGGCCCGCCGATAGCGCGTCCGACGAAATAGGCGAGAATATCCGTCGCCCAGACGACGGCGAAGATGAAGAGCATGGCGGCAAAGCCATGCGCGGTATCGCCGCGGATGGCGGCGAGCGAAATCGCCGTCAGGCCGGCATAGACGATACCGCCGGCAAGCCAGCCGCTGCCCTGGAGGGCGAAGGCATAGACGATGCCGATCAGCGTCGCGCCGATCAGCGCCGGCATGGCGAATTCGTCGATGCCGAAGACCACCAGAAGCGCGATGACGCCGACCGACAGCCAGCCGAAGGCATTGGCGCGGAAATCCGTCTCCGGCAGGCGCGTGATCGTCGACCATTCATAATAGATGAGGAGCGCTATGGCCGAGGCGAGCACGCGGAAGGCGAAACCGCCGAGCCAGGTCGCGACGAGCACGACGATGGCCAGCACGATGCCGGAGAGGATGCGCAGACGCAGTTCACTCTGCATCAGGAGCCCACCGCAAGCGTCTTTGCGGCCTGCAAGCCGCCGAACCGGCGCTCGCGCATGGAATAGCGCGACAGCGCGGCAAGAAAGGTCTCGCGCGAAAAGTCGGGCCAGAAATCGGGAACGAACATCAGTTCGGCATAGGCCGCCTGCCAGAGCAGGAAATTCGACAGCCGCTCCTCCCCGCTGGTGCGGATGATGAGGTCGGGGTCGGGAATGCCGGCGGTATCGAGCGAGGCGCCGATGCGCTCCGAGGTGATCTCGGCCGGATCGAGGCGGCCGGCAGCGACCTCGGCGGCAAGCGTGCGCACCGCCCGGGCGATCTCGTCGCGCGAACCGTAATTGAAGGCGATGACCAGCGTGATGCCGCTGTTCGCCCGTGTCGTATCCTCCGCTTCCAGAAGCAGCGGCAGGATGTCGCTCGACAGGTTCGATTTGTCGCCGATGACGCGGATGCGCACGTTCTCCCGGTGCAGAACCGCAAGGTCGCGCCGGATGAAGGTCTTCAGGAGGCCCATGAGATCGGTGATCTCGCTCTCCGGGCGGCTCCAGTTTTCCGAGGAGAAGGCGAAGAGCGTGAGGTAGCGCACGCCGCTTTCAGCGGCGGTGCGCACAGCCTCACGCACGGATTCGACACCCTTGCGGTGTCCCATGGCACGCGGCAGGCCGCGCGCACTCGCCCAGCGTCCATTGCCATCCATGATGATGGCGACGTGTGCCGGTACGGTGCTGGGCGAGAGTTGGTTCATGAGCGATCCGGAATGGAGAAAAGATGCGAGGCGGGCGCCTTAAACCTGCATGATTTCCTTTTCCTTCTCGGCAAGCAAGCGATCGACGTCCAAAATCGTCTCGTCGGTCATCTTCTGCACCCTTTCGGATTGGCTGCGGCTCAGATCCTGGCCGATATCGCCATCCTTTTCGGCTTTCTTGAGGTCGTCCATGCCGTCGCGGCGCACGTGGCGGATCGCCACCTTGGCCTTTTCGGCATAGTCATGCGCGACCTTGACGAGCGACTTGCGGCGCTCTTCGTTGAGCTCCGGCAGCGGGATGCGCAGGTTCTGGCCGTCGATGATCGGGTTCAGGCCGAGATTCGATTCGCGGATGCCGCGCTCGACGGCGCCGACCATGCTCTTGTCCCACACGGAAACCGACAGCATGCGGGGTTCCGGAACGGAGATGTTGGCGACCTGGTTCAGCGGCACGCGCGAACCGTAGGCTTCGACCTGCACCGGATCGAGCACGTTGGCCGAGGCGCGGCCGGTGCGCAGCGACGCAATGTCGTTCTTGTAAGCGGAAATCGCGCCGTCCATGCGGCGTTTCAGTTCCTTCAGGTCAATACCTTCACTCATCGGAATACTCCCATTTTCACGGAACGGCTGCACGCATCGGGCGTGCTCGCCTCTTGAGAATCAGTTGTCGGTTACGATGGTACCGCGTCCGCCACCCGTCAATATTTCGGCGAAACCGCCCTTTTCATGGATGGAGAACACGATGATCGGGATGTGGTTTTCGCGCGCCAGCGCCACGGCGGCGACGTCCATGACAGCAAGGCCCCGTTCCAGCACTTCGCTGTGGGTCAGGCGGTCAAAGCGGGTGGCGTGCGGGTCCTTCTTCGGATCGGCGGAATAGATGCCGTCGACCTGCGTGCCCTTGAAGATCGCCTCGGCGCCCATTTCGGCAGCGCGGAGCGCCGCGGCAGAATCGGTCGTGAAGAACGGGTTGCCGGTGCCGCCGGCGAAGATCACCACGCGGCCGAGCGACAGGTGATAGAGTGTGGCGCGCTGCGAAAAACTCTCGCAGATTTCCGGCATGGCGATTGCCGAGAGAACGACGGTGTCGATGTCGAGCTTGCGCAGCGAGGTCGCGAGCGCAAGCGCGTTGATGACGGTCGCCAGCATGCCCATATGATCGCCGGTCACCCGGTCGCCGCCCTTGGAGGCCACCGCCACACCGCGGAAGATATTGCCGCCCCCGACGACGACGCCCACTTCCACGCCGAGCGCGCGGGCCTCGGCGATGTCGGAGGCGATGCGATCGGCGACCGCGACATCGATGCCGAAGCCTTGCGAGCCCATCAGGGCCTCGCCGGAGGCTTTCAGCAGAACACGTTTATAGATTGGGTTGGCCGTCATGGTCGCTCCTGAACTCGTGAACCTGCTCACCCGATCGGGCAGCCGGCCAGAACCGGGAGCGGTTCGGCACAGGGCAACCCTCGCCGCAGAAGAAAATTCGGGGCAGGCATTTCGGCAAGCCGGATACACGAAGGGCGCCGCGTTGTCACGCGGCGCCCTGTTCTTTTCCCGAATGGGATTAAGAAAATCAGCCCTTGGCCACAGCCGCCACTTCGGCAGCGAAGTCCGTCTCTTCCTTCTCGACGCCTTCGCCGAGCAGGAGACGGGCCATGCCGACGACTTCGATCGGCGCGCCGACGGTCTTTTCCGCTTCCTTGACGGCAGCGCCGACGGTGATGTCGGGGTTCATGACGAAGGCCTGCGACAGCAGGGCGACTTCTTCGAAGAACTTGCGCATGCGGCCTTCAACCATCTTCTCGATGATGTTGTCCGGCTTGCCGGAAGCGCGCGACTGCTCGATGAAGACGTTGCGTTCGCGTTCGGCAACGGCAGCATCGACTTCTTCGGCGCGGATGGCGAGCGGAGCCGTTGCAGCAACGTGCATGGCGACCTGGCGGCCGATGGCGTTGAGGGCTTCCTTGTCGCCGGTCGACTTCAGCGCCACGAGAACGCCGAGCTTGCCGAGACGGTCGGCGGCAGCGTTGTGGATGTAGGTCGCGACGACACCGTCTTCGACCGACAGCAGGACCGAGCGGCGCAGGTTCATGTTCTCGCCGATGGTGGCGATCGCATCCTTGATCGTGTCGGTGACCGACTTGCCGGTTGCCGGGTAGGTGGCGGCGCCAACGGCTTCAACGGTGCCGTCGGTGGTCAGCGCCACGTCGGCAACGCCGCGGACGATCGTCTGGAAGGCATCGTTGCGGGCAACGAAGTCGGTTTCCGAGTTGACTTCGACGACAACGGCCTTGGTGCCGGAGGTGGCGACGCCGATGAGGCCTTCAGCGGCGGTGCGGCCCGACTTCTTGTCGGCCTTGGCGATGCCCTTGGCGCGCAGCCAGTCGATTGCTGCTTCGATGTCGCCGTCGTTTTCAGCCAGCGCCTTCTTGCAGTCCATCATGCCTGCGCCGGACTTTTCGCGCAGTTCCTTCACCAGTGCAGCGGTGATTTCAGCCATTGTGAGCCTCTTGTCGGTTCTTGTTGCGTGCCGCCGAGAAACCCCGGCGAACTCAAGGTTTTGGGAACGAATGTACCCGGAAATATGACAGGGTGATGAAGATCACCTTCGACCTGTCGCCTTAACCACGACCCCGGGGATCGTCGGCAGACAGGGTCTTCAAACAAGCCGAGGCCAGGGATCGTCTCTCTGGCCTCGGTTATCTCAGAAAAGCGGGAGCGAATGTTTCGCTCCGACCTCGGCCTTACGCTTCGGCTTCGAGTTCCGGCTCGACCGGAGCCTCGGCAGAGGCGCCAAGGTCACGGCCCGATGCACCCTGCTGGCGCGCGATGCCGTCGATGGCGGCGCGGGCGATCAGGTCGCAGTAAAGCGCGATGGCGCGCGAGGCGTCGTCGTTGCCGGGGATCGGGAAGTCGATCGGGTCCGGATCGCAGTTGGAGTCGATGACGGCGACGACCGGGATGCCGAGACGCTTGGCTTCCTGGATCGCGATCGATTCCTTGTTGGTGTCGATGATGAACATCAGGTCCGGCGTGCCGCCCATGTCGCGGATACCGCCGAGGGCCTTTTCAAGCTTCTCGCGTTCGCGCTCGAGGGTCAGGCGCTCCTTCTTGGAATAGCCGGAGCCTTCCGAGTTCAGGATCTCGTCGAGCTTGCGCAGGCGCTGGATCGAGTTGGAGATCGTCTTCCAGTTCGTCAGCATGCCGCCGAGCCAGCGGGCGTTGACGTAGTACTGGGCCGAACGCTTGGCAGCATCGGCGATGATGTCGGACGCCTGGCGCTTGGTGCCGACGAACAGAACGCGGCCGCCGCCGGCAACCGTGTCGGACACGACCTGAAGGGCGCGCGACAGAAGCGGAACGGTCTGTGCCAGGTCGATGATGTGAACGTTGTTACGATCGCCGAAGATGTATGGCTTCATCTTCGGGTTCCAGCGGTGCGTCTGGTGGCCGAAGTGAATACCAGCTTCAAGAAGCTGGCGCATAGAGAAATCGGGCAATGCCATGCCTTGTTATCCTTTTCCGGTTGAACCTCCGCAAGGCGAACAGCATCCCCTTGGGGAATGCCACCGGGCGGAACGGTCCGGATTTCTCCCGGACAATCCCATGCCTTACGTGTGGAATGGCTGCCCCATACCCTCAGTTTCCGGGCAAATCAAGGGCAGCGGGTTAAAAAGTGCGATCGGCGGGGTACTTACTTGCACTCCTGCTGCTTGAACATCTCAAGCTTGGCGAGCTTTCCGGTCAGCGAGAACTCGCCATAATCCATGGTGAGGTCGCGGGTGATGCCGTTCTCGTAGAGCTTGAAGGACATGCGGTAGACCGGCAGCGCGTCGCCTTCGCTGGTGTCGTTGTAATAGGCGATCGACACCGGCCAGAAGGCATCCTTGGAAAAATCGCCGGCTTTGGCGGCGTCGAGGTCGCCGGCCTTCGGCGTTTCCTTCTTGCCGACCACGGCGGTGGTCAGCAACGTCTTGTCGCCGGCATCCGAGCCGTCATAGATGCGCGACTCGAAGAAGCGGTCGCCCTTCTTGGCGTGATCGATGACTTCCAGCATGTGTTCGGTCGGAAAGCGGCTGGCGGCGAGCTCCACCTGGCGGTTATCCGGCGCCGTCAGGTCGACGCTGACGCCCTGCTTCTCCTCACGGGCGGAGCCGCGCACTTCCTTGTCCAGCTTCTCGTCTGTGAAGGAGCGCGTCAGGAAGCGGAAGCTGCCGTTCTTCAGGTCCTCGTAGGTGGTCGTCTGCTGGTCGGTGAGGCGCGTCTCCTCGCCGGTATTGACCTGCGTGACGAAGCGGAAGCTCACGGTATAGCCATCGCAGGGGCTGCCGTTGAACTCGTAGACCATGCGGCCATACATGCCGGCGATGCCGGAGCGCTCGGTCGCATCCTTGAGCTGGAGGTCGTAGACGGCACGGTGCGGCGCAAGCCCGGTCGCCGGCGTGGCAAAGGCGCTCGAGACGCCGCTGCCGGCGAAGCATGCCCCGGCCATGGCGGCCGCGACAAAGGCTGAACGAAACATCCGTTTCCTCCTGTTGAAGTCGGTCGCGATGTTATAAGAACTCTTCCGGCAAAAGCGAGGCAATATCCGCGCGCTGCCCTATTCATTTCGATATCGCGACGGCAGGCCCGAACGCGAGCAACGACGGAGACCGCAATGTCCGCTGAAATCGAGAATCGCGTCAAGGAACTGGGCTACGAAATCCCCGTGGCAGCGGCCCCCGCGGCCAATTACGTACCTTTCGTCATCAGCGGCAACGTCCTCCACATTTCCGGCCAGCTGCCGATGCTCGACGGCAAGCTCGCCGTAACCGGCCATCTCGGCAAGAACGTCGACGTTGCCGGCGGCCAGAAAGCGGCGGAATTGTGCGCACTCGGCCTGCTTGCCCAGGCGAAGGCAGCCCTCGGCGACCTGTCGCGCATCAAGCGCATCATCAAGATCAACGGCTTCGTCGCCTCCGCCCCGGACTTCGTCGAGCAGCACCTCGTCATCAACGGCGCCTCCAACTTCCTCGTCGGCGCGCTGGGTGACGCTGGCAAACATGCCCGCGCCGCCGTCGGCATGGCCGCGCTGCCGCTCAACGCCGCCGTCGAGATCGACGCCATCATGGAAATCGCCTGATGCATAAATTCAACTGGCTGACCGAGAGGCCGATCGCCCATCGCGGCTATCACGACCTCAACCGGGCCGTCTGGGAAAACACGCTTTCCGCCTTCGCACGCGCGGCCGATGCCGGTTTCGCCATCGAATGCGACCTGCAATATACCGCCGATGCCATTCCCGTGGTCTTCCATGACGACGACCTGAAGCGCCTGTGCGGCATCGGGGGCGATGTGCGGGCGCGCACCGCCGGCGAACTCGGCCTGCTGCCGATCGGCGGCACGGCGGACCGCATTCCGACGCTCAACCAGTTGCTCCACCTCGTCAAGGGCCGCGTGCCGCTGGTGCTGGAACTCAAGGGCCGCAAGGGTGACGACGAAGGTTTCGCCATGGCGGTGCTCGACGCGCTCGAGGACTATGAAGGCCCCGTCGCGCTGATGAGCTTCGATCACTGGCTTTTGAAGGACCTCAAGGCTCTCGGCACCACCCGCCCCGTCGGCCTGACGGCAGAAGGCGCGCGGCCGGAGAATTTTGCGGTGCACGAGGAGGCGATGCAGCTCGGTCTCGATTTCATCTCCTACCATTACGGCCACCTGCCGAACGCCTTCATCAGCAAGGAGCGCGACCTCGGCAAGCAGATCATCACCTGGACCGTGCGCGACGACGAAGCGCGCACGATCACGGCGCTCAACGCGGACCAGATGACCTTCGAAGGTTTCGATCCGCGCGAGGCATTGACGGCCTGACATGATCGAGCCCGTGCGCATCCGCGTCGAAACGAGCTTCGCCGACATTGCGGCGGACCAATGGGGGCGCCTTGCCGGCGCCTCCAGGGGCGACGCGCACATGCCCTACAACCCCTTCGTCAGCCACGCCTTTCTCTCTTCGCTCGAAGAATCCGGCTGCGCCACCGCCGAGACCGGCTGGCTCGGCCAGCATCTCCTGCTGGAGGGTGACGACGGCGCGATCCTCGGCGCCCTGCCCGCCTATCTCAAGAGCCACAGCCAGGGCGAATATGTCTTCGACCACGGCTGGGCCGATGCTTTCGAGCGCGCCGGCGGGCGCTACTATCCGAAGCTGCAGGCCTCAATCCCCTTCACGCCGGCAACCGGCCCGCGGCTCCTCCACCGCCCCGACCAGCCGCTGATCGAGACGCAATCCGGGCTTGCCGAAGGCCTGAAGGAACTCGCCCGGCGGCACGGGGCGTCTTCCGCCCATGTCACCTTCGTGCCGGAAGGGGAAATGCCGATCTTCGAGGCGGCGGGTTACCTGCACCGCACGGACCAGCAGTTCCACTTCCTCAATGCCGGCTACGGCTCGCACGACGATTTTCTGGAAACGCTCGCCTCACGCAAGCGCAAGGCGCTGAAGAAGGAGCGCCGGGCGGCGCTGGAGCATGGGATTTCGATCGACTGGCTGACGGGTGCGGCCCTGACGGAAGAAATCTGGGACCAGTTCTTCACCTTCTATATGGACACCGGCAGCCGCAAATGGGGCCGGCCCTACCTCAACCGCGAATTCTACAGCCTGATCGGCGAGCGCATGGCCGACGACATCCTGCTCGTCATGGCGAAGCGCAACGGCCGCTACGTTGCCGGTGCGATCAATTTCATCGGCGGCGATGCACTCTATGGCCGGCACTGGGGCTGCATCGAGGACCATCCCTTCCTGCATTTCGAGGTCTGCTACCACCAGGCGATCGACTTCGCGATCGAGAAGCGGCTGGCGCGGGTCGAGGCCGGCGCGCAGGGCGAACACAAGCTCGCGCGCGGCTACCTACCGGCCATCACCCATTCGGCCCATTTCATCACCCATCCGGGCCTGCGCCGCGCCGTCGCCGACTATCTGGAGCGCGAGCGCCGCGACGTCGAGACGATGGGCGAGTATCTTGCCGAACACGGCCCCTTCCGCCGCGGCGAAAACGAAAGCGAATAGAGCAGTTCCAGCAAAGTGCGTGAAAACAAAGAGATAGAGCGTTTTCGCGATTCGAAGTAAAGCGAAAATGCTCCAAGCATCATCGGGAGACGAGCATGAGCGCCTACGACACCAACAACATCTTCGCCAAGATCCTGCGCGACGAAATCCCCTCGCACCGCGTCTACGAGGACGAGCATACGGTCGCCTTCATGGATGTGATGCCGCAGGCGAACGGGCATACGCTCGTCATCCCCAAGGCGCCGTCGCGCAACATCCTCGATGCCGATCCTGAGACGCTTTCGCGGCTTTTCCCGGTCGTGCAGAAGGTTGCCGTCGCGGCCAAGGAGGCTTTCGAGGCCGACGGCGTGACGGTCATCCAGTTCAACGAGCCGGCCGCCGGCCAGACCGTCTACCACCTGCATGTGCATATAATCCCGCGCGTCGAGGGCGTGGCCCTGAAGCCGCATTCGGGAACGATGGAGGATCAGGGCGTGCTGGCGGCAAATGCCGAGAAGCTGCGCAAGGCGCTGGCGAAGGGCTGATCAGACCCCGAGAATGGCAAGACCCGCGGCCAGGAAACCGATGGCCGCGGCGATGCCGGCGATCTGGCGGAAGCGCCCGCCGACGAAGAAGCAGAGGCCACCAAACACCACCGAACCCAGCCGCAGCCAGAGCGGCGAGGCCTCCAGCGTGCCGGTCGGGAAGAAGATCAGCTTGGCGATGACCGCGGCAACCAGCGCGGTTGCCACGGCCTTCACCCAGTTCAGCACCTCCGATTTCTCGTCGATGCGATTGCCGGCGAGCACGCCCGCCCACCGCCAGAGATCGGTCGCGAGCCATCCGGCGACGGCGATGAAGATATAGGGCCAGAGGCCATCGAAGCTCATGAACGCGCCTCCCGCTGGCGCAGCATCCGCTCACCCCACCAGGCGAGCGTGCCGCCGATGACGCCGGCAAGCAGAATATCGTATTCCGGCGCGACGATGGCGAAGAACCAGCCGAGCGCCAGCCCGATGCCGAGCGCCCAGTAGATCACCCGGTGGCGTGCGGAAATCCAGATCGAGGTCAGGAAGTAGACCGGCGTCAGGAAGAACAGGCAGCCCGAAACGATGGGCGGAAATTCCGAGACCGCGCCATAGACGAGCCCGACCAGCAGGATGTTGAGCAGCGTCAGCGTGATGCCGAAGCCAGCGAAAAACGCGACGCGGCCGTCGCGCGGCACGCCGTTCACCCGCTCGATGGCGAAGACCCAGGCGGTGATGGCGACGAAATGCGAGAGGAACAGCAGAAGCCAGGTCGGCGTGCGGTTGGTGCGGATTTCCGGGATCAGCGCCGCTACCATCGGCATCATGCGCACGGAAGAGAGCGTCACGGCGATGAAAGCGGTGAGGATGTGGGCACCCGACAGCATGGAGCCGACGAGGATGACCTTGGCCGGCAGTGCCCAGACCATGCCGGTCATGAACATCACCTGCTCGACCGGAATTTTCGCCTCTGCCGTAAACGCCGCAAAGCCGACGAAGGACAGCATGAGGATGATCGCCGGCAGGCTGAAGATGCCGCGCATGCCGAGCAGGAACCAGTGGGTCTGGGATTGGGGGTATGGCGCAGTCTCGGCCGTCATTAACGTCTCGGGTCTTCTACAAAAGAAAGCCGGGCAGTTACCTGCCCGGCTCATGGGATTTGTAAAGCCGTTATTTCTTGCGCGGCACCTTGGGCACGGCGCTGGACGCCTTGCGCGGCGGCTCGTCCTTCGGCTGCTCGGCCTTGGGCTCAGCCGCCTTCCTGGACGACTTGGCCTTGGCCGGCGCAGCCTCGGCGGCAACCGTTTCCTTCGCCTTGCGCGGCTTCGCCTTCTTGGCCGCCGCTTCCTCGATTTCGGCCTTCGGCTTGATCGGCGCAGTTTCCGGCACGGCATCGAGGATCAGGCCGTTCGAGCCATCTTCCTTGGTGCCGACGGAGACGCGCACGACGCCGCCCTTCTTGAGCTTGCCGAAGAGGATTTCGTCGGCGAGCTTCTTCTTGATGTTTTCCTGGATGACGCGCGCCAGCGGCCGCGCACCCATCTTCTCGTCGTAGCCCTTCTCCGCCAGCCAGGCGATTGCTTCCTGCTTGAGGTCGAAGGTGACGTTGCGTTCGGCAAGCTGGGTTTCCAGCTGCATGACGAACTTCTGCACGACCTGATGGATGACCGGCGTCGGCAACGAGCCGAACGGGATGATCGCATCGAGACGGTTGCGGAATTCCGGCGTGAACAGGCGGTTGATCGCCTCCATGTCCTCGCCTTCGCGCTTCGACGAGCCGAAGCCGATGGCGGCCTTGGCCATGTCGGATGCGCCCGCATTGGTCGTCATGATCAGGATGACGTTGCGGAAGTCGATCTTCTTGCCGTTATGGTCGGTCAGCGAGCCGTGATCCATGACCTGCAACAGGATGTTGTAGAGGTCCGGATGCGCCTTCTCGATTTCGTCGAGCAGCAGCACGCAATGCGGATGCTGGTCGACGCCATCGGTCAGGAGGCCGCCCTGGTCGAAGCCGACATAGCCGGGAGGTGCACCGAGCAGACGGGAAACCGTATGCCGCTCCATATATTCCGACATGTCGAAGCGCAGCAGTTCCACGCCGAGCGAACCGGCGAGCTGCTTTGCGACTTCGGTCTTGCCGACGCCGGTCGGACCGGAGAACAGGTAGCAGCCGATCGGCTTGTTCGGTTCGCGCAGGCCCGCACGGGCGAGCTTGATCGCCGACGCCAGAGCCTCGATCGCCAGATCCTGGCCGTAGACCACGGAACGCAGTTCCCGCTCCAGGTTGGCGAGCACCTGCTCGTCGTCCTTCGACACCGTCTTGGGCGGAATGCGGGCCATCGTCGCAACGGTCGCCTCGATTTCCTTCTCGGTGATCAGCTTGCGGCGCTTGCTAACGGGCAGCAGCATCTGGGCCGCACCAGTCTCGTCGATCACATCGATCGCCTTGTCCGGCAGCTTGCGGTCGTTGATGTAGCGTGCCGAAAGCTCGACGGCCGACTTGATCGCCTCGTTGGAATAGCGAAGCTTGTGGTACTCCTCGAAATAGGGCTTGAGGCCCTTCATGATCTCGATCGTGTCGTCGATGGTCGGCTCGTTGACGTCGATCTTCTGGAAGCGGCGCACGAGCGCCCGGTCCTTCTCGAAGAACTGGCGATATTCCTTGTAGGTCGTCGAGCCGATGCAACGGATCGCGCCGGAGGAGAGCGCCGGCTTCAGGAGGTTCGATGCATCCATCGCGCCGCCGGAGGTGGCGCCGGCGCCGATCACCGTATGGATCTCGTCGATGAATAGCACGGCGCCGGGATAGTCTTCCAGCTCCTTGACGACCTGCTTCAGACGCTCTTCGAAATCACCGCGATAGCGCGTGCCGGCAAGCAGCGTGCCCATGTCGAGCGAGAAGATCGTCGCGTCGGCGAGCGCTTCCGGCACCTTGCCTTCGACGATGCGCTTGGCGAGGCCTTCGGCGATGGCCGTCTTGCCCACGCCCGGATCACCCACATAGAGCGGGTTGTTCTTCGAGCGGCGGCAGAGAACCTGGATCGTACGGTTGACCTCGGCATGGCGGCCGATCAGCGGATCGATCTTGCCGTTCTTGGCCTTCTCGTTGAGGTTTACGCAGTAGGCGGTGAGCGCGTCCTGCTTCTTGGCAGCCTCTTCCTGTTCGCCGCCGCCATTGCCGCGCTGCTGCTTCGGCTCGCTCTCGGCGTCATCCGAGCCGCGCACCGGGCGCTGCTCGGTGGAGCCGGGGCGCTTGCCGATGCCGTGCGAGATGAAGTTGACGGCGTCGTAGCGCGTCATCTCCTGCTCCTGCAGGAAATAGGCGGCGTGGCTCTCGCGCTCCGCGAAGATCGCGACGAGCACGTTGGCGCCGGTCACTTCTTCGCGACCGGACGACTGGACATGGATAACCGCGCGCTGGATGACGCGCTGGAAGCCGGAGGTCGGCTTGGAATCTTCTTCGTAACCCGTCACCAGGTTGGCAAGGTCGTGGTCGACATAGTCGGTGACGGTCTTGCGCAGCACGTCGAGGTTGACATTGCAGGCACCCATCACGGCAGCCGCGTCGGCGTCGTCGATGAGGGCGAGCAGCAGGTGCTCGAGCGTCGCATATTCGTGATGGCGCTCGTTCGCGTAGGTCAGTGCCTGGTGGAGCGCCTTTTCAAGGCTTGCAGAAAATGTTGGCACGTTCGTTCCTCATTTCTTTTCCATGACACATTGCAGGGGATGCTGGTGCTGGCGGGAGAAATCCATCACCTGTGTCACTTTGGTTTCGGCAACCTCGTAGGTGAACACGCCACACTCGCCTACGCCATGATTGTGCACATGGAGCATGACCCGCGTGGCGGCTTCCCGGTCCTTCTGAAAGAAACGTTCCAGAATGTGGATTACAAACTCCATCGGCGTGTAATCATCATTGAGAAGCAGGACGCGATACAGGCTCGGCTTCTTGGTCTTTGGCTTCGTGCGGGTAATGACGGAGGTGCTGCGACCGGGAGTGCCGCTGCCGCCTTCGTCGTCCTGCATTCGAGCCCGTCTCACATCCATTGTTCATTTCCTTGATTTCGGTCGCTTCCTTTGAGCAAACCGTTCAGCCGAGGCTGCCTTCTGGACCTGTTATCTAATGTCTCGTCACACGATTGTAAGAGCCTCGCTTCGCACTGCAATCATAATCGCCGGTCATCCGAAGGAAATAGCGAAATTTGCGCCCGCTCCATCAGCCTCGCGCAATCCCCGCAACGCGCAAAGGCCGGCTGCGGTTGCCCGCAGCCGGCCTCTAAACGCTATACGCGTACGCAGTACTGAAAAAATCAGGCGGCGACAGCAGCCTTGGCAGCAGCCGTGGTCTTGGCGACCGGCGCTTCGTAGGACTTGTAGGCGCCCTTGGCGAGATCGGCGTACATTTCGGTGAGCTTCGTGGCTTCGGCGACGAAACCTTCATAGGCGGACTTCACGAAGGCCGTCTGCAGTTCGAGAGCGGCTTCGACGCTCTTGACGCCCGAGAGCTTTTCGAAATGGGCGACGTTGTTTTCGAAGGACTTCTTCGAGTAGTCGGCCGTTTCGGTGGCGATCGCCTGGAAACCCTGCGCAACGGTCGTGTAGCTCTTTACGAACGTGTCCACGGCTTCCTTGCTCTTCTTGTTTGCGTCGTCGAGATTGAACATCGAAGTCTCCTTTGGATCCCGGTTTAGGTCCGAAATCTATATGCGCCGCACAAAAAAGTCAATAATCATGCTGCAATGCAATATTTCACAAACAAAGCAAGACCTTGCGCAATAGGTATGATCATTGGGACAGAAAAAGACGAATTTGTCGCAAAACGATAATAAAAAAGCCCGGCGCAGAGGCGGCCGGGCTTTTTTCTGGAAATAATACCGACGATCAGAGATCGATGTCGAGGATCGCCATGGAGAAGTTGTAGGAGAGCTCCCCATCTTCGTCATCGCGGAAGATGACGCCCAGGAATTCGTCCGCGAGATAGACTTCCGCCGATTCATCCTTGCGCGGACGGGCCTTCACGACAATCTCCTTGTTGATATTGCGCTTGAAGTAGGCCTCGAGCTTCCTGATTTCTTCCGGCTTCACGATATGTCTCCGTCGTCGATTGATTTGCCGCGCTTCTCGCACCTGCTCCGGGGCGTGTAAACCCTCGATTTCCACGAGAAAGCGACTTTCCCCGCGTTGGAGTCTTTCCCGCAACGCCGCACGCAAACCGCCTCGCGCTTTTGCCGGCGCCGCTTACAGATCGTAGTCGAAGGCCGCGAGAAGCTGGTCCATGGCGCGCGAGGGCTCGTTGCAACCGGCTTCGCCGATCACCTTGGCCGGCACGCCGGCGACCGTCGATTTCGGCGGTACGGGCTTCAGCACGACCGAGCCGGCGGCGATGCGCGAGCAATGGCCGATATGGATGTTGCCGAGGATTTTTGCGCCGGCGCCGATCATCACGCCGTCGGCGATCTTCGGATGGCGGTCGCCGCCCTCCTTGCCGGTGCCGCCGAGCGTGACGTTGTGGAGGATCGAGACATTGTCGCCGATCGTCGCCGTCTCGCCGACGACGAAGCCGGTGGCGTGGTCGAGGAAGATGCCCTTGCCGATGCGCGCGGCCGGGTTGATGTCCGTCTGGAACACGCTGGAGGAGCGGCTTTGCAGGTAGAGCGCAAGGTCGCGCCGGCCCTTGTTGTAGAGCCAGTGAGCGACGCGATGGGTCTGGATGGCGTGGAAACCCTTGAAATAGAGCACGGCATCCAGGAACCTCAGGCATGCGGGGTCGCGGTCGTAGACGGCCTGGATGTCGACGCGCAGGATGCCGCCCCATTCCGGCCAGTCTTCCAGCATCTCGTCAAAGATCTGGTGCAGGAGGTTGGCCTGCAGGTCCGGATGGTCGAGGCGCTCGCAGACGCGGTGGATCACGCTTTCTTCCAGCGAGCGGTGGTTCAGCACCGTCGAATAGAGGAAGGCCGCCAGCAGCGGCTCGGCCTGGGCGGCAACACGCGCTTCCTCGCGCAGGCTGTCCCAGATCGGATCCATGGCCTTGAGATTCTCGCCGGCCCGCAGTTCGTTCGTCGCGACCATCGCCGCACTCCTTATGGTCATTCCCGTCCATATATAAAGCAAAGGGCGCCGGAGCGAAATGGCCCGGCGGCCGTTGTCGTAAACGCCGCGTCAGCGGCCGTCGATCTCCGCATAGAACTCCAGAACGGCGCGTTTGAAAACCTTGTCGCCGACGGCCAGCATGTGGTCGCGGCCGGGGATATCGAGCGCGCGGGCATTCGGCATCAGGTCGGCGAGCGGCTGCGGCGCACCTGCAATGTCATCCTTCGTGCCGACGCCGATCAGCGCGGGCACATCGATGCGGCCCATGTCCTGCGGCGTCAAAAGGTCACGCGATGTCATGATACAGGCGGCAAGCGCCTGGCGGTCGGATTTCGTCTGGTCGGCGAAGGCGCGGAACATGCGGCCGCGCTCGTGGGTCACCACATCGAGCGACGGCGCGAGCAGCGCGTCGGCGATCGGATCCCAGTCGCCGACCCCCGTCACCATGCCGATACCCAGCCCGCCGAAGACCACGGAGCGCACGCGATGCGGATGCGCCAGCGCCATGAAGGCGGTGATGCGCGCGCCCATGGAATAACCGAAGACATGCGCCTCGGGAATCGCCAGGTGATCGAGCAGTGCGGCGGCGTCGCCCGCCATCAGCGGCGGCGTGTAGACTGCGGGATCGTGCGGCTTGCTGCTCGCGCCATGGCCGCGGTTGTCGAGCGCGATGACGCGGTAACCGGCGTCCCCCAGCGTCTTCAGCCAGCCGGGAAACACCCAGTTGACGTTGGCGTTGGAGGCAAAGCCGTGGATCAGCAGCACCGGATCGCCCGACGGGTCGCCCTCGTCGAAGAAGGCAAGCTCGAGGCCGTCATGCGCGAAACTGGAAAAGGACGGAGCATCGAGGTTCATCGCGGGCCTTCTTTCGTTTTCATGCCCTGCTCTTAATGCCGTTTGATCGTCGAGAAAACGGTGGCCACGCGGATTTCTCGCCGGGCGCGACGGTTTTGCATCTACACATTCGCCCGGAAGGCGATTATGGTCCGGCGCAGAAAACAGGCATTCCCACGGAGCATGACATGGCTGGACACGGCATTCCTCATTTCCAGAACGACGGCGGCCATCGCACGATCGAGATCGGCGTGAAGGAATTCATGTGCGTCGGCGCCTCCGTGCCCTACGACCATCCGCACGTCTTCCTCGACATGGGCGACGACAACGAGAAGGTCTGCCCGTACTGCTCGACGCTCTACCGCTACAACCCGACCTTCAAGGCCACCCAGACCGACCCGGTCGGCTGCACCTTCACCAACCAGGTCGCGGCGTAACGGCCGAAAGGCCGGCACCAGCATGTCATCTCCAAAATCCGCAACCATCGTCGGTGCCGGCATTGCCGGCCTGACGGCGGCCCTGGCGCTCGCCCAGAAGGGCATCGTCTCGCACATCCTGGAGCAGGCCCCCGCCCTCGAAGAGGTCGGCGCCGGCCTGCAAATTTCCCCGAACGCCTCCCGCATTCTTTCGGATCTCGGCCTGCTGGACGCGCTCAGCGCCCGCTGGAGCGAGCCCGACCACATCCTGCTGTCCTCTGGAAGCTCGCTTTCCCCCCTCGCCTCGGTTCCCGCCGGCAAGGCGGCGCGCACCCGCTGGCGCGCGCCCTACGGCGTGCTGCACCGCGCCTCGCTGCACGCCGTGCTGCTGGAGGCCGTGCGCCGCGAGCCGCTCTGCACGCTCACGACGGGCCAGCGGATAGAGACCGCGCAGGATGCCCTCGCCATCGCACCGGCAGATGTGCTGATCGGCGCGGACGGCGTGTGGTCGCGCCTGCGGCAGGCGGTGCCCGGCGCCCTGCCCGCACACTATTCCGGCAATGTCGCCTGGCGCTTTCTCGTGCCCTATGCTATCGCCCCGCCCTTCCTCAATCCGCGCACGGTGACCGCCTTCCTTGGCTCGCAGGCCCACCTCGTCGCCTATCCGCTTGCGCAAACCCGGACATTCAACATCGTCGCCATTCACCAATCGGCCGAAGCGCCGCCGGAAGGCTGGTCACGGACCGGCGATGCCGCCGCGCGAGCGCGCCTGCTCGGCGCCTTTTCCGGCTGGCACAAGGATATAAGACGCCTGCTGGACGACGCGCGCGAGCCATTGATGTGGCCGCTCTTCGAATGCCCGGATGGCGCCTGGACGGATGGACGGAAAACCGTGCTGATCGGCGACGCCGCGCACGCCATGACGCCCTTTGCGGCCCAGGGTGCGGCAATGGCCATCGAGGACGCCGCGCTGCTGGCAAACCGGCTCGCCGGCGCGATCGACGTCGGGCAGGCGCTGCGGCAATTCGAGACGACCCGCCGCGAACGCGTCGCCCGCGTGCGCAGCCGCGGCGCCTTCAACCGCTTTGCCTACCATGCGCGCGGGCCGATCGCCCTCGCCCGCAATCTCGTGCTTTCGCTGCGCCGGCCGGAAAGCCTCGCCGCAGATCTCGACTGGCTCTACGGCTACCGCACGCCGGATTGAACCGTTAAACCGCCCGCGCCGCGGCAAGCCCGCGCTCGATATCGGCCCTGATGTCCTTGACGTCCTCAAGGCCGATCTGGAGGCGCAGCACCGGGCCGTCCTCCGGGGCCTTGGCGACGCGGCGGTCGTTGAGATTGACGTGCACCGCGAGGCATTCAAAACCGCCCCAGGAATAGCCGAGGCCGAAGATCCCCAGTGCATCGAGGAAAGCGTGCGCCTTGGCCTTGTAACGATCCGGCGAACCGCCGTTGAGGACGATCGAGAAAATGCCGCTGGATCCCTTGAAATCGCGCTTCCAGAGGTCGTGGCCGGGAAAGCTCGGCAGCGCGGGATGCAGCACGCGCGACACATCATCGACGCCTTCCAGCCAGCGCGCCAGTTCCAAGGCGCTTTCCTGGTGGCGCTCCAGCCGCACGCCCATGGTGCGCAGGCCGCGCAGCACCTGATACGCATCGTCCGGCGAGGCACAGGTGCCGAGCGCGATCTGCGTGTCGTGCAGTTGCTCCCAATGGGCGGCATTGGCCGAAACGGTGCCGAACAGCACGTCCGAATGCCCGGCCGGATATTTCGTCGCCGCATGGATGGAGACGTCGACGCCGAAATCCAGCGGGCGGAAATAGAGCGGCGTCGCCCAGGTATTGTCCATGGTCACGACCGCGCCGTGCTTGTGGGCAACGGCGGCAATAGCCGGAATATCCTGCATTTCAAACGTGTTGGAGCCCGGCGCCTCGGTGTGCACCAGCCTGGTGTTCGGCCTGATCAGCGTCTCGATGCCGGCGCCGATCATCGGATCGTAATATTCGACGGTGACGCCGAGGCGTTTCAGCATCGTGTCGCAGAAATGGCGGGTCGGGTGATAGACCGAATCGACGATCAGCGCATGATCGCCGGACGACAGATAGGCCAGGAACGGCACGGTCACGGCGGCAAGACCAGAGGGCAAGAGGATCGTGCCGGCCGAACCTTCCAGCTCGTCGATCGCGGCACAGAGCGCGTCCGTCGTCGGCGTGCCCCGCGTGCCATAAGTGTATTTCCGCGCGCGGCTTTCCATCGTCGCGGCATCGGGGAAGAGCACGGTCGAGGCATGCACGACGGGCGGATTGACGAAACCATAGTAGTCGGCCGGGTCGTTTCCGGCATGGGCAAGGCGCGTGTTCACGCCGGCGCCAGCGAGGATTTCGTCTCTGTTTTTCATGGATCTGTCCGAAGCAATGCGAGGGGTTTTGTGGGGCCGACTTTTCGCCAGCGGAACCGGCAGGTCAACCCCCATACGAAAGGATGAGCAAGCGTCCAAAGCGCTTCAAGTCCTCATTGCGCGGAAATTTTGTGCGATTTACTGCACAAGTCCACGGTTTTTTGCCCAAAAACCCATCAACTGCCGACAAATTTAGGTTACCGAACGGAAAATGGTTCGGATCACTTGACCCTGCGAAATTTTGAGCATGAGATAAGCAACCTCGCGCCGGGAGGGTGGCGAGTTTTCGTGGGCGCGCCCGTCAGGGGTGCGGGGCCTGCGGACAAAACAAAGACAACAGAAAAAGGTTGTAAAAAAATGGCAAAAAAAATCATGGCTGCGCTCGTCGGCGCTGCCGTACTGGGGCTTGGCGCACATGCAGCACAGGCGGACACGCTGACTGACGTGAAGGCAAAGGGCTTCGTGCAGTGCGGCGTGAACGGCTCGAACCTCGCCGGTTTCGGCGCACAGGATTCGGCCGGCAACTGGTCCGGTCTCGACATCGACCTGTGCAAGGCCGTGGCCGCTGCCGTCTTTGGCGACGCCACCAAGGTGAAATACACGCCGCTCTCGGCCAAGGACCGCTTCCCGGCCCTGCAGTCCGGCGAAATCGACATTCTCGCCCGCAACACCACCTGGAGCATCAGCCGCGATTCGCAGCTCGGCTTCGATTTCCGCGCCGTCAACTATTATGACGGCCAGGGCTTCATGGTGAAGAAGGAGCTCGGCGTGAAGTCGGCGCTCGAACTGTCCGGCGCCTCCGTCTGCGTGCAGTCCGGCACGACGACCGAACTCAACCTCGCCGACTTCTTCCGCTCGAACAACATGGACTTCAAGCCGGTCGTCTTCGAAGCGCAGGATGAAGCCGACGCCGCCTACAATGCCGGCCGTTGCGACGTCTACACGACGGACGCCTCGGGCCTCTACTCGATCCGCCTGAAGATGGCCAACCCGGACGACCATATGGTTCTGCCGGAAATCATCTCCAAGGAGCCGCTCGGCCCGGCCGTTCGCCAGAACGACTCCAAGTGGTTCGACATCGTGACCTGGTCGCACTACGCGATGGTTGCCGCCGAAGAATTCGGCATCACCCAGGCGAATGTCGAAGAGATGAAGAAGTCAGCCAACCCGGACATTAAGCGCTTCCTCGGCGAAGAAGCTGACAGCACCATCGGCGCCGACCTCGGCGTGCCGAAGGACTGGGCCGTGCAGATCATCAAGGCGGTCGGCAACTACGGCGAATCCTTCGAGCGCAATGTCGGCGAAGGTTCCCCGCTCAAGATCGCCCGCGGCCTGAACGGCCTGTGGACGAAGGGCGGCCTGCAGTACGCACCGCCGGTTCGCTAAGCGATCATCCGCACCACTCCGGGAGGGCAAGCGATTGCCCTCCCTTTCAAACAAAACGCCCGGAAAACAGGGCGACAACAATGTCAGGGGAAATGCATGGCTCTTGCGGATGCCCGAACAGGGTCCGGCGAACCGCCGAAGGTATCTCTTCTCTACAATCCGGCGCTGAGAAGCACTGTCTACCAGGTCGTGACGATCATCGTGATCGTCTCCGCCGTCTGGTATGCGTGGAACAACGTCGTCCAGAACCTTGCCCGCGCCAACATGTCGGCGGGCTTCGGCTTTCTGAACAGCCGCGCCGGCTTCGACGTCGCGCAGTCGTTGATCGCCTATAGCAGCGACTCGACCTATTTCCGCGCCCTTCAGGTCGGTCTCATCAACACGCTCGTGGTCGCAGCCGCCGGTATCGTCACTGCGACGATCGTCGGCCTGCTTGTCGGCATCGGGCGCCTGTCGCACAATTGGCTGATCGCCCGGCTGTGCACGATCTATGTGGAGATCTTCCGCAATATTCCGCCGCTGCTCGTCATCTTCTTCTGGTATCTCGGCGTTCTCGCCCTGCTGCCGTCGATCCGCACCATCTTCCAGCATGTGAAGGACAATCCGGACGCGATCTTCTTCATCTCGAACCGCGGCATCTACATGCCGGCGCCGGTCTTCGGCGAGGGTTTTGGCGTGGTTCTGGTCGCCTTCCTGATCGGGGTCGTCGCGGCGATCGCCTTCACGGTCTGGGCCAATGCCCGCCAGCGCGCCACGGGCATCCGCCCTCCAGTGCTCTGGATCAATCTCGGCCTGATCGTGCTGTTCCCGCTCCTCGTCTTCATCGTGATGGGCAGCCCGCTTTCGCTCGACTACGCGGTGCCGGGCTCGTTCAACATGAACGGCGGCATGGTGATCGGACCGGAATTCCTGGCGCTCTACCTCGCATTGTCGCTCTACACGGCCTCGTTCATTGCCGAGATCGTGCGCGCCGGCATCCGCGGCGTCTCGAAGGGCCAGTCGGAAGCCTCCTATGCGCTGGGGCTGCGCCCCGGCCAGGCGACGCGCCTCGTCGTGCTGCCGCAGGCGCTGCGCATCATCATTCCACCGCTCACCTCGCAGTACCTCAACCTCATCAAGAACTCCTCGCTCGCGGTGGCCGTCGGTTATGCCGATCTCGTCGCGGTCGGCGGCACCATCCTCAACCAGTCGGGCAAGTCGATCGAGATCATCTCGATCTGGATGCTGATCTACGTTTCGATCAGCCTCATCACCTCGCTGTTCATGAACTGGTTCAACGCCAAGATGGCATTGGTGGAGCGCTGATATGGCTGAAAGCATTACCTACGTCCGCAGCCAGTTCCTTGAGCCGGAGAAGGCGCCGATGTCGGATTCCTCCGCCATCGGCTGGGTCCGCAAGAACCTCTTCGCCTCGTGGAAGGACAGCATCCTGTCCCTCGTCGCGCTGGCGGCGATCCTCTACTTCATACCGGGCCTCCTCAACTGGCTGTTCGTGTCGGCCGTGTGGACCGGCGCAGACCGCACGGCCTGCCTGACCGTCGATCAGGGCGGCCAGCTTCCGGCCGGCTGGAACGGCGCCTGCTGGGCCTATGTCGGCGACCGCTTCGTCCAGTTCATGTTCGGTTCCTATCCGCGCGACGAACTCTGGCGGCCGCTCTTGGTGGTCGTCATGTTCGTCGGCCTGCTCATCCCCTTCCTGATCCCGAAGGTGCCGCGCAAGGGCCTGAACGCTCTCCTGCTGCTGATCGTGCTGCCGGTCGTCGCCTTCTTCCTGCTGCTCGGCGGCGTGTTCGGCCTGCGGCACGTCGAGACCTCGCTCTGGGGCGGGCTGATGGTGACGCTCATCATCTCCTTCGTCGGCATCGTCGTCTCGCTGCCGGCCGGTATCCTGCTGGCACTCGGCCGCCGTTCGACCATGCCGGTGCTGAAGACCGCCTGCGTCGTCTTCATCGAGTTGATCCGCGGCGTCCCGCTGATCACGGTCCTTTTCATGGCGAGCGTTCTGCTGCCGCTGTTCCTCGAACCCGGCAACAACATCGACAAGTTCCTGCGCGCGCTGATCGGCGTTTCGATCTTCGCGTCCGCCTATATGGCGGAGGTTATTCGCGGCGGTCTCCAAGCCATTCCAAAAGGGCAATATGAAGCGGCCGACGCTCTTGGTCTAAACTACTTCCACAAAATGACCTTCGTCGTGCTTCCGCAGGCCATCAAGCTCGTGATCCCCGGCATCGTGAACACCTTCATCGGCATGTTCAAGGATACCTCCCTCGTCACGATCATTTCGATGTACGATCTGCTCGGCATCGTGAAGGCAAGTTTTGGGGATTCGGCCTGGATCACGCCGGTCACGCCGCTGACGGGCCTGATCTTCGCCGGTTTCGTGTTCTGGATTTTCTGCTTCGGCATGTCGCGCTATTCGGCCTTCGTGGAACGCCGGCTCGACAAGGGCCACAAACGATAAAAGAGAGGAAACAAGAATGGCCAACCAAGCCCAGGCGCAAAAGCTGGCGGTCTCCACGACGGATGTCGCCGTCGAGATCACCAACATGAACAAGTGGTACGGCGATTTCCACGTGCTGCGCGACGTCAATCTCAAGGTCATGAAGGGCGAGCGCATCGTCATCGCCGGCCCCTCGGGCTCCGGCAAGTCGACGATGATCCGCTGCATCAATCGCCTTGAAGAGCACCAGAAGGGCCAGATCGTCGTCGATGGCATCGAGCTCACCAACGACCTCAAGAAGATCGACGAAGTGCGCCGCGAAGTCGGCATGGTGTTCCAGCACTTCAACCTCTTCCCGCACCTGACGATCCTGGAAAACTGCACGCTGGCGCCGATCTGGGTGCGCAAGATGCCGAAGAAGGACGCCGAGGAAGTGGCGATGCACTACCTCAAGCGCGTCAAGATCCCCGAACAGGCCCACAAATATCCGGGCCAGCTCTCCGGCGGCCAGCAGCAGCGCGTGGCGATCGCCCGCTCGCTCTGCATGAAGCCGAAGATCATGCTGTTCGACGAGCCGACCTCGGCGCTCGACCCGGAAATGGTCAAGGAAGTGCTCGACACCATGGTGTCTCTCGCCGAAGAAGGCATGACCATGCTGTGCGTGACGCACGAAATGGGTTTTGCCCGCCAGGTCGCCAACCGCGTCATCTTCATGGACCAGGGCCAGATCGTCGAGCAGAACTCGCCGGCAGAGTTCTTCGACAACCCGCAGCACGAGCGCACGAAACTCTTCCTCAGCCAGATCCTGCACTAGGCGGATCCGGGCGGCACAGCGAAAAGGCGGGCCAAAAGCCCGCCTTTTTCATTTGACGCGCAGCTCTGCCCGGAGCTTCAGCGGGCTTGCACCAAAATGGTTTCGAAAGGCGCGCGAAAAGGCGGAGAGACTGTCGAAGCCGCTGCGCAGCGCTACGTCCTGGATCGACAGCGGCGTATCGCGCACCATCCGCTGCGCCGCCGTCAGGCGCAGGCGCAGGTAATATTTTCCCGGCCCGATGCCGAGGCCGGTCGCAAACAACGTCTCCAGCTTGCGCGTCGAAAAACCGAGCCGCCGGGCAAGGGCTGCAATCGTCAGCGGCCGGTCGATCGTGCGCTCCATCAGGCGGATGGCGGCCGCCAATTCCGGCTGGTGCTCCCCGAGCCGTCCGAGCGAGACGAGCGGCTGGGCATCCGTCGCCGCATGGGTCTCGTCATAGACGAAGACGCTCGCCACATCGAGCGCCACCGCCGAGCCGAAACGCTCGCGCACCAGATGCAGCATCATGTCGAAGGTCGGCGAGGCGCCGCCGGACGTCCAGAGCGGCCCGTCGGTGACAAAGCGGTCGGCGCGCACATTGAGCGCCGGAAAGGCCGCCGCGAAATCCTCCAGTTCCTCCCAATGCGCCGTCGCATCGCGCCCGTCGAGCAGGCCCGACCGCGCCAGCAGCCAGCAGCCCGATTCGATGCCCGCGACCACCCCGAAGCGGCGCGCCACTTTCTTTAGCCGAGCAACGAAATTACGGTCGGCATGGCGATCCTGGTTGAAGCCGGCAATCAGCAGCAGTGCATCGCCGCTGGTGACATCGGCAAAATCCCCATCCACCCGGATCTCCACGCCGCAGGTCAACAGGACCGGCCTGCCCTGCGGCGACAGGATCGTCCAGCGGAACACCTGCTCCGGCACAACGCGGTTTGCCGCGCGCATCGGGTCGAGCACCGAGGCGAGCGACATGATCGACGACTCGGGCAGAAGGACGATCGTCACCTCGAGCGGCCCCTGCCGCAGCTCTTTTTTACGCATGTGGAAATTGTCAAAAAAGATGCGGGTTATGTCAATCGAGAAAAGCGCATTCGGGCATGATCCGCCTTACAGGAGATCTGGAGATGCAGCCGGATTGTGGTGAGAGCCCCTGTAACCCCGAACACCCTGATCCGCGTTTTACCGGAACGGGTTGGCGAGCCGAACAGGCGGACCAACCCGTTTTTTTTGCCTCTGAGACACGCCCTTTCGAGATCGCGGGGAACAACCACGGCAGTGCCGCGTTCTTCTGCCGATCAAGCACGAAAGGTTTTATCATGTTGAAGCTCAAGACCGGTTTTGCCGCGGGCGCATTGTCCATCGCCATTGCGCTGACCTCCATCGTCCCGGCCCAGGCCGTGACATTCGCGAGGGTTCCGGTTCCGGAAGCCTCGAATGTCGAACAGGTTCAGTATCGCTATGAGCGCCGCCGCGACCGCTATGAACGCCGTGCGGAACGCCGCTGGCACGGCCACCGTGGCTATCGTGAACGCCGCGCAGGCTATCGTCGTCATTCCGACGGCTGGTGGTATCCGCTTGCGGCCTTCGGTGCCGGTGCCATCATCGGTGGTGCGATTTCCAACCAGCCGCAGGCCGGCAGCGGATCGCACACGAGCTGGTGCGCCAACCGCTACCGCTCTTACCGCTCTTACGACAACACGTTTCAGCCCTACGGCGGCCCTCGCCAGCAGTGCGTTTCGCCCTATTCGTAATAGGTTGTTGTTCCCAAACAAAAGGGCAGCTCTCGAGCTGCCCTTTTTCATGTGAAAAAGCTTGGCGACCCCTGCAGGGCTCGAACCTGCGACATTCTGCTTAGAAGGCAGATGCTCTATCCAGCTGAGCTAAGGGGCCGGGACTGGTGGCGCCAGTAGAACCTCAGTGGGTCCAGGGCTGCATGCGGTTGAAGCGGAAGTTATCCGGATAGGCGACGCGCTTGCGGGTCGCTTCCTTCGGCTCGATCATGCGGTATTCGATGCCGTTGCGTTCCGCGTAAGCAATCGCCTCTTCGCTCGTCTCGAAGGTGAGCTTGACCTGCTGGTACATGTCGCCCGAGCTCGTATAGCCCATGATCGGGTCGATCGTCCGCGGCTTTTCCGCATCAAATTCCAAAACCCAGAGATGGGTCTTGGCCTTGCCGGATTGCATGGCGGTCTTGGCAGGACGATAGATCTTCGCGGTCATCGAAGCGGCTCCAGAATTCTCGCAGACAAGCACGCCGTTCCGCCGGCGCGCGTTCGAGCATGCATAACCCAGATTCCGTAAAGGGGGAATGACCGGTGGCGCATTTGCAATCGAAACGCCCGCCGAAGATGGCCGAAGTGGAAAGATCCGAAATCACACATACCGTTGAACTCTAACGGTAATTTCCACTCTTTACAACTTTGGCAAGCTTGCCTTTTATCGCTAATTTTCTTTGCCCGTATAGCTGCGAAGAGAGCGGCTTGCAATATGCCGTGTCATAGCGCCTCAATGCTTCAGCACGCGTGCGAGGAACGAGCGGGCGCGGTCGTTCTTTGGGTTGTCGAAGAAGTCGTCCGGCTTGCCGATTTCGAGGATCGCGCCCTGGTCGATATAGACGATGCGGTCGGCGACCTCGCGGGCGAAACCCATTTCGTGGGTGACGATCATCATCGTCATGCCATCAGCGGCGAGTTCGCGCATGACGTCGAGCACTTCGCCGATCATTTCGGGGTCGAGCGCGGAGGTCGGTTCGTCGAAGAGCATGAGGTGCGGCTCCATGGCGAGCGAGCGAGCGATGGCGACGCGCTGCTGCTGGCCGCCGGAAAGCTGACCCGGATATTTGTAGGCATGCGCCTTGAGACCGACGCGCTCCAGGAGCTTGAGCGCCGTCACCTCGGCTTCGTCCCTCGATTTTTTTCGCACGCGCATCGGCGCGATGGTGATGTTTTCCACCACCGTCTTGTGCGGGAACAGGTTGAATTGCTGGAAAACCATGCCGACGCCCTTACGGATGGCGACAAGCTCCTTCTCGCCGCCCAACAACCGGTCCTCCTCGACCGGCATCTGGTAGCCGTCGACCAGCAGGCTGCCGTTCTGGTACATTTCCAGCCCGTTGACGCAGCGGATCAGCGTAGATTTGCCAGACCCACTCGCGCCGATCACCACCACCACCTCGCCGCGCGACACCGAAAGGTCGACGTTCTTCAGAACGTGATGGCTGCCGTAGAATTTGTTGAGGCTTTTCATGTCGACGATGGTGTTCATCGGAGCGGCTCCTGAAGGATTGGCGTCGGTCATCGGCTGCCCCGGGCGAGATGGGCCTCAAGCTTGCGGGCGACGAAGGTGATGAGCGAACCGACGAGGAAATAGGTGAAGAACAGGAATGAATAGACTTCGTAGGTGCGGTCGCCATATTGCGGATTGGCGAGGATCATCTGACCGGCGCGCAGGAAATCCGTGAGCCCGATGATGAAGACCAGCGGCGCGGCGTTGAAGATATCGAGCACATTGCCGACGAGTGGCGGCACTACGACGCGCAGCGCCTGCGGCAGGACGATCGACCGGCTGATGTCGAATTCGCTCATGCCGAGCGAACGGGCGGCTTCGGTCTGGCCGCGCGGCACGGCCTGTAAGCCGCTGCGCACATATTCGGCCACGTAGGCGGAATAGAACAGCGTGAAGCCGACCATGCCGCGCACGACATCCGCCAGGTTGAGCTCGGGCGTCAGCACCGGCATCAGAATCCAGATCCAGTAGACGACCAGGATCAGCGGGACCGAGCGCATCACCTCGATATAGGCCGTAGAGATCATGCGAAGGCTGGAGAAGCGGCTGCGCCGTCCGAAGGCGAGCAGGATGCCGATGGGCAGGGACAGGACTGCGGTCACCAGGGTGAGCAGGACGCTGAGCAGCAGGCCGCCCCAGAGGCCGGCACCGGGCGGCGACATGACCGCGAAGATGGCGATCAGCCCGGTAAAACTCGCCGGTATCAGCACCTTGCGCGACATCGGCGCATGAGAGGTCAGGCTCCACGCACCGGCGAAGATAGCCAGAAGCACGGCGAGCGTGACAAGGTTGCTGAAGCCCGTCATCGACACCAGAAAGGCGAGAACCAGCGCCAGGAACCCGGCGTGGCGAGTCCTGAAGGCGAAGACGCATCCGAGAGCCGCCCCCAGAAGCGCTGCGATGATGGCGACTGCCACCCAGGAACGCCAGGCCTGGTCCGCCGGGAAAATCCCGATCATCAGGACACGAAGGCTCTGCGGAATGATGTCCCATCGTGCTGTCGCCAGTGCCCAGGCGAAGGCCTGGTAGATCAGCCAGAGAGTGCCAGGAATGACCGTGAGGGACAGCAGGACATCGAAAGGCTTGCCGAAAAGGTTGTGGCGGGACCATGTCAGGGATCGTGCGATCATCGCATTGCTCCGGGATTGCTCAGGCGGCGGTCGGCCCAGCTGACGGCCGCGCTGATGATCCAGCTTAGGATCAGGTAGGACACCATGACGATGACGATGCCTTCGAGACTGTGGCCCGTCTGGTTGGCGATGGTGCCGTAGATGTTGAACAGTTCCGGATAGCCGATCGCGATGCCGAGCGCCGTGTTCTTCGTGAGGCTGATATACTGGTTGCCGAAGGACGGCAGCACGACCCGGAAGACCTGCGGGAGGATGATGTCGTTGACGGTATCGCGCCGGCCAAGGCCGAGAGAGGCCGCCGCCTCCCATTGGCCTTTCGGCAGGGCATCGATGGAGCCGCGCACGATCTCGGCGATATAGGACGCGCTGTTGAAAACGATCGCCAGAAGCAGCGCCGCCATTTCCGGGCTGATGCTCGTGCCGCCGCTCGCCTGGAATTTCGAGGCGACGGGGAAGTCCAGCGCCAGGATGCCGGTGGCGAGCATCAGGGACGGCAGTGCGACGAGCGCGCCGAGACAAATCCAGCGGGTCGTCCTGTGCCTGTCGAAAATCAGCCCGAGCACGGCGACCCAGCAGGCGCTTGCGAGCGCCATCGCCATCGCAGAGCCCTCGCCCTGCCATGTGAGCGCCGGGACATAGAGGCCCTGCTGGCTGATGATGACGCCGTAGAATTTCGCGGCGGCGGCGATCGGCGGGAAATGCAGGACGACGGCGAAATACCAGAAGACGAGCTGGATGAGGAGCGGCGTGTTGCGAACGAACTCGACGCACCAGAAGGAGAGGTTGCGAACCACCCAATTGGTCGAAAGACGGCCGACGCCGAGCAGGGTTCCGAGCACCGTGCTGAGCACGATCGCAAGCACCGCGTCCTTGATCGTGTTCACGATGCCCGCGACGAAGGCCTGGGCGATCGAGCGGTCCGATGTGAAATCGCTGAAACCAAGCCAGAACCCGCTATCGAAGACGAAGGTCTTGCCCTCGCTGATGTCGAAGCCAGCCGCATCCCAGAGGAACGAGAAACTGAATTTGATGCCATGCCGCGCCAGCCCCTCCTTGACCGCGACGGCGAAGAGCACGACCAGGGCCAGTGCCGCAGCAACCACGGCAAGCTGTATGGCGTGATACCGGATCCGGTTGCGCCGCCGGCGCGCGGCCGTGAGGTCACGCTCGACCGTCAGGCCGGTCGCGTTCGTGTGTTCCAAGGTCATATCGCAGTTCCAGACGCTCGAAAGTAAGCCGAGGCAGAGAGGCTCCGCCTCGGCTCACGCGGCAGAGGGATCAGTTCCAGAGGGGCGAATAGATGGCGCCGCCCTCGGTCCAGAGCGCGTTCGGCGTGCCCTTGCGGTCGAGGAACATCTTGGTGTCCGGGCCGAGATTGCGCGCGTAGATGTCGCCGTAGTTTCCGACGGCCTTGATCGCCTGCGCCACGAAGTCGTCGTGTAGGCCGAAATCCTTGCCGTAACCGCCGCCCACTCCGAGGAATTTCTGGACGAAGGGGTCCTCGCTCTTCAGCTTCTCATCGAGATTGGCCTGCGAAATCCCGGATTCTTCCGCCTGGAACAGGCCGTAGGACGTCCAGCGCAGCGCATTGCGCCACTTGGAATCATTCGCCACGACGAACCCGCCGAAGGGCGACTTGTCGAGCGTATCGGGCAGGATCAGGTAATCGGCGGGCTTGGGCGAGTTGCCGGCCCAGGCGGCGAGCGCCGACTTGTCGGTGCTCATGGCGTTGCAGCGGCCGGAATTCAGCGCCGCGAAAAGCTTTTCGAGGTTCTCGTAGGTCAGCACCTTGGAGGCCGTCCAGCCGCGCGCCTTGAAGGCGCTGGTCAGCACCGTCTCGGTCACCGAGCCCTGCGTCGTGCAGAAGGTGGCGCCGTCGAGGTCATCGAACTTAGCAACGCCCGACTCCGTCTTCACCATGACGCCGGTGCCGTCGTAGAAATTGATCGGCAGGAAATCGATGGCGATCGAGGATTCGCGGGCGGGTTTGATGGTCGTGTGGGCGAAGACGACATCGACCTGGTTGGTGAGGACTGCGTCGAAGCGGCTCTTGTCCGTCACGGTGACGAACTTGACCTTGGACGCGTCGCCGAGAACGGCGGCGGCGATCGCCTTGCAGAAATCGACGTCGAGCCCTTCCATCTGGCCCGTCGTGGTGTTGAGGTAGCCGAAGCCGGGCGCCGTGTTGTCGGTGCCGCAATTCAGCGTCCCGCGCTGCTTGACGGTATCGAGCACAGAGGCCAAGGCGTGGCTCGCCATGAGGGCTGCGCCGGCAAAGGTGCAGGCCATCAGTATGTGTTTGAAATTCATTGTATTCCCCTGTTCTATCGCGAGTTGGCCTGCGTGAACGCGCAGGACAGCCGGTGTTGCCGAGACGTGCTTGGGCGATAGGGCAACAGCGGCTCTTGCCGTTCTGAAGCTGATGTTCCGTCGTTGGGCTAAGGTCGCTGCGGCTATCCGATGCGCGGCCCATATCAATCGACAGGGGAACGATAGGAGGGGTGTTTATACAGGTCTACTTAATTCTACTTTACATACCACTTAGAAAAACTGTTGATTTGTTCACGCTTGGCGCCGTCAACCGCCCTCTCCTTTCGACGCCTCTCCCGGGTTGGAAGTCGACCGGCGGCGCCCGCCGACCCGCTGGTTGACCTCGGCGATGAAGGCCTGCACGGCCGGACTTTTCTTCTCGCCCTTCCGGAAGGCGAGAGAGATCTTGCGCCGGATTTCCGGCACCACCTTGCAGACCCAGACGTCCTCCAGGTCGTAGCTTGCCCGCAGACCGGGCAGGATCGAGATGCCGTATCCCTCGCGAATGAGCGCGATCGTCACCTCAAAACCCTTGCAGCGCGCCACGATGTTCGGCGTGAAACCCGCCTCCTGGCAGGCATCGGAAATCATCCGGTTGTAGGTCGACGACGCCGTGTCGAGTGCCCAGCGCTCGTCCCGCAATTGATGCAGCATGACGGTCGGCTGGTTGGCGAGCGGGTGCGTCTGGGAGACCATGACGTTGAAGACGTCCTCCATCAGCGGGATCGTTTCGATGTTGGGGTCCAGCGCGCCGGGGGGCACGTTGAGATCGTCGATGAAAGCGAGATCGGTCTGCCAGCTGCGAAGCGCGGCCAAGCTTTCCGCGGGCTCCATTTCATCGAACTGCACGGTCAGGCGGGGATGGAGACGGTGCAGGTCCTGTATCGCGCCCGCCACCAGCGCCGCTGCGATGGAGGGAAAGGCGGCAACCCGCAACTCGCCGGCAATAACCTTCTTCAGCTCCGCAATATCGGCACGCGCCGATTCCAGCTCGATCAGGATACGCTCGGCCCGCTCGACAAGCTGCTTGCCGGCGGGCGTCAGCTCGACACCGCGCCCGCGGCGCTCGATCAGGTCGATGCCGACCTCCTGTTCGAGCAGCGCAATCTGCTGCGACACGGCCGAGGGCGAGACATAGAGCGCTTCGGCGACGGCGGCCATCGTCTTGCGGATCGACAATTCTCTGAGTGCGCGCAACCGGGCAAGGTCCATCATTCGTCTCCCTGACGTGAGATTGAATGATTAGCAAATCAGAACGTATGTGCAAATATTATTAACTTTTTCTGGAATGAGCGCCCGACTAGCTTTCCGGCGAACCCAAGACAGCGGTATTCGCCCGGAGACAGGTCATGACCGAACAGACACAAGCCTATTTCAACGCCTCGGTTCACGAGCGCGATCCCCTCGTGGCCGAGGCGCTCGACAACGAGCGAAAGCGCCAGCAGGACCAGATCGAACTCATCGCGTCGGAAAACATCGTCAGCCGCGCCGTGCTCGACGCGCTGGCGCATGAAATGACCAACAAGACGCTGGAAGGCTATCCGGGCAACCGCTTCCACGGCGGCGGCCAGTTCGTCGATGTCGTCGAGCAGGCGGCGATCGACCGCGCGAAGGAACTGTTCGGCTGCGCTTACGCCAATGTGCAGCCCCACTCCGGCACGCAGGCAAACCTCGCCGTCTTCTTCCTGCTGCTGAAGCCGGGCGACAAGGTTCTCTCGCTCGATCTCGCTGCCGGCGGCCACCTGTCGCACGGCATGAAGGGCAACCTCTCCGGCCGCTGGTTCGAATCGCACAATTACAATGTCGACCCGCAGACCGAAGTCATCGACTACGACGCGCTGGAGCGCATTGCCCAGGAAGTCCGCCCCACCCTTCTCATCACCGGCGGCTCGGCCTATCCGCGTGAACTGGATTTCGAGCGCATGGGCCGGATCGCCAGGAAGGTTGGCGCCTGGTTCCTCGTCGATATGGCGCATATCGCCGGCCTCGTCGCCGGCGGCGCGCATCCCTCGCCGTTCCCCCATGCCGACATCGTCACCTGCACGACGACCAAGACCTTGCGCGGCCCGCGCGGCGGCCTGATCCTCACCAACAACCCGGACTGGTTCAAGAAGCTGCAGGCCGCGGTGTTTCCCGGTGTCCAGGGCTCGCTGCACAGCAATGTGCTCGCTGCCAAGGCGATCTGCCTCGGTGAAGCGCTGCGCGACGATTTCAAAGTCTATGCCCATCAGGTGAAGGCCAATGCGCGCGCGCTTGCCGAAACCCTGATCGAGCGCGGCATCCGCATTGTCTCCGGCGGAACCGACACGCATATCGTCCTGGTCGACCTGTCGAGCAAGGGGCTCAACGGGAAGCAGGCGGAGGATCTGCTCGCGCGCGCCAACATCACAGCGAACAAGAACCCGATCCCGAACGACAGCCCGCGCCCGCCCGAATGGGTCGGCATGCGCCTCGGCGTCTCCGCCGCCACCACGCGCGGCATGAAGGAAGACGAGCTGCGCACGCTCGGCACCATCATCGCCGACCTCATCGAGGCGGAAGCGGCCGGCAACGCCGACGACATCGTGCCCGGAGCCAGGGCGAAGGTCGCAGACCTGACCCGGGCCTTCCCGGTCTACGCCCACTGATCATCGGGGAACAACGATGGGAATGGACAGGATCGCCGGCAGCGCCGTCATCGATGGCAAACGGTTCGCTGCCGGCCTGCTCGAAGACATCAAGCTCAGAGTGGAAAGCGCCAAGCAGAAGACCGGCAAGGTTCCGGGGCTCGCCGTCGTGCTCGTCGGCACCGATCCTGCGAGCGCCGTCTATGTCGGCGCGAAGCACCGCCAGACGGTGGCCGCGGGCATGCATTCGTTCAAATACGAGCTTGCCACCGACACCGGACAGGCCGAGCTGATGGCGTTGATTGGCAGGCTCAATGTCGATCCGGACGTGCACGGCATCCTGGTCCAACTGCCGCTGCCGGCCCATCTCGATGCGGCCGCGGTCATCCAGGAAATCAACCCCGACAAGGACGTTGACGGCTTCCACATTTCAAATGCCGGCCGTCTCTCGACCGGTCAGCCGGCGCTGGTGCCCTGCACCCCGCTCGGCTGCCTGATGCTGCTGAAGGATCGGCTCGGCCAAAGCCTATCCGGCCTGCACGCCGTGGTCATCGGCAAGTCCAACATCGTCGGCAAGCCCATGGCGCAGCTTCTGCTTGCGGAAAACTGCACCGTGACGATCGCCCATTCGCGCACAAAAAACACGCCGGAGCTCTGCCGTGCGGCCGATATCCTGGTCGTCGCGGTGGGGCGCCCCGGATTGGTTCGCGGCGACTGGATCAAGCCCGGTGCCGTGGTCATCGATGTCGGCATCAACCGCATCGAGGTGGACGGCAAATCGCGCATCGTCGGCGACGTCGCCTTCGAGGAGGCCGGCCACGCGGCCGCGATCACGCCCGTGCCCGGCGGCGTCGGCCCCATGACGATCGCCTGCCTGCTCTCCAACACCCTGACGGCCTTCTGCCGCCTGAACGCTATCAGCGCCGATTGATCGGTGCAGACAGAGGAATTGTCGCCATGTCCACACACCGATATGCGCTTCGCGTCGCCTGCCCTTCGATCCGGGGCGTGACGGCAGCGATCGCCAATTACCTTTCCACGAGCGGCTGCAACATCTCCGACAGCGCCCAGTTCGACGACAAGAGCACCGGTCGGTATTTCATGCGCGTCAGCTTCCATTCAGAAGAGGGCCGCACCCTCTCGCAACTGCGCGAGGGTTTCGCGGAGATCATCGAAAGATATGAGGCCGAAGCCGAATTCTTCGACGAGACGGCCAAGCGCAAAGTCGTGCTGATGGTTTCGCGCTTCGGCCATTGCCTGAACGACCTGCTCTATCGCTGGCGCATCGGCGCACTGCCGATCGACATCGTCGGCGTCATCTCCAACCATACGGACTATCAGAAGCTCGTGGTGAACCACGACATTCCATTCCACTGCATCAAGGTGACGAAGGACGACAAGCCTGCGGCCGAAGCCGAACAGATGCGGATCGTCGAAGAATCCGGCGCCGAGCTCATCGTGCTCGCGCGCTACATGCAGGTCCTGTCCGACGAGATGTGCCGCAGGATGTCCGGCCGCATCATCAATATCCACCACTCCTTTCTGCCCTCGTTCAAGGGCGCCAATCCCTACAAGCAGGCCTTCGAGCGCGGCGTCAAACTCATCGGCGCGACATCCCACTACGTGACCGCCGATCTCGACGAAGGCCCGATCATCGAGCAGGACACCGTTCGCGTCACCCATGCGCAGAGCGCCGACGACTATGTCAGCCTCGGCCGCGACGTGGAGAGCCAGGTCTTGGCGCGCGCCATTCATGCCCATATCCACGGCCGGGTTTTCGTGAACGGCAACAAGACGATCGTCTTCCCGCCATCGCCGGGTTCCTATGTCTCCGAACGCATGGGCTGAGCCGCTACGACTAAGCCGCAACCAGATTGGAAGCCGCGATGACATTTCAACTCCCGAACGATCCCGCCCGCGATGACGTGCTTGCCGCCCGCCCGACGCTATGGATCAACTCGCTCTATCGCGACAACGCGATCGGCGACGGTTCCCTGCAGCTCACCCCGGACCAGGTCGATGAGGCGCAGGCGAACTGGACGCGGCTGGCACCCCTACTCGAAAGCTGCTTTCCCGAATTGAAGGCGACGGCGGGAGCAATCCGCTCGAACCTGATCGAGCTGGAGACGCTTCGGGATACCCTCGGCTATGGCGGCTCCGAATTCGGCCGGGTGTTCGTGAAGGCGGACAGCGCGCTGCCGGTTGCCGGGTCGATCAAGGCGCGCGGCGGCGTCTACGAGGTCTTCGTTTTCGCCGAGGCGCTCGCCAGGCGCGAAGGCCTCCTAAAGGACGGTCAGGATATCCGCGACCTGGCCGGCGCCGCGGCGAAAGCTCTGTTCTCCCACCACACGATCGCCGTCGGCAGCACGGGAAACCTCGGGCTTAGCGTCGGCGTCGCCGCCCGCGCCCTCGGCTTCAGGGCCACCGTCCATATGTCGTCCGACGCCAAGGCCTGGAAGGTGGAGCGGCTGCGGAGGCTCGGCGTGGAGGTCGTGCAGCACGAGGCGGACTACACCACCGCCGTCGAGAATGCCCGCATTATCGCGGAAAGCGACCCATCCATCTATTTCGTCGACGACGAACAATCCCGGCAGCTGTTCCTCGGCTACAGCGTCGCGGCGCTGGAACTCGCAGAACAGCTCAATGTGCTGAGGATCGTCGTCGATGCTGAGCATCCGCTGTTTCTCTACCTGCCATGCGGCATCGGCGGCGCACCCGGCGGCGTCACCTACGGCGCCAAGAAAGTTTTTGGCGACTTTGTCCATTGTTTCTTCGTCGAGCCCGTCCAGTCGCCCTGCGCGCTCGTCCATATGATGAGCGGCTCGGACGACCTCGTCTCGGTATACGACGTAGGCCTCAGCAACAGGACCGAAGCCGACGGCATGGCGGTCGCGCGCATGTCGGCCTTCGTGGCACGCGTCATGCGCAACATGCTTGCCGGCGTCTTCACGGTCGACGACATATCGCTCTTTCGTTGGCTGCTTATCGCCCATTCGACCCAGGGCTTGCGCCTAGAACCATCAGCAGCCGCAGGCTTCGCCGGGCCCGAATTCGTCGTGAATCATCCGCAGGGACGTGCATTCTGCGAGCGGTTGAACATTGCCGATCGCCTGTCGCAGGCGACCCACATCGTCTGGACGACCGGGGGATCCTTCGTGCCGCAGGAGCAGTTCGAGGCCTTCCTGGAAACCGCCAGAAAGCTCTGATCACCCGACCGCGCATCTGCGCCGGATCATTCCGGCGTGGAAATCCGCGCCGTGCAGGAGCCCTTCATCGTTGAAATCGTAGGTGGGATTGTGCAGCGGCGCCGACTCCCGGCCGTTGCCGAGGAAGACGAAGCAGCCGGGTACGTGGGCGAGGAAATGCGCAAAATCCTCCGACCCCGTCATCGGCTCGGCCGCGAGCCTGACGTCATCCGGTCGCAGGATACTGCGTGCGACGGCGAAGGCTTCTTCGACGAGCGCCGCATCGTTCAAGAGCGGCACGAACTCCCTCGTATAGGCAACCGTCGCGGTGACGTTGTGCGCCAGCGCCGTGCCCTCCGCGATGATGCGCATCTGCTTTTCGATGGAAGCGCTTACTTCCGGCCGGAAGCTGCGGGCATCGCCCAGCACGCGCGCCAGCCCCGGAAGCGCGTTGCGCGTGCCGTCGGTGATGAGTTCCGTGACCGAAACGACGCCCACATCCGTCGGGCTCAGACGGCGCGAGACGATGGTCTGGAGACTGGTGACCAGCGCGCAGGCCGCGACGAGCACCTCGTTGCCCCAGTGCGGCCGCGCCGCATGGCCGCCCACACCTTGAAGCACGATCTCGAAATTGTCCTCCGCGGACATGAAAGGGCCGGGCCGCGTCTCGAAATGCCCGACCGGCAGGCCCGGCATATTGTGGATACCGTAAATCTCATCGAAGGTAAAACGCTGCATGAGGCCATCGTCGAGCATGGCGAGCGCGCCCTTGCCCCATTCCTCTGCCGGCTGGAAGATGAAGCGGACCGTGCCGTCAAAACCGCCCTCTTCGGCCAGCATCTTCGCGGCGCCGAGCAGCATCGCCGTGTGTCCGTCATGTCCGCAGGCATGCATGACGCCCGGATTTTGCGAACGATAGGCGCTTTCGCCCTGCTCGGGGATCCTCAGCGCATCCATATCCGCCCTGAGCGCGACGGCGCGATTGCCCGCTCCGCGCTTCAGCGTCCCGACGACACCCGTGCCGCCGACGCCTTCCACGACCTCGTCGAGGCCGAACTCGCGAAGCTTCGCCGCCACGAAGGCCGCGGTCCGCTTCTCCTCGAAGCCGAATTCGGGATGGGCGTGCAGGTCTCGCCGCCATGCGGTCATTTCGGCGTGAAGCGCCTTCCTGTCGATGGTCATGCCGTTTCTCCTTCAGCGGCCAGGCGGCGAACGACATCGAGCAGGATGTTGAGCCCGGCAACAAGGTCGTCGTCCGCGGTATATTCCTTTGGATTGTGGCTAATGCCACCGGCGCTCGGCACGAAGATCATCGCGGCGGGCGCGATTCGGGCGATCATCTGCGCATCGTGGCCGGCGCCGGATGTCATGCGTTTGCAGGAAAGACCGCGCTCTCCGGCCGCTGCCTCGATGTGCTCGACAATCCCCCGGTCGAACGTTACCGGTTCGAACCGGGCCAGCCGCTCGACGGAAACCGACACCCGCTCTTCCATCGCCAAAACGTCGAGGAATGCGGCAAGGGCCGCCTCCTCCTGCGTCAAGCGCCCCTCGTCCGGATCGCGCAGGTCGACCGTGAAGGTGGCGCGCGATGGGATCACGTTGATGGCGTTGGGCTCAAAGCGCATGCAGCCGACCGTGGCGACGGTCGGCGTGTTGGCGGCCACCGCGCGCTCCCGCAGGAAGGTGACGACGCGTGCGGCCGCATGGCCGGCATCGCGGCGCATCGACATGGGCGTGGTGCCGGCATGGTTGGCGTCGCCGTCGATCGTCACCCGCTGCCAGGAAATCCCCTGCAGGTTCTCCACTGCGCCTATGGAGACGCCTTCACGCTCCAGCACCGGGCCTTGTTCTATGTGCAGTTCGACATAGGCCTGCGGCTTCAGGAAACCGGGCTCATAGCCGCCGGCGTAGCCGATGCGGGCGAGTTCGTCGCCGAGCACCGTTCCATCCGTCCCGACCGATGCGAGCGCCGCATCGACATCGAGCCCGCCCGCATAGACCAGCGAGCCCATCATGTCGGGCGCGTAACGCACGCCTTCCTCGTTGGTGAAGGCGGCGACGACCACGGGGCGCGATGGCCGAAAACCATCGGCTTTCAAGGTCTCGATCACCTCCAGCCCTGCAAGAACGCCGTAACATCCGTCATAGATGCCGGCGTCGATGACCGTGTCGATATGGGAGCCGAGCATCAGCGGTGCCGTATCGTCCAGGCCTTCCGGCCGCCAGATGCCAAAAATGTTGCCGATGCGATCCACGGCGACATCGAAGCCGGCTCCCTCCAGCCAGGCCACGAACTGGTCGCGCCCCAGCTTTTCCGTATCGGAGGCGGCAAGGCGCACAAGCCGGCCTTCGCCATCACGCCCGATTGAACCGAGGGTCCGGATACGCCCGAGAAGTCGCTCCGCATTGATCGATGGATGGCTCATGCACCAGCGCCCTTGTTGTTACGCGCCGCAACGACCGCAGGCGAAAACCCGACGATTTCCGCGTATTTTCCGGGGTCCGTGGCACCCTCCGTGTTCACCAGGAAGATGCGCGACCGGGCGTCGAGGCCCAGTGCAGCCTTGGCCGCCGGATCGGCCATCGCACACGTCAGACCCGCAAGACCGACCCCGCCGCTTTCCCCCGCAACGATGGCGGGATCGCCAGCCACCGGATTGGCGAGTTGCCGCATCACCGCAACCGCATCCTCTTCATCGACGGTCATGAACGCATCCGCGACGCGGGACAGGATACGCCACGCGATGAGCGACGGCTCGTAACATTCGAGCATGGCCATGACGGTCGGCGCGCCATGCGCGATCGTCACAGGATGGCCAGCCCGCGCCGTCTCGAAGAGGCAGGCGGCGCGGGCCGGATCGACGACGGTGAAGACAGGGCGGGCTTCGCCGAATTCGAGCGCGAGGTGGCCGGCAACGGCAGCGGCTATGCCGCCCACGCCTGACTGGATGAAGACATGGGTCGGAGGCTCCGGCAGTTTCCGCAGCGCCTCGCGCACGAGCGCGGTATAGCCCTGCATCACCAGACCGGGAATGCGCTCATAGCCGGGCCAGGACGTGTCGGAGACGATCGTCCAGCCCCTTTCGGCTGCCACGCGCGCAGCCTCGCGGACAGAATCGTCATAGGTGCCCTCGACGCGGACCATCTCCGCACCGAAGCGGGCAATGGCGGCCACCCGTTCATCGCTGACGCCGGAATGCACGAAGATCGCCGCGCGTGCGCCCACGAGCTCAGCGCCCTGCGCGACGGACCGGCCGTGATTGCCATCCGTGGCGCAAGCGACCGTCATGCTGCGCGCGACGGCCTGCACCTCCGGCGCATGAAGCTCGGACATGTCGATGACCCGGTCGAGCCGCCTGCCGGCCTCGTCCAACACGAGCCGGATCACCGCATAGGCCCCGCCGAGCGCCTTGAAACTGCCGAGCCCGAGACGGTGCCCCTCATCCTTGATGTGAACCGCACCGACGCCGAGTTTTTCCGCCAGCCCCGGCAGCGCGACAAGCGGCGTCTCCACATGGTTGTCACGGAAGGACAGATGGCGTTCGACCTCTGCGGCGGCGGCGGCGCCAAGGGTCCCGGCATCGCGCGGATCGAGCGGAGCGCGATAATCGGCATGGGAATTCTTGAGAAACATGGGCGGCCTCCTTCGATGTGGTTGTTGAAAGATATTGCAACCCCATCGAAATGAGCGCTGATATTCGACCTCCGTTTTGCAAGTTTGTTTCGTTTGGGGACCCATTCGTGCGCCTTGATGCCTTCGACCGAAAAATCCTCGCGATCCTGCAGCAGGACAACACGACGCCGCAGCGCACCATAGGCGAGGCCGTCAATCTCTCTGCACCCGCCGTCCAGCGCCGGATCAAGCGCATGACCGAAGAGGGCGTTATCCGGGCGAATGTCGCCGTCGTCGATCCGATCGCCCTGGGGCAATCCATCACCATCTTCGTGGAGGTGGAGGTGATCAGCGAGACGGCGGCGCAGATCGAGGCGGCCAAGCGGGAGTTCGCCGCCGCCCCGGAAATCCAGCAGTGCTACTATGTCACCGGCGAAGCCGACTTCATCCTCGTCGTCGTCGTTCCGGCGATGGCCGACTACGAAGCCCTGACCCGCCGCTTGTTCTTCGGCAACAACAATGTCAAACGCTTCCGCACCTTCGTTGCGATGGATCGCGTGAAGTTGGGCCTGGGCGTCCCGGTCGAGGGCTAGGCGCCCGGCCGCATCTCATTGCTTTCATCACGCCGCACTTGCCGCCAGGCCTAGACATCAGATGCGCGCATCAGGGGATCGTCGTGAACCGCCTCGGCCAGGAATTCCAGCACCACCTTCGTGCGCAGCGGCATGTTGCGCCGTGAGGGATAGACCACGCTGATCGGCAGTCGCGTGGGCCGGAAATCCGGCATGACCTCGACAAGCCTGCCGCTTTGCATGTCCGGCAGGGCGAGAATGTGCGAGAGCACCGAGAGGCCTGCGCCCGCGACCGTTGCGCGATGAACCGCGACGGCATTGTGCGCGATCAGCCGCGGCGTGATGCGAACCGCGACATCACACGCCCCATCGGAAAAGGACCAGGCGCGATTGTCGCCCGCCCGCCGGTAGCAGATGCAGGCGTGGTCGGTGAGGTCTTCGAGCACGGTCGGGGGACAGCACGTCGCCAGATAGGCCGGAGAGGCGACGAGAAACGCCGTCGTCCATCCGATCCGCCGACAGATCAGGCCATTGTCCGACACCGGGCCGATCCGCACCTCAAGATCGATCCCGTCCTGCACCAGATCGGAGGCGTCCTCCTTGAAGATCAGCTCGACCGAAAGCCCGGGATGGCGCGCGAGCAGGCTTTCCACCCGGTCGGCGAGAAAGAGCCCGAGCGGCGCCGGGACGCTGAGTTTCACATTCCCCATCGCCGTTGTGGCATCCTCACCGAAGCTGTCGCCAAGCTCGTCCACGGCTTCCAGCACGCGCAGCGCCATCGGGATGATGCGCTCCCCCTCTGCCGTCAGGGCCAGCGCGCTGGTCGTGCGGTGGAGAAGGCGGACGTTGAGACGCGCCTCCAGGGCGGAAATCTGCCGCGATACCGCCGGCTGCGTCAGGTGGAGATCCTGCGCAGCGGCCGAGAAGGAAGAGGTCTCCGCCACACGCAGGAACGTGCGCAACGCCGATACGATATCCATCGCCCGCCTCATACTCTTCGACATAAGACTTATGCGCGGAGCTCATGCCGTTTCGGCTTTACAGTCCAGCAATTAAGGATATCTTGTATCCATAAGGATATTAAACATCCTTAATTAAGGAGAGCGAATATGACCCAACGCCTGAACTACGCCCAGCACTCCCCCGAACTGTTCAAGAAGATTTCCGATCTGAGCATGGCGCTCGCGGGCAGCGTCATCGAACAGAAGATCCGCGACCTGGTGAACATCCGGGCCTCGCAGATGAATGGCTGCGCCTTCTGCCTCGACATGCATGTGAAGGAAGCCAAGATTCACGGCGAAAGCGAACTGCGCGTCCATCACGTCGCCATCTGGCGCGAATCGACCCTTTTCATCCCGCGTGAGCGCGCGGCGCTTGCCTGGACCGAAGCCCTGACGAAGCTGCCCGAGGGTGGCATTCCGGACGAGCTTTACGAGCGCGTGCGCGGTCAGCTTTCCGAGAAGGAAATTTCCGACCTCACCTTCGCGATCATGGCGATCAACGCCTGGAACCGCGCCAGCATCGCCTTCAAGTCCGTGCCGGGCTCGGCCGACAAGGTCTACGGCCTCGACAAGGCCGGCCTCAGCTAATCCGCAGCGATCATCACGAACACTGGAACCGTGGCGCTACCCAGCGCCGCGAAGGGAGACCTATCATGAAAATCGTCATCATCGGCGGCACCGGCCTCATCGGCTCGAAGACCGTGGACCGCCTGCGCAAAAATGGCCACGAGGTCATCGCCGCCTCGCCCAACACCGGCGTCAACACGATCACCGGCGAAGGCCTGGCCGAAGCGCTTGCCGGCGCTGACGTCGTGCTCGACCTCGCGAACTCCCCCTCCTTCGCCGACGCGGATGTGATGGCGTTCTTCGAGACCTCCGGGCGCAACCTCCTTGCCGCCGAAAAGGTGGCGGGCGTGAAGCATCATATCGCGCTCTCCGTCGTCGGCACGGAGCGCTTGCAGGAAAGCGGCTATTTCCGCGCCAAGCTCGCGCAGGAAAAGCTGATCAAGGCGTCCGGCATTCCCTATACGATTGTGCATTCGACGCAGTTCATGGAGTTCGTCAGCGGCATCGCGCAGTCGGGAACGGTCGGCGATACCGTCCATCTCTCCGCCGCTTACGTTCAGCCGATCGCCTCGGACGACGTGGCGGATGCGATGGCCGACGTGGCGCAGGCCGCGCCGATCAACGGCACAATCGAAATCGCCGGCCCGGAGCGCTTTCGGCTTCACGAACTGGTCGCGCTCTACCTCCAGGCCATGAGCGATCCTCGCAAGGTCGCCGCCGACCCCGAAGCCCGGTATTTCGGCGCCAGGCTTGAAGACGGCTCGCTCGTCTCGGACGACAGCCCGCGCCTTGGCAAAAGCACCTTCAAGCAGTGGTTCGCCACCTCGCCGCGCCGGTAACCGCGTGCCGCCATGGTGCGGCACGCCCTTCCTTCCAACCATCAGGAGCACTCAGATGACCAGAATATCCCTCCTCTTCGCAGCACTTGCCGCCGCGATCGCCATCGCCAGCCCTTCGCTCGCCAGCGAGGCCGCGAAGGTAACGCTCGTCTACGAACACGAGCTGCCGAACGTGCCGGGCAAGAGCATCCGCGGCGTGCTGGTCGAATACGGGCCGGGCGGCTTTTCCGAAGGCCACACCCACCCAACCTCGGCTTTCATCTATGCGACCGTGCTCGAAGGCGCGATCCGCAGCCAGGTCAATGACGGCCCCGTCAAGGTCTACAAGGCGGGCGAGAACTTTTCCGAACTGCCCGGCGACCGCCACGGCGTCAGCGCCAATGACAGCACGACGAACCCCGCCAAGCTGCTCGCGGTCTTTGTGGTCGATACGGCGGAGAAGGAACTCGTCTATCCGATGAAATGAGGCTTTCCGGGCGGCGGGCTCCACAATTGAGGCCGCCATCGGCCGCGCACTCGACAATGCGGAGCACGCCGAAATCGTCTGCAATGAGCGAATCAACCGGATTCAACTGATTCGCGGCGATGAGAGAACGAATTATGAACCCCGGCAGGGTACCGGGGTATTTTTTGAGTTGAAACTAAAAGCAGTAAAATATTTTGCTCGGCAATCTTACAATTACTCAATCAAAGGTTGCTAAAATTATCTCGGAGCAATCCTAAGAAAATCCTCAAGAAATGCCAAAAAACTACAATCTTTCGCACATTTTTGCAACTTGGCGATCCACTAACTCGCCTTAGGTTGTATTTTTGATTTACGGACAACCCCAAAATAGTACCTACCCTTGCGAGCATGTCTCAAAGGGAGGAAATCATGAGGCGTGGGGGCAAACGGACAATCGGCGACAGGTGGAAAATTCATAAAGCGGAAACGGGTTGGCACTGGGAACATAGAGCGGCAAATGGGCACCTGATCGGGGCCTCGATCAAAGTCTATGCCAGCCGTCGCTCCTGCATTCAAAATGCGATCAGCAATGGGCTGCAAATGCACCACAGCATTGAAGGGTTTGTGGAGGAAAGACATCACGTCCCGCTAAAGAGGCGATGCCGATCTGGTACGCGCCGAAAGCAGGGGAATCGGCTGAAAGACATGCGGACGAATTGCGATCGGGTACCCCCGGTTTATTGGCCCAAACCGAAACGGGAACGTCACACTACAGGCTTTCGGGAACCGTGCTATGCGCCTGGCTTCCATTCCAAACCTGCGCGACGGATCTGCGTCTATATTTTGGAATCGAGCCGCAACGGAGCGCTCTACGTTCGTGTCGCGCACGATCTGACGAGCCACGCTCTAGGGTGGCCCGATAGTCGTATTTCCGATGTCATGTCGGTCGACGGCGCGACAAGGATCGTATGGTTCGAGTTTCACAACACCATAGAAGAAGCCGTCGCGCGCCAGGAATCGATCAGGAACTTGCCGCGTCAGTGCAAGATAAATCTCATCGAGGCGGCGAATCCGAACTGGATGGATCTCTCGGGGCATTTGCGCAGAAAGTGATGCGCAAGCATCACGCGTCCAGCATCTCCCGCACCGCTTCCGCAAGCTGCTTCAACGAGAACGGTTTTGGCAGGAAGCCGAATTTGGCGTCGGCGGGGAGGTTGCGGGCGAAGGCGTCTTCGGCGTAGCCGGAGACGAAGATGAACTTCATGTCGGGATAGCCTTTGCGCAATTCGCGCAGCAGCGTCGGGCCGTCCATTTCGGGCATCACGACGTCGGAGACGACGATGTCGACGGCGCCGTTCAGCTCTTCCATGATGTCGAGCGCTTCGACGCCGGAGCCGGCCTCGTGCACGGTATAGCCGCGGGTTTCTAGCATGCGTTTTCCGCCGCGGCGCACCGCCTCCTCGTCCTCGACGAGCAACACGACCGCCGAGCCGCCGGTAAGGTCGCGCGGTTCCTTCTCCACGGCAGGCACGGCTGCGACCGGCTGCTTTTCGCCGGCCTGCAGGGCGGTCGCATCAACCGGCAGTTCTTCCTCGGTGTGGCGCGGCATGAGGATGCGGAAGGTCGTGCCCTTGCCGACTTCGGAATCGAGATAGATGTAGCCGCCGGACTGCTTGACGATGCCGTAGACCATGGAGAGGCCGAGACCCGTGCCCTTGCCGACTTCCTTGGTGGTGAAGAAGGGCTCGAAAATCTTGTCGATGATTTCCGGCGGAATGCCGGTGCCCTGATCGGCGACCTCGACTTCCACATAGTCGCCCTCCGGCAGGTCGCGCAGATTGCGGGCGGCAGCCTCCTCGGCCTCCACGTTGCGAGTGCGGAAGGTGATCGTGCCGCCCTCCGGCATCGCGTCGCGCGCATTGACGGCAAGATTGATCAGCACCTGCTCGAACTGGCCGAGATCGGTCTTCACCGCCCAGAGGTCGCGGCCATATTCGACCTCGATCTTGACATTCGTGCCGGTCATGCGGTCGACGAGCATGCGCAGGTCGCCGATGACGTCGGTGAGGTTGAGCACGGTCGGGCGCATCGTCTGCTTTCGCGAGAATGCGAGTAGCTGGCGCACCAGCACGGCGGCGCGGTTGGCGTTGCGCTTGATCTCCATGAGATCGGCGAAGCTCGCATCCGACGGGCGGGCGGAGAGCAGCAGGTGGTCGGAGGACAGCAGGATCGCCGTCAGCACATTGTTGAAATCGTGCGCGATGCCGCCGGCGAGCGTGCCGACCGCATTCATCTTCTGCGTCTGCGCCATCTGGGTTTCGAGCGCCTTCTGCTCGGTGCTCTCGACGGCATAGACGATGGCCGCCTCTTCCGGCGCCTCGTCGCTCTGGTCGATGACGGCGTTCACATAGAAGCGGAAATGCCGTGTGTCGTCGGCCGGGTGCAGCGAATCGAGCGGCGCGATGTCGCCCTGCCGGTCCTTCGCCGCATCGAGCGCCGATTGCAGCCGCAGCCGGTCCGTCTCGTGCACGATGGTTTCGAGCTTGGCGCCGCGGTCGATATCGTCGCGCGAGACGACGGTGGAAAAGAGTTTCAGGAACGGCGCGTTGGTGCGCAGGATCCGGCCGTTGCCATCGACGGAGGCGATCGCCATCGGCGTGTTGTTGAAGAAGCGCGTGAAGCGCATCGAGGCGATCGAGGCGGACTGGTCGCCTTCGCCGCCTTCTTCGCGGGCGAGCACGATGGTGCGGCTTTCGCCCGGCGCGCCGTCACGCATCGAGGTGACGCGGTGCACGATGCGCACGGGAAGGCTCTGGCCATTCGTCTTGCGCAGGTCGAGATCGAGCATCTCGGTGCGCTTCAGGCCGGGCTCGGCCTGCACGGACTGGATGAGCGCCAGCCCCTCGCCCGCCACGACATCGGCGATGGAGAGCGCGCCCGGATGGAATTTTGCGAGATCGATGCCGAGCCATTCGGCAAGCGTGGCGTTCAGGTAGACGATCTCGCCCTTGCGGCCAGCGGAGAAGAAGCCGGCGGGCGCATGGTCGAGATAGTCGATCGCGTTCTGCAATTCCTTGAAGAAGCGCTCCTGGTCGTCGCGCTCGGAGGTGATGTTGGAGACCTGCCAGATATAGAGCGGCTGCTTGGCCTTTTCGCGGTTCGGCAGCACGCGGGCCTTGAGGCGATACCACTGCGCGCCGGAACCGTTGGCGGCAGACGGGTTGAGCGGCTTCTGGACGCGGAATTCCTCCGCCCCCTCCTTGCCCTCGTGCAGGCCGTTCGTCAGGCGGTAGACGGCCTCGGTGGCGTCGCGGTTGCGCGACAGCAGCGTTTCGAGCGTCTGCACCTCCGCCTCGCCGTTTGCCCCCGTCAGCGCGCCATAGGCGGCATTGGCATAGACGATGCGGCCCTTGCGGTCGGTGATGACGGTGCCGTCCGGGTGCGAATCGAGGAAGGCGCGGGCGAGATCGTCGGAGCGCGTCGCCTGCGGCATGATCTCGATGAAGCCGATCAGCGCCGAGACGACGAAGAAGATGCCGGCCATGGCGAGCACGCCGAGAACGCCGAGCACGAGCTCGTTGTCGAGCTGGTTCTTGAACACGATGAACGCGCCGGCCGAGGCCGCGAGCACGATCGCCAGCAGCACGACGCGAAGCGCCACCGCCGGCCGCACACCGCGGTCCACGATCGGCAGATTGTCCTCGCCCGGCCGCTTCATCGTCGTCATCAATCCCTCGTCTGCATCCGTCCGGCCTTGCGCTTGGCCGGGACCCGATGCGAGAATCATGTTTATCCGCACGAGGGAAGCGCAAAAAGCCATCGAGGGGAAGCAAGGCCGCGAATTCACAGGGAATATTCCCGGCTCAAACATCGCAATTTTCGTAACCTGCCATACTTACGCGACGATGACGACGGCATTCGGTGCTGGACAAGCGCGGCGAAGCGCTTGTAGGACCCCGTAAAAAGCCGTCAAATACAGCAATCTGCCCAAAAAGGGCAAATGCCCGAAGGAGTGACCGCGCCATGTTCCAGGAGATTCTCGCAGAGAACGGCACGAAGTTCGTCATCGCCGCCGTGGTGGTGCTGCTCGGCCTGCTCTGCCTTGCACTGGTGCTGTGGATCATCCGGGGCCGTCCCTCCTCGCCCTTCATTCGCGGCGGGCGCAACCGCACGCCGCGGCTTGCCGTGCTCGATGCCGCGGCGATCGACACGCGCCGCCGCCTCGTGCTGGTGCGCCGCGACGACGTGGAACATCTCCTGATGATCGGCGGCCCGACCGACATCGTCATCGAAACCCGCATCGCGACCGCCTCGACCGAAACCGCCCAGCCCGCCGACAAGGCTACCCTGCCCGTCGAAAAGGCGGTGCAGACCATCGAACGCGCCGAACCCGTGACCGCCCTGCGCGAGACGCCGGTCAAGCTCGTCGAGACCGCTGCCGCCGCACGCTCGGCAGCCGCGTCCTCCAGCGCAGCCACCACGACGACGGGCGCCGTCGAACGCCGCGCGGTTGCAACGCCGGAAGGCGTCTCCGCCATGGCCAAGGTGCTCTATGCCGGCGACGACGAGGGTGCCGCACGCGCCGTGCCGGTGCGCACCGTCACCCAGCCGGTGACGACGAACCAGCAGGCGCAGGCGAATGCCGAGCAGCGCTCGTCGGAACGCCGCATCGAGGATGTGCTGGAACAGAGCCGCCAGCGCGTGCTGAGCCCGCAATCCGTAGCGACGACGAACGCCCAGGCCACCACCGGCCTGGGGATGCAGCGCCCGGTGACGACCCCCGTGCTCGCCAAGCCGACGACCAACATCGCCGACAATCCGGCGCTCGTCAGCGAATTCGAAAAGATCCTCGAGGCCGAAATGGCCAGCAACGCCGCAGCGAGCAGCGCCGCCCGCACGACCGCCCAGCCCACCTCGAACCCCACGCAGACCGCAGCGATGAGCGGACAGGCGAGCGCCAAGAGCCGCGAGGAGACCGAAGCCGAAATGGCCCGCCTGCTCGGCGAAATCGCCGCCAACCGCAAGGCCTGAGTCAACTTACGTTGCGTGAGGACAGAAAAAAGCCGTTGGAAGGGATGCTTCCAACGGCTTCAATTTTTGGCCCTCTCGATGCCGCGCAGTAAAAAAGCTGCCGGCACCGGAGATCTCCGGTGTTCGATCGTCGTCAACGCCGCCTGCGGAAATCCCGCAGAAAACGCTCACTCGTCGCGATACACCTTTTCCCGACGCTCGTGGCGCTCCTGCGCCTCGATCGAAAGCGTGGCGATCGGTCGGGCGTCGAGACGCTTGAGGCCGATCGGCTCGCCCGTTTCCTCGCAATAGCCGTAGGTGCCTTCGTCGAGACGTTGCAGCGCCGCATCGATCTTGGAGATCAGCTTGCGCTGGCGGTCGCGTGCCCGAAGTTCAATGGCACGATCGGTTTCCGAAGAAGCCCGATCCGCGAGGTCCGGATGATTTGCGCTTTCTTCTGCCAGGTGGTCGAGGGTTTCGCGCGCTTCGCGCAGGATGTCGTTTTTCCAGGCGTTCAGCTTCGCTCGGAAGTAAGCCCGCTGGTTGGCACTCATGAATTCATCGTCCTCATTGAGGACGAGATTGCTAAGATCGATCTTCTCACTCAACGCGATTCTCCTGAAGAACATCTCAAGGCGCGCTGTATATCCCCACGGGTTGCGTGATTCAAGCCTGCCGGGACTTACCCACGGATTTTCGCGCCTGCCTTTGTTTTGAACCTTGCCAGACTAATATTTCATCAAGATTACAACGAGATGGCAAAACCGGCCGGTAAAGGCCCGCAAACCATTCCGCACTCGGGGGCTTCAATGGCCCGCCCGCCATGCCATCCTGCCGCAAATATAGGCACAAGCATTCGGTATACGAGGAAGAGTAGGACAATTTTCTTTCGCGAAACTGTCTCGCCTGTGGATTCAGACTTATTTTAGCAACTCGTGCTTTTCTTCCCGTAAGGGCAGGAGCACGCATTGATGTTCAGCAGGGCAAAGGCCGTTCTCACGATCGAATCCGGCAATCCGGAACTCGTACAGGCGCAGCTTGCCGCTTTTACGAAGCAGGTGCCGCTGCTTTACTTCATGCTGGTCACCAATACCGTTGCCCTCACGGTCACGCATTTCCAGGCAGCACCCGCCCTTCTCACCCTTTATATTCCGTCCATGCTCTACGCCGTCAGCGTGTTCCGCCTGGTGCACTGGTGGTTCAGTCGCAACCGGACCTATACGCATGAGGAAGCGACCGGACGGCTGCGCTCGACCTATCGGTTGACCGCGCTGCTCGGCGCCGGCTTCTGCGCCTGGTCGCTCAGCCTGTTTTCCTACGGCGATGCCTACCAGCAGTCCCATGTCGCCTTCTACATCGCCAACACGGTGATCGGCTGCATCTTCTGCCTGATGCATCTGCGCGCCGCGGCGCTCGCGCTGACGGCGATCGTGCTCGGGCCGTTCACGATATTCTTCGGCACCTCGGGCAACCCGGTCTTCACGGCACTGGCGCTCAACGTCGCGCTCGTCACCGTCGCCATGGTGTTCATCCTGCTCACCTATTACCGGGATTTCGGCGCGCTCATCCAGTCGCAGAAGGATCTGACCGAGCGTCAGGCGGAAACCCAGCGGCTCAGCGACGAAAACCATCGCCTTGCCAATCTCGACAGCCTGACCAACCTGCCGAACCGCCGCCAGTTCCGCGCCGAGCTGGAAAAGCGGATCACCGAGGCGGAGAAGAACGGCGCCGGCCTCGCCCTCGGCCTCATCGACCTCGACGGCTTCAAGCCGGTCAACGACGCGTTCGGCCATGGCATTGGCGACAAGCTGCTGATCGAAGTGGGCGAGCGACTTTCCGGCTTTTCCGGCGACGGCGTGTTTCCCGCCCGGCTCGGCGGCGATGAATTTGGCATCGTCTTCGAGGGCAGCCCCTGCCCCGACCGGCTGCACGGACTGGGCGAAGAGATCTGCGCGGCACTCCAGGAACCCTATGTCTTCAACGGCCAGACGGCGCGGGTTTCCGGATCGCTCGGCATCTCGATCCTCGGCGACGCCGGCACGACGGCCGATCGGCTGTTCGACCGCGCCGATTTCGCCCTCTACCTCGCCAAGCAGAATTTTCGCGGCACGGCGGTGGTCTTCTCCGCGGAGCATGAGGCAGAGATCAACGAGCAGGGCCGCATCCAGCAGGCGCTGCGCGCCGCAGACTTCGAAAGCGAAATGTACCTCGTCTTCCAGCCGATGGTCGACGCGGACAATAACGGCATCTCCGCCTATGAGGCACTCGCCCGCTGGGAGAGCCCCACGCTCGGCCCCGTCGCGCCAGCCGTCTTCATCCGCGCTGCCGAACGCGCCGGCATCATCGGCCGCCTGACCGAGGCGTTGATGCGCAAGGCGCTTGTGGCGGCGAAAAGCTGGCCGGACCACATCCGCCTCTCCGTCAACCTGTCGACCCGCGACGTCGTGTCCAACAAGACCGTCGACAACCTGCTCGACATCATCGCCGAAAGCGGCGTCGATCCCGCCCGCCTTGACATCGAGGTGACGGAAACCGCCGTCATGCGCAATTTCGCACTGGCCGCCGAAAACATCCGCCGCCTTGCCGAGCGCGGCATCGGCATCGCGCTCGACGATTTCGGCACGGGCCACTCCAGCCTCAGCTACGTGCACAAGCTGCCGCTCACCAAGATAAAGATCGACCGCGGCTTCATCGTCGACATCGCGACGAACGAACTCAGCCGCAGCATCGTCAAGACCATCGTCGACCTGTCGCGCAATATCGGCTGCGTCTGCGTCGTCGAGGGCATGGAAACCCACGAGCAGATGGTGGCGCTCCGGGCGCTCGGCTGCCGCATGATGCAGGGTTATTACTTCGCAAGGCCGCAGCGGCTGGAAGACACGCTCGCCTACCGGGCGGTTTCCGACACGATCGTGAATGATCCCATTCGCAAAACCGGTTGATCTTTCCGGCGAGGAAAGACATGAAGTCGCAAGCGGCGCGGATCATCGGCCGCGAGGCGGATGGAGGACAGACTTGGCATCTCTCGGTACGCCGGCATTCCGGCTCTATCTGCTTCGCCACGCCCGCGCCGCCTGGGCCGAGCCCGGCCAGTCGGATTTCGACCGCTCGCTCGACGATGACGGCTTTGCCGAAGCCGAGGTGATCGCCGAGGAAGCCGCCGACCAGGGCTACAAGCCGGCCCTCATCTTTTCCTCGACCGCGGCGCGCTGCCGGCAGACCGCCGAACCGTTCCACCGCTCGGTCAGCCAGGATTTGACGATCGAGCATGTCGACCAACTCTATTCCGGCACGATCGACGCCTATGCCGAACTCGCCTTCGCCAGCCGCCAGGAAAACTCGGTGATGATCGTCGGCCACAATCCGATGATCGAGGAATTCTTCCACCGCCTCGTCGGCAAGGAGATCGCGGAGGCCGCCGCCCCGTTCGGCTACCCGACTGCGGGCCTCGCCATCCTCGATTTCGACGAGCGGCCGAGCGAGGATGCCTATGCCGGAGCCTGCCTTGCCGGCTTCATGACGCCGCGGCCGGCGCGCTGATCATAGGGCAACCTCTTTTCCCGCCGGATTTCGTTTCCTATATCGCCTTCGATGCTGGAAAGAGACCTTGCCCCCTAGCCTGACCACCCTTACCGACGAAGCCCTGCTCGCGCTCGACGCCTTGACCGGCCGCGCCACCAATCTCGTCAACCCGTCGATCCGCCTCGGCGTGACGGGTCTGTCGCGCGCCGGCAAGACGGTGTTCATCTCCTCGCTCGTGCACAATCTGCTGAACGGCGGCCGCCTGCCGCTGTTCGAGGCCGGCCGTTCGGGCCGCGTGTCGAAAATCCGGCTGGAGCCGCAGCCGGACGACGCGGTGCCGCGCTTCCAGTACGAGGACCATATCCGCGCGCTGGTCGCCGATCGTGTCTGGCCGGATTCGACGCGCGCCATCTCGCAGCTGCGCATCACGCTGGACTACGAGAGCGCCTCCGGCTGGGGCCGGCTGTTCTCGCCCGGCAAGCTGTCGATCGACATTGTCGATTATCCCGGCGAATGGCTGCTCGACCTGCCGCTGCTGGCGCAGGATTTTCGCACCTTCAGCGAAAACACCGTGGCGCTCGCCGGCTCGGGCATCCGCGCGGAGCTGGCGCGCGACTGGCTGGCGCTGTCGGCCACGGTCGATCCTGCCGCGAGCGGAGAGGAGGCAACCGCCCGCTCGCTCGCCGACGCCTTCACCGCCTATCTCAAGGCCTGCAAATCCGACGAACGCTCGCTCTCGACGCTGCCGCCCGGCCGCTTCCTGATGCCCGGCGATCTCGAAGGTTCGCCCGCGCTCACCTTCGCGCCGCTGGCGAACCTTCCCAAGGGCAGCCCCGCCAAGGGCTCGCTGCATGCGATGATGGAACGGCGCTACGAGGCCTACAAGACGCATGTGGTGCGCCCGTTCTTCCGCGAGCATTTCGCCCGGCTCGACCGGCAGATCGTGCTGATCGACGCGCTGCAAGCGATCAACCGCGGTGCGGAGGCTGTGCACGACCTGGAGCGCGCGCTCGGCGACGTGCTCGACTGTTTTCGCGCCGGCTCCAACAACTTTCTTTCGTCTTTCGTGACGCGCCGCATCGACCGTATCGTGATTGCCGCCACCAAGGCCGATCACCTGCACCATGAGAGCCATGCGCGGCTGGAAGCGGTCACCCGGCGGCTCGTCGAACGGGCAATCGAGCGCATCGGCATGAGCGGCGCCGGCATCGAGGTGATGGCGCTCGCCTCCGTGCGCGCCACCCGCGAGGCAACCGTTCCGCATGACGGACAGGTGCTGCCGGTCATCGTCGGCACGCCGATGGCGGGCGAGCGGATCAATGGCGAGGTCTTCGACGGTGAACACAAAACAGCGATATTTCCCGGGGACTTACCGGAGAATCCTGATTCACTTTTCAAAGCGCTTGATGCCGCTCCCGAAGGCGAGCCGCCGCATCTCCTCAACTTCGTGCGCTTCCGCCCGCCGCATATCGAGGAGACCGGCGGCAGCCTGAAATTGTCCGTGCCGCACATCCGGCTCGACCGGGCGCTGCAATATCTGATCGGAGACCGGCTCGCATGAACGACCGTCCGCGCAAGCCCGCCGCCTTCTCGCTGCCCGCCGATGCCAAGCCGGAACGTGCCAAACCCCGCGCGCCCGCCGCCTTTGACGAGGCCGTCCGGCTGACGCCGGATGCCGAAGATCCCTTCATCGCGACGACGGCCGACGTGCCGGAGTTGATCCCGCCGGTCGCCACCCCGCGCCGGCGCCGCCTGACGCTCGGCCGTGTCGCCTTCGGCGCGCTCGGCCTGCTCATCTCGCTCGCGATCGGTCTCTGGGTCGATTCGCTGATCCGCGATCTGTTCAGTCGCAACGACTGGCTCGGTTATCTCGCGATCGGTGCCGCGACCGTCGCCGTCCTCGCGGTGCTTGGCCTCGTGCTGCGCGAACTGATCGGCCTGCGACGGCTTGCGGCCGTGCAGGATTTGAAGCGCGACGTGGTCGACGCCACCCTGTCGCCGACTCCTTCGGTCGGCCGCGCCATCGTTGCCCGGCTGGTGCATCTGCTCTCCGCCCGCCCCCAGACGGCGCGCGGCCGGGCACGGCTTGCCGAGACGGAGGGCGACATCATCGACGCCGCCCATCTGGTCGACCTCGCCGAGCGCGAACTGATGGCACCGCTCGACCGCGAGGCGCGCGCGCTGATTCTCGGCGCCGCAAAGCGCGTCTCCATCGTCACGGCGGTGAGCCCCCGCGCGCTGGTCGATCTCGGCTACGTCATCTACGAAAGCAGCCGGCTGGTGCGCGGCATGGCCGAACTCTACGGCGGAAGGCCCGGAAAGATCGGCATGCTGCGCCTGATGCGCGACGTCATCGCCCACCTCGCCGTCACCGGTTCCATCGCCATGGGCGACAGCCTGGTGCAGCAGGTGCTGGGCCATGGGCTCGCCTCGAAACTCTCAGCCCGGCTCGGTGAAGGCGTCATCAACGGGCTGATGACCGCGCGGATCGGCATCGCCGCGATGGACCTCTGCCGCCCGATGCCCTTCCGCGCGCTGAAACGGCCCGGCATCGGCGATTTCATCGGCGATCTGACGCCGGGCACCGGGAGCAGCCGGCGCGACGAGCCGCTGTAGAATTGTGGAGTAGCGGCAACACCCCGGTTTTCCGGGGGTGCGATCCGATCAAATGACGAAGGGCAAGGCGGTCGGAAACCGTCCATTAACCATTTTCGCGCAAATCTCATCGCACAACAGCAGGCCAGATGGCCGTCGCCCATCAAGGATCGTTCATGTTTTCGCGCACCTCTTTGATCGCCCGCGCCTCCGTAGCGGCCTTCCTCGCAGCCACCACCTTCGCTCTGCCGGCATCCGCCGGATCGCGCGACAAGGCCTTCTTTGAACAGGTCACCGGCAACTGGCAGGGCAAGGGCGAAATCGTCGCCGGCAAGTACAAGGGCACAAAATTCTCCTGCGACCTGACGGGCGACACGGCACCCGCCAAGGGCGCCGGCATCCAGCTCGACGGCTTCTGCCGCGTCGGCGTCTTCAAGCAGCCGATGTCGGCGCTGATCAGCAAGGCGGGCAGCACCTACAAGGGCAAGTTCCTCGACGGCGCGGCGGGCAAGGGCCTCGACATCACCTCGGGCCAGGTCAACGGCAACAAGGTCGTCATGGGCATCAACCGCCAGAAGCTGAACGGCGCGATGATCGCGCGCCTCGAAAGCGACAACAAGCTGAACATCACCATCTCGGTGAAGGTCGAAAACAAGATGATCCCGGTCATCGGCGTCTCGCTCGACCGCAACCTCGACGACATCGCCGTCGGTTCGATCAAGTAATCTTCCACCATTCGGCGCCGGCGCTCGCCGGCTCGATGCCCGCGACATCCGCATCCTTCAGCCAGGATTCGACCGTGCGCCCCTGCACCTCCAGCTTGGGTGCCACGTCGGCGAGCGGCATCAGCACGAAACCGCGGCCCGTCATGCGCGGATGCGGCAGTTCCAGCCGCCCGCCGGATTGCGCGACCCCCTCGAACGTCAGAACGTCGATATCGATGGTGCGCGGACCCCAGCGCTCCTTGCGCTCACGCTTCATGTCACGCTCGATGCCAAGGCAGGTATCGAGCAGCGGCTCGGGCGCCAGCAGCGTCTCGACCAGCGCGCAGGCGTTGAAGAACCAGTCCTGGTCCGTCTTGCCCCAGGGCGGCGTGCGGTAGAGCCTGGATACGGCCGTGACACGGCAATCGGGCCGCGCATCGAGCGCCTGGAGCGCCTGCGCCATCGCCCGCACCGGATCACCGATATTGCCGCCGAGGCCGAGCGAGGCCTGGCGGAAGGGTTCAGACGGCATGGTCGACCGTGACCTGCACATAGTCGAGCACGCCCGGCACCGGCGCATTCGGCTTGCGCACCGTGATGCGGGCGCGCGAAATCTGCGGGAAGCGGGCACAGAGCACGGTGGCGATCTCCTGCGCCAGGGCCTCGATCAGGTAGCGGCGCTGGCCGGTGACGATCTTCTCGATCTCCTGGAAGGCCACGCCATAGTCGACGGTCGATTCGATCGCGTCGTCGGAAAGCGGGCGCAGCGGCCGCACCTCCAGCTCCGCATCGACGAAGAATCGCTGGCCTAAAAATTCTTCCGCATCGTGCAGGCCGTGGCGGGCGAAGAAGGCGCAGTTCTTGAGCGTGATCGTGTAGGTGGTGGTCATGATCTTTCCTGTCTGGCCGGTTCTGCGGCGCGCGCCTCGCGCGCCTTCACCGTGCGCCCTGCGGCAAGCATAGCATCGGCAATGGCGAGCGCATCCCTGTTGATTGCGACATCGTGCACCCTGAAGACCGCAGCCCCCGCGACCCGCAACAGCGCCGTCGTCGCGGCGGTGCCGACATCCCTGTCGGCCGCATCGCGCCCCGTGACCGCGCCGACGAAGCGTTTTCGCGAGGTGCCGGCGAGCATAGGCAGCGCAAAACCGTAAAGCTCGCCGAAACGCGCCATCAGTTCGAGATTTTCGTCGGTATCCTTGGCAAAGCCGAAGCCCGGATCGAGCACCATTGCCTCGCGCGCCACGCCGGCCTCGCGGGCGATCTCCAGCGAGCGGCCGAGGAAGAGATACTGGTCCTCCACCACATCCGGCCGTTTTTCGCGGTTGCGGCCCGTATGCATGATGCAGAGGCCGGCGCCGGTTTCCGCGGCTACCCGGGCAATGTCGTGCTCGCGTTGCAGGCCGTGCACGTCGTTGACGATATGCGCGCCGGCGGCGACCGCAAGCCGCGCGGTTTCGGCGCGAAAGGTGTCGACAGACAGGATGGCGTCGGTGGTGGCGGCCAGCGCCTCGATGACCGGGAGGATGCGATCCTGCTCCTCGGCCGCCGTCACGGGGGCAGCACCCGGCCTCGTCGATTCGCCGCCGATATCGACGATTTCGGCGCCCTGTTCCAGACAGAGGATCGCCTGCGCCACCGCGGCGTCCGCGCTGTCGAATTTTCCGCCGTCGGAAAAGGAATCGGGCGTCACGTTGACGATCGCCATCAGGATGCCGCGCGGGCCGAGTTCCAGAAACCGGTCATGGGCGAGCGCCCAACGGAAGGGATCGAACGGCGAGAACATGGCAGTTTCCTTCCGCAATTAACCAGCGCCGGGGAAAGAGTGTTGCGCTTGCCGAGCCTATGCCCCAAGCTTAAGGGAAGTTCAACCGGCGCCGTCCGCCGGCACTGCATCGGGCACACCCGATGGCGAAAGGAATACGGAACCGAATGAAGACCATCGCTCGCCTGATGGCCGTTGCCGCCCTCACCTGCCTCGCTCTTCAGCCGGCCGCCGCCCAGACGATCACGTCGAAGACCTTCGCCTATTTCTCCGTCGGCGGCCACACCGCGGCGGAGCTCGATGCGGAACTGTCGAAGCGCGGCCCGATGATGAAACACAGCGGCGCGCGCCATCCCGGCGCCACCAAGATCAAGTGGGGCGGCTCGGTCACCTATGTGCGCCGCGGCAGCCGGTGCGCTGTCGGCGAGGCGAAGGTGACGCTGTCCACCCAGATCATCCTGCCGCGCTGGAAGAACCGCAACCGCACGACCGCCTCGCTCGCCCTCATCTGGGATACGCTGGCAGGCGACATCCGCCGCCACGAGGAGCGCCATGCCGAGATCGCCCGCCAGCATGCCCGCGGCCTGGAGCGCGATCTGAAAAAGCTGCGCCCCGAAGCCGATTGCGAGCGCATGCAGGCGCGCGTCGACCGGGTGACGGCCGACGCCGTGACGAAACACGATGCCGACCAGGCACGGTTCGACCGCGTCGAATCGAAGAACTTCAACGACCGCATGATGCGGCTCCTGGTGCACCGGCTGAAGAACCGCGGCGAGTAAAAGCCGGCGGCGCATGTATTTCTTGAAAGAGTTTTAATGGATTCGGACCGGGCCAAGGCCCAGGTGCCTGCGCATGCATGAAATTAATGGTTAGTTTTAGCGATAGCGCAAATCCGCAAATCACCGTATCTTCATTTCAACAGTGAACGGGAAGACGATTTTCCTTCCCGAAGTTGCGTGAAACGGTTTGTAACAGGTTCTCCTGGCGCGTCCTTATCTTAGCAGCAGGTGTCTCCTCCCTCTCCTGTCTGCGATGCGCCCTCCTGGCCTCGCTCGTCCTTATCGACCGGCGAGGCTCTTTTTTTGTCCCTCTATTCTTGTCCGCCGGCAGAACAACCGATTCTCTTCTTCACGCGTCGAGAAGACACCGTATAGCCGTGCGCCGTCCGTCTGCCGGAAAGGCAGATGCGCAAAAAGAACTCCAGCGAAAATGGGAGATGTCAGGCCTGGCGTTCCGGCACGTGAACCACGAGCCCGTCAAACGCATCCGACATCTTGATCTGACAGGAGAGCCGCGAGGTCGGGCGGACGTCGTAGGCGAAGTCCAGCATGTCCTCTTCCATCGCTTCCGGCGGGCCGACCGTGCCGCTCCAGGCATCGTCGACATAGACATGACAGGTCGCGCAGGCGCAGGCGCCGCCGCATTCGGCCTCGATGCCGGGCACGGAGTTGCGCACGGCATTCTCCATGACCGTGGAGCCATTGGCGACATCCAGTTCGTGGCGCGTGCCGTCGAAGGCGACGATGGTGAGTTTGCTCATGATGGGTCCGGATCCTGTAAGCTGCCCGAGAAGGCGAAAGACTGGCCGGCGAAGGGACGGTGCCGAACCGCCGGTTTTCCGGCGGTTGTTTCCAACAAAACCCCTTCCCAGTCAACATCGCGCGCCCGGCAGCGCCGTGGCTGGTCCGGACGCGCCATCGGCTTTGCCCACCGCGCCAAGTTAAGGGCGGCGAGCCTGCGACGATCAGCGGCAGAGTTTGAGGATGAAATTTTCCGCTTCGACGACGGCGGCGGCGACGGCGGCAAGCGCGATCGCATCGCCCGGGTTTGCCTCCAGCGCCTCGGCAGCCTTGCTGACGACGGTGGCGCCGACCGACTGGGCGGACCCCTTCAGGCGATGCGCAACGGCAGCGCGGGCCTCGCCTTCGAAGGCGGCCAGCTCCTTCATGCTCTCGCGGGCGGCCCGCGCGAACATCTGCAGCACTTCCAGTTCCAGTGCCTTGTCGCCCATGGTCTGGCGCGCAAGGTGTATCAGATCGATCGGCCGTCCCCCGGAATGGGACATGCCGCCTGCATTGTCGGGCGCCTCGAATGCGATGTTGAGCGCTGCCATTTGCCAATATCCTTATATACGCTACGTACGCTTGTTTCGTTGTGATGCACGCAGATGTCGAAGCGGTCCGGGCGCCTGGCCTGCAACCGGCTGGGACATGGACAGCCATTCTGCGTGGCCGGCGCGCCTATCCGATTAAAAGGCGGCGCAAAAGGGGCATGAATCGCAAACTATGGTTAACGGCTGAAAAATTGCCTTTTTCATAACTATTCCATCGCGATACAAATCTGTGGAATGTTAACTTCCTGTTAAGTTTCGACCTAAGGGAGATGGCAATGAATTGTGTGATACAGGCTAATGTGTCACTACGATACGACCGGATAGTGCCGGTGGATAAGCCGTGGGCGGAGATACACCGCTTCGCCTTTTCGGTCTATCGAGCGAATTGGAATGAACGGCGGTCCGGACGCTGCTTGCCATGAGGGTAAGCAGCAAGACCGGCCACCAACCGGACGGTTCGAATGCGCCTGAGCAGCGGCAGCGCGTATGAAGCCCGATCCCGGACATGGTAACGAGGCGTAACCGCATGGCGACGAACAAGTCCACCGAGTCGATCGACGACAAGGCCTTTCAGGCCCTCGAAGAGGCACTTAAAATCGACTTTGACGATCTAGCGCCGGAGACGCCCTCGAAGAAGGACGCTTCGGAGGCCCATGTGTCTGAACCAGCAAGTCGCATTCCGAACAAGACGCAGGAAAAGCCCGCCACGCGCCCGGCCTCCGGCGAGACGGCGCGCAGCCTCACGCCTGATCCCGCACCGAAGACACCGACCTTCCAGCCGGCCAATGACGGCTCGCGCAAGACGCCCGCCGCGATTCTCAAGTCGCTCGACGTGCGCTCCGGTCGCACCTCGATCCGCATGGCGATCCTGATGTCCGTTCTCTGGGTCATCGGCGGCCTAGGCGTCGCGAACCTGCTTTATGCACCGCAGATCTGGCAGATACGCTCGGTTGCCGACCTCGTGGCGCTGCCCGGCGCCATCGGCATGCTGGTCGCCATTGTCATGCCGATCATGCTGTTCTTCGCCTTCGCCATCATGATTTCGCGCGCCCATGAGCTGCGCAGCGCCGCCCGTTCTATGGCGGAAGTCGCCCTTCGCCTGTCCGAGCCGGAAACCGTCGCCACCGACCGCATCATGACCGTCGGTCAGGCCGTGCGCCGCGAAGTCTCGGCGATGAACGAAGGCATCGAGCGCACCATAGCGCGCGCCACCGAACTCGAAACCCTCGTGCATTCCGAAGTGAACGCGCTGGAACGCAGCTACGCCGACAATGAAATGCGCGTGCGCACGCTCGTGCAGGAGCTCGGCTCCGAGCGCGAGGCGATCGTCAGCCATGCAGAACGCGTCCGTTCGTCGATTTCTGGCGCGCATGAGCAGTTGAAGGACGAGCTGGCAAGCGCCGGCGAGAGCATCACGAACCGCCTTGCGACGTCGGGCGAGGCCTTCGCCTCCATGCTCGACACCCGCGCCGCCATGCTGATGGAAAAGTCCGACAGCGCGACGCAGACGATCGGCGCCATGCTTTCGGCCCGCACCGACAGCCTGCTGTCCACCCTCTCCTCCTCCGGCCTGGCGCTCGCCCAGGAGTTCGACACCCGCCTCGACCACCTGACCAAGAGCCTCGATTCGCGCGGCCGGGACCTGCTGAACCAGTTCGAGACCCGCGCCACCTCGCTCGACACCAACACGGAAAAGCTGAACGCGGCGCTGAACGAGCGCGCCAAGCAGCTCAACGAGACGCTGATCGCCCGCACCCGCGAGATCAGCGAAAGCCTGTCGATCGGCCAGCAGGCCGTTACCGGCGGCCTCGACCATGTTCTCGAATCGATGAACGCGGCCCTCGACGAAAAGGGCGCGCAGTTCCGCCAGAGCCTGAAGAACGCCGCCGACGACACGGTCATGGACCTCGACCTGCGCTCCGGCTTCTTCGATGAGCGCATGCAGGCGACCGTGGGCCAGATCGCCAGCGCCTTCGACCAGCGCGTCGAGGAATTCGCCACCGCCTTCGACCAGCGCGCCGGCTCGCTCGATTCCAAGCTGATGGAAAGCCTCGCCCGCATCAACGAAACGGTCGCCAGCGGCCATGAGGCGATCGACGGCATCCTCACCTCCAGCATCGACCGCCTCGGCAACACGCTGACCGACCAGTCCTTCGCGCTGGCGACGACACTTGGCACGGGCCAGGAAGTCTTCGAAAGCGCCGTGACCGGCCACGCCGACGCCATTACCCATGCCGTCACCGGCGCGCATGAGCGCATGAACTCGGTGCTCTCTGAAAAGTCTGCAGCTCTGCTCGGCGGCCTCGCCGACGTGCAGAACCGCATCGAAACCGGTTTTGGCGCTCGCGCCGAGGCGCTTGCCGAAAGCGTCTCGGGCAGCGAACGCCGCCTGACCGAAGCCCTCGACAGCCGCGGCACGGCCATTGCCACCGATATCGAAGCCGCCCAGGCCCGCATGGAAAACGCCCTTGGTGCCCGTGCCGAAGCGCTGGTCGAGAGCATTTCCAGCAGCGAGCGACGCCTGACGCAGGCGCTGGACAGCCGCGGCACGGCCATCGCCACCGACATCGAAGCCGCCCAGGCCCGCATGGAAGACGCGCTCGGTGCGCGCGCCGACCAGATCACCTCCACCATCGCCGCCAGCCACGGCCGCATCGACAACGCGCTTTCCGAGCGCACCGCCGCCCTCTCCTCCATGCTGAACGAGACCGGCAGCCAGCTCGAACAGTCGGTCGGCTCGGCCGCCAGCCGCGTCGAGAACGCGCTGACCGGCGCCGCCCGCCAGATCGACGAGGTCATCACCGGCCGCACGGCCAACCTCGCCTCGGTGCTCTCCAACAGCGCCGGCTCCATGCAGTCGTCGATCGACGCCGCAGCGAACCGTGTCGAGACTGTTCTGTCCGAAGGCACGCAGCAGCTCGGCGGTGTGTTGCACGGCCAGGCGGCCGAATTCGCCGAGGCCTTCTCCGGCCGCGCCGCCAACATCGCGGAAGCCTTGTCCGGCCGCGCCTCGGAGCTTGCCGGCTCGCTCGTCTCCACCCAGGAGCAGATCCGCGCGACGCTCGACGACCGCATCAACGCCATCAACCTCGCGATCACCGAGGGCCGCAACCAGCTGACCGAGACGCTGAACGACCAGGTCACCTCGATCGGCACCTCCATTGCCACCAGCGCCGGCATGCTGGAAATGTCGATGGAGCAGCTCTCCGGCCGCGCCTCGGAGCTCACAGGTTCGCTCGTCTCCACCCACGACCAGATCCGTGCGACGCTCGACGACCGCATCGACGCGATCAACGCCGCGATCACCGACGGCCGCAACCACCTCAACGAAACGCTGAACGACCAGGTCACCTCGATCGGCACCTCCATTGCCACCAGCGCCGGCATGCTGGAAATGTCGATGGAACAGCTTTCCGGCCGCGCCTCCGAGCTTGCCGGTTCGCTGACCTCCACCCATGAGGAGATCCGCGCGACGCTGGACGACCGCATCAACGCGATCAACCTGGCGATCACCGAGGGCCGCAACCACCTCACCGAAACGCTGAACGACCAGGTCACCACCATCGGCACCTCGATCGCCACCAGCGCCGGCATGCTGGAACTGACCATGGAGCAGCACGAGGAAGCGCTGCGCCGCACGATTGACGGCAGCGCCGCCGTGCTCGACCAGCGCGTGCGCGAAAGTGCGGGTGTCGTCGCCGAACGGCTCATCGAAAGCTCTTCGAAGATTGCCGAGGCCGCTGTCACCTTCGGCAACCGCATGGAACAGACCGTCGACAGCGTCGCCACCCGCTTCGACACGACGGGCAGCCGGCTGGAGGAAAACCTCGGCAAGCTCGAAGCCCGCATCGAACACAGCGTCGACAACGTCTCCGGCATCGTCGATACGGCGGCGCTGCGCATCTCCGACACGCTGTCGGAGCGCCTTTCCGATCTCGACCGCGTGGGCAGCGACGTGTCGCTGCGCGTCTCCGACGCCCTCTCCCGCCCGATGGCCGAGGTCGACCGCATCGGCGACGAGACGACGGCGCGCATCGCCGCGACGCTCGCCGGCCGCGTTACCGACATCGAGCGCGTCAGCACCGATGCCGCGCTGCGCATCGAAGGCGCACTGTCGGGTCGCATCACGGATATTGAACGGGTGACCGGCGAAGCCGCCGACCGCATCGACGGCACGCTTGCCAGCCGCGCGGAGCAGCTCACCCGTGTTGCCGGCCAGGCAGCAGACCGCCTCGAGGAGACCCTCAATGGCCGTGCAGACCAGATCGAGCGCAGCGTCAACGAAGCTGCCGAACGCATCGATGGCGCCCTCGTCACCCGCGCCGGCGAAATCCAGCGCGCTGTCGGCGAGGCCACCTCGCTGATCGACGGCACGCTTGCCGCGCGCGGCAGCGAGATCGCCCGCCTCGCCGGCGAAGCCGCCGAACGCATCGATGGAACGCTCGCCGAACGCACCAGCCAGATCGAGCGCGTCACCGACGAAGCCGCCACGCGCATCGGCGTGACCATCGACGAGAAGACCGGCCGCATCGAGGAACGCCTCGGCACGATGGACCGGGCGCTCACCATCGGTCTCGACAGCGTCAACCGCACGATCGACGGCAAGGCCGCGGGTCTTGCCCACACGCTGCGCGAAGCCGTCTCGCAGGCCGCGCAGGACATGGACGCCGAAGCGATCCGCTCGGCCCAGTCGCTCGCCAAGACCGGCGAGGAATTCGCCAGCCTCAGCTCATCGCTGCGCGGCGCGGTTTCCCGCGCGGCTCAGGACATGGGTGCGGAAGCCCAGCGCGCCGCGGAAACCATCGCCCGCACGGGTGAAGAATTCGCCGGCAACCTTTCGGCCCGTAACGAAGCCTTCACCCGCGCCGTGGACGAAACCACCACGGCCGCCGTCGCCCGCTTCGCCGAGACCGAAAACCGCCTTGCCGGCCAGGCACAGTCGCTGCGCACCGGCCTCGGCGAGGCCGAGAAGGCGCTGGAAGCCCGCGGCGCGTCGATCCGCTCGACGCTCGACGAGCGCACGCGCGAACTCAACTCCATGCTGGCCAGCCGCACGGAAGAACTGTCGCGCCTGATCAACGAGGAAGCCCGCCCGGTCATCGACGACTATGCCGCCGTCGGCCGCGAGGCTGCGGAAAGCATCACCGGTGTCGCCCGCGAGGCCGCCGAGCGCTTGAGCGGCGTCGCCCAGGAGAGTGCCGAACGTCTGAGCGGTGTCACCCGCGAGGGTGCAGAGCGCCTCAGCGGCGTCGCGCGTGAAAGCGCCGACCGCATGCGCAACGAGAACGCCGCGCTCATCAACGCGATCTCCGCTCGCACCGCCGATACGCTCGCCGCCATCTCCAGCCGCACGGAAGAAGCCGCCGGCCAGATGCGCGAGATCGAAAGCGGCCTGCAGGCGAATGTCCTGAGCCTGATCGCCCGGCTTTCGGAAAGCAATGGCGCGATCGCCGGCCTCGTCGATACCGCAAGCCAGACGCTCGGCGCCGTCGACCAGCAGCTGACCACGACCACCGAGCGCTTCTCCGCCTCCGCCGACCGCGCGGCCGACATGGTCTCCACCACGTCGCGCCTGCTCGAAGGCAAGGTCGATCGCCTCTCCGACATCTCCTCCGGCACGCTGTCGCAGATCGGCGGCATCGTCGGGCGCTTCGAGGATCACTCGAAGATCCTGTCGCAGGCCTCCGACCTGCTCGCCGCCGCCCAGTCGAACCTCGTCTCGACGCTCGAGGAACGCCAGGACGCGCTGCGCTCGCTCTCCGTCGGCCTCGTGCAGCGCTCGGAAGAGATCGAGAAGACCATGCAGTCGCTCGAAGGCATGGTCGAGGGCGTGTTCAGCCGCGCCGAGGAACGCTCCGGCCTCATCGCCAGCAACCTGCGCGGCGGCATCCAGAGCTCGTTTGCCGATGTCGGCCGCATTCTCGGCGAAACCGAGAAACGCGCTGAGGCCACGGCCGCAGCCCTGCGTGATTCGATGGTGAAGGCCGGCGAGGAAGCCAGCCAGTCCGTCGAGGGCGCCTTCAACCGCGCCGAGGAACGCACCAAGGAAGTGGCGAACCGCCTGCGCGGCAGCGTCGGCGCCTCGCTCTCCGATGTCGACCGCCTTCTCACCGAATCCGGCAAGAAATCCGACGCCGCGACGACCGTCATGCGCGAAACGCTGCGCCAGGCCGTCGAGGAAGCCGTCGGCAAGTTCTCCGGCGCCACCGAGGAAATCCGCCGCGCCGCCACCGATATCCGCAAGGAACTCGACCAGACGCGCGGCGAACTGAAGCGCGGCGCCTTCGACCTACCGGAAGAAGCCAAGGAAAACGCTGCGCAGATGCGCCGCGCCGTCAGCGAGCAGATCAAGGCGCTGCAGGACCTTTCCGACATCATCGGCAAGTCCTCCTCGGCGCTGGAAGTCTCGCGCCCCGCCGTGGTCCAGGCCAAGGCCGTGCAGCAGCCGGTGCAGGAAACCCGCGCAGAGCCGCGCCGCGAGGAGAGCGTGCCGCTGCGCGGCAGCCTCGGCCTCGAGCGTGCGGCGACCGCCACGGTGCCGCAGCGTGCGCAGCCCCTGCCCGCCGCCGAGGCGGAAAACAAGACCGCCGGCGAAGGCGGCTGGATGCGCGACCTGCTGCGCGGCGCCGTCTCCCGCGAGGAAGCCCAGTTCGCCCAGCCGCGCGGCGACGCCCAGGCGGCCCGCCCGGCCGACACCCGCAACCCGCGCCACGTCGTCGAATCGCTGAACTCGCTCTCGGTCGATATCGCCCGCGCCATCGACCACGATGCCTCGGTCGACCTGTGGCGGCGCTACCAGCGCGGTGAGCGCGACGTCTTTACGCGCCGCCTCTACACGCTGAAGGGCCAGCAGACCTTCGACGAGATCAAGCGCAAATACGAGCGCGAGCCGGAATTCCGCACCGCGGTCGACCGCTACATCTCGGACTTCGAAAAACTGCTCGCCGACGTCGCCCGCAACGACCGCGACAAGGTGATGACGCAGACCTATCTCACCTCCGACACCGGCAAGGTCTACACCATGCTGGCACACGCGGCAGGCCGCTTCAGCTAAGCATTTCCTGCCGAAGCGCATCGCTTCGGCGAAAAATCGAACACAGACGGCCGCCTCCGGGCGGCCGTCTCGTTTTTGTGAACGATCACGGCGTCTTTTCGCGGCCAAAACCCTTAAATTCCGCGCTCTTACCCTCTATATGCGTTTCGACGCGCCGGTCGGCGCATGGGAAGAGAGACGGAAATGATCTTGATACAGGGCTTTGCACGGTTTCTGGCGACGATCGCGGTGGCGGTCATGGTGATGATGACGATGGTCGACTTTGCGGAAGCGCGCCGCGCCGGCGGCGGTTTCGGCAGCCGCGGCACCCGGACCTTCCAGACCCCCTCGACGACGCGCACCGCACCGCTGGATGCCCAGCCGATCGACCGCACCATGACGCGCCAGCAGTCGGCCCAGCCCTCGGCAAACCGCACCACGACGGCCAATGGCCAGCGCCCGGGCCTGTTCGGCGGCTTCGGCGGCTCGCTCATCGGCGGCCTGATGCTCGGTGGCCTCGTTGGCATGCTGCTCGGCCAGGGCCTTGGCGGCGGCATCGGCGTCCTCGGCCTCATCCTGCAAGTGCTGCTGATCGCCGGCGTCTTCCTGTTCCTGCGCCGCATGTTCGCGCAGAAGAACGCGCCCGCCTATGCCGGCCCCGGCAATGCGCAAGCCCGCAACGCCTATCAGACTGGCGGCTCGGACTTCGAAATCCCGCGCATCGGCGGCGGCAATCGCCAGGCGGCAGCAGCGGCGGTTCAGCCGAAAACCGGCGGCGACGAGATCGGCGTCAAGCCGGAAGACCTCGAACAGTTTGAAGGCCTGCTGAAGGAATTGCAGGCGGCCTATGCCGCGGAAGATTTCCGCACGCTGCGCCAGATCACCACGCCGGAGGCGATGTCCTATCTCGCCGAAGAACTCAGCGACAATGCCACGCAGGGTCTGAAGAACGAGGTGCGTGACATCCATCTCGTGCAGGGCGACGTTGCGGAAGCCTGGAGCGAAGGCACGGACGACTATGCGACGGTCGCCATGCGCTATGAGAGCATCGACGTGATGCGCGACCGCGCGACCGGCAAGCTCATCTCCGGTGACCCGGACAACCTGACGGAAGCCGTCGAGATCTGGACCTTCGTGCGCCGCAACGGCGCCGAGTGGAAGGTCTCGGCCATCCAGGGCGTGCAGGGCGCCTGATATGACAAGGCCGTGCGCTGCAATCCGCAGCGCACGGCCTTTTTGATTCTCACGAATGCATGATCAGATCGCGGCGAGCGTCCAGCCGACGATGTCGGCGGTGACCGTGGCGAAGGCTGCGTCAAGCGCCTTCACGAAGGCCGTATTTCCCGTACCGCCCACAGGCACTGCCGCGCGAAAAACCTTTTGCGCCCGGACCGTGCCGTTGCGGTCATTGAGCAGCTTTGCGGAAATTTCCACCACCGCGGTATCCGCGCCGGCGGTCTCCACCTCGAAGGTGCGGATGTCGGTCGCGACCTGGTAGTCGATCGCCAGGCCCTCGCCCGGCTTGCCGACACCGCCGACAAGGCCGGTATTTTCAAACGCCTGCACGAGCTTCGCCTGCACCATCTTGGTCAGGCTGTCGCTCCATTGCGCGCCGGCGAGATACTGGATTTCCGAGGCGGACGGGCGGATGACGATCTGCCCGCTGTCGAGCGCCTTCAGCGCGGACGGCTGCGGCACGAGGATCTGCCTGTTCTTGGCCGACGGGCCTTCCACCGAAGCGGTGGAAGAGAGCGCGTAGGTGTCGTTCTTGGCCTGTGTGCTGCCGCAGGCGGCAAGCGTGGCAGCCAGAACGGCGATCAGCGCGGCGCGCGCCGCAGTCCCGTTCCGCAACAAACCCATACCCGATACCGTCATGTCGTCCTCAAACCCTTACGCCACGAATCTGTATCAGGGGCATGGCACGCTGTCACGGTTGCGGAGGCGGACAAAATCGCGTCCGGCATCCGGCTGTTAACCATTGTGGAGATAGGGCCACACTTGCGGGCGAAATCAACGCCTTGTGCGGCCGTCATACTGCTTGACCGTCTCGCCGCCGAAGAGCAGGCGCTGCGGATCGCGCTCGAAACCGGAGATCGCGCTGTCGAGATTCTGGATCGTGCGCCGCGTATCGAGCACCAGCGCCTCGACGTCACGCAGGCCGGAGCCGGAGAAGCGTTGCAGCCCGTCGGCGATCGGGCCGATCCGGCCGTTCAGCGTGTCCGCCGCCTGCTTGATCGATTGCAGCGTCGCCTTGGCTTCCGCGAAGAGCGATTCGGAATCGCCCTCGCCCAAGAAGCCGTCGAGCTTGGCGAGCACGCCGTCGACGCGCGTGGAGGCGGCGTTCAGCTTGTTCGACATCTGTTGCACGTCGGTGATGATCTGGTCGATATCCTCTTTGCGCGCGCCGATGCGGTCGGCGACACCGGTCACCGAGGCGATGGCCTTGCGCGCATCTGCGGTCGCGACGGAGATATTGTCGATCGCACCGCCGACCTTCTGCGGGTCGACCGCAGCAACCAGGCCGTCGACCTTGTCGAGCGTCGTCGTCGCCCGCTTGCCGAAGGCGTCGAAGGTCTCGGCCGTCTTGCGGAAGCCTTCGACGGTCGTCTTGATGTCGCCGGAGGCGTCCGCGATGTCCTTGCTGATCTTGTCGACATTGCCGACGAAGTCTTCGACCTTCTTCGGGTCGACCGCCTTGATCAGGTCGTCGACGGAGGCGAGCGTCGTATCGAGCCGGGTCGAGAGATTGCGGAAGGTTTCCGACAGGCCGCCGACGCTTTGCAGGAATTCGTCGATCTTCTCGCCGTTGCGGGCAAGCGAGCCGGAAAACTGCTCGGCATTGCGGATCGTCGTGGTGAGCGGCCCGCGCGCATCGGCGACAAAACCCTGGATGTCGGTGATCGCCGTGTCGGCGCGTTTCAGGATCTTGTCGGCGGTCGACAGGATGTTCGTCACGCTCGACTGCTCGGCCTGCAAAACGGCAGCCGTCTCGGTGTCGAAGGCCTGGCGAAGGATGTTCTCGTCGCCGCCATTGCCGCCCGAAAGCTCGATGTAAGCCGCACCGGTCAGCCCCTGTACTTCCAGAACCGCCGTCGTGGACTTCTTGACCGGCGCGCTGGTCGAGACTTCCGTCATGGCGACGGAGAAACGCGGGTCTTCGGCATCGATCGCGAGGCTGCGCACCGAGCCGACGGGGATACCGTTGAAGCGCACCGGGGAGCCGATGCTGAGGCCGTTCGCGGAGCCCGGAATGCGGATCGCGAGCTGCGCCATCTCGCCGCCGCGGCCATATTGCGACATCCAATAGACGAAGGCGAAGGCGGCGGCCATGACGAGCACGGTGAAGAAACCGACAAGGGCGTAGTTGGCTTTCGTTTCCATGCGTTCCGGTTATCCTGCTCGCAAATCCATCCACCGGGGCAAAAAAGCCCCGGACACTCCTTCACGCATTGCGGACGATCGACCGCGCGCGTTTGCCCTGGAAATAGGACTGCACCCACGCATCGTCAAAGGCCAGCATGTCCTCGATCGTGCCTTCGACCATGACTTTCTTGTTCCCGAGAACAGCGATGCGGTCGCAGACCGAAAACAGGCTGTCGAGATCGTGAGTCACCATATACACGGTGAGGCCCAGAGTGTCGCGCAGTTTGGCGATCAGCTCATCGAATTCGGCCGCACCGATCGGGTCGAGGCCGGAGGTCGGTTCGTCGAGGAAAACGAGGGCCGGGTCCAGCGCCAGCGCGCGCGCCAGTGCCGCACGCTTGATCATGCCGCCGGAAAGTTCGGACGGATATTTGTCCGCCGCTTCCGGCGCGAGGCCCACCAGCTCGATTTTCAACCGCGCCAGCTCGTCCATCATCGCCTGCGGCAGGTCGAGATATTCGCGCATCGGCACCTGGATATTCTCCTTGACCGTCAGCGCGGAAAACAGCGCGCCGTGCTGGAAAAGCACGCCGAGCTTCATGTCGAGCCTCAGACGCTCCTCTTCCGTCGCCTTGTCGAAATCCACGCCGAAGATGCGGATGGCTCCGGAGCGGCGCGGCAGCAGGCGCAGGACCGTGCGCATCAGCACCGATTTGCCGGTGCCGGACGCACCGACGAAACCGAGGATCTCGCCGCGATAGATATCGAGGTTGAGCTCGTCGAGCACGACATTGCTGCCGAAGCCGACGGTCAGGTCCTTGACCGAGAGCACGACGTCGTCCTGTTTTGCCGAAACCTGATCCATCAGCGTCCTCAGAAGTCGATTGCGGCGTAGAACATGGCGAAGAGGCCGTCGACGAGAATGACCACGAAAATGGACTTCACCACGGCGGCCGTGACGTGGCGGCCGAGCGATTCGGCGCTGCCGCCGACCTTCAGGCCTTCCACGGAGGCGACGATGCCGATGATTAGCGCCATGAACGGCGCCTTGATCATGCCGGAAACGATCGTCGAAAGGTCGATCGCCTCGCGCAGCCGCGACAGGAACGTATCGAAGGTGATGCCGGAATAGGACCAGGAGACGAAGGCAGCCCCCAGCAGCGCGGCGAAATTGGCGATGATGGTGAGGAGCGGCAGCGCAATCGTCAGCGCCACGAGCCGCGGGAAGACCAGCACGCCGATCGGGCTGAGGCCCATGACCTTCAGCGCGTCGATCTCCTCGCGCATCTTCATCGAGCCGATTTCGGCGGTGATCGCGCTGCCGGAGCGGCCGGCGATCATGATGGCGGTGAGCAGCACGCCGATTTCGCGCAACTGAAGAATGCCGACGAGGTCGACGACGAAGACTTCCGCGCCGAAGTAACGAAGCTGGAAGGCGCCCTGCTGCGCGATGATCGCGCCGATCAGGAAGGACATCAGCAGGATGATCGGCACGGCGCGAACACCCATGCGGTCGATCTGGTGAACGATCGCCGCCGGCGACAGGCCGCTTTGCCGACCGAGCTTGAGCTGGGCGCCGCGCACCGCCGAACCGAGGATGAACATGGCGGCGACCGTGTCGTCCCACACCTCCACCATCACGCGGCCGACGGGTTCGAAAACGCGCTCGAACACCGTCTTGCGCTCGCCGTCCCCGTCGCCGGGCTCGGCGAGCTTTTCCGGCAGGGCGGAGATCAGGTCGGCATAGTTGGCGCCCTCGCGGTCGGTGAGGCTCACATCGGCGCCGCCGGCCTGCCGCTCGGTGATCGCGCGGCGCAGCAGCCAGGCACCGGCGGTATCCATGGCCGCGACACCGCTGAGGTCGATCTCCAACGCGCCGCCCTGCCCGCGGCCAAGCTCCGCGAGCCGCTTGCTGGCGGCAACTGCGGACGCGTTCACCCATTCGCCGGTGAGACGCCAGATCTCCCCGCCATTGCCGGGCAGGCTTTCGGTCGCGATGTCGAGTGAGGTACGGGCAGCGGCGGTCAAGTCTCTTGCATCTTCCCGTGTGCTGGGGACAACATGCGCCTGTCTTATCGGCTCGCCGCCCCTCTGTCACCGAACGAACCGGCAAAAGCCGCGCCACGCCTCGATTTTTTCGGGGACCATGCCAGGATCGACACAATGCACCGCACCTTGCTCGCCACGCCGGAAACCTTCCCGATTGCCGGAACCTTCACCATTTCGCGTGGCGCGAAGACGATGGCCGAGGTGGTGACCTGCACGATCGGCGCTTCCGGTCTCATCGGCCGGGGCGAATGCGTGCCCTATGCGCGCTACGGCGAATCGGTCGCCGGCGTGCTCGCGGCCATCGAAGAGATGCGCGGCGCGGTCGAGGACGGCATCGGCCGCGAGGAGCTTGCCCGGGTCATGCCGGCCGGTGCGGCGCGCAACGCGCTGGACTGCGCGCTCTGGGACCTCGAAGCCAAAATCTCCGGCGTGCCGACCTGGCAGGTGATCAACACGAGCGCCCCGCAAAAGCTCGTCACCGCCTATACGCTCTCGCTTGGCGAGCCCGAAGCCATGCAGCGGCAGGCGGCGGAACAGTCCTGGCGGGCGCTGCTGAAGGTCAAGGTCGGGACAGTGGACGATGCCGCGCGCATCCGCGCCGTGCGCGTCGGTGCGCCCGAAAGCGCCATCATCCTCGATGCCAACGAGGGCTGGACGGCGGAAAACCTCGCCCATCATTTTTCGATCTGCGCCGAGGCGCGCATCGCCCTCGTGGAGCAGCCGCTTCCGGCCGGTGATGATTCGGCCCTGCGCGGCCTCGCCCGCCCCATCCCCGTCTGCGCCGACGAGAGCGTGCACCGCACCGAGGACGTGGCGAGCCTCGTCGACCGCTATGACGCGATCAACATCAAGCTCGACAAGGCGGGCGGGTTGACGGAGGCGCTGGCGTTGCGCGAGGCGGCAAAGCGGCATGGTCTCAAGATCATGGTCGGCTGCATGGTCGGCACGTCACTCGGCATGGCGCCGGCCGTTCTCCTGGCGCAGGGCGCCGATTTCGTCGATCTCGACGGCCCCTTGCTGCTCGCGCGCGACCGGGAGCCGGGCCTGCACTACGAAGGCTCGTCCGTCTATCCGCCGGAAGCAACACTCTGGGGCTGAGCGCGCGGCGCGACGAGCCGGCCGGCAATGACCGAGACGAGGCCGGCCGCTGCGACGAGCGACATGAGGTAAAAACCCTGCACGCCATACCAGCTGAAGGCATAGCCCGACAGGAAGGTGGCGAGCGCCGTGAAAATGCCGGTGTAGAAGAAATAGAGCCCCTGCGCCGCCGCTTCCTGCTCCTCCGCCACGCGCTCCACCAGCCGGCTCTGCACGCTCATGTGGATGATCGCGTAAGTGAAGGCATGCAGACATTGCAGCATGAAGTAGCCGGCGAAGGACATTTCCATCGGAAAGAGGATCCAGCGGGCGACGGCGACCGTGCTGCCGAAGATCATCATGGACCACAGGTTGAAGCGCCGCCGAAGCTGGACGGCAAAGAGGAAGAAAACCACCTCCGCCAGCACGCCGGCGCTCCACAGGATGCCGACGTCCACGCCGCTGAAACCCATCTTCTGCCAGTAGATCGCCGAAAAGGCGAAGAGCATGGCGTGGCTGGCATTGACGAGGGAGACGCCAATCAGCATGAGCTGCACATCCCTTTGGCGCAGCGTGCTCGTTCGCGGCACTTCGGCAATCGCAGTGATGGGCGAAGGCCGGCGTGGCTTGCCGATCCTGGGGGCGATCACTGCGCCGAGCACCGTCAGCACGAAGGCGGCCGCCATCGCCGGCAGCACCATGGCGCCGCCATAGAGCCCGGCAAGCCAGCCGCCGATCATCGTCGCGACGATGAACGCGAGCGAGCCCCAGAGCCGCATCTTGCCATAATCGAAATTCCAGCGCCGTACGCCGGACAGCATGATCGCCTCGGTGATCGGCACATAGGGTGAATAGACAGCACCTTGCAGCGTGTAGAGCAGCAGCACCGGCCAGAAGGAGCCGGTTGCAAAGAGCGCGATCGCGGTTGCAAGCGAAAGCAGCGCCGACCAGATCAGCACGATCGAGCGCTCGCCGATGCGGTCCGCGATGATGCCGGCCACCGGCGCAGTAAAGACGCGCACGAACAGCGGCACGGCAAGCACGATGCCGATCTGGAAATCGCTCATCGACAGGGTTTCGAGCCAGACCGGAAAGAACGGCAGCGCAATGCCGTTGACCATCATCGGCGCACAGAAAACGAGGGCGATGCGCGCGGCGAAGAACGGCGGCGCGCCTGAGGTCACGGTAAACCCGGAAGGGGCAGTCATTGGCGGGAAACCTGCGTTGGGAGACGCTCCGGGCTCTAGCACGCCGATGTACGTACGCCAATCCGCTATTTCTACCGGACGCCATTGCCGCCGAAATCGGCGGCAATACGGGAAGGCTGCGTCAGGCGGCTTCCGCCCCGGCAGGCTCGATGGCGCCGATGTCGCGCGAGGCGAGCGCGACCGGCACGGTCGAGGTTGAAATCTTCTGCCAGGTGATCAGTTCCATCTCGCCGTCATGGTGCTCGGCGATCGCCGTGCAGCTTTCCACCCAATCGCCGCTGTTGATGTAGCGGATGCCGTCGATCTCGGTGATGACGGCATGGTGGATGTGGCCGCAGATCACGCCATCGGCATTGTTGCGCCGTGCTTCTTCGGCCACCACCTTCTGGAACTCGCCGATGAAGTTGACGGCGGATTTCACCTGCTGCTTGGCCCAGGAGGAGAACGACCAGTAGGGCAGCCCGAGCCTGCGGCGCACCGCGGCAAAGACGACGTTGATGGCGATGGCGGCGTCATAGGCCCAGTCGCCGAGATAGGCGACAACGCGGGCGTGGCGCACCACGACGTCGAACTCGTCGCCATGCAGCACGAGGTAGCGCTTGCCATCCGCACCTTCATGGATGATGCGCTGCGCCACCTCGACGCCGCCGAAATGCGTGCCGGGGAATTCGCGCAGGAATTCGTCGTGGTTGCCGGGGATGTAGATGATGCGCGTGCCCTTGCGCGCCTTGCGCAGGAACTTCTGCGTGACGTCGTTGAAGGCCTGCGGCCAGTACCAGTTGCGCTTGAGGCGCCAGCCGTCGACGATGTCGCCGACGAGCACGATCGTCTCCGCTTCATGGTGACGCAGGAAATCGATCAGGAAATCCGCCTTGGCCGCTTTCGATCCCAGATGCACATCCGAGATGAACAGCGTGCGGAAATGACGGACATTCGGGTCGGCGAGGGTCGCAGTCATGCCTTGGTCTCCGGGTGGCCGGCCGCCGCAAACATCTTCATAACGGGCGGCTTTGGCTCCGTTGAAAACCAGACTCCTGTTTCAAATTGATGACACACCTATGCATTTCCGGTCCGTAAATAGGCATTGCACAGGTCGCTGATTGCGGCTTTATGGAATGTTCCGGAAACTTCACGTAGCGGCGGTTTCATGGCAGAAAGAGCCGCAACGAAAACAGCATATGACAGGGAGCACCATGAGCACGGGCGATAAATCGAGGACGCAGGACGGACCCGCAAGCGGCGATATCGATCAGCAGGCTCTCTTCTTCCACCGCCATCCCCGCCCCGGCAAGCTCGAGATCACCCCCACCAAGCCGCTCGGCAACCAGCGCGATCTGGCGCTCGCCTATTCGCCGGGCGTCGCCGCCCCCTGTCTCGCCATCCGCGACGACCCGAGCACGGCCGCCGATTACACCGCCCGCGCCAACCTCGTTGCCGTCGTCTCGAACGGCACCGCCGTGCTCGGCCTCGGCAATATCGGCCCGCTCGCCTCCAAGCCCGTGATGGAAGGCAAGGCGGTGCTCTTCAAGAAATTCGCCGGCATCGACGTCTTCGACATCGAGATCGACGCGCCGACCGTCGACGAGATGGTCAATGTCGTTTCCGCCCTGGAGCCGACCTTCGGCGGCATCAACCTGGAAGACATCAAGGCGCCGGAATGTTTCGAGGTCGAGCGCCAGTTGCGCGAGAAGATGGACATTCCCGTTTTCCACGACGACCAGCACGGCACGGCGATCATCGTCGCGGCCGCGGTGCTGAACGGCCTGGAGCTTGCCGGCAAGTCGCTGCATGAGGCGAAGATCGTCGCCTCCGGCGCAGGTGCGGCAGCGCTCGCCTGCCTCAACCAGCTCGTCGTGCTCGGCGCGAAGGTGGAAAACATCTGGGTGCACGACATCGAGGGCCTCGTCTACAAGGGCCGCGAAGCGCTGATGGACCAGTGGAAGTCCGTCTATGCGCAGGAGACGGACAAGCGCCAGCTCTCCGAATCGATCGACGGTGCCGACGTCTTCCTCGGCCTCTCCGCCGCTGGCGTGCTGAAGCCCGAACTGCTGGCCCGCATGGCCGAGCGCCCGCTCATCATGGCGCTCGCCAACCCGACGCCGGAAATCATGCCGGAAGAGGCGCGCGCCGCGCGTCCTGACGCGATGATCTGCACCGGCCGTTCGGATTTCCCCAACCAGGTCAACAACGTCCTCTGCTTCCCGTACATCTTCCGCGGCGCGCTCGATTGCGGCGCGCGCACGATCAACGAGGAGATGAAGATGGCGGCGGTGCGCGCCATCGCGGCACTCGCCCGCGAAGAGGTTTCGGACGTCGCAGCGCGCGCCTATTCCGGCGACACGCCGAGCTTCGGCCCGAACTACCTGATCCCCTCGCCCTTCGACCAGCGCCTCATCCTGCGCATCGCGCCGGCCGTGGCGCGCGCGGCGGCGGAAACCGGCGTGGCGACGCGCCCGATCACCGATTTCGACGCCTATCTCGACCAGCTCAACCGCTTCGTCTGGCGCTCCGGCTTCATCATGAAGCCGATCTTCGCCGCAGCGAAGAACGCCGCCAAGAAGCGCGTGATCTTCGCCGAAGGCGAGGACGAGCGCGTGCTGCGCGCCGCCCAGGTGCTGCTGGAGGAGGAGATCGCCAAGCCGATCCTCATCGGCCGCCCGCACATCATCGAGACGCGCCTGAAGCGTTACGGCCTGCGCGTGCGCCCGCATGTGGATTTCGAGGTGGTGAACCCGGAAGACGATCCGCGCTTCCGAGACTATGTCGACGACTATTTCCGCATCGTCGGCCGCAAGGGCGTGATCCCGGAAGCCGCCCGCACCATCGTGCGCACGAACCAGACGGTCATCGGCGCGCTCGCCGTCAAGCGCGGCGAGGCCGATGCGCTGATCTGTGGCGTCGAAGGCCGCTATGCCCGCCACATGCGCGATGTCAGCCAGATCATCGGCAAGAAGGGCGGCGTGCTGAATTTCTCCGCGCTGAGCTTGCTGATCTCGCAGCGGGGCGCGAGCTTCTTCACGGACACCTACGTCACCTGCGAGCCGACCGCCGCGGAAGTGGCGCAGATGACGGTGATGGCCGCGCAGGAAATCCGCCGCTTCGGCATCACGCCGCGCGCCGCCCTCGTTTCGCATTCGAATTTCGGTTCACGCGATTCGGAAAGCGCCTTCAAGATGCGCAAAGCCATGGCGCTCGTGCGCGACATGGACCCGACGCTGGAAGCGGACGGCGAAATGCACGGCGATGCCGCGATCTCCGAGGCGCTGCGCCAGCGCGTCATGCCGGATTCGACGCTGACGGGCGAAGCCAACCTGCTCGTCTTCCCGAACCTCGACGCCGCCAACATTGCGCTCGGCGTGGTCAAGACGATGACGGACTCGCTGCATGTCGGCCCGATCCTGCTCGGCGCCGCGCTTCCCGCCCATATCCTGTCGCCGTCCGCCACCTCGCGCGGCGTCGTCAACATGGCGGCGCTTGCCGTGGTGGAAGCCTCCTACCCGGTCTGATCGAAAACCCTTGCGCCTTACGAAACGGCCGCCGCCTCGGCGGCCGTTTTCGTTTGCGCGGCCGGGCGCGCCGCGTCGTGCGCCTCCCACCAGTCGCCAAGCGCATCGACCAGCGGCATCAGCGTGTGGCCGGCCGGCGTGAGATCGTATTCGACGCGCAGCGGATAGCCGTCGAAGACGGTGCGCTCGACGATGCCGGCCTGTTCCAGCTTGCGCAATTCGAGGGTCAGGATGCGGTGCGAGACCGTGGGATTGTCGCGGCGCAGGTCGCTGAACCGCTTCGTGCCGTCCTTCAGATAGTAGATCAAGAGCGTCGGCCAGCGGCCGCCGAGCACCTGCATGACCTCCTCGATCGGGCAACGGGAAACGAGATCCTTCATGGCGGGCTCCGGCGTGGTGACAAAAATGTGCGTAATTTACATGGGGGCGCGGACGCCTTAGGTCCAGTGTCGCTGCGCAGCGTGGTCAACAGAAATCACGGAGAACACCATTGGAACCGATCCTCATCTACGGCTTCCCCGCCGGAAGCTCCATGGGCCTCGTCTCGGCCCTCGAATGGCTCGGCAAGCCCTACAGGCTCTGCCGCGTCGACATGCTGGGCGAAATGCGCGACCCGTCCTATGCCCGCCTCAACGCCCGGCACGAGACGCCGGCGCTCGTCACCGACGACGGCCGCGTCATCACCGAAACCATGGCGATAGCCCACTGGTTCGCCGCCCGCGATACGGAACGTCGCATCAGCTTCGATCCCAGGTCCCCCGAGGCCGACCGCATGCACCAGCTGATGGCCTATCTCAACACCGGCTTCACCGGCGCCTTCAGCCCACTCTGGTCGGCGCTCGAAATGGAAACGCCGGACCCGGTGTTGCAGCAATCGCTGCGCACATGGGGCCGCAAGGCCGTCATCGAGCGGCACGATAAGCTGGAAGCCATGCTCGGCGACACGCCCTACCTCGTCGGCGACCGCCCCACCCTCGCAGACGGCGTCCTGATCGGCGTCGCCCGCTGGCTGGACTACCACCAAGTGGCGCCCGCCAGCCGCTGGCCGCGCATCGAGGCCATCCGCCGCCGGCTGGAAGCGGACCCCGCGGTGCGCTTTGCAACGGCGCTGGAGGATGGCGAAACGCCTGCCGGCTCCGGCGCGTTCAAGGGCCATGTGCCGCTCGCCGAGGTCATCGAACGCTTCGGCCGCGCTTGACGGTGGTGGACCGGGTCGTGCACTCGGTTCAAATCGCCACCCAGCCTCGCCCACTCGCCAAGTCATCCTCGGGCTCGACCCGAGGATCCATGCGGCGCCCGCTGCGTGGATGGTCGGGTCAAGCCCGACCATGACGGATGAGGGGTACCACCAAAAGCTCCATCCGCCGGGTGATGCCGATCGCCTCCAGGAACGGTTCGTCATGGCTGACGACCAGCAGCGCGCCGTCATAGGTGCGCAGGCCCGCCTCCACCGCCTCGATCGAGTCGATGTCCAGATGGTTCGTCGGCTCGTCGAGGATGAGGAGCGGCGGCGGTGTGGCACCGCCCAGCACGCAGGCGAGGCCGGCGCGCAGCAATTGCCCGCCGCTGAGGCTGCCAACCATCTGCAAGGCAGCGTCGGCGCGGAACATGAAGCGTGCCAGCGCCGCCCGGCAGGCGTTTTCATCGGCATCCGGGTTGATCCGGCGAAAGTTGTCGCGGATCGACAGGGCCGGATCGAGCAGGCTCACGCGCTGGTCAAGCATGGCGAAGTCGGTGAAGCGGCGCACGCTTCCCTGCCAGGGCTGGAGGTCATCGGTGACGAGCGCCAGGAAGGTCGTCTTGCCGGAACCGTTCGGCCCTGTCACGGCAACCCGCTCCGGGCCGGTCATGGCGAAGGAGAGGCCGCGGATAACGGGTCGCTCCGGCAGATAGCCGGCCGTGACGCCCTCCATCTTTAGCACCGACTTGCCTGCGGCGAGATGGGTCGGCGGCACGCTGACGGTGAGCGGCTGGAGGATTTCGATGCGCTCGCGCGCAGCCATCACGGCGTCCGCCGCCTGCCCCTGCCGGCTTTCGGCTAGCCGGGCGTTCGCGCCGCTGGTCAGCTCGCTGCGCTCCTTCATCGCGCCCAGCATGATGCGCGGTATGTCGCCCCTCGCCTTCTTCCGGCGTCCGGCAATGTCCTTGCGCGCCTTGCGCTCGGCGATGGTCTGCATGGTGCGCCCCACCTCCGCGGCCTGCTTTTCCGCATCCGCAAGGTCACGATGCGCGGCGGCGAGTTCCTGCGCCTTGCGGGCACGATAGGCGCTCCAGTTGCCGCCATAGCGGGTGGCGCCAAGCGTGGTGAGTTCGACGATGGCATCCATGGTTTCGAGCAGCTCGCGGTCGTGGCTGACGACGATCGCGCCGGCCCGCCAGCCGGCCAGCATGTCGATCACTGCCCGGCGCCCATCGCGGTCGAGATTGTTCGTCGGTTCGTCGAGCAGCAGGAAATCCGGCTCCGCGAAGATAAGCGCGGCAAGTGCCGCCCGTGTGCGCTGCCCGCCGGAAAGCGATGCGAGCGGCGTGTCCGGCGCCGCCTCCAGCCCAACACGCGCCAGCGCCGCGCTGAGCCGCGCCTCCAGCGTCCAGTCGGCGTCGGCGAGTTCATGCGCCTCAGCCTCGCCACACTCGGCACGGGCGAGCAGGACGAGCGCATCGACCACGCCGAACAGGCTGGCGATGGTCTCGTCGGCAAAGACCTGCACGCTCTGGCGCAACAGGCCGAGCGTGCCATCGACGGTGACGGTGCCGGCCTGTGGCACCAGATCGCCGGTGACGAGTTTCAGCAGCGTCGTCTTGCCGACGCCGTTTCGGCCGATGAGGCCGGCGCGCTCGGCGCCGAAGGTCAGGTCGAGATCGGAAAGGAGGGTGTGGCCGTCAGGCGTGGACCAGGTGATTTTGGAAAGCGTGATGGAATGCGGCATGGATGGAAAATTCCCCGAGGACAAAACGACGTCGATTTGTGGTCGGGTTGAAATCCATGGTGCACCATCCGGTCGGCATTGACGATGCCGGACATTTAGGGCCGGACCGGCCGCCTTGCAAGGGCAGCACGGCCGATCCGGCAATTCGTGAGGGTCAGGCCGAAGGCTGCTTCAGCCGCTTCGACCATTCGTCGGCCTTGCCCTTGCCGGCATCCTTCCAGGGCGAGCCCTTGAGGCCGAGCTTGGCGCGAAAACCCATCGCATTGATGATCAGCCGGTTCATGCCGGACGCGATGAAGGGCAGCGAGGCGATGTGCAGGCCGGTGAACGGCAGGAACGGATTGCGGCGCAACGACCCGTAGATCTCGATGCGGGTCGTCGTCTTGTAGCTCGGGCTGCGGGCATGGAAACCATGCGTATCGGCGACGATCAGCGTGTTCGCCTTGACCGTCATCTTGACCGGCTGGACGTAACCCAGCGCCGAAAGCTCGTCCGGCATGATGCGCAACGAGCCGCGGGCAGAATATTTGTTCTCGATCGAATCGGCGTTCTCGCTGATGCGGCGCTCCCAGGCGAGGCGCTGCGGCGTCATCTCGTGCGAGCCCGGAACGTAGGAGAACGGGCCGTCCTCCTCGCCGACATCGCGCAGGAACAGCCAGGCCTTGGCGGTCGGTTGGAACGTGTCGCTGTGCAGCGCGGTCTGCGGGTCCGTCGAGCCCTGCGTGATGACCGACGGCAGCGCCATCACGATCTGCACGACGAGCAAAGGCTGGCCGTCATGCGAGGAGACATAGCGCAGCAGATTGGTGACGCGCGGATCGTTGCGCGCGGCCTTGAAGCCCGGCAGGCTTTCCAAATCGCTGTCGTCGATGATGGCGCGGCGGGTGACGGTCTCGCCCTGCAGCATGTCGTAGCGCTCAAAATCACGCTCCGCGATCTCGCGCGTCACCGCGGCAAAAACCTCGGGCGACAGAAAGTCTTCGATCTTCACGAAGCCGTTTTCGGCATATTGCCGGCGATATTCCGGGGCGACGAGCTTTTCCAGCTTGGTGCGGCGCCAGGCGGCCATGCGCATGGCGAGCGAGACGCGCTTCTCGTGCAATCCCTTGCGGTTCAGCCACTTGCTGCCGATGACGGGATTGTCGGCGAAGGATTTTGCGCCGGATGCGAGCTGGAGCGCGTAGAAAGGGCTCAACAAAACTGACGAAATCCGCATGTTCACCTGCCTGTGAAGGGCCGGTCTTCCGCCGAACGGCGGCTGCGCGGCGACGGGCGCATAACCGGCTGTTGTATGTGCGCAGAGTGCTACACCAAGCCCCGGACGAGATCAATTGCGGGCAGCCGGCAAAAAGATGAATACGCAACTCATATTTTCCGCCGCGCATTAATCACAAATGCGGGAGCACGTTGCGCTTCCCTTCATGCAGCCTATGATAGGATATGCTTATGCGGCCGGATCGCGGCCCCGACAGTTTCACAGGATCGAAGATTTGAAAGGTTTGACCCGCCTTCTGTTTGCCGTTGCGACCGGCTTGCCGCTCCTGCTTTCGGGCGGCTCGGCGGCAGCGGCGGTGTGCGAGCAGATCCAGGCGGAGCTTGCGAACCTGCCCAAGGTGGTCGTCGATACGGCGAGCGCGCGCAAATATGCCGGTGCCATCGCCCGCCAGAACATCCAGCTGCGCAAGGCCAAGAGCGACCAGCGCCGGCTCGGCTGCTCGGGCGGCAGCATCATCGTCGTCGGCGGCGCCAATGCGGCGGCCTGCGACACGCTCTCGACGGTCATCGGCAAGATGGAGCGCAATCTCGACATCCTCGACAAGAAACGCCGCGAATTCGCCGGCGGCACCTCGTCGCAGGGCAAGCGCACCCGCCTGACCGCGCTGCTCGCAAGCAACGGCTGCAATGACGAGGCGAAGATGGTGCCGATCGCGGCGACCGAAACGCTGCGCACGCTCGATGAAAAACGCACGCTCCCTCTCGGCACCACGCCGGAGGGCAGCGAGCGTCTGCAATTGCGCTCGCTCGGCGGTGGTTCCGGCCATGGCAACCTGCGCACCGTCTGCGTGCGCACCTGCGACGGCGGCTTCTTCCCGATCTCGTCGGGCGCAACCCCGCTCGATTTCCGCCGCGACCAGCAGGTCTGCGCGATGATGTGCCCCGAGACGCAGACCGAACTGTTCTACCAGTCGATGACGAGCGGCCAGGAGACGGACCAGATGACCTCTACGGTCACCGGCCGGCCCTATTACGAAATGCCGAACGCCTTCTCCTACCGCACGCGCGACCTCTCCAAGCCCGGCGCCTGCGGCTGCAATCTCTCGGCCTATTACCAGGAGATGATCAAGCGCGAGAAGGCGCTGAAGGGCAGCGAGACTGCGAGCACCGGCAGGGATAGCGACGAGCAAGGCGGCTCGATCACCACCATCCACACGCTGCCGAAGAAGGACGAGACGCCGGCCAAGCTGCCGGTGAAGGTCGAGGAACGCGACTACGACCCGGCGAAGAGCAAGGTGCGCACGGTCGGCCCGGTCTTCCTGCCGGCCAACGAATCCGCCATCGATCTCGGCCGCCCGGCCGATGCCGGCGTCAACTAACGCCCGCGTCCGGCCAGCGCTCCTCGAACACCAGGTCCTCCAGCGGCAGACGCTGCCGCCAGCCCTTTACCGCAAGCTCCGGCTCGGCATAGAGGCGGTCGACCAGGCCGACGCAGAGCCAGGCGACGATCTCGACATGGTCCGGAATGCCGAGGATGTTTCGGATGTCGGCGTCATGGAAGATGCTGACCCAGCCCACGCCCACCCCTTCCGCCCGCGCCGCAAGCCAGAGGTTCTGCACGGCGCAGACCGTGGAATAGACATCCATGCGTGGATTGTGCGTGCGCCCCAGAACCACGGTGCCGCCGCGCGTCGGATCGCAGGTGACGCAGATCGACAGTGGCGCCTTGAGGATGCCTTCGAGTTTCAGCGCGCGATATTGCGTCTGGCGGTCGCCGTCGAACATCGCAGCCGCCTCGGCATTGGCCTTCAGGAAGGCGGCATGCACCGCGCGCCGGGTCGCCTCGCTGCGCACCAGCAGAAAATTCCACGGCTGCATGAAGCCGACCGAGGGCGCGCTGTGGGCGGCGTGCAGCAGGCGGCCTACAAGATCGTCCGGCAAGGGATCGGACAGGAACTGGTCGCGCACGTCGCGGCGCGTTTCGATGGCATGGTAGACGGCGGCCTTGTCCTCGCTGGAAAAGGCGCCCGCCCCGACCAGAGGATCGCACGGTTCGGCTCGCATCGTCATCTCCCCAACAATGCGCAAAACCTTCCGCCGTCCGCGCGGTTCGGTCTATCTTGCCAGGCCGGTCTTCTGACTTCGGGTCACACGGCCCGCACCTGCCTTCCCGGTTGAACAACCAGTGGCAAAAGCCTGAATCGATTCAAGCTTTTACGGCGCGAACCATCCCCGTCACAGCGCTGGGCACGTTCCGGACTTGAGGCTCTCACCCGCACCGGATTCCCGATTCTCCTGCAAAACGCAGGCACCTGACGGGAACGATATGCGCATGGCTTGGCGGCGCGATCAAGCCTGCCCGCGCCGCGCACCGGCCTGTCAGCGCCCTATATCAGGCCGCGCGCGCCTCGCCGGCCTCGATGATTATCTCCTGGCCGACATGATCCGCATGGACGGCGCGGTTTCGGCCGGCGTTCTTGGCGGCGTAGAGCGCGGCATCCGCCATCACCATCACGTCATGCACGGAGCCGCCGTGCTGCGGGAACTGCGCGATGCCGGCGCTGCCGCCGATGACGAGCAACTGGCCGTCATAAGCAATCGGCACCTGCGTATCGCGCACGAGGCTACCGGCAAGCTCCAGCAGCGCCTCATGGCTCCGCTCGCCGGTGAGGAGCACGGAGAATTCATCGCCGCCGAGACGGGCGACGCAGCCCTGCTTGCCGATGCGATCGGAAAAACGCCGGGCGACGGCCTGCAGCACCGCGTCACCAGCCGCGTGGCCATGCCGGTCGTTAACCGCTTTGAACTTGTCGAGGTCGAGCGCGAGGATTGCGAAGGGCTTGGTCTCGCCCTTGCGGATGGCGCGGCGCACCTCCTCGTCGAAGCCGCTGCGGTTCTTCAGCCCCGTCAGCGTGTCATGCCGCGCGAGGAAGGCGTTTTTCGCCTCGCTGCGCTGGAGCGCCTTGATGAGGGCGGAAAAGCGCAGCGTGACGAAGAGCATGACGCCGGCGAAGACCAGCACGAACATCGCGATCTGCGGCAGCGCCGAGCGCCAGACGAAGGAGCCCGGCATATTCGGCCGCCAGGAGGCGACCATGGGATTGTAGGCATCGGCGCCGACCGGCGTCATTACCAGCCCCGGCTCCTGCGTCACGATGGGGGTAAAGCCGAGATCGTGCACGCCGAGTCGTCGCTCGGTGTTCGCCAGCATCTTTTTCGAGACCGGCTTGACGGTGATGAGCAGTGTCGGCTCCAGCCGGTGGGCCGGGATATAGAGCGACTTCGGAACGACGGCCTGCACGACGACGATGCTCATGACGCGGTCGATGAGGCGCATGCCGGTGACATGGATTTCCGGCAGCGCCGGCGTCAGAAGGTCGGGATCCTCCTTGGCGCGCGCCACCTGCCAGCCGCCGCGATCCGGCGAGAGCGCCTCGCGATATTTGCGCTCGGCCTTGTGGGTGAGATCGCTCACCCAATGCAGCTTTTCGCGCGCCTTGCTCTCGGAAACCTTTTCCCCGCGATAAACGCCGAGCACCTTTTCGCCGTCCGGCGAAGCGAAGATCATCCAGGAGAAACCGAAGTCGGACCACATCCAGTCACGCAGCTGGTCCCGCACGAAGGCGTCGCCCGGCATGCCGTCTGCAAGCTCGTTGAAGCTCTTGTCCCAAAAGGAAAGCTGGCTCTGGTACTGTACGACCTGGTCGATCTGGTGGCCGAACTCGTTGCGCACCAGCGTGCGCTCGGTCTCGGCGACAAAACTGTCGGCCCGCTCGATCGCGTAGTCGAGCACGAGGTAATTGGCGGCGCCGAACAGCAGCACGATCATCACGGCCGCCGTCCGGATCACCAAACCAACACCGCGTCGCCGTGTCGCGCGGCTTTCTTCCGCTTTGCTCGTCATCTCTGCCCCTGCCTGTCCCCCGCCCGGTTTTCCGGACATTGTTGAACAAAGGCTACAGGCAAGACGGCAAAAATCGCTTAAGCGGGCTGGTGAGCAAAAACTTAACTTGCGCTCACCGGATATCGGGAGATCAGGCGGCCGGCGCGTAGCGCACGAAGGCGAATTTTTCGCCGTCCGGCGCCCAGTTCGGCACGTTCATCGTGCCCTGCCCGCCGAAAAGCTCGAAAAGGACGCGCGCATTGCCGCCATCCATGTCCATCAGGCGCAGGCGCACGCTAAGATCGCGCGGATGGTCGAAGACATCGCCATCATAGGAAAGCACCAGCAAGTGCCGGCCATCGGGCGAAGGATGCGGGAACCAGTCGCCATAGGGGCTGTCGGTGATGCGCGTCGGCTCGCTGCCATCCGGCCGCACCCGCCAGATCTGCATCCGGCCGGTGCGGCTGGAGTTGAAATAGATCCAGTCACCATCCGCCGAATAATCCGGCCCGTCATTGCGCCCCTCGCCAAATGTCAGCCGACGCTCCTCGCCGCCGGCGACCGGGATCGTGTAGATATCGAAGAGATCGCCGCGAATGCCGCAATAGGCGAATGTCGCCCCATCCGGCGACCAGCCATGCCAGTAAGACGGCAGGTTCGGCGTCACCAGCCGCGGCGTACCGCCTTCCGCTGGCAGCACATAGATCGCCGACTTGCCGAACTCCACCTTGTCGCTGATCGCCAGCAACGTACCGTCGGGCGAAAGCCCGTGGTCATTGTTGCAGAGCGTCGCAAAGCCGGTGTCGATCTGCACCGGTTCGCCGCCATCCAGCGAAAGGCGATAGAGCAACCCGTCGCCATTGATCACCAGTAAACGCCCATCCCGCGAAAAATTCGGCGCCTCGACAAGCCGCTCCGTCTGCCAGACGATTCGTGTCTCGCCGGTGACGATATCGTGGATCTCGACGGAACTGCGCATGGGCTTCCCTTGTCGTTATTGTCGCTCATCCAACGCCGGCAAAAGCTTGCGGCAGATCGATTGCATCAGCACGACATTGCTCTGGTCCCGCCAGGTCGAAACGAAACCCCAGACCAACAACAAAAGGATGCAGGTGAAGGCCACACCGACGATGACGAGGCTGCCGGTCGCAAGGCCGTAGATTCCGAACACCGCCGGTGTTGCGAAATAGGCGACCTGCGCCGAAACCTGCCGGCCGGCCGACATGTCGCTCAGCGACCACAACCGGATGAGCCTGATCTCTTCGGTCGTGAAATCCGGGCGGCTTTCGTCGCCGCCCGGCTCGCTGGAGCGCGCCTCCATGCTCAGCCCCGATCCCGAAACCGGTTGGTGATCGGGTAGCGGCGGTCGCGGCCGAAGTTCTTCTTGGTGATCTTCACGCCGGGCGCCGACTGGCGGCGCTTGTATTCGGCGATGTAGAGCAGGTGCTCGATGCGATGCACCGTCGCCACGTCGTGGCCGCGCGAAACGATCTCCTCAGTGCTCATCTCCTTTTCGACGAGGCATTCGAGGATGTCGTCGAGCACGGGATAGGGCGGCAGCGAATCCTGGTCGGTCTGGTTGGGGCGCAGTTCGGCGGACGGCGCCTTGTCGATGATGTTCTTCGGGATCACCTCGCCCGTCGGGCCGAGCGCACCCGGCGGCGTATGTTCGTTGCGCCAGCGCGACAGCGCGTAGACCTGCATCTTGTAAAGGTCCTTGATGGGATTGAAGCCACCGTTCATGTCACCGTAGAGCGTGGCGTAACCGACCGACATTTCCGACTTGTTGCCGGTGGTGACGACCATCGAGCCGAACTTGTTGGAGACGGCCATGAGGATCGTGCCGCGCGTGCGGCTCTGCAGGTTTTCTTCGGTGATGCCCTCTTCCGTGCCTTCGAAGAGTTCCGAAAGCGAAGAGAGGAAGCCGGAAACCGGCGCCTCGATCGGCACGATGTCATAGCGGCAGCCGAGCAGCTTGGCGCAATCGGCCGCGTCCTTCAGCGAATCCTTCGAGGTATAGCGGTAGGGCAGCATGATGCAGCGCACCCGCTCCTCGCCCAACGCATCCACGGCGATGGCCGCGCAGATCGCCGAGTCGATGCCGCCGGACAGGCCGAGCACGACGTTCTTGAAGCCGTTCTTGTTGACGTAATCGCGGAAGCCGAGCAGGCAGGCACGGTAATCCGCCTCCTCGTGCTCGGGAATGCGCGACATCGGCCCGCCGTCGCAGACCCAGCCGTCGCCGCGCTTCTTCCAGGTGGTAAGCGCGATCGTCTCCTCGAACTGGCTCATCTGGAAGGCGAGCGATTTGTCCGTGTTGAAGGCGAAGCTCGCGCCATCGAACACCAGTTCGTCCTGGCCGCCGAGCTGGTTGGCGTAGATCAGCGGCAGCCCGGTCTCGATCACCTGCTTCAGCACCACCTGGTGGCGCACGTCGACCTTGGCGCGATAATAGGGCGAACCGTTCGGCGACAGCAGGATTTCGGCGCCGCTTTCGGCCAGCGTCTCGCAGACGCCGAGCTCGCCCCAGATGTCCTCGCAGATCGGGATGCCGAGGCGCACGCCGCGGAAGTTGACCGGGCCGGGCATGGCGCCCTGGTCGAAGACGCGCTTCTCGTCGAACTCGCCGTAGTTCGGCAGGTCGACCTTGTCGCGCACCGCGATCACCTTGCCGCCATCGAGCACGGCGACGGCGTTGTAACGCCCCGTCTCGTCCTGCCGCGGGAAGCCGATGATGACGCCGGGGCCGCCGTCGGCGGTGTCGTTGGCAAGGTCGTCCACCGCGCGGCGGCAGGCCTTCAGGAAGGCGGGTTTCAGCACGAGGTCTTCCGGCGGATAGCCGGAAATGAAGAGCTCCGTCAGAAGCAGCAGGTCTGCGCCCTGGCGGGCGGCGTCCTCGCGCGCGGCGCGCGCCTTGGCGAGATTGCCGGCAACGTCGCCGACGGTCGGGTTCAATTGCGCAATAGCGATGCGCAGCGTCGCCTTTTCAGTCTCGGAAGTCATGTCTGCGGACCCGTTTCCTCATGGTGTCCGATCCTGCGGCCGCGCCTCGCTTCCGCACTCTCGAACGGTCGACAAGCTCTTTAGAGCATGACGGGCGCTTTGGGAATGAAGGCCGGCGAGGTTTGCCTGCGGTTTGCGCGCGCTTTCGGCGCGAACCCCGGTTTTTCAGCGGATCGCGCCGAACATTGCCGCAGTGCAACAGGGGGAACCAAAGCACTGGATGAACGTTGCAGAAACCGTTCATCTCCTGTTCAAGATGACATCCATATGACAATGGTACGAAAGTTTTATGAAGTTTGGAGATGGCCTTGGCCCTGTTCACTCCCACCGCCGTGGCTATCGAAGCCGCCGAAGGCCTTGCCGTTGAAGCAGGCTTTTTCGCGCGTCATATCAAGGCGCTGGCGGTCCTGCGTTCGCTCGCCGTCTCCCTGCTTCTCGCCCTCCTGACCGTCGTTGCCGTCGAGCTTATCACACGCGGCTCCGTCGACCAGACCTGGCTCTACTTCACCAACCCCGAACAGCCCGCCTGGACCACCACGGGCGTGTTCTTCCTGCTCTACCTAGCCATCGATGCGCTTATCGGCCGGCAGCACAAGGCCGTGCTGCTCGTCTCGCCGCTCGTCGTGCTGATGGGTGTCATTTCTCAGCAGAAACAGGTCTTTCTGACCGATCCGCTCTATCCGACCGACCTGCTCTTCGGCCGCCAGATCATGGAGCTGATGCCGGTGCTGGTGCAGGACCGGCCGTGGACGGCCGCCGCGCTTGCACTGGCCGTCGTCGCGTCCGTCGTCGCCCTCATCAGTCTCTGGGTCTTCGCCTGGCGCCGCTTCCGGCCGCTGACGAAGAAGGAGCGCCTGACGCGGCTTGCCGTCGCGCTGCCGCTCATCGCCGGCTTCGTCTCCATCATGGACTACAACGAGTTCTCCTGGGTCCGCGATCGGCTCAAGGTCTTCCCGATCATGTGGGACCAGGCGGAGAACTATCGCCACAACGGCTTCGTCATGGCCTTTGCCATCAACCTGCCGATGGCCAACGTGCAGGCACCCTCCGGCTACATGGTCGATGCGATCGACAAGATCCCGTCGAAGCCGCTGCCGGCTGGCACCACGCACCGCTCCAAGCCCGATGTCATTGTGGTGATGAGTGAATCGCTGTGGGATCCGACTCGCATCCAGAGCGTAAAGCTCTCGGCCGATCCGATGCCGGTCATCCGCGAAAGCCAGAGCGGCAGCGTCTTTTCGCCGGAATTCGGCGGGCTCACCGCCAATGTCGAGTTCGAGGCGCTGACCGGCTTCTCCAACGCCTTCCTGCCGACCGGCAGCATCCCCTACCAGCAATATGTGCGCAAGCCGATCCCCTCGCTTGCCACCTTCTTCCGGGCGGAAGGTTATACGGCGCGCGCCATCCATCCGTTCTCCGGCTGGTTCTGGAACCGCTCCAGCGTCTACAAGGCCTTCGGCTTCCAGACCTTCAAGGACGTCGACAAGATGCCGCCGCTTGCAAAACGCGGCAACTTCACCTCGGACGAGGCGCTGACCAAGGAAATCATCCGCCAGGCGGATGCGCAGGAAGACCCGTTCTTCTTCTTCACCGTCACACTCCAAGGGCACGGCCCCTATGACGACGGGCGCTATGCGAAGACCGACATCGCCGTGGACGGCAAGCTCGACGCGCGCGACAACCGCATGCTCGCCAGCTACGCACAGGGCGTGAAGGAAGCGGACCAGAGCCTGAAGATGCTGATGGACTGGGCGAAGACGCGCGACCGCGAGACGATCATCGTCGTCTTCGGCGATCACCTGCCGCCGCTCAACACGGTCTACCAGAACTCCGGCTACATGAAGGGCATCACCGCCTCGCGCAAGGGCTCGCCCGAGCAGATGCAGAAGGAGCACGAAACGCCGCTCGTCATCTGGTCGAACAAGACCGGCACGGAAAAGGAGATCGGCACGATCAGCCCGGCCTTCCTGTCCTACTACATCCTCAAGGAAGCCGGCTTCGAGCATCCCTACTACACCGGCTTCCTCGGCGCGGTGCATGACAAGCTGCGCGTCATCGACCGCTACATGCTGATCGACGCCAAGGGCAACGGCACGGCGGGCTGGGCGCGCAAGAAGACGATCGACCCGCTGGTGCGCGACTTCCGCTTCCTGCAGCACGACATCATGTTCGGCAAGCAATACGGTCTCGAACGCTTCTTCAATTCCCATGCGGAACTGATGGCGGCGGGCTTCTAAACAGGTCTAGGCTAGGGCTCCGATTCCCCTTTCCGGAGCCTGGCCCATGAGACCCTTCGACGACGCCGCCCAGATCCTTTTCGGCAAAGCCGCCAGCGAACTCGACGAGACCGAGCGGGAAGTGCTGCTGCACTCCCGCGAAGGCCGCATCCTGTCGGAAGACAGGAACGTCGCCTATGAGGCCAAACAATCGTTCGGCGAACGCATAGCCGACGACATCGCCCGCATCGGCGGCTCGTGGGGCTTTATCATCGGCTTTTTCATGTTCCTGGTCGTCTGGACGGTTTCCAATACGATCCTGCTCACGCGCGACGCCTTCGACCCCTACCCCTTCATCTTCCTGAACCTCGTTCTGTCCATGCTCGCGGCCATCCAGGCGCCGATCATCATGATGTCGCAGAACCGGCAGGCCGCCCGCGACCGCTTCGAGGCCTCCAAGGACTATGAGGTCAACCTCAAGGCGGAGATCGAGTTGATCGCTCTACACCACAAGATTGATACGCACTTCATCGACGAGATCGCAGGGCTCAAGCGCGAAGTTCTGCGCTTGCACAACATATTAGAAGGGCGAAACTAAATAGCGCACAATCAAAAAGTGCTTCAGAATAAAACAGCGCAATCTAAAGGGGAACTTAAGATTCAGGGTGCACCATGACCTCAGCATCCATTGGTGGATGCGGACAGCCTCGTCACAATCCTAAGGAGGAGATGTCATGTATGCTCTGTCCCGCCTTTGCAAGGATCGCGCTGGCACGTCGGCAATCGAGTTTGCGATCATCGCGCCACTCTTCTTTCTCGTGCTCTTCACGATCATTGCCTACGGCATCTACCTGAGCGTCGCGAGTTCCGTGCAACAGATCGCCGCCGATGCAGCCCGTACGGCGGTCGCGGGTATTAATTCGACGGAACGGGTCACGCTGGTAAACCGCTATCTCGAAGCGTCACGGTTTGATTACTCCTTTATAAATCGCTCGAAGATGCAGGTGGTGATTGGGGACGATCCTGGTAATTCGGATCAATTCACGGTCGTCATCTCCTACGATTCAAGCGATTTGCCCATCTGGGGCCTCTTCACCTTCGTGCTCCCCGGGAAAAAGATCGAGCGCTATGCCACTGTTCGCGTAGGAGGGCTTTGACGCATGAAGGTGCCCAAAACACTCCTCAAGGATCGCGCAGGCAACATCGGCACCCTCGCAGCCCTGAGCCTGCCCCTCCTGATTTTTTCGATCGCGCTCGGCGTTGACTATAGCTACCTCACGCTGCAACAGCGCCAATTGCAGACGGAAGCGGATCTTGCCGCCATCGCCGCCGCTGCAAGCGTCGGCGATGCCGAACAATCGGCCGCCACCTACTTTGCACTCAACAACCTGCCGATCTCCGTGACCGGTAAGGACGGCAAGGTCATCCCCGCGGTGATCACGCCCAGCAACGCCAAGTTGACGCAGGGAACAGCGCTTGTCGAGCGCGGGCGCTATACTGCAGACCCCGCTATTGCACCGGAAGCGCGCTTCAAGACTGCCACCACGGATGCGGACGCCGCCCTCGTCATGCTTTCAAGGAAAGCCGACCTCTTTGTCTCCTCGCTCTTCATGCAGAACTCGCTGACGCTTTCGGCCACGGGCTCCGCCGCCCGCTCCAAGACAGCCTCCTTCTCCATCGGCACGCGTCTTGCCAGCCTCAATGGCGGCATCCTGAATGCGCTGCTCGGGAAACTCCTCGGCACGAACCTCTCGCTCAACGTCATGGACTACCGGGCGCTGGTCGATACCGACATTTCGGTCCAGCCGTTCCTGAAGGCGATTGCGACGAACCTCAACCTGACGGCCGGCACCTATGAGGATGTGCTGAACGCCGGCGTGACCATGCCGCAACTTCTCACCTCGATGGCCGCCGTCGAGGGGCTTTCCGGCCCCGTACGGTCAGCCCTGCGGCTGCTGGAGCAGGCAACGGCCGGCAGCAAGGTGAAACTGCCGCTGTCGCGCATCCTTAACCTCGATCCGAAGAAAGGCCTAACGATTGGAACCGGCGGCGACTGGAAGATGTCGATCAACGCCTTGCAGATGATCTCTTCCGCGGCCGCGCTGGCGAATGGAACGAACCAGGTCGCCCTCGACCTCGGCGCGGTTGTGCCCGGCCTTGGCGCCGTTACCGTGGACCTCGCAATCGGCGAACCGCCGGTGGAGACACCGTCGAACAGGCTTGGCGCGCCGGGCACCGCGGTGCGCAGCGCCCAGACGCGGCTTGCGGTCGAGGTGAACATTGATGGCCTCGCAGTGCTTGCTGGCCTGCGTGTCAAGCTGCCGCTTTATATCGAGGTCGCCGCGTCGGAGGCAAAGCTTGCCGATATCCGCTGTCTTGGCGGTTCGGCCAGCAATGCCAGTGTGGCCATCGACGCAGTGGCGGGCGTTGCGGAAATCGCGCTTGGCAAGGTCAACCCCTCGGTGCTGTCGCATTTCTCCGATGAGCCCCGCGTGGAAAAGGCCCGCATTGTCGATTCGGCGCTTTTAAGCGTCGATGCGCGAGCACCCGGCGAGGCGATGAATCTGACAAAAACTCACCTCACCTATACATCGGCAGAAGTCGCCGCCGGAACGACGAAATCCATATCGACCCGCGACACGCTCTCCTCCACCATTCAGACCATGCTGGGAGACATGGAGCTGGAGATCAACGTCAAGCTGCTCGGCCTGCCGATCAACGCGTCGATCCTGACGTCCGCGCTCGCCACCACGCTCGGCGCCGTGACGCCGGCGCTCGACCAGCTGCTCTACAACCTGCTGCTGGTTGCCGGCGTCAGGATTGGCGAGGCCGACATCCGCGTCACGGGCGTCTCCTGCAAACGCCCTGCCCTCGTCCAGTAGCCCTCAGTGGCCCTGGGCGAAGCGCGGTGCGTCGTCGTTGATCTCGTAATAATCGCCCTTGTCGGCGCAGAAGATATGCACGCCGATCCTGAGCCCCGTCGGCTGGTCGAAGGCGCCGGCCATGATCGAGGTATAGTCGAAACCGTCGCCCTTCCAGAACAGGGCGGAGCCGCAGACGCGGCAGAAGCCACGGCTTGCCGTGTCGCTCGCCCTGTACCAGGTGACGTTCTCGCCGCCCTCCACGGCAAGCGCATCGTCGCGCACATTGGTCGCGGCATAAAAATGCCCGGTCTGCCGGCGGCACTGGCTGCAATGGCAGGCAACCACCTCGCGCAACTGGCCCTGGGTGCGAAAGCGCACCGCGCCGCACAGGCAATGCCCAGAATGTTCTTCGCTCATAAGTCCTCCCAAACGAAACCGGGCCAGCTTTGCGAGCCGGCCCGGTTCCTGTCAAATTCACGTTTCTGAATGCATGCATCAGCCCCGCTAATTTACGGAGACGAAGCACGAACGAAAGGCGATCAGCCGTTCACGACCATGCGCTTTTCGTCCCGGCCGCCCTTCATGCGCTCGGCAAGAAGGAAGGCGAGTTCGAGCGCCTGGTCGGCATTGAGGCGCGGATCGCAATGGGTGTGGTAGCGGTCGGCGAGGTCGTCGCCCGACAGCGCCCGCGCGCCACCCGTGCATTCCGTCACGTCGTTGCCGGTCATCTCGATATGGATGCCGCCCGGATGCGTGCCTTCCGCGCGGTGGATCTGGAAGAAGCTTTCGACTTCCGACAGGATCCGCTCGAACGGACGGGTCTTGTAGTTGTTGAGCGTGATCGTGTTGCCGTGCATCGGATCGCAGGACCAGACGACCTTCTTGCCTTCCCGCTCGACGGCGCGGATGAGGCGCGGCAGGTTGTCGGCGACCTTGTCGTGGCCGAAACGGCAGATCAGCGTCAGGCGGCCGGCCTCGTTTGCCGGGTTCAGGAGGTCGATCAGCTCCAGCAGGCCGTCGCTGGTCAGCGTCGGGCCGCACTTGAGGCCGAGCGGGTTCTTGATGCCGCGGCAGTATTCGACATGCGCATGGTCTGCCTGGCGCGTGCGGTCGCCGATCCAGATCATATGGCCGGACGTCGCGTACCAGTCGCCCGACGTCGAATCGACACGCGTCAGCGCCTGCTCGTAACCGAGCAGCAGCGCCTCGTGGCTGGTGAAGAAATCGGTCTCGCGCAGGTTCGGATGGTTTTCCGAGGTGATGCCGATCGCCTTCATGAAATCCATCGTCTCGGAAATCCGGTCGGCGAGCTTGCGGTAGCGCTCGGCCTGCGGGCTATCCTTGACGAAGCCGAGCATCCACTGGTTGACGTTTTCGAGATTGGCATAACCGCCCATCGCGAAGGCGCGCAGCAGGTTCAGCGTGGCCGCTGACTGGCGGTAGGCCATGAGCTGGCGTTCCGGGTTCGGAACGCGCTCTTCCTCGGTGAACTCGATGCCGTTGATGATGTCGCCGCGGTAGGACGGCAGCGACACGTCACCCTGCTTCTCGATGCCCGAGGAGCGCGGCTTGGCGAACTGGCCGGCAATACGACCGACCTTCACGACGGGCTGCTGGGCGCCAAAAGTCAGCACCACGGCCATCTGGAGGAAGGCGCGGAAGAAGTCGCGGATCGTATCGGCGCCGTGTTCGGCGAAGCTTTCGGCACAGTCGCCGCCCTGGAGCAGGAAGCCCTTGCCCTCGGAAACGTTGGCCAGCGCCGACTTCAGGCGGCGTGCTTCGCCGGCGAAGACGAGCGGCGGAAACTTCGCGAGGCGCTCTTCAGTCGCCGCCAATGCGGCGAGATCCGGATAATCCGGAACCTGCTGGATGGGCTTCTGCCGCCAGCTGGTCGGGGTCCAATTCTGTGCCATGATACTCACCTGTCCTGAAGCGCCCGCGAAAGCCTGCGAACGCCCCTCCGTTTTGAAGATGCGGGCTTATAAACCGTTAGATGGTTCTTGCATAGCCGAAGTTCCAGCCGAGGCTGGCCGATTTGCGTCACCGCGACGAGCGGGCTTTCAGACCCGCTGGCCGCCGCGTACGCGATAGCTCGGCTGGTACATGGTGACGAGCTCTTCGGATGCCGTCGGGTGCACCGCCATCGTGCGGTCGAAGTCGTCCTTGGTGACGCCGGCCTTCAGCGAAATGCCGAGAAGCTGCGCCATCTCGCCGGCATCGTGGCCGAGGATATGGGCGCCCAGCACCTTGCGGTCGGCCGCATTGACGACGAGCTTCATGATTGTCTTTTCCTGCCGGCCGGACAGCGTCGCCTTCATCGGGCGGAATTCGGCACGGTAGATTTCGAGATCGTCGAAGGCCTTTGCCGCCTCCTCCTCGCTCATGCCGACGGTGCCGATCTCAGGCTGCGAGAACACCGCGGTGGCGATCATGTCATGGTCCGGCGAGACCGGATTGCCGCGGAACTCCGTCTCGATGAAGCACATGGCCTCATGGATCGCGACGGGGGTAAGCTGCACGCGGTCCGTCACATCGCCGAGCGCGAAAATGCTCTCGACATTGGTGCGCGAAAAATCGTCGACGATGATCGCGCCCTTCTCGTTCGTCGCCACGCCCGCCGTTTCCAATCCGAGGCTGCCGGTGTTCGGCACGCGGCCCAGCGCCAGCATGACCTGGTCGACGGTAAGCGTCTCACCCGTTTTGGTGGTGACGGAACGGCGGCCGTCGTCGGTCTCGGACACGTCAGTGATGATATCCTCGCAGATCACGCGGATGCCCTTGGCGATCATCGCGGATTGCAGGCCGTGGCGCATGTCCTGGTCGAAGCGCGACAGGATCTGCTTGCCGCGATAGATCAGCGTCGTCTCGACGCCGAGGCCATGGAAGATGTTGGCGAATTCGACCGCGATATAACCGCCGCCGGCAATCAGGATGGCTTTCGGCAACGCCGGCAGGTCGAATGCCTCGTTCGAGGAGATGCAGAGCTCGAAGCCGGGAAGACCGGGATGCGGCGTCGGATGGCCGCCGACGGCGATCAGGATGCGCTCCGCCGTCACCAGCTCGTCGGTGGCGGTCAGGCGGATGGTGTTCGGCCCGACCAGCACGGCCCGCGTCGCAAGGATCGTGGCGCCGGCATTGTCGAGTCCCTTGCGGTAGAGCCCTTCGAGGCGGGTGATTTCCTTCTCCTTGGCGGCGACGAGCGCCTGCCAGTCGAAGCGCGTCTCGCCCACCTGCCAGCCGAAGCCGGCCGCATCCTCGAAATGCTCATGGAACTGCGAGGCATAGACATAGAGCTTCTTCGGCACGCAGCCGCGGATGACACAGGTGCCGCCGAAGCGGAATTCTTCCGCAATCGCCACCTTCTTGCCCATGCTGGCCGCCAGCCGCGCGCTGCGCACGCCGCCGGAACCTCCGCCGATGACGAAGAGGTCGTAGTCGAATGTCGCCATGGGTAGATCTCCTGCGGGCAAGCGTGGCCGTCTGACCGGACCGGCAGCGCGAATCCGTCACCGGGCCGAAGAACATATAGGAGCAGGTGGTGCAAAAGAAAAAGGCGGCTGACGCCGCCTTTTCCGGAAAATCGATTACTGCTGCGGCTGCTGCGCTTCGCCACCCTCGGTGGCCGCACCATCGGTGGCCGGCACGCTGCCGAGAATCGGGTTGAGCTTCTTGGCGCTTTCAGCCCGCAGGTCGCGGTCGACGCCGACAGCCCAGATCTCGGCGGCCTTCATGACTTCGCGCGTGGCGATCGGGCCATCCGAAAGCAGCTTCTTGCCGACGGGCGAGGTGTAGAAATCGGCGATCGCCTTCAGCTCATCCTGGGTGAAGGTCTTGGCGTAGATCGACGCGGCCTCGCGTTCCAGATCGGCGCGGCGCGGCGCAAGAGCGAGCGCCTGCTCGTCGACGGTCGCATTGATTTCCGATTCGTGGTTCGGCGAGGCCTGAACCAGCGTGCTCTTGATGCGTACGGCAAGGCCCGGCAGGATGTTGTCGAAACCGTTCGTCGCGCCGATGGCGTCGATGGCAGAGCGGGCGGTCTTGATCTGTTCGTCCGTGACGTCCTGCGCCGTGGCAGCGCCTGCAAGGCTTGCCGAAACGATAAGGGTCACCGCGAGGGTCCGGCCGAAACCAGCAAATTTGATCATATCGGTCTGTGCTCCTGTCTATTCTTTTGCCGTCAGCGTGCGCGCACCAGCGGGTCCCGCGATGATGGCCAGCGACGCCATATTGATGAAGAGTCCGTGTTCGACGACACCGGGTATGTCATTGAGGCTGCTTGCGAGCGCATCTGCATCAGGAATGCGGCCAAAAGATGCGTCGAGAATGTAGTGTCCACCGTCGGTCATGAAGGTGCCGTCGCCCGACGCACGCAACACGATGGCGCCCGAAAGGCCAAGCCGGGCGGCGGCCTTCTCGATGGCGATGCGCGTGGCGGCAAGCCCGAACGGGTTGACCTCGATTGGCAGCTTGAAGGCGCCGAGCGTCTCGACCACCTTGCTCTCGTCGGCAATGACGATCATGCGCGTCGAGGCGCTGGCGACGATCTTTTCGCGCAACAGCGCACCGCCGCCGCCCTTGATGAGGCTCAGCCGGCCGTCGACTTCGTCGGCGCCGTCGATGGTGAGGTCGAGTTCCGGCAGCTCGTCGAGCGACTTCAGCGGCACGCCGAGTTCGACGCAGAGCCGCGCCGTGCGCTCGGATGTGGGCACGCCCTCGACCTTCAGGCCGCCTGCGACCCTTTCCGCCAGAAGCCGTACGAACTCTTCCGCAGTCGAGCCGGTGCCGATGCCGAGGCGCATGCCGTCTTCCACATGGGAGAGTGCAGCCTCGGCGGCCTTGATCTTCATTTCCCGGGCGTCCATGCCCCAAAACTCCCTGAATACGCGTCAGCCGGCGCCCGAAGCGGCCGGAATTCCGGTGAGACACTTACACGCCCTGAATGGCAAACGAAAGCCAAAATCGCCGCATCCCCCCGGGCGAGAAGCCGATTGCAAATGCCGGCGCCATCGCATACCGGAGAGGCCTGCCCTCGCTCTCCTCACAAGGTTTCCCGCATGTCCGCATCTCTCGTTGTCTTCGATCTCGACGGTACGCTCATCGATACCGCGCACGACCTCGTGGCAAGCCTCAACCACACGATCGGGCTCGAAGGTCTGGACCCCATCACCTATGACGACCTCACCTATCTCGTCGGCCATGGCGGGACGGTGATGATCAAGCGCGCCTTCTCGCTGCGCGGCCGCGAGATCAGCGAGGAGGAGCTGGCCCGCATGCTCGGCGTCTTCGTCGACCATTATGCGGAGGCGATGCCGGGCGTCTCGGTGCCCTATCCGGGCCTCGTCGATGCGATGGACCGCCTTTCCGGCGCCGGCTACCGCCTCGCCGTCTGCACCAACAAGATGGAAGGCCTCGCCCGCCGTCTCGTCGACGGCCTCGGGCTGACCGCGCGTTTCGCGGCCATCACCGGCGGCGACACGTTCGCGGTCCGCAAGCCGGATGCCGAACACCTGCTCGGCACGGTCCGCCTCGCCGAAGCCGACCCGCTTCGCACCGTCATGATCGGCGACAGCCTCAACGACATGCTCGTCGCGCGCAATGCCGGCGTCCCGTCGATCGGCGTGCCCTTCGGCTATTCGGACGTGCCGGTCGCCGAGCTGGAGCCGACCCATGTCATCACCCATTTCGACGAACTGACGCCCGACCTCGTCGAGCGCCTGCTCGCCCGCTGAGCGGCCCCATGGACTGGGCCGGGACGCTTCTGGATATCAACGCCGGCTGGGTGCCGGCGCATCAAGGCGAATCCGGCGACCGGGTTTTTCGCAGCCCGGATGGGCGCAGCTATGCGAAACTCGCGGCCGGACCGCGCGCTTTAGAGCTTGCCGGCGAACGCGACCGGCTCGCCTGGCTGGCGGGCAAGGGCATCGCCTGCCCTGCACTTCTGGATTGGCGCGAGAACGAACAGGGCGCCTGCCTCATCATGAGCGCCGTGGCGGGCGTGCCGGCGGTGACGCTTTCGGGCGCCGATCTCCTCAACGCCTGGCCGTCCGTGGTGGAACAACTCGCCGCGTTCCACGCCCTTCCGGTCGAAAACTGCCCGTTCGAGAAAAACCTCGCCGGCATGTTCGCGCGCGCCGCCGATGTCGTGGCGCGCGACGCCGTCAATCCGGATTTTTTGCCTGATGAGGACAAGGAGCGGCCGGCAGGCGAGCTGCTCGCCCGCGTCGAGGCAGAGCTTCCGCTGCGGCTGGCACAGGAACGGCAGGAGCGCGTCGTCTGCCACGGCGATCCCTGCATGCCGAATTTCATGGTGGATCCGCAGACGCAGCGCTGCACGGGCCTGATCGATCTCGGCCGCCTCGGCACGGCGGATCGTTATGCCGATCTCACGCTCATGCTCGCCAATGCCGGGGAAAACTGGACGACGGAAGCGGAGGCCGTAAAAGCATTCGACATTCTCTTCGGCGTCCTAGGAATCGAGGCGCCCGATCGGGAGCGCCTCGCCTTTTATCTGCGGCTAGACCCGCTGACCTGGGGCTGAACGGTCAGCCCTGGACCTGCCGCGCCTTCTGCGTCGCGGCGAAAGCCTTGCGCATATAGTCGTCACGGCCATAGACGTCGTCGAAAAATTCGACCACGCCGTCCTTGTTCGGCCAAGCGGTGAAATAGGCGATGTAGATCGGGATATCCGCCTTCACCGGCAGCGCCTTGTTGTGACCGGCGGCGATCTCCTTGCCGACGTCTTCCTCGCTCACGCCGAGCACGGCGGCGGCCATCTTGCGCGGCTCCGCAAGGCGCACGCAGCCGTGGCTGAGCGCCCGCATGTCCTTCTTGAAGAAGCTCTTCGAAGGCGTGTCGTGCATGTAGATGGCGTGGCTGTTCGGGAACAGGATCTTCAATTCGCCCAGCGCATTGTCGCCGCTCGGCGGCTGGCGCACGGAAACGCCCGAGGTCGAGCCGTACCAGTTGACCGACGACGACGGCACGGCGCGGCCGCCGACGGCGACCTCGTAGCCCATGCGGTCGAGATAGGACGGATCGCTGCGAAGCTTCGGCAGCATCTCGTTGATGATGATCGACTGCGGCACACCCCAATACGGATTGACTTCGACGGTCTGCACCTTGTCCTCGAAGAAATAGGTCTGGTTCGACTTCGAGCCGACGACCGTGCGCATCGAGAACTTTTCCGCGCCGTCCTCGTAATAATAGACCTGGAAGGCCGGCTGGTTGATGAAGACGTGGCGGGCGCCGAGATCGACCGGCAGCCAGCGCGCCTGTTCCAGCGCCACCTCGACCTTGGCGACCTTGTCGGCAACGCTGTCGCCGCCCGTCATCTTGCGGATCGAGGCCTTGCCGACGACGCCGTCCGGCTTCAGGCCGTTTTCCTTCTGGAAGGCCTCGACGAGGGCGACCAGTTCCGGCGTGTATTCGGGCGTGCCGGTGTAGGTGGCGATCGTCACCGAATGATCGGTCTTCAGCGCATCGGAGCCGTGCTTGACGATGCCCTTGACGACATTGGCGAGTTCCGGATTGCTCTGGCCGGGCTTCAGGAGCGTGCCTTCGGCGATGACCACGCGGTCTTCGCCCGCAGTCTCAGCCTTCAGCTTGGCAAGCTCCGCCTTCAGCGCCTGGAAATCGGCGCTCGAAGGCGAGCGGCTTTCCAGATAGCCCTTGACGTTGCTGCTCATCGCCACGTTCTTCAACGCCGCGACGAGATTGACGTCTTTGCGCTTGAAATCGTGATAGCCGGAGATCTTGTTCGGATCGATACGGCCGCGCACGGCGTCCTGAACATAGGTGGCGACGGCGGCCGAGAGTGCAACCTCGAAGGTTGCAAGCTCGCCGTAGCGCTTGTTCATGTCGACGCTGTCGAAGCTGTCCGACGGGATCTTGACCGCATAGTCCCACGGATCGAGGCCGACGGAAGCGGCGTCGGCCAGCACCGCGATGGCGCTCTTCGCCTTCTCATTGATGCCCGTGCCGTCGATCCAGACGAATTTCTTCTGCTGGCCGTAAAAACTCTCGACCGCCTTGGCAGGCCCCTCGGTCGTGCGCACGTCAACGGTGGCGAAGGCGGCGCGGATGCCCGCATCGCCGGCCGGCTGGACGGCGGCGGAAATCGAGCTGGTGATGACAGGATCGGCCAGCTTGTCGACGGCGACGCGCTTCAGCGCATCGGCCTTGTAGGTGTAGTAGCGCGGACCGGTGACGCGAGGCAGCGGCTTGGCTGCCTGCTTTACTTCGGCGCCCGGCTGGGTGAAGCCGGTGTCGACGCCTGGAAGCGGCTCGGCCTTCTGCTTTTTCTTGCCGTTCAGCCATTCCATGACGGTCAGGGCGTTTGCGGGCGTCGCGTTGAGCGAAACAGTGGCGCAGGAGAGAGCCAGCGCGGCGGCCAGCACGGCAGTCTTGGTAAGCTTCATGTATTCCATTCCCCGATTGACCCGCGCGTGTCGCGGTCTCTGGTGGCGCCCGAACCAGCAGGCCGGTAAGTTATAGGAAAGGATGGTGAATGAAAAGGAAACGCCCCTCCCCGCCAGCCTTGCCAAACCTCACGAAACCGTCATTTCAGACCTCGGCAAGCGAGACGGATGGGCAGGCGTAAAAATTTGAATTGGCGTGGAATTTTACCGCTGGAAACGAAAATTTCGCCTGGAACGTCAGCAAGGCGCGAAAAACAAGCCGACGATTGTGATGGAAAAGGCACAGCCCCGCGAGCGCTCCGCGCGCCCTCATCCCGCCCGTCCGCGGCCTAATCGATTTTAACCGAAAGTCTCGTCCCGCGCGGCCATTCCGCCCCTTGCAACCGGGTCGCAGATGGGCCAGAGATTTTCGCGATTTTTTCGCGCCAGCGCGGCCTTTTATGAAACGGCCCGCGCTCGCCCGGCCTGCCGCGCCCCATGCGGCGGCATCGCCGGCGGCAGGACGAAGCGCATGGGTTTTTAGCGGGAAGCACAATGACATCGACGCGCACGGAAACGGATACATTCGGCCCCATCGAAGTGGACAACAGCCGCTATTGGGGCGCGCAGGCCCAGCGCTCGCTCGGCAATTTCAAGATCGGCTGGGAAAAGCAGCCGCTTTCGGTCGTGCGTGCGCTCGGCATCGTCAAGCAGGCCGCCGCCCGCGCCAATGCCGAACTCGGCCGCCTCGACCCGGCGCTCGCCAAGGCCATCACGGACGCCGCGCAGGAAGTCATCGACGGCAAGCTCAACGACCATTTCCCGCTCGTCGTCTGGCAGACGGGCTCGGGCACCCAGTCGAACATGAACGCCAATGAGGTGATCTCCAACCGGGCGATCGAAATGCTCGGCGGCGTCATGGGCTCGAAGAAGCCGGTGCACCCGAACGACCACGTCAACATGAGCCAGTCGTCGAACGACACCTATCCGACGGCCATGCACATCGCCTGTGCCGAGCGCATCGTGCACGACCTGCTGCCGGCGCTGAAGCACCTGCACGCCGCCCTTGAGGCCAAGGTGAAGGCCTTCGATCACATCATCAAGATCGGCCGCACGCACACGCAGGACGCGACCCCACTGACGCTCGGCCAGGAATTTTCCGGCTACGCCGCGCAGGTCGCCTCCTCGATCAAGCGCATCGAACTGACGCTGCCGGGCCTGTGCGAACTCGCCCAGGGCGGCACCGCCGTCGGCACGGGCCTCAACGCGCCGGTCGGCTTTGCGGAGAAGGTCGCCGACCACATTGCGCAGATCACCGGCATCGCCTTCAAGACCGCGCCGAACAAGTTCGAAGCGCTCGCCGCCCACGACTCGATGGTCTTCTCGCACGGCGCAATCAATGCCGCCGCCGCAGCGCTCTTCAAGATCGCCAACGACATCCGCTTCCTCGGCTCCGGCCCGCGCTCCGGCCTCGGCGAACTGGCGCTGCCCGAAAACGAGCCCGGCTCGTCCATCATGCCGGGCAAGGTGAACCCGACCCAGTGCGAGGCCCTCACCCAGGTCTGCGCCCAGGTCTTCGGCAACCATGCCTCGCTCACCTTCGCCGGCAGCCAGGGCCATTTCGAGCTCAACGTCTTCAACCCGCTGATGGCCTACAACTTCCTGCAATCGGTCCAGCTTTTGTCGGACGCCGCAATCTCGTTTACCGACAATTGCGTCACCGGCATCGAGGCGCGCGAGGACAACATCAAGGCGGCCCTCGACCGCTCGCTGATGCTCGTCACAGCACTCGCCCCGAAGATCGGCTACGACAACGCCGCCAAAATCGCAAAAACCGCCCATAAAAACGGGACGACGCTTCGCGAAGAGGCCGTCGGCGGCGGTTACGTGACCAACGAAGAATTCGACGCGGTTGTACGTCCTGAAAAAATGATTATGCCGGGTTGAGATAGAATTTTTGAATATTCCGCCTTGAAAGGCCGCAGGTCATTGTATCTGCGGCCTTTTTTGCGTCCAGCCTTCCGTAACGAGAGTTGAGAAGCGTTAATCATTCCCAAAGTATTTCCGCCTTATTTTGCGGGTCGGGAGCCAACCAACGAAATTCAGGAGCAGCCGACATGAGCACGGCAGTTGCGCAGAAGGTCCAGGTGCCGGATATCGCGGCCCAGGTGACCTATGCCATGCGCATAATGGGCGTCGCGCCCATCCCGCGGAACTACGAGCTGTTCTACGAAGCCTATATCGGTTCCAATCCCAAGCTGACGCGCGAACTCGCCGCCCTCGGCAGCAAGGCCTCGCAGGAAGAGCTGGACGAGATCGGCGCGAAATATTTCGGCCATCACCATGGCGCGACCGCCATCGACGGCGCACACACCAAGATCGTCGGCGAGCTGGAAGGGCTGTTGCGCCTGCTGAAGCAGGAGCAGACCTCGCTCGAAAGCTACAATAAGCTGCTCGACGAGACGTTCGGGCGCATCACCGGCAAGAACGCAACAAGCGTCGAGATCATCAAGAGCGTCGTCGGCGTGCTGACGCAGGCGACGGGCGACACCATCAACCAGGGCAAGGAGATGGTGGAGAACGTCGCGCAGAAGTCGATCGAGATGGACAACGTGCGCAAGGAGCTCGACGAGTACAAGCGCATCGCCAACACGGATTCGCTGACGCAGCTCTCCAACCGCCGCGCCTTCGACGACAAACTCTCCGCCATCTACAATTCGACGATGTCGCGTGGTGTGACCGCGCTGATCCTCGCCGACATCGACCATTTCAAGAAGATCAACGACACCTATGGCCACCCGGTCGGCGACAAGATCCTCGCCTCTGTCGGCAGCCTGATTCGCGCCAATGTGCGCAAGGACATTCTCGTCGCCCGCACCGGCGGCGAAGAATTCGCGATGATCGTGGAAGGCAACACCGAGGAAGAGGCGATGGCGATCGCCGAGCGCATCCGCGTCGCGCTCGAACACACGCCGTTCAAGAATTCCAAGACCGGCGTCAATTACGGCCCGATCACCATCTCGCTCGGCTTCTGCATGGCGTCCTGGGCGGAAGGCCCGGGCGAGCTCTACTCCAAGGCCGACATCGCCCTCTATTGCGCCAAGAACGGCGGTCGCAACCGCACCATGCCGTTCGAGGACGGCATGAAAAAGGATTTCGCCAAGAGCTGGCTGATCTACCGCAAATAGGCGGCTTATTTCCCTCTTCGAAACGGCGCCTTCGGGCGCCGTTTTGCGTTTGGCTCGAAATTTTTCCTCCTCCGCCAAATCCGGCGGAACCGCGGCGGGAGTCGCGCGTTTTTGCGGCACGGGAGGAACGTGCCATGCAAACCGGATTTTTCGAACTGACGATGATCGCCGCCCTGATGCTGAGCAGCCTCGTCTGGATCCAGCCCTTTTAGGGGCTCGAAAAGCCCGGCGGGATGCCTGTTCCCGCCGGAACATCCTGGCGCGCGCCGCTGTCCTAGAAAGTCCCCATCAGAACAAAGCGCCGGGCATCAAGCCAACGGCCGCAAACAGGGACCAGGACAATGAAAAAGCTCGCTATCGCTCTTCTCGCAGGTCTTCTTTCCACCGCAGGCGCGGCCTTCGCCGCCGACAATGCCGTCGACCCGATCGAGGTCGCCTCACTCTCGTCCTCGGCCCAGAAGACGGGCTGGCTGCAGGTTCTGTCCGGCGGCAAGCCGGTCAAGTCGGAAAAGAAGATCGCCGCCGTTTCCCGCGCGCCGATCGCCCGCGAACTCGTCGCCTTCAACGAGAAGGTCGCACCCGGCACGATCATCGTCGACAATTCCGAACGCCGCCTCTACCACGTGCTCGGTTCGGGCCTTGCCATGAAATACGCCGTCAGCGTTGGCCGCGAAGGTTTCATCTGGACGGGCGCGGAAAAGGTCACCCGCAAGACCGAATGGCCGACCTGGACGCCGCCGGAAGACATGCGTGCCCGCGAAGCCAAGAAGGGCAAGATCCTGCCGGTCTCGATGAAGGGCGGCCTCGACAACCCGCTCGGCTCGCGCGCCATCTATCTCGGCTCGACCATCTACCGGATCCACGGCACCAACCAGCCGTCCTCGCTCGGCAAGGCGCAGTCTTCCGGCTGCATCCGCATGGCGAACGAAGACGTTGAACACCTCTATGCCCAGGTCACCGCGGGCGTGACGGTCATCGTTCGCGATTGATCAAAAAGCTGAAACCGATCAGCGGCAGGCGGAGAAGCGCCCTGCCGCCCCAACCACTCCGTCATCCTCGGGCTTGACCCGAGGATCCATTATTTTCAAAGGGTTATGGATCCTCGGGTCAAGCCCGAGGATGACGGAGGAGAGGTTTGGCGGACCATATCGTCTCAGCGGCAGGCGGAAGCGCCTGCCGCTTTTGCTATGGCAATGAGGTCGGGGCGATACTCGAAATGCATGGTGTCGTAGTGATACCAGCGCCCGCCCCAGACGTAGCCGTGCCGCTCGAAGATATCGACGATCTCCAGCGGGTACTTGTTGGCATATTTCGGCACCTTGCCGGGCTTGCCGCCGGACCAGATCCAGTAATCGGCAAACTTGGTGTTGAGATCGATCGCCGCGCCAAAACTGTGCACCGACATATTGGGCGCACCGGAAACCTTGCGCCAGTTGAAGGTGCCGGCTGACGGCGCCAGATAGCGCTTCAGCTCCGGTTTTGCCGCAAGCTCGTCCCGCACCTTTTCCAGCGCTGCCGCCGCGCCCTGCCGCTTGGTCACGCGAACCGTCGCGCCGAACCATTTGACCGGCACGAGATCGGCCTGCACGGCTTTGGCCGATTTTCCATAAAGCCGCATCATCAGCGCGTCGCTGCGAATGCGGCCGGGGTCGAAATTCACCACCGGTTTCGCGTCGCAGGCGCCGAGCGGATAGATCTGCTGGAGGCTGTCCTCGACGTCGCCGGTGGCGAGCGCGGCCTGGTGATCCTTCGTCTTGCCGTCGTCGATTTCGAGCGGCGGTCCACCGTCCTTGAAGACAAGGCTATTGCCCTCGATGCCGGCAAGGCTTTCGGGATAGGCTTCGACGAGCAGTTTGAGGCGGGCCGCAAGGTCTGGCTCCGCAGCGCCCGCCACTGAGGCGGCGAGCACGAAGAGAGCAGCACCCGCAAGCGCGTGCTTAGTCCACGGAAATGTTGATATAATCGCCTCCCCCACCGCGCCAGATTTCGACGTGGATCTGCACGTCGCCGTTCAGCAGGCGCCGTGCGGCGCTGCCGTCGATGCGGCCGCTGCGGATCATGCGCTCAGCGAGTTCGCGATTGCGCGCCGAGGCGAAGAAGTTGTCGAAATCGTCGCCGGGCTGGCTGACGCCGAAGCGGTGCACATTGGCGCGGTCCTGGCGGATGACCTGCCAGGGCTGCGTCAGGCGCTCGTTGCTGGAGTTGTAGAGATCGTCCTGGCCGATATAGGCGCCGTAGCTTTCGATCAGCTCATCCGCCTTGGCCGCTCCGGCCGAAGCCGCAAGCACTGCGGCGATCGCCGCCGCAAAAATTCCTATCCGCATTCCCAACTCCACCTATCGGCCATGGCCGCTTGCAATCGCTAACAAGACGGGTCGGGAGGGCAAGATATTCGCCGTCCCTCACCACATGGTCTTGGCGGCCCGGCCGGGCCATTCCCGATCATAGGCGGTGCCGTCGAAACCCTTCTTGGCCGAGGCGAGCATCTGGCCCACCGTCGGCAGGCAAGAGGTATCGCGGAACTTCTCCGGGTTCCAGAGGTCGGCACGCAGAACTGCGCGGGCGCATTGCGAATAGACCTCTTCAATCGTGATGACCACGACGGAGCGCGGGTATTTGCCGTTCATCACGAAGCGCTCGGTGAGCGCCTGGTCGATGCGCACCACGGCGCGGCCGTTGAGGCGCATGGTCGTGTTGGAGCCCGGAATGAGAAACATCAGCGCCACGCGCGGGTCACGCACGATGTTGGAGAGCGAATCGATGCGGTTGTTGCCGCGCCAGTCCGGCAGCATCAGCGTGCGATCGTCCTCGATATGGATGACGGCGCCCGCATCGCCGGGCGGCGAGCAATCGAGCCCCTCCGGCCCGACAGTGGCGAGCGCCATGAAGGGCGAGGCCTCGATCATCGCGCGGTATTCCGGCAGCAGGAAATCCGTCACCTTGACGAGCGAGGCTTCGCCCGGTTCGCCATAAAGCGCGTTCAACTGGTCGACCGAGGTGACGATGGTCATGCTTGCCTCCTGTGCTGCTTGCCGTTTCCGGCGCATCGCACCCTGGCATGACAGGTTCATGACGAAAAGGCCGTCAGGCGGCGATGCGTTGCCCGTCCTCGGCGAGGAAGCGCACGATGCGATCGATCACCGGCTCGGCCGAGACGATGCGGCGATGGCCAAAGCCGTTCGCCCATTCGAGCGTGACATTCGGCCCGGAGGCGGCATAACGCCGGGCATGCAGCGCCGGCACCTCCTTGTCGTCTTCCGCATGCAGCACGAGCATCGGCACCTTGAGCCGTCCGGCCCCGTTCGCGGCATCGAAGGCTGAAAGCGGCGCGCCGGCAATCTTTTCCACATGGCTTTCCAGCGCCAACTGGGCCTTGGCCCCGAGCTTCAGGAACCGGCCGAGATCCTTGAACAGCCAGGTCATTTCGCTGGGCGAGCCGATGGTGACCAGCCGGCGCGGGCGGTGCGCGGGAACCGACGGCACGAGGCCGCTTGCGGCGCAGGCAAGCGACGCCCCGCCAAAGGAATGGCCGCAGAAATAGTCGAAGCCGCCGAACCGCTGCCAGGCCGCGTCGATCGCCCGGACCGCCATCGGCAGTGTCAGCGTGCGCCCGCGCGAGGCGCCATGGCCCGGCAGGTCGAGCGCCACGACCTCGTGGCCAGCGGCGACCAGCGCCTCGGTCAAAGTCGAGAGATAGGCCGCGCGCGAGCCCCAGCCATGCACCACCAGCACCCGGCCGGAAAAGGCCTGGCAGGGCCGCGCGGCAAAGCGGTGCGCGACGGCGGTGCCGCCGGCAAAGGCGAGCGTCACGCGCTCGGCCTGCCGCATCCAGCCCTCGGAGCGGGCGAACAGTTCCTTCTCCTTCGCCGTGCGCGGCCGGCGGCTGGGCGTCGTCGCAAAGAGACGGAACGCCGCGCGGCCGGCGGCAGTGGGGGAGACGGCGGCGGCACCCTGGAGCGCCAGCCGGATGACCTTCAAGCCAAAGGATGCCATAGTGGGAATCCATAAAAATGTTCAATGCTGAACAATAAAGTACAACGATGAACAAAAATCAAGTCTTCCCCTGGGATCATCCGCGCTTTCGCAGCTGGATCGGCGTGGCGCGCGCCTGCCAGCTCATGCAGCAGGCGGTGACAAGGGCGATCGCCGATCTCGGCATCAAGCCGCCGCATCTCGATATCCTGGTCAACCTCTACCGCTTCGACGGCATCTCCCAGCAGGAGCTGGCGCGAAAACTGCTGGTCGGCCGCTCGAACATGAGCATGCTGCTGCCGCAACTCGAAAAGCGCGACCTCATCCTGCGCAAGGCCGACGCCAAGGACAAGCGCGTGCTGCGCCTGTCCTTGACACAGGCCGGCCACAGCCTCACCGAACAGGCAATGATCATCCAGACCGGCCTGATCGACCGCATCCTGTCGCAGACCCCGGAAGACCGTTGCCTGCAAGTGGCCGAATCGATGGAGGACATCATCCGCATCCTCCAGACGATGGATGCGGACGAGGTGGCCGAAGACGCCTAGGCCGGATCGACTTTTGAGCGATAAACTCTGATCGGCGAGGCTGGACAGGACTCTGCTGGCTTTTCGTTGCCACAGCTTCCGCTTCGTGTGCTGTGTAAGATTTTAAACAAGATATTCGCCTGTAGCAAAAGCTGCCCCCTCGATATGATAGACTTTCGGTTCTTCCGAAAAATACCGCTGCAAGCCCATCATGAACATCCGATGGTCTTCACTCGCTTCGAAGCCCGGCGTGTGATCCTCGAGTGACCGCCATCGCACGATTAGGTGGAACAGTTCGGGTGTTTCGATCCCTTGTGCGAGAACGTGACCGCAATAACCCTCTGCGCGGCGGAGCAAAGGAGCGACCTCGGCAAATGCGGCTCTGAACGTTTCGATTTGTTCTTTGTGAACCGGGAGTTGAGCGATTTCATAAATCATGGCGTTCCCCTAAAGTGAGTTCAACGGTTAAAAGCCCGCACTTGCGAGATGAGCCGAAGGCCCGACTGCTATCGCGATTTTTCCTCGAACACCGTTGTTGGGGGTCTCCAGCCGGGCATGGGCGAGCGGAATGTCAGCAAGCGAGTAGACGGCGCCGACGTGTGGCCGCAACTGACCGCGCTCTATCAATGCGCTCAATTCATCGAGCTTTCCGCGGTTTTGTCTGGTGAAAACGAAGTGATAACTCGCGTTCTTGCCCCAGGCCTGAACGACGTTTTGTGGCTGTGCAATGTCCACGATCGTGACAACACGGCCAAGCTGTGCGAGCGCGTCGGGGCTGCGCGACAATGTGTTACCGCCGATGGTGTCGAACACGACATCGACTCCGCGGCCACCCGTTTCCCGCATGACGGCGTCGACATAATCTTCCCTTTGGTAGTCGATGACCACATCGGCACCCAAACTATGTGCGAACTCAAAGTTTGCTTCGCGCACGGTCGTGAACACTCTTGCTCCGATGGCCTTTGCGATTTGGATCGCCACATGACCGACCCCTCCCGCGCCGCCATGTACCAGAATGCTTTCCCCCACTCTTAGCGCCGCACGCACGACCAGTGCTTCCCACACCGTACCGCCAACCAGGGTCAAGCTTGCGGCCTCAAGGTGGTTCAGCGAGGGAGGCTTCTTCCCCACAATGCCTTCGGCAGCAACGTGGTACTCGGCATAACTTCCTGGCCCGTCAAATATTTGCGGGGTGTACCAAACTTCGTCTCCTGGAGAGAACGCCGTCACACCCGGCCCGATCGCTTCGACAACGCCAGATACGTCATGTCCGGTAATAGCCGGCAGTGGCACCAAATCGCGATAATCGCCACGTCGGACTTGGTAATCCAACGGATTGATGGAGGTTGCATGTACCTGGACCAGCACCTGTCCGGCATGCGGCACGGGCTTGGGCACGTCGCAAAGCGCGAACGAATCCGGACCGCCAAATGATTTGAGTGTTATCGCTTTCATTGCACATCCTCGTTTCGGTAAAAAGGAATATAGAGAATTCTCGATATTCTGCGGCAGAAAATCACAGCTCCTTCCCGATGATCTCGGCAAGAGCACTGATGGTGGCTTCGTTCCGCTTGTAGTAGGTCCACTGGCCGATGCGCCTGACTTCCACCAAGCCTGCTCGTTGCAGGGTTGCAAGATAATCAGACACCGTCGACTGCGACAGTCCCACGCCTTCTTGAATGCTACTGACGCAGACCCCTACCGTTAGAACGTCCCCTTCATCCTGTGGAGGGAAGTTCTTCGCGGGGTCCTTCAAACCTTTCAAGATTTCAAGGCGCGTGCGGTTTGAGAGGGCTTTGAATATTTCGAGCAATTCCATAGCCTGATAATATCGAGATTTACCGATATGTCAATACGACGAACGGCGGCCCTGTTTGCAGCTTTTGTAACGGGATACCGCATGGCAGCGCAGCGACGGGCTGGTGTCGCTGTTGTCCTCTATGACCTCGCGCCCAGCTGCCATCGGCCAGAATCAACGAAAAGCTTATCAGCCTCTGCAGCGGTCGCGGGGACAGCGGCTTAGTTCACCCTAAATGTCGATCCTACCTAGACCTTCGCGACCGCATCCGCCCGCGTCGATTTCAGCGACTGGAACTCCCAGAGCGCCACGCCGAACAGCACCGCGGACGCCGCCATGAAGAGTTGGTAGGGTTCGACGAAGGGCACGGCTGCGGCGAGCGCGAGAAGCGCGCCGATGCCGGCCAGATGCGATAGCGGTGCCCGTCCGCGCACCGCCCGCTTGAACCAGGTATTGCCGGAGAGGAAGACGATCGGACCGCCGAGGATGGCGCTCGCGGTCTTGAAATCGACGTGCCCATGCGGATGGGCGAGCGCGAATTCCTCCGCCACGGCCGACAGGATGATGCCGCCGACGATCGGGATATGAGCATAGGTGAAGGCAAGCCGGGCGACGCGACCGGGCGTCGCCGAATGCTCGATCAGGTGCGCCGCCTCGCCATGGCCGAAGCGGAAGTAGATCCACCACATGGTGGCGGTCGAGAAAAAGGCGGTGGCGAGGAGGAGGATGGTGAAGCCGTCGAGCAGCTCCATGCCGGCGACCGTGCGACCGGTGACGAGGATCGTTTCGCCGAGGCAGATGATGACGAAGAGCGCGCAGCGTTCCGAAATATGCTCGCCGGAGACCTGCCAGTCGCTGACCGACGATCGCCCGATGCCGGGCGTGACGAAGCCGAGCGCCGGCGCGCTGTATTCGATGACGAGCGCCAGCAGCCAGAGCGCCAGCCGCGCCTCCTCCTCGACGAAGGCGCCGGCGATCCAGAACACGGCAGCAAAGGCGGACCAGGCGGTGATGCGGATGAAGTTGCGGCTGTTTTCCGGCCAGTCGCGCCGCATCACATAGGCGGTGAAGGCCGAGCGGCCGACCTGCATGGCGACATAGGTCAGCGCGAAGAGCAGGCCGCCGGTGCCGAAGGCGACCGGAATGGCGACCGACAGCATCAGGCCGAGGAACATCAGCACGAAGAGCAGGATGCGCACCGGCGCCTTGTCGGGATCGAGCCAGTTGGTCGCCCAGGTCGTGTAGATCCACACCCACCAGACCGCGAGCGTCAGCATCGCCGCCTCGACGAGGCCGAGCGCCGAATAATGCCCCGCCAGCGAATGGGAAAGCTGGATGATGGTCAGCACGAAGACGAGGTCGAAAAAGAGTTCGGCGAAGCCGACCTTGCCTTCCTGTGCTGTTCCCCGGGCACGCAGAAAGGCGGAGTGGGCGAAGCGTTCGTCGTTCGTCGCCGTCATGCGGGCGGGTCCTTCTCCAAGTGTAATCGAGCCGGGCGGCATCGATCCCATGGGAAACCACCCGGCGCGCGAAGGCAAGCCCGATCCGCGGTCAGCCGGCCTCTTCCTGCTGTTCCCTTTCACGGCGCTCGCGCTCCTCTTCGGCTGCCGCACGCTCGCGGGCGGTGCGCGCCGCGACGAGGTCGGCCGGCTGCGCATTGCCGCGCACGAGCTGGCGGCCGGCATAGATGCCGCCGACGGTTTCGAGCGCCAGGCGCTCGCGGTCGACATCGCGGAATTCCTCGACCACCTCGATTGCCAGATCCTCGTCCTCGCCGAGCACCTTGAGCGTCTCGCGGCTGAAGACCGTGGCGGATTCGAAGGTCTCGCGAATCTGGTAGTCGACGCCGGCATGGATGAGGTCGATGGCGTGGCCGCGGTCGTAGGCGCGCGCCAGGAGCGGCACCAGCGGAAACTCCTCGTGCACGATCTGCGCGATCTTCACCGCCGCTTCCTTGTCATCGACACAGATGAGGATCGCCTTGGCGGTCGCCGCCCCCGCGGCATGCAGGATGTCGATGCGCGAGCCGTCGCCGTAATAGACCTTGAAGCCGAACTCCGCGGCATCGCGCACGAATTCCGCGTCCTTGTCGATCAGCGAGAGTGTGTAGCCGCGGGCAAGCAGCGGCTGGCTGACGATCTGGCCGAAGCGGCCGAAGCCGATCATCAGCACCGTGCCCTCGACATTCTCCGGCAGCGTCAGCCCCTCGGTGGAAGGCTGCTGCTTCGGCACCAAACGGTCGTGCAGGATGACCATCAGCGGTGTCAGCACCATCGAGATGATGATGGTCGCCGTCAGGATGGCATTGTCCTCGCCGTCGAAAATGCCGGCGGACACGGCGGCCGCATAGAGCACGAAGGCGAATTCGCCGCCCTGCGCCATCAGCACGGCGCGTTCCAGGCTCTCGGCATGGCAGGTGCCGAGCACGCGGGCGACCAGATAGATGATCAGGATCTTGGCGATCATGTAGCCGACGACGCTCGCCACCACGAGCTGCCAGTTGGCGGCGATGACCGAGAGGTCAATCGCCATGCCGACGCCGAGGAAGAACAGGCCGAGCAGGATGCCGCGGAACGGCTCGATATCGGCTTCGAGCTGGTGGCGGAAGGACGATTCGGAGAGCAGCACGCCGGCGAGGAAGGCGCCCATCGCCATCGAAAGCCCGGAGACCTGCATGGCGAGCGCCGAGCCGAGCACCACGAGGAGGGCTGCGGCCGTCATCACCTCACGCGCACCGGACGCCGCCAGCACGCGAAACAGCGGATTGAGCAGGTAGCGCCCCGCCAGCACCAGCGCCACGATGGCGCCGATGGCGATGCCGACCGAAAGCCAGCGGTCGGAGGTATCCGTGGCCGCCCCGCCCGTGCCGAGCAGCACGACGATGGCGAGCAGCGGCACGATGGCGAGATCCTCGAAGAGCAGGATCGCGATGATGCGCTGGCCCTTCAGCGTCGACATGGTGCCGCGCTCCTGCAGCATCTGCATGACGATGGCGGTCGATGTCAGGACGAAGCCGGTGCCGGCGACGAAGGAGGGAATGAGCGGGAAGCCGAAGGAAAGCCCGATGCAGGTCAGCGCCGCCATGGCGCCCATAACCTGGATGGCGCCGAGCCCGAAAATGTCCTTGCGCATGCCCCAGAGCCGCGAGGGCTGCATTTCGAGGCCGATGATGAAGAGGAACATCACCACGCCGAGTTCGGCAACATGGATGATCGCCTGCGGATCGGCGAAGAAGCCGAGCCCGAAGGGACCGATCGCCAGCCCCGCCGCCAGGTAGCCGAGCACGGAGCCGAGGCCGATCTTCTTGAAGACCGGCACCGCCGCCACGCCCGCCGCCAAGAGGACCACGACCTGGGTGAGATCATTTGCATTCGCTTCTGCCAAAAGGGCATCTCCCGTTGGTTGTCGGTGGACGCTACCTTTGCGAGGCAGTCCGAAATGTTACCGCGGTTTCTCCGACATATCGCGGCTCATGCCTTTCTCCGCAAGGTCGCGTTCGTAGTCGGCGAAGAGCTCCGCGCCCTTTTCCCCGAGTTCGCGCAGATAGGACCACGTGAAGATACCAGTATCGTGAAGGTCGTCGAAGCCGATGCGCACGGCATAATTGCCGGTCGGGATCATGGAGATGATCGCCACGTTGCGCTTGCCCGGCACGGTCACCTTCTGGCCCGGTCCATGGCCCTGCACTTCGGCAGAGGGCGAAAGCACGCGCAACAATTCCGCCGAAAGGTCGAAACTCTGGTTGTCGTTGAACGTCACGACGAGGCGCTGGCGGTCCTTGGAGACCCGCAATTCCGTCGGCCACAGATCGCTCATGCCATTCCCTTTCCATCGCCTTTGCGCGAAGGACTATGCCGCAAGCCGGGGATGTGCAAGGCGGAAAATGCTGTCATAATCACCGCACCGGCTTGACGGTGCGCCCCGCGCGCACGACATATCGGGGAACGGAGGCTGTGTTTTGAATTCGTTTGCAGGACCATGGGATGGCGCGGGCCGCATCGCGCAGTCCGACGCACCGATGATCGACCCCTTCGGGCGGGCGATCACCTATCTGCGCGTCTCGGTGACAGATCGCTGCGATTTCCGCTGTACCTATTGCATGGCGGAAAACATGACCTTCCTGCCGAAGAAGGACCTGCTGACGCTGGAAGAGCTTACCCGGCTCTGTTCCGCCTTCATCGCCAAGGGCGTGCGCAAGCTGCGGCTGACCGGCGGCGAGCCGCTGGTGCGCAAGAACATCATGCATCTCGTACGCGAACTCGGCCACCAGGTGCAGGACGGCCGCCTCGACGAACTGACGCTCACAACCAACGGTTCACAGCTCGCCAAACACGCGGCCGAGCTTGCCGATTGCGGCGTGCGCCGCATCAACGTGTCGCTCGATACGCTCGATCCGCAGAAATTCAAGACGATCACCCGCTGGGGCGAGCTTACCAAGGTCATGGAAGGCATCGATGCGGCGCAGGCCGCCGGCCTAAAGATCAAGATCAACGCGGTCGCGCTGAAGGATTTCAACGACCGCGAGATCCCCGAGCTGATGCGCTGGGCGCATGGCCGCGGCATGGACCTCACCCTCATCGAAACCATGCCGATGGGCGAGATCGAGGAAGACCGCACCGACCGCTACCTGCCGCTCTCCGAAATGCGCGAACGGCTCGCGGAAGAATTCACGCTCACCGAAAACGCGTTCCGCACCGGCGGGCCGGCGCGTTACGTCACGGTCGCGGAAACCGGCGGCCGCCTCGGCTTCATCACGCCGATGACGCATAATTTCTGCGAAAGCTGCAATCGCGTGCGCCTCACCTGCACGGGCACCCTCTATATGTGCCTCGGCCAGAACGACGCGGCGGACCTCCGTTTACCGTTGCGCGCCTCAGAGGACGACGCCCTGCTCTCGCAGGCGATCGACGAGGCGATCGGCCGCAAACCGAAGGGCCACGATTTCATCATCGACCGCCGCAACCGCCCGGCCATCGCCCGCCACATGAGCGTCACCGGCGGCTGAGCGCTGCCCAACAGCGAGGTTTCGGTGAAAACCCTTCTGACCGCCCTCCTCTGCGCCGCCCTGCCCTCCATCACCTTAGCAGCCGACCGCCCGGAGGGCCTTGCCGCTGCGGAAGCCGTCGCCAAGGCCGCCTTCGGCACGGATTGCGACATGAACGGCATGACGGAAGTGCCGATGGCCGAGCCGGACGGCGAAGGCTTCGGCCATTCGGTCTATCGCTTCTCCTATCGCGCGAGCTACCAATCGGTGGCGGATCCGGAAATCGAGGCAGAACTCTACCAGCTATTCTGCGGCTCCGGCGCCTACAATGTCCGCCACGCCTTCGTGCTGAAGGTGAGCGACACGGAATCCCCGAAACTCGTCGCCTTCGCCACGCCCGATCTCGACTATGCCTATACCGACGACGAGATGGGCAGGCTCAAGGCCGAGCCGAAAGTGCGCGGCTTCCGCGCCACGGGCCTGCTGGTGAACGCGACCTACGACGCGGAAAAACGCACCATCACCAGCCACACCGCCTGGCGCGGCATCGGCGATGCCTGGGACAGCGGCACCTGGACGTTCATCAACGGCGACTTCGTGCTGACCCGTTTCGAAGTCGACCCGACCTATGGCGAACAGGACCCGGCAGCGCCGGAGAGCTACGTCGTCTACGAGACCGGCAAGTAGGCGACCCGCTTGCCGTCGAATAACAGACAAAATGCCGTGCCCTCCTCCGTCATGGTCGGGCCTGACCCGACCATCCATGCTCCGAGCACGCCGGTGGATCCTCGGCTCAAGGCCGAGGATGACGCTGTGGGGTGAGGTCGCGTTGTCAACAAACGAAAAAGGCCGGGCTTTCGCCCGACCTCTTCATTTCCAAAGAGCCTATGCTCAGGCCGCGTAGTGCTGCCGCCCGAAACCGTCCCGGGTGTCGAGATCGCGTGTCTTGAAGTGGTCGATCTTCTCGTTGAGGTTTTCGACGCGGCGGCGCAGGCCGTGGATTTCCGCTGTGTTCTCCTCCACCATCGCCGCGTTCTGCTGCGTGATGAGCTCGACCTGATGCACCGCCTGGTTCACCTCGTTGATGCCCTCATACTGCGCGGCGGCGGCGGCCTCGATCTTGCCGACCAGCGTGTGGATCGACGAGATGTGCTCATTGATGACCGTCAGCGCCTCGCCGGTCTCGGTGACGAGCGATACGCCGTTGCGGACCTGCGCCGAGCTGTCGGAGATCAGGCCCTTGATCTCGCGGGCCGCACCGGCGCAGCGCTGGGCAAGCTCGCGCACTTCCTGGGCGACGACCGCGAAGCCGCGGCCGGCTTCACCGGCACGCGCCGCTTCCACCCCGGCATTCAGCGCCAGGAGGTTGGTCTGGAAGGCGATCTCGTCGATGACGCCGATGATCGTGCTGATCTTCTCCGAGGATTTCTTGATCTGGTCCATGGCGTCGACCGCCTTGGATACGACCTCGCCGGAGCGCTTGGCATAGCTATGCGTCTCGTCGACGGAGACCGCCGTCTTCTGGGCGCTTTCGGCGGTGGAGCGGACGATCTCGGTCAGCTGGCGCAGTGCCCGCGAGCTTTCCTCCAGCGCTGCCGCTTGCTGTTCGGTGCGGCGCGCGAGATCGTCGGCGGAGGTGGCAAGGTTGCTGGTGCCACCGTTGATCTCGACCGTCGTGGCACGAACGTCCGACAGCGTGACGCGCAGCGCCTCGACAGCATTGTTGTAGGTACGGGCCATCGCGACATATTCGGCGGCCAGCGCCTCCGTCATGCTCTCTTCGAGATTGCCGGCGGCAAGCTGGCCGAGCACGTCGGACAGGGCGGTGAGCGCCTCGGTCTGATCGGCTTCGATGCGGGCCTGCTCGCTGGCGCGACGTGCCTGCTCCTCGGCCGTCAGCTGGCGCTGCGTTTCCGCTTCCTGTTCGAGGCGCACGTTTTCGCGCGCGGCATCGCGGAAGACGGCGACCGAGCGCACCATGTCGCCGATCTCGTCGCCGCGGTTGCGTCCGTCGATGCTGATGTCGAGATCGCCGCTCGCCAGCCGCGACATGGCTTCGTTGACGCGCCGCAGCGGTCCGCGCAGCGTCTCGACGAGCATCAGGCCGCCGATGATGGCGAGCAGCGTGCCGGCGACCATGGCGATGATCGAGACATTGGCGGAGCGCTGGCTGTCCTTCTTGCCGGCTTCCTGGGCGCTCGACACGAACTGTTCGAGCGTCTGGCTGGCATCCGCCACGGAAGCGGAGGCGGCGACGCGCGCGGCCTGCCATTTTTCGCCGACGGAGATCAGGTCCTGCGTGCCCTTCTCGATCTTGACGAGCGAGGGCGCGAGCTTGTCGGAGAGATCACGCAACGCCGCATTCTTCGTGCCGAGCTTTGCGAGTTCGGCGGCGCTAGCGGCCACGGCCTTGACGTCCGCAAGCACGGCGTCGCGGCTCGGCTGGTCGAGCTTGCGGTGCAGCTCGCTGATATGCAGGCGGGTTTCGTCGATGCCCTTGAAGGTGTCGCCCATCAGCGTGATCAGCGTCTTGAGCAGCACGATCTCCGCATCCATACCGACAAAACGCTTGGCGGCGGTGTCGGAGTTCTTGCCGGCTTCCTTCAGGAAATCGGCATCGAACTTCGCGAGCTTGGACAGCACCGGCACGAATTTCGCCTTCTTGGCCTCCGCGTCGTCGGTGCCTGCAAGGATGGCCTGTACCGCGGCGACTTCCACCTCAAAGACCTTGATCTGTTCCAGCGCCTTGGGCGAGGCGATCGCCTTCGATTCGGCAAGCTGCTTGAGAAGCTGCGGCAGGTAGGTCTCGGCCGCCTTCACCTTGTCCTCCGGCTTCATGGCCAGCGCGACGGGCTTGCGGAACTTGCCGATGCGTTCGGCAAGTCCCTGATAGGCGGCGGCATCGAACAGAAGAGCCTTGGCGAAGGCTTCCTTCTCGCCGGATTCGCTACGAATGACACCGATCTGCTTTTCGGCAAAGGCGCCGTCCTTGGCCATCGCCGCAAGCGAGCCTTCGAGCTCCGCGGTCACGGCGTTGCGCTCCTGGTCGATCGCCCAGAGCGTCTCGGTCTGGGCGCGCATGGTGCCGGCCAGCGCCACGACGGAGGCGATCTTGGCCTTTTCGCCCGCATCGGGCAGCAGCGCGTCGAGATCGTGGATGCCGGCATCTTGCTCGTCGATCCGCGCAGAGAGCGCGTCGCGCGTCTCCTGCGCGGGCTTGTCGACGAAATCCTGCAATCCGCTGCGCAGGTTCTGGAAATGCGACAGGCTGTTGATCGTCTCGCGGGTGACCGTCATGTGGCCGTTCAGCGTGCTCGCGGTGAAATAACCGACAAGGCCGATACCGGCGATCAGCGCGACGAGAGGAATGACGAACAGCAGCACCTTTGTAACGATGCGGCGCTGCTGGAGCAGGCGGTCAATGAAGGACATGGGTTCCCCGACGTTTTTATGACGACCAAGATCCCGTCGGGTGTCTGTCAAAGCCGAAGGGGCCGCTCGGCTCACCATCGGGAGCGCGGCCGGCACTTCATGTCGGGGCATTCGGCCGATCTTCCACCAGGCGGCCTGCCCTCACCCGTCGCATCATGCGATCGTTCATTGGGATGACGCAACGATAGGTGGGGAAGCTTAATGAAATGCTTCGCCAAAGCAGCAGAAATTCAAGCTGTTGCGCCGAAATCGTCATCGTTTCGTGCCCAAAACGCGCTCATTCGCCGCTTCCTTCGGCAACCATCCCGTTTGTTCCAGTCGATCTAGTGATGGCACCCGGCCGACAATGTGCCTATGAGGGAAGGACAATCGCCCGGAATCACCCGCATGAACTCCACCGCAAATGCCAAAGGCGCCCTCTTCATGGTGGTCGCCATGGCCGGCTTCACCTGTAACGATGCGCTGGTCAAATCCGTCACCGATGCCATGAATGTCGGCCAGATCATGTTCGTGCGCGGGCTGATGACGACCGTGCTCGTCGTCGCCATCGCCTGGTGGATGGGCGCGCTCGGCTCCTGGCGTGTCATGCTGCAGCCGGCGCTCCTGCTGCGGCTCGTCGCCGAAATCCTCGCCTCGCTCGCCTATATTTCCGCGCTCGGCGCCATGCCGCTCGCCAACACTGCCTCGATCCTCCAGGCGCTGCCGCTCGCCGTCACGCTCGGCGCCGCCCTCTTCCTCGGCGAACAGGTCGGCTGGCGGCGCTGGCTCGCCATCATCGCCGGTTTTGCCGGCGTGCTCATCGTCATCCGCCCCGGCCCGGAAGGCTTTTCGATGGCGGCGGTCTATGTCATCGCCTCGGTCGTGGGTGCTGCGGCGCGCGATCTTGCGACCCGCCGCATCGACCCGAACGTCTCCACCCTTTTCATCAGCGTCATCACCGCAACCTCGATCACGGTCGTCGGCGGGGCGCTGATCGTGCCGATGGGCGGCTGGCAGCCGATGTCGGGCGATGTGCTTAGCCGGCTAGCGATTGCCAGCGTGCTGCTGCTCGTCGGCTACCAGGCGATCATCCTCGCCATGCGCACCGGCGAAATCTCCTTCATCGCCCCCTTCCGCTATACGAGCCTCATCTGGGCGATCGCTATCGGCTTTCTGTTCTTCGGCGAGATACCGGATATCTGGATGACCGTGGGCGTTCTGATCATCGTCGCCTCCGGCCTCTACACCTTCTATCGCGAGAACCGCCGCCGGGTGCCGGCCGTCGCACAAGAGTCGAAGCCGGAATCGCCCTGACAGGGTTGCGAGCCAGAGCCGCACCGACTAGATCGGATGGGAACCAACCTGCCGATGGGAGCGAGATGGCACCGGCACAAGCGATATTGGGCGTGATCCTCGCCGGCGGGCTTTCCTCCCGCATGGGGCAGGACAAGGCGCGCATCCGTCTCGGCGGCGCCGCCCTCATCGATCGCGCCGCCCGGCGGCTGCGCCCGCAGGTCTCCGCCGTCGCCGTCAATGCCAACGGTCCCGTGCTGTTCGAGCGCGGCGAGGAACTGCCAGTCTTCGCCGATCTCGACGCCGCCCGCGCCGGCCCGCTCGGCGGCGTATTGGCCGCCCTCGACTACGCGAAACGCCACCACCCGCAGGCAAGCCACGTCGCCACGGTGCCGACGGACAGTCCGTTCTTCCCGACCGATCTCGTCGCCCGCCTCGCCCGCGTCGTCGACACGCCGGAGCGCATGGCCGTCGCCCGCTCGGTCAGCGGCCTGCATCCCGTCTTCGCGCTGTGGCCGGTCACGCTCGCGACCGACCTCTCGGAATGGCTTGCCGGCGGCGGGGCGTTGCGCGTGCGCAGCTACCTCGAACGCCACCAGGCGCGCGACATCACCTTCCCGCTGATCGACACGCCGCGCGGCGAGTTCGACCCGTTCTTCAACATCAACACGCCGGACGATCTCGACGAGGCGGAAAACTGGCTCTGGGTGCTGGAGCGATGACGCGGCCAAAAATCTTCGGCATTGCCGGCTGGAAGAATTCCGGCAAGACCGGGCTCGCCGTGCGGCTGGTGACGGAACTCGTCGCCCGCGGCTACCTGGTCTCGACCATCAAACATGCCCACCACGATTTCGACATCGACAAGGTCGGCGCCGACAGCTACCGCCACCGCCAGGCCGGCGCACATGAGGTGACCATCGTCTCCGGCACGCGCTACGCCATCATGCATGAGCTGCGCGGCGCGCCGGAACCGACTTTCGAAGAAATCCTCGCCCGCCTCGCCCCGTGCGACCTCGTGCTGATCGAAGGCTACAAGCGCGAGCCGATCCCGAAGATCGAGGCCCGCCGGCTGGAGGCCGCAAACCGCGTCCCGCTTGCGCCGGAAGACCCGCATATCGCAGCCATCGCCGCCGATCACCCGGTCACCGACACCACGCTGCCCGTCTTCGATCTCGACGACACCAAAGCCATCGCCGATTTCGTCGTGGCAGTAACCGGCCTCGCAAAACCCTCAACTGCTTGACGCCACCAGCCGTCAGGCGGCGGACTGAACGTCCGCGAAGGCTTTGGCGATGCGCTGCGGCGCCTCGGGACGCGCATACATCCGCTCAAGATAGGCCTGGAGACCGGGACAGCCGTCCAGAAGCTCGCATTCATTGGCCCAGTCGAGCACATAGGCGGTGACGCAATCGGCGACGCTCATCCGGTCGCCGACGATGAACGTGCGTCCCTCCATGTGGCGCTCCAGCACCTTTGCCATGGCCGTGAACTCCTCGCGGGCGAGCGCGATATCGCCGGGCAGGCGCTTGTCCTCGTCGTATAACATCGTGTGCTTGGTGATGCGCCACACCGGCTGTTCCAGCTCGGTGACGGCGAACAGAGCCCAGCGATAGGCCTGCGCCCGCTCCTTCAGGTCGGCCGGCATCAGGCCCTTGGCGCCGTACTTCTCCGCCAGATAGAAGACGATCGCCGCGGATTCCGTCAGGACGAGATCGCCATCCACCAGGACCGGGATTTTCCCGGCCGGATTGAGGCGCAGGAAATCGGGCTGGTAGTTTTCGCCGGCCATGACGTTGACGGGCACGAATTCGAATTCCGCATCGAGCGTCTGCAGCGCCCACAGCGCGCGAAGCGAGCGCGTCGGGCCAAATCCATAGAGTTTCATCATCGCGGTTCTCCTCCAGCTTCTCACGATTTCCAAAGGACGCCGGAAGAATGCCCGAGCCGACAGCCGGCGCGAGAAAAACTTTCACGCACCAAATAAGAAGGCCGCGGAATTTCTCCCGCGGCCCTCGTCATCTCATCGTCTAACGCCGATTATTCGGCCATCGCCACAGGCTTCACCAGCGGCGTGACGCGGCGGATGGTGACGCGGCGGTTGAGCTGTTCCGAAGCATCGGTATCGATCTTCAGGAAGCGCTCGCCGTAGCCCTGCGTCGCCAGGTTTTCCGGCGCGATGTCGTAGACGTCGGTCAGGATGTTGGCGACGGCCTCGGCGCGTTCGTCCGAAAGCACGAGGTTCGATTCGTCTGAACCGACGGCATCCGTATGGCCCTCGATCAGGAAGGTCTCGCCCGGATCCTTGTCGAGGATCTCGTTCATCGCATCCGCGACCCGCTTCAGCGTCGAGGCCTGGTTCATGGAAATATCCGCCGACCCGGTCGCAAAGGTGATCGTATCGAGGTCGATACGGCGCACCTTGTCGCGGATACGGGCGGAATATTTTACCTCGTCGAGCGTGTAGACACGCTCGACCGGCTCCACCGGAGGCCGCTCGAGAAAGTCGCGATAGTCGGCCTCGTCTTCCGCCGACGTGTCGATGATATATTCATCGACCGGAATCGTCAGGCGCATCGGCGGCAGGCGTTCGCCAGGATCGACGAAGGTCGGCCGGCTGTCGCGGTCGATTTCCGGGGCGTAGTACATGACATATTCGCGGCCGCCGCCATCGATGCGCGAGCGCTGGATGATGTCGCCGTAGCGGTTGCGGATGGTGACGACGCGGTCGCCATTTGGCCGCACGATGACCTCACGGACGCGGCCGTTCGGCAGATCCTCGTAATAGGTCTCCGTGGCGCGACGCGACAGGCGCCGCCCGTCGTCTGAGCGCACAATGATGCCACCGTCGAAATTGATCACGGTGCGGTCATCGATCTCGCGCTCGACGCGCCAGCCGTCCCGCTCGTCGTAGCGGGGCCGGCGGTCACGGCGCTCGCCGCGCTCGCGGTCACCCGATTCGTAGCGAACCCGGTCGCGACCCTCCCAGCCGACCTGCGCATCCCGGTCGGACTCGGGAATGCGCACGACCTCACGCCGCTTTTCTCTGCGCTCCCGGCGCAGTTCCTCGCGCGAGCGGTCGCGGCGGTTGTCCCAGTCCTTGTCGCTGTCGAGCACGGCGGCACCGTCGGTGAACGGCAGCTCGATCGTGTCCGTCGTGCCGGACGGGTCGCGCGCGATGCGCTCGCGGTCCTTGTCGCGCTCGCGGCGCGGTCGGCCGGCCGTCTCGTCCGGACGCTTGCCTTCCCGCTCGGCCTCGCGCTGCTTTTCGCGGCGTTCCTGGCGCGCCTTCTGGTCGTCCTGCTTCTGGTTGGCTTCCGCCTCACGCTGTTTCTTGCGGCGTTCCTCGCGGGCACGCTGCTGGTCCGCATCCTGACGCTGCTGATCCGCCTCGGCATCACGCTGTTTCTGGCGCCGTTCTTCACGGGTCTTCTGCGTGTTTTCCTGCTTTTGGCGGTCCGCTTCGCGCTCACGCTGATCCTTGCGGTCCTCAGCGCGCCAGGTTCCCTGGTTTTGCTCCTGCTGCTGATCCGCTTCGGCTTCACGCTGCTTCTTGCGACGTTCCTGGCGGTTCTCCTGCTGCTGCTGGTCGGCTTCCGCTTCGCGCTGCTTCTTGCGGCGCTCCTGGCGGTTTTCCTGCTGCTGCTGGTCCGCCTCGGCTTCGCGCTGCTTCTTGCGGCGTTCCTGGCGATTGTCTTGCTGCTGCTGGTCCGCTTCCGCCTCACGCTGCTTCTTGCGGCGCTCCTGGCGATTGTCCTGCTGTTGCTGCTGGTCCGCCTCCGCCTCGCGCTGCTTCTTGCGGCGTTCCTGGCGGTTCTCCTGCTGCTGCTGGTCGCCTTCAGCTTCGCGCTGCTTCTTGCGGCGCTCCTGGCGATTATCCTGCTGCTGCTCGGCCTCGCGGTTGCGTTCGCGCGTGTTCTGGCCGCCGCCCTGCTCCTCGCGATTGCGCTTCTTGCGAATGATTTCTTCTTCTTCGCTCTGCACCGTCGTCACGTCGGATTTTTCGACTTGCGGCAGCACCGGCCGCACCATGGCCGCTTCGACCGGCTGCCAGACCAGCGAGAAGATGGGCAGGGCCACCGTCGCCAGAAGTGTTGTTCTCTTAGCCATTGGCGTTTCCTCGTTTGCCAGCGTTTGACGCACTTGCTTCAGGGTTTGGGGCGATTTTGTGTTTCAATGCAAGCCGCCACTGTTCAAAAAGACGCTAAATCATCGCAGATGAATCCACGCTGAATGCGACATGGCCGCCGGTAAAATACCAGCGGCCATATTAGAACGCTTGAAAGCGCGATCAGTTCGCCCGTGCCATCGGGCGCACCAGCGTCGTCACCCGGCGGATGGTGACGCGGCGGTTCTGCTGCTCGGCAATGCTGGTCTTCACCTTCAGGAACCGCTCGCCATAACCCTGCGTCTGGAGGTTTTCCGGCGGAATGCCATAGACGTCCGTCAGCAGGCTCGCGACCGATTCGGCGCGCTCGTCGGAAAGCACGAGGTTCGACTTGTCCGAACCCACCGCATCGGTGTGGCCCTCGATGAGGAAGGTCTCGCCCGGATCCTTGTCGAGCACCTTCTGCATGGCGTCGGCGACGCTGCGCAGCGTGCGGGCCTGGGACATCGGAACTTCCGCGCTCGCCGTGGCGAAGGTGATCGTGTCGAGGTCGATGCGGCGCACCTTGTCGCGCAGGCGGGCCGAATGCTTCACCTCGTCGATCGTGTAGACGCGCTCGACGCGCTCGACCGGCGGCTCGGACAGGAACTCGTAATAGTCACGGTCCGGGTTGCTCGACGTGTCGATGATGTAGTCGCTGACCGGAATGCGCAGGCGCATCGGCGGCAGCTCGTAGCCGACATCGACGAGGCCCGGACGCGGCGAATCGTCCTCAAGCTCCGGCGCATAGACGAGGATATATTCCCGCCCGTCCCGGCCGACGCGCGAGCGCTGGATGATATCGCCGTAACGATTGTAGATCGTCACGATCTGCACGCCGCCGGGGCGCACGATCGTTTCGCGCACGCGGCCACGGGCGAGGTTGTCGTAATAGACCTCTTCCGAATCGCGGCGCAGGCGCGGCCGGTCGTCGCCGCGCACGATCAGCTGGTCGCCGACCTCCAGCACCGTGCGGTTCTCGACGCGCTCGATGACGTTGACCTGCGTGACGCTGTTGTCGATCGTCGTGTTGTTGTTGATGACCGTATTGTTGATCACGGTGTTGTTGATGATGTTGGTCGTCTCCGGCACCTCGAAGTCCGGCGCGCGCTTGACGCGCCTGCCCTCTTCCCTGTTGCCGGCCTCGATCTTGCCCGAGACGGCCTCGCGCACCTCTTCGGAAATCGCCGTCTGCGCGGAATCGTCCGAATCGGGAACCGGAACCTCTTCTTCCTGGGCGCGCAGCTCTTCGCGCTGCTTGCGGCGCTGGTCGCGGCTCTTCTGGCCACCGGAATTATCGGCGTCCTTGTCGCTGTCGAGCACGGCCGCACCATTCTCGACGGGCAGCACGACGGTCTCGTCGGTCTGGCCCGGGTCCTTGGCGATTTCCTGCTTCTGCTCCTCGGTCTGAGTGTCGACCACCTCCGGCACAGGCTCGGTGGCGGGCGTTTCGCCAGTCTCGGCCGTTGCCGGCTGCTCCGTGCCGGTCTCGGCCGGGGTTTCCTCGCCGGCAACCGCGGGCTGTTCGCCCTCGCCGGTCATCGGCTGCTGCTCGCTTTCGCCGGTCGTGGTCGCCGGCTGCTCTTCGCCCGTCGTCGTTTCGGCAGCGCTGCCATCCGGCTGTTCCACCGGCTGCTCGGCCTGCTGGTCTTCAGCCGGCTTCTGCTCTTCCGCGGCCTTCTGTTCTTCCGCCTGGCGCTGCTCCTCAGCCGCACGCTGGGCCTCGTCCTCGGCAGCCTTCTGTTCGGAAGCGGCCTTCTCTGCGTCCTCGGCGGCTTTCTGCTCGTCGGCCTGGCGTTGCTGCTCTTCTGCGGCGGCACGCTGGGCTTCGTCTTCCGCAGCCTTCTGCTCGGAAGCCGCCTTCTCGGCCTCTTCGGCGGCCTGCTGTTGTTCCGCGGCCGCCCGCTGCGCTTCTTCTTCGGCAGCCTTCTGTTCGGCAGCGGCGCGCTCCGCCTCCTCGGCGGCCTTCTGCTCGTCCGCGGCGGCGCGCTGGGCTTCCTCTTCGGCAGCCTTCTGCTCGGCGGCGGCGCGCTCGGCCTCTTCGGCGGCCTTCTGTTCCTCGGCCTGGCCCTGCTGTTCTTCTTCCGCCGCGGGCTGGGTATCCTGCTGTTGCTGCAGCAGTTCTTCCTCGCTCGGCTGGCCCTGGCCCTGGTCGGTACTCTCCTGCGCAACCTCGAACGGCTTCATCAGCGCATCGGCGAGCGTCGGCGTGGCGATCAGCGCGCTCGACAGCACCGGCAGTGCCACGGTTGCGAATAGTCTGGAGCGGAAACTCATTTTTTCTGTCCTCACGGTGTCCCGTCTGTTGCATCGAGAGGGGCGCATCCGGCTCTTTCGGCCGGTGGGTGAACCCGTCATGGTCTTCCAAAGGCCTAGCCATCGGCGCCTTAACCCTGCCTGAACGGCTCCGGTTGACGCAGGAGATAGGTCGCGCCGCCGGCCCGGCCAGTGGAGGGGCCGTGAAATTGTCGGGGAAACCGGGCGGAAAGACGGCTGAAAACCAGTTGATTTTTTGGCGAAAATTGGTCGATTATCCGACCCAAGCGGGCAGCCCTGCCCGCTTCACATCAAGGCCCGGACAACAAGAAGAACCCGAGAGCCTATAATAGAGAGGATCAAAATGCGTATTTCCAAACGTTTCACGCTTGCAGCTTCGGCTGCGGTCATCGCCCTCTTCTCCTCCTCCGCGATGGCTGAAGGCGAGAAGATCGTGATCGGAACGGAAGGCGCCTACCCGCCCTTCAACAACCTCGAATCCGACGGCACGCTGACCGGCTTCGACATCGATATCGCCAAGGCGATGTGCGAGGAAATGAAGGCCGAATGCACCTTCGTGACGCAGGACTGGGACGGCATCATTCCGGCACTCATCGCCAAGAAGTTCGACGCGATCATCGCCTCCATGTCGATCACCGAAGAGCGCAAGCAGCAGGTCGACTTCTCCAAGAAGTACTACAACACGCCGCCGGCCATCGTCGTGCCGAAGGATAGCGAGATCACGGAAGCCACCCCGGAAGCGCTCGCCGGCAAACTGCTCGGCGCCCAGGGCTCGACGACCCATTCCAACTATGCCGAAGCGCATATGAAGGATTCCGAGGTCAAGCTCTACCCGACGGCCGACGAGTACAAGCTCGACATCGCCAACGGCCGCATCGACGCCGTGATCGACGACGTGGTGGTGCTCTCCGAATGGCTGAAGTCCGAGGATGGCGCCTGCTGCAAGCTGCTCGGTACCCTGCCGATCGACCCGGTCATCAACGGGGAAGGCGCAGGCGTGGCCGTCCGCAAGGGCGATACCGCGCTTGCCGACAAGTTCACGGCTGCGGTTGCGGCGATCCGCGCCAACGGCAAGTACCAGGAAATCAACGCCAAGTACTTCCCCTTCGACGTCTACGGCGACTGATCGCGGCACGTACTGCTTCATGCGGGTTTTTTCTGACCCCATCAGCAGAATGCACGGGCGGGAGGGCTTGCTCTCCCGCCCCTTTTGTTTGAAAAGTTACAGATAAATAAAAGACGGGCGCATAAGGCGCCTTAACAAGAAGCGCGAAGCGCGCATCGGGGGTTCTTCTGGCATGAGCGGGTTTTTCGCCGCCATCGTCGAGGCGGTATCCGCATTTCTCGGGATCATCGATCCCCTCTGCGGACCGATCGGCATCTTCAATCTATTCGCGGGCAACACGCTCTTGGCATGCGGCGACGCCGGCTGGGGCGACGAGATCGCGCTGGGCTTCCTGGTCACGGCCAGCCTCGCCATCGCGACCCTGCCCGTCGGCCTGTTCTTCGGCTTCTTCATCGCGCTGGCCAAACAGTCGGAAGAACGCTCGCTGCGGCTGTCGGCCAACATCTACACCACGCTCTTCCGCGGCCTGCCGGAGCTTCTGACGCTCTTCATCGTCTATTACGGCCTGCAGATCCTCGTGCAGAACCTCATGGCCGCGGTTGGCTATGACGGTGCCGTGGAAATCAACGCCTTCTTTGCCGGCATGATCGCGCTCGGCGTGGTCTTCTCCGCCTATTGTTCGGAAGTGCTGCTGTCGGCCTTCAAGGCGATCCCGCGCGGCCAGTACGAGGCGGGTTATGCGCTCGGCTTGCACAAGGGCCGCACGATGCGCCTCATCGTCCTGCCGCAGTTGATCCGCGTGGCCCTTCCCGGCCTCGGCAATCTCTGGATGGCGCTCCTGAAGGACACTGCGCTGGTCTCCGTCATCGGCCTGCCGGACATCCTGCGCCAGACGAGTGTGGCCGCACGCGTCACCAAGGAAGCCTTCGAGTTCTACGCCATCGCCTGCCTGCTTTTCCTGGTGCTCGCCTTCCTCTCCTCGCTGGTCTTCTCCTCGATCGAAAGCTGGGCCAAACGGTCGGAGGCCGCACGATGAGCTACGTCACCACCCTCATCCCCCCGCAGGCCCCACCGCCGGCGCCGCCGAAAACCTTCACCGCCGGCCGCTTCTTCGGCAACATCTTCATGGGCGTCTGGCTGGCGCTGACTGTCGGCATCTTCCTGATGATCGTCGGCGGCTGGGACCCGGAAAAATTCACCAAATACGGCCCGAGCTACCTCTCCGGCCTCGGCGTCACGCTGCTGCTCGTGGCGCTTTCGGTGGTGCTCGGCGGCCTCATCTCGCTGCCGCTCGCCTTCGCGCGCATGTCGAAGAACCCGGTCTTCTCGTGGATCGCCTACGGCTACGTCTATTTCTTCCGCGGCACGCCGCTGCTCACCCAGCTCTTCCTCGTCTATTACGGCCTCGGCAGTTTTTCCGCCGAGTTGAAATCGCTCGGCCTCTGGTGGTTCTTCCGCGATGCCTGGAACTGCGCCCTGCTCACCTTCACGCTCAACACCGCCGCCTACCAGGCCGAAATCCTGCGCGGCGCCATCGAGAGCGTGGCGCGTGGGCAGCATGAGGGCGCCGCCGCCCTCGGCCTGCCCAAGAAGGTCGCCTTCTTCAAGGTGATCCTGCCGCAGGCGCTGATCGTCGCGCTACGTCCCTATGGCAACGAGATCATCCTGATGATCAAGGGCTCGGCCATCGTCGCCATCGTCACGGTCTTCGACCTGATGGGCGAGACACGCCGCGCCTTCTCGCGCACCTTCGATTACCAGGCCTATCTCTGGGCAGCACTTATGTATCTCCTGATCGTGGAGCTGCTGCGCAATCTCTGGGCCTGGCTGGAACTGCGCCTGACGCGCCACCTGAAACGGTGAGACCCTTGGCAGCACTCGCAGGCGAGAGCTGCCAAGACCCTGTTTTCAAAGAAAAATTCTCACTATCCATCAAAAATCAATATTTCATTAACCCTGTAAGCGCTCAATCATAGGGACCATCATTCACCATGCAATGAGGTCCCTATGACGAACGACATGGCAATGCAGCTCAAGGGCTATGGCATGACCACGGCCCAGATCCTCTACCGCATGCCGGATCACCAGCAGTTCCTGCAGACCTATATATGGCAGCACTACGATCTCGCCCCGGATTTCCCGGAGATGAAGCGTTTTCTGAAATTCTGGCAGGAGAAGCTGGACGGCCCGCTGCATTCGGTGCGCTACGTCCACCGCCGGCTGATCTCGGCGTCCGAATGGCGCGCGCTGAAGGGTGAGTTCATCATTCACTGACGAAACGGTGAAAATCCCGGCGGGCTGTCGACAGACCGTGTATGAGTGCCGGATCGCCGCTGACGATTGTGGCCCGAATGGCCACTGCCGCCAGCATTGAATATCCCGGCAGGCACCTTCGAGACAATGCGAAAGACCGCACGGTACACCCTGTTCGTCGTCCTGGTGATCGCCGTCGCGGTTACGATCGGCACGCTGTTTCCACGACCGATCTGGCATGACGGCGAAACCGCAAGGACGCGCGATATTCTCGTCCTGTCCAATCCCATCCACACGGATATCGCCATACCGCTCGATGACAACACGCGCGCCACTTTCGCCTTCCTTGCAGAATCCGGAATGCCGCTCGCACATCCCGACGCACGATGGATCATCTTCGGTTGGGGTGGTCGCGCCTTTTATCTCGAAACACCGACCTGGTCGGATCTGAAACCGATCCCTGTGTTGAAGGCATTCACCGTCGACAGCGCGGTCATGCATGTGGACGTCGCCGGAGACATCACACCCAACGGCTCTTCCATCACCCGTTTCCAGATTGGAGATGACGGCTTCAAACGGCTGGTCGGCTTCGCGTCGGACAGCTTCGCGACCGACCCCAATGGTGATCGGCGGCATATCCAGAATGCAGGATACGGAACAAACGACCGCTTCTTCGAGGCCAAGGGCTATTTCAACGCGCTGGTCGGCTGCAACACCTGGACGGCACAGGCGCTCCGCGCAGCGGGATTGCGAACGGGTCTATGGAACCCGGTTCCAAGGACGCTGCTACTGTCTCTCGACCTCTATAACTGAAAGCTGATGCCTTCTCTAACGGGAGATCTACCCACGGCAGCGGCATTGCCAAAGTCCCGCCCGGCCCTTATGAGAGACCCGCCATGACCAAGATCGACGAAGACGCGCTCGCGGACGCCTACAACCGCGCCCTTTCGCTGGAAAAATCCGGCGATTTCGATGCTGCCGCCAAGGCCTATGCCGAAGTGCTGGCGCTCGACCCCGAGGACCATGGCGGCGCCGCCGTGCGGCTTGCCTCGATGGGCCTCGGCGAGACGCCGGAAAAGGCGCCCGACGCCTATGTCACCACCCTCTTCGACCAGCATGCCGAAGTGTTCGACAATGTGCTGGTCGAGCAGCTCGGCTATTGCGTGCCGCTGCTCGTGCGCCAGCGGTTCCAGGCGCTCGGCCTCGGCCCGTTCAAGCGCGTGCTCGACCTCGGCTGCGGCACCGGCTTGACCGGCGGGGCGCTGCGCGACATGGCGGAAGACATCACCGGCGTCGACCTTTCGGAGAACATGGTGGAGATCGCGCATGACAAGGAGCTCTACGAAACGCTCTACGTCGCCGAAGCGATCGATTTTCTCGAAGACAACGACGACGAGCCCTTCGATCTCATCACCGCGACCGACGTGCTGCCCTATCTCGGCGCGCTCGAACCGCTGTTCTTCGGCGTCGGCGAAAATCTCGTTGCCGGCGGCCATTTCATCTTCTCCTCCGAGACGCTGCCGGAAGAGACATTTGCCGGCCGCCCCTTCATGGTCGGCCCGCACCAGCGGTTTGCCCATGGCGCCGGCTATGTCCGCCAGCGCCTCGACGAAACCGGCTTCGACCTCGTCGAGATGACTGACATCACCGTGCGCATGGAGGAAGGCGAGCCCATCCCCGGCCATCTGGTGCTTGCAAAGTATCGCGGCTGACGAAACACTTTCGCTGAAATCAATGATCCGCTACACCTCCTGCCAAAGATTGCAGGAGGTTACGGCATGGCAAAGGTTGCATTCATCGGTCTCGGCGTCATGGGCTATCCCATGGCGGGCCACCTGAAGGTCAAGGGTGGGCATGAGGTGGCGGTCTACAACCGCACCTTTGCCAAGGCGGAAAAATGGGCAGCCGAGTTCAGCGGCAAGGCCTTCGCGACGCCGGCCGAGGCTGCAAAGGATGCCGATTTCGTCTTCACCTGCGTCGGCAATGACGACGACCTGCGTTCCGTCACGACGGCCAAGGACGGTGTGCTCGACGGCATGAAACCCGGCGCCATCCTCATCGACAACACCACCGCCTCGGCCGAGGTCGCCCGTGAACTCGACGCCGCCACCCGGGCCAAGGGTTTTGGCTTCATCGATGCCCCCGTTTCCGGCGGCCAGGCCGGCGCGGAAAACGGCGTGCTCACCGTCATGTGCGGCGGCGAGGAAGCAACCTTCGAAAAGGCGAAACCGGTCATCGACGCCTATGCCCGCATGGTCGGCCTGATGGGCCCGGCCGGCGCCGGCCAGCTTGCCAAGATGGTCAACCAGATCTGCGTTGCCGGCGTCGTACAGGGCCTTGCCGAAGGCATCCATTTCGGCAAGCAGGCCGGGCTCGACATGGAGAAGGTCATCAAGGTCATCTCCAAGGGTGCTGCCGGCTCCTGGCAGATGGACAACCGCCACAAGACGATGATCGCCGGCAAATATGATTTCGGCTTCGCCATCGACTGGATGCGCAAGGACCTCGGCATCGTCCTGTCCGAAGCCCGCCTCAACGGCGCCAAGCTCCCCGTCAGCGCCCTCATCGACCAGTTCTACGGCGACGTGCAGGACATGGGCGGCAACCGCTGGGACACGTCCTCCCTGCTCGCCCGACTGGAGAAGAAATAACATGGTGCGCCATCGCGCCATGATCGCCGTCGCGGCCCTGGCGGGCCTCGCAGCACCAGCACGGGCGGACGACAGCGCCGCGCTGGCGCTCGCCACCGCGCTGCACCAGAAGATCGCGCAATGCTGGAACGTCCCGGCGGACCTGCCCGCCCATGTCGAAGCGGTCCGGGTGGCTTTTACACTGACGGAAGCCGGCGAGCTCGACGGCTCGCCCAAGGTCGACGGCCCCGTCGCCGGCGACCCAGCGACGAAGACCTTCGTGGCGAGCGCCGTCCGCGCGGTCGTGCGCTGCGCGCCTTTCACGGGCCTCGAAAAGCTCGCGCCCTACGACACCTGGAAATCGGTGTCGGTGACCTTCAGGCGGCCGGAGATGTAGGCGCCTTACTCTTCGCCGCTCTTCTGGTTGTCCACCATCATATAGTCGAGCGGCAGTTCGGTCGTGTACTTGATCTGCTCCATCGCGAAGGCGGAGGAGACGTCGCGAATCTCGATGCGGGCGATCATGCGCTTGTAGAAGGCGTCGTAGGCGCCGATATCCGGCACGACGACGCGCAGCAGGTAATCCACCTCGCCGCTCATGCGATAAAACTCGACGACCTCGGGGAACTCGACGATCACCTCGGAAAAGCGCTTCAGCCATTCCGTCGAGTGCGAGTTGGTGCGGATCGAGACGAAGACCGTGACCTTGGTGTTGATCTTGATCGGATCGAGCAGCGCGACGCGCTTGCGGATCACGCCGTCCTCTTCCATCTTCTGGATGCGCCGCCAGCACGGCGTGGTCGACAGACCCACCTTCTTGGCGAGGTCCGCCACTGCCAGCGTGGAATCTTCCTGCAAAAGGCGCAGGATCTTGCGGTCCAGACGATCCATCGATTTCCCCTAACGAAATTTAATTCCCTCCTATACCGTGATAGCGGCAAAATGAAAGAAATGCATTTCATTCCGTAAGAGTTTTCACCCGCTTTCGCAACTCCGGAAGAACCTCTTGCTCAAACCACGGATTGCGCTTCAGCCAGCCGGTGTTGCGCCAGCTCGGATGCGGCAGCGGCAGCACCGCCGGTCCCTCGTTGCGCCCGAGATGCCGCCGCCAATCGCGCACCGTCTCGGTCATGCTCGCGGCCTTCGCCGCCCCCAGGTGCCAGGCTTGCGCATATTGGCCGATCGCCAGCACCAGCTCGACCTGCGGCATGGCGCCGATCACCCGGGCGCGCCAGAGCGGCGCGCATTCGCGCCGCGGCGGCAGGTCGCTGCCATGCGCGTCGTAGCCGGGAAAACAGAAGCCCATCGGCACGATGGCGAATTTTGCCGGATCATAGAATTCCTCGCGCGTCACGCCGAACCAGGTGCGCAGCCGGTCGCCCGAGGCATCGTTGAACGGCAGGCCGCTGCCATGCACCCGCAGCCCCGGCGCCTGGCCGGCGATCAGGATGCGCGCGGTGCTGGAGATGACCGCGACCGGCCGCGGCTCGTGCGGCAAGCGATGGGCCGGCCCCTTCGCCGGCGCGTCGCGACAGAGCCGACAGGCCGCAATCGCGGCGCGAAGTTCTGCCAATCCCGCATCATCCATCGCGTCGTCCGTTCAAAGCAGTCCCAATGCGCCCAGAATGCTGCCGAGCACGCCGGGTTCCGCAGCGTGCACGTCTTCCTGCGGCCGCCCGTTCGTGCGGCGCCATTGCTGCGGCATGTCGAACTCAGAGCCCCAGAGCCCCTTGCGCTCGGCCTTGGCGAACTGCTCCTCGTCCTCGTAGCCGCCATAGGCGACCGCCAGACCTTCCCGCACCATGCGCTCGCCGAGATCGCCCTCCAGCGTCTCGCAGCGCGCGAGCCAGCGGTTGTACTTGTCGGTCCCCTCGGTGCGGCAGGTAATGGCACCGCCGCGCAACAGCTCGGCAAGCCGCGAGCGCGCGGCAACGCCGCAGCGCCAGTCGGCGCCGTCGCGCTTGCAGACCTGCGTCAGCTCCGGCGTATCGATGCCGACGAGACGGATGCGGTGGCCATCGAGCGTCAGCGTGTCGCCGTCCGCCGCCCGCGCGGCCCCGGTGATCGTCTCCCCGGTTTCGCCGCTCACGCGCGCCACCACGAGCACCGTCAGCGCCAGGATCGCCATCGCCACGCCGACATCACGCGCGCGCCTCGTAAGTCCCATGCAACCCCGTTCCTGTCCTAGAGTCCTGACGTTTCGTCATATGGCGGCGCGAGGCCCAATTCACGTTACGGAAAATGCCGGAATGGTTCGCAAATGGTTTATGCGCGGCAGCATCTTCTTAAGGATTCGACCCTAGAATTCAACGCTGTCCGTAACAGTTGCAAGTGTGATGAGTACCGGCGTCAGTACCTCGACCGACAAGATCATCGTCGACAAGTCGCGCAGCCACCGAAACAAGGCTGTCTCGCGGGCTGTCCGCACGACTCGCGAGCGGTTGCAGACGGCGACGGGGCTGGCGCCCGGCTTCGAGCGCGAGATGCTGCAACTCCACATCGCCTCCGCCGCACAGAGCGCGCTCGCCGTGCCTGTCGTCGTGGTGCTGATCGCGGCCGGCGGCATCTATCTTACGCAGGAAATCGGCCTGATCGCGTGGGCGATCCTGGCGCTCAGCGTGCATGCGCTCGGCATGATCGTGGCGCGCCGCGCCCGCAAGCAGGAAATCACCGCCGACAATACGCGCCGCTGGCAGCAGATCTTCCTCATCGCGCAGGTCTTCATGGGCCTCACCTGGGCGGCCTTCGCATTGCAGACCTGCGGCCAGTGCTCCGGCGTCACCTTCGATTTCTACAAGGGCTCCTCCCTGCTCGTGGCGCTCGCCGTCACCGCCATCAGCACGCTGATGCTGCGCCACGCCGTACTCTACGCCTTCCTGCCGACGGTCGGCGCGCTTTCGATTTCCGCTTTGCTGCGCCCGGATCCCGCAACGGTCGGGATGGCCGCGATCATCGCGGCCGCCATGATGTTCCTCGTCTTCATGACGCATCGCCTGCGCCACACGAGCGCGCAGCTCCTCTCCTCGCAATCGGAAAAGGACGACCTGATCGCCGAGCTGGAAGTGGCGAAATCCATGTCCGACGAGGCCCGCCGCCGGGCGGAGGAAGCCAACCTCGCGAAGTCCCGCTTCCTCGCCTCCATGTCGCACGAGCTGCGCACGCCGCTCAACGCCATCCTCGGCTTCTCCGAGGTCATGTCGACGGAGGTGCTCGGGCCGCTCAACAACCCGGTCTACAAGGAATACACGTCCGACATCCACCGCTCCGGCCAGCATCTCCTCAACCTCATCAACGAGATCCTCGACCTGTCGCGCATCGAGGCCGGGAAATACGACCTGTCGGAGGATTCGGTGCACCTCGTCGACATCGCCGAGGATTGCATCGGCATGGTCCAGCTCCGTGCCCGTGCCAAGAACATCACCATTGCCGAGCAGGTCGAGGGCGACATGCCGGCGGTCTGGGCGGACGAAAAGGCGCTGCGCCAGGTCATCCTGAACCTTCTCTCCAATGCGGTGAAATTCACCCCCCAGGGCGGCGAGATCCTCGTCAAGGCCGGCTGGACGGCCGGCGGCGGGCAGTACGTCTCGATCAAGGACAACGGCCCCGGCATTCCGGAAGAGGAAATCCCGGTCGTACTCTCGGCCTTCGGCCAGGGCTCCATCGCCATCAAGAGCGCCGAACAGGGCACCGGTCTCGGCCTGCCGATCGTCCAGGCCATCCTTGCCAAGCACAATGGCGAGTTCATCCTGAAATCAAAGCTGCGCGAGGGCACCGAGGCGATCGCCATCCTGCCGGCAAAGCGCGTGCTCCAGAGCCTGCCCGCCGTCACCGAGACGCAGGCCGTCGCCCCGCGCAAGAAGAGCTTTGCCTGAGTTCAGATGAACTTGGAGGCGACGACGTAGCCGGCGTAAACCGCATTCGAGATGATCAGGCAGAAGACGGCGAAGGAGCCGAGGTCCTTCGAATGTTTGCCCATCTCGGAAATTTCCGGCGAGACCCGGTCAACGATCTCCTCGATGGCCGTGTTGAGCGCCTCGAAGGCGACCATCAGCAGGAAAAGGATCGCCATGGCGACATATTGGAAGAACGAGGCGCCGACCACGGTGAAGAGCACCATGGCGACGCCGAAGGCGATCAGCTCGTGCCGGAAGGCGGATTCGCTGAGCAGGCGCCGCGCACCGTCGGCGGAATAGGTCGCCGCCGCGATGAGATGGCTGAAGCCCGTCTTTTTCTTGATTGGTGCCTGACCCATTCCAACATCCTGATTCTGCCGCGCCCATAAAGCATGCCCGTATGACGGGAATGCCCTGGGTCTCATTCATACCATTTGGGGCTTTTTGCCGACCGCGCTCTAGGTGCGGTTGCTGACACCCGCCTGAACGAAGGTCGCCATGCCGGAATGGCAGGCGGCTGCCGCCTTGACGATGCCGGCGGCAAGCGCCGCGCCGGTGCCCTCGCCCAGCCGCATGCCGAGCGCCAGGAGCGGCGTCTTGCCGAGCTTCTCGATAGACTTCAGGTGGCCGGGCTCGGCCGAGACATGGCCGATCAGGCAATGGTCGAGCGCCGAAGGATTGGCGGCACGCAGGATGGCGCCGGCGGCGGTCGCGACATAGCCATCGAGGATGACCGGGATCTTCTGCATGCGGGCGGCCAGGATGGCGCCAGCCATCGCGGCGATCTCGCGCCCGCCGAGGCGGCGCAGCACTTCGAGCGGATCGGACAGATGCGCACGATGCAGGTCGACGGCCTTCTTCACGGCCGCAACCTTGCGCTTCAGCACCTCGCCTTCCGAGCCCGTGCCGGGGCCAACCCATTCTTCCGCCGTGCCGCCGTAGAGCGCGAGGTTGATCGCGGCTGCGATCGTGGTGTTGCCGATGCCCATCTCGCCGATGCAGATCAGGTCCGTGCCGCCGGCAACCGCTTCCATGCCGAAGGCCATGGTAGCCGCGCAGTCGCGCTCGGAAAGCGCCGCCTCTTCCGTGATGTCGGCGGTCGGGTAATCCAGCGCGAGGTCGAAAACCTTCAGGCCGAGGTCGTAGGCGACGCAGATCTGGTTGATCGCCGCACCGCCGGCCGCAAAGTTCTCCACCATCTGCGCCGTCACCGAGGACGGATAAGGCGTGATGCCCTGCTTTGTGACGCCGTGATTGCCGGCGAAGATCGCGACGAGCGGGCGCGTCACGGCCGGCGGACGGCCGGTCCAGGCGGCGAGCCAGAAGGCGATTTCCTCCATGCGGCCGAGCGCGCCCGGCGGCTTGGTGAGCTGCTTGTCGCGTTCGCGCGCAGCCACGAGCGCTGCCGAATCGGGACCGGGCAGATTGCGCAGCAAATCACGAAAATCATCGAACGGCAGGCCGCTGGCACTCATCTTGGGGAATTCCTTGCTTTGGGCTTTCGAAGGCGGGGTTGTTGGCGTCTGGAGCAATCAATTTTACGCAGTTCCGGCGCGCAAAACCGCTGCGCACTTTTGCTGGAACTGCTCTAATAGAGGCAGGGCGCGAATCCGACAACCGCATTTGCAGCGGCTTGCCTCGCCCTTTTGCCGGGAGGGGCTCTTCGACGTGGATATCCGGGATTTCATTGACGACACGGCTCGCTCGGTCGCCTTCCTGTCGCGCGTGCCAGTGCCGCAGCGCCATTTTGCCGGCCATGACGGGCGGCTGTCGCGCGCGGTGCGTGCCTTCCCCCTCGCCGGCCTGCTGGTCGTGCTGCCCTCCGCTGCACTCGCAGCCGTTCTGTCGGCAATCGACGCCCCGCCCCTCCTCCTCGCCTTCGCCACGCTGGCGCTCCAGGTGCTCGTCACCGGCGCGCTGCACGAGGACGGGCTTTCCGACAGCGCCGACGGCATCGGCGGCGGGCGGGATCGGGAAAGCGCGCTTGCCATCATGAAGGACAGCCGCGTCGGCTCCTACGGCGCCGTCGCCCTCGTGCTCTCCTTCGGGCTGCGCGCCGCGGCGATCGCGGCCCTTGCCGCCGTGCTCACGCCCTCCGGCCTCGGCATGGTGCTGCTTGCCGTGGCCGCCGCCAGCCGCACCGCCATGGTCTGGCACTGGTCGCTCCTGCCGCCCGCCCGGCGCGACGGCGTCGCCGCGTCGGTCGGCGAGCCGGACAAGGGTGCGACGACGATGGCGCTCGTCAGCGGCATCCTGCTCGCCGCCCTGCTGCTCCTGCCGCATGGCACCGTGCTCTCGCTCGCCCTCACCCTCGCCGCCGCCGCGGCGGCCGTTCTCGTCTTCAACCGCATCGCGATGCGCAAGATCGGCGGGCATACGGGCGACACGATCGGCGCAACCGAGCAGCTCGCGGAAATGTCAGTGCTCTTCGCTCTTGCCCTCACGCTCTGACCCACCGATATAGGAGGGGCAAACACCCGGAGACGCGATGGAATCGCCCTGCATTCTCGTCTGTTCGATCGATATGGTGACCGGCTACTGTTTCGGCTGCGGCCGCACGCGTGACGAGATCGGCGCCTGGACGCTCTATAGCGCGGAGGAGAGGCGCGCCATCATGGCGGCGCTGCCGGCGCGGCTTGCCACCGTCGAACGCAAACCCCGGCGCGAGACGCGCCGCACCCGCATGGCCAGGGAGCGCGGCGACGCATGAGGTTCTATTTTCTTCTCGCCATCCTCGCCGTCGGCCTTGCCTTCCTGATTCTCAACCATGACAGCGGCCGCACGATGGGCATGGACAACAACGATTTCGGCCGCCTCGTGACACTGTCGGCCATCGCTACGATGATGGCGGCGGGCATCCTGGCCGGCCGGCGGCAGATCGGCGAAAGCGTGCGCCAGGCTGGCATCTGGCTGCTGATCATCCTCATGCTCGTTGCCGGCTATCTTTACCGCTTCGACCTGCAGGACTTCGGCAACCGCCTGACCGCCGGCCTCATCCCCGGCCGCGCCATTTTGACGACGAGCGCCAGCGGCGAACAGATCATGGTGATCCACAAGGGCGTCTCCGGCCATTTCGAGGCCGACGTGTCGATCGATGGTACGCCGCTGCGCATGATGGTCGATACAGGCGCAAGCTCGGTCGTGCTGTCCTACGAGGACGCCATGCGCCTCGGCATCAATCCGGACAACCTGGTCTTCTCGATCGACGTCTCCACCGCCAACGGCCGCGCGCTTGCCGCCCCCGTGACGCTGCGCGAAGTCGCGATCGGCCCGATCCTGCGCGGCACCATCCGCGGCATGGTCACCGAACAGGGCCGCCTCGACCAGAGCCTGCTCGGCATGAGCTTCCTGGAAACGCTCGGCTCGATCGAGATCGCGCGCGACGAATTGCGGCTGAAGGACTAAACGGCAAGAAAAGGAGACGGCATGAGCCCCAAGCCAACCGGCCACGTTCGTGGCAATGACCTGATCCTCACGCGCACGTTCCGCGCGCCCGTCGATGACGTCTGGAGGAGCGTGACGAAGTCCGAGAGCACCGCACTCTGGTTCGGCAGTTGGGAAGGAGATGCCGGCCCGGGCAAGATCGTGCGGCTGCAACTTCTCCATGAGAAGGGCCAGCCTTGGACGAACCTGATGATCGAAGAATGCGACGCGCCCAACCGGCTGGTCGTCACGATGAAGGATGAGTTCGGCGATTGGCGCATCGAGCTGACATTGACGCAGACGGACGACATGACCGAGCTGCATTTTGTACAACGCCTCAGCGACAGGAAACTCGCGGGCGACGTAGGGCCGGGCTGGGAATACTATCTCGACATGCTGGTGGCCTCGCGCGAAGGCAAGGCACTGCCGTCATTCGACGATTATTACCCGTCGCAGAAGGCATATTACCTGGAAGGCATGTGACAATCGGCACGAGCGTTTGATCACAACGGCCCTTAAAGCAGCGTGTGGCCGGCCGCCGTCAGCAGGTCGCGCGCCTTGGCGAGATCGGCAGACTTCACCAGGAGATGATCCCCGTCGAAGGTGGAGACCAGGAAAATCCCGATCTCGTTCTTGGAAAGCGGCGCGATCACGGAGAGCACGATCCCGGTCTCATCGAAGGCGAACGGTCCCACGAGTTTGAAGCAGGACCAGTCGCCGTCCTGGCGCACATCATGCGGCACGCGCTCCTCGCGGCAGACGATGGAAAGCTCGTCATCCGTCCGGCTGATGCTGACGAAGCCGGGGCCATCCGCCCAGCCCGGAATGGCATCGGACGCGCCAAGCCGTGCCACGCAATAGGCGCCGTCCAGGCCCTTGAGTTTTACGCGTGCAGCCATGGCAGCAGGACCCTTCTCAGTTCTTCAGCTTGTAGCCCGTCTTGAAGATCCAAGCCGTGATCCCCAGGCAGCCGACCAGGAAGCCCAGCACCGTGACGAGGCTGACGACCGGGTTGACGTCGGCGATCTCGTAAAAGCTCCATCGGAAGCCGGAGACGAGGTAGAGGACCGGGTTGAAGTGGCTGACCGTCTGCCAGAAGGGCGGCAGCATGTCGATCGAGTAGAAGCTGCCGCCGAGGAAGACGAGCGGCGGCACGATCAGCATCGGGAACAGGTTCAACTGCTCGAAATCCTTCGCCCAGATACCGATCATGAAGCCGAACAGGCTGAAGCTGACGGCGGTGAGCACGAAGAACAGGATCATCATCAAGGGGTGCTTGATGGAAATGTCGACAAAGAGCGAGGCGGTGATGAGGATGATCGTACCGACGATCAGCCCCTTGGTCGCCGCCGCCCCGACATAGCCGATGACGATCTCGATCATCGAGACGGGTGCGGAGAGGATTTCGTAGATCGTGCCGGTGAATTTCGGGAAATAGATGCCGAAGGAGCCGTTACCGATACACTGGTTCAAGAGCGTCAGCATGATGAGGCCGGGCGCGATGAAGGCGCCGTAGGGCACGCCCTCCACCGCCTGCATGCGCGAGCCGATCGCAGCACCGAAGACGATGAAATAGAGCGAGGTGGTGATGACGGGCGAAACGACGCTTTGCAGCAGCGTGCGGCGCGTGCGCGCCATCTCGAAGGCATAGATGGATTTGATCGCCTCGAAGTTCATTTTCCCTCTCCAACCAGTTCCACGAAAATGTCTTCCAGCGAACTCTGCTCGGTGGAGATGTCCTTGACCCGAAGGCCGGCCTGCGACAGCGCGGAGAGCAGCGAGGAAATGCCCGTGCGCTCGCCGGATGTGTTGAATTCATAGGTAAGGCGCGTGCCCGCCTCGCCGAGCGTCAGCCCGAAGGGCGAAAGCGTATCGGGAATGGCACCGACAGGCTCGCCGAGCTCCACGGTCAACTGCTTGCGCCCGAGCTTTGCCATCAGCGCCTTCTTGTCCTCGACCAGCAGGATTTCCCCATGGTTGATGACGCCGATGCGGTCGGCGATCTCTTCGGCCTCCTCGATATAGTGCGTCGTGAGAATGATCGTGACGCCGGCCGCGCGCAGCTTTTCCACGAGCAGCCACATGTCCTTGCGGAGATTCACGTCGACGCCCGCCGTCGGCTCGTCGAGGAACAGCACTTTCGGCTCGTAAGACAGCGCCTTGGCGATCAGCACGCGCCGCCGCATGCCGCCTGAGAGGTGGCGCAGCATCGTGTCCTTCTTGTCGAACAGCGAGAGGTCGCGCAGGATGCGCTCGATCAGCGCCGGGTCCGGCGCGCAGCCATGCAGGCCGCGCGAGAAGGCGACGGTGTTCCACACCGTCTCGAAGGCGTCGAGCGTCAGCTCCTGCGGCACCAGGCCGATGATCGAGCGGGTCTGGCGGTAGTCGCGCAGGATATCGTGGCCGGCGACGGTGACGGTGCCGCCGCTCGGCGTGACGATGCCGCAGATGATCGAGATCATCGTCGTCTTGCCGGCGCCGTTCGGCCCGAGCAGCGCGAGGATCTCGCCCTCCTCGATATCGAGATCGACGCCTTTCAGCGCCTTGAAGCCCGATGCGTAGCTCTTGGTGAGATTGCGAATGGAAACGATGGGCGCCATGAGATGGTCCGGAATGGAGGAAATTCATGCGGAAGGACACCCTATATGGCGTGTCCCTTGCCAAGTTTCACCTGTGCAGCGCAAAAAATTCGCTCAGCCATCGATGCTGACGAGGAAGCGTGGCAGAGAGCGCCAACGCGAACAGGACAGGACCGGCAATGGGCGGCATGGCAGGCTCCGAGGGAGACCACCGTGGGGCGGCAGCAGGCGAAAATTTCGCTTGGGACGGGTGCCCGACTGTCATCAAACCGTGACCCATTTCAACCATCGTCTGCGCGAGGCCGACGGGGACGATCCTGCACCCCGCTCACCCCAACGTCCCCACTGCCCCTGGCAGCGGCCTTGCTCCCGGACCCTGAGGGAGCCCCATCGGCGGTCCCCATCCGCCCGCTTCCCCCGCGGAAGCCCCGCATGCATCCTCGCCGACGCACCGGCGCGGGTGTTGGAATGTGACGTTCCAGGCAGACGCCTCCAAGCGTGCTGCCGCCCCTTTTCGACCGGCGCCCCGCCGGTCTTTTTTTGTCCGCTCGTCATCACGAGGCGTTCTTCGGGAACTTGTCCGCGCCGCACCCATTTCGTCCCGCAAGACAACCACGTCGGGAGAAGAGACGATGACATTGCGCAAGGTCTATGCCCATCTGAGCTGTTCGGATCTCGACCAGAGCATCCGCTGGTTCTCCACCATCTTCAACCGCGGACCGGATGCGCGTCCGATGGAGGGGCTCGCCGAGTGGCACCATCAAGAGACGGCCGGTTTCCAGCTTTTCCAGAATGCCAAGGATGCCGGTCACGGCACCCTCACCCTGATCGTGGGCGAGCTGGAGGCAGAGCGGGATCGGCTGGACGGCGCCGGCCTATCACCGGGCGACGTGGAGGCCGCCAGCTACGTCAAGCTGATCCGCCTCAAGGACCCCGATGGAAATCTCGTCGTGCTTGCGCAGGAAACCGCACAACCAGAATCAGAGGCTGCAATGCCGGTAGCCGGATTTGCGGGCCCGTAGGTCGAAGTGGAAATGGTCCTTGTGGTAGCGGTCGCTGCCCGGGCCGAGCACGGTGGAGAAGTATTTGCAGCTATCGCTGCGCACCGATTTCAGCAGACCCTTTTCGCGGAAGGCGAAGAAGCCCTTCTTCTCGATGGCGATCGCCTTGCCGTTCTTCAGCACGATCTTGCCAACGTCGATCGCGTTGCCCTTGGAATGTTCCGACATGGCCGCACCGCGCTGCGAGTTCATCGTGCGGCAGGAATAGGAAGACATCTGGTGGATGGCCGCGACGCCCGAGAGGTAGCGCGTGCGCGACGACGGAACGAGCTCCTGCTTCACCCAGCGCGCAAAGGCCTCGGTGATCTGGCAATTGACGTTCGCCGCCGGCTTGATCTGGATACCGCCGGAAAGTCCCGACAGCTCGACCGGCCACGCGATGCCGCAGGAACGCCCCTTGGAAATCCGCGGCACGTCACGAAACTTCACGCCGAGTTTCTGCAGCCGCTGCCGGCAGGCCTTTTCCGAGGCCGGCATGCCGCCCATGGTTTCCGGTATCTGCATCGGATTGTTCAGCCGCGGCAGGAAGGCGACCTGCTGCTCCTCCTCGACCGCCGGCATGCGGCGCGTCGAGCCCTTGGCCGGAACGCGCACATAATCGCCGCTCTCGGCCGGCGTGCCGAGCTCCATGCCCGCCTCCGACATCGGTAGCGTCTCCGGCTCGCCGAGCTGCTGCGGCGTGTCCGTGCCGATGCCGTCGACGACCACCTGCGTGGCATTGCCCTCGGCGATCTCGTTGGCCTGCGCTTCCGCCAGCCCCTCGACGCGCTGGACGCCGAGCCCCTCGTCCATGTTGACGCCGCCTTCGGGAACCGTCAGCACGCCAGAGGAGGCCTGCACGGGCTCGTTGATGCCCATCGCCTCGTCGCTGTCGATCATCGGCAGGCGCTTCTTCTCGGCGACCGGTTCCGGCAAGGCCGTGTCGGCGGCGCCAAAATCGTCGGACGGATAGGAAGAGACGTCGTTGCCGGTATCGCCCATTTCCCGGGCCGGGCGGCGGTTGCCATTGTCCGCCGGCATGATCGCGCTGACGCCGGCACCGTCGATATCGTCGGGCGGGGTCAGGCCGCCCGAACAGGCGGCAAGCATGGCCGGGATGAGGAGCAGGCCAAGTGGTCTGCGAAGACGAGCTACAAACGCAATACCCATTGTCACTTCCGCCTGGCAGCCGCCTCGCCCTATCGCGAAGTCCCGGTTGCGCACACCTTTGTCCGGTTATGGTGCAGGCCGCTTTTGTCCGCATTCCGGACGACAGGGCCTCAAACCGGACGCGCAGGCCGATCCGCCTGCATTTCCAGGCAATTTTGTCGCAACAGGGTAAAGGAACCGTTGTCAGCCGACCCGCGACATTAACGGGTGCAACGAAAAACCCCGGCGCTTGTGGCGCCGGGGCAAGGTCGTCCGGAGATCGTCTTTTGCTTTATGCAGCGCGGCGCCTGTGGTCTGCCGCTCCGGCCGGGTTCAGCCGGAAGTTTCCGAGCAGCGTCTTCAGCTGCTCGCTTTCCTGGGTCAGCGTCTGGCCGGCGGCGTTGGTTTCCTCCACCATCGCGGCATTCTGCTGGGTCATCTGGTCCATCTGGTTGACTGCGGTATTAACCTCGGCAAGGCCGGTGGCCTGCTCGCGGGCGGCCGTCGCAATCGACGTCACCTGGTCGTTCACCTTGTTGACGAGCACCTCGATCTCGGTCAGCGCATCGCCCGTCGAGCGCACCAGCGCCACGCCGGTGCCGACCTCTGTGGCGGAGTTGCTGATGAGGCCCTTGATCTCCTTGGCCGCATTGGCCGAGCGCTGGGCAAGCTCGCGCACCTCCTGCGCCACGACCGCAAAACCGCGCCCCGCCTCGCCCGCACGCGCCGCTTCGACGCCGGCGTTCAGCGCCAAGAGGTTGGTCTGGAAGGCGATCTCGTCGATCACGCCGATGATCTGGCTGATGCGGCTGGAGGCGTCCTCGATGCGGCTCATCGCGGCGACGGCGTCGCGCACGATCGTGCCGGAACGGCCGGTCGACTGTTTGGTCTCGGCCACCATGCGGCTGGCTTCCGCCGCACGTTCGGAGGCGTTGCGCACGGTCGCGGTAATCTCGTCGAGCGCCGCCGCGGTTTCCTCCAACGAGGCCGCCTGCTGTTCCGTGCGGTGGGAGAGGTTATTGGCCGCCTCCGCAATGCCGCCGGCGCTGCCATGCACGATCTCGGTGGAATGCGCGATGGCATTGATGACGCTGGACAGCGCATCGACGGCGCGGTTGAAGTCGTCGCGCAGTTTTGCATATTCCGGCGCGATCGCGCCGATGGAGACCGTGAGATCGCCATTGGCAAGGCGCTCCAGCGCACCGCCGACGACATGCATGGCATCCGCCTGGCTCTGGCTCACCTGGCGCTGGCGGCGCTCGCCCTCGCTGCGCTCCTCGTCCAGGCGAACCTGCTGTTCGCCCTCGCGAACCCGAAGCTGCGCGCGTTCGGCAACCGACTGGCGCAGCACCGATACGACCTTCGCCATCTCGCCGATCTCGTCCTTACGGTCGGTTTCTGGCACCTCGCCCGACACGTCCTCATCGGCAATCGCCTGCATCGACGCCTGGAGACGGCGCACGGGGTTGGTCACGCTCTTCACGATGCCGTAGGCCGCGAGCATGATGACGAGGCCACCGATGCCGAGGATCATCGCCGTCTCGATCGCGTTGCGGCGGAACATGGCGGCAAGGTCGTCGGCATAGACGCCGGTGCCGACGATCCAGCCCCAGGGCGCGAAGCCTGCGACATGCGAATATTTCAGCACCGGCTCCTCGAAGCCCGGCTTCGGCCAGTAATAGTCGACGAAATCCTGGCCGGTCGGGCTCGACTTCACGGCCTTCACGAATTCGGTGAAGATGTGCTTGCCCGTCGGGTCGGCCATGGCGGTCTGGTCGGTGCCGTCGAGTGCCGGCTTGATCGGATGCATGATGATCACGGCGTTCATGTCGTTGATCCAGAAGTAGCCGCTGTCCTCGTAGCGAAGCGCGCGCACAGCGTCCTTCGCCCGGGTCTGCGCCTCTTCGCGCGTCAACGTGCCGGCCGTCTCAAGCTCGTGGTAGTGCTTGAACAGCGTCAGCATGCTCTGGTCCATCGCCGCAAGTTTCGACTTGCGCTCCACGACCATCGCATCCTGATAGTGATAAAGGCTGTAGACGAGCGCCGCCGCGAAGATGGTCAAGGCAAGACCGACAAGCAATGAAAGACGCGTGGATATTCTGAAATTCTTCACCGGGCTCTCCTCGACATTCCAGGGCGCAATGCTCCTCATACCGAAAGTCCGGGAAACCCTTTAAAATCATCTAAAATTGCAATCATCAATTCTTAGAGTCTGAGCATACTCGAAAATGCGCTTTGCACGCTCCGCCGGGACGCACGCTCCCTCTTTCTCCCTCGCGCGCATTCGGCTAGACCGGAGGAAAGTGGAGACGACGCGATGACCCTGACGCCGAACGGACAGCTCACCCTTCGCACGCTCGCCATGCCGGGCGATGCCAATGCCGCGGGCGATATTTTCGGCGGCTGGGTCATGGCGCAGATGGACTTGGCTTCCGGCATCCGCGCCGCCGAGCGCGCGCAGGGCCGCGTCGTCACCGCCGCCGTCAAGGAAATGGCCTTCGACCTGCCGGTGAAGATCGGCGACACGCTCAGCATCTACACGCATATCGCCCGCGTCGGCCGCACCTCCATCACGCTGTCTGTCGAGGCCTGGGCACAGCGCTACCTCACCACGACGCTGGAAAAGGTGACGGGCGCCACCTTCGTCATGGTTGCGCTTGACAAGGACGGCCATCCAACACCCGTTCCCGTCGAATAAGCACAGCCCGGAGGCTGAGCATGGAGCACACGACCCCGGATCCCGCCATCTTCAGCCATGTGCGCGTCGTCATCGGCATGGTGGTCAGCCTCAGCCTCGCCCGCGTGCTGACGGGCGTCGCCCTCTTCATCCAGCATCCCGGCAAGATGAAGGTCTACCCGGTTCACCTCGCCTGGGCCGGCTTCCTGCTGATCTTCCTCCTGCATTTCTGGTGGTGGGAATTCCGCCTGCAGGCGCTGACGACGATCGGCTTCGGCGTCTATCTCTTCCTGATCAGCTATTGCTGCCTGTTCTTCATGCTGGCCGTACTGCTCTTCCCGACGACGCTAGACGACTATGCCGGCTACGAGGACTATTTCTACTCCCGCCGCAAATGGTTCTTCGGCGTGCTGGCCCTGGTCTTCGCCGTCGACCTGCTCGACACCGCCTTGAAGGGCGAAGCCTATTTCGGCTCCTTCGGCTACGAATACCCGATCCGCAACATCACCTTCATCGCCCTCTGCCTCATCGCCGCCGGAACGCGCAACCGCACCTTCCACACGACCTTCGTAAGCCTCGGCATCATCTACCAGCTAAGCTGGATTTTCCGCGCTTTTGACGTGCTGGAATGAGCTATCCGCGCAGATAGGCCGCGGATTTGTCGAACGACAGGCCCGGAAAGACCGCGCTTTCCAGGTCGCGGGTGGACACGCCGAACTGCTGGCGCAGCATGGCGGCCGCAAGCTGGCGAAGATCCATGGTGGGCTTGAGGTCTCGGCCGTCCAGCAGGTCGCCATCGGAAAGCGACGGCCAGTTGCGATAAACCTTGCCGCCCGCAACTGCACCGCCGGCAAGAATGGCAACGCCGCCCGTGCCATGGTCCGTGCCTTCCGAGCCGTTTTCGCGCGCCGTCCGCCCGAATTCGGTGATCGCGAGGATCGCCGTCCGGCGCCAGATCGCCGGAGACAGGTTTGCCTTCAGCGTCGTGATTGCGGTTGCGAGATCCGTGACGGGCCGCTTGAAGGTCCGTGCCTGGCTCAGATGTGTGTCCCATCCGTTTATGGAGAAACTGGCAATGCGATGGTCGGCGGACAGCATGCCCGCGGTGAGCTTCGCAACCGACCGGATGCCCGCGCTTCGCTTCTTGTCCGTGCCGTGGATCGTGTCCGACAGCATGTCCGTCTCCGCCGCCTCCCGCATCGCGGCCGCGAAGGCCGGATCGTTGCGGTAGAGTCGCACGAAGAAGGCCTGCTCGTCCTCGGCCAGCGCCAGATCGGCGCATGTCGACCAGACATCGACGGGGTTCGTGCCCGAGAGGATGAGCTCGGCAGTCGTGGTGATGTCGATTGCCTTGCGGTCGGCAGCCCGCGGGATGCTTGCAATGGCGCGGTTGAGCCAGCCCGTGCGCTCATCCTTCACCGCGGCCCCGCCGCTTTCCAGCATGTCCTGCCCGTCGAAATGGCTGCGGCCGGCACGGTAGGGCGTCGAGGTCGCATGCACGAAACCGAGTTCACCGGCTTTCCACAGGGGCATCAAATCCCCCGCAAGCGGATGAAGGCCGAAGAAGCCATCGAGATCGATGAGGCCGTCCTCCGGTGTCAGCGCCAGCTTGGGCCGCAAAAGCGGCAGCGCCGGGTCGCCATAGGGCTGCACCAGCGCCAGCCCGTCCATCGCACCGCGCAATACGATGGTCACCAGCCGGTTTTCGCCCGGCATGGCGGCAAAACTGACGGGCGTCACGAGCGGCGATGCGGCGAGGCAGCAGGCGCCTGAGAGGAAAGCACGACGGTTGATGTCGCTCGTCATCGCGCTCCTCCTAACGCCGGTTGAATTCAGGAGAGGCCAGCACCATTGCCAACCCCACCGCGCGGTTCGGCGCGCGCGAAACGGTCTCGATCGTGTCCGCCCGCGCCGCATCCGCCATGGTCGCTTCCAGCAGCATACGCGGATCGTCGGTCCCGCCGAAACGCGCGACAAGCCGGCGCGCCCAGGCGATGCGCTCGGTGAGCTGGCTTCCGGTGATCCAGACCGAAAGGTTTTCCTCCCAGCCTGCCGGGCTCGGCGCCGACCAGATCGGCTGGCCGAGCCGGTCGATGATGCCGACGGAGAGCGGATTGGCCCCGAGCGCCGGCTTGCCCGCCGCAGTCATCATCGCCACATCCTGCAATGCCGTAACGTCGGTCGCAGGCCGCACCCCCGCCTTCTTCGCACCCTCGCCCGGACCGAGCGCCTCCGCCGGCACGTTCATTGCCCGAAGCGCCGCAACGACGAAATCGAACGGCTGCCGCGCCTTCCGACCCCCCTCTTCGAAGCTCAGCGGATGCTCCAGCATCGCCCGGTAGACGTCCACCAGCTGCCCGCCACTTCTGCCCCAGGCCTTTACCATCGCGTCCACCACCGACTGCGGCGGGTCGTCGGCGATGAAATGCACGACGAGCTTGCGACAGATATGCCGGCGGGTCTCCTTGCGGTCGGCGAGGTCGTCAAGCAGGGCGTAGACCTGCTCGATCTGCCGCGCCCGCCCGCCGTAACTTTTCCCAAGCACCCGATAGCTGCCGGGCTCGGCCGAGCGCGTGCGATAGACGGTCTCGTAGACCGGGTTGCGGAACCAGAGCCCCGTCAACACGAAGGCCGTCGAGCGCACGTCCTTCTGGCTGTAGCCGCTCCCCGCCCCCATCGTGTGCAGTTCGATGAGTTCGCGCGCCAGGTTCTCGTTGAGCCCGCGCCCCGACTTCAGGCCGACCGGCGAATTTGGCCCGATGGAGCGGGTCTGGTCGAGATAAGCAAGCATGGCCGGATGCAGCACCGCAGCCTTCAGCAGGTCCGAAAAGGATCCGCCGAGATTCGGTCGGATGGCCTCCGCCTCGTGCAGGCCTGCGAGAATGCGCATGGCACCGCCCTTGCGCGCATCGATCGCGAAATGATCGCCCCAAAAAGCGGCAAGCCGCTCGAAAAAACCGTTCGGCGAAAAGACCGCCTGGCGAACCTTCAGGTGCTGGTCGCGCCGGAAGGCGTTGGCCATGACGATGTTGTAGGGATTGACGCTTTGCTCGCCGACCATCACGAGCATGTTGGCATCGCGCGCCGCATTATAGGCCTGCTGAACCTCGCGAAAGGCAGAAAAGCGCGCCCGACGCCCGGCAATGCCTTCGAAGGGGAAAAGGCAGGTCTCGCGGGTTCCGCGCTCGACCTGCCGGATCAGCGCCTCGACGCTCTCCGGCGGCGTCTCGCCCGGCCGCCGGCCGTAACCGAAACGTATGGCGGCCATGGTAGAGAAAGATGTCGTCACGCGAACCTCATCTTATCCGTCGTCCATGCTTGCGCCCGATTGCGACCGTTTTGGGAACGTCTGCTCTATCCCTTGAACACGAAAGCCGCCCCCGCGGCGATCAGCACGAAGCCGATGGCGTGGTTCCAGGTGAGGCTTTCCTTCAGCCAGAACACCGAGAAGCCGGCGAAGACGATCAGCGTAATCACCTCCTGCATCGTCTTCAACTGTGCGGCGGAATAGACCGCGGAGCCGAAGCGGTTTGCCGGCACCGCGAGGCAATATTCGAAGAAGGCGATGCCCCAGCTTGCCAGGATCGCGATGAACAGCGGCGAGGACTTGAACTTCAGGTGGCCGTACCAGGCGAAAGTCATGAAGACATTGGAGAGGCAAAGCAGCACGATCGGCCAGACGGCCGCGGGGGTGAGGCTGAAGGGCATCGACGAATCCTGAAACCGAGAGCATTTCCAGCCGAAGCGACATTGCTTCGGCGTTGGACAATGCGGCCAAACAAAATCTAGAACATGTCCGGTGAATCAAAGTTCACCGGACATGTTTTAGGGAGATCTGCGACCGGCATAACCGAGCCGCCGCCGCCGTCAAGTCCGCGCCGTCATGGATTCTCGCGATCCCCTGTTAAGACAATCTTATGCCCACCACCACACCATCCGCCCCAGCCGCTCGGACGGCAAAGTTTTAAAACCGGGAACCCAAATGACGGATGCGACCCGGTTGATGCCGGTGGATGAACCGACAAGACGCCAGATCATGTCTGCACAGGCCCTGTCCGTGCTGGACAGCATCGTGCTGTCGCTCTCCGCCAACAGCTTTCTCGCCGCAACGACGGCGGCCGTGCTCTGGCTCGACGGGCCGAGCGTCGAAATCCTGCTGTGGCTCGCCGCCGTGCTGGCGATCAACCTGGCGCGTTACGTCGGCGTGCGCATCGTCAAGCGGCTGAACTGCGCGGTCGAACGGCCGCAGCGGGCGCTGAAGGTGCTGTCGCTCGGGGCGCTGGGCGGCGGCATCGCCTGGAGCCTGCCGCCCTTCATCGGCGCCGTGCATGGGGCGAATGGCCTCAACCCCTATCTCATCTTCATCATCGGCGGCATCTGCGCCGGATCGCTGATGCAGAGCACCGCCTATTCCCGCACAGCGCTGTTCTTCGCCGGCCCGCCGCTCGCCTCCGCTTTCATCTCGCTGTTGGTCTCCGGCACGACGGAGGCGCTCGTCATAGCCGCCGATGCGCTGCTGCTCGCCGTCATGATGGTGCGCGCCAGCCAGCTCAGCGAAGCGGGCTTCATCCGCAGCCAGATCGACCGGCTGAAGGCCGTCGCGCTCGCTTCGTCCCTCTCCGATGCCAATGCGGAAATCCGCCAGTCCTACCATCAGCTCGCCTCGCTCGCGAACCGCGACCCGCTGACCGGTCTCGGCAACCGCGCGCTCTTCAACCAGCGCCTGCGCGATCTGCTCGACAGCGGCGTGCCCTCTGGCACGCTCGCCCTGCTCGCCATCGACCTCGACCGCTTCAAGGCGATCAACGACACGATGGGCCACGGTGCGGGTGACGCCGTCCTCGTCGAAATCGCCGGGCGGCTGACCGGGCTCACCGGCCCGACCGACACCGTCGTGCGCCTCGGCGGCGACGAATTCGCCGTCATCATCGAGGGGGAAGAGGCGGAAATGCGCGGCCGGGAGATCGGCGAAGGCATCGTGCGGCTGGCCGGCGATCCGATCCATATCGACGACCGGCCCGTCACCGTCGGTGCCAGCGCGGGCCTTGCGCTCCATCCGCAGCATGGCGAAACGGCCGACCATCTTTTTGCCAGCGCCGATATCGCGCTTTACGCCGCCAAAGAAGGCGGGCGCCGCCGGCTCGGCCTGTTCAATCCGGAGCTGAAAGCCCGCATCGAGCGGCAGCGCCTGATCGAGGCGACGCTCACCGAGGCGATCGACACGCGGCAATTGATGGTCGTCTTCCAGCCGCAGGTGGAGCTTGCCACCGGCCGTGTCACCGGTTTTGAGGCGCTGCTGCGTTGGGCGCATCCGGAGCTCGGCCCCGTCAGCCCGCCGGATATCGTGCGCGCCGCCCATGCCCTGCATATTTCATCCGCGCTGACCGGTTATGTCGCGACGCGCGCCGCCGAGCTGCTCCGCACCCTGCCCCGCCTCGGCCTGCCGGAGGCGGCGGTCGCGGTGAACGTCTCGCCGCGCGAATTTTCCGGCGACACGCTGTCGCGCCTGCTGATCGCCATTGCCAGCGAGCACGAGGTCTCTCCCGCGCTGATGGAGATCGAGATCACCGAGGAAGCAACGCTGGACACGCAGGCGGCCGGCGCGGAGCTCGCCCGGCTGGAGGCCGCCGGCTTCCGCCTTGCGGTCGACGATTTCGGCATGGGCCATTCCTCGCTCGCCTATCTCGTCAGCCTGCATATCGACCGGCTGAAGATCGACCGCAGCTTCGTCAAGGGCATCGCAACCAGCCGGGAGAACCAGGCGTTGATCGCCGCCCTCATCGGCATCGGCCGCGCGCTTTCCATCGATATCGTGGTGGAAGGCGTGGAGGAGGAAGAGGAAGCCGAGGTGCTGCGCATGCTCGGCTGCCGCCATGCCCAAGGCTATCATTTCGCCCGCCCCATGCCGGCGGCGGAAATTCCGCGCTGGCTGGACCAGCATGCCGTGCGCTTCGGCCGCAGCACGGCCGGCGCGCCGTAAGGTTTCATCGCACCGCCCGCGCCCGGTTGCGCTCAACCTTCGCCACGAGGACGAGCGAGGCGACGAGCATCAGGCCACCATTGAACGGATGCAGCGCCTGCAACAGGCCGGAGCCAAAACTCTGGCCGCTGACGATCAGAACGACCTGGAGGACATAAAGCACCACCAGCAGCCCCGTCCACCAGCGCAAGGCCCGCGCCGGGCGTGCAAGCCATGCCGCCAAAGCCATCGCGGCAATCGGCAGGAAGATGGCAAGGCCGAGCCCGCCGTGCCACGCCCAGAACAGGCCGTCCTGGAAGAGCGCCAGCCCTGCCAGCAGGTATTGCGCGAGAATGCCGGCCGGCACGGCGCGTGCCGCCCGCAGGAACCAGAACGGCACGACGGGCCGCGGCGTCGGCGCTAATGCGATCGTCGTCATGGCTCACCCCCAGGCTTCCACGAGATAACGCCGGGGATCCTCCTGCGGCTCGCTCGCTTTGCGCCATTCTTCGAGCAGCGCCATGTATTGTAATCCCGCCCTGCGCAGCGACAGGTCGTCGAGCTTGTCCGCCCGGTAGGTGAGGTGCGGCGGCTGCCACGGCAGGCCGCAGCGATGGGCCGTCGCCTCCAGCGGACGCAGCAATTCGGCCATGGTGAACCTGTTGGCGCCAGCCGGGGCATAGGCTTCCGGCACATTACCTGCCGTCGCGACGACGAGCAGCGGCTTGCCTTCCATGAGGCGGCCTTCGGTATCGTAGGCCATGTAAAACATGCGGGTCAGCACGACATCCTGCCAGGCCTTCAGCAGCGGCGGCGTGGAATACCACTGGATCGGAAACTGGAAGACGATGCGGTCGGCCGAAAGCAGCCGGGCCACCTCCTGGTCGTCGTCGATCTCGCCATCCGGATAGAGCGAATAGAGGTCGATGACCTCGACTTCCGACAGGCGCAGGGCGGCGCCGGCAAGCGCGGCATTGACGCGCGAACGGCCGAGATCAGGGTGGAAGAGAAGGATCAATGTCTTGCTCATGGCGGCATCTCCTGTGTTGACGCCCAGAGAATGCCGCGAACAAAGAAATCACTCCAATGGATGATTTATATATGTTATTATTGACAGCATGAATTTACGATCGATCGACCTCAACCTTCTCGTCGTGCTCGACGCGCTGCTCGACGAGGCGCATGTTTCACGCGCCGCCGCCAAGCTGAACCTCTCGCAGCCGGCGACCTCCAGCGCGCTGGAACGCTGCCGCCACCTTTTCGGCGATCCCCTGCTGGAGCGCGGCAAGGGCGGCATGCGGCTGACGCCGAAGGCGGAGGCGTTGCGCGATCCGCTAAAAAACCTGCTCGTCGGCATCGCCGCCGTCGTCGATGCGCCGGAAGAGCCGCTGCACGAGATCCGGCAATGCGTGCGCGTCGTCACGGCGGATCATCCCGGCATCCTCATCACCGGCCCGCTGCATCGTGCACTCGCCCGCTCCGCCCCCGGCATCGACATCGTCATCCAGCCCTGGCACGGCGCACCGGCGGCGCTCGAATCGCTGGCGCGCGGCGCGAGCGACATCGCCGTCTCGGTCTTCCCGAGCCTCGACGAGACCGCCTTCCACTGCGAAACACTGCTCGACGAAGACTATGTCGTGGCCATGCGCAACGACCATCCCGCCGCCGCCGGCTTCTCGCTCGACCGCTGGCTCGACTATCCGCACATCATCGTGTCCGGCCGCGGCGAGACGCGCAGCGGGCTCGACGACCAGCTTGCAGCGCTGGGAAAATTCCGCCGCGTCGGCATCGTCGTCCCGAGCTTCCTGATGGTGCCGCCGCTGCTTGAGGAGAGCGACCTTATCGTGATGATGCCGCGCCATTGCCTGCCGCCGGATGCCGCAAGCCGCTTCCACATCGTGGAGCCGCCCATTCCCGTGCCCGGCTTTCCGCTGCACCTCGCCTGGCATCGCCGCCGTGACAAGGATCGCGCCGTGCAGCACGTCGCCGATCATCTACGCGATATTCTCACCAGCGCCGTCTGAACCGCGGCCTCATTCCTGGATCAGGCCGTCGCGCACCACGCGCAGATAGGTGCGACCGACCTTGACCTCGCTTTCGTCGCGCAGCACGACGTGCAGCACGCCGAGCGGCCCGCGCTTCACCCGCGTCACCTGGTCCCGCCGCACGATCGCGCTGCGGCTGACGCGCAAAAAGTCCTCGGCGGGCAGCCGGCGCTCCAGCCCGGCGAGGCTCTCGTTGTAGAGGAAGGTGCCCTGTTCCGCGTGGAGCTGCACATAGTCGCCATCCGCCTGGAACCGCGTCACCTTTTCCGCCGGAATGCGGATCGTCTCGCGCCGCGATTTCACCCAGAACTGCGTCGGCCGGGCGGATTGCTCGCGCAGCGCCTTGCGAAGCGCCGCCACTGTTTCGCGCAGCTCCTCCACCGTGTCCCGGTTCTCGCGCGCCGCGATCGCCGCCTGCGCGCGGCCGAGCGCCTGGCGCAGCCGCTCCGGCGTCACCGGCTTGGTCAGATAGTCCACCGCATTGCATTCGAAGGCGCGGATGGCGTGATGGTCGAAGGCGGTGACGAAGATCGGCAGCGGTGTCTGCGGCGCCATCTGCTCCAGCACGTCGAAACCGCTGCCGCCGGGCATCTGGATGTCGAGCAGCAGCACATCCGGCGAAAGCGCCGCGATCTGCGCGATCGCCTGCGGCACGTCGCCCGCCTCGCCGGCATGGATCACGCCGTCGATGGTTGCAAGCATGCGGGCCATGCGACGGCGCGCGATGGGTTCGTCATCGATGATAAGAACGGAAATTTCGGTCATGCGGTCCTGAAAGGCATTGTCAACGTGACGCGGAAGCGGCCGTCGTCAGTGCGGCCGTAATCCAGGCCGCTGACGCCCGGAAAGCGCCGCGACAGCCGCTCTCCGACATTCTTCAAGCCGATGCCGAAGCTCTCGCTGCCCGGCAGCGGATCGCCGCCCGCCATGTCGTTCTCGACGTCGAGCCGCAGCCGGCCCGCCTCCGCCCTGGCGCGGATGACGATCGCCACGCTGCCCGTCTTGCGGCCGGCGCCGTGCTTGACGGCATTTTCCACCAGCGGCTGGAGGATGAGGCTCGGCACCAGCACCTCGCGCAGCGCCTCCGGCACGTCGATTTCCACCCGCATGCGATCGGAAAAGCGCCGTCGCTCGATGGCGAGATAACCGGCCTGCAACGCGATCTCTTCCTCCAGCAGCAGGTCCTGCAGGGGATCAAGCGCCAGCGTCGTGCGCAGATAGGCCGACAGCGACAACACCATGTCGCGCGCGTCGTCGCGCTCCCCCTCCTCGATCAGCCCGGCCATGGAATTCAAAGTGTTGAACAGGAAATGCGGGTTGAGCTGATAGCGTAGCGCCCGCATCTGCGCCGCCATCGCCTCCTCCCGCATCTGCGCCAGCCGCCGCTCGCGGTCGCGCAGCTCGAAACTGTAGGAAAGCGCGAGAAACAGGCAGCTCCAGCCGAAAAACAGCGATGTCCCGTGGATCATCACATAGGCGGCGATCTGGTTGTCCCAGATGGCCGGCTCCGGATAGACGCAGACGATGTAGATGACATAGTCGATGAGACAGTAAAGCACGCCGCCGACGAGCGACAGCACGAAGCAGAGCGCCGATTTGACCGGCAAGGCGAGCGCCTGAAGCCGGATCAGCAGCGCCGTCAGCAGCGCCGCCAGCAGCGCGGCCGCCGCAAGCAGAAAAACCTTGCCGATTGCCGATTCGATCGGGTCCGTGCCCGCCAGCCCCCAGAGCAGGCTGGAACTCAGGAACACCGCAACCAGATAGAGCCCACCGAACCGCACGGTTGCCCGTTGCAGGTCCGAATCAGGGCGCTCGGTGCGGGGGATATAGGGGAGGCTCGGCGCGATGGTCATCCCATCGATAATCCGTTTTCCCTTTGAGGTTGTCGAGTGCCGTTCGGCGACGAAAACCGGCGGTTCGTCGAAAGAGCAGCAGTTTGCCGGCCCTTAAAGCCGCTTCATCGCGCCCGTGCTTCACAGATCATGGCGCGCGCGACCATTGATGCGAACCGGCTGGTCGCAGGACCACCGCTTATTTCATGATACCGGAGACATTCTATGGCTACCCTTAAAGGTGACAACAAGAACAACTTCCTGATGGCCGATCCGCTGAACGGCGATTCCGTCTACAAGTTTTATGGTTACGGTGGTAACGACCAGATTTTCGCGCACCAAAGCGCCCACAACATCATCGACGCCGGAAGTGGCAACGACGTCGTCTATGGTGGCGACTTCAGGAACACGGTCAACGGCGGCGCCGGCAATGATCGGATTTATGGCGGCAACGGCCGCGACGTCATCACCGGCGGCACCGGTGCAGATCACCTTTGGGGCCGCGACGGCGGCGACCGCTTCGTCTTCAAAAGCGTCGCTGAAATCGGCAAGTCCGAAGGCCGCCGCGACGTCATCGAAGATTTCAAATTCGGCAATTTCGATGGCCGGGACAAGATCGATCTCTCGGCGATCGATGCAAAGACCGGCACGGCAAAGAACGATGCCTTCACGTTTGTTGCCAAGGAAGGCGCAGCGTTTTCGGGCAAGAAGGGCGAACTGATCTGGGGCTTGGAAGAGATGAGCAACGGTCGTCACGCCACACTCATCAAAGGCGACGTAAACGGTGACGGAAAGGCGGATTTCGTCCTCCAGGTCGACACGTTGAGTGACCTCTACAAGGGCGATTTCATCCTCTAACCATCCTCCCAGGACTGACACGAAGCGCCGGCCCCTGCCGGCGTTTCCCGCCCTACCCGATCTTGCGCACCAGCTGCGCCGTCGCCAGCAACAGCACGAGATCGCGGATCATCGGCCGGATATGCCGGTCGAAGTCGATGGGCGTGTCCACGGACGGCAATTCAAAAAAGTCCTTCTTCGTCGGCACCAGCAGGTAACATTGCCTCTGGTTGAGGGCGATGCGCACCACATCGTCCCGCCACTCGCTGGCGAGATAGTCCAGCGCCTTGGCGAGCGTGCCCTGCACAAGGGGCGTGGCGGCCTCGGGCCGGTCGGTGCGGAATTCGTGCGAGGCGTCCACCTCCGGGTTGCCGCTCGTGACGAGCGCGAGCGCGGTGCCGCCGAACAGGTTTCGCATGAAGCGGTGCACCGCGTTCGGCTTGCGCGCCGCCAGCAGCAGGCCGGGAAACGCATCCTCGCGCTCGAAGTGGAAGATCACGCCCTTGAACGTCGTCTCGCGGCTTTTCCCGCTGCCGGTGCTCAGCTCCGTTTCCGAGAGCGTGAAGGCGAGCCCGTCATGTTTTCCCGCGATCATGTCGCCATGTTCGCTGCGGCTGCGCCTGACGAAATCCTTGTCCGGCATGCCGGAGAGGAAACGCGGCGTCGCACCGTGCACATATTGCACCTGGTCGACGAAGCCGAAGACGATCGGCAGCATGCGGTCGCGCAGGTTCTGCTGGAACTCCCGGGCCGGCGCGAGGGCGAAGCGCCAGACGAAGCCGCCCGCCACGAACAGCAGCCCGAGCACGATGCCGACGACATCCGACTCGATCTCCGTCACGGCCAGATAGCTGGCGAAGCCCGCGAACACCAGGAAGCCGCCGAAAATCAGCACCACGCGGATATACATGTGATGGGTCACCCCACCCCGCGAGGCGTTGTAGCTCGCCACCGCGGCGCGCAGATCCTCCAGCGCCGCTTCCTTCGGCATCAATGCCGCTTCGTCCACCCTGTCCATGATCGCCCCCCGCCAACCTTGGAAGATAACGCACGGGGACCGCCGCAAATTCGTTTCCCTTTTGTACTCATGCCCTCTTTTCTTTCCGGATGACTCTCTCCATATTCCCCGCATGGCCAGATCACCGAAGAAACCCTCGCCCTCGAACCCCGGTTTCGAGGAAGCCCCGCAATCGCCTTTTGAGGGAGAGCCCCTTTCGGGCAGCGTCTCCGATTGGGTGAAGCAGCTCGAAGCCGAGGCGGAAGCCGCGAGCATCGAGAGCCGGCGCGAGGTCGCCTCCAAGGCCGGCAAACACCGCAAGACGGTGGAGAACGCCGCACGCCGCCACACCGAAAACGTCACGGTCTCGAAAACCTCCCGCGGTGTGTCGATCGGCGGCTCGTCCGATCCGAAGACGCGCGCCGCCGCCGGCCTCAATCCGGTCTCGGGCATGGATACCTCGCTCGAGGACGCCGTCTCCTCCAATGCCGGCACGGCCGTGACCGCGACGGTGGAAGCGCTTTCGGCGCTCATCGAGAGCGGCAACCCGCTGTTCAAGGACGGCAAACTGTGGACGCCGCACCGTCCGGCCCGGCCGGAAAAGTCGGAGGGCGGCATCCCCATCCGCATGATCAGCGAATACCAGCCCGCTGGCGACCAGCCGACCGCGATCCGCGACCTCGTCGAAGGCCTCGATTCCGGCGAGCGCAGTCAGGTGCTGCTCGGCGTGACCGGTTCCGGCAAAACCTTCACCATGGCTAAGGTGATCGAGGCGACGCAGCGCCCCGCCGTCATCCTCGCGCCGAACAAGACGCTGGCCGCGCAGCTCTATTCCGAGTTCAAGAACTTCTTCCCGGAAAACGCGGTCGAATATTTCGTCTCCTACTACGATTATTACCAGCCGGAAGCCTATGTGCCGCGCTCGGATACGTTCATCGAGAAGGAATCCTCGATCAACGAGCAGATCGACCGCATGCGCCACTCGGCCACCCGCTCGCTGATCGAGCGCGACGACTGCATCATCGTCGCCTCCGTCTCCTGCATCTACGGTATCGGCTCGGTCGAGACCTATACGGCGATGACCTTCCAGATGCAGGTCGGCGACCGGCTCGACCAGCGCCAGCTCCTCGCCGACCTCGTCGCCCAGCAATACAAGCGCCGCGAGATGGATTTTCAGCGCGGCAGTTTTCGCGTGCGCGGCGACACGATCGAGATTTTTCCGGCCCACCTTGAAGATGCCGCCTGGCGCATCTCGATGTTCGGCGACGAGATCGACGCGATCACCGAGTTCGACCCGTTGACCGGCCAGAAGACCGGCGACCTGAAGTCTGTGAAGATCTACGCCAACTCGCACTACGTCACCCCCCGCCCGACGCTGAACGGCGCCATCAAGGCGATCAAGGAGGAGCTGAAGCACCGCCTCGTCGAGCTGGAAAAGGCCGGCCGCCTGCTGGAGGCGCAGCGCCTCGAACAGCGCACGCGCTACGATATCGAGATGCTGGAGGCCACCGGCTCCTGCGCCGGCATCGAGAACTATTCGCGCTACCTCACGGGCCGCAAGCCCGGCGAGCCGCCGCCGACGCTCTTCGAATATATCCCGGACAACGCGCTGATCTTCATCGACGAAAGCCACGTCACCATCCCGCAGATCGGCGGCATGTATCGCGGCGACTTTCGGCGCAAGGCGACGCTGGCCGAATACGGCTTCCGCCTGCCCTCCTGCATGGACAACCGCCCGCTGCGCTTCGAGGAATGGGACGCCATGCGCCCCGACACGATCGCCGTTTCCGCCACGCCGGGCGGCTGGGAAATGGACCAGTCCGGCGGCGTCTTCGCCGAACAGGTCATCCGCCCGACCGGCCTCATCGATCCGCCGGTCGAGGTGCGCCCGGCGAAAAGCCAGGTGGACGACGTGCTGGGCGAAATCCGCGAGACCAGCCAGGCCGGCTACCGAACGCTCGTCACCGTACTCACCAAGCGCATGGCGGAGGACCTGACCGAATACCTGCACGAACAGGGTGTCCGCGTGCGCTATATGCACAGTGATATCGACACGCTGGAGCGCATCGAGATCATCCGCGATCTTCGTCTGGGTGCTTTCGACGTGCTGGTCGGCATCAACCTGCTGCGCGAAGGCCTCGACATTCCGGAATGCGGCTTCGTCGCCATCCTCGACGCCGACAAGGAAGGCTTTTTGCGGTCCGAAACCTCCCTCGTCCAGACCATCGGCCGCGCGGCGCGTAACGTCGACGGCAAGGTCATCCTCTATGCCGACCAGATCACCGGCTCGATGCAGCGCGCCATGGAGGAGACGACCCGCCGCCGCGAAAAGCAGGTCGCCTACAACGAGGCGCATGGCATCACCCCGGAATCGGTGAAGGCAAAGATCTCCGACATCCTCGACTCGGTCTACGAGCGCGACCACGTCCGCGCCGACATTTCCGGCGTCTCCGGCAAGGGTTTTGCGGATGGCGGCAACCTCGTCGGCAACAACCTCCAGACCCATCTCAACGCGCTGGAAAAAGCCATGCGCGATGCCGCCGCCGATCTCGACTTCGAAAAGGCCGCGCGCCTGCGCGACGAGATCAAGCGCCTCAAGGCCGCCGAACTGGCCGTCATGGACGACCCAATGGCGCGCGAAGAGGCGAAGGCCCAGGAAAAAGGCGGAGCAAAAACCCCGTCATCCTCGGCCTCCACACGCGCATCCAAGACCAAGGACGCCGCCGCCGGCAGCCTCTTCCAGAAACCCTCGCTCGACGACATGGGCCCGGGCACCGACACCGAACGCCCGCTCTTCCGCAAGCCCGAGCTGAATGAAATGGGCCGCGACATCGCCGAACCCGCCGGCAAATCGCTATTCCGCAAGAACAGCCTCGACGAAATGACCGTCGGCCGCACCGAAAAACCCATCGCCGGCAGCACCCCCGCCCGCCCGGACGAAACCCTCGCGAGCAAGAAGCGCACCGGCCCCCTGCTGGAAGGCCAACCGGAACGCGTCAGCAGTGCGGAGGATGCAAAGCCGGTTCGTCGGGGGAAGATCGGCGCCGGGAGTTATGAGGATCCGGGTGAGGAGAAGCGCAAGGGGCGCACGAAAGGGAAGACAGGGCGGCCGGGGCGGTAAAAAAGGTCCTAGCAAAGGCGCGCTTAAAATTCTCGTTAGCGACTTTGCTGCGTGCCAGTTCTGATAAATCGGCTTAACGGCTAGAAGGGTCCTAATGACTGGGAACGAACTGTGGGTAAATCTCGTTTAGATAACTCACCGATTCCTCTTCTGTTATGGCCATATCCAGCTTTTCTCGAACAAATTCAAGCCTATGGATACAGTCGTGCAACAATTGCCCCCAAGTTTTAATCCAGATACGTCCGTTTCCTTCTTTGAATATATGGGCGCATCCTGATGGGCGGTCTTGAGAAGAAACAAGATCCTCCAGCTGAGGAGATATATCTACTCCAACCAGCCAAAAGCTCCATCGCACATTGGTCTTTCTGTAACGTGGATCTTTCATTATCGTACTAGCATAATTTACTATTTGCTCATACTCCTTAAGTCCCAGAATTTTGCTCGCCCGCTTCAATTCTACAACAAGATGGTGATCGTCATCCCGCCCATTCACCTTATTTGCTTGGCAGAGCATCAAATCAATTCTGGCATTCTTACCACCAGGTAATAGAATCGGCGAGAGAACTTGTTCATTTATCTTCAAGCGCTTTAGGTGTTCACGAAGCGCGTTGGCCAACGACGATTCAGAAACACCCAAGGAAAACTCCTCGCCAAACAGCCAAGGATTTCTCTCAACAATTTGGTGAATATGTTGGCGCTCTTTGACCGAACTTTTGGTCTTTTCATCGCAAACCAGCGCTCTTAGCCCCTTTGCTGACGCGATGCGGTGCCTGACTAGTGAAACCGTATCAATAATATCAGAAAGTCGACTGTTGTCTAAAAGTGTAGCAAATTGCTTTTGCTTCTCTTTTGAAAGATTTAGAACTTCATTGAGAATTTTTGAAACCTCGCTGGGCCGCTCTTCAATTGCCTCGCGGAGTAGCCTAAATGAAAGCGCTTTAGACATTTTATCTTGAGACGAAAATCCTTTCGCCTGTGCGTTTATCGTTACGGCACAAAGATTGAATATCCGCTTGGACTGATTTACGACTTCGCCTTGCTCGCTGTCCTTATATGGATAGATGTTTTCTGCCTTCCATTGATCGATAAGAGCTTGAGTTTTTTGGCGTTCGCGACCTTTAAAATACAAAGATAGCTTGTCACGCCCCTCGGATATTAGCTTTGATATACCTTCTTCAATATCAAGGTCGACCAACGATCCGCTATGCAGATCTGAAAAATGCTTACTCTTTAAATAAGCGCAGAAATTATATCCGGGCGCCCTGACCTCAGCGAGCCTTTCGGCGAGAGTAAATCCATTTTCATCACAAAGATAAAGTGCCCGATTATTAATACTAACCCACTCTATAACTTCAAGATTTGCTGAAACAATCGTTCCATTTGTTAGTCGAATTGGACCAACTTCAAAATTCTCTGAGCACGAAATCAATTCATCGACATCAACGATTTTCCCGTTGAGTCGAACTTTAACATCTCTATACTTGTTTATGTATGACGCGAAAGCGTATGCAAGATCGACGGGACCTACTTTTGCAAAGTAAGAATCCGACAATTCAAATAAATTCTCAATCTCTACCGTCGTTCCCGTTTTCCGTTGAGCAGACGAGCGGACGTCGGAAACATAGAAAGACCCAATAGAATTCGTATTTGCACTTATTTCGTATTCAAAAAATCCAATTTCAGTTTTATAAACAGTTTTCCATTTGACGATTTCTCCAAGAGCAAGCGCTCTAAAACGACCCTCTCCATTTCTTCCTTGAAGTATTCTCTTCTTTTTCCGAGAGCGTCCCGCTTTAGCTTTCCATGAATTGCCTAAATCAGAAAATATATGATTCTTTTCGTCGTATGGTATACCTTCGCCATCGTCGGTGAATGACACCTTAGTTACGACATCAAGGCCATTCTTTTGATACTTAATATCAATTTCATCAGCATCAGCGTCAAAAGAATTCCAAACAATCTCGGCCATAGCGCGCGATGGCTGGCTCCCTACGAATCTTTTCCAAAAATCCTGTTGCGCTTTTACTTCGATTGTTTGTGCCATTTTAATCCAAAGCGAGCCAGTGTGCCTTCGAACTGGGAAACTAACATCGCACCTTTGCAACTAAGGGGTTTATCTACGCGCGCTTCACTTCTAACAATGGGACAATGATCCTGGGAAGCCCTCGTCACACAAGTCCCGAAAATTTAAAACAGCTGTCGCTGCGAACCTTTCCAACCAAAAACGGCAAGAGCCCGGCTGTTAGGCCGGGCTGCTTGTCCGATGGGCGTCGTATAGGGCCGAAGCCCTGTTCGACGGGGGCTGTTACTTGCGCTTCTTGGTCGTCGGCAGGGGGGCGGGTTGGGCCGCCTCCTGGGCGATGCGCATCGCCCGCAACTTTTCCGTCTTCTTGTCGCGGGCGGCGGCTTCCTGCGCCACGATGGTCTTGGCGGCGGAATCGGTTTCCGCGGCCTTCGTCGCAGCGCTGACCTTCGTCGGCTTGAAAAACTGTTGTCGGGTCGCTGTCATCGCTTGCTCCTCTGCCGTCATCGTGACGTCGTGCCGATCAACCGGCTACGCGGCCCGGACCCGGGAGCGGCTTGCGCTTGGGGCCAGGGATGAGGCCTTCGCGCTGGGCCTTCTTGCGGGCGAGCTTGCGGGCACGCCGAACGGCTTCGGCCTTTTCGCGGGCGCGCTTTTCAGACGGCTTTTCATAGGCGCTGCGGGCCTTCATTTCGCGGAAGACGCCTTCGCGCTGCAGCTTCTTCTTCAGAACGCGGATGGCCTGCTCGATGTTGTTGTCGCGGACGAGTACCTGCAAAACATATCCTTTCCATCGCGGCCGTGCGGCCGCCGCTGATTGTGATTATTTGTTGACGCGAATGCTGGATGGCTTGAACCAGGGTTCGCTTCCCTTGGAGGAAGCGGACGCACTGCCGCCACTGCGTATTTCCACCGTATCCGTCGCTTCGATGTCGCTCGCGACGATCCGGCGTTCACACGTCTCGTTGCCGAGACGCACACGATATTGTGCCTCGCCGTGGTCGGACGGCAAGACCCCGACCACCCGGCAGACCCGTTCGCTGTCGGCCGATCGAAACAGATCGGCCTTGAGGGTGACCGTGTCGCCGATCGCAAATCGTTTCCGGCTCATGGACAACTCCCCGAACGTGATCAAAGGCGTGCATTCGAAACAAAAAGGCCGGGCTTTACCCCGACCTCTTCCTGTCGCTCGCCGTCTCGACTGCCGGTACATCCGTGGTCAGCCAAGAGGAACGACAATTCTTATGCGGCGCGCAGGTTGTCGGCCGAGCTCTTGCCCGACTTGCGGTCCTGAACGATGTCGTAGCTGACCTTCTGGCCTTCGGCGAGCGAGCGCAGGCCCGCACGTTCAACGGCCGAAATGTGAACGAACACGTCGTTGGCGCCATCATCAGGAGCGATAAAGCCAAAACCCTTGGTGCTGTTGAACCACTTCACAGTGCCTGAATTCATAACGATATCCTTTCAATCGTTGGAGAAAGCGACAAAAAAGTCGCATGTAAATCGACGATGAGAGGAGATCTGACCGTGCCAAGAGGCGAGAGACAAAGGTCACAAGCAAAGTTCGATATGTGGGATGTAGGCTTTTATTCTGCCTTTCGCAAGGGAATTTTATCCGTTTAACCCGGCAAAGCACGGAAAATATTTGATAATCCCTCGTTTAATCAGGGAGATAGGCATCGAAATCATGGGCACGGAGTGCGGGTAAAGTGTCGGCCGCAACCGCCGTTCCGGCCACGATCACGCTACTCGGCCGCCTCCCCCTTGAGCGCCTCCACGGCGGTCGCGAGTTCGTAGGAATAGCCTTCCAGCATGGCATAGGCCTGCTCGATCGCCGCGATCTGGCCCTCGGCATTGCGAATCGCCTCGGCGATCGACTGCGAGCGGGCGCGCAGCATCGAGCCGAGGAAATCCGTGCCGGCCTTGCGGCCAAGCCGGTCGATGTGCTGGCGCACGCGGTTGCGGTGGCGTTCCAGTTCCAGGATGTGGAAGCGGCTCTTGACGATATCGTCGGAAAGCTTGCGCCGCATCGCGGCCAGCGGATCGAAGCTGCCGGGCTCGCGCTCGTCGAGGATGACGTCGTTGACGAGCGGTTCCAAGAGCATCAGGCCCTTCAGGTCGCGCGGATCGGCGAGCTGGGGGTCGAAGCCGGTATCGTCGAAAACCTTACGGCGCACGGGATCGCGCAGCAGGTCGTAGCAGGCCTGGAGACGGGAGAACTGGTCGGCATCGCCGCCCGAATCCGGATGCACGCCCTTGGCGGCCCTGCGATAGGCGGTCTTGACCGCATTGTCGTCGGCATCGCGCTCTATACCGAGCATGGCGTAGGGATCGATCACGCGGCCACCTGTCCGTCTCTTAGCATTCGTCGTCTGTCCTAGTCCCGCATCCCTCGGCCATCAAGGGCGAAGCGGGGGAAGTTTCCGACCCCGAGGGGACGAAATTGTGGTCGCGCCGGGGCGATGCACAGAAAGCGCTATTCCGCCGCCGCGGCCGTCGTCGCGCGGGCCGCGAGAACCGCGGCAAAGGCGGCCGAAATCACCTCCGGCCCCGCGCCCGGCTTCGTCGCATCGGTGGAAAGGATCTGCCGGTAGCGCCGCACGCCCGGAAAGCCCTGGAACAGGCCGACCATGTGGCGCGTCACATGCGCCACCCGCCCGCCATCCGCCACGACCCGCGCCGCATAGGCCACCATCGCGTCGCGCACGGCTTCCCAATAATCCGCAGGAAGGCCCTGCGGGCTGGGCACGGTTTCCGAGGGCTGGTGGCCTGCCGGCGACAGCGGATGCGGGAAAAGCCCGTCCACGCCCGTCAGGACGCCGCTGTCCTGATAGGCGGCGCGGCCGAGCATGACGCCGTCGAGGCCCTGCATCTCCGCGACAGCCTGATTCAATGTGTGAAGCCCCCCGTTGAGCCCGATGAAAAGATGCGGATTTTCCGCTTTCAGCCGGTGCACAAGACCGTAGTCGAGCGGCGGAATATCGCGGTTCTCCTTCGGCGACAGGCCCTGCAACCAGGCTTTTCGCGCATGGACCCAGACGGCATCCGTGCCGGCGGCCTGGATGCGCGAGACGAGATCACGCAACGCCACCTCCGGGTCCTGGTCGTCGACGCCGATGCGGCACTTGACGGTGACGGGGATCGACACCGCCGCCTTCATCGCCGCCACGCAATCGGCGACGAGCTGCGGCTCGCGCATCAGGCAGGCGCCGAACGTGCCGGATTGCACCCGGTCGGAGGGGCAGCCGACATTGAGGTTGATCTCGGCATAACCGAAGCCCTCGCCGATCCGCGCCGCCTCGGCGAGCTTTTGCGGGTCGTTGCCGCCGAGCTGGAGGGCGACAGGATGTTCTTGCGCATCGAAGCCAAGCAGCCGCTCGCGATTGCCGCGCAGGATCGCATCGGCAACGATCATTTCGGTAAAGAGCAGCGCGTTTTTCGTCATCTGCCGTGCGAAGACGCGGTAGTGACGGTCCGACCAGTCGATCATCGGCGCGGTGGCGAAAATCTTCGTCCCCGTGCTCACGGCCTGGTGGTACATCGTGCTGGCGTTGGCTCTCTGTGTCATGGCCGGGCTCATACTCCAAACACGACGGAAAAACCACCCTAGGCCCTTTGCCTGCGCGGCCGGGCGGGTGCAATATCGCCGGGAATCATCTTGGAGGAGAATGCCGATGCCGCTCTATGCCCTGGACGACGACCAGCCGACGCTGCCCGCGGACGACCGCTACTGGGTGGCGCCGGATGCGAATGTCATCGGCAGGGTCGTGCTCGGCGAGGATGTCGGCATCTGGTTCGGCGCGACGCTGCGCGGCGACAACGAGCCTATCACGGTGGGTGCGCGCTCGAACATCCAGGAGGGCGTCGTTGTGCACACCGATCCCGGCAAGCCGGTGACGATCGGCGAAGGCTGCACGATCGGCCACAGCGCCATCATCCACGGCTGCACCATCGGCGACAATTCGCTGATCGGCATGGGGGCGACCGTGCTGAACGGCGCGGTGATCGGCAACAACTGCCTCGTCGGCGCCAATGCGCTGGTGACGGAGGGCAAGGTCTTTCCGGACAATTCGCTGATCGTGGGCGCACCCGCCAAGGCGATCCGCACGCTGGACGAGGCGGCGCTTGCCGGCCTGAAGCGCTCCGCCGACAGCTATGTGCGCAACTGGCAGCGCTTCAAGAAGGGGCTGAAACCGGTCGGCTGAATAATCCGCCTTCCCCGACCGTCAGACGTGCAGCATGATAGGGTAGGCCTCCGGGTTTTCAGGGGAGCATGGACATGCTTCTGCGCGCCGTCGTTTTCGTCCTTGCGGTCCTGCTGTTGACGCCGGCACAGGCGGCGGTCAAGGTCGCGCTGCTCATCGGCAACGCGGCCTATGCCGATAGCGCATCTGCCCTTCGCAATCCGCCAAACGACGTCGCCGCGCTCAAAAGCGTGCTGGAAGCGGCGGATTTCGAGGTGACCGTGGTGGAGAATGCGGGGCGGGCCGCCATGTCGCGGGCGCTGTCCGAGTTTTCGGAAACCGCTGCGCAGGCCGAGATCGGCCTCATCTATTATTCCGGCCACGGCATCGAAATGAACGGCGAGAACTTTCTCATGCCCGTCGATGCGACGCTCGAATCCGATGTCGACGTGGAATATGAGACGGTGGCGCTCGGCAAGCTCGTCGATGCCCTTTCCGGCGTCAAAAAATTCAAGCTCGTGCTCGTGGATGCCTGCCGCGACAACCCCCTCTTCAGCAAGATGAAACGTCCCCTGACGCGGGGTGGCGCGACGAAAGGCCTTGCCCGGATCGAAAGCACGCAGAGCAACCTCCTCATCGGTTTTGCCACCTCGCCCGGCGAAATCGCGCTCGATGGTGAGGGGGACAGCAGCCCCTATGCCAGCGCGCTTGCCCGCCATCTCGTTACGCCGGGGCGCGAGGTCGAAGTGGTGCTGCGCTCCGTGGCAAAGGACGTGTTCGAAGCGACCAAGGGCAAACAGCGCCCGTACATCACGGGCTCGCTCTTCGAAACGGTGATCCTCGGGCGCGAGGCCGAGGAGGCGCCCGCGGCCGTCGATCCCTGCCGCGACGCTGGGGTGCACTGGCAGGCGGTCAGTTCACGCGGCAACATGGCCCTGCTGGAAGAACATGTCCGCCTGTTTCCCTCCTGCGCGTTCGCGTCGCTGGCGAAGGTGGAGATCGAGGAGTTGCTGAAATCTAGCGCTGAGCAGGCAACGACGGAGAGCATTTCGATTGCAGCCGGCCTGACCGTCAAACAGGCCTTCGAGCAACTGGCGCAGGATGCCCGGCTCAAAGGCGACCTGCCGGCGGAACTGCCGGCGGAGGGCGCCCTGATGCCCGGCACCTATGCGCTTGCGCGTGGAGCGATGCGCGCGGACGTCCTGCGGCAGATGCAGGCGGCGCAGTCTGAGCTCATCGGCCGGATATGGGCCGGCCGGCAGAAGGACCTGCCGCTTGAAAATCCCGACCAGCTCGTCATTCTCGCCTCGATCATCGAGCGGGAGACCGGCCTGCCGGCGGACATGCCGAAATTCGCGGCGGTCTTCGTCAACCGCCTCAAGAAGGGCATGCGGCTGCAATCCGACGCGACGATGATCTATGGTCTCTTCGGCAGCGACGGGAAGCCCGTCGGCCGGGCGATCCGTCGGGCCGACCTTGAGACGAAGACGCCGTACAACACCTACCATATTCCCGGCCTGCTGCCGACGCCGATCGCTCTCCCCGGGCAGGCCTCGCTTGAGGCGGCTGCACATCCCGCAGCGACGGACGATCTCTATTTCGTGCCGGATGGCAATGGCGGACATGCTTTTGCGGCCACGCTGGCGGAACACAATGTCAATGTGGGCCGCTGGCGCAAGCTTGCCGCCGAAACGCGGGTGAAGGCTGAATGAACCGAAGGCTCAAGCGCAGCCGGCGCAGGTGCCGCGGATCTCGATCGTCGTCTTGCCGGTCTTGAAGTTGCGGTCCTTGGCAAAACCCTTCAGCCGGTCCTCGATCACATGGTCGTGGAATTCGTCAACCTTGCCGCAGGTCTCGCAGATCGTAAAGGCGGTAAGGCCGTGGGCGTGGCAGCCGTCTTCCGGATGCGCGCAGGCGACGAAGGCATTGATGCTTTCAAGGCGGTGCACGAGGCCGAATTCCAACAGCTTGTCGAGCGCGCGATAGACCTGCAAGGGCGCGCGAAAACCGCTGTCGCGCAGCTTGTCGAGGATCGAATAGGCGCTGAGCGGGCTGCCGGAATGCGAGAGCACATCGAAGACCAGGCCCTGGTTGCGCGTCAGTTGTTGCGTGGTCATGTGTTGCGTGGTCATGCCTGACCTCCCTGGCCCATGGCCGGCTGTTGGGTTGTACCCGTCCTGGGCTTCGTCAGCAGGCTCAGGACGAACAGGCCGAGCGCTGCGACGACGATCGAGGGACCGGAGGGCGTATCGAATTTCAGGGAACCGAACAGCCCGCCGACGACCGCGAGCGCGCCGATGACGGAGGCGAGCACGGCCATGATTTCCGGGCTGGTGGAAAAGCGCCGGGCGGTGGCGGCCGGGATGATCAGCAGCGAGGTGATCAGCAGGATGCCGACGATCTTCATGGCGATGGCGATGACGAGCGCCATCAGCAACATGAAGGCGAGCCGCGCCCGTTCCGGCTGCAGGCCCTCGGCCTCCGCCAGTTCCGGGTTGACCGTCGAGGCGATCAGCGGGCGCCACATCCAGACGATGGCGAAAAGCACGAGGATGCCGCCGCCCCAGACGAGATCCACGTCGGCACGCGTCACCGCAAGAATGTCGCCGAACAGGAAACCGACGAGGTCGATGCGCACCCAGGTCATGAAGGAGACCAGGACGAGGCCGATCGCCAGCGTCGCATGCGACAGGATGCCGAGCAGCGCATCGGTGGAGAGCGTGCCGCGCTTCTGCAACAGCAGCATCAGCAGCGACACCGCCGCGGCGACGAGGAAGACGCTGATCAGCAGGTTGAAATCCATCAGCAGCGACAGCGCGACGCCGAGCAGCGCCGAATGCGCCATCGTATCGCCGAAATAGGCCATGCGCCGCCAGACGACGAAACAGCCGAGCGGCCCGGCGGTAATGGCAAGCCCCACGCCCGCGACCAGCGCGCGCACAAAGAAGTCGTCAAGCATCGCGGGCCTCCCCGGCCTGGCCAGCCGGCGCCGGGCCGTGATCATGGCCGCAGCCGCAATTCGGCCCGTGCGTGTGCACGATGCGCATCGGCCCCGCCTTGCCGCTCGGCAGAACTTGCGTGTGGTGCCCGTCGCCCGGCCGGCAATCGTCGGTGATCGAGCCATCAGCATGCTGCACCCGGCCGTCCGGCAGGTGCGTATGGTCGTGGTCGTGATTGTAGAAGGCGAGCGTCTGACCGGCGCGGGCGCCGAAGAGGCGCAGATATTCCGGGCTCTGGCTGACGGCCTCCGGCGTGCCGCGGCAACAGACATGGCCGTTCAGGCAGATGACGGTGTCCGTCTCGGCCATCACGACATGCAGGTCGTGCGAGATCAGCAGGATGCCGCAGCCGGTCGTGTTGCGGATCGTCTTGATGAGATCGTAGAGCGCGATCTCACCGGAAAAGTCGACGCCCTGCACCGGTTCGTCGAGCACCAGAAGATCGGGCTTGCGGGCGATCGCGCGGGCGAGCAGCGCGCGCTGGAACTCGCCGCCGGAGAGGTGCTGCACCTCGGCGCGCGCAAGATGGCGGATGCCGGTCGCGGCGAGTGCGGCATCGATCTCGGCGCCCTTCAGCGGCGAGGTCAGCGTCATCAGCCGGTCGACGGTGAGCGGCATGGTCCAGTCGATCGCGAGCTTCTGCGGCACGTAGCCGACCTTCAGGCCCGCCTTGCGCTCCACCCTGCCCTCGTCGGCCTTCAAAACGCCGATCGCCGCCTTGGCGGTCGTCGATTTGCCGGAGCCGTTGGGGCCGATCAGCGTGACGATCTCGCCGGGTGCTATGGAAAATTCCACGCCGCGCACGAGCCAGCGGCCCTGGCGGCGCACGCCGACGCCGCCAAGCGAGACGAGCGGCGGGACGGTCTTGGTTGGGGTCTGCAGCATCACTTTTTTCCAAAGGCCTGTTGCCACCGGATATGGCACACGTTATAGCATAACGCAATTGATGTAATAACATTACATTCACAATCAAGACGGAGATCCCCATGCAAAAGGCCGTTCGCGCCCTCTTCCTCTCGACCGCGCTCCTCGCCGCCGGCCCCCTTGCCGCGCGGGCGGAGGTGCCGAATGTGGTCGTGTCCATCAAGCCGATCCATTCGCTCGTCGCCGCCATCATGCAGGGGGTCGGCGAGCCGAACCTGATAGTCGAGGGCGCGGCCTCACCGCATACCTATTCGCTGAAACCGTCCAATGCGGCGGCCTTGCAGGATGCGGACGTGGTCTTCTGGGTCGGTCACGGGCTGGAGGCCTTCCTGGAAAAGCCGCTGGAAGCACTCGGCGGCAACGCGACCGTCGTCGAACTGGAGGATGCACCGGGCCTCGAAAAGCTGCATTTCCGCGAAGGCGGCCCGTTCGAGGCGCATGAGGACGAGGGCGAGGAAGGCCACGAGCACGCCGCGGAAGGTCACGACCATGGCAAGGAGGCCGAAGAGGCCCACGCCCATGGCGAGGAAGCCGGGCACGAAGGCCATGAACACGGCGAATTCGACATGCATCTCTGGCTGAGCCCGGACAATGCCCGCGCCATCGCCGCGGAGACGGCAAAGGTGCTTTCCGAAAAGGACCCGGCCAATGCCGAGGCCTACAAGGCAAACCTCGCGAGCCTGAACGACAAGCTCGCCGCCCTCGACAAGGAAGTCGCCGAGACGGTGGCGCCGGTGAAGGACAAGCCCTTCATCGTCTTCCACGACGCCTACCAGTATTTCGAGCATCACTACGGCGTGCACGCCGCTGGCTCCATCACCGTCAGCCCGGAAACCCTGCCCGGCGCCGAGCGCCTGACGCAGATCCGCGACAAGGTGAAGACGCTGGGTGCCACCTGCGTCTTCGCCGAGCCGCAGTTCGAGCCGAAGCTGGTCAACGTGGTGATCGAGGGCACACCGGCAAAATCCGGCACGCTCGACCCGGAAGCCGCAACGCTGGAACCCGGCCCGGACCTCTATTTCACCCTGATGAGGAGCATCGCCACGTCGCTGCGCGATTGCCTCGGACAGGGTAGCTGAGAGCGCGCTTGCAGGCCCTGAAAGGACGGGTTTCCAGGCTTTAGCTGGAGCGCAACGCCCGCCGCACTCTTCGTCATACTCGGGTCAAGCCCGAGCATGACGAAGGAGAGGCTGGTGGGCGTTGCCAAGCCCCGCAGTTTCCATCCAGCAAAGCTACGGCGGGATCACCCCGCCTTTTTCAGCACACCAAATGTAATAGTATAACATAAAAAGGCAAATCGCATGGACAACCGCCTCCCCGTCACCGTGCTTTCCGGCTTTCTCGGCGCCGGCAAGACGACGCTTCTCAACCATGTGCTCACCAACCGCAGCGGCCTGCGCGTCGCGGTCATCGTCAACGACATGAGCGAGGTCAACATCGACGCCGCCCTCATCCGCGATGGCGGGGCGGACCTGTCGCGCACCGGCGAACAGCTTGTCGAGATGACCAACGGCTGCATCTGTTGCACGCTGCGTGACGACGTGCTGAATGAGGTGCGCCGCCTCGCCGAGATGAACCGCTTCGACTACCTGCTGATCGAATCGAGCGGCATTTCCGAGCCGCTGCCCGTCGCCACCACCTTCGATTTTCGCGATGAGAACGGCCGAAGCCTGTCCGACGTCGCCCGGCTCGATACCATGGTCACGGTGGTCGATGCGGCCAACCTGCTCAAGGACTACGGCTCGCAGGATTTTCTGGCAGAGCGCGGCGAGACGGCCGGCGAAGGCGACACGCGCACGCTGGTGGAACTGCTGGTCGAGCAGATCGAATTCGCCGATGTCGTGGTGCTCAACAAGGCCGGCGCGGCGAAGCTCGACACCCTGCTTGCCGCCCGCCAGATCGTCGGCGGCCTCAATTCATCGGCCCGCGTCATCGAGACGGATTTCGGCCGCGTCGAGCTTGCCGACATCCTCGGCACCGGTCGCTTCGATTTCGAGAAGGCAAGCGAACATCCGCTCTGGTTCAAGGAACTGCATGGTTTCAAGGACCATGTGCCGGAGACGGAGGAATACGGCATCCGTTCCTTCGTCTACCGCGCAAAACAGCCGTTCCACCCGGCTCGCTTCAAGACCTTCCTCGATGAAAGCTGGCCCGGCGTCATCCGCGCCAAGGGCTTTTTCTGGCTGGCGACGCGCCCGCACCATGTCGGCGAGATGAGCCAGGCGGGCGCCCTGGTGCGCAGCGGCCGCCTCGGCCTCTGGTGGGCCGCCGTGCCGCAACAGCACTGGCCGCAGGACCAGGCGGCACGCGACGGCATCGCCCGCGCCAGCGATCCCGTCTGGGGCGACCGCCGGCAGGAACTCGTCTTCATCGGCGCCGACCCGATGGACGAAGCCGCACTCCGCCGCAGGCTCGACGCCTGTCTTGTCGAGGCCGAGACATTCGAGCCGGCGCGCTGGGCGAACCTGCCGGACCCCTTCCCGTTGTGGCTCCGGCAGGCCGGCTGATCAGGCGGCCGCGCTCAGTCCCGTTCGGCCGATCTCGCCCAGAGATTGACGTCCGCCTCCCGGGCATGGACGTCGATCTCCGCCAGTTCCTCGGCCGTGAAATCCCGCTTTTCCAGCGCCTTGACGCAATCGACGATCTGCGACGAGCGGCTGGCGCCGATCAGCGCGGAGGTGATGCGCCCGCCGCGCAGCACCCAGGCAAGCGCCATCTGCGCCAGCGTCTGGCCGCGCCGCTCGGCGATGTCGTTCAGCTTGCGGATATTGTCGATGATCTCGGGACGGATGAAATCCTTCTTGAGAAAATGGTTCAGCGCCGCGCGGCTGTCGCCCGGAATGCCGCCGAGATATTTCGTCGTCAGCATGCCCTGCGCCAGCGGCGAGAAGACGATCGAGCCAATGCCGAGCTCTTCCAGCGTGTCCACCAACCCATCGTCCTCGACCCAGCGGTTGAGCATGGAATAGCTCGGCTGGTGGATGATGCAGGGCGTGCCGAGATCCTTCAGGATCGCCGCCGCCTCGCGGGTGCGCTGCGAATTGTAGGAGGAAATGCCGACATAAAGCGCGCGGCCGGAGCGCACGATATGGTCGAGCGCGCCGCAGGTCTCCTCCAGCGGCGTATCGGGGTCGAAGCGGTGGGAGTAAAAGATATCGACATAGTCGAGGCCCATGCGCTTCAGGCTCTGGTCGCACGACGCGATCAGGTACTTGCGGCTGCCCCACTCGCCATAGGGACCCGGCCACATGTTGTAGCCGGCCTTGGAGGAGATGATCAGCTCGTCGCGCAGATGCGCGAAATCGGTGCGCAGAATCTCGCCAAAGGCGGTTTCCGCGGTGCCGGCCGGCGGGCCGTAATTGTTGGCGAGATCGAAATGGGTGATGCCGAGGTCGAAGGCCGTGCGGCACATGTCGACCTTGCGGTCATGCGGCGTGTCGTCGCCGAAATTGTGCCACAACCCCAGCGAAATCGCCGGCAGCTTCAGTCCGGAGCGCCCGACGCGGTTGTAGGTCATCGTATCGTAGCGGTTGTCCGCAGGCTGCCAGGCCATGGTTACGTTCCTTTGCATGAATTGAGATGTGTGTCGTACCCCTGGCCGGGGCGCGTTCACAAGAGGCAAGGTCCCCATTCCCCCCAGACGGCGCTCCCATCGATCTCCCCCCTTGAGGGGGAGATGCCCGGCAGGGCAGAGGGGGATAACGTTTCGGCAAATGCCGCCGGTACCGACTATGCCGCGCCGTCGCCACCCCCCTCTGCCGCTTCGCGACATCTCCCCCTCAAGGGGGGAGATCAACGGGAGCAAGCGGGACGGACAAAAAACCTCCGTCTACCGCAACAATGCCCTCGCCTCCTCGATACCCAACGCCGCCGGCTGCGTGCAGGTCGTCACGATGTCCACCGCCCTGCCCTCGTCGGCGGAGCGCAGGATCGCCGTCAGCACGTCGATCGTGTGCAGCGAGCGGTCGAGCGAGCAGCGATAGTCGCGGCCGGTCGTCACCGCTTCCATCATGTCGGCGAGGCCGATGCCGCGGTAGTTGGCTTGTGTGCCCCAGTCGAACTGGTAGTTCTGGGCGGTCAGCGGATGATCCCAGACCTCCACTTCCTTCGGCTCGCGGTCGTTGCCCGCCACTTCCACCGTGCCGCCAAAGAAATTCGGATCCGGAACGAACACGGCGCCGTCGGTGCCGTAGAGCTCCATGTTCTGGTGGCGATGCGCCCAGACGTCCCAGCTCGACATGAGCGAGATCTGTGCTCCGCTGACGAATTCCAGGATGGCATGGATGTTCGTCGCGACGACCACCGGCAACGCCTCGCCCAGACGCGGGCCATTGCCGATGATGCGCTCCTCGCGCGCCCTGTTGGCCAGCGCCACGACGCGCTTTACCGGCCCGACGAGATTGACGAGATTGTTGACGTAATACGGCCCCATGTCGAGGATCGGCCCGCCGCCCGGCGCGAAGAAGAAGTCGGGGTTCGGATGCCAGCTCTCCATTCCAGGCCCCAGCACATGCGCCGTGCCGGACATGATCTTGCCGACCTTGCCGCTATCGATGAGATGGCGCACGAACTGGTGCGAGCCGCCGAGATAGGTATCCGGCGCCGAGCCGACCTTGAGGCCCTTGGCGTCGGCGATGCGGCGCAGGTCCTCGCCCTGTTCGAGCGACAGCACGAAGGGCTTTTCCGAGTAGATATGTTTGCCGGCTTCCAGCACCTTCTTCGACACCGGATAATGCGCCTCCGGCACCGTCAGGTTGACGACGACGTCGACGGCGGGATCGGCGAGAAGCGCATCGATCTCCTGCGCCGGGACACCGAACTCCTCCGAGCGCGCCTTGGACGCGGCCGGGTTGATATCGGCGCAGGCGACGAGCTTCAGGTTCCTGAAGGTCGGGATCAGCTTGAAATACGCGCCCGAAATGTTGCCGCAGCCGATGATGCCGACTCCGTATTCCTTTGTCATATGCTCAGTCCTCAGAATGCCTTGATGGTGGCGATCGAGCGGGTGGCAAGCCGGGTAATGTCCTTCGGATTGTCATGCTCGACGATGAAATGCTTGGCCGGCGTGCCAGCGAGCGCCTTGGCGAGATCGGCCCAGGCAACGGTGCCATGGCCGACATCCGCCCAGCCGTCCTCGTCGGCATTCTCGCCCTTCGGCGCGATGTCCTTGACGTGCACGGCGGTGATGCGGTCGCCGTATTTCTCGATCCAGGCGAAAGGATCGGCACCGCCGCGGATGATCCAGGCGATATCCGCTTCCCAGGTGAGGTCCGGCCCGCCGGCAAAGATATGATCCTGCGGCACGGTGCCGTCTTCGAGCGCGAAAAACTCGAAATCATGGTTATGCCAGCCAAAGGTAAGCCCCGCCTTGCGGATCGGCTCGCCGGCCTTCTGCAGGCGTTCGCCAAGCGCGCGCCAGCCGGCGGCGTCCGTCGGGCGGTGCTCCGGCAGGAGATAGGGGCAATAGACCGCCTCGATGCCGAGCGTGCGGCAGATCTCCAGCACGCGGCCGGGCTCCGCCTCCAGCATGTCGAGGCTGAAATGGGCCGTCGGCATGGTGAGGCCGTTGCGGTCGAGATCGGCCTTCACCCGCTGGATCGCCGCATCGTCGAGCTCGGCATAGAGGGCGCTATAGCCCTCGACTTCCTTGTAGCCGGCATCGCCGAGAATGCGGAACACTTCGGCGAAGGGCTGGAAATTGCGAGCGCTGTAGAGCTGGAAGCTGACCGTCTGCATGGATGTCTCCTCGTATTATGCTTGATGGGTCTGGCAGGAATGAAGATCGAGCCAGTGGAATTGGGGGGGCGCACCGCTTGTCGCCGGAGTGAAGATCAGGGTCCTGGCTTCTCCGGCCGTGAGGTCGAAGGCATTGTCGGACCAGCGGCCGGCGACGTCCGCCTCGATTATGACGTGCAGCGCAAGGCCGCTCGCCGATGCGGTGACGGCGAAGCGGCCGTCGTCGCGCGGCGCAACGTCGAGCGTCAGGCCGGCGGCTTCGAGGTCGAGCGCCTTGTAGTTGACGGCGACGTGATGCCCCTCGCCCGCCATGCCGTTCGAGGCCGTGAAGGACCAGAACAGCAGCGTGTCTTCCGGCAGGTCGGCGGCGAAGACGGAGAACAGCATTTCTGCCTTGTCCGGTCCGCATGTGCCTTCAGCACTGCGATAGGGCCGGCGCTCGCCCGTCAGCGAAACGAGCCAGGTATCGAGCGTCACCTCCACCGGCTCCGCCGTGTCGTTGACGACGGAGAAGCCGATGGTCTCGCCGTCTTTGGACGGGATCGCGGCGACCGCCACGGGCTGGAAGAAACGGCGCACCATATAATGCATGGCCTTCCAGCTGCCGCCGTAATCGAGGCTCGACCAGGAGGCGACCGGCCAGGTGTCGTTGAGCTGCCAATAGAGCGTGCCCATGCAATGGGGTTTCAGCGAGCGCCAGTATTCGACGGCGGTGCGGATGGCGAGACCCTGCTGGACCTGGCTGAGATAGACGAAGCTCGCGAAATCCTTCGGGAAACGGAAATAGCGGAACATGGTGCCGGCGATGCGCTCGTTGCCGCCGGCGTTCTTCTGGTGGCTCTCCATCACCGGCGAGGCGATGTTCATGTCCTTCGGCTCCGCAAAGGTCCTCGTGACCGGCATGGAGGTGTAGGACTGGAAGCCGAATTCCGAGCAGAAGCGCGGACGCACGGTGCGGTAATTGTCGAAGGATTTATTCTCGTGCCAGACGGACCAGTAGTGCATGTCGCCGGAACCATCGGCATGCCAGGCATCACCGAAATCGAGATAGCCCGATGCCGGGCTCGAAGGCCACCAGAGGGCGCCGGGGGCTGCCTTCTTCATCGCCACTTCGATGGTGCGGTTGAGGCGGTCGTAGGAGACGAGGTAGCGGTCGCGGTTCTCGCGGCTGACATCGAACCAGGTCAGCGCGCCGACGAGCTCGTTGTCGCCGCACCAGAGCACGATGGAGGGGTGCGAGGCGAGCCGCTTGACCTGGTAATCCACCTCGGCGGCGACATTGTCGAGGAAATCGACGGTCGAGGGATAGAGGTTGCAGGCGAACATGAAGTCCTGCCAGACCATCAGGCCCATTTCGTCGCAAAGATCGTAGAACCAGTCCGGCTCATAGAACCCGCCGCCCCAGACGCGCAGCATGTTCATGTTGGCGTCGACGGCGGATTGCAGCAGGTCGCGCACGCCGGCGGGCTTGATGCGGGACGGCAGTGCGTCGGCGGGAATCCAGTTGGCGCCGCGGCAGAAGATTTCGCGGCCGTTGACCTTCAGCGCAAAGCGGCTGCCGGCCTCGTCCTTGTCGGTGATCAGCTCGACCTGCCGCAAGCCGACGCGGCGTACCACGATCTCGGTGGGCGTCTCGACGCGCACGGCATAGATCGCCTGCTCGCCATGCCCCGCCGGCCACCAGAGCGCCGGCTTCTCGATACGGAACATATGCGTGAGCTGGGTTTCGCCGGCGCTGATGCCGATATCGAGACGGATGCGCTCCCCGCCGAGCGCGAAATGCACCGGCAAGATGCCCGGCTCCTCGGCATGGAACGTGGCGGTCACGTAAAGATCGACAGCGCCACCGGCATGGTGGAACTGCCGCGTCGTGACATGCTCGATGCGCGCCACTTCCAGCTTGCGTAAAACAATCTCGCCGTAGATGCCGAGCGGCGCGATCGCGATATTCCAGTCCCAGCCGAAATGGCTCTGCGGCTTGCGCAGCATGTTGCCGTTCGGGATCGGCGAATTGCCGGTGGACCAGGGAATGAAGAACGGCTGCTCCGCCTGCCGGGCAGCACCCGCGGCGATGCTTGAATGGATGACCACCTTCAGCCTGTTCTCGCCGGCCTTCAACGCATCGGTTACGTCTGGCCGGTAGCGGCGGAAGCAATTGTCGGTATCCTGCACCAACACCCCGTTGACGTAAACGGAAGCGACCGTGTCGATGCTGCCGATATCGAGATACCAGCCGCCCTCCAGCATTTCGGGCGCAACCTCGAACGTGCGCTCGATCGCCCAGTCCTTCTCCGCCACCCACTGCACGTCGCGCTCATTGCGGCCGGCATAGGGATCAGGGATGAGGCCGGCGGCGAGAAGCGCGCTGTGCACGTCGCCGGGGACACGCATGGGGGCAGCGTGTGCGGCGTCGGTGCTGGCGAGTTTCCAGGTGCCGGAAAGGTCGATGGCGGTGATGTCGGATGCTTGGGTCATAGTCTTATCTCTGAACTTCGTGCTTGGGGCATTTGCCCGTCACCCTGGCCCTCTCCCCGCAAGCGGGGAGAGGGGAAAGCGACGTCTCGGCAGGTGCCCTTCTCCCCGCCTGCGGGGAGAAGGTGCCGGCAGGCGGATGAGGGGCAGCCCTTTAAATTCGCTCCTCCGTCCCCGCATCGAACAGCGATGCCAGCCCCATGTCGAACGACAACGTCACCGCCGTGCCCGGCGCGAAACGCCGCGCCCCGCCGACGCGGACGGACATCGTGTGGCCGGCATGTTTCAGCCAGAGCAGGTTGTCAGCGCCCATCGGTTCCTCGATGTCCACCGTCGCCTGATGGGTCTCGGCACCGGCGGCCTCCTCATTGACCTTCACATGCTCCGGCCGCACGCCGAGAACGACCTTGCGGCCCGGCTGGAGCCGCTCGCCCGCCTTGTAGCCATCGAGCGAGAAGTCGATGCCGTTCACCAGGAACACCGGCTTGCCACCGCGCTCCGCGATCTCGCCGCGCAGGAAATTCATCGACGGCGAGCCGATGAAGCCGGCGACGAACATGTTGCGCGGCTCGTTGTAGATCGTGTTCGGATCGGCAAGCTGCTGGATGACGCCGCTCTTCATGATGGCGATACGGTCGGCAAGCGTCAGGGCCTCGATCTGGTCGTGGGTGACGTAGATCATCGTGTTCTTCAGCGACTGGTGCAGCCGCTTGATTTCCACACGCAGCTCCGAGCGCAGCTTGGCATCGAGGTTGGAAAGCGGCTCGTCGAACAGGAAGACGTCGACGTCGCGCACCAGCGCCCGGCCGATCGCCACGCGCTGGCGCTGGCCGCCGGAAAGCTCCGAGGGCTTGCGCTTGAGCAGCGGGCCGATCTGGAGGATTTCGGCGGCGCGGGCGATGCGCTTTTCGATTTCCGGCTTCGGCATCTTGGCGACTTGGAGGCCGAAGGAGAGGTTCTTCTCGACCGTCATCTGCGGATAGAGCGCGTAGGACTGGAACACCATGCCGATGCCGCGGTCCTTCGGTTCCTCCCAGGTGACGTTCTTGTTCTTGATGAAGATCTGCCCGCCGGTCGGCTCCAGCAGGCCGGCAATGCAGTTGAGCAGGGTCGATTTCCCGCAGCCTGACGAGCCGAGCAGCACGAGGAACTCGCCGTCGCCGATATCGAGATTGAGGTTTTCGAGCACGTTGACCGCACCGAAACTCAAAGACAGGTCCTTGATGGAGACTGATTTCTGCATGGCTTAACCCTTGACTGCGCCGGCGGCGATGCCGCGGACGAAGAGCCGTCCCGACACGAAATAAACGATGAGCGGAACCGCGCCGGTGAGCAGCGTTGCGGCCATGTTGACGTTGTATTCCTTCACCCCCTGGACGGAGTTGACGATGTTGTTGAGCTGCACGGTCATCGGGTAATATTCCGGCCGGGTGAACACGACGCCGAACAGGAAGTCGTTCCAGATGCCGGTGATCTGCAGGATCATGGCGACGACGAAGATCGGCAGCGACATCGGCAGCATGATGCGGAAGTAGATCTGCCAGAACCCGGCGCCATCGATGCGCGCCGCCTTGAACAGCTCTTCCGGCAGCGACGAGAAATAGTTGCGGAAGAGCAACGTCAGGATCGGCATGCCGAAGATGGTGTGCACGATGACGAGGCCGGTCAGCGTGCCGTAGATGCCCATTTCGCGCAGCACGATGACGATCGGATAGATCATCACCTGGTAGGGAATGAAGGCGCCGACGATGAGGATGGTGAAGAAGATATCCGCGCCCTTGAACTTCCAGTTGGCGAGCGCATAGCCGTTGACCGAGGCGACGAGGATCGAGATCAGCGTCGAGGGAATGGTGATGCGCACCGAATTCCAGAAGCCGCGCGAGAGGCCGTCGCAGTTGAGGCCCGTGCAGGCGCTCGCCCAGGCCTTGGCCCAGGGTTCAAAGGTGATTTCCAGCGGCGGCGAGAAGATGTTGCCGAGGCGGATTTCCGGCATGCCCTTCATCGACGTGACGACCATCACGTAGAGCGGCAGCAGGTAATAGAGCGCTGCAAGGGTGAGCGTGCCGTAGAGCATGATGTTGCGGCCCGAGAGCACGCGGCGGGGTTTTGCCCCGTAGGGTTCGATACCGGCCTTGGTGGCGGCGGCAAGCGCCGGGCCGGCCTTGAGAACAACGCTGTCAGACACGCTTGCGCCCTCCGAATTCGAGATAGGCCCAGGGCACGATGATGATGGCGACCGTGACGAGCATCATGGTGGAGGCGGCAAAGCCCTGCCCCAGGTTCTGCGCCTGGAACATGTAATCGTAGACGTATTTTGCCGGCACTTCCGACGAGATACCCGGGCCGCCGCTCGTCTGCGCCACGACGAGGTCGTAGACCTTGACGATGCCGCTCGCGATGATGACGAGCGTGGTGATGAAGACGGGTCGCATCATCGGGATGATGATGAAGAGATAGGTCTTCCACATCGGGATGCCGTCGACGCGCGAAGCCTTCCAGATGTCCTCGTCAATACCGCGAAGACCCGCGAGCAGCAGGCACATGACGAGGCCCGTGCCCTGCCAGAGGCCGGCGATCAGCACGCCATAGATGACGATGTCGGAATTGTAGAGGGGATCGAAGGCGAACGTCTCCCAGCCGAGCGAGCGCACGACCGACTGCACGCCGAATTCCGGGTTCAAAATCCACTGCCAGACGAGGCCGGTGACGATGAAGGACAGCGCGAAAGGATAGAGGAAGATTGTGCGGAATGTGTTTTCGAAGCGGATCTTCTGGTCCATCAGCGCGGCGAGCAAAAAGCCCATCACCAGACTGAAGATGAGCGTCAGGACGCCATAGATCGCGAGATTCTGGATCGACATGATCCAGCGCGGTGCATCCCACAGGCGCTCATACTGGTCGAGGCCGACGAAGTTCGCCCGCGGCAGCAGCTTCGAATTGGTGAACGAATAGACGACCGTCCACACGGTGCCGCCGAGAAAGATGACGACGGCGGTGAGCACCATGGGAATGGAAGCAATCTTGGCACTGAGATTGCGCAGCAGTTTACGGGGTCGACCGGTGTGTACCTGGCCCGTCATGGGTCACTCCTCCTTGGTCTTCGATCAGGGGTGAACGACGCCTGCCAACAGCAGGCGTCGGCGTCACGCGACCCTGGTCAATCCGCCGAAGCGATGATGTCGGCAAAACGCTTCTGGGCGTCTTCCGGCGTCATCGATGCATTGGCGAAGAATTCGGAGAAGAGGTCTTCCTTCTGCTTCTGGCTATCGGCCGAAAGGAGCTGGTCGACCCATTCGACCACATTGCCCTTGGCAAGGATGTCGAGACCCTTCTTCATGCAGTCGTTGGCGGCGGCAAGGTCGACGTCGCCGCGCACCGGCAGCGAGCCCTTCTTCAGGTTGAAGGCGACCTGCGCCGTCGGGCTGACGAGCGTGGACGCAAGCACCTCCTGCGCCTTCGACTTCTCCTCGTCCTCAAGGACCGGGAAATAGAAGGCGTCGCCACCCGTCGCGATCACCTCGTTCACGCCAAGGCCCGGAAGGCAGGAATAGTCCTTGCCGGCAACCTTGCCCGCAAGAGCGAACTCGCCCTGCGCCCAGTCGCCCATGATCTGCCCGCCGGCCTTGCCGGTGATCACCATGTTGGTCGCCTGGTTCCAGTCCTGCACATTCGTGCCCTTGGACAGGCGACGAGCGTCGTCGGCCGCCTTGAAGACCTTGGCGACATCCGCACCGGCCGCCACCTCGGCGTCCTTGTCCTTGTAGACCTTGTAGAATGTGTCCTTGCCGCCAAGCGCCAGCATCAGCACGTCGAAGGCGCCAGCCGCCTGCCATGCCTGGCCGCCCACAGCGAGCGGAACGATGCCGGCCTTTTCAAGCGCCGGCCCGGCCGCGACGAACTCGTCCCAGTTCTTCGGAACGGCGACGCCCGCCGCCTCGAAGGCGCCGTTGGACAGCCAGAGCCACTGCCAGGAATGGATGTTGACGGGCACGCAATAGATCTTGCCGTCGATCGTGCAGCTGTCGAGCAGGCCCGCCGGCTTGATGATGTCCTTCCAGTTTTCGCGCGTCGCGACGTCGGTCAGGTCGCGCATCAGGCCGGCTTCCACCAGCTCCTCGGCCTGGCGGCCATGGTTGAACTGGGTTGCGGCCATCGGGTCGCCGCCGGTGATGCGGCTCACCATGATCGGACGGGCCGTGCCGCCGGCGCCGGCGATGGCGCCATCGACCCATTTGTTGCCCGTGGCATCGAAGGCCTTGGCGAATTCGGCGACCGCCGCGGCTTCCCCGCCGGACGTCCACCAATGCGTCACTTCCAGATCGGTCGCATGGGCTGCGGCGAACGGCAGGATCACGGTTGCTGCCAGCATGGCAGCCAAAGAACGGATTTTCATGAGTCTCCTCCCTCACTGAAACGTTGCAGTAAAAACGTAACCCAATCGATTTAATCGCGCAACCGGGCAGCGATCACAAAAACAAGGTTTCTTGTGAAGCAGGGACTTCCGTCCCCGAAGAGCATCATTTTGCGCTGCACAAGTTGCCATGTCACAAAACATCAAGGCCAGATCAAATATCTGTTTTTATTTATCTAATTCCGAAAGCAAAGTTCTAGCCAAGAGCGAAATTTCGCAACCGCATAAATTATCGCTTTGCGGCGCAACGCGGGCTCGAGCGCGGGTCGCCGGCAGCCCGTCGAAAAAATCCGCTCGACAAAAGACCTGTATCGTTACAGTTTTACAGGCGCTCCCGGTAAAGAGTGGCGGGGCGGGTTAAAAAATGTATAACCGGCCCACGGGGCACAGGCGTGGCAGGGAGGGGATGGACAGACGATGAGCGAGGGCCAGGCGACAGCGCTTCCGCCACCGAACGAACGGCCGACGCTGAAGACGATCGCCTTCATGACCGGCCTCGGCATCACCACCGTGTCGCGCGCGCTCAAGGATGCGCCCGATATCAGCGCCGAGACGAAGGAGCGCGTGCGCCTCGTCGCCCGTCAGATCGGCTACCAGCCGAACCGCGCCGGTGTGCGGCTACGCACCGGCAAGACCAATGTCATCAGCCTGATCCTCAGCCTGGAAGAGGAGATCATGGGCCTGTCGAGCCCGATGGTCATCGGCATCTCGGAAATCCTCGCGACCACGCAGTACCATCTCGTGGTGACGCCCTACCGTGCGCAGGGCAATGCTCTGGATCCCGTGCGCTACGTGCTGGAGACGGGTGCGGCGGATGGCGTGATCATCTCGCGCACCGAGCCGAAGGACCCGCGCGTCGCGCTGATGATGGAGCGCAACTTTCCCTTCGCCACCCATGGCCGCACGGAAATGGGGCTGACCCACCCCTACCACGATTTCGACAACGAACGCTTCGCCTACGAGGCCGTGCGAAAACTCGTCGAACGCGGGCGCAAACGCCTCGTGCTGCTGCAACCCCCGCCATACCTGACCTTCTACCTGCACATGCGCGCCGGCTTCGAAAAGGGCATTCGGGATTTCGGCGCGACCGCGCTGCCGTTCAGCCAGGTGAACCTCGACACCAGCCTCGTCGACATCCGCAAGGCGGCCGAGACGATGCTCGACGGCCCCGACGCGCCGGACGGCATCGTCTCGGGCAGCGGCTCCGGTGCGGTGGCGCTGGTCGCAGCGCTGGAGGCGCACGGCCGCAAGCTCGGCCACGACATCGACCTCGTCTCCAAGGAATCGCACATGCTGCTGCAATGGCTGCGGCCCGAAGTCGTGACCATGCGTGAAGACATCCGCCTCGCCGGCCGCGAACTGGCAAAAGCCGTGATCGCCCGCATCGAAGGCAAGCCTCCTGCAGAACTCCAGACGCTGAGCTATCCGATCCCGACCGAATGATGACGGGAGGCTAGTCGCGCCTCACGACGTAGACATCATGCCGGTTGCCGGTGCGGCCGATCGAGCGCTGTATGATCGAAATGTCGTCGGGCAACATCGAACGCAGATATTCGGGCGATATGAACGTGAGCCCCCAATCGTCCGTGACGGCATCCTCGATCAATCTCAGATCGCCTTGGTTGCCGACCTGCTTGAATGGCTGAAAATAGAAGCCATCGCGCTCGTAGGTCTTCACGAGATCTAGCAGGAATGTGTCCCGGGTCCACTTCTCATGACCGGCGAAACGCTCGTACTTCGGCAGCGGGACGTCCTTGATGATACGGGATGCAATGTCGTGCGGTCCGTGCACCGAGAAGAGAAAATGACCGCCCTTCTTCATGACGCGCCGCATTTCGGAAAACCATCGTTTGCCGGCCGCCTCCGAAAAGTGCGTCCAAATGCTCTTCGCAATGATGAGATCGAACATGCCATGATCAAAGGGTAGCGGTGGCTCCTGCTGGCTTACCTTCGCGACGACCCCGGGAATATGCTTGTTGACCCATTCGATGGACGCTGTGGCGGGATCGACACCGAACAGTTCCAACTGCTCGCCAAAAGCTTTCTGAAGCACCGCGAGATTGCGGCCGGAACTACAGCCAAAGTCGAGCAACGTGCCCTTGATATCGACTCCTGCCTTCTGCAATTCATCAAGCGCGATGTCGGTGTTCTTGAAGTCGTAGTAGATATTGTATTGGCCCGGTATGAAATGGACCGGCGATGCTGGAATTGGCAAACCGAGACCGGCCTCTTCGCGCTCTGCCTGGCTCGCCGCGAGCAGCCATTTGCTCAATTGATCATGCGCCGTGATGCCGGGTTGCCGGGCAATGCCAAGCTGTTCCATGATCTTGGCGCTTGCCAGAGAGGTATCCGGCTCCGAGGTCTCTCTGAATTCCCCCTGCTCGTTATGAGCAATCTCTTGACGACGGTTGGCGAGAAAAGACTGAAATTCTGGGAACATGAAGGTCACTCAGTTGATTTTTACACGTTCTACACAACCTGTATTTGTCGCGCAATCATTTAGCTTCCTAGGCACAGAGATGATAGGGCGAGTTCAAACAGACGGCAAATACCGACCATTCTGAATCGCCAAAGAAAAACCGCCCGCGAAAGTTCTTTCGCGGGCGGTTTCTTCGAACAGGCTTGAAATCAGCCGTTGAGGCCGGAACCCCACGGGCCGTGGTGGCTGTCGGCACCGTCGGTGCGGTCGAAGCCGTGTGCGCCGAAGAAGTCGCGCTGGGCCTGGATGACGTTTGCCGTGCCGCGGCCGCGGCGGTAGCTGTCGAAATAGCCAAGGGCGGAAGCGAGTGCGGGCGCCGGCAAACCATGGAGGGCAGCGGCCGAGACGACGCGGCGCAGTGCACCGTCGGTGTCCTTGACCATCGTCGCGAAGGCCGGGGTGACGATCAGGTTGGCGGCATCCGGCGCCTTGGTGAAGGCGCTGGTGATTTCGTCGAGGAACTGCGAGCGGATGATGCAGCCGGCGCGCCAGATCTTGGCGATCGTCGGCATCGGCAGGTTCCAGCTATATTCCTTGGAGGCGGCGGACATCACCGCAAAACCCTGCGCATAGGCGCCGATCTTGCCGGCGAGCAGCGCGCTTTCGAGGTCCTTGAGGAAGGCGGCCTTGTCGGCGACGGTGAGCGCAGGCACATCCGGCAGGCCGAGGATCTTTTCGGCGGCTTCCCGCTCGGTCTTGAACGAGGAGATGGAGCGGGCGGCGACGGCGGCCTCGATGCCGGTTGCCGGCACGCCCATGTTCTGCGCCTCGATGGCGGACCATTTTCCGGTGCCCTTCTGGCCGGCCTTGTCGAGGATCATGTCGACGATCGGGTTGCCGCTGATCGGGTCCTTGGCGGCCAGCACCTTTGCCGAAATCTCGATGAGGTAGGATTCGAGGCGGCCCTTGTTCCACTCGGCAAAGACGTCGGCAATCTCGGGCGCGCTCATCTTCAGGCCGTCGCGCAGGATGCCGTAGATTTCAGCGATCATCTGCATGTCGGCATATTCGATGCCGTTGTGGATAGTCTTCACGAAGTGGCCGGCGCCGTTTTCGCCGAGCCAGGCGACGCACGGGTCGTCGTTGTACTTAGCGGCAATCGAGGTCAGCACCTTCTCGACGCGCTTCCACGAATCTTCCGTGCCGCCCACCATGATGGACGGGCCGTGGCGCGCGCCCTCTTCACCGCCAGAAACGCCCATGCCGATGAAGGTGAGGCCCGAATCCTTCAGCGCATCGAAGCGGCGCATCGTATCGCGAAAATTCGCGTTGCCGGCATCGATCATGATGTCGTTTTTTTCGAGATAAGGGCGCAGCAGTTCCATCTGCTGGTCGACCGCGGCACCCGCCTGGATCATGATGATGATCGGGCGCGGCGGGCGAATGGCGGCGACAAACTCTTCGATCGTGTCGCAGGGCACGATCTGGCCCTGGAGGTCGCCGGCCTCCTCGTAAAATTCCTTCGTGCGCGCCACCGTGCGGTTGAAAACCGCGATCTTGTTGCCTTTTTCGGCAATGTTGAGCGCGAGGTTCGACCCCATCACACCGAGGCCGATAAGCCCGATTTCCGCCTGTGCCACGTTCATACCTCCGTAGGATGGCGCGGCGTGGGATTGGTCCGGACCCAGCCGGAAACGCCGCGCAGAAAGAGATTTTGGAGCTCCGCTCCAGCCGACGTGTTTTGGCATTCAAATCGATTTACGACAAGCAAATGTTTGGTGAAGCAACGCTTTTAGAACCAGTTGAAACTAAAGCATGTCGCGCAAAAGTGTGCAGCGGTTTTGCGCCAACGACATGCGAAAAATCAAAGAGCTAAAGCGCGCTTTAGCTACCAGGCCGGTCGTCGCCATCGTCGAGAACACGCCAGGCGGCGCCCTCCACATCGTCATATTGACCGCTCTTCAGCGACCAGAGAAAGGCGGCAAGACCGAGCCCGCCGAGGAAAAGCGCGATGGGAATGAGGAAGACCAGCGTGTTCATGCGGCTTGCACCATGGGCTCGGCCGGGCGTGCCTCGCCGGCTGCACGCGTCGCGAAGGCCGGCATTTTTCCGCGCAGTCGCAGCGAGTTGACCACCACGATGATCGACGAGGTAGACATGGCGATGGCGGCGATCAACGGCGTGGCATGGCCGAGAATCGCGACCGGCACGGCAATGACATTGTAGCCGATGGCGAGCGCGAAATTCTGGCGGATCAGGCGGCCGGCGCGGCGGGCGGTCTCAAGGGCAAAGGGGACGGCTTCGAGGCTTTCATGCAGGAAGACGAAATCCGCCGCCTGCCTTCCGACATCCGCCGCCGTCGCGGGCGCCATGGAGACGTGGGCGGCGGCCAGCGCTGGCGCGTCGTTGATGCCGTCGCCGACCATCAGCACACGGTGGCCATCGGCCGCGCGTTCTGCGACGGCCTGCGTCTTGTCCCGCGGCGAAAGGGCGGCACGCCACCGCCCGACGCCGAGCAAACCGGCAATGCGGGCCACGGCGGGCGCGCGGTCGCCGGAGAGGATGGCCATCTCGATTCCGTCCCGCTTCAGGGCGTGAATCGTCTCGGCGGCACCGGTGCGCAAGGCATCCTCGAAGCGGAAGGTTTCGAGCTCCGCGCCGTCGCGCGACAGCACGACCTCGGACAACCCATGTTCCTCTGCGCCCGTCATCGCCTTGCCGCAGGCGAAGGCGCGGTTGCCGAGGCGGAGCAGGCCCTGCGGCGTTGCGGCTTCGAGGCCACCGCCGGCAATCTCCTTTACCCCGTCAATGACGGGCGTCGGGCCGGCATTGGCCCCCGCAAGCGCCATCGAAAGCGGATGGCGCGAATGGGCGGCGAGCGCGGCGGCAAGCGCCAGGTGGCTGCGGTTGACCTTGTCGCGATCGACGAGGCGCGGCTTGCCGAGCGTCAGCGTGCCAGTCTTGTCGAAGACGGCGGTGTCGATTTCGGCGAGGCGCTCCATGGCCGAACCGTCCTTCACCATGACGCCACCGGCAAAAAGCCGGCCCGCCGCGACGACCTGCACGACGGGCACCGCAAGGCCGAGCGCGCAGGGGCAGGTGATGATCAGCACGGCGATGGCGACGAGCATGGCGTGTTTCCAGTCGCCATCGTAAAGGCCCCAGCCGAGGAAGGCGGTGAGCGCCAGCAGGTGCACGGCCGGCGAATAGATCTGCGCCGCACGATCCGCGATGCGGCGATAACGCGCCCTGCCCCCTTCGGCGGCCTCCATCAGGCCGATGACCTCCGACAGGAACGAATTGCGCGCCGTGGCGACGGCCTCGACCAGCAACGAGCCCGTGAGGTTCATCGGGCCGGCTTCGAGCCGCGTGCCGGGCGTGGCGGCGAGCGGATCGCTTTCGCCATTGACGATCGAGCGGTCGACGTCGCTGGCGCCGGACAGCACGCGGCAATCGACGGGGATGCGCTCGCCGGCGGCAATCGAGAGGTGCTCGCCGATGGCGATCTCCTCGACCGGGCGATAGTCGCGTGTGCCATCCGGCCGCACCACCATGGCACCGCGCGGCGAGAGGCGCGCCAGCCCGGTGATCGCCGAACGGGCACGGTCGCGCATGACATGGTCGAGCGTGCGGCCGATGAGCAGGAAGAACAGCAGGCTCACCGTCGCGTCGAACCAGGCATGTTCCGCGCTGTGCAGCGTTTCCCACAGCGAAACGACGTAGGACAGCGTGATGGCGAGCGCGATGGGCACATCCATGTTGGTGCGGCCGTGACGCAGCGCATTCCACGCCGACTGGTAGAAGAAGCGGCCGGCATAGATCAGCGTCGGGCCGGCGATGAAGGCGGAAATCCAGTGGAACAGGTCGCGCGTCGCGGCCTCCGCCCCCGACCAGACGGAGACCGAGAGCAGCATGATGTTCGTCGCGGCGAAACCGGCGACGGCGACGGCGCGGATCAGCTGGTTGCGCAGGTGATCGTCGCCCTCGGCGGCAAGCGAGAAGAGATGCGCGTCATAGCCGGTGGCCTTGATCGCGACGGCGATCAACTGCGGATCGGTCCGCCGCCCTTCGACCTCCTCTTTCCAGACCACGGAAACGCGGCGCGTGGAAAGGTTCACACGCGCGCGCTCCACCTCCGGCAGCGCATTCAGCGCGCCTTCGATGGTCGTGATGCAGGTGCCGCAAAACACGCCAGGCACGCTGAGATCGCTCTGGCGCAGTCCCTCGCCGACCAGGCGGCTGGCGAGCAACAACTCCTCCGAGGAGGGCAAAGCCGCACGCGCCGCCTCGACGGCGCCTTCCGTGCCGGGTGCGCAGCAGCTCATTGCACGCCCCCTCCGGCCACGGTGCGGAGCGTCTGGTGAAAGACCTTCGCGCCGTCGCGCTTCGTGCTGATATCAACGATCCATTGGCCGGCCGGCACGGCGTACTCCGCTACGAATAACCCCTGCCCGGCCGGCTGGAGATCGACGGAAAAGTCCTTGCGTTCATCGACCGGCCGCTTGAAGACGGCCAGGACGTCGTCGGCGATGATCGGCGCACCCTTGGAATCGAGGACCTTGTAGGTGATGCGGCCGCCCTCGATCGCCAGGCTGCCCTCGATGCCGCTCGCCGCCAGCGCCTTGGCTTCCGCCACCTTGCCGTTGAACTGCTGGCTGGCGACATAGGTGTTCGGCACGACGAGGCCGCTCCAGCTATGCGAGGCGTTCCAGGCCATGATCAGGTTGACGGTGATGATGGTGCCGAAGAACAGCACCATGACACCGAGCATGTGCCAGCCGGTGAAGACGAAACCTTGCTTGTGTTGCGTAGCCATCATTTCGCTCCCGGCGTGTTGAAATTGGCGGAATAGACGTCGCGTTCGTGGCCCTGCCGGTCCTCGGCGATGATGCGGAACCCGTCGGCCGCCTCCGCGAGGCGATCCTTCGGCAGCGTCACGAAGACCCGGACGGCCGTCACCTTATCGGGGTCGGCGGGGATATCGACGCTGCGGCTATCGGCGCTGTCATGGCCCGCGACCTTCATGGTGGCGCCCGGCATGCCCTCGATCGATACGGTGATGACGCGCGGCTCGGGGATCATGTTAAGCAGTTTCACGGCATAGCCGTTGCGCACCGAGCCGTCCGATTCGAGCACGAATTGCGGGTTGCGGTCGTGGATGACGTTGAGATCCAGCCTATCGCGTGACAGCAACGCGAAGACCAGCGCGAGGCCGGCGAGCGACCAGATGCCGAAATAGAGCAGCGTGCGCGGGCGAAAAATGATGCGCCAGTCGAAATGGCGGATCTTGTCGCTAAAGCGTCCTTTGGCGTCCCGCACGCGCCGGGGATCGATCGCGGTCGTGCCGCCCGCGGTGGCGAGCGCCATGTTGCTCGAATAGTCCGACAGCGTGGCATAGGCGATCAGGCCGCGTTCCCGGCCGAGCTTGTCCATCACAGTGTCGCAGGCATCGATGCAGAGCGCGCAGGTGATGCACTCCATCTGCTGGCCATCGCGGATGTCGATGCCCATGGGACAGACGACGACGCAGGCATTGCAATCCACGCAGTCGCCGACGCTCTCGCCGGCCGCGATCGCCTTCTTGGCATGGCGCGTGCGCGGCTCGCCGCGCCAGTCGTTGTAGGTGACGACCAGCGAGCTTTCATCGAGCATCGCCGCCTGGATGCGCGGCCACGGACACATATAGGTGCAGACCTGCTCGCGCATCAGCCCGCCGAAAACGTAAGTAGTGGCCGTCAGGATGGCGACGGTCATGTAGGCGACGGGCGGCGCCTGAAGCGTCGCGAAATTGACGAGCAGGGTCGGCGCATCGGCGAAATAGAAGATCCACGCGCCGCCGGTCGCCACCGCGATGACCAGCCAGATGACATGTTTGCTGACGCGCTTCCACACCTTGTCCAGCGTCCACGGTCCGCTGTCGAGCTTGATGCGCGCATTGCGGTCACCCTCGATCGCCCGTTCTACCACGAGGAAGAGATCGACCCAGACGGTCTGCGGACAGGCATAACCGCACCAGGCCCGCCCGACGGCGGAGGTGACGAGGAAGAGCCCGAAACCCGCCATGACGAGCAGGCCCGCCACGAAGAAGAATTCCTGCGGCCAGATCTCGATGAAGAAGACGTAGAAGCGGCGGCCGGCGAGATCGACGAGCACGGCCTGGTCCGGCGCATGCGGGCCGCGGTCCCAGCGGATCCACGGCGTCAGGTAGTAGATGCCGAGCGTCACCAGCATGACCAGCCATTTGAACTGCCGGAACCGCCCCTCCGCGCGCTTCGGGAAGATCTTCTTGCGCTTCTCGTAAAGCGGCTTGCGGACCTTCGCCGAATTGACGGGTTCGGCGTCGTGGCGCTCGACGGAATTGTAGATCGTGGTGGTATTCTGTTGCATGGCTTCTGCGGCACCTGTCGTTGTGCCACCACAATGACGCCAACAACCGCCGCCATCGTTGATGTAAGTCAAGTTTGCGGCGTGGCATGGCGTGGCGGGTTGCCGCACAGAAAGGACGCGATGACGGAGACGATCCTGGCGAAACGCTACGGCGATTACCGCGAATATGCCGCCGCGGGCGCGCTTTCGGCCGTGCTTCGCTGCGCCTGGATGCACCGGGCGCCGGAGGGAGAGTCGGCCCCGCGCATCGCCGTCGTGCCGGATGGCTGCGTCGACCTGCTGTGGACGGAGCAAGGTTTTCTCATTGCAGGCCCGGACCGGACCGCCGCGTTTCCAAGGCTGCGGCCGGGCGAGGCGATCCTGGGCCTGCGCTTCCAGCCGGGCATCGCGCGCCACCTCCTGCGCTGCGATCTTGATGCCCTGACCGGCCGGGTCGTGCCCTTCGCCGATATCCGCCCGGGCGGATTGAACCGGCATCATGAACGCCTGCTCGCGGCCGGCGATCCGCTGAAAAGGCTCCGGCTGCTGCAGACGATTTTCGCTTCGGAGATGTGCGACCTGCCCGCCATGCGGCCCGATGCCGCGGCGCTTCATGCGCTGAGCACGCGCTTGCCGGCAGAATCGATCGCCGCCGAAATCGGCGTGACGGAGCGCACCTTGCGGCGGCTGAGCGTGGCGGAATTCGGCTACGGCCCGAAGACGCTTGCCCGCATCCTGCGGCTGCAAAGGCTGCTCGACCGGATTGAAACCCCGGAAACGTCGCTGGCCGGGCTTGCAGCCGATTCCGGCTTTGCCGACCAGGCGCATATGAACCGCGACGTGCTGGCGCTGACCGGCCTGACGCCGGGCGAAATCCTGCGGCAGATGCGCGGCTGACTGTCCGTTTCGTTCAAGACTTCGCGCGCCGATCGCGTATGGTCGCGCCGAAGGAGAAAACCGATGACGACCATGCCCGCCCGCATCATCCACCGGACCATTCGGCGCGACTGGCGCACGGTCTATGACTTTGCCGCCAAGCCGGAAAACATGCCGCTCTGGGCATCCGGCCTCGCCTCCGGCCTGACACGCGACGGCGAGGACTGGATCGCCGATGGCGGACCGATCGGCAATGTGCGCGTGCGCTTTGCGCCGCCGAACGATTTTGGCGTGGTCGACCACACGGTGACGCTGCCAAACGGCCTTGTGGTGGAAAACGCGCTGCGCATCGTGCCGAATGGCGATGGATGCGAGGTGATGTTCACGCTGCTGCGGCAACCGGATATGGACGACGCAGCCTTTGAGTCGGACGCGGCGCATGTGACGCGCGACCTCGAAGCGCTGGTAAAACTCATGGAACAGGAGACGCCGCGATGAGCAACAGGGGCGCGGATCGCAAGATCGACTATATCGAATTCAACGTCGCGGATATCGCCCGGAGCAAGGCCTTCTACGGCGACGCCTTCGGCTGGACCTTCACCGACTACGGCCCGCAATATTGCGAATTTCAGGACGGCCGCCTCACCGGCGGTTTCACGACGACGGCGCCGGTGCATGCCAGCGGCGGGCCGCTGGTCATTCTCTTCGCGGATGATCTGGAAGCCATCTTCGGCAGCGTGGAAAAGGCCGGCGGAACGATCGTCAAGCCGATCTTCGACTTTCCCGGCGGCCGGCGTTTCCAGTTCACCGATCCGGATGGCTACGAGCTTGCGGTCTGGTCCGACCGCTAGACTGCCTTCCCTTACGTCAATGTGATCGCCCGGAAGACTTTTATCGAAGCAATTCAGGCTTTTTCAATCAGACGCTCCTAGTGAGGAGCCCGCGATCAACAATCGGCGCGGGCTCCTCATGTACAAAATCCTGGGCAAGGCATTGGCGGTGGGCGTGCTCTCCACGCTGGCATCGCTGATGATCAGCTTCGCCTTCGTTCCCATGATGGGTGGCGAGGTGGCCGGCGCCGGCCTCGTCATGACGATCGTCTGCCCGATCGCCATCTCCATCCCGGCTTCGCTCGTGCATTTTTACCTGGCGGAGAAGGTGCGCTCGGCCAACGCCGCGCTGGCGCAAGCGAAAGACGAGCTCGCCGACGCCTATGCCCGCCTGCAATACCAGGCGCAGCGCGATGCCCTGACCGGCGTCTTCACCCGCGCGACCTTCATGGCAGCCCTCGATGAACGCAGCCGCGCCGGCGCGCATGGCGGCCTGCTCTTCCTCGACGTGGATCATTTCAAGTCGGTCAACGACCGTTTCGGCCATGCGGCCGGCGACGAGGCGCTCAGCCGCATCGGCACCCTGCTGTCCCGGCTGGTCGCGGAAGACGACCTGGTCGGTCGGCTCGGCGGCGAGGAATTCGCCGTCTTCCTGCACGCGGCCTCGCCGGAGCGCATGCTCGATCGTTCGCAGGCGATCCGCGAGGCGGTGGAAGCCATCGACCTGCGCACCTCCTTGGGCGTGCGGATCGCGCTCGGCATCAGCATCGGCGCCTTCCATTGCGCGCCGCGTTTCGATCCTGTCGAGACGCTCGCCGCATCCGACCGCAATCTCTACCGCGCCAAATCCATGGGCCGGAACATGGTCGTCGCCTGAAGAAAAAGGCCGCGGACACCGCGGCCTTCGTGTTTGTGGCGCTTATTCGCCGCCACCGAGCGAATGCACGAATACGGCGAGCTGCTTGACCGCGGGGTCGCCGAGGCGGGGCAGCCAGGCGGGCATGACGCCGTGTTTCGGCGACTTGACCTGCGCGGCGATGGCGGCCTCGCCCTCGCCCTTCAGCCAGATGGCGTCGGCAAGGTCGGGCGCGCCCATCTCGCGGTTGCCCTTGGCATCGTCGCCATGGCAGGCGGCGCAGTTGTCAGCGAAAATCTGCTTGCCGGGCTCGATCAGGCTCGCATTTGACGGCGTGCCTGTCAGGCTGACCACATAGGCCGCGACCTGCTTGATCTCGTCGGGCTGGAGGATGTCGCCATAGGCCGGCATTTCCGAGATGCGGGTGTCGTCGTCGCCCGGATGGCGGATGCCGTGGGCGATCGTCTGGTAGATGTCGTCCACCGTACCGCCCCAGACCCAGTCGTCATCGTTGAGGTTCGGGAAGCCGGCGGCACCCGCCGCCCCCGAGCCGTGGCACTGCGCACAGTTCACCTTGAAGGCCGAGGCGCCGCCGGCAATGGCGAATTGCGAGAGTTGCGGATCGGCCAGAATCTCCTGCAAGGACGATTTTGCGATGCGGTCGACGAAGCCTGCCTGGGCTTCCTTGGCGCTCGCCAGTTCCGTCGCGATGTTGGCGCGGCTCGACCATCCCAGCATGCCCTTGGTCGTATCGGAGATCAGCGGCCAGGCCGGGAAGGCGATCGTGTAGCCGATCGCCCAGAGGATCGTCGCGTAGAACGTCCAGACCCACCAGCGCGGCATCGGGTTGTTCAGCTCGCGAATACCATCCCATTCGTGGCCGGTGGTTTCGACGCCCGAGATTTCGTCAATGTGTTTCTCGGCCATGATCAGTCCTCCTTGAGGGGGATTTCGGCAGCCCGTTCGGCGGCCTTGCGGGCGCCGGGGCGTAGGGTGAAGACGACGACGGCGAGGAAGAACAGCGTCATGGCGAGCAGCCCCCAGCTATCGGCGAAATGGCGCATGGCAGTATAGGTTTCCATGGGTAGCCTCCTCAGCGATAACCGGCGGCATCGTCATAGGTGGAGAAATCCACCAGCGTGCCGAGCATTTGCAGATAGGCGACAAGCGCATCCATTTCGGTGAGCTTCCTGGGATCGCCGTCGAAATCGCCGAACTTCGCCTTCGGATAGCGGGCCTCGATGCCGGACGTATCGGCGTTCGGATCGGCCTGCGCCTTCAGATCGGCCTCGGCGTTTTCCAGCATCTCGTCCGTATAGGGCACGCCGACGGCGCGGTTGGCGGAGAGGTGCATCGAGACGTTCTTCACCTCCAGCGGCGTTTCCTTGAGGAAGGCGTAGCTCGGCATCACCGATTCCGGCACGACCGAGCGCGGCTCGACCAGGTGCTGGACGTGCCACTCGTTCGAGTAGCGATCGCCGACGCGGGCTAGGTCCGGCCCCGTGCGCTTCGAGCCCCACTGGAACGGGTGGTCGTACATCGATTCCGCGGCGAGCGAATAATGCCCGTAGCGCTCGACCTCGTCGCGGAAGGGCCGGATCATCTGGCTGTGACAGACGTAGCAGCCCTCGCGGACATAGATGTCGCGCCCGGCAAGCTCCAGCGGCGAATAGGGCCGCATGCCCTCCACCTTCTCGATGGTGTTTTCGAGGTAGAAGAGCGGCGCGATCTCGACGATGCCGCCGATGGTGACCACGAGGAGCGAGCCGACGAGGAGAAGCGTCGCGTTGCGTTCGAGGATGGCGTGTTTATCAAGAATGGACATCGGGTCCCTCCTATTCGGCCGGCTGGAGCGCGGGCGCAGCCCCCGGGATCGGGGCCTCGTCGCGCTGGTAGCCGAGGATTGTCATGGTCACGTTGTAGGCCATGATGAGCGCGCCCAGCAGGAACAGCCCACCGCCGACGGCACGCAGCACGTAGTAGGGGAACATGGCCGCCACCGTTTCGGCGAACGAGTAAACGAGGAAGCCCTGCTCGTCGTATTCGCGCCACATCAGGCCCTGCTGGATGCCGGCGACCCACATGACGGCCGCGTAGACGACGATGCCGAGGGTGGCGAGCCAGAAGTGCCAGTTGACCATGCGGATCGAATAGAGCCGCTCGCGCTTCCACAGTTTCGGCACGAGGAAGTAGATTGCGCCGAAGGTGATGAGGCCGTTCCAGCCGAGTGCGCCCGAATGCACATGGCCGATCGTCCAGTCCGTATAGTGGCTGAGCGAGTTGACCGACTTGATCGACATCATCGGGCCTTCGAAGGTCGCCATGCCGTAGAAGGCGACGGCCATGACCATCATGCGCACGATCGGGTCGGTGCGGATCTTGTCCCAGGCGCCGGACAGCGTCATCAGGCCGTTGATCATGCCGCCCCACGAGGGCATCCAGAGCATGATGGAGAAGACCATGCCGAGCGTCTGCGCCCAGTCGGGCAGCGCCGTGTAATGCAGGTGGTGGGGGCCGGCCCAGATATACATGAAGATCAGCGCCCAGAAGTGGATGATCGACAGCCGGTAGGAATAGACCGGGCGGTTCACCTGCTTCGGGATGAAGTAGTACATCATGCCGAGGAAGCCGGCCGTCAGGAAGAAGCCCACGGCATTATGGCCGTACCACCATTGCGTCAGCGCATCCTGCACGCCGGAAAAGGCCGAGTAGCTCTTCACGCCGAGGAAGGAGACGGGGACCGCCAGGTTGTTGACGATGTGCAGCATGGCGATCGTGACGATGAACGACAGGAAGAACCAGTTCGCCACGTAGATATGCGGTTCCTTGCGGGTCATGATCGTGCCCAGGAACGCGATGAGATAACAGACCCACACGACGGTCAGCCACAGGTCGACATACCATTCCGGCTCGGCATATTCCCTGCCCTGCGTGATGCCGAGCAGATAGCCGGTGGCGGCCATGACGATGAAGAGCTGGTAACCCCAGAACACGAACCAGCCGAGATTGCCGCCGAACAGCCGCGCGCGCGAGGTGCGCTGCACGACATAGAAGGAGGTGGCGATCAGCGCATTGCCGCCGAAGGCGAAGATCACCGCCGAGGTGTGCAGCGGGCGCGTGCGGCCGAAGTTCAGCCCGGGCTCGATGTTGAGATCGGGAAAGGCCAGCTGCAGCGCTACGACGACGCCGACGAGAAAGCCGACGACGCCCCAGAACACGGTCGCGATGACGCCGTACTTGATGACCTCGTCGAAATAGCCGTCGTCATCCGAAGACGACGTGGCGGCGACGGCGGGCGCAAAGGAAATGCGCCGCACCATGAAGAGCGTGCTGGCCAGCAGCACGAAGAAGAGGACCCACATATGGGCCTCGAAGAGCCTGTCCTGGGCAAAGGCCGCGCCGAGCAGCGCAATGAACGCTCCCACGGCCAGGACGATCGTTTCCGTCATGAATTTCATCGTTGGCATCCCCCAACCGGTCAAGTTCCCGCTCAAGCCGGCTCCCTCGCGGAGCAGGCCCTTGCGCTCGATTGAGGCTTCGCAGATGCGCAGGCGAGCATCCTTGACATGGATCAAGGCAGCGGACGGAAGCCGGCGGCATCAAAGGGACAGGTTGACGCAGCCGCGCGTCGCACGGCGCCGCGGCCCTTCCCAAACGAGGAAGCACGAGATGACGGACTATGCAGATATCGCCCGGCTGCTTTCGGACCGCCCGACGGACACGGTTTCGCTGGACTGGCTGAAGAAGGCCCACGACACGCAGCTCACGCTGTGCGAAGCGCTGGAGGAGATCGCCGACAGCCTGCCGGCAAACATCAACCGGCAGAAATGCATGTACGCCGCGAAATCCCTGATTCCGCTGGTCAACGGCGTGCATCGCTATGAGGAGGAAGCAGTCTTTCCGCTGCTGGAGCAGGCGGCGACCGGCAACCGCGACCTCACCGACACGATCGTCCGGCTGAAGTTTGAACATGTCGAGGATGAGTGTTTTGCGGAGGAACTGACGGACACGCTGACGCGGCTCGGCAGCGGCGACGGCACCGTCAACGCGGAAGCCGCGGGCTACATGCTCCGCGGCTTCTTCGAATCGATCCGGCGCCACATCGCCTTCGAACAGCAGTTCATGCTGCGCGGCACCGGTCTGGCGTCCTGAAACTCAGGCCGCGATCGGCCCGCGCGTCTCCAGCGTTTCCTGTAGCACGAGGATGGCGCCGAGCACGTTTCCGGCAGCCGACATGCAGGGTGTCATGCGGCAGCGCGTGATGGAATTGCCCCGCCGTGGAGATATATAGTCGTACTCCACCACCTCGCCCGAAAAACAACGGTCCAGATGCCGCTTCACGCGGCCGTCGAAGCGCTGCATGCCGATGAACTCCACGATGTGGCGCCCCACGAGATCGATGGGTTTCTCGCTGAAGCGCTGGGCGTTCAGCGGGTTGGAATAGAGGTAACGGTAATCCGTCGTGATGACCGCCACGCGATCCGGCAGGCTGTCGAGGATCGCCTCGTTCAGCAGGCCATCCTCCACCACCCGCGGCGCCGCGACCGGCCGCGCGACATCCTGCATGTCCACGCGGAAGGGCCTGGCGGCCTCGTCGGTGCCGAAATAACGATCCAGCAGGAGCTTGAAATTATGCGCCTGCCGGAGCACGCAGGCCCTGTCTTCGGATTCCTCGCGCAGGAGGTCCACCACGAACTGGAACTGGGAGCGGAGTTCGGAGACGTCGCTCGCCTCCCGCTGCAACACGGCCACCAGGGCCGGTTCGATTTCCTTGTCCAGCATGGAAACCAGTCGTTCGTTTCCGATCTTGACTGCATGCTGAAGTTGCGAATACTTAAACCAGAACAACTCTACAAGAGCTTTCAATTGTTGCTCCCTGAATTGCTGAAATCTACAGCAATTGCATCATTACACTACTTAAATTGTCCGGAAACAGGATATAGCTTTGATCTTTCCTCCCGCAAATATGCTGTCCAAAGCGCTTCTATTAGCAAAATGGTAACAGCGTACGGAAGGATGTCAAACCCTTAATTAGCCTAAAGTCGTATAATTCGGAATAATGAATACGTTCAGATTTAGAATAGAAAGAAAGAAATCGTAAGCACTCAAGTAATAAGGCTGCGCTTGATATTCCAGCGGTCGTGATACCAAAGCCACTGGCCGGGATACTCCCGCACCCATTGCTCCACCTTGTCGTTCAGCATCTGCGCGGTCGCATCGACATCGACGGCGCCGTTCTCCTTGCGGGGCACCGCCATTGCCGGTTCCAGTTCCAGGCGGTAGCGGTTGCCGGGCAGCCGGATGCAGCGGGCGGGATAGACCTCGCAGTCGAACTGGCGCACGAGCTTTGCGAGCAGCGGGTTGGTCTGCACGTCGCGGCCGAAGAATTTGGTGTGCAGCCCCTTGTTGAACTTCTGGTCGACCAGCACGCCGACCGGCCCGCCGGAATCCAGCTTGCGGGCGAGCGTGAAGGAGGAGCCGGCATGGGACGGCACCAGGTGGCCCATGCGCTCGCGGCGGAATTCGAACACCTTTTCCGCGACATAGGGGTTGTTCGGCGGGCGGAAAAGCACCGTCACGTCGAGCCCGAAGGCCGCACCCGCCACCGGCAACAGCTCAAAATTGCCGGTATGCGCGGTGAAGACGATGAACGGCCGCGGATTGTCGCGCAGATCCACGAAGAGCGGAATGCCGGAAACCTCGATGCGGCCGGGCGTCGGGCGCGCGGGGTCGAAATCGAACAGCCGGTCGAGGAAGACATATTCGGCGGCAAGTCGCCCCATATTGCCCCAGGCATCAAGGGCAATCGCCTGGATCTCCGCCTCCGGCTTTTCCGGAAAGGCATTGCGCAGGTTGGTGAGCGTCAGCGTGTGGCGGCTCGTTTTCGGGCCGATCCAGCGCGCGAAACGGTCGGCGAAGTTGATGGCGCCATCCGCCGGTAGCAGCTTCAGGAGGTTGAGCAGGCCGAAGGCGAACTGCGCCACCAGCCATTGCTTGGTGTTCCTTGCCGCGAGAACCAGGCGTGTGACGACCATCCGCACCGGGTCAGTCCAGCCTCAGGACGATCTTGCCGAAGATCTGGCGCGATTCCATGCGTTCCAAGGCGGTCGCAATGCCGTCGAAGGTGATTTCGGTATCGATGACCGGGTGCACGAGGCCACGCGCCATCTTCTGCATGGCGTTGGCCATGTTCTCCATGCGGCAGCCGAAGGAGCCGAGCAGCTTCAGCTGCTGCTGGAAGAGCATCATGAGGTTCATGTCGGTCGAGATGCCCGAGGTGGAACCGCAGGTGACGAGACGCCCGCCGCGCTTCATGCAGAGCATGGAGCCCGCCCAGGTGTCCTTGCCGACATGTTCGAAGACGACGTCGACGCCCTTCTTCTTGGTCAGCTTGCGCACGACGCCCTCGAAGCGGTCTTCGCGGTAGTTGATGACGTGGTCGGCACCGAGGGCCTTGGCCCGTTCGATCTTGTCGTTCGAGCCGACGGTGGTGATGACGGTGCAGCCGATCTTCTTGGCGAGCTGGATGGCGGCCGAGCCGATGCCGGAGCCGCCGGCATGGACGAGGATCGTCTCGCCGGGTTCGAGCTTGGCATTGTCGAACAGCATGTGCTCGACCGTACCGAAGGTGACGGGGGCGAGTGCGGCCGCGACCGCATCCACGCCGGGCGGAGCCGGCACGAGCAGGCGGGCGGGAAGGTTCACCTTCTCCTGCGCGAACCCGTCGAGATGGAAGCCATGCACGCCGCCGACATATTCGCAAAGATTGTCGCGGCCTTCGCGGCAGGGCTTGCAGAGGCCGCAGGTGCGCGCGCCATAGATCGAGACGAGCTGGCCGGGCAGCACGCTGGAGACGCCGGGGCCGAGCGTCTCCACGACGCCGGCAGCTTCCGCACCGATGACCAGTGGCATCTTGCGCTTGGCGAAGGCCATGCCACGCCAACCCCAGACGTCGATATGGTTGAGCGCCACGGCTTTCACGCGCAACGTGACCTCGCCGGGGCCGGGGGCGTCCGGTTCCGGAATATCGGTCAGTTCAAGCTTGCGGTCGTCGAGAAGCTGCAGGGCGCGCATGGCAAAATTCCTATCAGGCCGGTTCGGCCGTCATGACGAGGCTGGCGTTCTGGCCGCCGAAGCCGAAGGAGTTGGAGAGAACCGCGGTGACACGCGCATCGCGCTTCACGTTCGGCACGACGTCGAGAACGATCGCCGGGTCGGGGTTCGTGTAGTTGATGGTCGGCGGCAGCGTGCCGGTCAGCATGGTCTGGATCGAGAACACCGCCTCGACCGCGCCAGCGGCCGTCAGCGTGTGGCCGATCATCGACTTGTTGGAGGAGACCGGAATGCCCGCCAGCTTCTCGCCGAAAACGGTCGACATGGAGAGATATTCCATCTTGTCGTTTTCCGGCGTCGAAGTGCCATGCGCATTGATATAGCCGATGCCGCTCTCGTCGATGCCGGCATCTTCCAGCGCCGCGCGGATCGTCGCAATGGCGGGGCCGCCGTCCGGCGAGGAACGCGTGCGGTGGAAATGGTCGGCCTTCTCGCCGCAGCCCTTGAGGATGCCGAGCACCTTTGCCCCACGGGCAATCGCGGATTCCAGCGATTCCAGCACGAGCGTCGCCGCACCCTCGGCTATGACGAAGCCGTCGCGATCCTTGCTGAAGGGTTTTGAGGCCCTGGTCGGCGGGTCGTTCTGCGTCGATAGCGCGGAAAGCAGCGCGAAGCGGATCAGCGCCTCGGCCGTCACAGAGCCATCGGTACCGACGGTAAGCGCCCGGTCGGTGCGGCCCTGGCGGATCGCCTCGACGCCGAGCTGGATGGCGGTGGCGCCGGAGGCACAGGCGGTCGACAGCGTGACGGGCAGCCCGCGCGTGCCAAAACGGTCGGCAAGGCGCTCGGAGATCGCGCCGAAAGCCCAGGCCTCGTGCAGGGCAGGCTCGGGCTTGTCGCGCAGCACGGAAAGGAAGCGGTCGTAGGCATCGCCCGGACGCTGCGACGGCGGCGCGCGGTCGGCGAGCGAGAAACGGTCGCTCCAGTCCGGCTCGATCGGCGGTGCGGCGAGGAAGAGCGGGCCGCCGAAGTCGCCGGACAGGCCGGCCTGCGCCAAAGCCTCGTCCGTCGTCTCGCGGGCATAGGCGAAGGAACGCTCGACCGGGTTTTCGACGGGAAGGTCGATGAAATCGACGGTGCCGGAAATGCGGGTGTTGAGCCCTTCGACGGGAAAACGCGTGATGCCGTGGATGCCGGACACGCCGCCGGTCAGCGCTGCCCAGTTGTCCTTGAGCCCCTGCCCGAGCGAGGTGATCACGCCCATGCCGGTAATGGCGACGATCGGGCGACCGAGATGATCCCTGTAAGCGGCTTTCGTCATGGCCGTAACCTCACTTCTCTGCGACAAGAATTGCGACGCCCTCGCCGCGCGAATGGCCGACCGTCGTGACGACGGCAGCGCGCGCCGGCGCGCTCATCACCGCCTCGGCCGCCGCATCGAACGGGGCGACCTTGAGACCCGCGCCGAGCGTCAGCGCGGCAAGCGCAAGACCGAGCGGGAACTGCGCTTCGAGCGCCTGGCCGGTGACGGCGCTGAAGCCGCGCACCGGGCTGCCGGGAAAGCGTTGGTCAAGCCAGGCCCGTTCCCGCGCCGTCGGGCCATGCTGGCCGGAAGCGCCGGAGAAGACCAGGGTGTCAGCGCCCGTCGCAGCACCTTCGGCCAATTGGTCGAGGCGGGCTTCGAGCCGCCCCTCGTCGCGCACACCGCGGTCGCCGCCGATCGCATCGATCGTCGCATAGATGCGGGCGTTGCGGGCCTCGGCATGCGCCCGGGATTCGAGCATCAGGAAGGCCGCCGCGGTGCCGGTGATAATGCCGCCGCCGGCATCCTCGTCACGCGACCAGAGCGGCGCCCAGCCGCCGGTCGCATGCGCGCCGATCGCCTCATAGAGCAGGATGACGTCCTGCCGCTCGGCGACGAGAGCGCTGCCGACGAGCGTATGCGTCGACTGGCCGGAGCGGATGCGGTGGAAGGCGGTCTCGACGGCGCTGATGCCGGCCGCCTCTTCGCCCATGAAGGTGCGCGAGGAGCCGGTGACCTTGTGCACGATGGAGATATTGCCGGCGAGCAGGTTGGAAAGCTGGGCGAGGAACAGCGTCGGACGCAGCTCGGTGGTCAGCTTCTCGTTGAGCAGCCGCTCGCGATCGTTGCGCTTCAAGCCCTCGTCGACGATCAGGGAATCGACCGCGATGTCGCGCTCGCCGCCGCCGGCCGCGACGATCATGTCCATCGTGCCGCAGGCGTCCGCATCGTCCTTGAAGCCGGCATCGTCCAGCGCGAGGCCGGCGGTGAAGACGCCGAGACGCTGCCAGTTCTCCATCTGGCGCTGGTCGCCGCGCTTGGGGATCTGCTGGTTCCAGTCGATCTCCGGCATCGGATGCACCGGATAGGGCGCGAACCGTTCCGTCTCGATCTTCAGGTCCGGCGCCGTCGCGGCACCGAGGATCGCCACATGCGCCTCCGCGCCCACCCCCTGACAGGTGACGATGCCGACGCCCGTGATCACCACATCGTTGTTCGCCATGCTCACTTTCCTTCCGCAGACGCCTCGAGCGCCTCGAACAAACCCACCTCGCCCGCGCGCTTGCGCACGATATCGCCGAGCGGCACATCGGCAAACGGCACGGTGCGCAGCTTCAGCTGCGCGTCGCAGACCTTCTTGCCGGCCGACGTGATCTTCGCCTTGGTCACGGCATAACCCGACCCGTCATGCTCCAGCACGGCCTCGATGTCGAGCACCGCATCCGGCTCGACAAAGGCGCGCATCTTGGCGCCGTCGACGGTCATCAGGAAGGGCATGGCGGCAAAATCCGTCGCCGCCAGCACGAGAAAGCCGGACGCCTGCGCCATCGTTTCGATGAGAAGCACGCCCGGAACGAGCGGCATGCCGGGGAAATGGCCTTCGAAGATGGGGCTTTGCGCGGGCACGACCGAGCGGGCCTTCAACACGCGGCGCGCGCCGTCGACGGCTTCCACGCGATCGATCATCTGGAAATATTCGAGCAGCATCGGGATATCACCTGCGGCGGGGTCCGGAAATCGAAAGGCCTGCCGAAGTCGGCAGGCCGTGAGCCAAAGGCACCGGGATCGTCCAGTCAATCCCGCCGAGGCGGGCGCCGTAACCTCAAGCCTTGGCGGCGCGAAGCTCGTCGATCTTGGCGCAGAGGTTCTTCAGGACGAAATACTCTTCCGTCGCGACCTTGCCTTCGTTGACTTCCTGCGTCCACTGTTCCAGCGGGATCTTGATGCCGAATTCCTTGTCGATCGCGAAGACGATGTCGAGGAAGTCCAGGCTGTCGATGCCGAGATCGTCGATCGTGTGGCTGTCAGGCGTGATCGTCTCGCGATCGATCTCGCTGGTCTCAGCAATGATGTCGGCAACCTTGTCGAATGTAGCAGTCACGCCCATACCTCATGAATCTATAGTCGCGCGATCCTATAGGGAAAACGGACGCAATTGCCAATGGGGTTTGATGAGGGCCCTGCGCAGTCGGCGCTGCTGTGTTGCGCAAACAGCATGGCGCAACCGCCGGTCAGACCGCGATGGAATGCCGGCCACAGCCGCTGGCGAGATGCGCGTCAAAGATGGCGGCAATCGTGCGGGCGAAAGGTCGCCCGGCCGGCGTCAGCAGGAAGCGCTCCCGGTCGATGCGGCAGAGGCCGTCCCTGTCGGCGGCGACAAAGCCGGTCGCCTCCGCGCGGATCATGCGGCGAAACGTCGGCGGTACGCCCGCGAAGGCGAAGCCGAAATCGCACATGACCCGCTCGATCACGAAGGCGCGGGCGCGGTCCTCCTCCGTCAGCGCATAGCCCCGCGCCGCTGCGAGACCACCCTCCTCCACCCGGCGCAGATATTCGCCCGTCGCCGGCATGTTCTGGATATAGCCCTGCGGAAGCTGGCCGATGGAGGACGCGCCGAGCCCGATCAGCGCATCTGCCTGGTCGTCGGTATAGCCCTGGAAATTGCGCCGCAGCGTGCCTTGCCGTGCCGCAAGGGCGAGCCGGTCCGCCGGTAGCGCGAAATGATCGATGCCGATCGCCTCGTAGCCCGCCGCCACCAGCATCTCCGCCGCCATCGTCATCTGATGGAACCGCGCGACGATGCCCGGCAGGACCGCCTCGTCGATCATCGTCTGATGCTTCTTCATCCACGGCACATGGGCATAGCCGAAGAGCGCGATACGATCGGGCGCCAGCGAGATGACCGCGCGCACCGTTTCCGCCAGCGTTTCCATCGTCTGATACGGCAACCCGTAGAGAATGTCGCAATTGACCGAGCGCACGCCCCGCGCCCGCGCCGCTTCCACCACGCCGCGGGTCTGTTCGAAGGTCTGGATGCGATTGATCGCTTTCTGCACCTTGGGATCGAAATCCTGGATGCCGAGGCTGGCGCGCGTCATGCCGATTTCGGAAAGCGCGTCGTGGCGGGCCTCGTCGAGATCGTTCGGATCCATCTCGACGGAGATTTCCGCATCGCTCGCGAAGGCGAAGTTCTGCGCAAGACATTGCTTGAGCGCGATCATGTCCTGCGGCCGCAGGAGGGTCGGCGAACCGCCGCCGAAATGCAGCGCGGTGACGGGTGTATCGCGCGAAACGCGGGCGCCAACCGCGGCGATTTCGGCGTGGAGCCCCTTCAGATAGGCCTCGACCGGCTCGTAGCGCAGCGTCTGCTTCGTATGGCAGGCGCAGAACCAGCAGAGCCGGTCGCAATAGGGAACGTGCGCGTAGAGCGACAGGCGATTGTGCTGCCCGAGCAGGCCAAGCCAGTCCGCATAGGCTCCCGTGCCGATACTTTCGTTGAAATGCGGCGCGGTCGGATAACTTGTATAACGCGGCACCGGCGACGAAAGGCGTTTCACGAGTTCGTCCTGCATGGTCATCTCCTTGCTCGCCACGGCAAATAAACCTGAAATGACCGCCGCCATTTGATTTTGATCAAGTGAAAGCCGGAATGACTGGTCTAGGATTTGACAATAGTCAGGAAGCGCCATTTTGCCGCGAGGCGGCACGCTTTATGTTGCTGTCTGCGTGCGGTAGCACCGCGATATGCGCCGCAAGGCGAAAGGAAACCGATATGGAAATTCGCCGCCAAGATATCCATAATTCCGATATCCCGCTCGTCTGCCGCGCCTGCGAGGCGCGCCACGGCGGCGTATGCGGCGTGCTGACGGCCGAGCAACTGACCGAGCTCAACAAGCACTCCTCCCGCCACCGGCTGGACAGCGGCGCCGAGGTGATCGGCCAGGGCGAGACGGTGGTGAACTATTCCAACATCATGCGCGGCGTGGTGAAGCTGACGAAGGTGATGGCGGACGGCCGCCAGCAGATCGTCGGCCTGCAGTTTGCGCCCGATTTCCTCGGCCGCCCGTTCCTCGCCGAAAGCGCGATCTCCGCGGAAGCGGCGACCGAAAGCGAGATCTGCAATTTCCCGCGCAACGTGCTCGACCGGCTGGTCAAGAGGACGCCGGAGCTGGAGCACCGGCTGCACCAGCAGGCGCTGAAGGAGCTGGACGAGGCGCGCGACTGGATGCTGACGCTCGGCCGCAAGTCGGCGCAGGAGAAGGTCGCGAGCTTCCTCTACCTCATCGCCACCCATATCGACCCGGAAAGCGTCGACATGTCCTCGTTCGACCTGCCGCTGTCACGCGCCGATATCGCCGATTTCCTCGGGCTGACGATCGAGACCGTCAGCCGCCAGTTCACCAAGCTGCGCAAGGAAAACGTCATCCGCATCGAGAACAACCGCCACGTCACGGTTCCCGACATGGACCGGCTGATGCGCCACGCCGGCAACGATTAAGGCTTCCCCTCACCTCAACGCGTGATGACGATGCGCGTGTTCGAAAGCCCGCTGCGGTTCGCCATCTGGTAGAACGTCGCCGCATTGTCCGGCGAGAGCCGCACGCAGCCATGCGAGGCCGGCCGGCCCAGGCGCTTGGTCTCGTAGGTCGCGTGCACCGCATACCCCCCCTTGAAGAAGATCGCGAAGGGCATGGGCGCGTTGTTGTACTTGCGCGAACGGTGGTTTCGCGACGCCCATTTCGCGCTCCAGGCGCCCGTCGGCGTGCCATAGCCCTTGCGACCGGTGGAGACGCGCCAGCGGTGCTTGACCACGCCGTTCTGAGTAACGGTCATGGTTTGCGAAGAAAGGCTGATCTGTGCGGTAATGTTGGCAGCAAGTGCGGTCTGGGTTTGAAACAGTACAAGAAGGAATGCGACTGCAGTCGCAAATAACTTACGCATGATATCCCCTCAAAACGATTGGGCATGGCTTGAACGCCATGTCTCACAGCGAGACAGAATATAGACGTTTCAGCCTTCCGCAATATTGACGGGGGTGGCGAAAAGAAAACGAAGTTAAGCTGTAAAATTTTAGTGAAGTGCGGCCCGGGCGCTCAAAGCAGAGCGGAAACAAGCGCCGCCAGCAATACAACGCTCGCAAGAGCAGCGCAGGCCGCGGAAAATATCCGCAAGGACAGATCGATATCCGCGATCGTCGCCACGGTGCGGCCGCTCGCATTCATCATCGGCTCATCGACGCGCGTGCCGCCGTAGATGCGCGGCCCGGCAAGGCCAATGCCGAGCGCGCCGGCCATGGCGGCTTCCGGCCAGCCGGAATTCGGCGAGCGGTGCAGGCCGCTGTCGCGCAGCGCCGTGCCGATTGCCGCCCGCGCCGCCGCCCTGCCCTTGCGCAGCCAGGCGCCGGCGGCGATGAAGGCGATCGACAGGCGTGCGGCCGGCCAGTTGGCGAGGTCGTCCAGCCGGGCGGAGGCCCAGCCGAAATCGAGATATTTCGCGTTCTTGTGGCCGATCATCGAATCGGCGGTGTTCAGCATCTTGTATGCGAAGAGGCCCGGCAGGCCGAACAGCGCATACCAGAGAGCCGGCGCCACGACGCCGTCCGAAAAGTTCTCCGCGAGGCTTTCGATGCCCGCGCGGCAGACCGCCGGCTCGTCGAGCGTTGCCGGGTCTCGCCCGACGATCATCGACACGGCCTGGCGCCCGCCTTCCAGCCCACCGCGCTTGAGGCCGCTGGAAACGGCGCGCACGTGATCGTAGAGGCTCTTCTGGGCGAGGAAGATCGCGACGACGACGATCTCGACGATGGCGCCGACGAGCCCGAGGGGGCCGAGAAGCCGATGCACGAGGACGCCGAGGAAGACGCTGACCGCAAGCAGCACGGCAATCCCGACCGCGCCATTGAACCGTTTGGTATCGGCGGAGAGGCGTTTTCCGTTGAAGAGCTTGTCCATCAGCCCGATCGCGCGGCCGAACAGCACGACCGGATGCGGCACGCGCCGCCAGAGCTTTTCCGGGTCGCCGACAAGACGATCCAGCACGAGGGCGAAGAACAGCAAGAAAAGCGTCTCCGTCATCGACCGGCCATCCCCTCCGCCAGCGCCGCGGCAAGCCGGGCATCCCCTGCGGCATCGGGCGTCAGGCCGAAGCGCAGCCAGCGCGGATTGTAATCGAACGGCCTGACAAGGATATGGCGGCGGCAGAGCGCTTCGTGGACGGCCGCAGCATCCGCATGCTCGACCAGCGAGAAGAGGCCGGTGCCGCCTACGACCGTGAGACCCGCGCCGGTCAGTACCGCATCGAGCGCCGCCTTGCGCGCCGTGATGGAGCTGCCAATTACGGCAGTGTCGGACCCCATCAGGCGGGTCGCGATGGTGAGCGCCGGGCCGGACACGGCCCACGGCCCGAGCCCGTCCTCGATGCGTTCGACCACCGCCGTCTCGCCGATCACGAAGCCGAGGCGCAGGCCCGCGAGGCCGAAAAACTTGCCGAAAGAACGGAAGACGAGAAGACCGGGCCTGCCTTCGCCGGCAAGCGGCGGTATGCAGGTTTCCGGGCGCATATCGCCAAAGGCCTCGTCGACCACCAGCAGACCGCCCTCGCCCGCGACGCGGGCATGCAGGTCGAGCAACGTCTCGCGCGAAAACAGGCGGCCGTCCGGGTTGTTCGGGTTGACGACGATGACGAGGCCATGCGCGCCCGTCACTTCCGCAGGGCTGGTGACGCGATCCACCGGCACGCCGGCATTGCCAAGCACGCGGGCATATTCGCCATAGGTCGGCGAAAACACGGCGGCGCGGCGGCCGGCGGCGACGAGGCGCGGAAGCAACTGAATGACGGATTGCGTGCCGGGAACCGGGAGCGGCAGCGCATTGGGCGTGCCGTAGTAGCGGGCGGCGGCAGCGCGGGTTTCGTCCTGCCGGTGGCGATCCGGCAGGCGGTGCCAGGCGGCGACATCGACCTCGGGAAGCACGGCGGGAATGGGGTTGATACCGGTGGAAAGGTCGAGCCAGTCCTCCGGCCGGCCACCGAAACGCGCGGCCGCCGCGGCAATGCCGCCGCCATGCACGATAGGCGGCGCGGTCATGCCGCCTCCGGCGCGAGATCGATCAGGTGCATGTAGGAGCCGCTGACGGCACCGCGCCGCAGGCCGGCCTCGCCGAGATCGTCGCCCATCGCATCCGTGACGGCAAAGAGGCGCTCCGCCTCACCTTCATGCACGACAGTCGAATAATGGAATTCATGCGCCGTCATCGGTGCGGCAAACCCGCTGCCCTCAAGCGGCGTGACACGGCGATAGCCGAGATGGCGGCGGCGTTCGGCAAAGCTGGTGACGAGCGGCAACAGGCCGAGCATCTCGTAGCGCGATCCATCCGCCGCAACCAGAGCCTCCCCCAGAGTCATATACCCCCCGCATTCGCCATAGACACGCGCCCCCCGGCGCGCCACCGAATGCATGCCTAGGCGGAAATGGCCGGCATTGGCAAGAGCCGGCCCATGCAGTTCCGGATAGCCGCCGGGCAGATAAACCGCATCGGCGTCGGCGGCCGGCGCTTCGTCGGCCAAAGGCGAGAAGAAGGAGAGGCTTGCACCAGCACCGCGCCAGCCGATCAGCAGGTGCTCGTAGGTGAAGGCGAAAGCGACGTCCTGGGCGATGGCAATGCGCTGGCCGAGCGGCGGCAAGCGCGAAACGGACGGCCCCGGCGCCTGCAAGGCGCGAGTCGCCGCCACCGAAACCAGCCGATCGAGATCGCAGCAGCGCTTCACCACATCCGCCGCATGCGCGATAAAACTTTCCAGCCTGCCATGCTCGCCGGCCTGCACCAGGCCGAGATGGCGCTCCGGCAGGGCCAGCGCCGGATCGCGCTCCAGCACGCCGAAAATCTCGACGCCGCTTGCCTCCAGCGCACCACGCAGCATCGCCTCGTGCCTGACGCTGCCGACCTTATTGAGGATGACGCCGGCAACCTGGATATCGCGGCGGAAATCCCGGTAGCCCAGCACCATGGCCGCGACGGACTGGGACAGGCGGCTGCAATCCACGACGAGCACGACCGGCAGGCCGAGCGTTGCCGCAAGGTCAGCCGGCGCGCCGGTGCCGTCGGCAGCCCCGTCGAAAAGGCCCATCATCGCCTCGATCAGCAGGAAATCGCCCGCGCCGGCCTGCGTGGCGGCATTGTCCCGGATCATTTCCGGGCGCATCGCCCAGGGATCGTAGTTGAGGCAGGGCTTGCGGCTGGCGGCGGCGTGGAAGGCCGGGTCGATATAGTCCGGCCCCGCCTTGCCGGAGACGAGACTGAGGCCGGCATCGGCCAGCGCGCGCGCCAGTCCCAGCGTCACCGTCGTCTTGCCGGAGCCGGACGCAGGCGCGGCGATGAGCAATCCGCTCATGCCTGGTCCTTCATTTCATGCGAACGAAACGGATCGGGTGCCAGAGTGCGGCCCGCCGTCAGCGCACCGAGCCAGTCGAGCGAGGGCCGCAGCCGCACGACCTCGCCGACGACGACGATGGCGGGCGGCTCGATGCCGGCGGCGGCGACATCGGCCTCGGCACGCGCGAGCGTGGTTTCCAGCACCTGCTGCTCGGCGGTCGCGGCATTGCAGACGAAGGCGACCGGCTCGTCCGGCGAACGCCCTCCGGCGATGAGGTTGGCGGCGATCTGGCCGATATGTTTCATCGCCATATACATGACGATGACGGGGGAGCCCTTGGCGATGCCTTCCCAGTTGATGCGGTCCGGCACGAGGCCGGAGGAATCATGGCCCGTCAGGAAGGTGACCGCGTGGTTGACCTCCCGGTGGGTGACCGGGATGCCGGCATAGGCAAGCCCGCCGATGCCCGCCGTAATGCCCGGCACGATGCGGAAGGGAATGCCGTGTTCGACCAGCGTCAGCGCCTCCTCGCCGCCGCGCCCGAACACGAAGGGATCGCCACCCTTCAGCCGCAGCACGCGATGGCCGACGCGCGCCAGCTCGACGAGCCGCAGCGAAATGTCCCGCTGCTTGTGCGAGGGTTTGCCCCCGCGTTTTCCGGCGAATTCCAGCACGGCGCCGGGACGTGCGAGCGACAGGCACTCGGCATTGACCAGCGCATCGTGCACGATGACATCCGCCTGCTGGAGCGCATTGGCGGCATGCAGCGTCAGCAGGCCCGGATCCCCCGGCCCGGCGCCGACGAGCCAGACGCTGCCTTTTTCCATCGACGGGAGGGCGGAAAACAGGGTCTGCATCAGGCGTGGTCCCGGCTTGAATCAAGGAAAGAGGAGACGGAATCACTTCCGGAGGAATCCCCCGCAAAGGATTGGAAAGATTCCGCGATCGCCACGGTCGCATGCGCCGATTTCGTCTTTTCCACGATCAGCCTGCCGCCTGCCCCGGCCTGCGCCAGCGCCGCCGCCTCGGCGACACCGTGGCAGCCGGTATGGGCGAAGACGATCGTCGATGGATTGGCAAGCCGCGGCGTCTCTGCCTCAAGACGTGCGGCTGGGAAGGTCACGAGCGGCGCAAAAAAATGCCGGGCAACGGCGTGCATGGCCGGCTCATCAGCCCGCACATCCAGCGTCGCGACGAAGGCGACGTCCGAGGGGCGCGCGACGACCGATATGGCAAGATCGATGAGTTCGGCGGGGGGCGTGCCGCGTTCGCAGCCGAGGCCGAGCACGAGCGATCGTCGTCCGGCGTCCCGTGATGTGGCCTCTTGGCGCATTGGCGGTCTCTCGCAAAATTCCACGCGAAAGGGCCCGGCCATGCCGTCTCCGACAGTTCCGGATGAAGCCCCGTCTTGGTCGGCCGCACCGGACACCGCTCGGCCCGCCAGGCGGGCACCGTCGCACCCTCCTTAGTACCGGAGGGCGAAAGGCCGGTCAAACCGGATTGCGCCAGCGACGATGCCGGATGCGGCATGCCTCAGATGGTTTGCAGGTTGGCGATCACGATTTCCCGCCAGATGCGCGTCGGCGACACCCAGGCTTCCGGCGCGTTGTAATTGCCGGAGAAAATAACGCAGGCGAGTTCTGCATCCGGCATCAGCCACAGCCGCTGACCGCCATTGCCGAAGCCGGCCACCCACGGCCGCACCTCGCCGAAGGCCGGCACGAATGCCGCGTCGGTGAACCAGAAGCGGCCATAACCAAGCCCGTCATCGGTCGGGACAACCCGCGCACATGATTTTTCGATCCAGCGTTGCGAAACGATCTGCCGACCTCTGGCAAGACCATTGTCCAGCACCATCTGGCCGATCCGCAGCAGATCCCCCGGCCGCAGGCGAAGGCCGGATGCGGGGGACGCAACGCCGTCCCGCCCGCTCATCCATTCGAAATCCAGGATACCGAGCGGTGCAAACAGCGCGTCGCGGGCAAAATCCTCGATCCTGAGCCCCGTCCCGCGCTCGATCACCGCGCCCACCAGCGCCGTCGCACCACCCGAATAGACCCAGCGTGTGCCGGGCGCATGCAAAGCCGGCTGCGCCAGCACGAAACGATAGCGGTCCGGCGCGTTTTCCATCGCGATCTCGCTGTTCAGCGGATCGGCATAGGAGCGGTATTCGTCCCATTCGAGCCCGAGCGTCATGGTCAACGCATGGTCGATCGTCAGGCCGGCGCGCGCCGGATCGGCCGCAAGGTCGGGATATTCCGGAAACTGGGCAAGAAGCGGTGCCTCCGGCGGCGGAACGAGACCGCGATCGAGGGCGATACCATAAAGCAGGCCGACGACGCTCTTCGTCACCGAACGCAGATCATGCAGCGTGCCGGCATCGAAGGCGACGGTGCCGAGCGGCATGCCCCAGCTCTCGTCCGGCGCCTCGCGATAATGCTCCAGCACCAGCTTGCCGCAGCGGCTGACCAACACGGCATGCACATCGCGGATCAGGCCCGATTCGATGCCGGCCAGAAGTTTCCGCTCCAGCCCGGCGGCAAACCCCTGCTCCTCAGCCGCAGCACTTTCCAACGCGCCTACAGATCCGTTCATGTTCAACCCCTCTTTCGCCGCGCACCACTCTACATACGCACCACCAGCCTGTTTGATCCGTGTTGCGCGAAACGCACAAGAGGCCTGGCAACGTGAGGCTTTGCTTTTGCCGCGCAGTCTGACAGAAGACCAGCCACGTCTCTCCCTCGCGCCCCCGAGTACCGTCTTGGCCGATATCGCCCCTCAGATCCTGTTCTTCCTGTTTCTTGCCGCCTTCCTCGCCGGCTTCATCGATTCCATTGCGGGCGGCGGCGGCATGATCACCATTCCCGCCATGCTGATCGCCGGCATTCCGCCGCTCGAGTCGCTCGGCACGAACAAGCTGCAATCGCTGTTCGGCTCCGGCTCGGCGACGCTCGCCTATGCCCGCGCCGGCCATGTGCGGCTCAGCGAACAGTTGCCGATGGCGGCACTCTCGGCGTTCGGCGCGGTCTTCGGCGCGCTGCTTGCCACCATCGTTCCCGGCGACGTGCTGAAGGCGGTGCTGCCCTTCCTGCTGGTGGCGATCGCCGTCTATTTCGGGCTGAAGCCGAATATCGGCGATGTCGATAAACACCGCCGCATGGGCGTCTTCCTCTTTACGGTCACCATCGTGCCGCTGATCGGCTTCTATGACGGCGTGTTCGGCCCGGGCACCGGCTCATTCTTCATGCTGGCCTTCGTGACGCTCGCCGGCTTCGGCGTGCTAAAGGCGACCGCGCACACGAAGCTTTTGAACTTCGGCTCGAATGTCGGCGCTTTCGTCGTCTTCCTGTTTTACGGCGTCGTGCTGTGGAAGGTCGGTCTGGTGATGGGTGCCGGCCAGTTCCTCGGCGCGCAGGTCGGCTCGCGCGTGGCGATGAAGGTCGGCGCGAAGGTCATCAAGCCCCTCCTCGTCGTCACCTCCGTGGCACTCGCTATCCGCTTGATGGCCGATCCGAGCCATCCGATCCGCGTCTGGCTTGGCTGGTAGCGTTTTAGTACTCCACGCCCTGCTGCGCCTTGATGCCCGAGCGGAAGGGGTGCTTCAGAAGCTCCATCTCGGTCGCAAGATCGGCGATCTCGATCAGCTCTTCCTTGGCGTTGCGGCCGGTCAGCACCACATGGGTCATGTGCGGCTTCTCGGCCTGCAGGAACGCGATCACGTCCTTCACGTCGATATAGTCGTAGCGCAGCGCGATGTTGATCTCGTCGAGCAGCACCATGGAATTGCGCTCGTCGCGGATCAGTTCCTTCGCTTTCTCCCAGGCCTTTTCCGCCATCGCGATGTCGCGGGCGCGGTCCTGCGTTTCCCAGGTAAAGCCTTCGCCGAGCGTATAGAACTGGCAGATATCGGAGAAATGCGCCTCGATCAGGTCACGCTCGCCCGTCGCCCAGGCACCCTTGATGAACTGCACGACGGCGCAGGGCTTCTTGTGCGCGATATGGCGGAAGATCATGCCGAAGCCGGCGGTCGATTTGCCCTTGCCCTTGCCGGTATGGACGATCACCAGGCCCTTCTCGTCCGTCTTCGTCGCCATGATCTTTTCGCGCGCGTGCTTCTTCTTCGCCATCTTTTCCGAGTGGCGGGCGAGTTCGGCTTCGCTCATGCCGGCGGTTTCGTCATGGTTCTCGGTCATAGCTCTTCCCTTTGCATCGATTGTCTTCACGAGGCCTTGCACCGGCCCAGCCTGTCGAGATCATAGCGCGCCGAATTCGACCGCGGTGTCCAGAGCCGCCGGTCGATCGCCTCGGCAAAACGCGCCGCCATTTCGGCGAGCGCCGCCGGGTTCTTCTCCATCAGGAAATCGCGCACCCGCTCGTCGAGCACATAGGCCTGGTAGGCGGCCTCGAAATGATGGTCCTTCACGGCGCCCGTCGTGGCGGCGAAGGCGAACATGAAATCGACTGTCGCGGCGATCTCGAAGGCACCTTTGTAGCCATGGCGCATGACGCCGTCGATCCATTTCGGATTGACCACGCGGGCGCGCACGACACGGCCGATCTCATCCTCCAGCGTGCGCACCACCGGCTTTTCCGGCCGCGACAGGTCGTTGTGGTAGATCACGGGCTGCTTGCCGGAGAGATGCTCGGCGGCGGCCGCCATGCCGCCCTCGAACTGGTAGTATTCGTCGCTGTCCAGCAGGTCGTGCTCGCGGCTGTCCTGGTTCTGCACGACGGCCTGCAGGCTCGTCATGCGCGCCTCCAGCCTTTCGCGCATCGGCACGCCGTCGCTTGTCCCGTCATAGGCATGCGCGCCCCATTCGAGCCACGCCTCGGCAAGGTCTCCCCGCTCGGTCCACAGGCCCTCGTCCACCATCGTCTGTAGCCCGGCGCCATAACCGCCGGATTTCGCGCCAAAAATGCGGAAACCCGCCTGCTTCATCGCCTCGGCCTCCGACGCACCCTTGGCGGCGAGCGCTGCCGCCTCGGTGCGCATGCGCGCGGCAATCGGATTGTCCGCATCGTCCTCGTCGAGCGCACCCACGGCGCGCACGGCCCGGTCAAACAGCGCGATCTGCTCCGGGAAGGCATCGCGGAAGAAGCCGGAAATGCGCAGCGTCACGTCGACGCGCGGATGGCGCAGCATGGCGGGCGGGATGATCTCGAAGCCGGTGACGCGGCGCGAGGCCATGTCCCAGGTCGGCTTCACGCCGATCAGCGCCATGGCCTGCGCGATGTCGTCGCCGCCCGTGCGCATGTTGGAGGTGCCCCAGGCGGTGATGCCGAAGGCCGTCGGCCATTCGCCATGGTCCTGTGCATAGCGGGTGACCAGCAGTTCGGCGGACTTTTTGCCGAGTTCCCAGGCCGCCGGCGTCGGCACGGCGCGGCTGTCGACCGAGTAGAAATTGCGCCCCGTCGGCAACACATCCGGCCGCCCGCGCGTCGGCGCGCCGGAAGGGCCGGGCTCGATGAAGCGGCCATCGAGACCCCGCATCAGCGCCGTGATCTCCGCCGCACCGCAGGCGGCGATGACGGGGCCGATGGTGCTTTCGATCGTGTCGAGCACGGCGCGGGTGGCGTGCCAATTCTCCGGGCAGGCCAGCGTGCCGTCCACGAGTTTTGCGGCAAGCAATTCGATGCGCTCGACAGTATCGCCCTTGCTGCGCCATGGAGCGTCGGACAACTCGGCAAGCACCGCCGGCCGCGTGCCGGTCCAGGGGTCGGAGGGGATGCAGTCGAGCGGGTCGAAGGCGTGCCGTGGGTTACCCCCCTCTGCCCTGCCGGGCATCTCCCCCTCAAGGGGGGAGATCGATGGAGGAGAGGTCTCCTTCCCATCCGACGTAGACGCGGCGGCAGATGCAGCCGGTGCTGAAGAAACAGGGCGTGGCTTCCAGCCGATCTCCCCCCTTGAGGGGGAGATGCCCGGCAGGGCAGAGGGGGGTATCGCAAACGCATCCTCCGCAATCGCCCGCTGCAGGCTCGCCTCCCCGCCCTCGCCGAGGCCGCGCGGCACGCGGGCGAGCGCCACCGTCAGGTCGGTGAGGAGGCGTCCCGTCGGCGAGACGCCGAAGACGTGCAGGCCGTCGCGGATCTGCATTTCCTTGAGGTCGCAGAGATAGGCGTCGAGCTTTTGCAGCGCGGCCTCTTCGCCGTCCGAACGGGCGATACCAGCGTCGCGGTCGAGGCCGATGTCGCGCACGAGGTCGAGGATCTGCTTCGTCAGCAGCTTGATGCGCCGCGGGTCGCCCCCCGATGCCTCGTAATATTCGTCGACCAGCGCTTCCAGGTCCTTCAGCGGGCCGTAGGTCTCGGCGCGGGTCAGCGGCGGCGTCAAGTGGTCGATGATGACGGCGGCGGAGCGGCGCTTTGCCTGCGTGCCCTCGCCCGGATCGTTGACGATGAAAGGATAGAGATGCGGCACGGGACCGAGCACCGCTTCCGGATAGCAGCCTTCCGACAGCGCCAGCGCCTTGCCCGGCAGCCATTCGAGATTGCCATGTTTGCCCATGTGTACGATGGCGTGTGCACCATAGTGCTGGCGCAGGAACGCGTAGAAGGCCAGGTAGCCATGCGGCGGCACGAGATCCGGCGAATGATACGTGTCCTTCTGATCGATATTGTAGCCGCGCGCCGGCTGGATGCCGACCAGCGTTTCGCCGAGGCGGGCAAGCGGCAGGGCGAAGACATCGCCGGTAACGAAGGGATCGTCTTCCGGCAGGCCCCACCGTTCCGTCATCTCGGCTTGAATCTGCGCGGGAAGCGAAGCGAAGAACGCCCTGTATTGATTCAACGAAAGCGTTTCACGGATCTCGCGGCCGTCGCTTGCCGCATTGGTCGGTCCGGCCATCAGGTGCGCGATCAGCGCGTCGCCATCGGCCGGCAGGTCGGCAACCGCGTAACCGTCCGCCGTCATGGCGCGCAGCACTTCCATCGTGCCGGCGGGCGTATCGAGGCCGACGCCATTGCCGAGGCGGCCGTCACGGTTGGGATAGTTGGCCATGACGATGGCGATGCGCCGCTCAGCCGGTTTCGCACGCCTCAGCCGCGCCCAGCCGGCGGCAAGCCGTGCCACAAAACGGATGCGATCCTCCACCGGATCGAGGCTGACAATATTGGTCTCGACGCGCTCGTCATACTGCGCTGCCGCCTTGAAGGAGACAGCGCGGCTGAGCACGCGGCCATCCACCTCCGGCAGCGAGACGTTCATGCCGAGATCGCGGGCGGTCAGCCCCTGCCCCGAGGCCTCCCAGGCCGCCCGCGACGACCCGGAGAAAATGGCTTGCAGCACCGGCGCGCCGGTCTCGTCGAGCACCGTCGGCTTGCGCCCGGCGCCCGGCGCGGAGACGGCGAAGCTCGTGGCGTTCAGCACGACCTCCGGCTGGATTTCGGCAAAAGCCGCCCGCACCGTCTCGATGGAAGCCGGTTCCTTGAGGCTGGAGACGAAGAGCGGCAAGGCGCGCACGCCCTCGGCCGCCAGCGCCTCGATCAGCATTTCGACGGGGCGTGTCTCGCCGCTCTGGACATAGGCTCGGTAGAAGGAGATTGCGGCGGTCGGGGGTTCGAGTCCTGCAGGGGTCGCAACTTCTTTGGAGGCCTCGCGCCATGTCTCGATATCAACGACACCCCGCCCCGGCCACCAGATGCCGGCCTTTTCCAGCGGCGTTGCGGCATCGGGCTTCTCACCGCCAAACACCAGGGCATCGGCATAGGCGAGGAAGCGTTCGGCATTGTCCGCCCCGCCCTCGTTCAGATAGGCCCAGAGATGTTGGCGGTCCGCGTCATCGATGCAGTTAAACGGCACGATGCCCTCGTCCGGCCGATCGTCGCCGGGCAGTGCCACGAGCTTGATGCCATTGGCCACCGCCGTCGCCAGCAGCGCTTCCAGCACATAGCGAAAATAGCTGGCGCCGCCGAGTGCGCGGATGACGATGAGCTTGGCGTGGCGCGCGGTACGTTCGATATAGGTATCGACCGACATCGGATGCGAGAGCGTCGCGAGACTGGCAAGGCGCAGCCGCGTTTGCGTATCCTGTCCGCGATGGGCGGCGGCGATCGCGGCGAGTTCGGTGTCGGCGGCGGAGAGGAAGAGGATGTCGCCGGGCGTCTGGCCGAGATCGATCGCCTCCTTGCCGTCGGCGATCGTTCCCTTCTGGGCTAGCAGGAGGTGCATGCGGCGCCTCCCGATTGCCGGCGTGCCGTGCCGATGGATCCTCGGGTCAAGCCCGAGGATGACAGAGGGTGTGGTAGCTGCGGAGCACCTAAAATTACCCCGCAAGAAAACCGCCGCCTGCCAAAGCAAGCCCCTCGATAGACCGACAGCCTCCCCTCCCCACCGTCATCCTCGGGCTTGACCCGAGGATCCACCGGCGCGGCAAACCGCGCCCGAAGCGCCGAAGAGAGGGACTGCCGCATCCTCATGCCGAAATCAAACCGCCGCAGCGATAGCCGCGCGCACGGCTGCTTCGTCCATGTCGTGCAGGCCGATGACGACGAAGCGGGTGCCGCGGTTTTCGCCCGGCGTCCAGGCGCGTTCGAAATAGCTGTCGATGCGGCTGCCGACGGCCTGGACGAGCAGGCGCAGCGGCTTGCCGGGCACGTCTGCAAAACCCTTGAGGCGCAGCACGTCGTGTTCGGCGATCACGCCCTTGAGGCGCTCGATGAAGGCGGCCGGGTCGGCGATGGCACCGAGCTCCACGACAAAACTGTCGAACTCGTCATGGTCGTGCTCCTCGCCGTTCTCGTGCTCCAGCTCGTGGTGCGACTTGCGGTTGGCGATATCGTCCTCCGTGCCGACACCGAGGCCGAGCAGCACGGCGGCGGCGACTTCGCCGTTCTTCGCCTCGATCATCGTGGGCTTGCGGACGGTGCGCGAGGCGACTTCGTCGCGCACGATCTTGAGGCCCGCGGCGTCGATCAGGTCCGTCTTGTTGAGAATGATGAGGTCGGCAGCCGTGAGCTGGTCCTCGAACAGTTCTTCGAGCGGGCTCTCGTGGTCGAGGTTGTCGTCCTCGACGCGCAGCGCATCCACCTTGTCATGGTCGTCGGCAAAGCGGCCGGCGGCGACGGCGGCGCTGTCCACCACGGTGATGACGCCATCGACCGTCACCTGCGTCTTGATTTCAGGCCAGTTGAAGGCGGCGACGAGCGGCTGCGGAAGGGCCAGGCCGGACGTCTCGATGACGATGTGGTCCGGGCGGTTTTCGCGTTCCAGCAGCTTCGACATGGTCGGGATGAAATCATCGGCGACGGTGCAGCAGATACAGCCGTTGGTGAGCTCGATGATATCGTCCTCGCTACAGGCTTCCGCGCCGCAGCCCTTCAGCACGTCGCCATCGACGCCGAGATCGCCGAACTCGTTGATGATGAGCGCGATGCGCTTGCCGCCGGCATTCTGGAGCAGGTTGCGGATCAGCGTCGTCTTGCCCGCGCCGAGGAAGCCGGTGATGACGGTGGCGGGGATTTTCTGTTGCAGCATGACTCAACCCTTCATTTTCAGCGGCAATCCGGCCGCGACGAAATAGACTTCTGGCACGAGGGCGGCGATCTGCTGATGCAGCCGCCCGGCATGGTCGCGGAATTCACGCGCCATGCGGTTTTCCGGCACGATGCCGAGGCCGACCTCGTTGGAGACGAAGACCAGCCGGCCCTGCGCCGCCTTGATCGCTTCCGCGAGGCCGGCAAATTCCGCGGCCATATCGCGTTCCTCCAGCATCAGGTTGGTCACCCAGAGCGTAAGGCAATCGATGAGCACCGCCCGGTCCGGGCGTGCCACATCCCTGATGCGGGTGGCGAGCGCAAGCGGCTCCTCATGGGTTTGCCAGCCGTCGCCGCGATCCTCGCGGTGTTTGTCGATGCGCTGGCGCATCTCATCGTCCCATGCCCGGCCGGTGGCGATGTAATGACGCGAAAGGCCGGTCTCGGCGACCAGCCTTTCGGCAAAAGCGGATTTTCCGGAACGCGCACCGCCCAGAACCAGGACGGCTCCGGGCGATGTCTGTGCCATATCAGGCGGCCTTGGCGATCTTTTCGTTGGCAAAACCCAGCGAGAGGCCGAGCACGATCCAGAAGAACAGCGTCGTGGCGAGCGCCGCGACGGCGAACTCCGCACCGAGAACGGCCGGAACATTGCTGGAAATGTCGCCCGGCTGCGGCGCGCCGTAGACCTGCGGCGCCGCAATCAGCACGATGCCGGCGATCTTGGCGACGATGCCGTCCTTGAGGAAGAGCAGGTAGAGCCCTGCCGCGGAAAGCACGATGGTCGCAACCCACCAGACTTGGCGATCGCCGAGATCGGCGGCCGGGAAGCCCGGAAGCTCCGGCGGCAGGCCGATGGCCGGCAGCATGTGCACGGCAAGCCAGCCGGCAGCCCCCCACAGCGCACCGTTCGCCACCGTGATCGGATGGCCGGAAACGAGGCTGAAGCCGGCGAGCAACAGGGCAAAGCCCGAGCCGGTCACGAGGTTTGCGAGCAGCGTGCCGGAGAACCGGCTCATGCCGAACATGATACCGCCCTCTTCGTGCTCTTCGCCCTCATGGGCATAGGCGACGGAGATCGGCGAGAAGGACGAAGCCACATCCAGAAGGACGGCGCCGAGCGAAGAATGCTCCTGCGTCTGCGTGGCGCCATCGGTAGCGGGCGTGGTGCCTTCGGTGGCCGGCGCGGTTTCGCCGCCGCCCTCGAATTCCTCCGCATGGAGAATGAGCGGCACGACTCGCGCCTCCTGGGCGGCTGTCATCAGCACGCCGGAGAACAGCCCGGCCACCAGGGCGGCCAGGAGATAACGAACGATCATGTCAAAAACTCCTTAGTGGCAGGGAAAGCCGTAGGAGTGACGGGTGTCGTGCGCCGTGTCATGCAGCACGGCCGAATTCGCGAGGCCCGCGCCGAAAACCAGGAAAGCGCCGATCAGAAGCGCGAAAACGCCGGCAACAAGGCGGTCGTTTGCGGAAAGGGTAACAGAAGACGTTGAAGAAACAGCCATGACAACCTCCGTGCAGGCGTTGGGGAAGCCCCTCCCCAGGTCGGGCGAAATGCCCTCATCGGCTGGCAGGTCTCCTGGCTCGCGGCGTCCGGCGCTTTTCAACGCCTGCGGAACATTCTCACCTTCCCGGGTAGACGCATCGCAAAAGGGTGGACGATTCGTAGACTAAGAGGCGTCCGGCCCCGGCTTATCGCGATGCCACCCAGTGGCTTTTCCGGCGGGTTCTCCCTGGCACGGCCTGAAGCACCATTGCTTCGTCCCGCACCAGATCCTGCCCTCCGGATGAACGTCCCTCGCCACTCTACAGTCGCGGGGTCGGCCGTGATTGCAGCGCCCTATTTGGGTCCGCCGCGTCACATTCCCATTTACTCCCCGATCCGTTTCCGGATCCGGGAACCATCCAATAATCCGGATGATTATGCTTCCGCATCGCGCAAGTCAATCGATCCGCAGCGGCATCGCCTGTGCTGAAACCGCCGTCACCCACTCAATAGCCCGGAATGATCACCAGACCGCCGCCATCGTTGTAGTAGCTGTCGCCGCGGTATTCGCGCTCTTCATAGTACCCATCGACCGGGCCTTCGAGCACGTCGTAGTCCTGCTGGTAGCGGCGCTGGCGGTTCTGCCGGGCTTCGGCATATTGCGCGGCCTGCCGCAATGCGCGGTATTGCGGACGCGACAGGTAGCCATCGGCGCGATAGCCGGAGGAACCCTGCCAGGCGGCGATCGCCGAGCGGGTGCGCGGGCCGAAGACGCCGTCGACGCCGTAGGTATTGTAGCCGAGCGCGCTCAGGAAGCGCTGTGCCTGCACCCGAATCGACCGGTCCATGTAGGCCTCGCGGGGATCGACGATCGGCCGCTCCTCGATGGCCTGGCGCTCGGTGTCGATGATGGCCGTCTCGGTTTCCTGCTTCGGCGTCACCGCCTCCTCGCGCTTGGTATCGGCCAGCGCTGCGAGCCGTTCGCGGGCATCCCCGACGAAACGACCATTCGGATATTCGTCGAGATAGGCCTGGAACGATTCCTGCGTGCCGCCGAGCACGGCCTTTTCGAAGATCTCCTCCTCGCGCTTCTTCGCGTCGTCGGCCCGTTCGATGGCGAGGCCGCGGTTCTTGCGCTCGGCGTCCTGCGTTTCGGTTTCGCGGGTGGCCGTCGCGGCTTCGCCGGTGTCGGCCCCCTCGGTTTCAGTATTTTCGGTGTCCGCCTGCTTTGCGGCTTCAGCAGCCTCTTCGGCGCGTTTTTCAGCCTCTTCGGCAAGGCGGGCGGCTTCCGCAGCCTTGGCCTCGGCATCCGCCGCAGCGCGTGCCGCTTCGGCCTTCAGTTTCTCCACTTCAGCCGCCTTCTCTTCCGCAAGCTTGCGCGCGGCGGCGGCCTCTTCCTGGATGCGCGCCTTTTCTTCGGCGACGGCCTTCTCGGTCTCGATGCGCTTGGCTTCGGCCTCGCGACGGGCGGCGGCTTCCTCTTCGGCCCGCGCCTTCTGCGCGGCCGCGGCCTCTTCGGCCTTCTGGCGTTCGGCTTCGGCCTTCAGGCGCGCCGTTTCTTCGGCCTTGGCTTTGTCCGCAGCCGCCTGGGCCTCTGCCTTAAGGCGCTCGGCCTCGGCGGCCTGTTCATCGGCCAGCTTGCGCGCAGCCGCTTCCTTCTGTTCCGCTTCCGCCTTCAGGCGGGCGGCCTCTTCGGTGCGGGCTTTTTCCGCGGCCGCGGCTTCCGCTTTTGCCTTCTCCTCGGCGGCGGCCTTTTCCGCGGCCAGCGCACGGGCGGCGGTTTCTTCTTCCGCCTTCTTCGCCTCGGCTTCCGCCTTCAGGCGGGCTTCTTCCGCAGCCTTGGCCTTTTCGGCTTCGGCAGCCTTCTGCGCTTCCTCTTCAGCCTTCTTGGCCTCGGCTTCGGCCTTCAGGCGTGCCGTTTCGGCCTCCGCCTTGGCTTTCTCGGCCTCGGCGGCCTTCTGTGCTTCTTCTTCGGCCTTCTTCGTCTCGGCCTCCGCCTTCAGGCGCGCGGCTTCCGCATCGGCCTTCGCCTTCTCGGCTTCCGCAGTTTTCCGGGCCTCTTCCTCAGCCTTGGCCTTTTCCGCAGCCGCCTGCTCTTCCGCCTTCGCCTTTTCGGCAGCGGCCGCCTGTTCCGCTTTGGCCTTGGCGTCCGCCTCGGCCTGCTCGGTGGAGGTGCCGGTCGTCTGCTTCACCTTGGCGGCGGCCTGCAACTCGGCGATGCGCAGGCGCGCCATCGAGGCGAAGGTGCCGTTCGGATATTGCTTCAGATAGGTTTCGTACTGCGTGAGGTCGCTGCCGGCGGAAACCTTCTGCCAGAGCGAAAATTCCTCTTCCCAGCGTTTTCCGGCACTTCCGGCTTCCTTGCCGGTGGTGGCCTGGGCGAAGGCGATTGCCGGCTGGCCCGCGAGCGTCAGCCCGACGAGGCTTGCAAGGCCGATCCTCACCAGAACGGATCGTGCGAGAGGTCCAGAACCCATAGTCGTCTCACCCTTTCGAAGGCGCTGCGCCCGGCAACCGGGCGGATTTCCATCTGTCCTCGCACCGAATTCTGGCGCAACTTTGGTGCGGCAGGCCGGCAGTCACAGGAACCCGATGGCTGAACGTTTCAGGGGCGCGATTTAATCAGCGCTGCCTAAAAGGCGATCGAGCCAGGCCGGGTCGAGAACGGCCTCCAGCTCCGCCGCCACACCATCCAGCGCCACGTCGACGCCTGCCCGATAATCGAAGCCGCCGCCCTCGATGCCGAAGTCGGCGAGCAGCCGCGCCCGGTAGGCGTCGCTCGAAAGCAGGCCGTGCAGATAGGTGCCCATGACGCGGCCATCCGGCGAGATCGCGCCATCCGCCCGCCCGTCGATGCTCACGGCAGGGCGCAGCGCATCCGGCCCGGTGGTGCGGCCGAGGTGGATTTCGTAGCCCTCCAGCGGCACGTCATATTGCAGCGAGCGGGCCGTGCTGTTGCGCACGGTCTTTTCCGGCGCCATTTCCGTTTCGACCGCCAGCAGCCCGAGGCCTTCGACCTCGCGCTCGCTGCCCTCGATGCCGAGCGGATCGGTGACGCGGTGACCCAGCATCTGGTAACCGCCGCAGATGCCGATGACGCGGCCGCCGCGGCGTATATGCATCGCGAGGTCCCTGTCCCAGCCGGCCGCGCGAAAATCGCCGAGGTCTGAAATGGTGGATTTCGAGCCGGGCAGCACGACGAGCCCGGCATCGGCCGGAAACCGCTCGCCCGGCCGCACGAAGACGAGATCGACCTGCGGCTCGGCCTTCAGCGGATCGAGATCGTCGAAATTGGCAATGCGAGGCAGCACCGGCACCGCCACCTTCAAGGCGCCGCCGCCGCCCTTGGCGAGTCGCTCTAGAACCACGGAATCCTCGGCCGGCAGGCGCGCGGCGTCTTTCAGCCACGGCACGACGCCGAAACACGGCCAACCCGTGAAGCGGCCGATCTCGGTAATCCCGTCGTCGAACAGCGTCACGTCCCCGCGGAACTTGTTGATGAGATAACCCGTCACTATGCGCCGGTCTTCCTCCGGCAATATGGCATGCGTGCCGACCAGCGAGGCGATCACGCCGCCGCGGTCGATGTCGCCGACGAGCACGACCGGCACATTGGCGCGCGTCGCAAAACCCATATTGGCGATGTCGCCGGCCCGGAGGTTGATTTCCGCCGGCGAGCCAGCACCTTCGACGACAACGAGATCGGCACCGTCCGAGACGATCCCGAAACTTTCCAGCACCGCATCCATCAGCTTCGGTTTGAGCGCCTGGTAGTCCCGCCCCTTCGCCTGACCGAAGACTTTTCCCTGCACGATGATCTGGCTGCCGACGTCGGATTGCGGCTTCAGTAGCACCGGGTTCATGTGCACGGAGGACGGAACGCGGGCGGCAAGCGATTGCAGCCATTGCGCCCGGCCGATCTCGCCGCCATCGGCGGAAACGGCGGCGTTGTTCGACATGTTCTGCGGCTTGAACGGGCGCACCTTCAGCCCGCGGTTTGCGGCGATGCGGCAGAGCCCCGCCACCAATACCGTTTTTCCGACATCGGAGCCGGTTCCCTGCAGCATGATCGTTCTCGTCATACCATCCCCCTAGCATTCCGCCCCGTCGCCGAAAAGCCCTGATTTACCGCAATTCCGCCCCAATTTGGGGGCGGCGGGAGATGCAATTCAGCAACAGAAAGTCATGCAATTCGAGCATGGCAGATCTGCTGTTCATTCTGCGACATTTTGCGCCGTGAACGATCGTGACTTTCGCCCCGGACATGCCTATATCAACGTCATCACACAGCCGAGGCGAGTGGCTTCGGGTTTCAAGGACAAAGACCATGCTGTTCATCTTCAGCAAGCCGAATTTCGTACAGATCGCCTGGAACGGCGAAGCCCCCCAGAGCCAGTCCCGCGTGCGCAACGTCGTCATGGACGCCCCGCTCGGTCCGCTTGGCTTCATCCGCACGCGCTCCGTCGGCTGATTGTTTCGAGCGCGACGTCAGGTCCGCTCGCATGGAACGTCGCCTCTCTCCGGGAGGCGGCGTTTTTTTATGGATTTTTGTTTTCTGAAGGTGCGCCAGAACGGCGAAAGCCGTGCATCCCGTTAAGTGATGCACGGCTTGCCAGATACGCATGGCGGCTTCCGACAAAAACGCATCGGAGCCCAAGGCACTCCGGTACGCTAGACCTTTCCGGAGCGGACGGCGGTGTCCCCCGCCATGTCCAAAGCAATAGCGGCACATCCTTACCGGACCGTTATCGGGAGCTTAAGCAAAGATGAATCGCGATTTTTTTTGAAAAACCGCGAAATATTTTTTGCGAGCGCAAAGCGGCGCATACGGAACAGGATATGTCCGCATTCAACGACCATCATGCGCCGCCAGTCTATCGGCCCCGCGGACATTTGCCCCGATGCGAGCAAACGCCCATTTTTTCCACCGTATGGTTGCCGGTTTTTCAGCATCTTGCCCTCCCGCCGGACCGCAACTGACAGAGGATGGACGCGCAGGAGGTTGATTTCTCAATAAGAACCCGTAGGCTACCCCTGTGACGTACGAGAAGACGACGCCGGTGACAGGGTTCCGCCGGCGGACCAGAAAAAAGCTCGGCGTCGTTGCAGCAGGGGGATTTGGCTCGCCTCACCTGGCATCGAACCTCCATGGCTGCCGTAAAACTTTCGGGCAGACGGGACAACGCAGTAGCCTGCGCTGCCTTCCGGGTTGATCGCTGCATCCAAGACTGGGAGGTCTTAAAACTCATGAAGAAGCTCCTTGCTTCCACTATCCTCGCTGCCGGCCTCTACGGCTTTGCCGGTGCCGCCCAGGCGGCCGACTGCGGTGAAGTATCGATAGCCGAAATGAACTGGGCGTCTGCCGGCGTTGCCGCGCATGTCGACAAGCTCATTCTCGAAAACGGCTACGGCTGCACGGTCACGCTGGTGACCGGCGACACCATGCCGACCTTCACCTCGATGAACGAAAAGGGCGAGCCGGACGTCGCACCCGAAATGTGGGTGAACGCCGTGCGCACACCGCTCGACGCGGCCATCGCCGAAGGCCGGCTGATCCAGCTCGCTCCCCTTCTCTCGGAAGGCGGCGTGGAAGGCTGGTGGATTCCGAAATTCTTTGCCGACGCACATCCAGACATCAAGACCGTTCAGGACGCGCTGAAGCATCCCGACCTCTTCCCGGCGCCGGAAGACGCCTCGAAGGGCGCCGTGCACAATTGCCCGTCGGGCTGGAACTGCCAGGTCTCGACCGCCAACCTCTACAAGGCGCTGAACGCCGATGCCGACGGCTTCGAGCTCGTCGACACGGGCTCGGCGGCCGGCCTCGACGGCTCGATCGCCAACGCCTTCGAAAAGCAGACCGGCTGGCTCGGCTACTACTGGGCGCCGACCGCCATTCTCGGCAAGTACGAGATGACGCGCCTGTCCTTCGGCGTCGAACACAACAAGGCCGACTGGGACGCCTGCACGGCGGTTCCGGACTGCGCCGATCCCAAGGTCAACTCCTACCCGACCTCGGACGTCTTCACCGTCGTGACCAAGTCCTTCTCCGAGAAGGCCGGCGTCGCGATGGACTACATGAAGACCCGCCAGTGGGACAACGGCACGGTCGGCAAGGTTCTCGCCTGGATGACCGACAACCAGGGCACCAACGAGGATGCTGCCAAGTACTTCCTCGAAAACTATCCGGACATGTGGACCAAGTGGGTCGCCCCGGACGTCGCAGAGAAGGTCAAGGCCGCCCTCTGACGCACTCTCGCCGGCAGCCTTCCCCGGCTGCCGGCCTTTCGCGACCTGAACGAGGGCGCTGGCTTTTTGCCTGACGCCCGCCCAAGAAACTGCAGAGGTCGCAAACAGCACAGTATCAAGCGGCAGTTCGTGTAAAGACGAACTGCAAGCCGGGAACCAGAACAAGAATATCCCTGTGCGCACCGTTCCGTTCGCAATTGCAAACTCGTTTCTTTGCGATGCGGGACAATAACTTCCGGTAGAAAGAGGGGAAAAGGATGGCAGGCATATGCGAATTGTTGCCAGGCTTTCTATGTAAGTTTCCGGCCTTCAGTGACGCCAGCGTCCGCGCGGCACGAAAAGTCATCGACGACGGCTTCAAGGGCCTCGTCAGAGAATATGTCAACATCATCGATGCAATGGTGCAGCCATTGCAGTGGTTCCTGAACTATCTCGAACGGCTGTTTGTCAGTTCACCCTGGCCGATCATCCTGATCATCATGGTGGCGATCGTCTATTTCGGCAGCCGAAACATGAAGATTACCATCGGCACCGCACTTTCCATGCTCGCCATCGGCCTTCTCGGCCTGTGGAACGACACGATGGTGACGCTCGCCATGGTGACGGTCTGTACGATGATCGCGATCATCGTCGGCATACCGATCGGCATCGTCATGGCGCGCTCCGACCGGGTGCAGTCTTTTGTCAATCCCGTGCTCGACGTGATGCAGACGATGCCGAGCTTCGTCTATCTCATTCCCGTCGTCATGATCTTCGGCATCGGCAAGGTGCCCGGGCTGATCGCGGTCGTCATCTATGCGGTGCCGCCGATGATCCGCCTTACCAATCTCGGCATTCGCCTCGTCGACAAGGAAGTGCTGGAGGCGGCGGATGCCTTCGGTTCCTCCGGCTGGCAGAAGCTCAAGAACGTGCAGATGCCGCTCGCACTTCCCACCATCATGGCCGGCATCAACCAGACCATCATGATGTCGCTCGCCATGGTGGTCGTCGCCTCGATGGTCGGTGTGGGCGGTCTCGGCAAGAACGTGCTGCAGGCCATCAACAACCAGTTCTTCACGGTCGGGTTCCTGAACGGGTTCGCGCTCGTGGCCATCGCCATCATTTTCGACCGTACGAGCCAGGCCTATGGCAGACGGCTGCAGAAGCATTCGGAGGTAATTCATGGTTAGTCATGCAATCGAGGTCCGCAATCTCTACAAGATCTTCGGACCCCGCGGCGGCGACTATGTCGATGCAGTCAAGAAGGGTCTCGGCAAGGCGGAACTGAACCAGAAATACGGCCATGTGCTGGGCCTGCGCGACATCAACATTTCGATGCCGGCGGGCGGCATCATGGTGGTGATGGGTCTCTCCGGCTCCGGCAAATCGACGCTGATCCGCCACATCAACCGGCTGATCGACCCGACCGCCGGCGAAGTGCTCTACGACGGCGTCGACGTCTGCAAGATGAGCGAGAACGACCTTCGCGAATTCCGCCGCCACAAGACGGCGATGGTGTTCCAGAAGTTCGCGCTGCTGCCGCACCGCACGGTTCTGGAAAACACCGTCTACGGCCTGGAAATCCAGGGCGTCGGCGCTGCCGATCGTGAAAAGCGGGCCAAGCAGTGGATCGAGCGCGTCGGCCTTGCCGGCTTCGAGAACCACTACCCGAACCAGCTTTCGGGCGGCATGCAGCAGCGCGTGGGCCTCGCGCGGGCGCTGACCAACGATGCCGATATCCTCCTGATGGACGAAGCCTATTCGGCGCTCGACCCGCTGATCCGCGTCGACATGCAGACCGTTCTTCTCGATCTCCAGAAGGAACTCCGGAAGACCGTCGTCTTCATCACGCACGATCTCGACGAGGCGCTGCGTCTCGGCGACAAGATCGCCATCCTGCGCGACGGCCTGGTCGTGCAGCAGGGCACCGGCCAGGAAATCGTGCTGAACCCCGCCGACGAATACATCACCGCCTTCGTCAAGGAAGTGAACCGCGGCCGCGTGGTGAATGTCGAGACGATCATGGCGCCGCTGTCCGGCAACCCGGAAGGCATGCCGATCGTCAAGGGCACCGTGCTGGAAGTTGCGGCCCGCGCCATGACGGCCGTCAACCAGACGCTCGCCCATGTCATCGACGAATCCGGCAAGCCGATCGGCGCCCTCAGCCTCAGCGCGATCATCTCCAGCATGGTGACGCCGACAAGCCACGAGGCGAAGGCGGCCTGAAGCACGCCCTCTCCTCTGTCATCCTCGGGCTTGACCCGAGGATCCACATCCGCGGCGTGCCGGTGGATGGATGGTCGGGTCAAGCCCGACCATGACGAGGGGAGGTATTGTTTTTTGAGCGCCCTCGCGGGCGCTCTTTTCTTTTACCGGCGACACACGATTGCAATCACATAAAGAAATCTTTATATGATGCAACAAACAGAAGGATATGCCGATGACCGCGACGAACCCGCTTGCTGAGCTTCTTGCCGAAAAGCCCTTCCTGCTTGCCGATGGCGCAACCGGGACCTCGCTCTTCGCCATGGGCCTCGAAGCCGGGGAAGCGCCGGAGCTTTGGAACGAGGCGAAGCCGGAAAACATCACCAAGCTCCACCAGGACTTCGTCGATGCCGGCGCGGACATCATCCTCACCAACACGTTCGGCGGCACGCGCCATCGCCTGAAGCTGCACCATGCGCAGGACCGCGTCTTCGACCTCAACAAGAAGGCCGCCGAGATCGCCCGCGCCGTCGCCGACAAGGCCGATCGCAAGGTCATCGTCGCCGGCTCCGTCGGCCCGACGGGCGAATTGCTCGTGCCGCTCGGCGCGATGACCTATGACGACGCCGTCGCCGCCTTCGTCGAGCAGATCGAGGGCCTGAAGGCCGGCGGCGCCGATGTCGCCTGGATCGAGACGATGTCGTCGCCGGAAGAGATCCGCGCCGCCGCCGAAGGTGCGGCCAAGGTCGGCTTGCCCTTCGTCTATACCGGCTCGTTCGACACCGCCGGCAAGACCATGATGGGCCTGCACCCGCGGGACATCCACGGCGTTGCCGGCGATATCGGCGAAGGCCCGCTCGCCGTCGGCGCCAATTGCGGCGTCGGCGCTTCCGACATCCTCTCCTCGCTGCTCGACATGACCGGCGCCGATCCGTCGGCGACCGTGGTCGTCAAGGGCAATTGCGGCATCCCGGAATATCGCGGCGCGGAAATCTACTATTCCGGCACACCGCCGCTGATGGCCGAATATGCGCGACTTGCCCGCGATGCCGGCGCGCGCATCATCGGCGGCTGCTGCGGCACCTCCTGCGAGCACCTCGCCGCGATGCGCGTGGCGCTCGACGCGCACGAGCCGCGCGAACGCCCGGCGCTTGCGACGATCATCGAGCGGATCGGCCCGCTGCGCAACAAGACCGCCGACGAAAGCGCCGCCCAGCCGGCCCGCGAACGCAGCAGCCGCCGCCGAGGCTGAGCCCTCTCGAAGGATCCTGCATCAGCCGCCGCGGGCGGCTTTTTGTCGACATAGGGGCGGCCATTACCTGCAAGGTAATCGATCCGCCGCACCCGACCGCCTAGTCTGCCTGTCAACGAAACCCGTTCACAGGAGAAACCCGATGACCACCTACGCCCTCGCCCACCTTCACAATGTCACGATGGGTCCGCAGATCGTCGCCTATCTGGAGGGGATCGACGCCACCATGGCGCCCTTCGGCGGCAAGTTCGTGATCCATGGCGACGGCAACAAGCGCGTGCTGGAAGGCAGCTTCGCCGGCGACGTGATCATGCTGTCCTTTCCGACCCGCAAGGACGCAGAGGGCTGGTACGCATCCGAGGCCTACCGCGCGATCCTGCCGCTTCGCACGCTGAATTCGGTGGGCGACGTGCTGCTGATCGACGGCGTCGACGACGATCATAAAGCGACCGACATTCTGAAGAAGGTATAGGTCCGAACGACGACGGAGACTCAGATGACGAACACGATGGACATGGCCGGCACGAAAGTTCTCGTGCTCGCCATTGACGGACCGCCGATCGTGACGGAAGCGGACAGCAACGACATTATCAGCGAAGCGTTCTCGACGGAGGCGGAACTGATCGCCATCCCGGTGGAACGCCTCGGCCCGGATTTCCTCCGGCTCGAAACCCGTATCGCCGGCACCGTCTTCCAGAAATTCGTCAATTACCACCTGCGCTGCGCCATCATCGGCGACGTTGCCCCGCTGCTCGAAAACAGCAAGGCGCTCAGCGATTTCGTGCGCGAGACGAACAAGGGCCGGTCGATCTGGTTCCTCGCGAGCCTCGATGACCTGCGGGCAAAACTCACCCGTGTGGGTGCCTGACACGATCGATCAAGCCCCCGCCAGAAACGCCCGCCAAGCGTCAAGCCCCGCATCGATGTTGCGCCGCCCGACGCCGACGCGAAAGCGGTCCATCGGTACGGGCAGGAGGTCGGAGACGTAGAGGGTGGAGGGCAGGAGAAGCACACCCTTCTCTTCAACCAGCCTCTGGCAATGTTCCTCCACGCCGTCCTTGCCGAGATACCGCGGAAACGCGACACAGCCACCATCCGGCGCTGCCCAGTCGTAGAGATGCGGGAAATCGGCGAAGAAGGCGCCGATCTTGACCATGTTTTCCGCGCAGAGCGCGCGATTGCGCGCGAAAATCGTCTCGCGCGCCTTGATCGCGATGCCGGCCAGCACTTCGGAAGGCCGCGCGTTGCAGATGGAGAGGTAGTGCTTCATCTTCTCCATGCGCGCCAGCAGCGCGTGGTCGCGGCAGGCGATCCAGCCGATGCGCAGGCCCGGGAGGCCATAGGCCTTCGACATGACATTGAGCGAAATGCCCTTTTCGAACAGGTCCGCCGCCTGCGGCAGGCGCTTTTCCGCGTCGATTTCCAGTCCACGATAGACCTCGTCGGAGAAGAGATGGATGCCGCGCTCAGCGCAGAGATCGGCGAGGCCGCGAAAGATATTTTGGTAGGCAATGGCGCCTGTCGGATTGTTCGGGAAATTGACGGCGATGAGCTTGGTTTCCGGCCGCAGTGCCGCGCGCACCTCGTCGAGATCAAGCTGCCAGCGGTTTTCCGGCCGCAGCGCCACACCGGTGACATTGCCGGTGATCGTCACCGGCATGGTCTCCATCGACTGGTAGTTCGGCACGGTGACGATGGCGTGGTCGCCCGGCGAAAGCAAAGCCAGCATGGCGCAATAAAGCCCCTCCTCCGCCCCGGCGAAGGTGAGGATATCGGCGCCGGACAAGGTGTCATAGGTGGTGGCGATGGTGTCGCGCAGCGCCGGCGCGCCCCAGGTCTCGGTATAACCGAGCGAGACGCGCTCCCACGCTTCCCGGTCTTCTGGGCCGGCGAGCGCCAGCAGTTCGGACATGGTCATGGTCTCGGCGTCGCTCGCCGTCATGTGGTGGCGCGCCTTGAACTCCCAGCGCGAAAAATGGGTTTCGAGGCGGAAATCCGGCAGCGTTGTCATGGGGTCCTGTCCTTCTGGCTGCGCCGGGCATCGGCGAGATAATTGTAGATCGAGGCGCGCGAGGCGCCGAGGAGGGAGGCCAGGTGATCGACGGCATTGCGCGTCTGGAACAGGCCGCGGCTGTCGAGGGCCGCGACGAGCGCCACGCGATCGCCTTTCTTGAGCGCCGTCAACGCCAGGCCGCGGGTGCGCAGCCAGTCATGCAGCGCCGTATTGATCTCCTCCCGCCAGTCGCCGGCAAAAAGCGAAGGCGGGCGTGGTGAGACGGCCCCGGTGAAGGCGGCGAGAAGCTTGGCGGCCGCGTCGAAATGCGAGACGTCCATGTTGATGCAGAGGAGGCCGATCGCCTGGCCGTGATCGTCCTTCAGCACGGCGGTCACCGATTTCAGCCGCCGCCCGTCCTCGCCGGTCTTTTCATAGGGGCCGTAGACGCCCCCTTCCCCCGCCCCTTCCAGCGCGTCCTCGACGAGCGATTCCACGCCCGCCTTGCGGCCGGAAAAAGCATTCCAGATGCCGGCGATCAGGCCCGTTTCGAGATCGTGCAGCACGATCTCGGCATGTGGATAGAACAGGGTCGAGATGGCCGCAGCGGTGGCAGCGTGCTGGCGAAGCAGCGTATCGGCGTTTGATGATTCGAACATGGCGGCAAACAATCCGATCGTGGATATTTTGTCAATATTGGATTTTTCATCCAAACATGCCCGACAGGCTTGCGACCGGTTTTTCCGCGGCCTATCCAGAGGCGACACGATTCTCTGGGGGATGACGATGAGTGCGGACCTTGCAGCCTTTCCGGACCGGCAGACCGTCGCCGACAAGCTTGCGGCGCTGGGCGAGGCCGACCAGGCCTATCTCCGCCTGCTGATGGAAAACGCCAAGCAAGACGAAAACCTGCTGGAAGGGCTGGCGCTGCATCTCGACCGCGCCGCCGACGCGCGTTTCCTCAATGCGCTGAAGCTGGAAAAGCTCGGCGAATGGCTCGGAACCGTGGCGCCGGCGCGCCTGCAAGTGCGGCTCACCGAAACCGCCCGTTCCAGCCAGCACGCCGCCTACGCCGCCTTCCGCGCCGGGCTCACTCGCTCCGGCGGCCTGGAACGGGCCTATCCGAAAGCCTGATCCGCCGCGGCCGCCACCGGCCCGAAGGATTTGCGCAGCATATCCGCCATGCCGTCGATCGCCGGCCCGCCGCGCCGCGGATTGCGCTTCAGCACGACACGCGAGGAATCGATCTGCGGAAAGCCGTCCGCGACCGTGAGTTCGCGCGCGCCCGGCGGGATGTTGCTGCGCGAGAGCGGCGCGATGGTGAGGCCGCTCGCGACGGCGGAGCGCAGACCGCCGCTGGTATCGCAGGTATAGGCGATGCGGTACGGGATCGTGTGGCGCTCCAGCGAGCGTAGCGCGAAATCCCGGCACCAGCTCGACCGCCAGTAGACGGCGACCGGCACCGGGCGCTCCAGATGCCGGTTATGCGCCACCGCACCCACCCAGACGGTCGGGTCGATCGCCAGAAGCTCACCGGAAACCCCGTCGCACCAGTCGAAGATGATGGCGAGGTCAAGCTCGTCCGCCTCCAGCGCCGCCAGTTGCTGGGACGTGTAGCCGCAGAGCACCGTCACCTCGATATTGGGATGGATTTCGGCGAAGGCGGCGAGCGCATTGGGCAGGACCGTCTGGTTGTATTCTTCCGGTATGCCGACCCGCACCGGCCCGTCGAGCGGCGCCGTGCGCATGGCCGCCGTCGTCTCGTCGACCAGGCCGACGATGCGCCGCGCATAGGGCAGCAGCCGCTTGCCCTCCATCGTCAGCGCGACACCGCGCGGGCCGCGCTCGAAGAGCGTCGCGCCGACCGATTCCTCCAGCTTGCGCACCTGCATGCTGATAGCGGATTGCGTGCGCGCGAGCCTTTCGGCCGCATGGGTGACATTGCCGGCCTGGGCCACGGCGACGAAAATTCTGAGCAGATCGCTTTCGAGAGGAGGATACATGGCGCCATCGCTTTTTCTGATGCCAGCCATAATCGCTATTCGTTTGTGAAATGTCTACCGCTTTGCTTGGCTCTGTCCGGAAATGGAAGGGCAAGGGCGATGAACATTTTCCGAAGATGGACGAAGACGCTGAGAATGGCGGTGGCGCGGCGGCGTCAGGCCCGGGCGGAACGGGAGGCGTTTCAATTGATTCTCGCCCGCGGAGACGACCACCTGTTGCGCGACATAGGCTTGACGCTGCACGAGGCACAATCGATCGACCCTTCCCGCCTGGGGAAGGGTCGAAACGATACGGCGAACGGCTGGAGGGACTAAAGGCGGCCATTCCCCGCCATCGAGAGGAAGGACGTTATTGCGCCTTCTCCCCCGAAAGACCGCCGGCAAGCTGCACGAGCTTCAGGAATTCCGCCCGGTAGCCGAACGGGTCTTCGCCCTTGGCCGCCTGCGCGAGGCCGAGGATCGAGCCGTAGGCGTAGTCCTGAAGGGCGGAAACGCCCTTCAGCTTCTGCCCGAAGGCGGCGACGGCGACGGAGAAGCGCACGTCCGTGGCGGCCGCGTTGACGTCAGTGACCCCATTAGCGTCCGTCACCGGCATGGTCACGAGTTCGCTCGTGTCGCTGTCCGGCTTCTTCCAGCGCATCTTCAGGAAGGCGAGTTCCGAACTGCCGGCGACCGGTGTTGCGGCCGCCTGCTCGTTGCCATAGCGCAGCGCATCGTTCAGCACGGCGGGGCTGCCCTTCGGCGTCACCTCGTAGATCGCGGTCACCCGGTGGCCGGAGCCGATATCGCCGGCATCCACCTTGTCGTTGTTGAAGTCCTCGCGGTTCAAAACGCGGGTCTCGTAGCCGACCAGGCGATATTCGGCGATGCGCGCCGGGTTGAACTCGATCTGGAACTTGACGTCCTTGGCGATCGGGAAGAGCGAGGACCCCGCCTCCTCCACCAGCGTCTTCTGGGCTTCCGCGAGCGTATCGATATAGGCGGCGGTGCCGTTGCCGTTCTGCGCCAGCGTCTGCATCATGCCGTCATTGTAGTTGCCGCGGCCGAAACCAAGCACCGAGAGGAAGATGCCGCTCTTGCGACGCTCCTCGATGATGCGCTTCAGGTCCTCGTCGCTCGCCGGGCCGACATTGAAGTCACCGTCCGTCGCCAGCATGACGCGGTTGACGCCATCCTTCTTGAAGGCCTTCTGCGCCAGCCGGTAGGCCGCCTCGATGCCCTCCGCGCCGGCCGTTGAGCCGCCGGGCTGGAGATTGTCAATGGCCGACAGAATCTTGTCGCGCTCCTTTGCCTCCGTCGGCTCCAGCACCACGCCGGCATTGCCGGCATAGGTGACGATCGAGACCGTGTCCGTATCCTTCAGCTTGCCGACAAGCAGGCGGAAGGCGCTCTTCAGGAGCGGCAGCTTGTCGGCTTCGTCCATCGAGCCGGACACGTCGATGAGGAAGACGAGGTTGGCGGAGGGCTGCGCCGTCGCCACCGTCTCGAAGCCCTTGATACCGACATGCAGAAGCTGCGTGTCCTTGTTCCACGGCGTCGGCATGACGGTGACGGTGGCGTTGAACGGCTTGTCCGCCGTCTCCGGCCCCTTCCAGTCATAGGGGAAATAATTGACCATCTCCTCGACGCGCACGGACTCCTGATCCGGCAGGCTGCCGCCGAGAAGCGCGCTGCGCACATAGGAATAGGACGCCGTATCGACATCCGCCGAGAAGGTCGAGACCGGATCGGTCGCAACGCTCTTTACCGGGTTCGGATCGGCGGAGGCGAAACGTTCGCGGTCTTCCGCCGGCATCGGCATGGTAATGCCATCCGCCACGATGGAGGGCTGCGCGATCGACCGGCTCAGCACATCGACATTGGCGGCACCGCCGAGAGCGAAGGATTCCGGCACGGCCGCGGCCGCCTCCTTCTCCTCGCGCAGTTCGGCGACCGGCGCCTGCTCGGTGGCGAGCGTGCCGGTGGCCTGGGCCGTGTCGGCAGCCGTGGCCGCGGCGCCGTTTTCCACGGTCGCCTGCAGCTCGTCCTTAACCTTCTTGGCCTCCTGCTTGCGAAGGCGCACGTCCTGATCCACGGGCGTTGCCGCAATCTCCGTCTCGGTGGTGAGCGGCACGGTGCCGTTGCGCACCATTTCATAGGTGACGAGGCCGGCGACGGGCACGACGAGAAGCGTGGCAAGGGCCGAGCCGGCGAGAAGTCTGCGGTTCATGATAGGGCTCCAAATTCGGTTGAACATGGAGCTTCGACGCCCGCCACCGGCAGAACCTTGGGGGGCGGTCGCATTTTTTTCCGCATCGTCGAAAGCCTGCATGGCGGAGGCGAACGCGCGGGCGCGGGCCTCAGCATCCGGAGCCGGCGCTCTGCGGCGGGCGAGTTTGTCGAGGTCGAGGTCGGTCATCGTCTATCCTTCCGTCACGCAGCCGCATCGCGCAAAAGCACCTTCAGGCGCTTGCGGGCCTCGTGCACATGCCAGGAAATCGTCGTTTCGGCGCAGCCGAGCACATCTGCCGCGGCGGCATGGCTCAGTCCCTCGCCGTAGATCAGCAGCACGGCGTCGCGCTGCTTGTCGGGAAGCTGGCGCACGGCGTGCCATAGCTCCTCGCTGCCATCGTCGTCAGGCCGGCTGTCGAGCACCGCCTGCTCGCGCAGATAGGCGGCATCGCGCCATTCGGCCCGGCGGCGCTTGCGCATCTGGTCGCGCGCCGCATTCAGCGTCACCGTATAGAGCCAGGTGCCGAAGCGGCTGGCACCCTTGAAGCCGCGGATCGCGGCGGCGAGGCGTATGCACACCTCCTGCGCCACGTCCTCGGCATCCTGCCGGTCGCCGCACCATCGCCAGGCGACGGCATGGATGAAATCATAGCGGCCTTCGACAAGCGCGGCGAATGCCTGCCTGTCGCCCAAAGCCGCCTTTTCGACGAGTTCTGTTTCCACGGGTCCATCCCGATTCCGGTGCACTATCCTTTCAGACGTGCGTCAGGCGGCAATCCTTGGGTGGCGGCGCAAGATTTTTTCTCAACCCGGCAGATTTTTCACGACGGCGATGATCGTGCCCATCACGGCACGCCGATCGTGACGCCGGATTTCCGGGGAATAGAGGCTGGAAATGCTGCCGTCGAGGAATAGCGCATTCTGGCATTGCAGCCGATCGCGAAACAGCGTCGCGAAATCGTGGAAGCGCACGGGATCCTTCGAAATCGCAAAGGCAACGCGACCATCCGGCAGGATGCCGACGCCGTTGCGGATCTGGAAGCTCGTGCCGTCGGCCAGGAATTTCGGATGGATGTTTCCGTCCACCACCAGCATCGGCCCGGATTGCGTCGCCTCCTGCGGCGAAAGCCCGGCCTTTGCATAGGCTTCCGTCTCCATCACACCCGCCTTGCCCTCACCCACCCAGAACACGCCGTTCGGCTTCAGGAAGAAATTGCCGAAGGCATCGTCCCGGTTCAACGCGCCGGTCTCGCGGCCATGCTCAACCAATAGCCCGACCGGCCCGTAGTCCGGATGATACATGCCACCGTTCATGGCGAAACTCATGTGCTGCCGGTTGCGCAGCAGATGCGTGTTCAGCTGGTCATAACTCGCCCCGCCCTTGCCGAGCGTCGCCGCGCCGTAGAGGCGGATCGTCTCCGTGGCCGGATCGAAGGTGCAGACGGTGTAGCGGCCGGAAAGATGCTCGATCTCGGCGCATTTCGGCGGTTCGGCCATGGCGGTGCTCCGCAAGACGAAGGCGGCAAACAGGGTGGAGAGAAACAGAATTGCGCGCATGAACTCCTGGCTCGGATGGCAATGCGGCGAATTTAGCAGCGAACACTCAAAGCGACAGCGCCGCCATGTGGAAACGAAGCTGGGCATCATTGTAACGGTAGCCGGCGCCGACAGGACAGGCGGCGCGGGCGATACAGCCGGAGACCATGCATCCGCCCTGTCCTTGCCGTGAGCGCAGATGGCTGCGGCAGGCCGGCACGTCAAAGGCCTCCGGCCGCACGGCGCCGGCGGGACAGGTGGTGAGGCACGGCTTGTCAGGACAGTGGTTGCAGGGATGCGGAGCCCTTGACGCCAGCACATCCTCAACCGGCTCCGCAAAACCGAGGGCACCGCGATAGCCGTGCCAGAGACCGTAGACGGGGTGGATGAGGATACCGAGCGGCGAGGCCTTCAGGCCTTCCGCACGCATGGCCCATTGCTGGAAGGGTTGCCAAGGTGGATCGGAGGGAAACCAGGTGGTGGCGCCGGCCGATACGGCCACGGTTCGAAGAACCGCTTTCGACCAGGTGTCGAGCGGGTCGCTGCCGCCGCGGTCGGGCTGTTCCTCCCGCCAGCGCGAAAAAGCCGGCCAGATGGAACTGCCGATATTGCCGACGAGCACGACGCTGGCAGCGGGGCTGCCACCCGCCAGCACCGGCGCCGCCTCGCTTTCCCCGAAATTCACGACACCGCGCAAAAAAAGACCGTGCGGCGCAAGCGCCGCACGGATGGTGTCGAGATAGGGGCGACGCGCCCTCACCGGGTCACGTCCCCTTTAAGTTCATAATGCGGACGCCAGACCTCTTTTTGAATCATGTCGGCCACCCGCGTCGCTCCGCCTTGCTCCCTGGCGCGATCGGGACCCTTTCAGGTGAAGGCGTCCGGCATGGAGTTTTTGCGCTCGGCAACGTAGGCAAGCAACGCATCGTCGATCGCCGGGTCGAGATAGGGCGCCTCGTAGCTTTCCAGCCAGGTGCGGCACAGCGCGTTGGCCCTCTCCTCGATGCGCTTCTGGCCTTCGATTTCCCACTGCTCGAACGAATTGTTGTCGGCGAGCGGCGAGCGGTAGAAGGCGGTCTGGAAGTTGGCCTGGGTGTGGGCGCAGCCGAGATAGTGGCTGCCGGGGCCGACTTCGCGAATGGCATCGAGCGCCTGCGCGTTTTCGGAAAGGTCCACGCCCTCGGCCAGCTTCTGCATCATGCCGAGCTGGTCCTGGTCGATCATGAACTTCTCGTAGGACGAAACGAGGCCGCCTTCGAGCCAGCCGGCCGCATGCAGCACGAAGTTCGTGCCGGCAAGCAGCGTCATGTTGATGGTGTTCGCCGATTCATGCGCCGCCTGCGCATCCGGAACCTTGGAGCCGCAGAGCGAGCCACCGGTACGGAACGGAATCCCGAGACGGCGGGCGAGCTGGGCCGCACCGTAGGACACCAGCGACGGCTCCGGCGAACCGAAGGTCGGTGCGCCCGACTGCATGGAGATCGAGGCCGCGAACGTGCCGAACAGCACCGGCGCACCCTTGCGGATGAGCTGGGTGAAGGAGGCGCCGGCGAGAACTTCGGCAAGGATCTGCGTCAGCGTGCCGGCGACCGTGACCGGGCTCATGGCGCCCGACAGGATGAACGGCGAGACGACGCAGGCCTGGTTATGCCGGGCATAGACCTTCAGCGCGCCCACCATGGTCTCGTCGAAAACCATCGGCGAGTTGGCGTTGATGAGGTTCAGCGTCACGCAATTGTTCTCGACGAACTCGTCGCCGAAGACGAGCTTCGCCATGGCGATCGTGTCTTCCGCGCGTTCCGGTGCGGTGACCGAGCCCATGAACGGCTTGTCGGAATATTTGATGTGGCTGTAGACCATGTCGAGGTGACGCTTGTTCACCGGCACGTCCACCGGCTCGCAGACCGTACCGCCCGAGGAATGCATCGACGGCGCCAGATAGGCGAGCTTCACGAAGTTGCGGAAATCCTCGATCGTCGCATAACGGCGGTTGCCTTCGAGGTCGCGCACGAACGGAGGGCCGTAGACCGGCGCGAAGACGGTGGCCTTGCCGCCGATCTGGACATTGCGCTCGGGATTGCGGGCATGCCAGGTGAACTGCGACGGCGCGGTCTTCAGGAGCTCGCGGCAGAGGCCCTTGGGAAAATGCACGCGCTCGCCGCGCACGTCGGCGCCGGCTTCCTTCCACAGCGCCAGCGCTTCCGGGTCCTCGCGGAATTCGATGCCGATCTCTTCCAGCACGCGGTCGGCATTGTTCTCGATCAGCTGCAGGCCTTCTTCGTCGAGGACCTCGTATTCCTTGATCTTGCGGGTGATGTAGGGCAGCGACGGGCCTGGACCGCCGCCCGTGCGCGATGCACGCCGCGCGGCGGCACCACGTCCCTCACCACGCGAACGGCGGCCACCGCCTTCGCTTGCGCCCTCGGCTGCCACCTGCTGGATTTCCTCGCTCATGATCCGTCTTTCCTTGTTATCGCGGCGCATCGCGACGCCTCTTTTCCTATGCTAGCAAGCCGCCGGGGCGGGACGGTTCTCAATGCGCCAAGCCGTGGCGCACGCTGAATACCGGCTTGGCGCGGACTATAGCGGGAATGCCACGGCGATCGTAGCGCCATTCGCTTGTTTGCGCTGTCAATTCACGGCTTTGCGGGCTATGGATGGAACAAGAGTTCGGCGGGTCGCTTTTCACTGTATGCGACGTCGCTTTCAACATCGGGTTCGTGCAACAGGCAGGATATTTCTGTGTAACGGGCCTGCTGCGTGGCAAGCGCCAATGGAGACGAGGAAACACCATGGCTGACGACGATATCATTCTCGCCGACCTTTCCGACGAAGAGCTTGTGCAGCAGATGCACGACGACCTCTACGACGGCCTGAAGGAGGAAATCGAAGAGGGCACGAACATCCTGCTCGAACGCGGCTGGGCACCCTACGACATCCTCACCCAGGCGCTCGTCGAAGGCATGCGCATCGTCGGCGTCGACTTCCGCGACGGCATCCTGTTCGTGCCGGAAGTGCTGCTCTCCGCCAATGCGATGAAGGCCGGCATGTTCATCCTGCGTCCGCTTCTCGCCGCCACCGGCGCGCCGAAGCAGGGCAAGATGGTCATCGGCACCGTCAAGGGCGACATCCACGACATCGGCAAGAACCTCGTCGGCATGATGATGGAAGGGGCTGGCTTCGACGTCGTCGACCTCGGCATCAACAACCCGGTCGAAAACTACCTCGAAGCCATCGAGCGCGAGCAGCCGGACATCCTCGGCATGTCGGCGCTGCTGACGACCACGATGCCCTACATGAAGGTCGTCATCGACACGATGAAGGAAAAGGGCCTGCGCGACGACTACGTCGTTCTCGTCGGCGGCGCGCCGCTGAACGAGGAATTCGGCAAGGCCGTCGGTGCGGACGCCTATTGCCGCGACGCGGCCGTGGCGGTCGAAACGGCCAAGGAATTCATGAAGCGCAAGCACAACATGCTGGCTGGCGCCTGAAACCCGAATTGCGACGGCGCCGGTCTTGAATCGGCGCCATTCGCTCACGACGTTTAGTTTGCGGCGTTGTCGATGTCGTTGCCGGCGGCCTGCGTCGCATCCACGGCATTGGCCGTATCCCGTCCCATGCCGCGAATGGTGTTGCCGCAGGCGCTGAGTGCCAGGAGTGCGGCGAGAACGATGCTGATGCGGGTCAGGTGTGTCCCAGTCATGGTCGGAGTCCCTCTACATGGATGCGGTTGACATAGAACTTCAGCTCGGAAGTCCGAGCGATGAACGCACGAAAGCCGAAAAGGTTCGCGTCATCGCCTGCGGCGCCATCGCGCGCGAGGTTCTGGCCATCCGCGATGCCAACGGGCTCGACCATATTGACCTTCTCTGTCTGCCCGCCATCTGGCACGCCCATCCCGAAAAAATCGCTCCCGGCGTCGAAAAGGCCGTCGAGGAGGCGCGCGCGGCCGGTTTCGAGCGCGTCTTCGTCGGCTATGCCGATTGCGGCACCGGCGGCCTGCTCGACAAGGTCTGCGAGAGGCTCGGCGTCGAGCGCATCGCCGGTCCGCACTGTTATTCCTTCTTCGCGGGCAACGAGGCTTTCGCGGCGACGGAGGACGACGTCACCGCCTTCTTCCTCACGGATTTCCTCGCCCGCCAGTTCCGCGCCTTCGTCATCGAGCCGCTTGGGCTCGACCGCTATCCGCAACTGAAGGACATGTATTTCGGCAATTACACCAAGCTCGTCTATCTCTCGCAGGTCGAGGACGAAAGCTTGCAGAAGAAGGCGCAGGAGGCCGCCGACTACCTCGGCCTCGCCTACGAATACCGCTTCACCGGCTATGGCGACCTCGGCGCCGAGCTGCTGCGCGCCCGCTAACCAATCCTTAGCCCTGCCGTGTAAATCCGCTGCCGCAGTTACCGCTTCCTAAGCCCTCACGAGGATGATGCCGCCCAAATGAAGGCGGGGCTTGGACATGACGGAACGCGAAACACGGACGGAAACGGTGGCGATGCTCATCCAGCCCGGTCCCAACCCGGAAATCGTCGTCAATGCCGTGAAGGCCGCCTTCCCGAACCTCGTTGTGATCGAGGAACAGCCCGAATCGAAAAAGCTCTTCATCCGCCGGCGTGCGAAAAAGCTCGGCTGGATACAGGCGCTCGGCCAGCTCGCCACCATGATGGTCTCCAAATTCGGCAAGCGCTTCACCACCGCCCGCGCTCAGGAAATCATTGAAGAGTTCGGCGTAAGCACCGCCGCAGACTCGCGAATCCGCCGCATCATGGTGCCATCCGCCAACAGCCCGGAACTCTTGAAAGCCGTCGGCGACATCAGGCCGGCCGCATTGCTTCTCGTCAGCTGCCGCATGATGAAGGCGGAAACACTCTCCGCCATTTCCTGCCCCGTCCTCAATTTCCATGCCGGAATCAACCCGCAATATCGCGGCCTGCAGGGCGGCTACTGGTCACGCATCCAGTCCGACGAGGTGAATTTCGGGGCGACCGTGCACCTCGTCGATCCCGGCGTGGACACCGGCGACGTGCTCTACCAGCAGCGGAAGAAACCTTCCAAACGCGACACGATGCACACCTATCCGCTGCTCCAGACCGCGGCCTCCACGGGCATCGTCGTGCAGGCATTGCACGATGCTGTCACCGGCAACCTCAAGCCTTTGAAAATAGCGGCGCCCTCGCGGCAATGGTATCATCCGCCGATCTGGACCTGGCTCTGGAACGGCGTGACCCGCGGCATCTGGTAAAACCTCTGGACAGTCGAATCCGACGTCGTTTTTGAGCATGGGGCAGTCGTGGCGAAAGAAGCCCGCGACGCAGCCAGACCGCATTGTCAGCGCTAGAGCAATCCGGGAGAAACTGTGCGACGGTTTTCCGTCCGGAGTTGCGAAAAATATGAGGAAGAGCGTTTTCGCGACCCGAAGAAACGCTCTGGGAGAATTTCGACATGGCAGACCGCATCATCGTCTACTGGCGCGACATCCCCGCCCAGGTCATCATCAAGAAGGGCCGCGCGACGGCCAAGCGCGAACTGTCGCTGCGCTTCACCGAGGCGATCGACATGTGCGCCATGCGCACGGGTGCCGCCGAGACCGACGATTACCTCGCCGAATGGCGCAAGGCCGATCCGGTGCCCGTCTCCGACGACCTCGAAGCCGAAGCCGACAAGGCCGCGGCCGAATTCGAGGAAGCCTATGACCGTGAGCGCCTCGTCGCACTCGTCAAAGCCGGAGGCCGAGATAGTGGCTGATCCGAAACCGGGGGCTGATCCGAAACCCGGCAACGCCGCGCCCGCCAAGAAGGCCGCCACCGGCGCCTTCACGCCGGCCGGCGTGTCGCCGAGCCGCCGTGCACGGCGCAAATACACGGTCCGCCTGTGGGCCGTGCGCAATTCCCGCTTCCTGGAATGGTTCTACCACCGCTTCGCCGATCTCTTCCTGCTGCTGCACCCGGTGTGGAAACTCTTCGGCTACCAGCGCGTTGAGCGTCCGATCACCTTCGTCGAAAAGCATGTGAAGGGTTTCCTCTTCGACTGTCGCATGTGCGGCCAGTGCGCGCTGTCGTCCACGGGCATGTCCTGCCCGATGAACTGTCCCAAGCAGCTTCGCAACGGCCCCTGCGGCGGCGTTCGCGCCAATGGCAATTGCGAAGTGGAGCCGGATATGCCTTGCGTCTGGGTCCAGGCGTGGAAGGGCTCGCAGAACATGGTGAAGGGGAATGCCATCATGAACGTGCAGAAGCCGGTGAACCAGTCGCTGCGCGAGACCTCCTCGTGGCTGCGCGTCACCGCCGAAGCCGCCGCCGCCAAGGAAGCCGCTGCCGCAGCCGGAAAGGACGCCTGATCCATGGCGCATATCGACGAAAACCCGCTCGGCCCCCACCTGCCGCTCGATCCGCTGCCCGGCCACTCCTCCCTCGGCCGGCTGGAGCGCGTGCTGCGCCGCGGCGAGTTCGCGGTCACGACCGAACTCAACCCGCCCGACAGCGCCAACCCGGAAGACGTCTACGAACGCGCCGCGATCTTCGACGGCTGGGTGGACGGCATCAACGCGGTCGATGCGTCCGGCGCCAATTGCCACATGTCCTCCGTCGGCATCTGCGCGCTTTTGACCCGCATGGGCTATGCGCCGATCATGCAGATCGCCTGCCGCGACAAGAACCGCATCGCCATCCAGGGCGACGTCCTCGGCGGTGCCGCCATGGGCGTCACCAATATGATGTGCCTGACCGGCGACGGCGTGCAGGCCGGCGACCAGCCGGGTGCCAAACCCGTCTTCGACCTCGATTGCATGTCGCTGCTCGAAACCGTGCGCATCATGCGCGACAACGGAAAATTCCTGTCCGGCCGCAAGCTGACGACGCCGCCGAAGGTCTTCCTGGGTGCTGCGATCAACCCCTTCGCCCCGCCCTACGATTTCCGCCCCTACCGGCTTGGCAAGAAGATCGAGGCGGGCGCGCAGTTCGTCCAGAGCCAGTATTGCTTCGACGTGCCGATGTTCCGGGAATACATGAAGAAGGTGCGCGACCTCGGCCTGCACGAAAAGTGCTTCATCCTCGTCGGCGTCGGCCCGATGGCGTCAGCCAAGACCGCCAAGTGGATCCGCTCCAACGTGCCCGGCATCCACATTCCGGACTCCATCGTCGCGCGGCTCGAAGGCGCGCAGGACCAGAAGAAGGAAGGCAAGCAGCTTTGCATCGACATCATCAACGAGGTGAAGGAGATCGAGGGCGTTTCCGGCGTGCACGTCATGGCCTACCGGCAGGAAGAATATGTCGCAGAGATCGTGCATGATTCCGGCGTGCTGAAGGGCCGCCAGCCCTGGAAGCGCGAGCCGAACCCGGTCGACCAGATGGTGGCCGAGCGCATCGAGAGGACTCGCGAGGGCGTCGAACAGAACCAGCAGCAGATGGCGGAAATCGCCTCCCATCACCCCCATTGACCGCAGGCCGGTCGCCACCGGCCGGCACGCTTGTAACACGAAAAATCGCGCGCTAGACGTGGTCGAGCGCCCTGCCCCAGAGGATCCTATATGACACGCACCATCGTCGCCTCGGCCACCCGCGAAATCATCATCGGTTTCGACCAGCCCTTCTGCGTCATCGGCGAACGCATCAACCCGACCGGCCGCAAGAAGCTGGCCGCGGAAATGGCCGCCGGCAATTTCGAGACGGTCATCAAGGATGCGCTGGAACAGGTCGCCGCGGGCGCCACCATGCTCGATATCAATGCGGGCGTCACCTCCGTCAACCCGAACGAAACCGAGCCGGGCCTGCTGGTCCAGACGCTGGAGATCGTCCAGGGCCTCGTCGACATCCCGCTCGCGATCGACAGCTCCGTCACGGCCGCGATCGAGGCGGCATTGAAGGTCGCCAAGGGCCGCCCGCTGGTGAACTCCGTCACCGGCGAGGAAGAAAAGCTCGAAGCCATCCTGCCGCTCGTCAAGAAATACGACGTGCCGGTCGTCGCCATCTCGAACGACGAGACCGGCATCTCCATGGACCCGGACGTGCGCTTCGCCGTCGCCAAGAAGATCGTCGAGCGCGCCATGGATCACGGCATCAAGCCGCATGACATCGTCGTCGACCCGCTCGTCATGCCGATCGGCGCGCTGGGCGATGCCGGCCGCCAGGTCTTCCAGCTGCTCTATCGCCTGCGCAACGAACTGAAGGTCAACACGACCTGCGGCCTTTCCAACATCTCCTTCGGCCTGCCGCATCGCCACGGCATCAATGCCGGCTTCATCCCGATGGTCATCGGCGCCGGCATGACGTCGGCCATCATGAACCCCTGCCGCCCGCAGGAGATGGAAGCCGTGCGCGCCGCCAACGTGCTTAATGGCACCGACCCGAACTGCACCAACTGGATCATGACCTACCGCGACCACAAGCCGGCCGAAGGCGGCGCAGTGGCTGCCGCCGCTTCGGGCCCGGCCGCCGGTGGCCGCCGCGGCGGTCGTGCAGCCCGCGCCGGTGCCGGCGCGGTGCGTGAATAGGATGACGGGCGGGCGCCAGTTTCGTCGTGATGCCTTCAGCCTCTGGCTGGAGGCGCCGCTCGTCATCGCCATGCGCTGCCACGAGATGGGCTTTGCGGCACTGACGGGATCGACGCAGAACACCGCGGAAATGACCAAGATGGTCACCGAAAAGATGGCTGCCACGGCGGAGAGCGTCGTGGCGGCCAATTTTGCTGTTGCAAAGGCCATGATGACGGCCGCGTCGCCCTCCGCCACGGCCCGCGCCGTCTCCGAGGCCGCGATAAAACCCTATGGCAAGCGGGTGCGGCGCAACGTAAAGCGCCTTGCCGCCAAGAAACGCTGACGGGCATTTTTTGCCCACAGGAAAGTACGACTGATGCGCTACGAAGGTGAGACCGAGACCAACATGACCGAAGCTTCGGCAAAAGAACCGCTGGTCCTCTTCATGCCCTCGGGCAAACGCGGCCGTTTCCCGGTCGGCACGCCCGTGCTCGAAGCCGCGCGCAAACTCGGCGTCTATGTCGAGAGCGTGTGCGGCGGGCGGGCGACCTGCGGGCGCTGTCAGATCGAGGTGCAGGAAGGCAATTTCGCCAAGCACAAGATCGTCTCTTCGCTGGACCACATTTCCGAAAAAGGGCCGAAGGAAGAGCGCTACGAGAAGATCCGCGGCCTGCCGGAAGGCCGCCGCCTCTCCTGCTCCGCCCAGATCCTCGGCGATCTGGTCGTCGACGTGCCGCAGGACACGGTGATCAACGCGCAGGTCGTGCGCAAGGCCGCGTCGGACCGCGTTATCGAGCGCAATGCCGCCATCCAGCTTTGTTATGTCGAGGTCGACGAGCCCGACATGCACAAGCCGCTCGGCGATCTCGACCGCCTCAAGGTCATGCTCGAAAAGGACTGGGGCTGGAAGGATCTCCTGATCGCGCCGCACCTCATTCCGCAGGTCCAGTCTATCCTGCGCAAGGGCAACTGGGGCGTCACCGCCGCCATCCATCGCGACATGGATTCATCGCGCCCCTTTATCGTCGGCCTGTGGCCGGGCCTCAAGAACGAGGCCTACGGCGTCGCCTGCGACATCGGCTCGACGACCATAGCCATGCATCTCGTCTCGCTGCTGTCCGGCCGCATCGTCGCGTCCTCCGGCACGTCTAACCCGCAGATCCGCTTCGGCGAAGACCTGATGAGCCGCGTCTCCTACGTCATGATGAACCCGGATGGCCGGGAAGCCATGACCAAAGCCGTGCGCGAGGCTGTCAACGGGCTGATCGGCAAGGTCTGCGCCGAGGGCGAGGTCGACCGGCACGACATCCTCGACATGGTTTTTGTCGCCAACCCCATCATGCACCACCTGTTCCTCGGCATCGACCCGACGGAACTTGGCCAGGCGCCCTTCGCACTCGCCGTCTCGGGCGCCCTGCAATACTGGGCGCATGAGCTGGAGATCGACGTCAACCGCGGCGCCCGGCTCTACACGCTGCCCTGCATCGCCGGCCATGTTGGCGCGGATGCAGCGGGCGCGACGCTGGCCGAAGGCCCCTACCGGCAGGATCGCATGATGCTGCTCGTCGACGTCGGCACCAATGCGGAAATCGTGCTCGGCAACCGCCAGCGCGTCGTCGCCGCATCGTCGCCGACGGGGCCTGCCTTCGAAGGCGCCGAAATCTCCTCCGGCCAGCGCGCCGCCCCCGGCGCCATCGAGCGCGTGCGCATCGATCCGCTGACACTGGAGCCGAAATTCCGCGTCATCGGCGTGGAAAAATGGTCGGACGAAGAGGGTTTTGCGGAAGCCGCCGCGAGCGTCGGCGTCACCGGCATCTGCGGCTCGGCGATCATCGAGGTCGTGGCCGAAATGTATCTCTCCGGCCTGATCTCGGAAGACGGCGTGGTCGATGGCGCGATGGCGGAGCGCAGCCCGCGCATCCTCCAGAACGGCCGTACCTTCTCCTACCTGCTGCATGACGGCGAGCAGCGCATCACGGTGACGCAGAACGACATCCGCGCCATCCAGCTCGCCAAGTCCGCGCTTTATGCCGGCATCAAGCTGCTCATGGAAAAGCAGGGCGTCGACCATGTCGACACGATCCGCTTCGCCGGCGCCTTCGGCTCCTTTATCGATCCGAAATACGCCATGGTGCTCGGCCTCATTCCGGATTGCGACCTCAACGAGGTTAAGGCGGTCGGCAATGCCGCGGGCACCGGCGCGCTGATGGCGCTGCTCAACCGCGACCACCGCCGCGAGATCGAGCAGACCGTCAATCGCATCGAGAAGATCGAGACCGCGCTGGAGCCGAATTTCCAGCAGCTCTTCGTCAATGCCATGGCGCTGCCGAACAAGGTCGATCCCTTCCCAGAACTCGCCAAGGTCGTGACGCTGCCGGAGCGCAAAGCGCCTGCCGACGATGGCGGCGGCGACGGTGGCGGACGCCGCAGGCGGCGCAGCCGCGAGTAAGGGGCGGCCGCAGTTACCACACGGATAAACCACCTCCAAAAAATTCCGTTTTGTTTTCTGCGGTTTATCGGCATGGTGGGAGAATAGGATGGGGTCGTGGCGCGTTGATGGTGCAGCGATCCGCGCGCCCCTCTGCTCCCCTCCCGCTCAAGAAAGTCCCGCCATGCTTTTTGCCCGCCTTGCAGCGCTCACCCTGATGCTTCTTTCCACCAGCGGCCTGACGGCACGCGCCCAGGAGGACTATCCCTTCACCGGCGAATGGGAATGCGACGGCGCGCCCTTCGTCTTCACCTCGACGACCTACAGCATCGGCGACGACACCTATAACGTCCAGGAGGTACAGGAGGGAACGGACGGCTCCTACTCGCTCTTCCTGTCGGACGAGGTCTATATCTATCTGTCCGGCATCACGGCTGACACGCTCGACTTCTCCTCCTCTGAAAGCGACCGCACGCTTAGCTGCCGCCGCTACTGATATTGAAAGATATTTTGATGAACCGCGCCCGCATTCTCGCCCTCGCCCTTTCGTTCGCCATCACCTCACCCGCCCTTGCCGACACCTATGCGGCGATCAGCAAGACGGCGATGGCGATCACCGGCGACATCGAGTTCGACGACTTCGGCATCATCTTCGAAAACGGCAAGCAGATCGTGTTCGACGAGCTTGTCAGCGATACGTTCGTGGTGGGCGGAGGGACGGTGAATGGCTCGGTCTACAGCGTCTCCGAGCCGAAGGATCCGGTGCTGCTGAACGGCAACCGCCTGTGCGGCGAGCCCGTCACCTATGTCGCCTCCTGGGGCGACGCCGACACCACGACGGTGGCGGTCTTCTCGACGCAGGACGTGCCGCAGAGCGACGCGGACATGTGCGCGTCCTATACCTACGAATAACGGGCAAGGCCGGGCTCACGCCCGGCCCGCCAATCCTCAGCAGGCGACCTGCAGAATCTCCATCGGGCGGCGCTCGATGCGGGCGAAGGCGGCGCGGATATAGTCCGCCACGGCCAAAGCCGGCGTGTCGGCTTCCTCGTTGACGACGAGGCCGATAAGGTAATGGCCGAGGTCCGGCAGGCCGTCCTTCGGGCTGAGCGCCACCATGTCGTCACCGACGAGGAAGCGCGCCAGCGGGGCCACGGCAAGATCGGCGCGGATCGCCGCGCGCTGCCCCATATGGTGGGCGCAGAAATAGGCCACGCGGAAATCGCGGCCCGAACGGCTCAGTTCTTCGAGCGCCCGCTCGCGCCAGATGCAGCCCTCCTCCCAGACCGACACCGGCAGCGGGTTCTTCAGATGCGCGTTGCCGCAGCTTTTGCCGGCCCAGACGAGCTGTTCCTTCAGGAGGATTTCGCCGGGGATCGGGATCGTGCCGTCGGTGGCGTTGAAAATCGCGAGGTCGAGCCGGCGCTCGGCGACGGCCCGGCGCAGGCGGCCGCTCGTCTCGATCGACACATTGACCGCGATCGACGGATAGGTCTCGGCAAAACGCTTCAACACTTCCGGCAGGATGAGCTCGCCCACATCGTCAGGCGCGCCCAGCCGCACGACGCCGTTCATCTCCGGCATCATGAAGCGCGACACCGCCTCGTTGCTGAGCGCGATCAGCCGGCGCGCATAGGACAGCAGCACCTCGCCGTGATGCGTCAGCACGACCGAGCGCGCATCGCGCCGGAACAGCGAGCAGCCGAGCAGTTCTTCCAGCTTCTTGATCTGCATGGAGACGGCGGACGGCGTGCGATGCACTGTCTCGGCGGCGGTGGTGAAGTTGCCGGTCTCGGCGATCGCCACGAAGGTCTTGAGAATATCGAGCTCCAAGAGGGGGAGCGTCTGGCGCATCAGCAGGTTCATGCTTGCCTCCATGGATCAGAATTTCTGAAGCATAACGTCACTTCATTTCGTTTGATTGAAAACCGAGACGGGCGGATAGTCAACCTATCAGAACGGAGAACAGAAGGAAAAACGCCATGAAAACGCAGAAATCGTACGCTGACGGCGCCGATCTCGCCGTTCGTGCCCGCGGAAACGGATTCTACTATGCAATACGGCGCTTCGTAGGCGACGCCATCGAAGCCCGCCGCCGGCGCAACGTTGCACGCCACACGGCCGACGAACTCGCCCAGCTGCCGGACTACCTGCAGCAGGACATCAACTGGCCCGGCATCATCAAACATGAAGAACGCTGATCTATCCAATCAAATATATTCGTTTGATTGATGCATAAGGTTGCGACATAGTCACGATCAAGGTCGCGACCTTTCGAAACCTCCCAAGCTCGAAAGGAACCCTGAAATGGCACTTGCATTGGAACATCGCCCGGTACGGCGCGCCTCTGGCGCCCATCACGCCGGCAGCCTGTCTTATACCCTACGCCACATCGCCGAACGGATCGTCTCCGCCTGGGAGCGTCACCGCGCCGAACGCGAACTGGAAAGCATGCCTTACGACCTGCGCAAGGACATCGGCTTCCGTTCGAAGAACACGCGATGATGAATGACTGTTGCGGCGCACCGCCGAAAGAAGACGACGCCAAAAACCGCCGGAGCTGACCTTCAAAAGTCTCTCCGGCGGTTTTCATTTATGCCCGGATGATCGGCACCACAGGTGCCGCGGTCTCCGGCAGGATGCCCGCCAGCCGCGGATCGTCGAAGACCTCGACCTGCCGCTTCACCGGCTTGAAGCCCGAGCGGATGTAGAAATTCAGCGCCTGCGGCGAATCGAGCGTGCAGGTGTGCACCCAGAAGCGCTGCAACGCCTCCCGCGACCAGGCGCGCGCGATCGCCCGGTTCATCAGCCAGCGGCCCGTGCCCCCGCCGATCGTCGTCGGCGTCAGGCCGAAGAAGGCGAGCTCGCAGACCCCCTCCTCGCGAAAATCGAGTTCCAGCAGCCCCTCGGCCCGGCCCTCTTTCATCACGCCGTAGACCTCGACATCGGGATGATGAAGAACCGCCGCGAGATCGGCATCCGCCATGGCGAGGCGTGAGGCCCAGAGCCATTCCGTGCCGATGCGGGCATAGAGGTCGCGATACCAAGCCAGATCGGGCGTCGCCATGCGGTCAAGCGTGATGCCGGGCTGCTCGGGATCGTCGCGCCGCGCCGGCGGCGCCCGCATTTCGAGGCAGGTCACCACGGCGGCAAGTTTTCCCGCCGGTACATCCGAATATCCGTCTGGCAGCATCGATTATTCCCTCGCAAATCCGCAATCGTATGTGGCCGGAGCGCGCCCGCTTGTCAAACCGGAACGGCCGGATTTCATGCAGCAAAAACCGCCTGTCGCAATCGGACAATGCTTTCGGCCGGGTCGCAAATGTGCAAGTGCGAAGGAAATGTCATAATTCCGCCGGAAGGCACTGACATTCCAGTGATGCGCGGCCTGTTTCAGTCGTAACCATCCTTTTCAGTGTCGCAAAAATGCTAGCATCGCCGCCACTCTCCCTGCGACCATTGCGACATTCCGCCCCCAGCATGGACACTCCGATGAACAAGCAGAACGTCAAGAAGCGCTCCCTCGTTTTCTTCCTCGTGCCCAACTTCTCCATGCTGCCCTTCTCGGCGGCAATCGAGACGCTCCGCATCGCCAACCGCATGCTCGGTTACGAGGCCTATACCTGGCGCCTCTCCTCGACGGACGGCCAGCAGGTGCTCTCCTCCAGCGGCATCGGCATCGAGGTGAATTCCTCGCTTGCCGACGAGCGCAAATATCTCGGCGGCGAGAACCGCCCGTCCATGGTGCTGGTCTGTTCCGGCATCTATGTCGAGGATTTTTCCAACAAGTCGGTCAATGCCTGGCTGCGCGAAGTCTATAACCGCGGCATCGCGGTTGGCTCGCTCTGTACCGGCGCCCATGTGCTCGCCCAGGCCGGCCTGCTCTCGGGAAAACGCTGCGCCATCCACTGGGAGAACCTGCCCGGCTTCGCCGAAGCCTTCCCGCAGGCCGACGTCTATGCCGATCTCTACGAAATCGACAGCAACATCTATACCTGCGCCGGCGGCACCGCCTCGCTCGACATGATGCTGAACCTGATCGACCAGGATTTCGGCGAAAACCTCGTCAACCGCGTCTGCGAACAGGCGCTGACCGACCGCGTGCGCGGCCCGCATGACCGCCAGCGCCTGCCGCTGCGCGCCCGCCTCGGCGTTCAGAACGCAAAGGTGCTGTCGATCATCGAGCTTATGGAAGGCAACCTCTCCGAGCCGCTGTCGCTCTTGGAGATCGCCGATGGCGCCGACCTCTCGCGCCGCCAGATCGAACGGCTGTTCCGCCAGGAAATGGGCCGCTCGCCCGCCCGCTACTATCTCGAAATCCGGCTCGACCGGGCGCGCCACCTGCTCGTCCAGTCTTCCATGCCCGTCGTGGAAGTGGCCGTCGCCTGCGGCTTCGTCTCCGCCTCGCACTTTTCCAAGTGCTACCGCGAACTCTACAACCGCTCGCCCCAGCAGGAGCGCGCCGAGCGCAAGCTGACGCTCTCGGCCATCGCGCGCTGATCAAACTTCAGGAAATGAAAGTCCCCGTCCCTGTGGCGGGGATTTTTTTAGCTCGCGAGCGCGCTCATCAGCGAAAGCTCGGAGAAGACCCGGTTCCGGCCGGCATGTTTGGCCATGTAGAGGAACTGGTCGGCGGCATTCAGGTAATTGTCGAAGGTTTCCCGGCCGGCAATGACCGCAAGGCCGACGGAGACCGTGACGGTCAGCGCCTCGCCGTCCGCATCGATCGGCTGGGCGGCCAGTTCGCTGCGCAGCCGCTCGCAATAGTCGAGTGCCTCATCCAGCGAGAGACCGTTGAAGATGATGCCGAATTCCTCGCCACCGAGGCGCGCGAGCAGGTGCTTGTCGTTGACCCGGTGCTTCAGCCGCCGGGAGATCGCCTTCAGCACGACGTCGCCGACCTCGTGGCCGTAGGTATCGTTCAGGCGCTTGAAATGGTCGATATCGAGAATGGCGATCGACATGGGATCGCCACGGCGCACCGCCTGGTCGACAAGCCGCGGGCCGGCCTCGAAAAAGTAGCGGCGGTTGTAGATATCGGTGAGATAATCCCGCGCCGCGATACGGTGCAGCGACTGCACGCGCTTCTGGATCGCCGCGACGTGGAAGATTCGGCTGTTGAACTCCTCGACGAGGAAGGGCTTCTGGATATATTCGTCGCCGCCGGCGCGCAGGAAACGGGCCGCGACCATGCGGTCTTCCGAGGTCGAAAGGCCGACGACGCGCACGGCATCGTCGCCGTGGCGCTGACGAATTTCTTCGAGCAGCGCAAAGCCGTCCATGTCGGCAAGGGCCAGATCGCAGACCACCATGTCTATGCCGCCATGCGCATCCAGCGCGTCGAGAGCGGCGGCGCCGCTTTCGACAGCGATGATCTGGAAGCGCTGCTTGGCGATCAGGCTCACCTGGCGCTGCAGGCTCTCCGGGTCCGAATCGACGACAAGCACCTGGGTCTTGCCGCTCGTGAGAATCCGGTCGACGGCGAGCACGAGCTGTTGGATCGCCGCCGGATTGTCCTTGACGACATAGTCGAGCACGTTCTTGGCAAGGATCTGGTCGCGGGTGGCATCGCTGAAGGAGCCGGTGAAGACCAGAGGCGCGATGCCCTTGGAGATCACATAATCGAGCGCCTCGCAGTTCGGCGCATCCGGCAGGTTGAGGTCGAGAACGGCAAGCGCGAATTCCGCCGCGTCGGACTGGAAGATCGCCCGGACCGCCGCCATGCTGGAACAATGGGTGACGATAAGGCCGAGTTCCTTCTCCAGCCGATACTTGAGGGCGGTGGAGAACATGCGAGAGTCTTCCACGAGCAAAACCTGCTGGCCGGAGTGGCGCAGAAATGCAGGCCCTCGTTGCGGATTTGAATCCACTCCCACGTCTTCCAGTACCCTCGATGATGTTCCCGTCTGGCACGCATTACAAACCACCGGTTTTACCAAGTGGTTAATCCGCCGAGAAATATCTCACGTTACGTAAGGGACATATCCGGGTGGATCGTGAAAATCGCTGAAAAGTCAGGCAGAAAGCCGTCGCTGCGCCGTCCTGATCTGGGTCAGCGTATCGAGGTTCTGGTTAACGCGGCAGTAGAATTCCTCATCGATGAAGGGCCGCATGATGAAGTCGTTGCCACCCGCCTTGAGGAAGCGCGCCGAGAGCAGCCGGTCCGTAGAGGACGAGACGCCGATGATGCGCAACTGGTGCGATCCCACGGTGCCGCGAATGCGCCGCGTCAGCTCGAAACCGTCGATATCAGGCATGTTGTAGTCGGTGATCATCAGCGCGATATCGGGGTTGGCCTTGAGGAGTTCCAGCGCGCTCCTGCCGTTCTCCGCAACGCTGACGCGGAAATTGTAGCGCTTGAGGCGGGTCGTGAGCAAAGCGCGCGCCGTCGCGCTGTCATCGACGATCAGGACATGGTGCTGGTGGTTGGTCAAAAAGCGGCAGACCGATTCCGCCAGCATGTCGACCGCGAAGATGTTGTCCTTCAGGATATAGTCGACGATTTCTTTGGAGAGCAGCTGGTCGCGCGTCGTCTGCTGGAAGGTTCCGGTGAAGACGATCGTCGGAATACTGAGGTCGACAAGATAGTTCAACGCCTCGCCATTCTCGGCGCCCGGCAGGTTGATGTTGGAAATCGCCAGCGTGATCTTGTCGCTGGACTTGTCATAGGCAAGTTCCAGCTCCTCGAAACTCCGGCAGATCTCGACATTGAGGTCGAAAAGCTCTTTCAGCCGCTTCGAAATCATGGAGGTGAAGACATTCGAGTCCTCGGCAACAAGAATACGGTGATGCGAGAGAGACGCGCCGGAATACTGCATTCCGGAAATGCCGATAAACGCCATGATCTGCCTTCGTTGAAAAGATGTTTCCCCAGCTTAATGGGTAACGGCAACCCTTTGCGAAAGCGTTAAATTTAGAAGGCATGAAAACGCGGTAGGCGCGTGCAAAGAACAACGGCGCGGTTGTTCTTCCGCGCCGTTACAAATCCTCACCAGAAACTTACTTGACCGAAGCAGCGCCGCCCTGGATTTCGACTTCCTCGCTGCCGTTGAGCGCGATGCGGTCGCCGTTCGGCAGGGTGACGAAACAGCCGGAGGGGCAGATCGTCTCGGTGGAACCGGGCTCCAGCGCGACCTCCATGCGGCTGCCGTCCTCGACGATGACGAGAACCTGGGTATCGCCGTCCTTGTTGGTGACGGAGGCAGCCATGGCCGGGGCGGACATCGCGACCGACACCAGCAGCATCATGATCATTCGCTTCATCTTCGCCCGGCGCCTGAGCGCCGCCCCTCTTGCAAGCCCTGAGGAACACTATCGTTCCTCGATCGGATTTGCATCACGTTTTATGCGGGGACGGCTGAATGGAGCGTGAATGCGGCGTTCATGTGCCGCAAATCAGGCGGCAGGGTCGGCTTCGGGCGCCCCGTCGGCCGACTTGCGCCGCCGGCTGGTGGTCGGCGGGCGCAGTTTTTCCGTCGCCTGGTCGAGAAGCGCGGAGATGAGCTCCGCCCCTTCCGGCGAAATCTTCACCGGCACTTCCGGCGCCGCCGGCCCGCCAATGGCGATCTCGTCTTGGCGGAACCGTTCGAGGATGGCGGCTCGGAGTTCCGATTTCACGGTCGTGCCGTTCAGAATATCGGCGAGGAAGGCGCGGATCTCGAAATCCAGCGACGAGGCCGAGAAGGCCAGGAAGACGACCATCGGCTCGGGATTGCGCAAGAGGCCCTGCTGCCCGCGCACGACCTCGACCAGCATCTCCTGCACCTGGCGCGGATCGTTGCTGCCGTGCACGCTGATCGCCAGGTCGACGCGGCCGAGCTTGTTTCGGTGCGTCCAGTTGCCGACCTGGCCGTTGATCAGCAGGGAATTCGGCACGATCACCGTCTGGCGCTGGAAGGTCTCGATCTCGGTGGCGCGCACGGAGATGCGGCGCACGAAGCCTTCCGTCGTGCCCGCCACCACCCAGTCGCCCACCTTGAAGGGCCGCTCGGCGAGCAGGATGAGGCCAGAGACGAAGTTCGACACGATGTTCTGCAGGCCGAAACCGATACCGAGCGAGAGGGCACCGGCGACGAGCGCGAGGCTGGAAAGGTTGATGCCCGCCGCGGATATGCCGACGAGGCCGGCAAGCGCCACGCCTGCATAGCCCACCGCCGTGCGCACGGAATTGCGCACCCCCGCATCCACTTGGCTGCGCGCCAGCACGTTGCCGTCCACCCATTTCTGGAACCAGCGCGTGATGACGAGGCCGGCGGCAAAGAGCAGGATGCCCGCGAGGATGCCGACCAGCGAAATGGTGATGCTGCCGATGCGGATCTCGGTGAAGATGCGGTAGGCCCAGGATTCGATATCGGCGACCTGGAAACCCCATTGCAGCAGGATCAGCGGCACGAAGCAGACGAAGATCAAGAGATAGACGCCGAGCCCCGCCGCAAGCCCGACCTGGTCGAGCGCGACCTGGCCGAGACCGAAACGCTCCTCCAGCCGCTTGCCGACCGTGGTTTCCGCAAAGGCGTTGGGTGCCGAGACGGCGCGGCCGGAGAGGAAGCCGATATACATGGTCACCACGACGGCGCCAGTGACGACGATCTGCGTGGCGATGAAGCGCGCCATGCCGACATAACCGAGCAGCGACGCGAAGACGAGGCCGAGCCCCGTCAGCACCAGCAGGATGAACACCGAGCGCGGCCAGGGACGCCCTTGCGTATCCGGCTTTTCGCCCTGGCGCAGCACCGGCTTGATGAAGGCGGTGACGACGAGCAGCGCGCCGATGATGATCGAGGCGATGAAGCTCTTCACCACCGTCAGCACCACCGGCGAGCCCAGCACTTCACTGATCGTGCCGAGGAAATAGTCGCCGCCGTTGATGATCGACATGCCGAAGATCAGCAGCCACAGAAGCTGCGCACCGCGATCGGACACCCGCACCAGCCGCCAATGCCCGTCGACCGGCGACAGGACCGCATTGGCCAATTGCGCGACGAAATAGATCGCCACCATCACGCCGAGTGCGACCGTGACGATCGGCGCGATATCGGCGCGCAGCACGTTGAATGTGTCGAGGAAGAAATAGCTGGCGCCCGCAAAGGCCGCCGCCGCCATGGTGGGCAGGATGGTCGACCAGAAGGCGACGGACAGGCGCGTGATATAATGCGGCTTCGCCTCCTGGACGCCACGCGTGATGAACGGCGCGAAGAGGCGGTAGCTGCCCATGTGAAGCACGAGGGCCGCCAGCAGCGACAGGCCGACTGCGCCCAGAAGCTGCATGCGCTTGAACTTCCAGACGAATTGCAGCCAGGCAGCCACCGTGCGGTTCAGCGCCTGCGTCTCTTCGACAAGCGCGCCAGAGGCCTCGGTGAAGAGCTCCGTGTTGATCTCGGTCCGTTTCAGGATGGCATCGCTGAAGAGCCGGCGGCGGATTTCCGTGATGCGATTGGAAAGCTTCGTCGCCTCGATCGAGAGGTTTTCCGCCTCGCCCGTCAGCGCGTTGATCTCGTTGCGCTCCGTGGCAAGCTTCTTGCGTTCCTCGACGACGACGGCGGCCTCGGCCGGCGCACCGTCCGCCGGTGGGTCGCCGAGCTCGGTCTGGCGCGCCTTGATGGCCTCCAGCCGCGGCCGTGTCGCGACCGAAATGGACAGGATCGTCCGGTTCAGCGCCTCCGCCTCGACCTTCAGATCGACGAGGCGCGCATCGTCGTCCTTGTCGCGCTCCACGCGCTCGCGGATGGCATTGAGCTGGCCGCTCGCGCGGTCGAGGTCACTGTTGGCCTGTTCGAGCTGGGTGACGTCGGCTGTGGCCGGCACGGCCGCCGTCTGCGCCCGGACGGGCGGAGCCGCGACGAGAAGAAGGACCAGAAGGACGGGCAGAAGGCGGAAGATCGGCAACAGGCCATCCTCGTTGAACAGAGACAGACGACGACGCATCGCAAACATGCGATTCCGCACCCCTTCTAGCCATGAATGCGGCCATTTTAAACCGGCATCGCCGCCCGGCTAGAGCATTTCCAGCCGAAGCGGCATCGCTTCGGCGTCGGACAATGCGGTAAAGACAAAAGGATTAGAGCATTTCCGGTGAACCGGAAATGCTCTAAAATCCGGCGCCCGGTTCGGCGAGATAGGCCTGCTCTTTCGGCGTCGAAACCCGGCCGAGAAAGACGTTGCGATGCGGGAAACGGCCGTAGTCGACGATGACGTCGCGATGCCGCTGGGCATAACCAAGATACATTTCATCGTCATGCGCCTCGAATAGCGCGACCGAAAGCTCCTGGTCGGCAAAATCCTCGGAATGTTCGAGCGGCATGTAGAAGAAATGGCGCCGGCCGTAATCGACCAGCTTGTCGGCGCCTGCGTCCAGCGCCAGGCGCGCCTCGCGCCGCGCAATCCAGTCCGTCGCGAAGGCCATGGGCGACGCGCGGTACATGTTGCGGGGGAACTGGTCGAGCACGATGATCGCGGCAAGCCGCGCCTCGGGGCTTGCGCGCCATTCCGGCGTGACGTCCCGCGACAGGGCGAAATGCGTCGCCGCGAATTGCTGGCGGATTCGGGCATCGAGTTCGGGCGTCGGCTGCCACCAGTCCCTGGCCGTCAGCGTCTCGCACCAATAGGTGACGACCTCTTCCGGTGTCCTGATCCTGTCCTCACTCATGCCGCTCCCTCCATTCGCATGAGCCGCAATATGGCGGGGTGCGACCGGGTTGCAAGGGGGACGTTAGCAAAGCTTTACCCCGCCTGCGCTAGGCTCTCCGCGATCGAGGGACATGCCATGCTGAAATTCACCGGACTGTCGACGTCCGCCTATCGCAAGACCGGTTTCGACCTGCTGCTCAACCTGGAGGGCTCGACGCGCCGCGCCTATCTCGACACCGCGGCCGATCCCGCGCCGACGATCGGCATCGGCTTCAACCTGCGCTACAATCTCGAACCCGTGCTGAGGGCGATCGCCGGCAGCGGCTGGAACGCGACGCTGCAAGCGCGGCTGAAGACGGTCATCGACGACACCTATGCCAAGGGCGAGACCACGCTGCTCAACAGCCGGCTCGACAAGGTGATGGCCGAGTGGAACGCCACGCGCGACCCGAGCATGCCAAAAACCTTCGGCTTCACGTCCGACACGCAGATCCAGGCCGCCCTCACCGCCATCTCGCCCCGCTACGAGGCGGTCATCGACAAATGGCTCTCCGGCATCCCGAATTCCACGGAACGCGCCGTGCTGTTCAGCATGGCCTATAACGCGCCTTCGCTGCTCGGCCCGAAGCTGAAGGCCGCCATCCTCGTCGGCGACCGGGCGGAGGCCTGGTACGAAATCCGCTACAATTCCAACGGCAGCGGCCATGCCGGCATCGCCAACCGGCGTTACGTCGAGGCCGAACATTTCAAGCTCTTTGCCAAGGAAGGCACGGCGACGACGGCGGAGGCGCTGGATGCAGGCCTGATGTACACCGCGCACCGCGAAAAAATCCTGTCCTACGAAAGCCGCTTCGACGCCGACGATGCCGGCCGCATCAAGGGTTTTGCCGGCATCGATGCGATCTTCGAGGAATATGCCCCGGCCATAGCCCGCCTGAAGGCCGCCTACGGCATCAGCAAGGGGATGGCGCTGGAAGAGCTCCAGGTCGCCTCCGCCATCACCCGCACCCTCTCCGGCGACGGCACGGCCCATGATTCGACCGGGAACGACGCGGATTTCCTCATCGGTTCGTCCCACGCCAACACGCTGTCCGGCGGCGGCGGCAACGACGCCCTCATCGGGCTTGCTGGCAAGGACAGGCTCAACGGTGGCGCGGGCAACGACTGGCTCGACGGCGGCACCGGCGCCGACATCCTGACCGGCGGCAGCGGCGCCGACACCTTCGTCTTCCGCAGCGCCGGCGACATTGGCCTAGCCGCCGGAACGCGCGACCGCATCACGGATTTCGAACCCGGCCGCGACCGCATCGACCTCTCCGCCATCGACGCCAACGGCTCCGAGACCGGCCACAGCTTCACCCTTCTCGCCAAGGCGAAAGCCTTTACTGGCGATGCCGGCGACCTGCGCTGGTACACGACGACAAGCAGCGGCAAGGCCATCACCGTGGTCGAGGGCGACATCGACGGCGACAAGGCGGCCGACTTCCGCCTGGAGCTGGACGGCAAGCTGGCGCTTAGCAAGGGAGACTTCCTGCTCTAGGCGCGCGCGGCTGTTCCCCAGGGAACAGCCCGTTACGGTCGGTTTAATAGAACAGCGGTTCGCCTCGCCGATTGCACGGAACCCAGTTTTCGGCGGCATGACGATAACGCGCAACCGGCACCGTTCATTCGATGATCCATGACATTCTGACGATGGGGCTTCTTTTGTGCGGCGCGCACTGGCTGGCCGACTACCCCCTGCAACCGGACTTCCTGGTCAAGGCGAAGATCGAGGGTCCGCTGCGCGTCTATCACCTGATCGCGCATGCCGGCATCCACGCCACCATGGTGCTGCTCATCACAAAAAGCTCCGTCCTCGCGCTTGCCGAGTGGGTGCTGCACGCCGTGATCGACGAAGGCAAAACGAAGGGAAAGATCAGCTTTGCCCAGGATCAGGCGCTGCATCTCCTGTGCAAGCTTCTATGGCTGGCCGCAAGCTTCAACATCCTGAAAACCTGACGCGGAAACGCCAAGTCGACTGGCGCGCAGCGAACCGGAAATGAAACTGTAAAATCCAGTGTCTAGTGTAAAATGCGGGTTGGTAGAAAACCGCTAAGTAGTTGTATTTGGTGGGTGATCACGGGCTCGAACCGTGGACCCGCTGATTAAGAGTCAGCTGCTCTACCAACTGAGCTAATCACCCACAAGACCGTTTGTGCGGTCTGGAGGGGCGTATAATGGCGTTCTCCGGGCTTGTCTATACCCGCCCCGAAAAAAGATGCTTTCCGGGGCGAATTTCTTTCGCAGCGCAAAATAACCGTCACAAATCCAGCATTCCCGCAGCAAGCCGCACGGCCTGTCCGCCGATGCGCGCCCGGGCGATCGCGCCGCCCGAAATATCGAGATGCAGGTGGATCGAGGACGGCCGGCCCATTTCGACGCCCTGCTCGATCAGGAACGGGTGGTGGCCATCCACCAGCTTGTCGAAGAAATGGATGGCGCCGGAGAGCGCTGCGACCGCAGCGCCGGTCGCCGGGTCCTCGGAAATACCCATGTCGGGCGCGAACATGCGGGTGTGGAAACGCGCATTGTGGTTCACGCCGCCACGGCAATAGAGATAGGCGGAGGCGAGCCGGCCTTCTGCGAAAGGCGCGCAGCGCTCCCAGAGCGTCGGGTCGAACTCTACCGCGGCCGCGGCCGCAACGTCGTGCACCGGGATCATCACGAAGGCGACGCCGGCACTCCACAGCGAGGGCACGTGGTTCTCGAAGCCGACCTGGCCGGGTTTCAGGCTGAAGGCATCCGCCAGCGCCTGCCGGTCAAAGGTCGCCTCCAGGCGCGCCGATTTGCGCGGCACGTCGAATTCGGCAAAGGCGGCCTCGCGCACGCCGAGCTTCACCGCACAGCGCACCGGGCCGACATTCTCCTCCAGCATGCTCACCAGGTCGCGCGGCTGCGTGGCGGCGTCCTCGGCCGCTTCGGCGATCGCAATCGCCGCTCCCACCGTGGGGTGGCCGGCGAAGGGCAGTTCGCGGCCCGGCGTGAAGATGCGCAGGCGCGCGGTATGCGCCGGGTTTTCCGGCCGCTTCACGAAGACCGTTTCGGAGAGATTGAACTCGCGGGCGATGCGCTGCATCGTGCCGTCGTCGAGACCATCGGCATCGAAGACGACGGCCAACGGATTGCCGGCGAGCCGTGTGTCGGTGAAGACGTCATAGATGGCATAGCGACGGGACAAGGTATTCTCCGTATTCAGCTTTTGCCTAAACCTGCCCGAGCGGTCCTCCGCGGGCAAGCGGAAATGAAACCGCCGACGTATTAGAGATCCAGGCTCATCACGACGGGGCAATGGTCCGACGCCTTCGGCCGGTCCCAGCCGACACGCGGATAGCGCTCCACCTCCTGCCCCGGCGGAAAGATCGTGCGGAACGGCTGGCCGGCGCGGATGATCTCCGGCACCTGATGGGTGTTGCGCTCGGCAAGCGAGGGCGACAGCCAGATATAGTCGAGCTGGCAGAGATGGCGCTCCTCCGGCCCGCGGCTGTGGTAGAGCGTCCAGCGGTCGTCGACCGGCCGGCGCAGCATCGGGTTGACCGCAAATCCATCCGCGCTGAAGACGTCGAGCGCGCTCGCCGCCTCCTCCTGCGGCACGAAGCGATAGCCGGTGCGCCGGTCGCCCTCGATCGCCAGCTTCTCCTGGTAGTCGTTCATGTCGCCGCAGATGGCGAAAGCCTTGTTCGCTGTGCGGCCGACGCCGAAACGGTTCTCGATGATCCGGCGCACCGCGCGCGCCTCGGCGGTGCGCACCGGCATGGTCGACTGGCGGCCGTCCATGCCTTCGCGCCCCGGCCCCATCGACTTGAAATGCACGATATAGAGCGTCAGCGGCCGCCCGCCGATGCGCAGGTCCATCTCCAGGCAATCGCGCTTGAAGACCCTGTCGTCGGCCTTGAGGCCTTGTCCGAGATCCGGTGTAAAGAGATCGAAGTCGCGATAGGTGACCGCGGCATGGCTGCGGATGTCGACGCATTCGATGCGCTGGCCGTCGCGCGTCTCCTCGCGCATCAGCACCGAGACGTCGATGCCACGGCTGTCATTGCCCTCGATCAGGTATTTCTGGCGGTAACCGTTGCCGACCATGCGGAAGAGATAGCCATATTCGAAGGCCTGCAGCGCCGCCATGTTGTCGGTCTCCTGCAGGCAGAGGATATCGGCATCGGCATCCGCAATGGCGAGCGCCGAATGCTGGCGGGCGTCATCCGTATACGCGATGGCGCGAGCTTCCTCCAGCCGCTGGTATTCCGCCTCGTTGCGGATGTCGAAGAGGCGCAGCACGCGATCCTGGCGAACCTGGTTGCGAAAACCCGTGAAATCGAAACGGGTCATGAGGTTTTCGATGTTGAACGTGGCGAGGCGCAGCGACATGGGGCACTTTCGGCAGGAATGCGTATGGGCAGGCGGAGTGTAACCGGCTGACTGGCAATGGAAAGCGCCTTTTCGCCATGCACGCCGCCGCGACCGGAATAAACCGGCTTGCCATGCCGTTACCCACCACGGATGATACGTGTTCCGAGGCGGGCGGAGGGATCGCTCATGGGATTTTTATCCGGTAGATGGCGGGCGTTTCTGGCGGCATGGCTGGCCTTGAGCTTCCTCGCCTGCATGCCCGCCCGCGCCGCCGAAAGCTACATTACCAGCCCGGGCGAAGCCGCGCGGGCCGCGGGCCGCGTCAGCGAAGCGCTCGGCAGGACGCCGGAAGCGCACACGATCCGCATCACCGAGAAGGAAGTGAACCTCATCCTGCGCGGCGCGAAAGCGGGCGACGTGGACGAATGGCGGGTGCGCCAGGCGACCCGCCTGCTCTTCTTCGAATCAGAAGTCGTCAGCGGCCCCGCGGCGCGGTCCGCGCCGGCCATGGTGGCCGATATAACGAGCGGCCTCTTCCCGCTGGATGCGATCCCGCTGGCAAAGGTCGACCAGATCGCCACCCGCGCCATCGGCTATGCCCGGCTCGAAGGCGGCGGCACGGTGCAGTCGATCGAGATCTCCAAGCGCGTGAACCTGCTGCCGACGCCCTCCTACGGCCCGATCCGCTGGACGATCTACGTCGCCTCTCCGCGCGAAAGCGCCACCGTTTATGCGGATGCCGAGGGTACGATCATCGGCGGCGACCTTTCCAACACCGCCCGCGCGCGCCTGATGGATTTCTTCAAGGACGACGACTGGCCGAAGGAGCAGGCGCTGGAAAGCCTCACCTCCGTCATCGGCAGCAAGCCGATCATCCGCGATCTCACGGTCTATCCGAAATCCGTGCAGGTAAAGGCCGACCACCCGAGCATGGCGGAAACCACGGTCGGTTATTCCTGGGATATTTCCGGCGTCTCACGCTCGCCCATCACCTCGCCGATGTTCCCCGGCACGTCAGCGCTCCCCGGCTTTTCGCTCGCCGATGTCGATCTGTCGCGGCTTGCCATGATCCGCGACAAGGCGAAGGAAGCCTGGCAGAACGACAAGTCGACGATGAGCTACATGATGCTGAAGCTCTCCACCGACGGACCGGGCAAACCGGAACTGCGCTGGGTGGTGCATTTCACGGATCTCGGCGAGCCGGGGGAAATGACGCTGTTCACCGCCAGCGGAACCGTGGAAGTGACGACCGACGGCACGGTGCGCGTCGCCAACCTGCCCGATGCCCGCAAGCCGAAGCGCAACTGGCTCGATCCGGACATGACCGAGAAGACGCTGGGCGTCATGGCCGAGCAATTCGGCAAGAACGCCCGCTTTGCCGAAATCAGCGTCAGCAGGGATTCGATGCGTATCCTCGCCGAAGTCCCGGATACGCCCGGCACCATGCGCGACTACAATGTCAACGACCGCGGCGTCACGGCATCGAGCATGATGATGCCCTGGGATTCGGAATTCCGGCCGGAACGGCTTTTCCGCATGAGCGACATCGCCTTCTTCTCCGCGGCCAAGCTCAACGAACTGACGGCGCGGACCTTCTCGCGGCTTCAGGTCGGCTCGGAAATGCCGCTCTCGCGCTATACCTTCTCGATCGGCCAGTTGATGTCGCCCGACGGCAGCTTCATGGTGCCCTCGCCGGATGGCAAGGTGACGCTCGAAATCCGGCTGGAAAGCCCGGACGGCTGGAAAGGCGGCCGCGTCACCTATTCCTCGACAGGCGATGAAATCGATATCGTGATGCCTTAGCGCATGTCCCTTCAAATCGGAACGATTTGAAGAAAGGCGTATGCGCAAATCAAAAGCCTTAGAGCGTGGTGAGCAGCAGGCTGGTTTCGGATTTCGAGACGCCATCCATGGCGCGGATGCCGCGCAGCACCCGCTCGAATTCCATGAGGTTTTCCGTATGGATTTCCGCGACGAGGTCCCAGGCGCCGTTCGTCGTGTGCAGCGCCCGCACCTCCGGAATGCCGCGCAGGGTCTGGATGGCGGCGAGCGTCTTCTGGCCGGTGATCTCGATCATCGTGATGGCGCGCACGGCATGCGGGTCGTCGGCCTCCGTCACGCGCACGGAAAAGCCGGCGATGACGCCGTCGCGCGTCAGGCGCTCGATGCGGTTCTGTACCGTGCCGCGCGAGACCTTCAACTCCGCCGCAAGGGCTGAGAGTGAAGCGCGGCCGTCCTTGCGCAGCAAGGCGAGAAGTTTCCGGTCGATCGTGTCCATGGCCTTGCCGAAATGTCAGTTTGTGATGACGAAATGGCAATCCACCCTGCAATTTTTCCAAAAAATTGCCGTTTCGCTTGCCATCGTCCTTGGCTAGCCTTGCGCTTCCCTCAACGCAACCGCTTTCGGCAGGCCCATGTCCCCCACGAATGAAATCTCCGCTCGACGTGCCCGCGAACTCTCCCTGCTGATGACCCGCTGGCCGAGCGTGACGGGATCGCCGGACGAGGCGAGCTTCTCCGAAAAACTCCGGGCGCATCTGGCCGAAACGCCCTATTTCCGCCAGCACCCCGACCGGCTCTTCACCGTTGACAGCCATGGCGAGCCGATGACCGAGAATGTCGTGGCGCTGGTGCGCGGCAGTGGGCGCAGGACGATCGTGCTGGCCGGCCATTTCGACACCGTCTCCATCGCCAATTACGGCACGCTCGCGCCGCTCGCCTGCGATCCGGAACCGCTGACGCAAGCGCTGCTGAAGGAACTGCGCAGCCGGCCACTGAACACCGCGGAGACTAAGGCGCTGAAAGATTTCGAGAGCGGCGACTTCATTGCCGGGCGCGGCTTGCTCGACATGAAAAGCGGCCTTGCGGCGGGCATCGCGGTGCTGGAACGTTTTGCCGGGCTGGAGGCGCCGGAGGGCAACCTTCTCTTCGTCGCGACGCCGGACGAGGAAAACCGCTCGCGCGGCATGCGGAGCCTGCGCAACGCGCTGCCGGAGATCGCCCGCCGCTTCGACCTCGACATTGTCGGCGGCATCAATCTCGACGCGTCGAGTTGCGAGCGCGACGGCGAAGAAGGCCGCGCGGTCTATCTCGGCTCGATCGGCAAATTCGCCCCCTTCGCCTTCGTCATCGGCCGGCCGACCCATGCCGGTTATCCCTTCAACGGCACCAGCGCCCACCGCATCAGCGCCGAGATCACCCGCGCCATGGATACGGTGCCGGAACTCAGCGACGAGGCGTTCGGCGAGCGCTCCCCGCCGCCCGTCTGCCTGGAAGCGCGCGATATCCGCGACGGCTATGACGTGACGACACCGGACCGCGTCTGGCTCTCCTTCAACTGGCTGACGCACAGCCGCAGCGCCAGCACCATCCTCGGCGATTTCCGCACCATCGTCGCCGGCGCGCTGCAAACTGCGCTCGACACCCAGGAGGCCCACACCGCCCGCTACCGCAAGCGCGATGCGGCGAAAACGCAGGGCACGGTGCTCACCTACGCGGAGCTGCTCGCCCGGCTCGATGCCGCGGCCCTTGCGCGGCTGGAGGCGCTCGACCGCTCGCTTTCGGGCGGCACGGATCCCCTGAAAGTCAGCCGCGAGATCGTCGCGGCGGCGGCGACCGAAGCAGGCGTCGAAGGCCCAGCCGTGATCATCGGCTTCGGCAGCCTGCACTATCCGCTGGTGCATCTGGCGCAGGCCAAGGCCGGACGGCAGATGCAGGAGCGGCTACAGCGCGTGATGGCCGAGGCCGCCAAGCGACATAACACGTCGATCAAGTTCAAGCAGATCTTCGCGGGCATTTCCGACATGAGCTTCTTCGGCCACCGGCCGGAAGCGGGCGAAACCGGCTTGCTCGCCACAAACACGCCATCGGCAGCCTTCACCGACCATGCGCCGGAGGGCCTGCTCTCCTTCCCCACGGTCAATATCGGACCGTGGGGCCGCGATTATCATCAGAAATGGGAGCGCGTGCACGCCCCCTACACGTTCGAAGTGCTGCCGGATCTGGTCTTCGAATCGGCTGTGGCCTGCTTCGCCGAGTAGGCGAATTGGCCCCTCATCCGGCTGCCGCCACCTTCTCCCCGCAAGCGGGGCGAAGGAATATGCCGCGCCGGCTTCCTCAACCAATGACCGTTTCCGGGGCACGTCCCCTCTCCCCGCTTGCGGGGAGAGGGTTAGGGTGAGGGGCCAACCAATACGCCAATCAGGCAGCCAAGCGTTCCTTGCCAAGCAGGCGGCCGAGGCGGGAGATGCCTTCTTCGATCGTCGCAGCGTCGGCGCAGGAGAAGCTGAGGCGCAGCGTGTTGGCGCCGCTGCCGTCGGCGTGGAACGCCTGGCCCGGCACGAAGGCGACCTTTTCGGTCTCGATGGAACGGGCGAGCAGCGCCGCGCCATCCATGCCGGCCGGCAGCGTGACCCAAACGAACATGCCGCCCTCGGGCTTGGTCCAGCTGACACCTTCCGGCATGTATTTCTGAAGGGCGGCCAGCATGGCGTTGCGGCGCACGCTGTAGGCGGCACGGATCTTTTCGACCTGGGCGTCGAAACCGCGCTCGGCGACATGGGCGATCGCCATCTGGTTGATGGTCGAGGAATGCAGGTCCGCCGCCTGCTTCATCAAGACGAGCTTGCGGATGACGGGCGCCGCCGCGACGATGTAGCCGACGCGCAGGCCCGGAGCCAGAGTCTTGGAAAAGCTGCCGCAATAGATGGTGCGGGCGGCGTCGATATCGCCCTTGGCGGCGATTTCCAGCGCCAGGATCGGCGGCACGGCCTCGCCGTCGTAGCGCAGCGACTGATAGGCGGCGTCCTCGATGATCGGGATATCCAGCTCTTCGGCGAGCGTCAGCAGCTTCTCGCGGCCGGCACGGTCGACCGTTTCGCCGGTCGGGTTGGCGAAGTCGGCGGAGAGATAGGCGAATTTCACCCGCCCGCCCGCGTCCGCCGCCGTCGCACGATAGGCGTCCGGCGTGCGGTTGCCGGAAAGGTTCAGCCGGTCATAGGTCGGCTCATAGGCATTGAAGGCCTGGAGCGCGCCGAGATAGGTCGGCCAGGTGACGAGCGCCGTGTCGTTCGGCGACAGGAAGAGCTTTCCGAGATAGTCGAGGCCCTGCTGCGAGCCGGAGACGATGAAGACATTGTCGGCCGAACAGGGAATGCCGAGCTTGCCCATCTCGCCGGCAAGCCAGTCGCGCAGCGGCTTGTAGCCTTCGCTGACGGAATATTGCAGGCCGGCCGCAGCCCCCTCGCCCGAGAGCACGTCCGTATAGGCGGCGGAGAAGGCTTCCTTCGGGAACAGCGCCGGATCCGGAATGCCGCCAGCGAACGAGATGATGTCGGGCCGTTCGAGCAGTTTCAGCAGCTCACGGATTTCGGACGCCTTCATGCGCGACGCACGCGTCGCGAAGGCCTGTTCCCATTTGAACATAGGGGTTTCCTCGGTCTGTTGTTTGAACGCACCTCATCACGGCGCCGTTTTTATGTCAATAATGCTGACCTAAATATTCGCACCAAGAAGACATGCGCACTCGACCGAGGTTTCGTGCGGATTTAATCTCGCCGGAGCGGCGTCACCCCGGCTGCCTCTTCACGCGCCGGACGCGCTCAGGTCGCCCGGTCGCTGTAGAGGCTGAGCAGCACCAGCGTGGCTATACTGCCCAGGATCAAGAGATCGAACCAAGCGAAGTATTGGATAATCGTGGTCATCGCACTATCCTCCTGACAGCGGAACGAAACACTACTGTATTTTGTTCCTGTTCGGCCGCTTAGGCAAGTTTTTTACTTGCTGCACCGCACTGCGCTAGAAGGATGCACTGCATTATTTCAGCTTTACTGAAATAAAAAACCGGGCGGAAAACCGCCCGGCCTTGTATGCCCGGAAGGGGCAGATGCGCTTAGTTGACGGCCTTGTCGACCAGCTTGTTCTTGCCGATCACCGCATTGCCGCAGGCATGCAAGCAAAGAACGGGGATCGGCAAGCCGCTTAGTTGACCGCCTTGTCGACGAGCTTGTTCTTGCCGATCCACGGCATCATGCCGCGCAGCTTCGCGCCGACTTCTTCGATCTGGTGCGAGTCGTTGTTGCGGCGGATGCCCTTGAAGCGTGCGCCACCGGCCTTCCATTCCTGCATCCACTCGGAGGTGAACTTGCCGGTCTGGATGTCCGTCAGGACGCGCTTCATCTCGGCCTTGGTTTCGGCGGTGATGATGCGCGGGCCGGAGACGTATTCGCCCCACTCGGCAGTGTTGGAGATCGAGTAGTTCATGTTGGCGATGCCGCCTTCATAGATCAGGTCGACGATCAGCTTCACTTCGTGCAGGCACTCGAAATAGGCCATTTCAGGCGCATAGCCGCCTTCGACCAGCGTTTCGAAACCGGCGCGGATGAGTTCGACGAGACCGCCGCACAGAACGACCTGTTCGCCGAAGAGGTCGGTTTCGCACTCTTCCTTGAAGTTGGTCTCGATGATGCCCGAACGACCGCCGCCGACGCCGCAGGCGTAGGAGAGCGCGAGGTCAAGCGCGTTGCCCGAAGCGTTCTGGTGAACGGCAACGAGGCAGGGAACGCCGCCGCCCTTCTGGTATTCGCCGCGAACCGTGTGGCCCGGGCCCTTCGGCGCGATCATGACGACGTCGACCGAGGACTTCGGCTCGATGAGGCCGAAATGCACATTGAGGCCGTGCGCGAAGGCGATGGCAGCGCCGTCGCGGATGTTGCCGGCGATGTCGGCCTTGTAGATGTCGGCCTGGAGCTCGTCCGGCGTCGCCATCATCAGGAGGTCGCCCCACTTGGCGGCGTCGGCGACGGTCATGACCTTGAAGCCATCGGCTTCGGCCTTCTTGACGGTCGGCGAACCTGCCTTGAGCGCGATCACGACGTTCTTGGCGCCGGAATCCTTGAGGTTGAGGGCGTGGGCGCGGCCCTGGGAGCCGTAGCCGACGATGACGACATTCTTCGCCTTGATGAGGTTGAGATCGGCATCACGATCGTAATAGACGCGCATCGATGTTTCCTTCCCTTGCTGTCTGTTAAATTGAACCGGCGGTTCGTCCGGCCGGTCTTACCCTTTCGCGCCGTAGAGCGTCAGGAAGGCATCCACCGCCTTCTCCGCCCGCGGCGAGAATTCCTTTTTCAATGCCCCGGCATCTTCCCCGAGCAGCATGCGCAGATGCATGTCGGAGACGATCAAGCCGTAGAGCGTGCCGTATGCCTCGTCTGCACTGTCGAAGGCAAGCAGCTTTGCCTTGCGGCCGGCTTCGAGCAGCGCTGCGGCGCGTTTGCCGATCTGCCGGCGGCCGCGCTCCTGCAACAGGCGGCCGAGCCCGGCGCCCTCGCGGCTCGCCTGGCCGATGGCGAGGCGGTTCAGCGCCAGCGACACATCGCCCGAAAGCACGTCGATCAGGTCGCAGGCAAAGGCGAAGAGATGCTTGCGCAGCGTCTCCGCCGTCAGCGCGCCGGCGCTCACCTCGACGGTGCGCACCTTGCCGGCCTGGTAGGTGATCATCGCGGAGATCAGCCCGTCGCGGTCGCCGAACCACTTGTAGAGGCTTTCCTTCGAGCAATTCGCCGCGCGCGCCACGCCGGCCGTCGTCAGCGCCCGCTCGCCGCCTTCGACCAGCAGGCCGAGCGCACGCTCCAGCACCGCGCCCTGACGTTCCGTCAGTCCCGCGGCGGCTGCGCCCGCTCTGCCCTGCTCCACGAAATGCACGATGATCCCCTGTCGAATTTTTGCGTACCGTACCGTACGGTTCGGCATCTTCTAGCGATCTCCGCCGGCCCGGTCAACAACCTTCTTGCAAGGGAGGGAAAGCGGGTGATTTGCAGGGTCAAATCCTGCTTCCAAGACCTGCTGCACCACGCAATAATCGCTGCAATGCACAACGACGAAGAAATTTTTATTCCGCTATGTCGCTGATTTGAAACAGAAGTCCTTCCAAATCGTTCAGGCACCACACCGCGCACAAAATTTTTTGCTTCCCAAGACGTTTCCGATTGTTAAGATTTGTGAGACCTGCGGTGCAGCAGGCCGTTCTGGACAAGCACGGCCATGCCGGCATCGAGGCCTGAGTATCAGGAGTACGAAGCGAAACGCCCTTACGCCAAGGAGACAGAAAATGTTGAATTTCCTGCCAGACCTTCACGAAGGACATGCTCCCATCACTCTGCAGCAAGTGTTCGGCGACGCCCTGGAAGCCTTTGACGCCTGGGAAGACGAACGCGCCGAACCGATGGTGATCTACGAAGACCAGATCATTCCCATCGGCATCGTCTTCGAAAGCATGCGCGAGTGCACGGATATCCTGCCACGCACCATGGCGGAGATCGTTGCCGACACCCTTGCCCGCAATCCGGCAACCGCCGGCGCGGACATCCTCACCTTCGGCGATGCGGCCCGGCTAGCCGTGGCTCTCGTCGAACAGCGCCGCCTCTACGGCGAGGCTGCCATCGCCGCCTTCCTCGACCATCACCGCGTCGACAAGCGGCGTCCTGCCTGATCCAGAGAAAGTCCCGTCCCTGGCGGGACTTTTTCTTTTCATCGCATGGTAAGACGGGAATAAGGAACAGGCGCTACCCGTTATGGGAGTGCCTGCCCTCCTGCGACGGATTCCCGCCATGTTTCGCCTCGCCGCTGCCGCCCTTCTTCTCTCCGCCCTGCCCGCAATCGCCGCCGAGGAGCCGCCCTATGTCGGCACCTGGAATTGCGAGGTCGCGACCTTCACCTTCACCGCGGACACCTATGATTCGGGCGAAGGCCCCATGCCGATCGTGAAGAGCGAAAAGGACGGCGGCGCCTATACGCTGACCTTCGCCGACGACTACCGCATTGGCCTTGCCAACATCACCGACAGCGAGATGGACTGGGCCTCGGAAGCGAGCGGCGACATGTTTCACTGCAAGAAGATCGTGAAGTGAGGATATGGCGATGAAAAGACTGGTTCTGGGTGCCCTCCTGATCGCTCTTGCCGCCGGCACGGCCGCTGAAGCCGCCGAAAACCGCTGCGGCTGGCTGCACAATCCCACGCCGGCGAACTGGTGGCTGAATGACGCCGACGGAAGCTGGACATTGATGACGCAGGGCGGCGGCGAGGAGCCTGACGGCATCGACATCATCCCGGACATTTCCGCCGGCGACTATGTGCGCACCAACGGCAATTATGGATACGCCTGCGCCTGCATGAGCGTCGACACCGACGATGCCGACGGCCGCATCCTCGCCATTCATTCCTTCCGCCAGTTGCCGATCGCGAAATGTGCGAACGATCCGGCCCTTTCACCGCCGGATTGATCAAGCACAAAAGCCGGCGTGCTCCTGTCTTGACCCGGGGCGTCGAAGCACTTATTTCTCCCGCATCGAGATTTGAACGTTGACTTCTGCATTTGCAGGCGTTCCCGCCTGCAGTACGAACCTACCCTTCAAATTCGACCTCCCATGGTCGCCAATCCGGCGACCGAAGATTGATTTGACGGCTTAGAAAGGTTTCGTCATGGCAACTGGTACCGTAAAGTGGTTCAACACGACCAAGGGCTACGGCTTCATTCAGCAGGACAGCGGTGAGCCGGACGTTTTCGTCCACATCTCCGCCGTTCAGCGCGCCGGCCTCACGGGTCTGGACGAAGGTCAGAAGGTCAGCTTCGAGCTGGTCCGCGACCGCAAGTCCGGCAAGATGTCGGCTGATCAGCTCGCCGCAGCCTGATCGCCGCCACGGCACTGAAATGGAAAGGCCGGTTTCGACCGGCCTTTTTTATGCCCGCTATTCGGCGTGATCGACCGGCAGGCGCGATCCGCTCTTCAGCACCTCCATCGAGATCGAGGCGGAAACGTCGAAAAGCTCGACCTTGCGCACGATGCGCTTGTAGACCACGTCGTAATGCTCGACGCGCGGCAGCACGATCTTGAGAATATAGTCGTAATTGCCCGTCAGCCGGTGCGCCTCGACGACCTCGGGAATATCGGCGATCGCCCGGGAAAACAGCGCGATCCAGTCATCGCTGTGATGCGCCGTCTTGATGAGCGCAAAAACCGTCGTCGGCACGCCCATCTTGTCGCGGTCGAGCAGGGCCACCCGCCCCGCAATGTGCCCGCTCTCCTCCAGCCGCTGGATGCGGCGCGCACAAGCCGAGAGCGAAAGGTTCACCTTCTCCGCCAGCACGGCGACGGGCGCGCCCGCATCCTCCTGCAACAGCGCCAGCAATTTCCGGTCCCGCTCATCCAGCACGCCGAGATTCTCCGCTCAATTCAAAGATGGAGCAATGAAAGCGCGCAGATGACCAACTTTGCAAGAATAATTGGCGCGAGCACACCAAGTCGGTCGAAACTTTGCGAACAATCGCCGCGAGGGGCGCGGCATTCTGGTCGTCATGGACATCACCAGCGGGAGACGAGCATGAAGACGATCGGCCTTATCGGCGGCATGAGCTTTGAGAGCACGGCGGTCTATTACCGCATGATCAACGAGGCGGTGCGCGCGCGGCTGGGCGGCCTGCATTCGGCGGACGTGCTGGTGCATTCGGTGGATTTCCAGTCGATCGTCGACCTTCAGAAGGCGGGCCGCTGGGATGCCGCCGGAGAGCGCCTCGGCGCCGTGGCCGCGGGCCTGGAAAAGGCCGGCGCGGACTGCGTGCTGATCTGCACCAACACCATGCATCTCGTCGCCGATGCGGTTCAGGCCGCCGTCAAGGCGCCGCTCCTCAACATCATCGACGAGACCGCGCGCGAAATTTTCGCAGCCGGCAAGCGTCGCCCGCTGCTGCTCGCCACGCGCTACACGATGGAACACGGTTTTTACGCGGACCGCATGAAGGCGGTCGGCCTCGACGTGATGGTGCCGGACGACACCGGCCGCACGCTGATCCACGACGTGATCTTCAACGAGCTCTGCCAGGGCAAGGTGCTTGAAACCTCCCGCGAGCGCGTGCTCGCCCTGATCGAGACGGCGCGCGAACAGGGTGCGGACTGCGTCATCCTCGGCTGCACGGAAATCTGCCTGCTGCTCGATCCCGAAAACCTGCCGCTGCCGGGCTTCGATTCGACCGCGATCCATGCCAGGGCCGCCGTCGATTTCGCGCTTGGCCCGCTCGCCATCAGCAAGGCGGCTTGAGGCCGCTCAAGCCTCGCGAAGCGCCTTCTCCTGCCAGCGGCATTCCTCCAGCCCGGCCCGTGCGAACGGGTCGGTCAGCGTGCCGGAGACGATCGCCGCCAGGATCTGCGGCGCTGGCGGAATTTTCGCGACCGTCGCGACCAGCCGGTCGCGCAACCAGGCGATCGCCTGCGAATCCGACTGGTAGAACGGCGTGAAGACGTAGGAGAGAAGCTGGAACAGCCGCACATGGTTGCGCCGGGCGGCCGCATAGGCCGCCAGCCCCTCCTCCAGCGACGCCGCCGATGACAGGGCATGCGCCAGCGCGGCCGCGTCGAGCAGCGCCATGTTGGCCCCCTGCCCGAGCTGCGGGCTCGTTGAATGGGCGCTGTCGCCGATGAAGACGATGCCATCCGCATAGGGCGGCAGCGTGGTGCGGTGGGCGTAGCGGGCGAGCGCCAGCTGGTCCCAATCCGTGATCTGGTCGAGGAAGGGCGCCGTCTCCGGCCAATAGTCGCGGATGCCGGCCTTCCAGCGCTCCAGCCCCGCCTGTTTCACCGCCTCTGCCTCTGAAGTCTTGAGGCTCCAGAAGAAGGCGGCCTTGCGCCCCTCACCCGCATGCGCACGCCCGACCGGCAGCACGCCGATCATCACCTTCGCGGCGTCATACCTTTGGGCAAGAGCGCGCGCATCATGCGCGATGTCGTCGCAATCGAGCGTCGCCCAGAAGGCGCCCCAGGGCAGCTCCCGCACATGCGGCGAGACGATGGAGGCCGCGACAAGCTGCGAGCGCGCGCCGGTCGCATCGATCACCAGATCGTAGTCGCCGACGATCTCGCCATCGGGATCGTGCAGGGCCGTGCGGGCCTGCCGGGTTTCGGCCTTGGCGAGCGTGATGCCGGTGCGGATGGGAAGCCCCTCGACCTTCACCGCATCGTGCAGCACCGAAAACAGCGCCGCCCGGTGCACGGCAAGGCCATAACGGCCGCCGGAAAGCGCGTCGTAGCGCACGTCGAGCACGGTCCGGCCGCTGCGGGCATCGGCGCCGTGCAGCCGGTCGATGCGGTTGCCGAGCGCGTGGATGGCGGGCGACAGGCCGAGGGCGTCGAGCACGGTGAGCCCCGTCGGCTGCATCAGCAGGCCCGAGCCGACGGGCGACGGCTGGTCGAAGCGCTCGATGAGTTCCACCCGATGGCCGGCGCGCGCCAGAAAGAGCGCGGCCGCGAGCCCCGCAGGCCCTGCGCCGGCAATGCCGATATCCAGTCGCTTCATGCCGCCTTCCCCGGTGCGTCAGTCCTTGGCGGCGTCATAGACCAGGCGTGCAGCCCGGATCGCGCCGTGGTTCTCCGTAGACCACTGCACGAGGGAGCGCAGAAGCGCAAGGAAGGAGTGGCCGAGCGGCGTCAGCCCATATTCGACGCTGGGCGGCTGGGTGGGATAGACGGTGCGCGTGAGATAGCCGTCGCGCTGCAGGTCGCGCAGCGTCTGGGTCAGCATGCGCTGCGAAATGTCCGGAATGAAGCGGCGGAGTTGCGAGAAGCGGCGCGGCCCGTCGGCAAGGCCGAGGATCATCAGCGAGGTCCACTTGCCGCCGACGCTGTCCAGCACGTCGCGCACCGGACAATCGTCCATTGACATGGCAATGCCATCGATCAGCATGACGCGTTCGCCCTCGGCGCGCTCGACGATCTTGTTCATAGAAGGTTCCCTCCAGGTAACCACCGCAGAAAAAACTGCCTCCTTTACAGGCTCTAGCAGATCACCAGATAAGAGCAAGTCTCAATAAGAGACCAACCCTCAGCAGGAACCGTAGGCGCCTTCCCGCCAGCCCTGCCAGAAAGGCCATAGACATGACCGACACAGTTCTCATTACCGGCGCCTCCGGCCAGCTCGGCCGCCTCGTCCTCGACAAGCTCATCGCCTCCGGCAAGGTCGCGCCGGCCGATATCATCGCCACGACGCGCGACACCGCCAAGCTGGAGGCCTATGCCGCCAAAGGTGTCACGGTCCGCGCCGCCGATTTCGACGATGAAGCCTCGCTCGGTGCCGCCTTCGCCGGTGCCGGCAAAGTGCTGATCATCTCGACGGACGCGCTCGACAAGCCGGGCCGCCGCCTCGCCCAGCACAAGGCCGCCGTCGCCGCCGCAAAGAAGGCCGGCGCGAAGCACATCCTCTACACCTCCATGCCGCAGCCGGACGATTCGCTCGTCACCTTCGCCCCCGACCATCTCGGCACCGAACAGGCCATCAAGGCGACCGGCATCCCCTACACGATCCTGCGCGACGGCTGGTATGCGGAAAACCTCTTCATGTCGCTGCCGCACGCGCTTGCAACCGGCTCTTGGTACACCGCCACCGGTGAGGGCAAGATCGCCCATATCACCCGCGACGACACCGCCGCCGCCATCACCGGCGCGGTGCTGAAGGCTGGCGACGAAAGCAAAACCTACACGCTGACCGGCCCGCAGACCCACACGGCGGAAGAAATTGCCGCCATCGTTTCCGCTGCAACCGGCAAGCCGCTTAATGTCGTGCATGTGACGGATGCCCAGCTTGCCGAGGGCCTGAAGGGCGCCGGACTGCCGGAAGGCTTCATCCCCACCATCGTCTCCTTCGACGCCAACACGCGCGAGGGCAAGATCGCGATGGTCACGAGCGATGCCGAAACGCTGTCCGGCCGCCCGCTGACCCTGTTCGAGGACTTCGTCGCCGCCAGCAAGGCAGCGTTTCTAGGCTGATGATTTTTTGGTGCGGCGCTCCTAAAGGGGCGCCGCGCTGCCGTCAGACGTCCTGGCCGCAGGCGCGGCAGAAGCGGCGCACCGATTCCGCCATGCCATATTCCAGCGCATCGGCAGTCAGGCCATGGCCGATCGACACCTCGGCAAGGCGCGGAATGCGCGCAACCAGCATCGGCAGGTTGGCGACCGTCAGGTCGTGGCCGGCATTGACCTCAAGGCCGAGATCGAAGGCGATATCCGCCGTCGCGCCGAGCACGTCGGCAATGCGCTGGGCCTCCGCCGGATCGTCGTAACAGCCGCCATAGGGACCGGTATAAAGCTCGATCCGGTCGGCGCCGACCTCTTTCGCGATCGTCAGCGCCTCGTGGTCCGGCGCGCCATCGGCGAAGACCGAGACACGAAGGCCGAGCTTCTTCAGCCGGCCGACGATGTTGCCGAGAAGATTGTGGCTCCTGCGAAAATCCCAGCCATGGTCCGAGGTCGCCTGCGACGGATCGTCCGGCACCAGCGTAACCTGCTCGGGGCGATGCTCCTCGACGAGGCGCATGAACCCCTCTTCCGGAAACCCTTCGATGTTGAATTCCAGGCCGGCAAATTCGCTGTCGATGAGGTTGCGGATCGGCGCGAGATCGGAGAAGCGCACATGGCGCTGGTCCGGCCGCGGATGCACGGTAAGCCCGCTGGCGCCGGCCTGAAGGGCGATCCGGCCAAGGCTCGTGACGCTCGGCCAAGGCAGGTCCCGGCGGTTGCGCAGCATGGCGATGGCGTTGAGATTGACCGACAGTTTCGCAGGCATGACGAAGCGGGCTCCTGTTGAAGGACACAGGTCTAGCCTGTTGTTTCCACAAGGGCAATCGCCGCAAGAGCCGCAGGAACGGGGCTCGCGCGCGATTTGCCCGGGAGGGATCGGCTCGCCCCTTGCCCATCATCAAGAATCACCGATAAACTCCCCCAGAATTTTGGGGATAGCGCGCTCCAGCGCCTCGATAGCGGAACGGGAAGGAAACCAGGCAGCGAAGATGGCCTCCTCTGTGGCAACACCATGAGCAGGACCGACAGGCCGGCGTGCGATCTCGTGCGGCGCGCGCTCAACGCCGTCATCACCAGCGAGACCTTCGCCCGTTCCGAGCGGCTGCGCTCCTTCCTCTCCTACATCGTCGAGAACGAACTGTCCGGCAAGGCGGCCCAGTTGAAGGGCTACAGCATCGGCATCGACGTCTTCGCCCGTCCGTCGGGTTTCGACGCCGGCAACGATCCGCTGGTGCGCGTCCAGGCCGGCAAGCTCAGGAAGCTTCTCGAACACTATTACGAGACGGAAGGTGCGGCGGATCACCTGCGCATTCGCGTGCCGCTCGGCAGCTACGTTCCCGAATACAGCATCCTCAAGGACCGCCCGGAGCCGGCCCCGCCCGTAGCGGCCATCGCGCGTCCGGTGGTGCGGCAGAAGCCCGCACCGCGCCGCTCCTGGCTGCCGGCGCCGATCTCCTCGCCGATCGCCCTGTTCTCGCTTTTGCCGCTGTTCTTCCTGGCCCCTTCCGTCTACCCGGAGGCGACCAATGCGGCGATCGCCAAGGCGCAGCTCGTGCTCTCGGTGCAGAACCGGCTTGCCGGCCGCGCCCAGGCCCTGCCGAGCCTGCACATCGTGCAATGCTGGCCGTCGGGCGGCGAATGCAATGCGCTCGCCCGCGCCATCGCCGGCTCCGCCGGCTATCACCGGACCGTGCACCTCGTCGACAAGCGCGAGGCGGCCGACACGCATCCGCTGTCCTATTCGATCCGCATTGAGAATCGGTCGGACGGCCACGGCATCTATGCGCGCCTGATCCACGAACAATCCGGCGACACGGTCTATGCGCGGCATTTCTCCCCCGAGCAGCTGCGCAGCAAGGCGGGCATCGCCTACGAGGCCGTCAATTTCGCCGCCCGCACCCTGTCGGCGACCGGCCCGCTTTATCGCCACGCCATGCGCACGGGCACGGCAAGCGGCACGATGGAATGTCTTGCACACAGCGAGCAGGGTCCGCCGCGCGGCACGCCGCCGCTCGGCCGGCCGTCCGCCTGTACGCTGCAGCCCTCCGCGGCCCTTGCCGAAGCGCCGATTCCGGACGGAACGAGCTTCAGCCTGACCCGGTAGCACTCGCCTTTTCCTTGCAGCCCACGCGCCCGCGCCACCAGAAAATACATCCCTAGATATAACGATAGGCACGCCCAAGCCTTGGGTTTATTTTACGATGCTGGGCGGATTGGTAATGTGTGCCGCTCGGGTTCATGATCCTGCACAATCGCGTCGCGAAACGGATCGGGAACCTTTGCGCGATCGTATACAGTTCCACCGGCCTGCACAGCCGGGGGAATGGTGGGCATTGTCCGCCGGCTCGAGATCCAGACTTCACGGGGAAGAGGATTTTTGCCGGCGACCGGGGGTTAAGCACATGACCAGATTTCTTATTTGCGGGCCGCTTTCATGATGACCAATGAGTCAAAGAAGGCCGACAGCCGGACGGGCGCGCGCAAATCCATTCGTTTCCTGCCCGTCGCACCCTTGCCGGAAAACCTGCCGGAAGGGCGGCTTGCCATCGCGGACATGGCGAACGCCTTCGGCGTGACCCATCGCACGCTGCACTTCTACGAGGAAAAGGGCCTGCTGACGGCGGCCCGCGTCGGCCCCATGCGGGTCTACGGCCCGGAGGAAATCCAGCAGATGGCGGTCGTCAACACCTGCCGCGAGACAGGCATGCCCGTCGCGGTGATCCAGGAACTGCTGGAGCACCTCTCGGCGGCCGAAAGCCAAGAAGAGGCCGACGGCGTCTTCCGCAACGCCATGACCGCCCGCAAGCGCGAACTCGCCGCACAGCAATCGACGATCCGCCGGCAGATGCAGCAGATCAACGAGCTGCTCGATTTCAGCGCCGCCCACGAGAGCGAGACCAACGACAACACGCCCAGCGCGAGCCTCGCGGCGGCGGAGCTGCGTTGCCTCACCCTGATGGCGGAAGGTTACCCGACGAGCCGCATCGCCCGCGCGCTTGAAATCGAGCCCGGCGAAGTGCAGGTGATGGAAAAGAACATCATCGCCAAGTTCAACAGCAACAACCGTTTCCAGGCCGTCGCCAAGGCGGTCATGCTGGGCATCGTCGGCCACTAAGGCCGACGTCATGGGCCGGACATGACGACTGGCCCGTATATCCGCTCCCTGATGGGCGGTCCGTCGTGCGGGGTCCTGGCTACCGGACGATGGTAAGCGTTTCCGCGGCGCGCGTGATGGCGGTGTAGAGCCAGCGTTCGCGCGTGTCGCGGAATGCGTAACTTTCATCGAACAGCACGACGTTGTTCCACTGCGAACCCTGCGCCTTGTGCACGGTCAGCGCATAGCCGAAATCGAAGTCGTCGTAGCGCTTGCGCGTCGTCCAGGGAATTTCCTCGGTGACATTCTCGAAGGCGGCCTTCAGGAGCTTGATCTTGGCCGCGCCGCGATCCATGTCGTCGTCTTCCGGCCGGATCATCAGGTTGATACCGGGCTTCACAGTCTCCTTGGACGAACTCATCACCTGCCAGAGCGAACCGTTGAGCAGGCCCTTGGCAGGATCGTTGCGCAGGCAGACCAGCTTGTCTCCCGATTGCGGGTATTCGGTCGTAAACCCCTTGAGTTCCCGGAGGCGCTGGTTGTAGCGCCGCCGCGTCTTGTTGGTGCCGACAAGCACCTGGTCGGCATCGAGCACCAGCGACTGATCGACCTCGTTGCGCCCGATGACGCGCGCTGCGCCATAATCGCCGTAAGCGATATCGCCGCCCTCACGGATCTGCATGGCGAGATGAAGAATCGGGTTGTCTCGCGCCTGCCGATGAATATCCGTCAGCAGGTAGTCCGGCTCCTGGTTGGTAAAGTAGCCGCCGCCGGAGACCGGTGGAAGCTGGCCGGGATCGCCGAGCACGAGGATCGGCGTGCCGAAGCTCATCAGGTCCTTGCCGAGCGCCTCGTCGACCATCGAGCATTCGTCCACGACGACGAGCGCGGCCTTGCTGACTGGGCTCTGGCGGTTGATCGTGAACATCGGCGAGATCGAGGTTTTCCCCGTCTCCTCGTCCGACACCTCTTCCTCGCCGCGCGAACGATAGATCAGCGAATGGATCGTGCGAGCATTGGTGGCGCCCTTCGAGCGCAGCACCTGGGCCGCCTTGCCGGTGAAGGCGGCAAACAGTACCTCGCCATCGACATTTTCGGCAAAGTGACGCGCCAGCGTCGTCTTGCCCGTGCCGGCATAACCGAACAGCCGGAACAGCGGTGCGCGCCCTTCCTTCAGCCATCGTGCGACGGCCTTCAGCGCTTCATCCTGTTGGGGTGCAAATTCCATGCCCGGACTTGGCAGGATTCGCGCCCGCGAAGCAAGGGGCGGGACGCCGAGTTCACAAGAGTGCCGAAGGAATCGCCTACCCCCTGATTTGACCCTGTTCGCCGCGCGCGCTTGCCTGTATTGAGACGCGAACCTTCCGGAGCGATGATTTGCCCGCCTCCCGAAATCCGAATGATGAAACGAGCGCACCGAGCGGCGCCGGCCGGTTGCCGGCCTGGCTGCAATGGGGCCTTGTCGGCTGCCTGTCGCTTTTCACCACGGTGCCGCTGGAGATCGCCGGCTTTCCCGCCGCCCTCCTGATGGGGCCGATGCTCGCCGGCATATTCGTGGCGCTTGCCGGCGGCACGATCCGCCTGCCGCGTATCTTCTTCTTTTTCGTGCAGGTCGTGCTGGCGCTGATGATCGCCACCATGGTGTCGCAGGATTTCGTCGGCACGTTCACGGAAAACTGGCTGCTGATGATGTTCGTCGTGCTCTCCGTCATCGGCATGAGCACGTTCTCCGGCTGGATGATCGCCCGCACCGGCCTCCTGCCGGGCACCACGGCGATCTGGGGATCGTCCCCCGGTGCCGCCTCCACCATGCTGATGATGGCGGAAGCCTATGGCGCGGATGCGCGGCTCGTCGCCTTCATGCAATATCTGCGGGTCGTCTTCGTCGCGAGCGTTGCGACGCTCGTCGCGCATTTCGGCGGCCATGACGGCGCGGTGATACCGCCGCATGCCTGGTTCGAGCCGGTGCCGATGCTGCCGCTGGCCGCCATGCTGGTGATCGGCGTCACAGCCGGCCTCATTGGCCAGAAGCTGCGCATCCCGGCGGGCGCCTTCCTGTTGCCCTTCGCGCTCGCCGCGGTGCTGAACTCCTCCGGCACGGTGACGATCCAGTTGCCGCAATGGCTCTTGGTCATCGCCTTCACCTTGCTCGGCTGGAACATCGGCCTCGGCTTCACCCGCGCCATCCTCATGCATGCGCGCCGCGCGCTTCTACCGACCGTCGTCTCGATCCTCGCACTGATCAGCTTTTCCGGCCTGCTCGCCGGCCTGCTGATCCTCGTCCTCGGCGTCGATCCGCTCACCGCCTATCTCTCGACCAGCCCCGGCGGGCTCGATTCGATTGCCGTCATCGCGGCATCGAGCAATGTCGACATCGCCTTCGTCATGACGCTGCAGACGGCGCGGCTGATTCTCGTTACGCTGATCGGGCCATGGCTCGCCCGCTTCGTCGCCGACCGGTCTTAGTCCGGCGCATTCTCCAGCAGGATCGGCTTGCCATGCGGCGTCGCCTCGGCGGCGCGCTCCCAGCGGTGGGACAGCGCATCCTGCTCGGCCTCGCTCGCCACGCCATGCTCCGAAACGAGCGACGAAAGGGCGGCGACCCAGCAATCGAAATAATCGCTGCCATCGTCGGCGCGACCGGGACGATGCACCTCGCGCGACAACGCCGCCGCCCATTCCGCCCAGGTGAACACGCCCTGCTCGTGCAGGCGCACCGTCATGGCGAAGGCCTGCGCCTGCCAGGGTTCTGCAAAAACCGGATCGCCCTCGGCGGATTTCGGCAGGCCGGGAGAATCGGCCGGCGTCTCACACCGGCTCAAGATAGCTCTCCCAGGCATCGATCGAGACGGTAAGGCCTGGTGCCGCCCCCTCGCCCCAGATCTCCCCGCCATCAAAGACGACGGTATAGACCCATTGCGGATTTTCGCCGCGGCCATGCGCGTTGTCGTCCGGGAAGACGAAGGACCCCTGCACCGTCTCGACCACGCCGACCTTGTCGCGCGCATAGCGCGGCAGGCGGGTATGCGTCGTCGGATTGAAGTTGCGCGTGCGCACCCGCTCGCCGGCGGCAAAGCGCGGCGTGGTGTCGAGCGGACGGTCGCACGGCCCGCCCTTCGCCAGGACGGCCGCCACCATGTCGGCCTTCAGCACGCGCTTGGGCGCCGCACCCTTTTCCAACATCCGGCCCTCGGCCAGTTCCGCCGCGCTGACGAAACCGTGCCGCTGAAGCAGCACCTCCAGCGCGCGGATCCAGATCTCGTAATAGCTCGCGGCGAGATAGGTGGCGGGCGGGATGTTTTCGCGCGCATGGCGGCTTTCATCGAGCGTCCAGGCGCCGAAAGCGCCGCAGGAAATCGTCACGCCCAACGCCTGCCGCTCCCATCCGGCATGGAAATACGGCTCGTTGGGCTCGGGCGCGACCGGCCCCATGCCATGCAGGCCGCCAAGGTCATGCGGCCCGTTCATGGCCTCGCCTCCGGCGCGAGCGCCAGCCCGGTGCCGATCATGGCGTCGCGCGTCACGAGATCAGCAAGCGCCGCCTGGTCGAGCCCTTCCGCGCCCGCGGGCCGCTCGGGAATGACGAGGTAGCGCAGTTCCGCCGTCGAATCCCAGACGCGGATTTTCTTGTCCGGCGAAAGCGTTACGCCGAATTCCTCCAGCACGCCGCGCGGATCGATGACGGCGCGCGACCGATAGGCCGGCGCCTTGTACCAGACGGGCGGCAGGCCGAGCACGGACCAGGGATAACAGGAGCAGAGCGTGCAGACGACGAGGTTGTGCGTGTGCGCATCGTTGAAGACCGCCCGCATATGTTCGCCCTGCCGGCCGGTATAGCTGAGGCTGGCAATCGCCTCCGTCGCGTCCCGCCTCAGCCAATCGGCGAAATCCGGTTCCGCCCAGGCCTTGGCGACGACGCGCGCGCCGTTGCGCGGGCCGATCTTCGTCTCGTAGGTTTCGACGATGGCGTCGATCGCCTGCGGATCGATCAGCCCCTTCTGCGTCAGGATGGTTTCGAGCGCGCGCACCCGCGCTTCCATCGGCGAAAAATGGTTGTCGTGGTGATGGTGGTCGTCATGGTCATGAGACAAGGCGGTCCCTCCGGCTTGGCTTGTCCTTCATACGCTAGACCCTTTTGTGCTCGTTTGTCTTTCGGGAAAACCGGTTTCCACTTTTCCCTGACAAACTCTAGCGCAGCATCGGCCAGAGGCTGGCGACGAGCAGCAGCGCCATGGTGATGTTGAACCACTTGAGCCGCACGGGATCAGACAGCCACTGGCGCAGCGCCGAACCGAAGCCGGCCCAGGTGGAAACGCTCGGGAAATTGACCAGCGCGAAGGCGACGCCGACGATGAGCACGCTCAGCGTATAGTTCGCCGCATTGGTATAGGTCGCCATGGCGGAGACGGCCATCACCCAGGCCTTGGGGTTGACCCACTGGAAAGCGGCGGCTTGGAGAAAGCTCATAGGCCGCGCCCCGGCCTTGCCTTCGGAGAGCGTGCGCGACATGGCGATCTTCCAGGCGATCCACAACAGATAGGCGCCGCCCGCGAACTTCAGCACCGTATAGACCAGCGGCACGGCCTCCAGCAGCGCGCCGAGCCCGAAGCCGACGGCGAGCAGCAGCACGAGGAAACCGACACCGATGCCGCACATATGCGGGATCGTGCGCACGAAACCGAAGTTCACGCCCGAGGCGAAGAGCATCATATTGTTCGGGCCGGGGGTGATGGAGGTGGTGAAGGCGAAGACCAGCAGCGCCAGAAAGATTTCGATCTGCATGCAGGTTCTCGCATATTCCAGTTGTTTTTTGCGATTGATAGTCCATCTCTTTGCGACGACCAGCCAATTCTTGTCATGCATACAATTCGTATCGCTGATGCATGGCGCCTGAACGGAGTAGAAACATGAAAGCGGAACTTCCCGCAGTCACCTTCCCCGGCGGACGGCAGGTGCCGGCGCTCGGCCTCGGCACCTGGCACATGGGCGAGAGCGGGTCATCGCCGACCGAGGAAGCCGCAAGCCTGCGTGCCGGGCTCGACCTCGGCATGACGCTGATCGACACGGCGGAAATGTATGCCGACGGCGGCGCGGAGACGGTGGTCGGCGAAGCGATCAGGGGCCGCCGCGACGGGATTTTCGTCGTCAGTAAGGTGCTGCCCTACAATGCCAGCGGCACCGGCACGATCGCCGCCTGCGAGGGGAGCCTGAAGCGCCTCGGCACCGACCATATCGAACTCTACCTGCTGCACTGGCGCGGCAACCATCCGCTCGCAGAAACCGTCGAGGCCTTCGAGACGCTGAAGGCACAGGGCAAGATCGGCGCCTGGGGTGTCTCCAACTTCGACCAGGACGACATGGTGGAGCTGCTCGATGTGGCGGAGCCGGCGCGCCCGCTCGCCAACCAGGTGCTCTACAACCTCGCCCGCCGCGGCATCGAATATGACCTGTTGCGCTGGAGCCAGGTGCAGGGCGTGCCGATCATGGCCTATTCGCCGCTCGACGAAGGCCGCCTCGTCGGCCATCCGGTGCTGGAGGAAATCGGCCGCATCCACCATGCGAGCTCCGCACAGGTCGCACTTGCCTTCCTGCTGACGAAGCCCGGCGTCATCGCCATCCCGAAATCCGGCTCGCCGGAGCGCGTGCGCGAAAATTTCCGCGCCTCGGAAATCCGCCTGACCTCGGAGGATCTCCGCCTGCTCGACGAAGCCTTCCCGCCGCCGACCCGCAAGCGGCCGCTGGAGATGATCTAACCTACTGCTCCTTGCTGTCGAGGTCCTGCATCAGGCTCTTGGCAAAGTCGCAGGCGGCGAAATCCGGGTTGATCTCGCAGGATTGCAGATAGTGCCGGCGTGCCGCGCCGGCATCCCGGCTGACGCCCTCGCCGATCTGGTAGGATTGCCCGAGCATGGTGCAGCCCCAGGCGTCACCGTCACCGCAACTGATGGAAAATGTCCGGAAATAGCAGGAGGACAGGGCCTCCGGCGCGGCCTTCCCCATCGGGTCGCCGTCATATTGCCCGTTGCGGATGCCGGAAGCCCGGTTCGTGCAGCCGCCGCGGCTGCCGAGCGCGCAAGCCTCGGCAAACAGCATCTGCGCCAGGTGCGGCGAGACGGCGGGTTTCGCATCCTCGAAGACGCGCCCAAGCGCGAAGCAGGCATTCTCGTTGCGCCACTCCATGCAGTCGCGGTGGCAGGCGTCGAGATCACGCTCGCAGCGTTCTTCCGACCAGTCGGCGCTCGCCCAAACGCCCTTCCAGAGCGGACGCGCCGTCTTGGCGATATCGGCGGGGCAGACCTTGTAATGCGACTGGATTTCTTGGCTGTCGCGAACCAGAGCACCAACGGCATCGTAGCTGCTGACGACGGGGGACGCGGCATCCTCGCCCTCCGCCCGGGCCGCCGGTGATGCAAGCACCACGGCGATGGCCCAGGCGGCAAGCAGGCAATGCCGCGCCGCCGCCAATTACATGCCCTGCGGGCCGCGGTTCATCGCCGCGATACCGGTACGGCAGACTTCGGAGAGGCCGAGCGGCTTCATGACGGCCACGAACTGGTCGACCTTGGAGGATTTGCCGGTGATCTCGAAGATGAAGTGATCGACCGTCGCGTCGACCACCTTGGCGTGGAAGGCATCCGCCAGGCGCAGCGTTTCCGCCCGCATCTCGCCGGAGCCGGTGACCTTGACCAGCGCCACTTCACGCTCGATCGGCCGCTCCTGCCCCATGATCTTGGCGCGAACGGTGAGATCGACGACCCGGTGCACCGGCACGATGCGTTCCAGCTGCGACTTGATCTGTTCCAGCACGCCCGGCGTGCCGCGCGTCACGATGGTGATGCGCGACAGGTGCGACTCATGCTCGGTCTCGGAGACCGTGAGGCTTTCGATATTGTAGCCGCGACCGGAAAACAGGCCGATGACACGCGCAAGCACGCCCGGCTCGTTGTCGACGAGCACGGAGAGCGTGTGGCTCTCCGCGACCTGGGTTTCCTTGGCGATGAAATAGGCAGAGCCCGTAGGCTGTAGGTGTGCGTTCATAATCTTCTCTACCTTTTCATCAAACGAGCTGGCGGCCCTTGGCGTCGATCGCATTTGCGACCGCTTCGTCCGTGGCCTCGTCGGGAAGCAGCATTTCGTTATGTGCCTTGCCGGACGGGATCATCGGGAAGCAGTTGGCGAGGTTGGCGACGCGGCAATCGAAGATGACCGGACGCTTGACGTCGATCATTTCCTGGATCGCGCCGTCGAGATCGCCCGGCTTGTCGCAGGAAATGCCGACGCCACCATAGGCATCCGCAAGCTTGACAAAGTCCGGCATCGCTTCCGTGTAGGAATTCGACAGGCGGTTGCCGTGCAGGAGCTGCTGCCACTGGCGCACCATGCCCATGTACTGGTTGTTCAGGATGAAGATCTTGACCGGCAGGTTATACTGGACGGCACAGCTCATTTCCTGAATGCACATCTGGATCGAGGCGTCGCCGGCAATGTCGATGACGAGGCTGTCGCGATGTGCGACCTGCACGCCGATCGCCGCCGGGAAGCCATAGCCCATCGTGCCGAGGCCGCCCGAGGTCATCCAGCGGTTCGGCTGCTCGAAACCGTAGAACTGCGCCGCCCACATCTGGTGCTGGCCGACTTCCGTCGTGATGTAGGTGTCGCGGTCCTTGGTCAGTTCATAGAGCCGCTGGATCGCATATTGCGGCATGATGACGTCGTTGCTCTGCTTGTAGGCAAAGGAATTGCGCGCCCGCCACCGGGCGATCGACGACCACCAATCCCCCTGGATCGCCTTGTCGTAATCCTTGGCGCCTGCGCGCCACAGCCGGACCATGTCTTCAAGGATATTGCCGACATCACCGAGGATCGGAACATCGACGCGGACGTTCTTGTTGATCGAGGACGGGTCGATATCGATGTGGATTTTCTTGGAGTTGGGGGAAAACGCGTTCAGGCGGCCGGTGATGCGGTCGTCGAAACGCGCGCCGATGCAGATCATGACGTCGCAATCATGCATCGCCATGTTCGCCTCGTAGGAACCGTGCATGCCGAGCATGCCCAGCCAGTTCTTGCCGGAATGCGGATAGGCGCCGAGGCCCATCAGGGTCGAGGTGATCGGGAAGCCGGTGATTTCGACCAGTTCGCGCAGCAGCCGCGAGGCCTCCGGGCCGGAGTTGATGACGCCGCCGCCGGAATAGATGACCGGACGGCGCGCCGTCTTCATCAGGTGGACGGCCGCCTCGATCTGGCGGGCATCGCCCTGCAGTTTCGGCTGGTAGCTCTTCTGGATGGGGGCAGCGGACGGCGGCGTATAGGTGCCGGTCGCAAACTGCACGTCCTTCGGGATATCGACGACGACCGGGCCGGGACGGCCGGACTGGGCGACGCGGAAGGCCTCATGGATGATGCGGGCGAGATCGTTGACGTCCTTGACCAGCCAGTTGTGCTTGGTGCAGGGCCGCGTGATGCCGACCGTGTCGCATTCCTGGAAGGCATCCGAGCCGATGAGCGTGGTCGGGACCTGGCCGGTGAGGCAGACGAGCGGGATCGAATCCATCAGCGCGTCCTGCAGCGGCGTGACGGCATTGGTCGCGCCCGGGCCGGAGGTGACGAGCATGACGCCGACCTTGCCGGTGGAGCGGGCATAGCCTTCGGCCATGTGGCCGGCGCCCTGCTCGTGGCGCACGAGGATGTGCTCGATATCGTCCTGCTGGAAGATCTCGTCATAGATCGGCAGGACGGCACCGCCCGGATAGCCGAAAATATGTTCTACGCCATTGTCCCGCAGCGCCTGCAAGACAATTTCCGCGCCCGTCATCTGGTTTTCTGTTCCGCTCATCGGATTCCCGTCCGTCTCTATTCGTATTTCGGGGTGATTATCGAATTTCTGGGCATAAAAAAAGGCCCCTTGGAGGAGCCTGCTTACCGCGCATGGGTGCTTTCGCCGGATGGTTACACCATCCTGCCCATGCGCGTTCCCACCACAAGAATGTTTGCCGTCAGATTTTTCATGGGGCGAAGTGTTAGCCACAAAGCCCACGCACGTCAACGCCCTTTCCATCTGTTTCGAAACGGCACGGATTCCCGCATATTTGATAAATTACAACCAAAGGATGTATCACACCGAAACGTCTTATTAAGCGGCAGCCGATAAGGTCACTCTTTGATGGCAAGGAGTGCCGTGATTGCTGAACAATGATTTCCAAAATTCGATCGTCGCCGGCGAGCAGGAGCGCCGGGATGGCATGGTGGGCAACCGTCTGCTCGGGCGCATCGTCGCCTGCAACGGGTCCCGTGCCACGATCAGCGCTGTCGCCGAAGGCGGCCAGACGGCGCTCACGGAACTCTGGGCGGTCGGCCGCCTCATCTCCATCTCCGTCGGCCGCAACCGCGTCGTGGCGCTGGTCTATTCCATGTCCACCGACCAGCAGAGCTGGGTGGAGAACCACGACACGGTCTTCCGCATCGAGGTCGAGCTTCTCGGCGAAGTGAATGTCAGCGCCGACGGGCGCGAGACCTTTTCCGCCGGCATTACCGATTATCCCCATCTCGGCGCGATCGCCCACCGCATCCGCGCCTCCGACCTCGCCAAGGTCTACGACACCGGCAAGAACGACGTCTGCACGATCGGCAAGCTGACGCAGGACGAGACCCTCGACGCGACGATCCATGTGCCCTCCATGCTGGAGAAACATTTCGCCATCGTCGGCACGACCGGCGTCGGCAAGTCCACCTCCGTCACGCTGCTGCTGCACAAGGCGATCCAAGCTGATCCGCGCCTGCGCGTGCTGATCCTCGACCCGCACAACGAATTCGCCTCCGCCTTCGGCGACCTCGCCGTCGTCATCGATACCGATACGCTCGATCTGCCCTTCTGGCTGTTCCGGCTGGAGGAATTCGCCGAAGTCGTCTTCCGCGGCCGCCCGCCGGTGCCGGAGGAGATGGACATTCTCCGCGACCTGATCCCGGAAGCCAAACGCGCTTTCCGTGGCACGAGCGAAAACGGCCTGATGCGCCGCGCGACCGAGAAGAGCTCGGTGACGGCCGATACGCCGGTGCCCTTCCGCATCGCCGACCTGCTGGCGCTCGTCGACGAGCGCATCGGCCGGCTCGAAGGCCGGTCGGAAAAGCCGCACCTGCGCTCGCTAAAAGTCAAGATCATGTCGGCGATCAACGACCCGCGCTATCATTTCATGTTCTCCTCGAACACGATCACCGACACGATCCTCGACACGATCGCCCGCATCTTCCGCATTCCCGGCGAAGGCAAGCCGGTGACGACCTTCCAGCTCGCCGGCATCCCGTCGGAAGTCGTCAATTCGGTTGCGTCAGTGCTCTGCCGCATGGCCTTCGAAATCGGCCTGTGGAGCAATGGCGGCGTGCATATGCTGGTGGTCTGCGAAGAGGCGCACCGCTACGTGCCGGCCGATCCCAAGCTCGGCTTCACGCCGACGCGCCAGGCGATCGCCCGCATCGCCAAGGAAGGCCGCAAATACGGCGTCTCGCTCGGCATCATCACCCAGCGTCCCGGCGAACTCGATCCGACCATCCTCTCGCAATGCTCGACGATCTTCGCCATGCGCCTTGCCAACGAGCACGACCAGGAGATCATCCGCTCGGCGATCCCCAATTCCTCCTCCTCGACGACGAGCTTCATCTCCTCGATCGGCAATGGCGAGGCGATCGCCTTCGGCGAGGCCGTCGCGGTGCCGATGCGCATGCGCTTCACGCGCGTGGAGGCGGACCGCCTGCCGAAGACCAACGGCACCAGCGTCAAGGTCTCCGACGAAACGCCGCAAAGCGTCGACCTGCGCTCGATCGTGTCGCGCATGCGCGCGATCTCCGGGCCGGATATTTCCGGCTTCCAGAATTCCTATCTCGCCTCGCAGCCCCAGGGCGCGCTTCCGACCGGCTACGAGGATGCGCCCTACGAGGACGAGGAAGACTATATAGACACGCTCCAGGCCGCCGCTGCCACCGCCGCAGCGCGACCGGCAACGCCGCCCTTGCCGGAACCCTATCGGCCCGACATGCTGCCCGGCGCCCAGGGCGCCTACGAACCGTCGACGCAGGAACGTTTCGAGTCGATCCGCCGCGAACTCACCTCCGAGCCGCCACGCCCGGCCGCCGATCCCTACCGCCAGCCAGCACGCCCGGCCCCGGCCTTCGGCGAGCAGCAGGAGCCCCGGCGCGAAGGGTCCTCCATCCGCGAGCAGCTTCTGAAGAAGCCGTTGAGCAGCCTGATCAGGCGCTAGCAGATAGCGGATCGATCCGCTGCCAGCTTTCATCAAGCTGGTTGCGGAACCAGGTCATCTGGCGCTTGGCATATTGCCGGGTCGCCGCCGCGCCGCGTTCGATGACCTCCGCCTCACTCATCTCGCCTGCCAGCATCGCCGCAATCTGCGGCACGCCGATCGCCTTCATGACCGGCATGGCGGGCGGCAAATCGAGCGCCAGCAGCGCCTTCACCTCCTCCACCGCGCCGGATGTCAGCATGGTGGCGAACCGGCGGTTGATGCGCGTAGCAAGCACCGCGCGATCAGGCAGCACGACGATCTTTTCCGCCCGCTCCGGATCGATCACCGCCGGCCCCGCCGCCGCCTGGAACGCCGAAATCGACTGCCCCGTGGTCTCCAACACCTCCAACGCGCGCAGGATGCGCTGGCCGTCGCCCGGTTTCAGGCGGGCCGCCGTCTGCGGGTCGCGCTCCGTGAGGTCCCGGTGCAGGGCCTCCGCTCCCTCGGCGACAAGCCTCCCGCGAACGCGCTCGCGAACATCGTGGGGAATGACGGGCATGTCCGCCAGCCCGCCGGTCAACGCGCGAAAATAAAGCCCGGTGCCGCCGACGAAGACCGGCAGCTTGCCCCGCGCCCTGAGCTCAGCCACGAGGCCCGTCGCCTCACGCTGCCAGTCACCGGTGGAATAGGCGGCACCCGCCGGCACATGACCGTAGAGACGATGGTCGATGCCGCCCATATCCTCCGGCTGCGGCCGGGCGGTGAGGATGTTCAGCGTGTCGTAGACCTGCATGCTGTCGGCATTGACCACCACGCCATCATGCTCGCGCGCCAGCCGCACGGCGAGCGCGGACTTGCCGCTGGCCGTCGGGCCGGTTATCAGGATCGCATCCTGCTTTCGATCAAGGTTTCTCATCATGGCTTTCGTTGCCACGCTTGTCGCCAATCCGTCAAATCCTGTCCTGACCCCAGCGCTCGCCGAAAAGGCCGCCGATCAGGTCAAGGCCTCCGGCCTCTACTGGCTCGCCGACGGCATCGCCTGCGACATCGCGCTGCGCGACGGCAGCGATATCGCCGCCGCGCGCGAAAAAATCCTGGCGGCAATCGGCAACGCGCCGATCGATCTCGCCATTCAGGACGCGGAAACGCGGCGCAAGAAGCTGCTGATCGCCGACATGGATTCCACCATGATCGGCCAGGAATGCATCGACGAGCTTGCCGCCGAAGTCGGCCTCAAGGACCGGGTCGCGACCATCACCGCGCGTGCCATGAACGGCGAAATCGCCTTCGAGCCCGCCCTTCGCGAGCGCGTCGCGCTGCTGAAGGGCCTGCCCGTCTCCGTCATCGACGAGGTCATCGCCAAGCGCATCACGCTGACGCCCGGCGGGCGCGAGCTGATCGCGACGATGAAGGCCAAGGGCTTTTACACCGCCCTCGTCTCCGGCGGTTTCACCGTCTTCACCAGCCGCATCGCCGCCATGCTCGGCTTCGACGAAAACCGCGCCAACCTGCTGCTCGATGCCGACGGCAAGCTCACCGGCGAAGTGGCCGAACCCATCCTCGGCAAGCAGGCCAAGGTGGACGCCCTCATCGAGATTTCCGAGCGCCTCGGCATTTCGCCGGAGGAGTCCATGGCCGTCGGCGACGGCGCCAACGACCTCGGCATGCTGCACCTCTCCGGCGCCGGCGTCGCCCTGCACGCCAAGCCCGCGGTCGCGGCAGAGGCAAAGATCCGCATCGACCACGGCGACCTCACGGCGCTGCTCTATCTCCAGGGATATCGCAAATCGGATTTCGTGACGGCGTAAGCCGGTCGCGGAAAACCTCGCTCCGCACGCTCCGCCATCCTTGGGCACACACCTCTCCTCCGTCATCCTCGGGCTTGACCCGAGGACCCATGCCACGAGCTCAAGGCGTGCCGCGGGACGTGGATCCTCGGGTCAAGCCCGAGGATGACGGAGGAGAGGCGTGGCGGACTGGCCGCTGAAGCAGTGCTCCAGCGGCCCGATTCAATTCGGCAATTTTCGCCGGCAAGCCCCTGAATGGACTCGCCTTTAGTCGATGCGCACCGTGATATAGCGCAGCGCGCCGGTGCGGTTGGCGATCATCAGGAGCGCGTTGCGCCGGTCTTCCGATTTCAGCTTGGCGACGCGGGTCTTCACCTCTTCGGCGGTCGTCACGGCTTCCTGGCCGACCTCGACGATAACGTCGCCTGGCACGATGCCGCGCTCGGAGGCGGCCGATTCGGGCGTCACCTCGGTGATCACGACGCCCTTGACGCTCTCGACGATTTCGAAGGTCTTGCGCGCCTGCTCGTCGAGGTCGCTGATGCCCATCCCGAGAACCGTATCAGCCTTGCTGGGCTGCACCTGTTCGCCGGTCTGCGGCGTCGTGCCGTCCTCGGTCGGGGTGTCCTCCTGGGTCACCGCGTCGTCGCCGGCCTCCTTCTCGCCATCCTCGAGGCGGCCAAGGGTGACCTTGACGGTCATCTCCTTGCCGTCACGCAGCAGCACGACGTCGACCGCCTTGCCGACGGGGCTCTCGGCCACGACGCGCGGCAGGTCACGCATCTCGTCGACCTCCTTGCCGTCGAAGCGGATGATGACGTCGCCGGTCTCGATCGAGCCGTTGTCGACCGGGCCGCCCTTGATGATGCCGGCAACGAGCGCGCCCTTCGCCTCGGCCATGCTGAGGCTTTCGGCGATGCCGTCGGTGACCGGCTGGATGCGCACGCCGAGCCAGCCGCGCCGCGTCTCGCCGAAATCGCGAAGCTGCGTGAAGATGTTCTGCGCCAGCTCCGTCGGCACGGAGAAGCCGATGCCGATCGAGCCGCCCGACGGCGAGATGATCGCCGTGTTGATGCCGATGACCTCGCCCTTCATGTTGAAGAGCGGGCCGCCGGAATTGCCGCGGTTGATCGCGGCATCCGTCTGGATGAAGTTGTCGTAGGGGCCGGCATTGATGTTACGGCCACGGGCAGAAATGATGCCGACCGTCACCGAACCGCCAAGCCCGAACGGGTTGCCGATGGCCATCACCCAGTCGCCGATGCGCATGGTGCGGGAATCACCGAAGGGCACCGCCTTCAGCGGCGCTTTCGGCTCGACCTTCAAGAGCGCAAGGTCGGTCTTCGGGTCGGTGCCGACGAGTTTCGCCTTCAGCTTGGAACCGTTGGCGAAATTCACCTCGATATCGTCCGCGCCCTCGATGACGTGGTTGTTCGTGGCGATGAAGCCCGAGGGATCGATGACGAAGCCCGAACCCAGCGAATTGACCGTCTGCCCCTGGTTGCCGCCGCCCTCGCCGCCTTCGCCCTTGAAGAATTCGTCGAAGAAATCCTGGAAGGGCGAACCTTCCGGCACCTGCGGCACGGGCGCCTTGTCGTCGCTCTTGACGTTCTGCGAGGTGGAAATGTTGACCACCGCGTCAAGCAGGCTTTCGGCGAGATCGGCGACCGAATCCGGGCCTGCCGCCGGCTTCACCTGTGCTAGCGCCGGCGCCACGAACGGCCCGCCCGCGACCAGCGAAAAACTCATCGCGAGCGCGAGTGCCGTTTGCGCTGCGCTGGACCTCATCTTCAAAGCCATATTCGGCATCCTCTTGTCCTGGCCATCGTGGCGAGTGTTTGCCGCGGATACGGCGAAAATCAGTCCGCCGCGTTGAATTTGATGTGAAGTCTTGCCCGTCTTCGTGGGCGGCTGCAAGCCGTCCCGTTCACCCGCCCCGAATGAACCAGACCATGACCACGCCGAGCGCCACGGCAACGAGCCCCGAGACGCGCAGCTGGCTTTCCGGAATCTGCGGCAACATTTCCGCCATACGCTTCAAAATCGAAGGGGCCAGTGCGTACACCAGCCCCTCGATGATCATGAAGAAGGCGATTCCCGTCAGGAAATCGGCCACGGCGTCAGTTTGCCGTCGTCGTCGGCGTCGTTGCCGTGCCGTTCGTCGTTCCGGTCGCTGCACCCGAGGTGGTGGGCGTCGTGCCCGCCGCATCCTCGAAGTAGCGGAAGAATTCCGACTGCGGCGACAGCACCAGCGTGGTGTCTGACGACGTCATGGACGCACTGTAGGCGCTCATCGACCGGTAGAAGTCGAAGAAGGCCGGATCCTGCGAAAAGGCTTCGCCGAAGACGCGGTTGCGCTCGCCTTCACCCTCGCCTCGCAGGATTTCCGAATCGCGCTGGGCCGCGGCGATGAACTCGACGACCTGGCGGTCGGCGATGGCGCGGCGGCGCTGGCCGGCTTCGTTACCGCGGGCGCGGATGAGTTCGGCTTCCGCCAGACGCTCGGCCTTCATGCGCTCGAAGGTCTGCTGCGAGACTTCCTGCGTGAGGTCCGTGCGACGGATACGCACGTCCGAGATCGTGAGACCCAGGTTCGACGCGTCGTTCGTCAGCTCGCCGCGCACTTCGCGCATCATCGACGCACGCTCTTCCGACAGTGCGGATTCGAAGCCGCGCAGACCGTAGACCCGGCGAAGAGCCGCATCGAGACGGGTGCGCAGGCGCGATTCGGCCGATTCCCGGTCACCCGAGACGGCTTCGCGGAAGCGGCGGGCATCCGTGATCTTGTAGACCACGAAGGCATCGACCTCGTAGAACTTGCCGCCCGAAACCTGGACGCGGATGTCGTCGAGATCGAAGCGCAGGGCCTGATCCTGGATGTACTGCACGCTGTCGGCATCCATGAAGCCGAAGGGCAGCTTGAAGTAGAGGCCGGGCTCGGCCTTGACGTCCTGGATCTGGCCGAAGCGGATGACGATCGCCTGCTGGCGCTCGTTGACGACGAACACCGACGAATATGCGATGAACAGGAGAACGCCGACGGCGATCAGAATGGCTGGTAGACGGTTGCCCATTACTGAGTGCCTCCCGTGCTCTGCTGTTGCTGGGTCGTTCCGCGGCCGAGTTCGTTCAGCGGCAGGAAGGGCACGACGCCCTGTCCGCCCTGCTTCTCGTCGATGATGACCTTCTTGGAGTTCTTCATCACGCCTTCCATCGTTTCGAGGAAGAGACGCTTGCGGGTCACGTCGGGGGCCAGCTTGTATTGCTCGTAGACCGAAAGGAAGCGCGACGCTTCACCTTCCGCCTCCTTGACGACGCGGTCCTTGTAGGCGGCAGCTTCTTCACGCAGCTGCGCCGACTGACCGCGGGCAAGGCCGAGCTTCTGGTTGGCATACTGGTTGGCTTCTTCGAGGAAGCGGTCTTCGTCCTGCTCGGCGCGCTGCACTTCGTCGAAGGCGTCAGCCACTTCGCGCGGCGGGGCCGCATCTTCGATCGCGACGGTGTTGATCGAGATGCCGGCGCCATAGGCATCCATGGTCGCCTGGATCGTCGTCTTCACGCCTTCCGCAATCGCCTGGCGGTTGTCGCGGAAAATGTCCTGGGCGGGACGGCGGCCGACGACTTCGCGCATGGCGCTTTCGGAAACCTGCTGCAGCGTCTCTGCCGGATATTCGAGATTGAAGAGGTAGGCTTCCGGATCGGTGACCGAATAGAGCACCGAGAACTGCACGTTGACGATGTTCTGGTCGCCGGTCAGCATCAGGCCGGAGGCATCCGAATTCGACGCTGCCGTGCGGCGGCCGATATTCTGCTGCTGCTCGGTGATCTTGACGAGTTCGACGGTCTCGAACGGCCACATGTGGAAGTGCAGGCCGGGCATGGAGATTTCCTGCTTCGGCTTGCCGAAGCGCAGTTCAACGCCGCGCTCGTCCGGCTGGACGGTATAGATGGAGTTCATCAGCCAGAAGACGCCGACGAGAAGCAGCGCGATGACGACCGCGCCACCATTGATGCCGCCGGGCATGACGCTCTTCAGCCGGTCCTGGCCGCGCCGGATGATATCCTCAAGGTCCGGCGGGCCGCCATTGCTGCCTCCGCCGCCGCCGCGGGGACGGTTCGGTCCCTGCCCCCATGGCCCCTGATTGTTTCCGCCACCGCCGCCGCCGCCGCCCCAAGGGCCGCCGCCGCCGTTCTGATTACTCCAGGGCATCAATACCTCTTTCTCTCAAATCCCCATGAAGCATGTCCGCATTTCTCCGAAACACGAAAACACTCCATTTCTTGTTTATGCGCAGTTCCGGATGCAAAACCGCATCGCACTTTTGCCGGAACTGCTCCAGGCCGCATCTCGCGGAATGTTTCGCCGCGCTACGCAAGGTGAACCCGTTATAGGTATCCCTCCGGCACCTTTCAACAAATCCGCGTGACCTGACGGGTTTGTGCGGCAAAATAGTTCGTGATCGGCACGATTTATGGTTTACGCAGCCGTCTTCCGGCGCCAGGTGACGAAGCGCATGGCGTGGCTGTCCTTCTCGCCCTGCGGGATCGGCTCTTCGACGGTCTTTTCGAAAGCGCCCGGATCGATCTCGGGAAAGCGCGTATCGCCCTCCACATCCGCCTCGACATGGGTGACATGCAGCACGTCCGCGCGGTCGAAGACCTGCGCATAGATCTGCCCGCCGCCGATGACGCAGATTTCGTCCACGCCCAGGGCTTTTGCCTCACGCCACGCGGCGATCAGGCCCTCGTCGAGAGACGAGACGACTTCAGCGCCCGGCGCCGCAAAACTTGCATCGCGTGTGATGACGATATTCGGCCGACCCGCCAGCGGCTTGCCGATCGAATCCCAGGTCTTGCGGCCCATCAGTACCGGCTTGCCGAGCGTCAGCTGCTTGAAGCGCTTCAGGTCCGACGGCAGGCGCCACGGCAGGTCGCCATCGCGGCCGATGACGCCGTTTCGCGCGACGGCCACGACGAGGACGATCTTGGCTTCGGTCATGCGGGTTCCTGAAAATCAGACGGCGATGGGCGCCTTGATGGTTGAATCGGCTTCGTAGCCGATCAGGGTGAAGTCCTCGAATTTGAAGGAGAAAAGGTCCTTCACGTCCGGATTGAGCTTCATGAAGGGCAAGGGTTTCGGCCTGCGCGTCAATTGCGTGCGCGCCTGCTCGAAATGGTTGGCATAGATATGCGCGTCGCCCAGCGTGTGCACGAAATCGCCCGGCTGCAAACCGCTCACCTGCGCCACCATCATGGTGAGCAGCGCATAGGAGGCGATGTTGAAGGGCACGCCGAGGAAGATGTCGGCGGAACGCTGGTAGAGCTGGCAGGAGAGCTTGCCGTCCGCCACGTAGAACTGGAACAGGCAATGGCAGGGCGGCAGCGCCATCTCGTCGACGAGCGCCGGGTTCCAGGCCGACACGATATGGCGGCGCGAATTCGGGTTGCGCTTGATGCCGTCGAGCACGGCGACGATCTGGTCGAGATGCCGTCCGTCATGGGTCGGCCAGGAGCGCCACTGGTAGCCGTAGACCGGGCCGAGCTCGCCGTTCTCGTCGGCCCATTCGTCCCAGATGGTGACGCCGTTTTCGTGCAGGTAGGCGATGTTGGTGTCGCCCTTAAGGAACCACAGCAGCTCATGGATGATCGAGCGCAAGTGCAGCTTCTTGGTGGTCAGCACCGGAAAACCTTCGGAAAGGTCGAAGCGCATCTGATGGCCGAAGACGCCGCGCGTGCCGGTGCCCGTCCGGTCCGGCCGGTCGGTGCCGTTTTCCATCACATGGGCGAGAAGATCGAGATATTGCTGCATGGGCGCCGCCGATTCGTTGTCCAGCGTGAGATACTAAAGCGAGAGCGGCGGCGGCCATAGGGCGAAAAGGGATTTCCCCGGTTTTCCTTAGGCCAGCGCGCCGAGCGTTCCGAGTTCCTTGGCAGTGAGATAGTAGAAGGTGACGCGCGATTTCGTGCGGTCGTCGGCCATGGCCTTGCAGACGGCTTCCACCGCCTTGTCGGCGGCCTCGCCGGTGATGCCGAACTTCTTGGCGCACCACTTTTCCTTGACGCGGTTCAGTTCGTCGGGGTCGGAGCAGGAGACCAGCGAGGAGTCGCGGTTGCGCAGCGCGATGCCGAGATGGCTTACGATCTTCTTGACGATGGCCTCGTCCGCACCGCTGTCATATTTGCGGACATCTGCGAGATAGTCGGTCATGGGGTCTCCTCTCCGGTCACTCGGCCGCCGCCGTCATGGCGGTCCTGCCGACGCCCATGTTTTTCACGCTGTGATGGCAAGTCAAGCGCTAATAAACGCCTGATCTGCGGCGCGCCCTGGCGCCTGCCCTCGCCTTCTGGTGGCATTTTTGTACTTTCTGAAGGAATTTCCGGTAGGGGTATCCGGATGGCCGGCCCGGTGGGCCAGGCCGCAACGAACGGTCGCCGCCCGTGAAACAGACTGAGGACTATTCACACCGTTTCCGGCTTGCCTACGGCATGGCCTCTCTTGCCGTGGGCGCGCTGACGATCGGCTGGGGCCTGGTTTTCGCCTATATGCAGGCGTGGTCGCTGGCGGCGATGGATGCGGCCGTGGTGATGACGGCGATTGCCAGCTTCGCGCTCGCGCGCGGCAACCAGCTTTCGGCCGCCCTCATGTTCTCGCAGATCGCCTTTTTCGTCATCGTCGTCATCTTCTGCCTGCTGTTCGACGTGCCGAGCGATGCCGCCCCGCGGGTCTGTCATCTCTTCCTGCTGGTGCTCGCCTTGCTCGGCTACATCAATTACCGGCGCGAACAGTCGGTGGCGCAGCTCGCGGTCATCGCGCTCTGCCTCGCCGCCTTCGTGGTCTTCGCCAGCACCGAGGCCGCGCTTCCCTTTGCGCAGCCGATCGCCGACGAATACCGGCTTTTCGGCGCCTGGGTGAACGCGATCATCGCCGTCGTCATGCTGTGCGGCGGCGTCTACGTGATGCAGCTCGAATTTGCGCGAAACCTCGACCAGGCGCGCGAGATCCGCATCGCACTCGCCAACCGCGAATTCGAACTCTTCTACCAGCCGCAGGTGGACGAGACGGGTCGGCTGATGGGCGCCGAGGCGCTGTTGCGCTGGAAGAAGCCCGACGGCAGCTATGCGCCGCCGATCGATTTCATTCCCCTTGCCGAACAGGCCGGGCTGATGCCGGCGATCGGCGGATGGGTGGTGCTGGAAGCCTGCAAGACGCTCGCCCTCTGGCAGCAGGAGGACGGCGCGCGCGATCTCGTGCTGTCGATCAATGTCAGCGTCGACCAGTTCATGAAACCTGATTTCGTGGCCTCCGTGCTCAGCCGCATCGAGGCGCTCAAGGTCGATCCGGCCCGGCTCAAGCTGGAATTGACCGAAAGCCTGATGGCGACGGACATCGATACGATCGTGGAGAAGATGCGGGCGCTGCGTGCGGCCGGCCTTACCATCTCGCTCGACGATTTCGGCACCGGCTATTCCTCGCTCAGCTACCTGCGCCAGTTGCCCATCCACGAGATCAAGATCGACCGCTCCTTCGTGCAGGAGGCGCCGGAAAACCTGCGCAACCGCTTCCTGCTGAAAAGCATCTTCGACATCGCCCGCATGCTCGACCTCTCCGTCGTCGCCGAGGGCATCGAGACGAAGGAGCAGTTCGTTTTCCTGCAATCCTTCGGCTGTACCGAGTTCCAGGGCTATTATTTCGGCCGCCCGATGCCGCTTGCGGATTTCCAGAAACACTGGGCGCAGGACAGCGCCCCGCCGCTGGCCGAAACCGCCTGAGCCAAACTTCCACATATCCTTGTCATAAAACCCTTTTCTTGGCGCAAGAGAGCGCCTATATGTGAAGTGCTGCTTCGGCAGCTACGGCAATAAACGAGCGGTGTAATAAACCCATTGGACCCGGGGGCGGTACCCGGCGCCTCCACCAAAAACCGGTCATACGCGACCGACCGGCTTTTGATGGGGGCGAAATAGGATCGACAAGGGCGTAAAGATCGACTTTTTGCTCGGCATTGTACCACCGTTATCGGGCTAAACTTGTAGTTGCAAACGACAACTATGCGGAAGCTCGTCTCGCTGCTTAATCGCGGTGTGACACTTCACTCAAAGTCCTAAGGGGTCGCACTCTTAGGCGGGGTCCGAAGGCACCTGGCAACAGAAGCCTTCACCTTCTCCAATCCCTTGAAATGGTCTATAGCTGTGCCAGATGACTCGTGCCGGAAGGTATGAGAACGCGTTGCAATGCCTGATGACAAAGGCTGGAAGAAAGACAGGAACTGATGGCGCAAGACCACATTCGTTACGACATTCTCGCCCAGGACGCGCTGCGCAGCGTCATTCGCAAGGTTCTGTCCGAAGTTGCGGTCACGGGGCACTTGCCCGGCGAGCACCATTTTTTCATCACCTTCCTGACCAATGCCCCCGGCGTGCGCATCTCGCAGCACCTGAAGGCGAAATATGCCGAGCAGATGACCATCGTCGTCCAGCACCAGTTCTGGGACCTCAAGGTCACCGAGAGTCTGTTCGAGATCGGCCTCTCCTTCTCCGATACGCCGGAAAAGCTCGTCATCCCGTTCAACGCGATCCGCGGCTTTTATGACCCGTCGGTCAGCTTCGAGCTGGAATTCGACGTGCCGGCCGTGGAGGAGGAAGAAGAGCACTCCGCCGAGATCACCGCCTATCCCGCTTTTGCGGAAAAGGTCGAGGAGACCACCACGGAAGAGCCGACCCCGCCGACCGGTGGCGACGACAACAACAAGGGTGGCTCCGTCGTCTCGCTCGATTCCTTCCGCAAGAAGAACTGAGTTTTTCGCGATGAGCGGCGACGTCGTCAATCTCCGCCAGTTCCGCAAGCAGAAAGCCCGCTCCGAAAAGGAAAAGCAGGCCGAGCAGAACCGCGCCGCCTTCGGTCGCACGAAGGCGGAGAAGACGCTGACGCGCGCGCTGAACGAAAAGGCGCAGAAGTCGCTCGACCAGGGCCGCATCGAGCGGCCCGAGGACGATAAGGACTGACATTTCAAACGCTTGCCGGAAATACCGGATTCGATCTGCCAATCGCCTGATTCACTGCGTAAGGATGGGCATGATCCGCAAATATTCCACCACCCTGCACGGCCACCGCACGAGCTTCTCGCTCGAACCGGCCTTTCACGACGAGCTGCGCGCCATTGCCGATGCGCGCGGCATGCCCGTCGCGGCCCTCATCCGCGAGATCGACGACGGCCGCGGTGTCGACGGCAACCTCTCCTCGGCGCTGCGCCTGCATGTGCTGGAATGGCTGAAGGAAAAGGCCGGCGCCGTTAATTGAGGCCCGGCAGCGCGTCGAAGTTCAGGCTTTGCCCCCCATCGAGCGGTGGCAGTTCACCGCCGCGCTCCACGCCCTCTTCCGGGTTTACCGGCAGGCGCCGCTGCGCCGCTTCGTCTTCCGCCTTGCGCGCCTCGGCAGCCGCCCGCTGCTCGGCCAGGCGACGGGCCTCTTCCTGCGCCTCCAGCAGCAGACGGGCGTCGTCCGCGGCCTTGCGGCGCGCGCGCTCGGCCTCTTCGGCGGCCTGCCTGGCGGTTCGCTCCTTCTCGGCGCGTTCACGCGCCTCCGCGCGCCGCCGCGTCTCTTCCTCGATCTGCAGGCGCATCGCTTCCGCAAGCGCCGCGCGCGCATCCGCCCGCGAGCGATAAAGCGCCGCCTCGCGCCGCAGGCGCTGCTTTTCCAGCACGTTGGCCTGCAAGGTCTCCACCCGCCGGCGCTCCGTCTCGAAGCGGCGCAGCGACAGATAGTTGGCGAGCGGCTGCACATCGAGCTCGAAGCCCGGCGCCTCGACCAGGCCGCGGTAGGACAGCGCCACTTCCGGCTCGGCGCCAGCCAGCGCATCCTCGCCCGCCTTGTAGGTGACGGCGAGGCGCCCCGTCATGATGTCGCCGGCCAGATCGATATCCGCGTCGCCCGAAAGCTCCGCCTTACCGTCCTCGGCCGCAACGCTCTGGACGCGCAGCTTGCCGCCCGCCAGCGCGAAGGGGATGCGCACCGCGCCCAGCGCCGCCTCACCTTTGAGGATGGCATTTGAGGCAAAACCGGCCACGCGCTCCTGCGTGATGTCGCCCTCGATGCGATCGGCCTCCGCCAGAAGCGACGGCAGCGCGCCGGTATCGAGCCCGCGCAGCACGAGATTGGACACCTGCACCTCGCCCGAGCCGCTGGCGCCCTCGACCATCGTGCGCACACTCTTGCCCGAAGCATCGACCGCGAGCGTCACATCCGCCTTGCCCGTCGCGGCCGCCCCATCCGGACCGGCCCAGACGATCTTCGACAGGTCGACGCCGGCAAGTTCTGTACGCGCTTCGAACAGGCCGTTCTCCTCGGCATTGGCGACCTTGACGCGGCCGGAGAGCTTGCCGCCGAGCCAGTCGCCGGCCATGTCGGTCATGGTCAGCTCGCCGCCCTTCCAGACGAGGTTCGCCTTGAACCCTTCGACCGCGCCATAAAGCCCCGGCCAGAACGCGCCGGCTTCGAGCGCCACGGAAATATCGGCCGCATCCTGAAGCGGCTGCACCAGCGGCGCGGCATTGAGCCCGCCTTCGAGGACATCGCTCACCGGCCCGGCGATCGCCTCCGCCAGGAAGGCGAAATCCACCGTATCGAAGCGCAGCGCGCCGGCACCCTTCAGCGTGGCGGCCGTGCGATCGAGCGTCAGGTTGCCGGAAAAGGTGTTCCGATCGGCCTCGCCGGTTATCTCGGTGATCGCGATGGCCTGCGCATTGGTCGCAACCGACGCCTGCGCCGTCAGCGGCAGGCCGGCGCCGGCCTGCGGAACGGCGATACCGTTCATCATCAGATAGGGTTCGATATCGTCGCTCTTGGCCGAAATCGCGAGCGTACCGGCAAGAAAATCCTCGGCGGAAAGTGCTGCGGTGCCCTTGGCGGAGATCGACGTGCTGCCGGCGTTGAACGCCGCCGAAACGGTCGCCGCGCCCTCTTCCGGCTGGGTCACGCGGAAGGTGACGCTGCCGTCCGGGTCGGCATCGAAGGGCAGTGGATCGAGACCGACCTGGCCGGCCAGCACGACGGATTGCGGGTTGAAGATGCTACCGTCCAGCTCGAAATTACGCCCGCGCAGCAGATCGGCGGGCGTGGCGGTGGAAAGCTTGAACTCGACCCGCCCCTCGTTGACGGGGCCGGAAACGCTGATCGTCGCCGGGCTGCCCGCCTCGCCGGACACGGCGGCGCGAACGGCGAGATCGGCATTGTCGTAGTAGCCGGCATTGGCAACGAAGCGCGACAGCAGCGGATGGGCCGGCAGATGCCGCGCCAGAAGCGCCGCGACCGGCTCCATCGCCGCCGCCTTCAGCCGGATTTCGAGGCCGGCGCTCGGTGCTACGAGCGAGCCGCCCAGCGTGCCGCTTGCCGAAAGCGTCGCGCCTTCGAGCGAGGCCACGTTGAGGCGGCTCAGCGTCAGGAGGCCGTCCTTCACGGAGAGCGCGGCGCTCACATCCGTCGCACTCTCGCCGAAGGCAAGAAACCGGTCCGCCGTCAGGTCGAGGGCTATGGAATGGTCGAGGACGGTCGTCAGCGATGCATCGCCGGCGACGAGGCCGACAAGGGCACGCAGCGAATCCAGCTGCACCTCGTTGCCGCGCAATTCCAGCGATAGCGCGGGCGTCGCGTCCGATCGGGATTCCCGCTCCAGCCGCCCGGTCAGCGAGGCACCGCCCACTGCGATTTCGAGGTTTTCGAAGCGCTGCAACTCGTCGGTCAGGTTCACCTGCGCGGAAAAACCGGCGGTCTTCAGCTTGCGGATTTCCGGGTCCACCGAGCCGGCGAGCCAGGTGGCAAGCCCCGAGGGCTGGTTGGAGGCGATCAGCAGGTCGCCGACGAAGCCACGGTTTTCGCGCAGCATCAGCCGTCCCTTGGCCTCCAGCGCGGTGCGGCCGGGCAGGATCGCATCCGCCCTCTCGATCCGCCAACCGTCGCCGTCCGGCTTCACGTCGAGGCGGATTTCGCGCACGGTCGTATCGCCGACCACCACCGCCGGCAGGAACAGGCTGGCACGGCCGGGCACCTGCGGAATGGGGATATCGGCGGCGATCGCCAGCAGCGCCTGAAGCCGCTGGCGGGCGGACATCTGCGGGTCGCGGCCGGTCTTGCCGGTCTCGCCGCTGTTGCCGATGCGGTTGACGTCGATCTGCTGGCCATCGGCGATCAGCAGGAATTCCGGCTTGCGGCCGGTATCGAGCGTCGCTTCGCCGGTCACCACGTAGGGATCGGCGGCAGGCCCGGCCTCCAGGCGGTATTCGGGCACGCGGATGCGCTCGTTGGAAAGCTCGAACTTGCCCGTCACCCGGATCGGATCGGCCGGCCCCTCGCCCTTCGGACGCGGTTTTTCAGAGACGGTGAAATTGCCGTCATAGAGTGGGCGGAAGTCGGCGACCTTGATCGCGCCTTCGAGATCGGCGGTGAAGGCGAGCCGGTCGGGCACGATGCGGGCGCGCAGCGACAGTGCGCCGTTCTCCACCTGCCCGCTCGAGAGCTGGAAGGCGCCGCTTTCGCCATCGAGCGCCCCGCGCCCGTCGATGCGCCAGGGGCCGCCCAGTGATTTCGCCGAAACCTGCGCGTCGAGGCCGGTGACATGGCGCGTGCGGCCGGTCTGCTCGTCGACGAATTCGATCTCGCCGCCGGTGATCGCGACGTTTTCCAGGATCACAGTGCGGGCCGGGATGTCGGACTTGCGGCCGCGCGCCCAGTCCAGCGTGCCATCCTGGTAGAGTTTGATACGCGCCTTGGGTTCCTCAAGGCGCATGTCGAAGATCAGCGCCTCGCCGGAAAGGAACGGCGCCAGCTCCGCATCCATGGAGAAGCGCGCGACCTCGACCAGCGGCCGGCCATCCTCCGGCGAGCCGACGCGCACGTCGTTGAGCGTCACGGACGGGAACGGGATCAGCCGTGCATCGACGCTGCCATGCACCACGACGGTGCGGCCCATGATGCGGCTCGCCTCGCGTTCGAAATCCTGCCGAAAACTCGTCCAGTCGACGAAGAGCGGCGCCAGCAGCGCTGCAAAGAGCGCCACGACCACCAGGCCGCCAACGAAGAGCATGATCCTAGAAAGCACGCCGCATGCCTCGAATTTCCTTCAACCACATAAGGATAACGTCTAATCGTCCGAGAGGGTCGAAAAAATCTTGCCAGGGTTCAGAATGTTGTCCGGATCGAGCGCCCGCTTGATCTGTTGCATGACCAGAACCGACCCGCCGAGCTCCCCCGGCAGGAAAGCCTGCTTGCCCTGGCCGATTCCGTGTTCGCCCGTGCAGGTGCCATCCATGGCGAGCGCGCGCGCATTGAGCCGGCCGACGAAAGCCTCCACCTGTTCGACATGCGCCGGATCCTTGTCGTCGAAGACGAGGCTGACATGGAAATTGCCGTCGCCCGCATGGCCGACGATCGGCGCAAGCAGCCCATGTTCCTCGATATCGGCCTCGGTATCGGCCACGCAATCGGCCAGCCGCGAGATCGGCACGCAGACATCCGTCGCGATGACGGCATAACCCGGCCGCAGCGCCTTCGCCGCCCAATAGACATTGTGCCGCGCCTTCCAGAGTTTCGCGCGCTCCTCGGCATCCGCGGTCCATTGGAATTCGCCACCGCCGAAATCCGCCGCGATCGCACCGAACTCCTCCGATTGCAGGCGCACGCTTTCCGCATTGCCGTGGAACTCGACGAAAAGCGTCGGCTGTTCCGGCAGCGTCAGGCCCGAATAGGCGTTGCAGGCCTTGATCTGCAACGTGTTGACGAGCTCGATGCGGGCGACGGGAATGCCGAGCTGGATCGTCATGATCACCGCGTCGCAGGCATCCTTTAGCGTCGGGAAACCGCAGATGCCGCCGGCGATGACCGCGGGAATGCCCTGGAGGCGCAGCGTGATGGAAGTGAGCACACCGAGCGTGCCCTCGGCGCCAACGAAGAGGCGCGTGAGATCGTAGCCCGCGGAGGATTTTCGCGCACGCCGGGCGGTGCGGATTTCCTCGCCGGTCGCGGTGACGACGGTGACGGCCAGCACATTGTCCTTCATCGTGCCGTAGCGCACGGCGTTCGTGCCGGAGGCGCGCGTCGAGGCCATGCCGCCGATCGAGGCGTTCGCGCCAGGATCGATCGGGAAGAACAGGCCGGTATCGCGCAGGTAGGTGTTCAGCTCCTCGCGGGTGATGCCGGGCTCGACGGTGCAGTCGAGATCCTCGGCATTCACTTCGAGCACGCGCTTCATATTGTTGAAATCGATGGAAATGCCGCCGTTCGGCGCATTGACCTGCCCCTCCAGCGAGGAGCCCGTACCGAAGGGAATGACCGGCACCTTCAGTTCCGCGCAGAGTGCCACGACCGCCTTCACCTCCTCGGCAGTCTCGACAAAGACGACGCCGTCGGGAAGCTGGGCGGGGATATAGGTGGTGGTGTGCGCGTGCTGGACGCGGATCGCCTCTCCGGTCTGGAAACGCGGGCCAAAACGATCGGCGAGCCGTGCCAGCGCCTCGGCGATGCCCGCCTCATTGCGCGCGCCGCTCCTGATATCCGTCAATGCCATCGTTTCCCCCTCACTGCCTGTGCGGGTTTACTCAGCAAATTGGCGCCCGGCTGTCCAGCCGCAATATCAGGTCATGGCCGTAGAGACTCACTCCGCCGCCTGCGGCAGGGCGCCGTCGCCGGCCTTGGCGAGGGCATCGGCATGCTGCAATTCGGCGGCAAGGCGTTTTTCCTCGTCCGCATGCGGGCTGGTATAGCGGGCGATCACCAGATAGGCGACGGGCGTCAGGTAGAGCGTGACGACCGTGGCGAGACCGAGACCGCCGACCAGCACCCAGCCGAGCGAGATGCGCGCTTCAGCACCCGCACCGCTCGCCAGCACCAGAGGCACCGCGCCGACGACGGTGGCGATCATCGTCATCAGCACCGGGCGCAGGCGGATATTGGCGGCGTCCTCGATGGCGCTGCGCACATCCTGGCCGCGGTCACGGAGCTGGTTGGCGAATTCAACGATCAGGATGCCGTTCTTCGCCATGATGCCCACGAGCAGCACGAGCCCGATCTGGCTGTAGATGTTGAGCGTCGTGCCCGTCAGGATCATCGCAAAGACGGCGCAAGCCAACCCGAGCGGCACCGTCACCATGATGATCACGGCGCTGACAAAACTCTCGAACTGCGCGGCGAGCACCAGAAAAATGATGACGATGGCAAAGCCGAAGGTGACGAAGAGGCCACCCGAATTTTCCTGAAGCGTGGCGGCTTCCGCCATCGGCATCAGGCGCGAGCCTTCCGGCAGCAGCGGCTCCGCCATGTCCTGCACCAGCGTCAATGCATCGCCGAGCGCCAGACCATCCTTTAGACCCGCCGAAAGCGAGACGGCGCGCAACTGCTGCTCGCGCGACAGCTGGGGCGCGACCGCGCGCTCCTCCAGCGAGGCGATGGAGGACATCGGCACGATCTTGCCGTCGCCGGTCTTGAGGAAGATGTTTTCCAGATCCGTCGGATCGTTGATCGGCTGCGTCGTCGAGGAAAGCTTTACGGGATAGGCTTGGCCCTCGACGTAGATGTCGACGACGCTCGTGCCCTCCAGCATGGCCTGCAAGGCGGCCGAAAGCCCGGTAATGTCGATGCCGAGATCGGCGGCGCGTTCGCGGTCGACGGTGACCGAAAGCTGCGCCTGGTTCGCCTCGTAGTTCAGCCGCACGTTCTGGAAGCGGCCGCTGTCCTCGATCTTGCGCACCAGCTCGGCGGCGGCATTGCCGAGCTTGGTATAGTCGTTGCCGACGAGCGCCACCTGCAGGCCGTTGCCGGCACCGCGGATGCCGAGGCTGTTCGGCTGCATGGCGAAGGCGCGCACCGAGGGCACGGAACCGACCGCCTGGTTGATGTCCTGTACGATCTGCTGCTGCGTGCGGTCGCGCTGGTCCCACTGAGCGAGTGTGAGCACCATGAAGCCGCTGTTCGTGGAACCGCCTTGCCCCGATATGGAGAAGATGTTGACGATCTCTCTCTTGTCGTAGAGCGGGCGAAGCTTGTTTTCGATCAGCTTCATCTGCTCCTGCGCATATTCCAGCGACACGCCCTGCGGCGCGTTCACGCGCAGCATCACCATCGAGCGGTCTTCGCTTGGCGTCAGCTCCGATTTGATGGTGAAGAAGGAGGTCGCACCGGCGGCGGTGAAGAGCAGCGCAACGACGAAGACGATGAACGGCGCGCCGAGGCAGGCGTTGAGCGTCGATCGATAGAAGCGCGAGCAGGCGCCGCCTATGCGGGCGAGAAAGCCCGTATGCCCGTGCGACATATCCTTGGTCAGCATGCGTGAGGCGAGCATCGGGCACAGCGTCAGCGCCACGAAGGAGGAAAGCAAGATGGCGAAGGCGAGCACGAAACCGAATTCGCGGAAGAGACGCCCCGCCTGGCCCGGCAGGAAGGAGAGCGGTATGAAGACGGCGGCAAGCGTGGCGGTCGTCGCGATGACGGCGAAGAACACTTCCAGCGTGCCGAGGATCGCCGCAGCACGCGGCTTCAGGCCTTCCGCGCGCCGCCGCACGATGTTTTCCAGCACCACGATCGCGTCGTCCACCACCAGTCCGGTCGCCAGAACGATGGCGAGCAGCGTCAGGATGTTGACGGAGAAGCCGGCCATGTAGATGGCGGCGATCGTGCCGATCAGCGCGATCGGCATGCTGATCGTGGGGATCAGCGTCGCCCGCCAGTCAAGCAGGAAGAGATAGATGACGAGCGTGACGATCACGACGGCAACGACGAGCGCGATCTCCACCTCGTGGATCGCGCCATCGATGAAGACCGCGTCGTCGCTGGTGATCTTGATCTCGGTGCCCTCGGGCAGAATGGTCTCGAACTGCGCCACCATCTGCTTCACGCCGGCGGAAATATCGAGCGTGTTCGATTGCGCCTGACGGATGATGCCAAGCCCGATGCCCTGGCGCCCATTGGAGCGCAACGCCGTCGAACCCTCGTCCGGCCCCATCGTCACCATGGAGACATCGCCGAGGCGCACGCGGTTCTTGATGATGAGGTTCTCGAAATCGGCCGGGGTCGCGAGGTCCGCAGTTGCACGAACCGTAATGTCCTGGCTCTGGCTCTTCAGCGAGCCGGCCGGCACGTCGAAGGCGGCGGTCGCCAGCGCATTGCGCAGGTCCGCGACCGTCAGGCCGCGCGCCGCAAGCTTCGACTGATCGACGTCGACGCGAAAAATCTTCTCCTGGTCGCCATAAACGGCAACGTCCGCAACACCTTCCACCGAGGCGAGCCTGTCGGTAATCTCGTTTTCGGCCAGCAGCGTCAGGTCTTCGAGCGATTGCGTATCGGAGGTCAGCGCGAGCCGCATGATCGGCTGGCTATCGGCATCGGCTTTCACGACGCGCGGTTCGTCTGCGCCATCGGGAAGCTGGTTCGCCACGCGGCCGAGCGCATCGCGCACGTCGTTTGCCGCCTGGTTGACGTCCGTCGTATCGGAGAATTGCAGGGTGACGCGGCTACGCTCGAAGGACGACTGCGAGGAAATGTCCTTGATGCCCTGGACGCGCGAAACCGCCCCTTCGATCACATCCGTCAGTTCGCGGTCGACCGTTTCGGGCGAAGCGCCGTCAAATTCGGTCGAAACGCTGATGACCGGCTGGTCGACGGAGGGAAGTTCGCGGATTTCCACGCCGTTGAAGGCGGCGAGGCCGGCAACGACGATCAGCGTGTTGAGCACGAGGGCGAAGATCGGCCGGCGAATGAAAAGCGCGGTAAAGCCCGCCTTGCCGGATTCGTTGACGCCGTTCCCCTCGCCCGACATTACGTGCCCTCCGTCACGGAGGACGTCACCTGGCCGTCCTGCTCGGCAGTGCGCACCGCGCCGCCCGGCCGCAGCGTCTGCACGCCTTCGGTGACGATCTGGTCGCCCTCGCCGATCTCGGCCTTGATGAGCACCTTGTCCGGGTTGCGCTGGATGATGTGGATCGGCACACGCTCGACCTTCTCGCCCTTGACGCGCCAGACATAGGAGCCTTCGGCGCTCCACTGCACGGAGAGCGGATCGACGCTCGGATAGAGATCGCCGGCAAACTGCATGGTCACCTGGAAGGACATGCCGGCGCGCAGCAGGTCCTCGGGATTTTCGATGCGCGCACGCACGCGCAACGTCCGGCTCTCCTGGTCGATGCGGTTGTCGATCGCCTGTACCTTGCCGTTGAAGGTTTCGCCCGGCCGCGCGACCGCGGTCGCCGAGACGTCGCCGCCGACGCGTATGCTCGTCGCGAACCGCTCCGGCACCCAGTAGTCGACGAGGATTTCCGAGCGGTCGTCGATGCGGGCGATCGCCGTGGTGGTGGTGACGTAATCGCCGGCATTGACGGAGATGATGCCGACCACGCCGCCATAGGGCGCAGTGATATCGCGGCGGCGCAGCGTCAGTTCGGCATTCTGCAACACCAGTTCGGCCGCCTTCAGCGCGGTCTCGGCATCCTGCAATTCGGCGACGCTCATGGAGGACTTGATGCTCTGGACGCGCTTCAGCTTCTGCTGCGCGCTTTCGCGCGCCACACGCGCCTGGTCGGCGGCAATGCGCTGCTCGTCGCTGTCGAGGCGGGCGATCACCTGGCCCTGCTCCACCCGGTCGCCGGATTCGACGAGCACTTCGGTGAGGTTGCCGGTGGCGTAAGGTGTCACCGTGACGGTGCGGATCGCTTCGCCGTCGCCGATGGCGTTCAGCCGGTCGTTGACGACGGACATGGCGACGGGCTTGGTGGCGACGAGCACCGGGCCACCGCCGAAACCGCCGCGGCGGCCGCCTTCGCGGCCCCCCTCGGTCTGGCCTTCACCGGCCGGCGCGATGGCTGCGACGAGCGTGCCGGGGAGGCCCGCGGCCTCCAGCATGTCGTTCGCCCCGGGCACGAAGCGACCCCAGAGCAAGACCCCGGCCGAAATGACGCCGAGGCTTATGAGGAGCTGTTTCCAAACCCGCATGCAATCTGTCTCCGATGGAAGCGAACCGTCACCTGTTGCAGTGCGACATAGACCAAGTATCCCGCTTTGCAAATGAACGGGCAATGAAAGAATACGATCATTACCGAAATGTAAGATTGGCGGTCTGTTCTGTTACCGAAATGTAAGAAAAGGTGGAGAAATCTTCCCTCGCCACCCCCTATCCGAGCATGCGCGTGACTGGACCGATCCGGTGCGTGTGATAGCTTTCTTGCGCCAGTATGGTCGAGCCTTATTTCAGTATTGTTTCATCAACGCATTCACCGACAGGGGGAAGAACCATGTGCGACGCCTGCGTCATCGATACCGTCAAGAACCGCATGCTTTCGAGAAGAAACTTTTTCCGTGCCGCCGCTGCGGGCGCCGCAACTGTGGCGGCAGCCAGCTCCGGTGCGCTGAGCCCGGCGCTCGCGCAAGCGCCGAGCAAGGCGACGGACCTCACCCATGAACTTTACGAGGAGTTTCCGACTTTCTTCGGGCAGCAGCAGTTCTGGCGCGAGCAGAAGTTCAACTACAAGGAACACAAGTTCAATCTTTTCGAACTGCGGGTGAACGAGCACACCGGCACCCATGTCGATGCGCCGCTGCACTTTTCCGAGGATGGCAAGTCGGTGGCCGAAATCCCGGTCTCCAACCTCGTCGTGCCGCTCGCCGTCATCGATATCCGCGAGAAGGCGGCGGCGAACGCGGATGCGCAACTGACACCGGACGACATCAAGGCCTGGATCGCCGCCAATGGCGACCTGCCGGAAAAGGCCTGCGTGGCGCTGCTCTCTGGCTGGGACAAACATCTGGGCACCGACAAGTTCCGCAATGCGGACGCCGAGGGCAAGATGCACTTCCCCGGCTTCCACGTCGAAGCCGTGCAGTATCTGGCGGAAAACTCCAGCGCCGTGGGCATCGCGGTCGATACGCTCTCGCTCGACTACGGCATCTCGCCGGATTTCGCGACGCACTATTCCTGGCTTGCCTCGGGCCATTGGGGGCTTGAAGCGGCCGCCAATCTGGACCAGCTTCCGGCCAAGGGCGCGACCCTCATCGTGGGCGCGCCAAAGGTGCGCGGCGGCACGGGCGGCCCTGCCCGCGTGTTCGCACTGGCCTGACCCCATTGGCCGGCGGCTTGCCCGCCGGCCTTTCTTCCGGAGGAACCATGAGCACCGTCAAACCCGCTGAAGACATCGAAGCCGATCCGCGCGTGAAGGCGGTGTTCGACGACATCCGCGCCACCCGCAAATCCGATTTCGTCAACAATATGTGGCGCTACCTCGCCTTCGACCCGGCGCTCCTGGAGCGCATCTGGGCGGAGGTGAAGGCCGTGATGGCGACGCCCTCGACGCTCGATCCGCTGGTCAAGGAAATGCTCTATATCGCCGTCTCGGTGACGAACGGGTGCAGCTACTGCGTCCATTCTCATACGGCCGCGGCCAAGGCCAAGGGCATGACAGATGCGCAATATGCGGAACTGCTCGCCATCGTCTCGCTTGCCGGCAAGACGAACCAGCTTGCGACCGCCCTCCAGCTGCCCGTGGACGCCGTGTTCGATGCGGACCGCGCCACGCCCTGAAGGGCGCGGCTTTCCACAATCTTCTGGCCAATGTTTTTCCCCGCGGAATAAAAGCAGAACGGAAAACTGGTCTTTCGAGACCGAATCACTACATTGAGCCGCATGATCAGCGGTTACGACGACATTCCCTTCTTCGACGAGGACCCGCAGCTTTCCGGAAAGCCCCCGGCGCCAAAGGAAAAGCCGGCGGGCGGTATCGCCGCGCGCGCCATGGCGGCCCGCGATGCCCACCGCGCGCCCGACTACCTCTCCGGCCTCAACCCGGAGCAGCGTGAGGCGGTGGAAACGCTCGACGGTCCCCTGCTGGTGCTCGCGGGCGCCGGCACCGGCAAGACGCGCGTGCTAACCACCCGAATCGCCCATATCCTGGCCACCGGCCGCGCCTATCCGAGCCAGATGCTGGCCGTGACCTTCACCAACAAGGCTGCGCGCGAGATGAAGGAGCGCATCGGCCTCCTCGTCGGCGGCGCGGTCGAGGGCATGCCCTGGCTCGGCACGTTTCACTCGATCGGCGTGAAGCTGCTGCGTCGCCATGCCGAACTCGTCGGCCTGCGCTCCGATTTCTCCATCCTCGACACCGACGATGTGGTGCGCCTGATCAAGCAGATCATCCAGGCCGAGGGCATCGACGACAAGCGCTGGCCGGCAAAGCAGTTCGCCGGCATGATCGACGGCTGGAAGAACAAGGGCCTCGACCCGGCGCAGATCCCGGAAGGCGACGCGCGCGCCTTCGCCAACGGCAAGGGCCGAGAACTCTATATCGCCTACCAGAATCGCCTGAAGACGCTGAATGCCTGCGATTTCGGCGACCTGCTGCTGCACCCGATCCGCCTGTTCCGCGCCAATCCGGATGTCTTGGCCGAATATCACCAGAAATTCCGCTACATCCTCGTCGACGAATACCAGGACACCAACACCGCCCAGTACATGTGGCTGCGCCTGCTCGCCCAGCGCCCCAAGGGCACGCCGCAGAACGTCTGCTGTGTGGGCGACGACGACCAGTCGATCTACGGCTGGCGCGGCGCGGAGGTGGACAACATCCTGCGCTTCGAGAAGGATTTCCCGGGCGCCCGCGTCGTCAAGCTGGAGCGCAACTACCGGTCGACGGCCCATATCCTGGGCGCTGCCGGCCACCTGATCGCGCATAACGAGGACCGGCTGGGCAAGACGCTCTTCACCGACCGCAAGGATCCCGACGACGACAAGGTCGTCGTGCATGCGGCCTGGGATTCCGAGGAAGAGGCGCGTGCCGTCGGCGAGGAAATCGAGCAGCTCCATCGCAAGCAGCACAAGCTCAACGACATGGCGATCCTGGTGCGCGCCTCCTTCCAGATGCGCGAGTTCGAAGACCGTTTCGTCACGCTCGGCATCAACTACCGCGTCATCGGCGGCCCGCGCTTCTACGAGCGGCTCGAAATCCGTGATGCCATGGCCTATTTCCGCCTGGTCAGCCAGCCGGCCGACGACCTCGCCTTCGAGCGCATCGTCAACACGCCGAAGCGCGGCCTCGGCGACACGACGATCCGCAACCTGCACGACTATGCCCGCGCCCGCGACATACCGATGCTCGCCGCCGCATCCGACATCATCGAGACCGACGAGCTGAAGCCGAAGGCGCGCAAGGCGCTGTTCGACGTCGTCACGGATTTCCGCCGCTGGCAGTCGCTCCTGGAGACCATGCCGCACACCGATCTTGCCGAGCAGATCCTCGACGAGAGCGGCTATACCGCCATGTGGCAGGCCGACAAGTCGGCGGAAGGCCCGGGGCGCCTCGACAACCTCAAGGAACTGATCCGCTCGATGGAAGCGTTCGAATCGATGCGCGGCTTCCTCGACCACGTTTCGCTGGTCATGGATGCCGAGCAGAATGCCGAACTCGACGCCGTCTCGATCATGACGCTGCATTCGGCCAAGGGCCTCGAATTCGAGACGGTCTTCCTGCCCGGCTGGGAGGAAGGCCTCTTCCCGCACCAGCGCGCGCTCGACGAGGGCGGCCGCTCGGGCCTGGAGGAGGAACGCCGCCTCGCCTATGTCGGCATCACGCGTGCAAAACGCCGCTGCCACATCTGGTTCGTCTCCAACCGCCGCATCCACGGCCTCTGGCAATCGACGCTCCCCTCCCGCTTCCTCGACGAATTGCCGGAAGCGCATGTGGAAGTGGCCGAGGTGGAACAGTCCTATGGCGGTTACGGTCGCGGCGGCTACGGCCAGTCGCGCTTCGACAAGCAGGAGCCGTTCCAGAACAACTACTCGTCCCCCGGCTGGCGCCGCGCCCAGGCAAACCGCACGGAAGCCACGCGCGACAACTGGGGCTCACGCTCCGGCCACGCCGTCGAGCGCGTCGGTTATGGCGAAAGCGGCCCCCGCTCGCGCATGATCGAAGGGGAACTGGTGGCGAAATCGACCACGAGCGAGCCGTCGAAATTTTCCGTCGGCGACCGGGTCTTCCACCTGAAATTCGGCAACGGCAATGTCGCGGCGATCGAGGGCAACAAGTTGACGATCGACTTCGACCGCGCCGGACAGAAACGTGTGCTGGACGGTTTCGTCGAAAGGAAATGACGGGGCCATAAGAACGACCCCGCCTTGAATCGGTCAGGAGGCCTTGCGCACCGCGCCGAGCCGGGCGGCGCGCTCTTCCGGCGTCCAGATTTCGCTGCCGTCACGGCGAAGCGTGCGACGGTTGAGTTGGAACCGGTTGACAAGGTCGCTGAGCGTTATCGCACCGTCGGCCAGGGATTGGCTCGTCGAGGTCGTGCGCTCCACCATGGCGGCGTTTTCTTGCGTGATACGGTCGACATCCGAAACAGCAGCACTGATCTCCTCGAGACCGCTCGCCTGCTCGGCGGCAGAGGTCGCTATCGCGTCGACATTATGGTCGATCTCTTCGACGAAGTTTTCGATTTCGCGAAGGGCCCGGCCGGTTTCGCCGACGAGACGCACACCATCCTTAACTTCAGCGCTGGAATTGGTGATCAGTGTCTTGATCTCGCGCGCCGCCTTTGCGGAGCGCTGCGCCAGTTCGCGAACCTCCTGCGCAACGACCGCAAAGCCCCTGCCCGCTTCGCCCGCCCGCGCGGCCTCCACGCCGGCATTCAGCGCAAGCAGATTGGTCTGGAACGCGATTTCGTCGATGACGCCGATGATCTGGCTGATCTCGCTTGAAGCGGCCTCGATGCGCTGCATGGCGCTCACGGTATTGTTCACGACGTCGGCAGAGCTGTTTGCCGAGGCGCGGGCGTCCTGTACGAGCTTGCGCGTCTCCCGCGTCCGGTCGGTCGAAGAACGCACGGCGACGGTTGCCTGCGTCAGTGCTGCTGCGGTTTCTTCGAGCGCGACAGCCTGTTGGCGCGTGCGTTCCGAGAGATCCTCTGCCGCCTTGCGCATCTCCTGGCCACTACGGTTCTGGATATAGGTCTGGTCGAGCACCTGCGAGAGGGTTTCCTGGAAGGCGCCGATCGAATTGTTGAAATCCCGCCGCAGCGGCTCGAATTCGCGGATGAATTCGCGGTCGATCGTCATGCGGATGTTGCATTCGGCAAGGCGCCCGAGCCCCGCGCCGATCTCCTCGATCGCCCGCACGCGCTCCGTCACATCGGTGGCGAACTTCACCACCTTGAAGACCTTGCCATCGGCATCGAGGATCGGGTTGTAGGAGGCTTGGATATGGATACGGCTGCCAACCTTGGTGACGCGGGTGAACTGGTCGGACACGAAGTGCCCTTCGGCAAGGCGCGCCCAGAAATCCTTGTAGGCCGCACTCGCCACATAGTCCGGCGCGCAGAACAGGGAATGATGCCGGCCGACGATTTCCGAAAGCTGGTAGCCGAGGGTGGCGAGGAAATTCTCGTTGGCGCCGAGGATGTCGCCCTTCGGCGTGAACTCGATGATCGCCTGCGCCCGGCTCAGCGCCGCGAGCTTGCCCTCATCCTCCATCGCCTTGCGCTTCATGGCCGTGATGTCGGTCGCGAACTTCACCACCTTCACCGGCTTCTTGCCGCGGAAGACGGGATTGTAGGAGGCCTCGATCCAGATCTCGCGGCCGCCCTTGGCGATGCGCTTGTACTGGCGCCGGTCGAAATGCCCTTCGGCAAGCCGCGCCCAGAAGGCCGCGTATTCCGCCGATGCGGCCTCCGCCGGGTCGACGAACATGCGGTGGTGCTGGCCGACCACCTCTGAAAGCCCGTAGCCGACGGCGTGCAAAAAATTCTCGTTGGCGTGCAGGATCTTGCCGGAGAGGTCGAATTCGATGATCGCCTGGGAGCGGTTCATCGCGGCAAGCACGGAGCGGGAATTCAATCCGAAATCGAAGGCAGTCACGTCTGGGTCCCCACGTCGATGTGGCCTCGGCAGCCGGGCCATCAAGAGAAGTCGGCTAAAATTGACCCAAAATTCTTAGCATTCGCTAAACCAAATGGTTATCGTTCACAACATTCGGAGAAAATTTGTGCCCGTGGCCTGAAAATACAAAACCGGCGCTAACAGGGCGCCGGTTTTAGGGGTCACGCGAAAAATGTCAGGCGCCGGCCTTGCGGTAGAGCGCGGCAAGCTGGGTGCGCGACGACGGCAGTTCCGGCACCACGATCATCATGGTGATGTGCCCACGCTTGAAAGCGTTGAGGAACGGCTCGTAGTTCTGGAAGGCGACGCAACCATGCGAGCCCTTCTGGTTGCGCAGGAGGTTGGTGTGCGTCAGGAGGCCCGTGCGGTTCTTCGGGTCGCGCCCGTCGATGGAGGTCATGCGGATCGCCTCGACGCCGTGGAAGCGCCGCTCGCGCATCTTCAGGCGGTAGATGCCGGCCGGCGTCGGCCCGTTCATCTTGACGTGCTCGTAGCGCGGATTGTCGCGCATCTTGCCGATGCCGGAATGGGCGCGCAGCTTCGTGCCGTCGGGCATGTAGACCGTCGCGTTGGAAACGTCGTAGATCGCAACGCGCGTGCCTTTGCCGAGCCAACCCGTGCCATTGCTGCTGCCGCTGCCGCCCTTGAACAGGTTGCCGAACAGCGACCGGTCGGGCTTGGCGTAAGCGACCTCTTCCTTGTCCTTGTCCTTCGCCTTTTCGCGATTGTTGCGCGCGACCGGCTTTTCTTCTTCCACCACCACCGGCTTTTCGATGACGACGGTCTCGAGCGCCGGCTTGGCTTCGGGCAACGGGATCTGGCTGAGGAGGTTTTCCTCTTCCGTCTGCGGCTTCTGCATGACGAGGCCGAAGGGCTGGATGTCCTTGCGGGCGGAGGTGTCCTCGACGAGCGCGGTCACCATGGCCGGCTGGCCGGTGATCGCCTTTTCCTGTTCGACGGAGCGCTCGGCGCGGGCATAGGCCGCCTCGATCAACGCCGCCTTGGCCTTCTCGCGCTTCACGGCGGAAGCGAGCTGGACCGAGATCTTGCGCTGGTGCGCGACCTGGATCGCCTCGGCGGTCAGTTGCTTCTGGCGAAGCTCGCTTTCCGAGGGCTGGGAGAGACGCGAGAATTTCGCGATCTTCACCACCCGGTCGGCAACCTTTTCCTTGCCGGGGGTCTTGATATGGAGAGTGCCGGCAATGGCCTTCTTGCCGTCCGAAAGCGACGTTGCCGCCTCCTGCATGGCACCGAGCGTCGAGACAACCGCCCAGGCGGACCCGGCGATGACGCCGCAGGCAAGCAATGTGCTGAGAAGGATGCCCGCGGAACGGCCCCGACGGGATTTCGACGCGGAACGCGCGGAACTGTACACAGACGCCATGATACTCGTTACCCGATACTCGTTACTCGACGCGGCCGCGGAACAGACAGTCCGAGGGCCTTTACGCTGGCGGCAGGCATCGGGGCCACGCGCCCCGGACTTCTGCCGAACGAGCAAAGAATGACGAAATATGGTAAGCAATTCCTAAACGGCGCCTCGTGTTTTTGAAGGAATCCGCCGGGGTGTCCTCACCGCCCGGCAAGGCTGCCTGTCACGAGAATGCGGCGATGACGTGGCCTTGCGCCCCGCATCCCTAAAACTGGGGAGGCCGGGCGAGCCAGTCGGTGGCCTTTTCATAGGCCGCGGCGGCCGCCAGCACGTCGCGATCGGCCCGCGCGCGGCCGATGATCTGGATGCCCGCGGGCAGCCCGTTTGCCCCGAAGCCGGCCGGCATTGCGGCGACGGGAAGGCCGGCGAGCGTCGGCCCGATGACCACCTCCATCCAGCGGTGATAGGTGTCCATCACCCGCCCGTCGATCGCCTTCGGCCAATCGAGTTCCGCATCGAACGGGAAGACCTGGGCCGAAGGCAGGATGAGGAAATCATAGCGCTCGAACAGGCCCGCGACGTAGCGATGCCAGTCGCTGCGGCCGAGCGACGCCGCATAGACCTCCGCCGCCGAAAGCGCGCGGCCGTTGTCGACTTCCCAAAGCATCTCCGGCTTCATGTTGGCGCGCCGCGCCGGATCGTCGTAGTCGGCGGCCTGCCCGCCGGCGACCAGGAAATGGCGCAGCGTGCGCCAGGTCTGCCACAGCCGCGCCATGTCGAAGCCCGGCGCAACCTCCTCCACCGTGCAACCGAGCCGCCGGAAGACGTCGAGCGTCTCACGGCAGAGTTCCAGTACGCCCGGCTCGAACGGCAGGTAACCGCCGAAATCGCCGAGCCAGCCGATGCGGGCGCCGGAGAGATCGCGGCTGCCGTCAAGCGAGAGATCCTCGTCGACCAGCGACAGCGGATCGCGCGGATCGTGCCCCGCCTGCGTCGCGAGAAGGGCCGCGACATCGGCGACACTGCGCCCCATCGGCCCGTTGACGGCGAGCTGGCCGAGGAAAAGTTCGTTGCCGAGCGAGGGCACGCGGCCGAAGGACGGGCGGAAGCCGACGACGTTGTTAAAGCCGGCGGGGTTGCGCAGCGACCCCATCATGTCGCTGCCATCGGCCACCGGCAGCAATCGTGCCGCAAGCGCCGCCGCCGCACCGCCGGAGGAGCCGCCGGCGCTCTTGCCGGTATCGTAAGGGTTCCGCGTGACGCCGAAGACCGGATTGTAGCTGTGCGAGCCGAGGCCCATTTCCGGTGCATTGGTCTTGCCGATGACGATGGCGCCCGCCGCCCGGATGCGCTCGACATGGATGTCGTCATAGTCCGGCACGAAATCCGCATAGTTGGCCGAACCAAACGAGCAGAGGATGCCCTTCGCCTCGGAGAGATCCTTCACCGCGAAGGGCAGACCGTGCAGCCAGCCGCGATGCTCTCCCGCCGCGAGCGCCCGATCGGCCTCCTCCGCCTCGGCCAGCAGGTCTTCCGCCGGGCGGAGGCTGACGATGGCGTTGATGCGCGGATTGATCGCCTCGATGCGGGCAAGATAGGCCGCCATGACGCTTCGGCAATCGAGCCTGCGCTCGGCGATGGCAGCGGAAAGGGCAAGGGCGGAAAGGTCGGTTATGTCCTGCAAGGTCGGCTCCGGCGGTCTCTGATGCAAGAGCTAGCAGGCCGAAGGGGCGAGCGCCAGCCCGGCCTCAGCCGAGCGGCACACCCTGGCGGAAGGCGAGCGCGAAAAGCCCGACGGCGGCGAGCGAGCCGAGCGTGCGCACATGGTTCCATGGCGTCCAGACATCGAGATAGCGCTGCCAGAGCGCCGCCTGCTCCGCGCTGCCGGCGGGGGACGCGGCGAGCGCATCGTTGAGCGGCACGTTGAAGACCATCGTCACGCCGATGACCGCAACGAGGAAGACCACGCCGCCGGCCACGGCCATGAGCCCGCCGGCCCCGCCCTGCAGGAAGCCGATGACGACGAGCACCAGCGACAGAGCCGCGGCACCGAAGAAGGCAGTGGCAAACCATGGGTTCAGGATGACGACATTGATGGCGTTCATCGCCGCCGCTCCTTCCGCCGGCGTCAGGCGCGCGAAGGCGGCCATGATGCAGACGGAAAAGATGAAAAACAGGCCGGCATTGAGCGCTGCCGCAAGGATGGCGAAAAACGTCAGGATGGGGAAAATACTTGCCATGATCAGGTCCTCCAGAAACCGGTTGCGGCGACATCGCAGGCGAAATCTGCAAAATCACGCGGCGGGCGGCCGAGCACCTGCTCGATATCGGTCCTGAGAGATTCGTTGCGCCCGTCGAGCACCGAGCCGAACAGGTAGGTGACGAGCCAGATGACATCCTCGGGGATACCGGCCTCGCGCAGGATGCCAGCATAGGCCTCGACGGTCACCGGCGTATAGACGACCGCGCGCCCGCTCGCCGCGGAAAACTCCGCCAGCGCCTCGCGAAAGGTCATCAGCCGCGGGCCGGTCAGTTCGTAGGTCCTGCCGGCGTGCCCCTGCTCCGTCAGCGCCGCCACCGCCATGTCGGCAATGTCGCGCGTGTCGACGAAGGGTTCGCGGACCGTGCTGGAGGGCAGCACCAGCTCGCCCGCCAGGATCTGTTCGGCAAACAGGCCCTCGCTGAAATTCTGGAAGAACCAGCTGCCGCGCAGCACGGTCCAGGGAATGCCCGCCTCCTTCATCGCCTCCTCGCTCGCCTCCGCCGCATCCTCGCCGCGGCCGGAAAGCAGCACGATGCGCTGGACGCCGGCCTCGGCGGCAAGACGGGAGAGCCGGCGGATATCGTCGTCCGAGCCCGGCACCGCGAGGTCCGGCTGGTAGGCGATGTAGAGCGCATCCACACCCGCCAGCACCGCCGGCCAGCCGGACGCATCGCGCCAGTCGAACGGGATGTCCGCTGAGCGCGAGCCCAGCCGGACCGCATATCCCTTTTCCCGCAATCTTTCGGCGATCGGCCGCCCCGTCTTGCCTTCACCGCCCAGAAGCAGAATGCGCTTGTTCGTCATCTTTCCATCCTCCAAAATGTGAGCATCACTCATGTTTGCAAAATGTGAGGAATCCTCGTATTTGTCAAGCGCGATTATTCGAGCCTTTGGAGCAGACGGTGGAACGAGAGTTGAGCGAAACGCAGATGCGCCGCGCGCCGACCCAGAAACGTAGCCGCGAGCGGGTGGACGCCATCCTTGCCAATGCGACGGAAATGATTGCCGAAACGGGCAGCGATGCGCTGCGCATGAGCGAGCTCGCCCAGCGTACGGGCATCTCGATCGGCTCGCTCTACCAGTATTTTCCCGACAAGAGCGCCGTGGTGCATGCGCTCGCCGAACGCTGCAACGAGGACAGCCGCGTTTGCATCGCCGAAGGCCTCGCCGTCGTCGAAAGCATGGACGACCTCGGCACCGCCTTCGCCAGCCTGATCGATACCTACTACGCGATCTTCCTCGCCGAACCCGTCATCCGCGACATCTGGTCGGCCGTGCAGGCGGATGGCGCGCTGCGAGCCATGGAGGTCGAGGAGAGCCGGCGCAACGGCGCGCTGCTGGCCGCCCGGCTGACGGCGCTGCGACCGAACGTCGATCCGCAAACGATCGAGGCGACCGCCCTTCTCGTCATGCATCTCGGCGAGGCGACCATGCGCCTTGCCGTCTCGGTCGCGCGGGCGGAAGGCGACCTGTTGGTCGAGGCCTACAAGCGCATGGCGATCCGCGAGCTGACGGCGCTTTAAGCCATCACGCGCGTTTGCGGGCGCGGCGCTGTTCCAGCGCGTCTGCGGCTTCCAGCAGCGTGTCGAAGACGTAGGAGATCTTCTCGCCCCGCGTATCGCCGTACCAGATCTGCGGCACCATCACGCGGAAGCGGGTCTCCAGCAGATCGGCGAGCGCCTCGGTATCGCCCATCCATTCGAGCATGTCGGCGTAAAGGTTCATCACGCTCGGCGCCGGGAAGCGGGTAAGCAGGTCCTCGAAGCCCTGCTTGACGAGGGCCGGATCGCAAAGCGTGTCGGCAAGCTCGTGATCGCCGACGTCGGTGTTCGCCTGCTGGATCAGCGCATAGAAGCCGAGGCCGAAGCGCTCCCGCGTCAGCTCCACCGCCCGCCGCGCGAAATCTTCGAGATCCTGCGCGTCGCGGCCGAGCCAGCGCGGCATGATCATGCGGGCATGCGCCCGGCAGAGATCAACATTGTAGCGGTCGAGCAGCCAGGCCCGCTCGAAACGCGCCTTGAAGATGTCGAAACTGCCCTCGTTCGCCGCGCGACGGTAATCGCTCATCCGCCAGCTGAAATTTTCCGGGTCCGGATGGCTGTCGAGCACGTCGTCCGCTTCCTTCAGCAGCTCCTCGTAGCTCTTCCACTGCTCCGGCCGCACGAAACGCCCATAGGCGGTGCCGCGCCGCGCGAAGGCGGTTACGCGCAGTGCATCGGCATAGGTGGCGGCGGAAAACGGCGACGGGCTGCGCTGGAAGAACGCCCGGAACGGCTTGAGCATCTCCTCATGCGCCGCCGCTTCCTCGTCCGGCAGGTCCAGAAAGGGCTCGAAGAACCAGTCCTTGACCAGGGAATAATGCGGCCGGCCGCTTTCCGCGATCACGCCGCCGGCCCGCGCGGCCTCAAAGGCGCGCTGGTAGGCCTCGAAATCGCCGTTGCCCCAGGCGATCCGCATGGCGTCGCGTTGCGGAATGAGGCCCGGAATCTCGTCATAGAGGTCGATGAGATAGAGATCGTAGTCGCGAACAAGCTGTTCCTGCGGCGAAAGCGGCTCCGCCGGCGCGCTCTCCGCCCGGCCGAACATCCTGTTGCGAAGCGTGCTGAAAATATCCTTGAAGCCCATCTCGATCTGCTTTCTCTGCCCGAAGGCAAGTCCCGTTCCCGGCGTCCGAAAATCGCTGGAACAGCAATCTGACGGTCGCGGGCGGGCGGCTATTCGCCGGCATCACCGATTTTTGAACTGTGCCCGTCCTTTCCTTCCGCGGTTCGTGATACATTTGCCGTCCGGGATATGCACATAGGTGACGGCCATGCTGACAACGCTTGCCTTGCTGATGAGCCTGACGGCCGGCGCCGAGATCGCCGCCGCCTCCGACCAGGAGGTCGACGTGGAGCTGGTGCTCGCGGTCGACGTCTCCGGTTCGATGGACCTGGAGGAGGCGCAGGTGCAGCGCGCCGGCTACGTGGATGCGCTGCGACACCCCGATTTCGTCAATGCCGTGCGCGACGGCCTGACCGGCCGAATCGCCATCAGCTATTTCGAATGGGCCGGCACGATCCGAGACAGTTCGCACCTGCCCTGGCAGATAATCTCCGGGCCGGAAGACGCCAAGGCCTTCGCCGCACAATTGGAGGCCCGCCCGATCGCCACGCGCCGCGGCACGTCGATCTCCGGCGCCATCGTCTACGGCGCGAAACTCTTCGATGGGAACGGCTATTCCGGCATTCGCCGCGTCATCGACGTCTCCGGCGACGGCCCGAACAATTTCGGACCGCCCGTGACGCCGGCCCGCGATGCCGCCACCGCGCTCGGCATCATAATCAACGGCCTCGCCATAATGATCCGCCCTTCGGCCGCCTATGGTTCGCTCGACGACTATTATTCGAACTGCGTGATCGGCGGTCCGGGCGCCTTCGTGCTGCCCGTGCAGGAGCCGGAGGATTTCGCCATCGCCATCCGCCGCAAGCTGATCCTCGAAGTCAGCGGCGCCGAACCGCCCGCCCGCATAATCCGCGCTGCCGGCGAAAGCGCCGATTGCATGATCGGCGAGAAACTCAGGCCCAGCTATATGGAACGCTACTACCCGGAACTCGACCGGTAATGCGCGTCAAAGCCTGCCGTTAAGCTGCGGCACCGACGCAGTTTTCGCCGAAAATCAGCCCCTCCCCGGCCGCGCCGCGACCGGGTTTTTCCTGATTCAAAAACAACAGCTCTTCGCAAGCTATTCCTTTTGAACGGAAATTGTGCTTATATTGAATGAACGTTCAGCAAAATAAGGGGAGCGACATGAACGAGATGATCCGCGATATCAATGTTCCGAACGACTGGGACAGGAGCGGACTCCCGGGCTGGTGTTATCACAGCCCCGCCCTGCTTGAGCTGGAGAAGCAGCATGTCTTCCGCGAGCACTGGCAGATCGCCTGCCACGTCTCCGACATTCCCGAGCCCGGCAACTACCTCGCCATGGACGTCGTCGGCGAGCGCGCGCTCATCCTGCGCGGGCAGGACGGCACCGTGCGCGCCTTTCACAACATCTGCCGCCATCGCGGCTCGCGCCTCGTCGCCGATGAAAAGGGCAGCTGCCGCAATGCGCTCGTCTGTCCCTTCCACGGCTGGGTCTACAATCTCGACGGCACCTTGCGCGGTGCCGCCCGCCCGCGCAGCTTCCCGCCACTCGACAAGAACGAGTTCGCGCTGAAATCGCTCGAATGCGAGATCTGGCAGGGTTTCGTCTTCATCCGCTTCGCGCCCGGCCCGCAGCCCTCCGTCGCCGAGCTGATGAAGCCCTTCGAGGACGAACTTTCGCACTACCGTTCCGAAGAGATGGTGCCGACGGGCGGCATCTGGACGCAGGAAAGCCCGGTCAACTGGAAGTCCGTGCGCGACGTCGACAACGAGGGCTACCATGTCGCGATGGCGCATCCGGCGCTCCAGGACCTCTACGGCTCGACCTATTACGACGAACCCTTCGTCGACGGCCTCTGCCGGTCCTTCGCAACCTACAATCCCCATGCCGGCCGGCGCTGGAGCGTGCGCAACTACGTCAAGATCTCACGGGAGAACCTGCGGCTTCCCGAACGGCTGCGCAAGGCCTGGATCTATTTCGGCCTGTTCCCGAACTGCGTCATCGCGGTGACGCCGGAGACCATGCAGTTCTACCAGGAATTCCCCATCGGCGTCGGCAAGACGCTGCTGCGCGGCGGCATCTACCGCTACCGCGAGGAAGACCGCGCCCAGCGCCTCGCCCGCTACCTCGCCTATCGCATCGACCGCGACACGCAGTCCGAGGACGTGCAGCTCACCGTCTGGTCCAACGAGGCGATGACCTCCAACGCCTTCGCCGGCTTCTATCTCTCCGACCTCGAATATGGCGTGCAGACCCACCACGACCACATTCGCAAGGTGCTGCCGGTGGTGACGCTAAAGGAGGCGCCGGAGGAGAAGGCGATGGCGGAGGTCAATGCCGGCCTCATCGAAAGCCGCTAAACCACTGAAACGAAAAAGAGGCCCGCTTTCGCGGGCCTCAAACGTTTGGACCAGGGAATGGCGGTCCAAACAGGGTCTTGTCCGGAAGGGCTCAGCCCTTCCAGAGCCCTTCGCGGGTCAGGTCGTCCATAGTGAGCTCGATGCCGCGGCGCAGGATCGCCGCCATGTCGTCGATCTGGGCTGTCGAGATGGTGAGCGGCGGCGACATCACGCACATGCTGATGAGCGGGCGCACCAGGAGGCCGAGTTCCTGGCAATGCCGGTCGATGCGTTTTCCCACTTCGAGATCGAGCGTCAGGGGATTGTTGCTGACCCGGTCGGCGACGCATTCGACGCAGGCCATCAGCCCGAGGCCGCGCACCTCGCCGACCAACGGCAGGTCTTCCAGCGCCTTGAGGCTCGTCTGGAAATGATCCGACACCGCCCGTGCATGCGCCAGAAGGCCGCCTTCCAGGATGTCGAGATTCTTCAGCGCTACGGCGCAGCCGACCGGATGGCTGGAGTAGGTGAGCCCATGCGCGAACATCGCCTCCGAATGGTTGGAGCGGCGCAGTTCCTCGAACAGCCGGCCCGCGATCATCACGCCGCCGAGCGGGAAATAACCCGATGTGACGCCCTTGGCGAAGGTGATCATGTCAGGCTCGATATCGAAGACATCCTTCGATGCGAAGACATGGCCGAGGCGTCCGAAGGCCGTCACCACCTCGTCGGCGATGAAGAGAATGTCATTGGCACGGCAAAGCGCGTGCATGCGCTTGAGATAGCCGGGCGGCGGCACGATGACGCCGCCGGAAGCCATGACAGGCTCGGCGATGAAGGCGCCGATATTCTCGGCCCCCTTCTCCTCGATGACGCGGCGGAATTCTTCCACGAGGAAATCGCAGAAGGCCTCGACGCTCATGCCCTCCGGCCGGCGGAAGGGGTCCGGGCAGGAGAGTTTCACGACGAGATCAGACGCGCTGTCCATCCAGTCATGGTCGCGCGGCCGGCCGTTGAGCGAGGCGGAAAGATAGGTCGAGCCGTGATAGCCGCCCTGCCGCGAGACGATCAGCTTCTTCTCCGGCCGCCCCTTTACATTGTTTGCGAACTGCATGAAGCGCAGCGCCGTCTCGACCGCCGAGGAGCCACCCGTCGTGTAGAAGACGTGGTCGACGCCGTCAGGCGCGTGCTCGGCAAGCCGCGCGGACAGCACGGCGGAGGGCGTGTTCGTCGTGTACCAGGGCGAATTGTAGGAAAGTTCCATGGCCTGCGCGGCCATGACGTCGGCCAGTTCCTTGTTGCGATGGCCGGCATTGACGCACCACATGCCGGCAGGGCCATCGATCAGTTTTCGGCCGCTGGCATCCGTCACATAGATGCCCTCGCCCGCTTCGATGCGCCCGCGCGCCTCGGCACCGATCGAGCCGGAGACCGGCCAGGGCTGCACGAGATGGCGCTCGGCCAGCCGGGTGATCTCGTCGCCGGCCGCCTCGTCGGCACGCAGGTCCTCGTTCGCCGTCTTCGGAATTGCCGCCATGTCCCGCTCCATCGATTATTTACCAGGAAGATTCTGACCACAACAATATGAAAGATTTTGGATTTCCCAATCATATTGAATGTTCGTTCAATCAATATTGCAGAAGTGGGGCTTGATTTCAACGGGGATTCGGGCGCATGTTGTCATTAGGGAACACACAAAGCCGAAAAGGCGCACCACATGGGAACGGGAAGTCTCACGCTCTATGAATGTTGCCGCGACCGGAGCCCCGCCCCATGACGGCGGCGGCGTTCGACAGGATCGCTGACACGCCCGCCCCGGCAAGACGCCGGCCCTGGACACGCAGCGAAGAGGCCCGCGGCCTCGCCATGATCTCGCCGACCTTCCTCTATGCGCTGGCGCTGCTTTTTCTCCCGGTCCTCATCGTCATCGCCTACAGTTTCTGGACCCAGAACTATCTCGACATCGATCGCACCTTCACGCTGGAAAACTACCGTCAGGCGCTGACCGAACCGATCTACCGCGACCTCTTCATCCGCTCGCTGTGGATCTCGCTGACGGTGAGCGTCGTCACGGTCGTCTTCTCCTACCCCATCGCCTGGTTCATCTCCTTCCACGGCGGGGTGCACAAGAATCTCTGGCTCTTCCTCGTCACCGTGCCGTGCTGGACCAGCTACCTGCTGCGCGTCATGTCCTGGAAGGTCATCCTCGGCTATGGCGGCGTCATGAACACCGGCCTCATTTCGATGGGCCTCATCGACAAGCCGGTGACCTCCCTCCTCTACAATTCCAACGCCGTCGTCATCACGCTGGTGCACAGCTGGGCCGCCTTCGCCATCCTGCCGATCTACGTCTCGCTGCAGAAGATCGACCGCACCTATATCGAGGCCGCGCGCGACCTCGGCGACAGTCGGCTGCGCGCCTTCTTCCGCGTCACCCTGCCGCTGTCGCTGCCGGGCGTCGTCTCCGCCTTCCTCATCGTGATGATCCCGACCGTCGGCGACTACGTGACGCCGCGCCTCGTCGGCGGCAAGGACGGCGTGATGATCGCGACCGCCATCCAGGCCCAGTTCGGCAAGGGCGCGAACTGGCCGCTCGGCGCCGCCCTCTCCGTCACGACGATGATCCTCGTCTCGCTCGCCGCCGCCGCCGTCGTGCTCGCGTTGAAATTCACCGTCAGGAGGATCAAATGAGCCTCCTCACACAGCGCCTGCGTGTCATTCCGTGGCTGCCGGTCTATGTCGCGGTCTATTTCCTCTTCCTCTACCTGCCGATCCTGCTGCTGCCGGTGTTCTCCTTCAACAATGCGGCGACGACCACCTTCCCGCTCGCCGGCTTCACCACCAAGTGGTACGCCTCGCTTGCCGGCAATTCGGTGATGATGGAAGCCGCCTGGAACAGCCTCGTCGTCGGCATATCGGTGGCAGTGCTCTCCACCGTGCTCGGCATCTGCGCGGCCCGCGCCATCACGCGCTACAGGTTTCGCGGGCAGAGGACGGCGGCAGGCCTCATCATGGCGCCGCTCTTCCTGCCGGAAATCATCGTCGCGGTCTCGCTGCTGATGATCGTGCTGGCCATGGGCATCGAGCTCTCGCTCGTCACCGTCATCCTCGGCCAGACCGTGTTCTGCGTGCCCTATGCGATGTCGGTGCTCGTCTCCGGCTTCGAGGGCTTCGACCGCAGCCTGGAAGAGGCCTCCTACGACCTCGGCGAAACCGCGATCGGCACCTTCCGGCGCGTCACGCTGCCGGTGGTCGCGCCGGCGATCGTCTCCAGCCTGCTCGTCACCTTCACCATCTCGCTCGACGAGTTCATCCTCGCCTTCTTCCTGTCCGGCACAGCGCCGACATTGCCCGTCTATATCTGGGGCCAGCTGCGCTTCGCCGCCAAGCTGCCCGGTGTGCTGGCCCTCGGCACGATCATGCTCGTCGCCTCGATCCTCATGCTGACCCTCGCCGAAATCCTGCGCCGCCGTGCCGAAAAACGCACGCAGCTCGCACTCATGCTGCCCTAGAGCAGGTCTGGTTCAGACTGAACCAGACCTGCTCTAGATTCTTTTGTTTTCGTTTGTCTTCTCGGGAAAACCGGTTTCCACTTTTCCCTGACAAACTCTAGGAGCGATCCATGCCCGACCGTCCCATGATCGAGATCCAGAACGTGTCGAAGTTCTACGGCATCTACAAGGCGCTCGACGACGTCTCGCTGACCATCGGCGAAGGCGAGTTCTTCTCGCTGCTCGGCCCCTCCGGCTGCGGCAAGACCACGCTGCTGCGCTCGATTGCCGGCTTCGAGACGCCGACGGCCGGCGAGATCTTCATCGACGGCGCACCCTCGCTGGCGCTGCCGCCGAACAAGCGGCCGACCAACATGGTGTTCCAGAACTACGCCATCTTCCCGCATCTCGACGTCGCGGAAAACGTCGCCTACGGCCTGAAGCGGCTGAAACTCTCGCCGGAAGACGAGAAGAAGCGCGTCGGCGATGCGCTCGACCAGGTGCGCCTGTCCAGCCTCGGGAAACGCAAGGCGCACGAACTTTCCGGCGGCCAGCGCCAGCGCGTGGCGCTCGCCCGCGCCCTCGTCATGCGCCCCAAGGTGCTGCTGCTCGACGAACCACTGTCGGCGCTCGATAAGAAGCTGCGCGAGGAAATGCAGGTGGAGCTGCGTACGCTGCAAAAGGCTGTCGGCATCACCTTCATCCTCGTCACGCACGACCAGTACGAGGCGCTGGCGCTTTCCGACCGCATCGCCGTGATGTTCGGCGGCCGCATTGCGCAGATCGCGACGCCGAAGGAAATCTACCAGCGCCCGCGCACGCGAAAAGTCGCCGACTTCCTCGGCGGCATGAATTTCCTGAAGGCGAAAGTGCTGGGAGAACAGGGCAACGCCGTCTCGGTCGATGCCGCCCGCTTCGGCGCCGTCAACCTCGACAAGCCGCACGGCTTCGCCGCCGAGAACGGCCACGTCACCGTCGGCATCCGCCCGGAACGCCTGCGCCTGCTCTGGGACAACGACCGCGCCCCGCACGAACTCGCCGGCCGCATCGAGAACCGCGCCTATTTCGGCGAAGTCACCCACCTGACGGTCGGCGTCGAAGGGCTGGAACAGCCGCTCTCCATGGTCGAGACCAACGATCACGGCGCGGACGACCTGCCGATCGGCGCAGAAATCCGCCTCTCCTACGATCCGGATGCCTTTGTGCTGCTGGCGGAGGATGAAGCGGTGCGGCGGGTCTAAAAAAGGCCGTTCGAGATTCACTTTTCCCGTACGAAAACGTGTGCCTCGACGGCGGCGGCAATGAAGGCGTTTCTCGCCTCCGAGGGCGGCTTCCTGCCGGCAAGCACCGCCACGCACATCTTGCGCGCTTCCTTGAGCTGCCGCCCCTTTTCCACGGGCCAGTCGTTTTCAAGCGCCCTTGCCGCTTCCTGTGTGCTGGCGATCGTCCTGTACTGGCCAAGACGGGGCGTTTCGAATGTGATCGGTTTACTCCAGCGTTTCGGGTCCATGACGCAATACCTCACGCAAAACTGAGGCAAGCAAAACGCGGGTAGCTGCGAGACGTTCCAAGAAGATCGGGCTCCCATCTTCATCGTTCGAAGCCGGGAGCCCCTCTGCCCCTCAATACCCCGATTTGATCTTCTCGAACTCGGCGATCATCTTCTGCCGCAACTCCGTCGGGATCGGCGCCTGGAAGAGCGTGTTGGCGACGAAGGAATCGACATCGGCATAGCCCTTGTCGGCAAGGATTTTCGGGTCGACGGCGGCCATGCCCTTGGCGTTGGAATGGCCATAACCCCAGCTTTCCACCATATAGGCGGCAACGGCCGGATCGGTGACGGCGTTCAGGTAGTCATAGGCGAGATCGGGGCTGCCTTCGCCGCCCTTCAGCCGCGAATAGCCGCAGACCCAGGTCGAAAGCCCTTCCGTCGTATCCTTCTTGATCACCACCGGCTGGCCCTCGGCCTGCAGCGTCGTCGCCGTCTCGTTCCACGCCCAGGCGAGATCGACCTCGCCGCTCGCCATCGCCTGGCTGAGGTCCGTGTTGTCCGTCCAGTAGAGCCGCACGTTCTGGTGCACGGCGCGCAGGAAGGCCGACGCCTCCTGGAACTGCGCATCCGTCATCGCCGTCAGGTCCTTGAGGCCGATGGCGAGGCCTGCCAGCGCATAGGCATCATCGACATTGTCGCCGATCGACACGCGGTCCTTGAATTTCGGATCGGCAAAGGCCTTTAGCGAGGCGACTTCTTCCGGCTTCACGGTGTCCGTGCGGTAGGTCAGCACCGTGTTGCCCCATTCGAAGGGGATGAACCAGGCCGTGCCGTCCTCGGCCGTCATCAGGTTCTTCATCGACTTGAAGGCCGGCAGCATGTCGTTCCAGGCCGTAAGCTTGGCGGTGTCGAGCGGCTCCAGCAGCCCGGCCTCGCGCCACTTCACGATGCTCTGCGCACAAGGATGCGCGATATCGGCCTTGAAGCCGGAACGCAGCTTCTGGAAGGCCTCCTCCTCATCGCCGAAGAAGGAAAAATCCGGCGAGCCGCTGTGTTTTTCGGTGTAGGCGGGGTGGAAGGCGGGGTCCTCGTAGCCGGACCAGTCGAAGACGGTGAGCGTATCGGCGGCGAAGGCAGGAAGCGCGGTTGTAAGGGCGAGGAGAGCGGCCAATGCCGCCGTTGTGGTGCGCCTGGCCGTGTTAGCAGTCTTCATGCCGTACTCCTTCCCCGTTTTCGGGTTCCCTATTGTGGTTGTGGTCCTTGGATCGTGAGATGTTTCGGGAAGGCGATCGCGACGAAGGCGACCGCCGCCTCCAGCGCCTTCTCCCGCGTGGTGCCGTCGCCCATCATCAGGCGCAGCCACAGGCCCTCCAGCATGGCGCAGAGCGACAGCGCCATCGGTTCGGGCTCGTAGCCATAGCCGCCCTCGGCCTTCAGCTCGGCGCAGAGCGAGATCACGGTTTCCTGGTATTTGACGTCGCGCGCGCCGCAGAGCGCCTGGTAGGTCGGCCGCGACTTCGCCTCGCCCCAGAAGGCACACCAGGCGGCCAGCTTGCGCTTGGTGCAGATCTTGCGGTCGAAATCCGCGTGCACGATGGCCCACAGGCGGCTGGCGACGCTTGGGCCCGCCTTTTCCAGCGCGGCATTCCAATGGTCGCCATACTCTTCCGACATATATTGCAGCGTCGCGATGAGCAGGTTTTCCTTGCTCTCGAAATGGAAGTTGACGATGCCGCGGGAAAGGCCGGCGCCGTCAGCCACGTCGGCGAGCGTGGTGTCGGAATAACCGCGCTTGGCGAGCGAATCGATCGTCGCCTCGATGAGCTGCTGCCGCCTCGTTTCCTTGGAGGCCTTGCGGCCCCGCTTCTCGCCGTCGCCCGAGCCCTGTTCAGCCCCGCCTGCCCGCATCTTCACCGTCACCTTGCCCTTGGGATTTCTGAGCAGCACGGTCACGGGCTCACTCCCGCGGCCGGCTTGCTGCCGCGCAGATGAGTGGGACAATGCTCCCCGCTGTCAAGAACCTTCTGCATGGCCGTCCAGGTGCGGATATTCTTCTCGACATGGGCTTCGCCCACGGCCGCCACCGCGGCGGCGTAGAGCGGCCCCTTCAGCCGCGCAAGCTCGTCGCGCGCCACGTCGCGATACCAGGCATTGCGGCTTTCCACCGCGCCATCCACGAACCCCGCCGCCGCCATCGCGCGCAGATAGCGGCGCGACGAGGCCATGCCGAAGCTCAGCCCCTCGGCGGCGATATAGTCCTTCATCTCGGGGCTCGGCTCGCCGTCATGGGCGATCAGCCAGTCGGATGCGGCAAAGACCCCGCCGGGCTTCAGCACGCGAAAAAGCTCGGCAAACAGCGCCTCCTTGTCGGGCACATGGATCATCGCATCCTTGGAGAAGACAACGTCGAACTGGTCGTCGTCGAACGGCAGGCGGCCGGGCGGGCTGGAAACGAAGTGCGCGACGGATGAAAGCCCCGCCGCCGTCGCGGCCGCCCGCGCCCGGTCGATCACCGGCTGCTCGACGTCGTAGCCGACGATGTCGGCGGGCGCATAGGTCCTGGCGATATGCAGCGTGATGCCGCCCGCACCGCAGCCGAAATCGAGAACATGCCGACCTTGCAGCGCGACGCCCGAAAGCACGCGATCAACCTCCGCCGGCCCGCCGGGCGAAAGATAGCCCTCGCCCCACAGCACGCCGAGGAAGCGGATCGCCGCCTCGTCATATTCGGGCTCCGGGGCCGCACTGTCCTCAACCGTCGCCGTCATGGCCTCCGTCATCCTAGCGGCCGCCTGGCCGTGCGCTTGTCGATGGGTCGAAATTCTAGCGCATAATCAGGAGATTGCAAGATACTTGCTGAATGATCATTCAGAATCTCTGGACAACATTTTGCTTTTGATGCAGCTTTTAGAAACAAGGGAGACATCGAAAATGCAAAAGTACGACGCCCTGATCGTCGGCGGCGGCCATAATGGGCTGGTCACGGCGTGTTATCTCCAGCGCTCCGGCCTCAAGGTCGCGGTGCTGGAAAAGAACGGGTGGGTCGGCGGCGCCGCGACCAGCCGCGAGCTCACGCCCGGCTTCCTCTATTCCAACTGTTCCTATGTCTGCTCGCTGTTCCGGCCGGAGATCATGCGCGACCTCGAACTGCCGAAACACGGCCTCCAGGTCATCGCCTATGAGGGCGGCGCGGTCTTCACCCGCGACGGCGACTACCTCGCCTCCTACCGCGACCACGACAGCCACCGCCGCGAATTCGCGCGCTACTCCAAGCGCGACGCCGAGGCCTACGAGCGCTACGCCCGCGACGTCACCCGCCAGTGCCGCTTCATCCAGCCGTTGCTGATGCGCACCGCACCCGACCCCTTCAGCTTTCGCCCGCGCGACATTTCCGAGCTGCTCTATCTCGCCAAGAAGTTCGGCGAGTTCAGCCCGCACGAAATGGCCGAGACGCTGCGCTTCTGGACCATGTCGATCTCCGACTATCTCGACGAATATTTCGAGACCGACGTCATCAAGGCCTACCTCGCCCTTTCCGGCATCATCGGCACAGCGCTCGGCCCCATGTCGCCAGGCACGGCCTATGTCCTCCTCCACCACTATATGGGCGAAGTGGACGGCTCCGTCGGCGCCTGGGGTTATGCCCGCGGCGGCATGGGCGCCGTCACGCAGGCGCTCGCCCGCTCCTTCGAGGCTGCCGGCGGCGTGATCCGCACCGATGCCGAAGTCTCGAAGATCCTCGCCCGCGGCGGCCGCACGACGGGCGTCGTGCTCGCCAATGGCGACGAGGTGCGCGCCGATCTCGTCGTTTCGAATGCCGATGTGAAGCGCACCTTCCTGAAGCTCGTCGACGAGGACGCGCTGCCCGGCGACTTCGTCCACCGCGTCAAGCATTTCAAGATGCGCGGTTCCTCCGGCAAGGTGAACATCGCGCTCGACAGCCTGCCGGAATTCCCGGCGCTCCCCGAGGGCTCCTCCTGCATGCGCGGCGACATGCATTTCACCGATTCGATCGAGCGCATGGAGCGCGCCTATGACGACTGGAAGGACGGGCGCTGGTCGGCCGATCCCTTCCTCGACATGCTCATCCCGACGACACTCGACCCGACCATGGCCTCACCCGGCAAACATTTCATGAGCTGCTTCGTACAATATTGCCCGCCGAAGGTGGAAGGCCGCGACTGGACGGATGCCGACCGCGACGCCTTCGCCGAAACCGTCATCAGCCAGATCGCCAGCTATTCGCCAGGCTTCCGCGAGCGCATCGTGCATATGGAAGTGCGCACGCCGCGCGAAATCGAGAACGAGGTGGGCCTCACCGAAGGCAACATCTTCCAGGGTGAGCTCACCTTCGACCAGCTTCTCTTCAACCGGCCGGTGCCGGGTTACGCCCAGTACCGCAGCCCCATCCACGGGCTCTACATGTGCGGCTCCTCCACCCATCCGGGCGGCGGCGTGATGGGCGCGCCCGGCCGCAACGCCGCCGCAGAAATCCTGCGCGACCTGAAGCGCACCCCCGAACAGATGAGCAAAGCCCATGACGTCATTTGATGCGATCGTTATCGGCGCCGGCCACAACGGGCTCGCCGCCGCCACCCGCCTCGCCAAGGGCGGCCGCAAGGTGCTGGTGCTGGAAGCGGCAAACGAGCCCGGCGGTGCCACCCGCGGCCGCGCGTTCGCGCCCGGCTTCCGCTCCGCCGGCCTCGCCCATCTCGTCAACCGGCTGGACGCCGAAGTCGCCCGCGACATCGGCCTCGACCTTTCGGGCGGCGAGACGCTGCTGCCAACGACGGTGCTCGACGGCTCCGGCAAGGCCGTCGTGCTCAAGGGTGCCTATGGCGAGAGCATCAACGGCGTCTCCGCCGAAGAGGCCGCCGCGTTCGCCGCCATGCGCACGAAGCTCGCCTTCCAGGCCGGCGTGCTGAAGCGTTTCCTGCGCCGCCCGCCGCCGCAGATCGGCGCCATCGCGCTCGGCGATTTCGCGACCTTTGCCGCCGCCGGCCTCGGGCTGATCCGCAAGGGCCGCAGCGAAGGCCGCGATTTCCTGCGCATGCTGCTGATGAACGTCGCCGACGTGGCGGACGAATATCTGGCCGACGACCGCCTAAAGGGCCTCGTCGCCTTCGATGCCACGCTCGGCGTGCATCTCGGCCCCCGCTCCCCGACCTCGCTGCTCGGCCTCTACTACCGCCTGACCGGCGACGTTGCCGGCAAGACGGGCGGCCAATATGTGCCGTCCGGCGGCATGGCGAGCGTCGCCCCCGCCTTCGTGCGCGCAGCGGAAAAGGCCGGCGTCACCATCCGCTGCGGCACGCCCGTCGGCCGCATCCTCGCCGACCGCGGCCGCACCAGCGGCGTCGTCATGCGCGACGGCACGGAAATCACCGCCCCCGTCGTCGTGTCGGCGATCCATCCGCAGACCACCTTCCTCAACCTCGTCGACCCCGCCGAAAGCGGCACCGGCTTCGTGCGCTCGGTGAAGAACGTGCGCAGCTACGGCAATGTCGCCAAGCTCGACCTCGCGCTCGACAGTGTCCCGAATTTCGAAGGCCTTCCGGCTACGGCCCGCAACGGCCGCATCGTGCTGGTGCGCTCGATGCAGCAGGTGGAAAGCGCCTTCAACCCGGCGAAATACGGCGAGTTCTCCAGCGATCCGGTCATGGAGATAACATTGCCAAGCCTTGCCGATCCGTCGCTGGCACCGTCTGGCGGCTGCACGCTCTCGGCTCTCGCGCAATATGCGCCCTATCGCCTCAAGGCGGGCTGGGAGGCTGGCAAGCCGGCTTTCCTGAAGATCGTGCTGGAGACGCTGGAGCGCCATGCGCCGGGCATCGGAAAATCCGTCGTCGCCGCCAGCCTGATGACGCCGGTCGATATAGAGACGGAGTACAATCTGCCTGGCGGGCATTGGCATCACGGCGAATTGCAGGCCGACCAGTTGCTGATCAACCGGCCGACCAGCGCCGCCTCCGGCTACACCACGCCGATCGAGGGGCTTTATCTCGCGAGCGCCGGCGCGCATCCGGGTGGCGGCATTTCCGGCCTGCCGGGCTGGAACGCCGCGCGCCACATCCTTTCGGGAGCGAAAGCATGAACGCCATGACCAAATCCGCCGCCGAGCTGCGCCGCGCCGCCCGCGGCCACATCCTTGCTCCCCGCCTGGAAACACCGTTCCACGACCGGCTGATGGCGCTGAGCGAAGTCAACGACTGGTACAACTGGGCGGGCTACAAGGCGCCGCATTCGCTGTTCGACAGCGAGCTCGAATATTTCGCCATCCGCTCCACCGCCGCCCTCTTCGACATCTCGCCGATGGTGAAATACCGCATCACCGGCCCGGATGCCGAACGCTACCTCAACCGCCTGACGCTCCGCGACGTCCGGAAACTCGGCGTCAACCGCGTGCACTACACCGCCTGGTGCGACGACCACGGCCATGTGCTGGACGACGGCACGCTCTTCCGCCTCGGCGAGCAGGAATTCCGCCTCTGCTGCCAGGAACGCCACCTGCCCTGGCTGCTCGACAGCGCCTTCGGCTTTTCCGTCGATATCCACGAGGAGACGGAGGAAATCGCCGGCCTCGCATTGCAGGGACCGACCAGCCATGCGGTGCTGCGCGACGCCGGCTTCATCGGCACGGAGAAGCTGAAACCCTTCGACATCGCCACCTTCCCGCATGAGGACGGTACGGTGACGATCTCGCGCACCGGCTTCACCGGCGACCTCGGCTACGAACTCTTCGTGCCGCGCGCAAAAGCGCTCTCGCTGTGGGACCGCCTGTGGAATGCCGGGCAGGAACACGCCATCCGCGCGATCGGCTTCGGCGCGCTGGATCAGGCGCGCATCGAGACCGGCTTCATCGTCGCCAATGCGGATTTCGTCACCGCCGAAGGCGCGTTGCGCGCCGACCGGGTGCGCATGCCCGATGAAATCGGCCTGGAATGGCTCGTCGATTCCGACAAGCCGACTTTCAACGGACGGCGCGCGATCCTCGATGCGCGGCGGAATCAAACTCTGAAGCACATCCTCGTCGGCCTTGAAATCGAAGGGAATATTCCCGCCGAGCACGCCCTCGTCTATCATCGCCAGAAACACGAGGCCGGCCTCGTCACCGCCGCGATCTGGTCGCCGACAGCCAAGCGCAATATCGCGATCGCCAGCCTCGAACGGCCCTACGGCTCGAAGTTCACGAACGACCTGTGGGTGGAGATCTATGCGATGCGCGAACTGAAGTACCAGAAGATGATGAAGCGGGCGAAGATCGTTCCGCGGCCCTTCGTCAAGCTCGCCCGCCGCACGGCCACACCGCCCGGCCTCAAGTAACATGGACGAGGAAACCCGCTGTAACTGGGAGATCATCGCGACACCGCCGGGCGCCGAATGGTCCGGGCGGGCGCGCTATGCGGCGGCGATGTATTTCTGCCAGCGCGGCGACATGGCGCCGGAGGTGCTGGAAATCTACCGCATCTGTTCGCGGCTCGATGCGGAGGATCCCGTTTCGGTGCTCAGGCGCTGGAAGATCGGCGCCGACTGGATCGAGCGGCTGGAGGCCTATCGCGCTGACGGCGCGTGCGAGGCATAGGTTGCAAACAGCCGGTGTAGAGCGTCCTTGCCTTCGCTGGCAATGTCGAACCGGCGGCCGAACAGCAGCCATTCCGAGCACAGCCCCTTGATGACCCAGCGCAGCATGGACGCCGCGGAGCGTGGCGTCCATGCGCCGCCGAGCTTGCCCTGGCCCTCCGCCTTGGCAAAGGCCGCTTCCAGCGCCTGCATATGCTCGTCGTCGAGATCGTTCTGGCGTTCGGAAATGGCGGCAAATTCGCCGCTGGTATCGCATCGTAGCAGGATCGAGAGGATGCGCTGGCGGTGCTCGTCGGTGGCGAGCAGTTCCAGCCATTCCCGGCCCACCCGCTCCAGAACGCCGAAGACATCGGCGTTCTCCGCCTCCAGCTCGCGGGCGATCAGATCTTCCTGCGGCATGGGCAGCGAGTTGTAGAGTTCCAGCACCAAGTCCGCCCGATTGGCGAAGTGCCAGTAGATGGCGCCGCGGGTGACCCCCGCGGCGCGCGCCACGTCCTCCATGGAGGCGTGTGCGACACCCTTTTCGTAGAAGACCTTTTCAGCCGCCAGCAGGATCTGCTGGCGGGTTTCCTTGGCCTCTGCCTTGGTCCGGCGCATGGCGGCCTACTCCGCCGGGCTTGCGACCGGAGCCGGCTCCTCCTTTTTCTTCTTGCCGTAGCCGAACAGCTTCATCACGAAGACGAAGAAGATCGGCACGAAGAAGATGGCGAGCACCGTGGCGGTGATCATGCCGCCCATCACGCCCGTGCCGATGGCGCGCTGGCTGCCCGAGCTTGCGCCCGTCGCGATCGCGAGCGGCAGAACGCCGAGCGTGAAGGCGAGCGAGGTCATCAGGATCGGCCGGAAGCGCAGGTGGCAGGCCTCGATCGTCGCATCGATCAGCGACTTTCCGTCCTCCATCAGCTCCTTGGCGAACTCGATGATCAGGATGGCGTTCTTCGCCGAGAGGCCGATGATCGCGATCAGGCCCACCTTGAAGTACACGTCGTTCGACATGTCGCGCAGCGTCACCGCGATAACCGCGCCGATGACGCCGAGCGGCACAACGAGGATGACCGCAAACGGGATCGACCAGCTTTCATAGAGCGCCGCAAGGCACAGGAACACCAGCAGGATCGACAGGCCGACAAGGATCGGCGCCTGAGAACCGGACTGGATTTCCTGCAACGACTGGCCCGTCCACTCGTAGCCGAAGCCCGGCGGAAGCTGGGCGGCAAGCCGCTGCATTTCCGCAATCGCGTCACCGGAGGAGAAGCCGGGCTTCGTATCTCCGCTGAAGCGCACGGCGGGATAGCCGTTGTAGCCGACGGTCTGGGTCGGCGCCATCGTCCACTCCGCGGTCGCAAAGGCCGAGAGCGGCACCATGCCTCCACTCGAATTGCGCACGTTGAGCTTCAGGAGATCGGCCACCTGCATGCGTTCGTTCTGGTCCGCCTGGACCGTCACGCGCTGCATGCGCCCGGCATTCGGGAAGTCGTTGACGTAAGTCGAGCCGAGATTGGTCGAGATCGTCGAGTTGATGTCGGCGAAGGTCACGCCGAAGGTGTTGGCCTTCTCACGGTCGATCACGACATTGACCTGCGCCGCATCCGGCATGCCCTCGACGCGCACGCCCGCGACCACGTTGCTCTGGGCCGCGAGGCCGAGGAGCTGCGCGCTTGCGGCCGACAGCGCCTGCTGGCCGAGACCGCCGCGGTCCTGGAGACGGAACGAGAAGCCGCCCGTCGTGCCGAGACCCTGGATCGGCGGCGGCGACAGCGCGAAGCTGATCGCATCCTTGATCTGGCTCATCGCCATGCTGGCGCGTCCGGCGATTGCCTGCGCCGAGTTCTCCGGCCCGCGCTCGCTCCAGTCCTTCAGCGTCACGAAGGCCAGGCCCGCGTTCTGCCCCGAACCGAAAAAGGAGAAGCCGTTGATGCCGACGATCGTTTCGACCGCGGGCTCCTTGCCGAAGATCTGCTCGACCTGAGTGAGCACTTCGTCGGTCCGATGGCCCGTCGCTTCGGAGGGAAGCTGCATCATGACGATGGCGAAGCCCTGGTCCTCGTCCGGCAGGAACGACGACGGCAGCTTCATGAACAGGTAGCCGAGGCCGGCGAGGATGGCGAGGTAGATCACCATGAACCGGCCGGTGCGGCGGATCAACCAGCTCACGCTGCCGCTATAGCCTTTCGACGAGCGGTCGAAACCGCGGTTGAACCAGCCGAAGAAGCCCCGCTTGGTGTGGTGGTGCCCCTTCGGAACCTGCTTCAGGAAGCTGCCCGCCAGCGCCGGTGTCAGCGAGAGCGCGAGGAAGGCGGAGAACAGGATCGAGACGACCATTGTCAGCGAGAACTGCTGGTAGATGACGCCGACCGCACCCGGGAAGAAGCCCATCGGGATGAACACCGAGGCAAGCACCAGCGTGATGCCGATGACGGCGCCGGTGATCTGCTTCATCGCCTTGCGGGTCGCCTCCTTCGGCGGCAGGCCCTCTTCCGACATGATGCGCTCGACGTTCTCCACCACGATGATCGCGTCGTCGACGAGAATGCCGATGGCGAGCACCATGGCGAACATGGTCAGCACGTTGATGGAAAAACCCATCGCGAGCATGACGGCGCAGGTGCCGAGAAGGGCGACCGGCACGACGAGCGTCGGGATGATCGTGTAGCGGATGTTCTGCAGGAACAGGAACATCACGAGGAAGACGAGGCCGACGGCTTCAAGCAGCGTGTGCAGCACCTTCTCGATCGACACCTTGACGAAGGGCGAAGTGTCGTAAGGCGTCGAATATTCGAGGCCCGGCGGGAAGAATTCCGCAAGCTCGTCCATGCGGGCCTTGATCGCCTCGGAGGTCGCCATGGCGTTGCCGGTCGGCGAAAGCTGCACGGCGACGGCGGCCGACGGCTGTCCGTTGAGGCGCGTCGAGAAGGAATAGGTCTCGCCGCCCACTTCGATGCGCGCGACGTCGCGAAGCCGCACGGCAGAGCCATCCGCATTAGCACGTAGCACGATGGCGCCGAATTCTTCCGGCGTCGTCAGCTGGCCCTTGATATTGACCGGGGCCGCGATCTGCTGGGTGATCGGGTTCGGCTGCGCGCCGATGCTACCGGCCGCGATCTGTGCGTTCTGCGCCTGGACGGCAGCGGTGATGTCGGCGGCCGTCAGGTTGAGGCCGAGCATCTTGGCGGGATCGAGCCAGATGCGCATGGAGCGCTGCGTGGCAAAAAGCTGCGCACGGCCGACGCCGGGCACGCGCTGGATTTCGGAGAGGACGTTGCGGTTGACGTAGTCGCCGAGGCTGATGGCATCCATCGAGCCATCGGTGGAGGTCAGCGCGACGATCAGCAGGAAGCCGGAGCCGGCTTCTTCGACCTGCACGCCCTGGCGGCGCACGGAATCAGGCAGGCGCGGCTCGACGCGGCTGACGCGGTTCTGCACGTCGACCGAGGCCTGGCTCGGATCGGTGCCCGGCGCGAAGGTGATGTTGATTTCGGCCGAACCCGAGGCACTCGAGGTCGATTCGAAATAGAGCATGCCCTCGACGCCGTTCAGCTCATCCTCGATGAGCTTGGTGACGCTCTGGTAGGTGTCCTGTGAGGACGCGCCGGAATAGGTCGTCGATACCGTGATCTGCGGCGGGGCGACGTCCGGATATTGCGCGATCGGCAAGAGTGGGATGGAGATGGCGCCGGCGATCATGATGAAGATCGCGACGACCCAGGCGAAAATCGGCCTGTCGATGAAAAAACTGGGCATCGTTCAGATCCTCACTTCGCCGGCTCGGTCTTGGCGGCGTCCTCGCCGCCTTCCGCCTTGCCAGCCTCGTCGGTCTTTGCAGCACCGTCTTCAGCCTTGCCGGCTTCACCGGTCTTGGCAGCGTCACCTTCGGCAGCCGGCTGCGAGTCCCGGGCAACCGCATTCGGATCCCATTCGGCCGGCACGACTTCGCCGCCCGGCTGGACCTTCTGGAAGCCTTCGACGATGATCTTTTCGCCGTTCTTCAGGCCATCGGTGATGACCCAGTTCGTGCCGGCGGCACGACCGACTCGCACGCTGCGCGTGCCGGCCTTGTTGTCGGCAGAAACGACGTAGACGAGCGCGCTGCCCGACGCGTCGCGCTGTACCGCCTGCTGCGGCACGATCACGGCATCCTTCTCGATGCCCTGCTCGATCTGCACGCGCACATACATGCCCGGCAGCAGGTCGCCGTCCGGGTTCGGGAACTCGCCGCGCAGCGTCACCTGGCCGGTCGTCTCGTCGACGGCGGCTTCGGAGAACAGCAGTTTGCCTGGATGCGCATAGGCCGTGCCGTCGTCCAGCACCAGCTTGACCTTCGCAGAATTGTTGTCAGCCATCAGGGCGCCGTCCTGCAACGCCTTGCGCAGCCGGATGAGGTCCGTCGCCGACTGGGTGAAGTCGGCATAGACGGGGTCGAGCTGCTGGATCGTCGCGAGATTTTCCGTGCCGTTGGCCGAAACCAGCGCACCCTCGGTGATCAGCGCGCGCCCGATGCGGCCGCTGATCGGCGCCTTGACGTCGGTATATTCGAGATTGAGCTTGGCGGTCGCCAGGCTCGCCTCGGCGATCGCAACATCGGCATCCGCCTGTGCGAGCTGCGCTACGGCGTCGTCGTAGGTCTGCGCGGAGGCGACATTCGACTTGCGAAGCTGCTCCTGGCGGTCGGCGGTGTTGCGCGCCTGGGCCTGCACGGCCCTGGCGCGGCGCAGCGTCGCTTCGGCGCTGGTGACCTGTACTTGGAACGAGGCCGGGTCGATGCGGTAGAGAACGTCGCCTTCCTTGACCAGCGAACCTTGCTCGAAGATGCGTTCGATGATGATGCCGGTCGCGCGCGGGCGCACTTCCGCCGTGCGGGTCGCGGCAATGCGGCCTGGCAGGTCGTTGGTGATCGGCACGTCCTCGGCCTTCACGGTGACCACGGCCACCTGCGGCGGCGGAAATGCAGCGCCTCCCTGCTGTGCCTGTTCTTCCTGGCAGCCGGCGAGAATCAAAAGGGCGCCAAAGGTCACAATCGAAATCGGTTTCGCGAAACGCATGGGTTCTTCCATAGGCAGTGCCGGCCGGAATTGGCGGCAGGGTGCTGAAAACATGAAGGTGCGGTGATCACAGGACCACCGCACCGCAACATACAAACAAGGCTGTATGTTAGTTTCTGACGTTTGACAATCGTAGATCACAGCTCGGCTTGCCGCAATCCACCCTGATCACCGGATCGTGATGAGGGTCCTCAACGTATCGCTTTGCCGTTCGCATCGAAACGATGCAACTGGCCGGCGCCCGGCGTGGCGAAGACCACGTCATCGACGGCATAGTGATGTTCACCAAACAGGCGGACGGTGAAGAAGCCCACCTTTTCCGATTCGAGATAAACGATCGTGTCGGCGCCAAGGTGTTCGACATGCACGGCTTTTGCCTGCCACTCGCCACTGTCGCGCGACAGGGTCAGGTGCTCCGGCCGGATACCGATGGTCTTCGCATCGGCAATACCGAGCCGGCCCGCATCGATGAAGTTCATCGCCGGCGACCCGATGAAACCGGCAACGAAGAGGTTGGCCGGCCGGTTGTAGAGCTCCATCGGCGAACCGATCTGCTGGATGACGCCCGCATCCAGCACGACGATCTTGTCGGCCAGCGTCATCGCCTCGACCTGGTCGTGCGTGACATAGATCATGGTCGCCTTGAGTTCGCGATGCAGCCTCGCGATCTCCAGGCGGGTGTTGACGCGCAGCGCCGCATCGAGGTTGGAAAGCGGCTCGTCGAACAGGAACAACTTCGGTTCACGCACGATGGCCCGGCCGATCGCGACGCGCTGGCGCTGGCCACCGGACAGTTCGGCCGGGCGGCGGGCCAGGTATTTGTCCAGCGACAGCATGTTCGACGCCTTGTCGACGCGGCTTTCGATCTCCGCCTTCGGCGTGCCCGCCTGCTTGAGGCCGAGGCCCATATTGTCCTTCACCGTCAGGTGCGGATAAAGCGCGTAGGACTGGAACACCATGGCGATGCCGCGCTTGGCCGGCGGCACGGTCGCCACTTCCGTCCCGTCGATGCTGATTGAGCCGGAGGTCGCATCCTCAAGGCCGGCGATTATGCGCAGAAGCGTCGATTTCCCGCAGCCGGAGGGGCCGACGAAGATGACGAATTCGCCGTCCTGCACGTCGAGGTCGATGCCCTTGATGACATCGACATTGCCGAAGGACTTGCGCACGGATTTAAGTTGAAGAGAGCCCACTGATATCCCCTTAAAGCTTGACCGGTTGGCCGGTTCTGACACTTTCATCGGCCGCGAGGCAGATTTTCAGCGACTGCACCGCATCGTCCATGTGGCGCGAGAGATCGATATCCTCACGGATCGCCTTCAGCACGAAGGCCTGTTCGCGGTCACAGAGTTCTTGGTGGCCGGGCTCGCCCGCCATGCGCAGGTCCTCGTCCGGCGACAGGAACTTGCCGTCCGGGCCGGTGGCCGCATTGTGCAGGCGGATGACCGCCGTCTTGGTGTGCGTGTCGATGTCGTCCGACTTGGCGTTCGGGTCCATGACGATCGAAACCGAGCCGTTCGGCGACATGACATCCTTCACGAAGAACGCCGTTTCCGAAATCATCGGCCCCCAACCCGCCTCGTACCAGCCGAGCGAACCGTCATCGAAAAACACCTGGAGATGGCCGTAATTGTACATGTCCGGCGCGATCTCGTTGGAGAGACGCAGCCCCATGCCGCGCACCTCGACGGGTTTCGCGTCGGTGATCTGGCACATCACGTCGAGGTAGTGCACGCCGCAGTCGACGATCGGCGGCGTCGTCTGCATCAGCGCCTTGTGGGTCGCCCAGGTCGGCCCGCTCGACTGCTGGTTCAGGTTCATGCGGAACACATAGGGGCCGCCGAGCTTGCGCGCTTCCTCGATGAGCCGCATCCAGGACGGATGGTGACGCAGGATGTAACCGACGATCAGCTTGCGGTCGTTCGCCCGGGCGCAGGCCACGACCCGCTCCGCATCCGCCGTCGTGGTCGCCAGCGGCTTTTCCACGAAGACATGGGCGCCGGCTTCCATCGCCGCGATCGCATATTCGGCATGGCTATCCGAATAGGTGTTGATCGAGCAGAGCTCCGGCTTCAGCTCCTTCAGCGCCTCGTGGAAGGACGGGAGGATCTCGTAGCCTTCGAGCCCTGCAGGGACTGCAACCTTCGAGCGGTTGACGAGCCCGACGATCTCGAAGCCCGGATTTTCATGATAGGCGAGCGCATGGCTGCGGCCCATATTGCCGAGGCCGGCGGAAAGAACGCGAATGGCAGAACTCACTTGACTGCTCCCGAGGTGATGCCGCGGATCAGCTGCCGCGAGAAGATGAAGTAGAGGACGAGGACCGGCAGGATCGCGAGCGACAGCGCTGCCAGCACCGCATTCCAGTTGGTGACGAACTGGCCGATAAAGATCTGCGAGCCGAGCGTCACCGTCTTGGTCGCCTCGCTCGGCGCCAGGATCAGCGGGAACCACAGGTCGTTCCAGATCGGGATCATCGTGAAGACCGCGACCGTCGCCATGGCCGGCCGGACGAGCGGCAGGACGAGGCGGAAGAAGATCGAATATTCCGACAACCCGTCGATGCGCCCGGCATTCTTGAGGTCGTCGGAAACGGTCCGCATGAATTCCGAGAGAATGAAGACGGCGAGCGGAATGCCCTGCGCGGTATAGACGAGCACAAGTGCGGTCAGCGTGTTGACCAGCCCCGTCGCCACCATGCCCTGGAGGATCGCCACCGTGCCGAGGCGGATCGGGATCATGATGCCGATGGCGAGGTAGAGCCCCATCAGCATATTGCCGCGGAAGCGGTATTCGGAGAGCGCGAAGGCGGCCATGGCGCCGAACAGCAGCACGAGCGCGATGGAGACCACCGTCACGATGAAGCTATTCTGGAAGTAGGTCGCGAAATCACCCTGGCCCAGCACCGTCGTGTAACCGACGAGGTCGAAGGTCTCGAAAGTCGGCACCTGCATCGGATTGCGGAAGATCGCGTTGCGATCCTTCATCGAGTTGATGAGCGTCAGGAACACGGGGAAGATGGAGATCACCGCGTAGCCGATCAGCGCCAGATGGACGAGCCCGGTACGGGTCAGCGAATGGCGTGCTTTGGACATATCCGGCCCTCCCGATCAGAACTGGTAGCGGCGGATGCGCCGCTGGATGACGAAGAGATACAGCGAGACGCCGGCGAGGATGATGAGGAACATGACCGTCGCGATCGTCGCCCCCATCGAGCGGTCGCCGAGCTGGAGCTGAAACCCGAAGAAGGTGCGGTAGAGCAGCGTGCCGAGAATGTCCGTCGCCCCGTCCGGTCCGGCCAGCGCGCCCTGCACGGTATAGACCAGGTCGAAGGCGTTGAAGTTGCCGACGAAGGTGAGGATCGAGATGATGCCGATGGCGGGCAGGATGAGCGGCAGCTTGATCTTCCAGAACTGGCTCCAGCCCGTCACGCCGTCGCATTCGGCGGCCTCGATCACCTCTTCGGGGATGTTGAGCAGCGCCGCATAGATCAGCATCATCGGGATGCCGACATATTGCCAGACCGAGATCAGCGACACGGCGATCAGCGCCGAGTTCGGCTTGCCGAGCCAGGGCGAGAAGAACGACTTCAGGCCGACGAGATCCATCAGGTGGGGCGACACGCCCCAGATCGGCGAGAGGATCAGCTTCCAGATGAAGCCGACGATGACGAAGGACAAAAGCGTCGGCAGGAAGATCGCCGTGCGGTAGAAGGCAGCGAAGCGCAGCTTCGGGATCGACAGCATGGCGGCCAGCGCCACGCCGATCGGGTTCTGAACGAGCATATGGATGATGAAGAAGATGACGTTGTTCTTCAGCGCGTTCCAGAAATCCTCGGACCAGCGTTCGTCGCCGAACAACACCTTGAAGTTGCCGAGGCCCACGAAGGTCGACTGGCCGTCAACGGTGTTGAACAGCGAGAGGCGCAGCGTCTCGATGAGCGGCAGGATCATCACCGCCGAATAGACGATGAAGGCCGGCAGCAGGAAAACGCCGATATGCCAGCGCTTTGGCCGCTTGATCAGCCCTGTTGCATCATGGGAAGAAGGTATGTCGGTCATGGCCCAGCTTGCCCCTCCGGTTCTTGTTCGTTGACGTCCGCATGCACGAACGCCGTGCGCGGCGGTTGTGCCGCACATGACGATTTCAGCATACACGATAGTGCCGGGGTCGCTCCCCGAATTTGCCCTTCGGCACCCTCTGTCCACCGGGACGAAAAGGGAGATGGCATGCGCCGGTCGCTTCGAGCAGCACTGCCTCAAATCCCTCCCCCCAGGATCGATGGGGAGAGGGCCGGCGCAAGCATCGCCTGCGCCTCAAGCAGAATTCAGCAGCCGAAATTAAGGCTTACTTGGCCGGCTTGTACCAGCTGTCGAGGCCCTTCTGGAGCTTCTCGCCAGCCACTTCCGGCGTATCCGTGCCGTTGATGACGTTGGCGGATTCCGTCCAGGTCTCGTTTTCGAGGTTCGGCGTGCCGCGCGACAGGATTTGGTAGGTCGAGCGGATCGACGGCTGGCACTTTTCACGCCAGGAGACGAATTCCTGGGCAAGCGGATCGGCCATCTTCACCGCCGTCGAATTCAGGCTGAAGAAGCCCGGCAGCGAGTTGGCATAGATGTCGGCGAATTCGGGGGACGCGATGAAGGTCAGGAGCTTCTTTGCGGCTTCCGAATTGGCGCTCTTGGCATTGAGGCCGACGCCGATGTCGTTGTGGTCGGAGATGTAGCAGGTGTCGCCGGCATTCTTCACCGGCGGCGGGAAGGCGCCCATCTTGAACTGTGCCTGGGTGTTGAACAGGCCGATTTCCCACGAGCCGGCCGGATAGATGGCAGCGCGGCCGAGCGTGAAGAGGTTCTGGCTGTCCGGATAGGTCTGGGCTTCGAAGCCGTCGCCGAGGTAATCCTTCCACTTGGCCAGCACGCGGTAGGGCTCGACCCAGCCTTCGTCGGTCAGCTTCTGTTCGCCCTTGATCAGCGCCTTGCGGCCTTCCTCGCCCTTCCAGTAGGTCGGGCCGATGTTCTGGTAGCCCATGGTCGCGGCTTCCCAGAGGTCCTTCGTGCCCATGGCGAGCGGAATGAAGTTGCCGTCGGCCTTGATCTTGTCGAGGGCGGCGAAGAATTCGGCTTCCGTTGCCGGAACCGCGATGCCGAGCTGGTCGAAGGCATCCTTGTTGTAGATGAAGCCGTGGATGACCGAGGCCATCGGCACGCAGAACGACGTCGCGCCATCGTCCGTCGTCCAGGCGGACTTGGCGACGTCGGAGAAGTTCTCCATGCCCGGCAGGTCGTTCAGGCTGGCAAGGTGACCCTTGTTGAAGAGTTCCAGCGAGGCGTCGAACGGACGGCAGGTGATGAGGTCGCCTGCGGAACCGGCGTCGAGCTTGGCGTTCAGCGCGGCGTTGTATTCGGTCGGCGCAGTCGGCGAGAAGACGACCTTGATGCCGGGGTTCTTGGCCTCAAAAGCCGGGATGATCTTTTCCTGCCAGATCGACAGGTCGTCGTTGCGCCAGCTTTCGATGGTGAGCGTCACGTCCTGCGCCTGCGCGAGCCCGGCCGTGCCGAGAATGCTCGTGGCAAGGAGCAGCCCCTTGATTGCGTTGCGTGTCATTTCATTCTCCCCTTTTATGCGCCGCAGCGCGTTTTGAGACCATGTTATCCGAGAGCCTTGAGGGCGCGCCGGAGGCTTTGCCCCGACCGCTCCAGCACCGCCGCGGCGACGCTGGCGTCCTCTACCCCCGCGGCGAGCAGGACGGCCGTCTTGACCGAGCCTTCGGAACGCGCAAGCAGGCGTTCCGCCTCGTCGAGCCCGACACCGGAAATGTCGGACACGATGCGGCAGGCCCGCCCCTTCAGTTTGATATTGTCGGCCTTGAGATTGACCATATGGCCATCGTGCACATGGCCGAGGTGCACGCCGACCAGCGTGGAAAACAGGTTGAAGGCGATCTTCTGGGCCGTGCCCGCCCCCATGCGCGTCGAGCCGGAAATCACCTCCGGCGGCGTCTGCAACAGGATCGAGACATCGGCGCCATCGAAAAGCACCGCACCCGGATTGTTGGCAAGCGCCACGACGGAAGCGCCCTTCTCCCGGGCATAATCGGCGATCGCCAGCACATAGGGCGTGCTGCCGCTTGCGGAAACCGCGATCACGCAGTCGCCCGCACCGATCGAAGCAGCCGAGGCATCGTTAAATGCAAGCTCGCGGTCGTCCTCATAACCGCCGGCGAGATCTTCGAGACTGGCGGCACCGCCGGCCAGCAGGATGACGATGCGATCGCGGGCAATGCCGTAGGTGCCGGGAAGTTCGAGTGCATCGGCCATGGCCATCAGGCCGGAGCTGCCGGCGCCCACATAGACGAGGCGGCGGCCGGCCAGAATTGCATCGGCGGCAAGGCGCGCCGCGGCGGCGATATCGACGAGCGCGGCATCGACCACGGCGGCCGCGGCCTTCTGCGCATCGGCAAGCACTTTCAGGACATCCACGGGCTGACGCTCGTCGAGCCCGCTTGCCTGATCATGCCTGCCCTCGGTCCTGCCTGCAGTCATCGCCATATCTCCTCTGGCCGAAATTAATGCCAAAAAAATACCAATTGTCCATAGGAAATTAATTTTTGAGACCACTTTTTTGGTCTTCAATATTTTTATTATTTAAAATCAATAATTTGCAAGAAAGCTTATTTTCGATACCACCATACCCCTTGGTTAATGGTATTTTTTTGGTATCGTTGTCTCCGGAGGTGCCCATGACGGATTACATTCTCGGTATCGACGGGGGAGGAACGAGTTGCCGTGCCGCGGTCGCAGACCCGCATGGCGTCATTCTCGGCCGCGGCAAGAGCGGCGCGGCCAATATCCTGACCGACCCCAACAATGCGATCATTTCCATCACGGAAGCCGCCAAGGCCGCCTATCGCGACGCCGGGTTCGATGAAGCCGGTGTCGCCGGCGCCTCCGCCTTTCTCGGCCTTGCCGGCACCAATGTTGGTGATCTCACCCGTTATGTGCACGACCGCTTACCCTTCAGCCACACCGACATCGATTCCGACGGCCTGATCGCCCTCCAGGGCGCGATCGGCGACGAGGACGGCGCGGTGGCGATCCTCGGCACCGGCTCCATCTATATGGGGCGCAAGAACAATGTGGTCCGCTATATCGGCGGCTGGGGCTTTACCGTCGGCGACCTCGGTGGCGGCGCGCGTATCGGCCATGCCCTGTTGCAGGAAGCGCTGCTCGCTCATGACGGCGTCATTCCCCGCTCGGGCGTCACGGAGGCCGTGCTGGACGAATTCAAGCACGATCCGCGCGGCATCGTCGAATTCGCCCGTCTCTCCAAGCCCGGTGATTTCGGCCGCTACGCCCCTCTGGTCTTCGACCATGCGCGTCAGGGCGACCCGCAGGCGATCGCCATCGTCAAGGCGGGGGCCGCATCGGTGAACGCCTCCCTCGATGCCATCATGGCGCTTGCCGGCGCACCGCGCCTCTGCCTGCTCGGCGGGCTGGCACCGCTCTATCCGGAATGGCTGTCCGAGCGGCACCGGTCGATCCTGGTGGAGGCCGAAGCGGATGCCCTGACGGGCGCCGTGGCTCTCGCCGCCAACCGATACAGACAGCGCACGGGAGCCGCCGCATGAGCACGCCCCTCGCCGCGATCCTCACCCCGGAAAGCCTGCAATCGGGCGTGCCCGGCCCGCTCTACCTGAAACTGCGCCAGACGCTGGAAGACGCCATCACCTCCGGCAAGCTGAACCACGGCGATGCCCTGCCGGCCGAACGCGACCTTGCCGACCACGCCAATGTCAGCCGCGTCACGGTGCGCAAGGCCGTCGACGACCTCGTCAAGGATGGCCTGCTCGTGCGCCGCCACGGCTCTGGTACCTTCGTCGCCAAACCGGTCGCCAAGGTGCAGCAGTCGCTCTCCCGCCTCACCTCCTTCACCGAGGACATGGCGCGCCGCGGGCTAATGACCAAGGCTGAATGGCTCGACCGCGGCCTGTTCCACCCCTCGCCCGACGAGATGATGATGCTGGGCCTGCCCGCCGACGCCCTCGTCGCCCGCCTCGGCCGCCTGCGCGTCGCCGACGACATGCCGCTCGCCATCGAGCGCGCCTGCATCTCGGCAGAATTCCTGCCGGATCCGTTGCAGGTGCAGGGCTCGCTCTATGCGGCGCTGGAAAAGCGCGGCTGCCGGCCGGTGCGCGCGGTGCAGCGCATTTCCGCCTACAACATGAAAGACCCCGATGCCGCCATGCTCGGCGTGCCCGCCGGATCGGCAGGGCTTTCCATCGAGCGGGTCTCCTATCTTCGTTCCGGCCGGGTCGTCGAATTCACCCGGTCGATCTATCGCGGCGACGCCTACGATTTCGTCGCCGAACTGACGCTTTCCGAGACGTAAGCGTCCAAACAGACAAAGGTAATGCCATGCAGACCAACATGCGGAAAGAAATCAACGAGATCCCGGAAGCGGCAGCCCGCCTGCTGGCCAATTCCGCCAGCGCCATCACGGCGGCCGGCAAGGCGCTGCGCGAACGCGACCCGCAGTTCTTCGTGACCGTCGCCCGCGGCTCGTCCGACCACGCCGCCCTCTTCCTGAAATACGCGATCGAACTCACCGCCGGCCGGCCGGTCGCCTCCCTCGGCCCGTCGCTCGCCTCCATCTACGGCGCCAAGCTGAAGCTCGGCGGTGCCGCCGCCATCGCCATCTCCCAGTCCGGCAAGAGCCCGGACATCGTCGCCATGGCCGAGGGCGCCACGAAGGGCGGCGCGATCTCGATTGCGCTCACCAACACGCTGCCCTCGCCGCTGGCCGACGCCTGCCTGCATTCGCTCGATCTGTCGGCCGGCCCGGAAATCAGCGTTGCCGCCACCAAATCCTACGTGAACTCCATCGTCGCCGGCCTTGCCGTGCTCGCCGAATGGACGGGTGACAAGGACCTCGACCGCGCCGTCAAGAACCTGCCGGAACAGTTCGCCAAGGCCGTGGCGCTCGACTGGAGCGAGCTTGCCGGCGACCTCAAGGACGCCCAGTCGCTCTATGTGCTCGGCCGCGGTCCGGGTCTGGCAATCGCCAGCGAAGCGGCGCTGAAGTTCAAGGAAACCTCCGGCATGCATGCCGAGGCCTATTCCTCCGCGGAAGTGCTGCACGGTCCGGTCGCCCTCGTCGGCCCGTCCTTCCCGGTCGTGGCCCTTGCCGCCCGCGACGCGGCGGAAGCCTCCGTCACCGGCATGGCAGACAGCCTCGCCGATCGCGGCGCCTATGCCGGCGTCACCGCCGCCGGTGCGAAAAGCGCGCGCAAACTGCCCTTCGTCGCCACCGGCCACCCGATCACCGATGCGCTGGCGCTCATCGTGCCCTTCTACGGCTTCGTCGAAGCCTGGTCGCGCGGCCGCGGCCTTGATCCCGATAAGCCGGTCAACCTCAAGAAAGTGACGGAAACCCGATGACTGCGCGCACCGCCATTACCGGCGCCCGGATTTTCGACGGCGATCTGTGGCATGAGGACAGTGCGCTTGTGATCGACGGCGGCAAGGTCGCCGGCATCGTCGCGCGGAAAGAGGTGCCGGGCGATGCCCGCATCGTGCCGATGGACGGGCTGTCGCTCGTCCCCGGCTTCATCGACCTCCAGGTCAATGGCGGCGGCGGCGTGCTGCTGAACGAACGTCCGGATCTCGAAGGCATCCGCACCATCTGCGCCGCCCATGCCCGCTTCGGCACCACCGCGCTGCTGCCGACGCTGATCACCGACAACCGCGCGGTGACCGCCGAGACGATCGCCGCCGGCCTTGCGGCCCGCAAGGCCGGCGTGCCCGGCTTCCTCGGCCTGCATCTCGAAGGCCCGCATCTCTCCGTCGCCCGCAAGGGCGCGCACGATCCGCAGCTGATCCGCCCGATGGAACAGGCCGATCTCGACCGCACCATCGCAGCCCGCCAGGGCCTCGAAGCGCTGCTGATGACGCTCGCGCCGGAAAACGCCAGCAACGCGCAGATCGCCGCGCTCAAGGCCGCCGGCGTGACCGTCAGCCTCGGCCATTCGGATTGCGGCTACCGCACGGCGGCTGCCGCCGTCGAGGCGGGCGCCAGCATGATGACCCACCTCTTCAATGCCATGAGCCCACTCGGCCACCGCGAACCCGGCATGGTCGGCGCCGCATTGGACCTCGGTCACCTGAATGCCGGTCTGATCGCCGACGGCTTCCACGTCGATCCCGCCTCGATCGGCGTCGCATTGCGGGCAAAACGCGGCCCCGGCCGCATCTTCCTCGTCACCGACGCCATGTCGACCATCGGCACCGACATGACGAGCTTCTTCCTCAACGGTCGCGAAATCTTTCGCGAGGGCGGGCGCCTGACGCTGGCCGACGGCACGTTGGCCGGCGCCGATATCGACATGGCCTCCTGCATCCGCTTCATGCGCGACCACGCCGGCATCGGCCTGGAGGAAGCGCTGCGCATGGCCTCGCTCTATCCGGCGGAAGCCATTGGCATGACCGGCCGCAAGGGCCGCCTCACCCATGGCCACGATGCCGACTTCGCCGTCATCGGCCGCGATGTCGACGTCGTCTCCACCTGGATTGCCGGCACGCCGGTCTTCGCCGCCTGAGAGCGACCGCCGTCGCCTTGCAGGCATCGGCGGAATCGGTTCTACCCAAGCGATCGGATGCGTTTCTTTTTCGGAGCGGCACATGCAATTGATCTTCGACGGCCATAACGACGTTCTCTTGCGCCTTTGGGAAAACGCGCAAAAGGGAGCCGACCCGATCGCCGAATTCGTCGAGGGCACGGACAAGGGCCATATCGACGCGCCCCGCGCCCGCAAGGGCGGCCTGGCCGGTGGCTTCTGCGCCATGTTCATCCCGCCGAAGGAAGACTACCCGGCCCGCGAGGTGGACCAGAACGGCCATTACAGTGTCCGCATGGTCGGTCCGCGCGATCAGGCCGAGGCGCTGAAGATCGCGCTTGAGATGACGGACATCGCCTCCAAACTGGAGCAGGCCGGCGGCCTCGCCATCTGCCGCTCCACGGCAGACATCCGCGCCGCGATGGACAGCGGCCGCTTCGCCGCCGTCTTGCATATCGAGGGCTGCGAGCCGATTGCCGAAGACCTCTCGAACCTCGAAACCTTCCATGCCAAGGGCCTGCGCTCGCTCGGCCCTGTCTGGAGTCGCCACAACCTGTTCGGCCACGGCGTGCCCTTCGCCTTCCCCTCCTCGCCCGATACCGGCCCCGGCCTCACCGAGGCCGGCTTCGAGCTGGTCAGGGCCTGCGACCGCCTCGGCATCATGATCGACCTCGCCCACATTACCGAACAAGGTTTCTGGGACGTCGAGCGCACCAGCACCGCGCCGCTCGTCGCCACCCATTCCAATGCGCACGCGCTGACGCCGATCTCGCGCAACCTCACCGACCGCCAGCTCGACGCGATCCGCGAGCGCAAGGGCATTGCCGGCCTCAACTACGCCACCACCATGCTGCGCCCCGACGGCCTCGAAAATGCCGATACGCCGCTCTCCGACACGGTGCGCCACATCGACCACATGGTGGAGCGCATGGGCATCGACTGCGTGGCGCTCGGCTCGGATTTCGACGGCGCGACCATCCCCGCCGCGATCGGCGACGCCGCCGGCAACCAGGCGCTCGTCGAGGCGCTACGCGCCGCCGGCTATGGCGAGGACGACCTTGCGAAGCTCTGCCGGGAAAACTGGCTGCGGCTCCTGAAAACCGTCTGGCGCGAAGCCTGACCTGAAATCTGCGGAAGAACGCCATGACCAAGCCCCTCATCGAACTCTGCGTCGAAGGCATCGACGGTTTCCTCGCTGCGCAGGACGCCGGCGCCGACCGGGTGGAGCTCTGCGCGAGCCTGGTCGAAGGCGGCCTGACGCCAAGCCTCGCCACCATCCGCGCCGCCGTAAAGGCAGCAAAAATCCCCGTCCACGTCATCATTCGCCCCCGCGGCGGCGATTTCCTCTATTCGGAAACGGAATTCGAGACGATGGTCGAGGATATCAAGGCGCTGCGCGAGGAGGGTGTCGCGGGCGTCGTCATCGGCTGCCTGACACCGGACGGCCGAATCGACGAGGCGCGCACCAAAACGCTGGTCGAGGCCGCGCGCCCGATGTCCGTCACCTGCCACCGCGCCTTCGACATGACGGCGGATGCCCGCGAGGCGCTGGAAGCGCTCATCCGCTGCGGCGTGAACCGTGTGCTGACCTCCGGCCAGCGCGACACCGCGCTCGACGGCGTCGTCATCCTGAAAAGCGCCCACGAACAGGCTGCCGGCCGCATCACCGTCATGGGCTGCGGCGCGCTCGATGCGCAAAACATTCAAAAGGTCCGCGACGAGACCGGCCTGACCGAACTGCACTTCGCTGCGCTGACGACCGTGCCGAGCGGCATGACCTTCCGCAATCCGCATGTCGGCATGGGCGGCACGGAGAAGGACCGCGAATACGAACTGACGCTGACCGACAGGGACGCCGTGCGCGCCACCATCGCCGCCGCGAAATCCTGACGCGCCACCTTGCAAGCGGCGGTCCGTCCCTTACGTGATAGCGGAACAAGGAGACCAATGATGCCGCTCAAGACTTTTGCCTCTTTCCGCCCCCGCACGGTCATCGCCGCCGGCCTTATGGCGCTCGCCGTGGTGCCTGCGACCGCAGAGACCGTCGGCAAGGTCGGCGTGGACTGGATCGGCAATGATATCTATGTCGATGCGGTGACCGATCCAGAGGTCTCCGGCGTCACCTGCCACGTCACCTATTTCGACCGTTCCGTCATCGACCGCCTGAAAAAGGGCAACTGGTTCGAGGATCCCTCGAACAACGCGATATCCTGCCAGCAGACCGGCCCGATCACCATCGGCGACATCGGGCTCGACCGCGAGGGCGAGGAAGTCTTCAAGTCCGGCCTGTCGCTGATCTGGAAGGCGCTGATCGTCACTCGCATCTACGACAAGAAGAACGACACGCTGATCTACCTCGCCCATTCGCGCGAGCTGACCGAGGGATCGGCAAAGATGTCGATCTCCACCGTGCCGCTCTACGGCGAGACGGTCACCTGGGAAAACGGCAAACCATAAAAAACGCCCCGGCACCTGAAAGGCCCGGGGCATTTTTTGCGGACTAGCCATTTACTTGACGTAGACGACCTTGCCGCCCGTAGCAGAGGTCTGGATTTCCACGACGTTCTGCAGCTGGACGTTCTTGGAAGCCAGCGCGTCAGCCAGGCCCGGCACGCCCTGCAACTCGCTCTGAACCTTTTCCATGGTGGCCGGATCGTTTGCCTTCAGTGTCAGGCGCTCGGCCTCGCCGCGCTGGCTGTCATCGGCCTCAAGCGAGGAAATCTTCACGACGTCAACGCTATCGGCAGCGATGGAACCCGTCGACATGCCGTCGGATGTCATGGGTGCCGTCGCATCCTGCGCATAGGCGATGCCGGCGGCCGGAGCGATGGCGAGAAGCGAAGCAAGAGCGATGGTGACTGTCTTCTTCATGGGAATTCTCCATTGTTTCTCTGTAGAGGCATGAAGGAAACGGAAACACCTTCGCTTGGTTCCTAATAAATCATCACAAGATTGTGCACTCAAAACTGGAGATATTTGAAAATTCTGATGGAACTACTTGCCGACATGCAAAAGCACCCGACCGAAAAACGGTCGGGTGCACAAGGCCCGAGATGCTTCCCTAGGCCCGATCAGGCGGCCTGGGCGAGTTCGTCGGCGATGACGGTGTCGAGGTTGAGGAAGCAGACCATCGACTTTTCCAACGCCACGATGCCGCGGCAGAAGGCGCGCTGGGCTTCCGGAATGATTTCCGGCGCCGGCTGGAGGTCTTCGCTCTTGATGGTCATCATGTCGGAGACCTGCTCGACCAGCAGGCCGACCAGCTTGCCGGCGATGTCGGTGACGATGATGGCGGAACGCTCGGACGGCTCCGTCATCTTCATGCCGAGGCGGCAGGCCATGTCGATGACCGGAATAACGGCACCGCGCAGGTTGATGAGGCCGAGCACGTAGGGCGGCGTATGCGGCATCGGCGTCACCGGTGCCCAGCCGCGGATTTCGCGGATGGCCATGATGTCGATGCAGAATTCCTGTTCCCCTAAGTGAAAGGAGACGATTTCGAGAAAGGCGCCGGACTGTTTGATGGCGTTGGACATTATCAGAACTCTTCCCAGTTCTCGGCGGCGGCCTGGGCATTGCCTCTGGACGCTGCACTGCTGCTGAATGCTCCGGCAACCTTGGAGACAAGGTTTCTTGCCGGGGACGGGGCGGGACGGGAGGCGGTGGAGACCGCCCTCGGGCTACCGACGGAGGCGCGTGCGCCCTCGCGGATCTGGAACTGGCCGACGAGGCGCGAGAGGTTTTCCGCGTCCTGGGCCAGCGTATGGCTTGCCGCATTGGTCTCCTCGACCATGGCGGCGTTCTGCTGCGTCACCTGGTCCATCTGGGTGACGGCGACGTTGATTTCCTGGAGACCGCTCGTCTGTTCGCGGGCGGCGGTGACGATGGAGCTCATGTGCTCGTGGATGCGCAGAACGTCGCCGCCGATGCGGCCGAGCGATTCGCCGGTCGCCTGCACCAGGCGGGAGCCGGTCTTCACCTCTTCCGAGGAGCGCGTGACGAGGCTCTTGATGTCCTTGGCGGCACCGGCCGCGCGCTGGGCGAGTTCACGCACCTCCTGCGCCACGACCGCAAAGCCCTTGCCGGCCTCGCCCGCACGGGCGGCTTCGACACCGGCGTTCAGCGCCAAGAGGTTGGTCTGGAAGGCGATCTCGTCGATGACGTTGATGATCTTGCCGATCTCGCTGGATGCGCCTTCGATGCGTTGCATGGCCGCCATGGCGTCGCTGACGATGCGCTCGGATTCCACCGCGCTCGCCTTAGTCGAGTCGACCATCTGGCCGGCTTCTTCAGCGCGCGCCGTCGCCGTGCGCACCGTGGTCATGATCTCTTCGAGTGCGGCGGAGGTTTCCTCCAGCGAGGCCGCCTGCTGCTCGGTCCGGCGTGCGAGGTCGTCGGCGGCAGCGCGCATCTGCCCGCTGTTCGACTGGATGGAGCCGGTATTGTCCTTCACCTCGGCCATGACATTGCGCAGGCGCTCGACGGTGTTGTTGAAGTCGGTGCGCAACTGCTCGAGATCGGCGCGGAACGGATCGAGCAAAACGACCGTCAGGTCGCCGTCCGACAGCCGGTTGAGGCCGCGGCCGAGCGCCTCGACGGCCACCTTCACCTGCTGTTCGTCGTCCCGGGCGACGGCCTCGCGGCCATGCCGCTCGGTCTCGATTTTCGCGCGGGTCTCTTCGTTCGCCTGTTCCAGCGCGCGCTTTTCGACGGCGGCGTGGCGGAAGGCCTCTGCGGAGCGCGCCATCTCGCCGATCTCGTCGCCCCGTTCGGTGGCGGCAACGGCGGTGTTGAGGTCGCCGGACAGAATGCGCTGCATGCTGTCGCGCACGGCGAAGATGCCCCGGCGCAGCATGTTGCCGTGATAGACGATCATGCCGAGCAGCGTGATCATGCCCAAAAAGCCGATGGCGATCTGGTACTGGATGGATGTCGACGAGGCATGCTGCGCATCGTTGACGCGCGCCTCGAGCAGCGCCGAGCCTTCTTCTGCGAGCGCGCCGAGCGTTGTCGTCATGCGCTCGCCGCCGCTGTCGATGGCGTCGTCGATCGCCGAGAAGGACTCAATCGGCGCGCCCTGCTCTATCATCTTCTTGAGGTCAACGGCTATCGCGGTTTCGATCTGCTGCAGATCGCCCGTAAACGAATCGAGAGCGGCCGGCTTGCCGAGCTCTACGGCCAAGGCGTTAGCCCCCTCCACACCATCTTTCAGCGTCTTCAGCGATGCGGCGATGGTTTCCAGCCGCGCCGGCTGGATGGCCTTCTCGTCGCGATCGATGATGCTGTCCATCGCGACGAGCACCAGATCGACATTGGCAAGCCGCATGGCCTCCACAACATCAACGTGATTCTGGATGGAGACGGCGGCCTCGGAGGCCGCGCGGATGGTCGTGCCGCCGTACCAGCCGGCGGCAAGCATCGCGCCGAAGCCGAGGAACGCGGCGGCGCCGAGCGTCGCAAGGCGAGAACTGACGGAAAGGGTCCGGCTCTTCGCTGAATTTTCGTGAGACATGATGCGGTTCGCCCGATCGAGCCCGGCCCTCGCCGTGGCATCCCTTCTGGATCCTGGGTGAAATACGCTTCCTCGCCGTCTCCCCCGGTCGATGGACATCATGCCCGATGGACCGATTCCGGCCCTTATGCGTATCCGGACCGTGACAAAGAGAGATTAAACAATGGCTAAGGATTGAGTGCGGGAACCTGTATTTTAGTAAAAATTGATAGATTCCGATCAGCCGGATTACCACACGTTGCGTGAGGGGGAGCGGTTCCAAAACCTGCCGTTTCACGCTATACTCGCGCGCATGGAAAAGACCACCAGCCGATATATCGCCCTGCCCGCTGCGCTCGTCGCGCTCGGCCTTGGCGTCATGGCCGCCACTGCCGCCTTTGCCGGCTGGCTGGAGCATGGCTCGGCGATCTTCCTGAGCCTTGCGGAATCCGGCATGTCCTGGTGCTTCTGATCACAATCCCGCGAGCATTTCCCGTTGCGGCAATTGGCGCCTTTGCTCCAGCCCCGGCGAAGGACTATGACGCCGGCAAACACCTGCCGACATAGCCCTATCGAAGGACTGCCATGAAGACCCTGCGCCTCGTACTCTGGATCGCCGTCGCCCTTGTCGCCGCGCTGCTCGGCTGGCTGACGCTGGAAATGACCGGCGCGAAGAACGAGGTGACGGGCGGCCCGTTCGGCGTGCCCTTCACGCTCGTCGCGCAGGATGGCAACCCGATCAGCGAAAAGGCCTTCACCGGCAAGCCGACCGCCCTGTTCTTCGGTTTCACCCATTGCCCGGAGGTCTGCCCGACCACGCTGTTCGAGCTGGACGGCTGGCTGAGCAAGGTCGACCCGGACGGCTCGAAGATGCAGGCCTATTTCGTCACCGTCGACCCGGAGCGCGATACGCCGGAACTGATCGGCCAATATGTCGGCAACGTCTCCAAGCGCATCACCGGCATTTCCGGCCCGCCGGAAAAGGTTCTGGAAATGGTCAAGGGCTTCCGCGTCTACTATCGCAAGGTGCCGCTCGACGAGAAGAAGCCCGACGGCGACTACACGATGGACCATACCGCGTCCGTCTTCCTGCTCGACGCGACCGGCCGCTTCACCGGCACCATCGCCTACGGCGAAAATGCCGACGTCGCCGAACAGAAGCTCGCCAACCTCATCAAGGGATAAGCGGCGCGGCGGGCGATCCGCCTTTGCCCTCGGCTTTCGGACATGCTAGGCGGAGCCCTGACAACAGGGACCCCAGCCGTGAGCGAAATCCGCCTCTACATCACCACGACCGAGAAGCTGGCCGATGCCGCACTGTCGCTGATGACCGACGCCTTCGAGGAAGAAGGCTACGCCATCGCGACGATGGAGATCGACGAGAAGCGGGACATCTGGGAAGCGTCCATCTACATGTTCCGCCCGGACGAGGCGGACATCCACGCGCGCTTTGCAGCATTGCTGGCCGCCGATTTTCCCGATGCCGAAATCCAGCGCGAGGAACTGCCGGACATCGACTGGATCGCCAAGTCGCTGGAAGGGCTGAAGCCCGTGCGCGCCGCGCGCTTCGTGGTGCACGGCTCGCATGACCGCGGCAAGGTGCGCGCCGGCGAGATCGCCATCGAGATCGACGCCGGCCAGGCCTTCGGCACCGGCCATCATGGCACGACGGCGGGCTGCCTGGAAGTCATCTCCGACGTGATGCGTTCGCGCAGAGTCAGGCGCGTGCTTGACCTAGGGACAGGCAGCGGCGTGCTGGCGATCGCCGCGCGCAAGCTCGGTCCCGTCCAGGTGCTCGCCACCGACATCGACCCAATCGCCACCCGCGTCGCGCGCGAAAACGTCCGCCTCAACGGCATCGCCGCCGGCATCGCGCTGGAAACCGCGCCGGGCTTCCACTCCACCGCCTTCGGCCGCCACGGCCCCTTCGACCTGATCATCGCCAACATCCTCGCCCGCCCGCTGATGCGCATGGCGCCGCAGCTTGCGGCCCAGCTCGCGCCGGGCGGCGACGTCATTCTGTCTGGCATTCTCGCGTCGCAGCGCTGGAAGGTGCTTGCGGCCTATAATGGCGCGGGCCTGCGCCATGTGCGCACCATCTGGCGCGAAGGCTGGGTGACGATCCATCTCGATCGTCGCTGAAGCGGGAAAAGAAAAAGGCGGTGCCAGAGGCACCGCCTATGGACCGGCGAACCGGCCATGCCCGCGAGCTTGAGGAGGAGGAGCGCTCAAGCGGGCCTATGTGTTCCGAGCGCCTTCCCGGAGGAGGGAGGAGGAGTGACCGGCAAGACGCCTGATCGGAACACCTAGCTTTTTGCGAACCGAAGGACTGGAGGAACTTTCACTTCGTTTCGCTTGAAGCGCGTTTTAAGTTCGCTTCGTTGGCGCTGCTTATAATCGATTCAGAAAATCGCGACAGAGCCTTTGCGGAATAGGTGCCATGCGCAAGATGCATAAGTCCAATCCAAGACCTCTTCAAACCATTGGCGGACGCTTCTGACCATGGCTGCGACCATCATCCCGCTCATCGCACTCGCCATCATCGTCTTCGTGCTCTGGGTCGCGATCCGCGCCACCATCCAGGCCCGCCGCAACCCGCAGGCCATCGAAAGCACGACGCGTTCGGAGGAAGACCGCCGCCGCGTTTCGGAGTCTTTGCGCGATGCGCTGGACAAAAAACCGCTCGGCGCGCCGCTCGCCGAGCGCATCTGGCGCAAGCTGATGGCGGAGCAGCCGAACTACGGCGTGATCTACGATTTTCACCGCGATTTTTGCGGCCAGGGCCTCATCCGCACCGAGGCCGGCGTGATGCTGGCAGATGTGCAGGATGGCGGCGTCTACTTCGGCGCGCCGATCGCCGAATGGGCCACCGAAGCGGAGTTCGTCGCCTTCTTCGCCCGCCAGTCGGATTTTTCGATGAGCGGCTGGGATGCGGGCGAACCCGCCTTCTTCACCGATGACGACTGGTATCGCAACAACCAGCGCCTCACCCGCTCCGTGCTGGAACGATACCTTTCCCGCCTTTGACGCGGGGGAACGATCGGCTAGATTGCCGGCACGATTCATCGCCTTACCGGAAGTCCCCCATGTTCCAGAGTTTCGACGTCACCTCCACGCCCCAGTTCGGCCGCGAACGCGCGGATGCGCTGCGCGCCTCCTTCGACGCGCTCGGCATCGACGGTTTCCTCGTGCCCCGCGCCGACGAATACCAGGGCGAATATGTGCCGGCCTCCGCCGAGCGTCTGTCCTGGCTGACGGGTTTTACCGGCTCCGCCGGCGTCGCCCTCGTCATGCGCGGCCAGGCCATCGTCTTCGTCGACGGCCGCTACGTCACCCAGCTTGCCGAACAGGTGGACGGCAGCGTCTTCACCGGCGGCGACCTCGTCGGCGAGCCGCCGCATCTCTGGCTGCAAAACCACGCGCCGAAGGGTTTTCGGCTCGGCATCGATCCCTGGCTGCACACAGGTGCGGACGTGCGCCGGCTGGAAAAGGCCCTCGCCGGCCTCGGCGGAGCGCTCGTCTTCCTGCCGCACAATCCGCTCGACAAGGCCTGGACCGGCCGCCCAGCCGAACCGCTCGGCCGCGTGACCATCCAGGCCATCGACCAGGCCGGCGAACTCGCCCGCGATAAACTCGTAAAGATGGCGGAAGCCACCGCCAAGGCCGGCGCCGATGCGCTGGCCGTCACCGACCCCTCCTCCATCGCCTGGATCTTCAACATCCGCGGCAGCGACGTACCGCACACGCCGCATCCGCTCGCCCGCGCCATCATCCCGGCCGACGGCCGACCGCAGCTCTTCCTCGACAAGCGCAAGACCGGCATCGAGCAGGAGGCCTATCTCACCCAGCTCGCCGACCTCGTCGCGCCCTCGCAGTTCGACGAGCGCATCACGGCGCTCGCGGCAGAGGGAAAACGCATCCTCATCGATCCCGACCAGGCGCCTTTCGCTCTCGCCGAGATCGTGCGCGCCAAGGGCGGCACGCTGGTCGAGGCGGTCGATCCCGCCCGCCTGCCCCGCGCCTGCAAGAATGCCGTCGAGCTGCAAGGCTCGGCGCGTGCGCATCTGCAGGACGGCGCCGCCATGGTCGAGTTCCTGGCATGGCTGGACAGCACGACGCCGGGTTCGCAGACCGAAATCGCCGTGACCAGGAAGCTGGAAGAGGTGCGCCGCAATGTCGGCGAGCGCCAGCAGAACCCGCTGAAGGACGTGTCCTTCGACACGATCGCCGGCGCCGGCGCGCATGCCGCCATCATGCACTACCGCGTGACGACCGAAACAGACTCGACCCTTGAGCCAGGCACCCTGTTCCTCATCGATTCCGGCGCGCAATATATCAACGGCACCACGGACATCACGCGCACGGTGGCGATCGGCGCGGTGCCGGAGGAACAGAAGCGCTTCTTCACGCTGGTGCTGAAGGGCATGATCGCGATCAGCACGGCGCGCTTCCCGAAGGGCTCGCGCGGCTGCGACCTCGATCCCCTCGCCCGCATCGCGCTGTGGAAGGCGGGCGCCGATTTCGCCCACGGCACCGGCCACGGCGTCGGCTCCTACCTCTCGGTGCATGAAGGCCCGCAGCGCATCGCGCGGCTGTCGACGCAGGAGCTTCTTGCCGGCATGATCCTGTCGAACGAGCCCGGCTACTACCGCCCCGGCGCCTTCGGCATCCGCATCGAGAACCTGATCCACATCCTGCCGGCAGCCCCCGTCGAGGGCGGCGATCTCGACATGTTGGGCTTCGAGACGCTGACCTTCTGCCCGATCGACCGCCGCCTCGTGGTCGCATCGCTGCTTACAGACGAGGAACTCGCCTGGCTCAACGCCTATCACGTCGAAACGCGCGAAAAACTCCTGCCGCTGCTGTCGGATGACGCAACGAAACGCTGGCTCGAACAGGCAACGGCGGTGATCAGCCGATGACGTGACGCAGAGTCATCACGACGATCCAGCCGATTGCCAGCATCGGCAGGACGGAGAGGCGCAGGCCCACCACCAGCGCGACGAGCAGGGTGAGGCTCACGTCGAGTCCACCCGTAACGGCAGCCGGCGCCACCAGCGTGGTGAGCACAGCCGCCGGAACGGCATTCAGCGCCGCCTCGACGCGCGGCGGAATGCGCTTCATGCGCGTGATGAAGACATAGCCGCCGATGCGCGTGAGATAGGTCGCGATGGCGCCGGCGGCGATGATAAGCAGCGTCTGCGTGTGAAAGAACGTTTCCATGCTCATGCCTCCCCTTCCACGGGGTCGCCGAGCGTCGCGGCCTCCTTGCCGTCGAGCGGCAGCACGGCCGCAACGAGGATGCCGGCAAGCGCCCCGAGGCTGACATGCCAGGGCGAGCCGACGAAATGCAGCGCCAGGATCGAGCCCGCACCCGAGGCGAGCACCACCGGCAGCCAGTTCGCCCGGCTGCGGAAGCCCAGAACGAGACCCATGAAATAGATCGGCAGCAGCACGTCGATGCCGATCGCCTTGGGATCGCCGATCAGGTTGCCGAGAAAGCCGCCGATAATGGTGAGGCACAGCCAGGGCACATAGACGCTGAGGCCGAGCACCATGGACCAGACATAGCTGACGCGGATGCCGGAATCGGCCCGCCGCTCGGTTTCGGCGAATTGCGGGTCGGTGAGAAGGAACAGCGAGGTCGCCTTCTGCCAGAAGGTCAGGTGCCGGATATGCGCGGCGATCGCCGCCGAATAGAGCACATGGCGGAAGTTGACGGCGAAGATCGACAGCACCACCAGCCACGGCGCCACATGATGGTTGAAGAGCTCAACGCCGACGAGCTGGCTCGCCCCGGCATAAAGCGTGGCGCTCATCAGCGCCGCTTCCGCGATCGTCAGACCGTTATCGACGGCGACGGCGCCGAACAGCACGGCAAACGGGGCGGCGGCGATTGCGACGGCACTGCCACGCCGGAAGGCGTCGCGGATTTCTTCTTTCGTGGCGGGGGTCATGGGTCTGCTCTATGTTGCAATGGCGAAGCCATAGAGCAGCAACGGTCCACCCGCAAACCAATATGGCTGATGGACCGTTCAGCGCCGTTGATCATTCAACGCCGTCGAACGACTGGCGCTGAACGACGATCAGCTCTTCTTGAGCTGGAACGTGTGCTCGGGACCGGGGAAACTGCGCGCCTTCACCTCTTCAGCATAGGTCGCGAAGGCTTCGCTCATGAGCGGGGCCAGGTTGGCGAAATGCTTGACGAAGCGCGGCTTGAAATCGGTGAAGATGCCGAGCACGTCGTCGACCACCAGCACCTGCCCGTCGCATTCCGGCGACGCGCCGATGCCGATGGTCGGCGCCTTGACCTTGCCGGTGATTTCGCGCGCCAGTGGCTCCACGGTGCCCTCGATAACGATGGCGAAGGCGCCGGCATCGTCGATGGCCGCGGCATCCCGGCGGATCTTTTCGACTTCCTTGTCATTGCGGCCAAGCGAGCGGTAGCCGCCGGTCGTGTTGATGAGCTGCGGCATCAGGCCGACATGGCCGAGCACCGGAATGCCGCGCTGGGTGAGGAAATCCACCGTCTCCGCCATTTCCGCGCCGCCTTCCAGCTTGATCGCCGAACAGCCGGTTTCCTTCAGCACGCGGGCGGCCGTGGCGAAGGCCTGTTCCTTCGACTGCTGGTAGGAGCCAAACGGCAGGTCGACGACGACACAGGCGTTGGACGAGCCGCGCATGACGGCCTGGCCATGGGCGATCATCATCTCGATCGTCACGCCGACGGTCGAATCCAGCCCGTACAGCACCATGCCGAGGCTGTCGCCGACCAGCATGAAATCGACATGCGGATCCATGAGCTTGGCGATCGGCGTCGTATAGGCGGTGAGGCTGACGATGGGCCGGTCACCCTTGAGGGCGCGGATGTCGGCGGGCGCCAGACGGCGTTTCGCAGTGTGTACGCTCATGTCACGCTACCTTTGCAATTTTCACGTTTTTCGGGTCGATAACCCGGTTGTCGAGGAGTTTCGTGCTCCGGAAGCGCACGAAAAGCAACAAAAGAACCGGCTTTTCACCGATTCCATCTATATCGGCCAGCGTTTCCGGGTCACGCAGCGCGACCACTTCGGGCCTGGCCAAGGGCTCGGCGCGCAGGAAGGCGATGACAGCCTCCTCCACCTTCGCCGCATCCGTTTCGCCGGCGGCGATCAGCCGTTCGGCCTCGTCGAGCGCGCGCGGCACGATGGCGGCAGCGGCGCGTTCCTCCACCGAAAGATAGACATTGCGCGACGAACAGGCGAGCCCGTCGGCCTCGCGCACCGTCGGCACGCCGATCACCTCGACGGGCTGGGCGAGGTCCTCCGCCATGCGGCGGATGATGGTGAGCTGCTGGAAATCCTTCTCGCCGAAATAGGCGCGGTCAGGGCCTGCAATGTTGAAGAGTTTCGTCACGACCGTCGCGACGCCCGCGAAATGGCCGGGGCGCACGGAGCCTTCCAGCTCGGCGCCGAGCTTCGGCACGTCGACCACCGTCTCCATCGGCCGCGGATACATGTCCGCCACGCCGGGCGCGAAGAGATAGTGCACGCCTTCGGCTTCCAGCATCGCCTGGTCGCGGGCGAGATCGCGCGGATAGCGCGCCAGGTCCTCGTTGGCGCCGAACTGCAGCGGATTGACGAAAATGGTGGCGACGACGATATCGTTTTCGGCGCGCGCCCGGCGGGCGAGCTCCATATGGCCGACATGAAGATAGCCCATGGTGGGCACGAGGCCGATGGTGCGGCCGTCGAGCCGGTGCGGCGCAAGGGCCGCGCGCATATCCGCGATGGTGGTGAACGTCTGCATCGGCGGCTCCTCCTTGCTCTCGCCCTCTCCCGCAGGCGATACCGCCCGCGCGGTCTCTTCCGGACCATCTTGAGGGGGCGCCGTTTTCTATCTTGTGCAGCGCAAAAAGACAATCGGCAAACACCTTTGCCGGCGATCGGCCGGCCCGCTGGGCAGCGTTGCGTTTTGCGCACTGTACATTTCGGCCAATCGCCGGTAGAGAGCGCACCACACGCCCGTCACGGATGGGCTGAGAGTGCGACGCCAGTCCGTCGCGGAACCCGAATTCCGAAAGACCCTAGATGACAAGTTTTGAAGGCCTCGCTCCGGCGATGGCAAAGGCGTTGGAAAAACGCGGCTACACCACGCTGACGCCCGTCCAGATCGCCGTCTCCGACCCCAAGCTCAGTGACGCCGACGCGCTGGTCTCCGCGCAGACCGGCTCCGGCAAGACCGTGGCCTTCGGCCTGGCGCTCGCGCCCACGCTGCTCGGCGGCGCGGAACGCTTCGAGCGCGCCGCAAGCCCGCTCGCCCTCGTCATCGCACCGACCCGCGAACTCGCCATGCAGGTCAACCGCGAACTGGACTGGCTCTACGAGATGACCGGCGCCGTCATGGCCTCCTGCGTCGGCGGCATGGACATGCGCACCGAACGCCGCGTGCTTGAGCGCGGCGCGCACATCATCGTCGGCACGCCCGGCCGCCTGCGCGACCACATCACCCGCGGCAACCTCGACCTCAGCGCCATCCGCGCCGTCGTGCTCGACGAGGCCGACGAGATGCTCGACCTCGGTTTCCGCGAAGATCTCGAATTCATCCTCGAAGCAGCACCCGAACACCGCCGCACGCTGATGTTCTCGGCCACTGTGCCGAAGGAAATCGCCGCCCTTGCGAAAAACTACCAGCGCAATGCGATGCGCATCTCGACCGCCGCCGAGCGCGAGCAGCATGTCGACATCGATTACCGCGCGCTGCTCGTGGCGCCCTCCGACCGCGAGAACGCCATCATCAACGTTCTGCGCTTCTACGACGCCCAGAACGCCATCGTCTTCTGCTCGACGCGCGCCGCGGTGAACCACCTCACCGCCCGCTTCAACAATCGCGGCTTCTCGGTCGTGGCGCTGTCGGGCGAACTCAGCCAGAACGAACGCACCCACGCGCTCCAGGCGATGCGTGACGGCCGCGCCCGCGTCTGCATCGCGACCGACGTCGCGGCCCGTGGCATCGACTTGCCGAACCTCGAACTCGTCATCCATGCGGACCTGCCGACCAATCCGGACACCCTGCTGCACCGTTCGGGCCGCACCGGCCGCGCCGGCCGCAAGGGCGTCAGCGCCCTCATCGTGCCGCTGAGCGCGCGCCGCAAGGCCGAGCGCCTGCTCCAGATCGCCAATCTCAAGGCGAACTGGGCAACCCCGCCCTCGGCCGAGGACATCCTGCGCCGCGACGACGAGCGCCTGCTCGCCGACCCCACGCTGACCGACAAGATCGGCGAAGACGAGATCGAAACTATCGACGCCCTCGTCGCGCGTTACGATGCCAGGCAGCTCGCCGCCGCCGTCGCCCGCTTCTTCAAGGCCGGCCGTTCGGCGCCGGAAGACCTGATCGAGGTCTCGCTCGAACAGCGCAAGCCGCGCGAGCGCGGCAACGACTTCATCCCGGCCGAAACCAAGCGCCCGCGCGACGGCTTTGGCTCCAGCGTCTGGATTTCCGTCTCGGTCGGCCGCAAGCAGCGCGCCGAGCCGCGCTGGCTGATCCCGATGCTCTGCCGCAACGGCAACATCACCAAGAACGAGATCGGCGCGATCAAGATGCAGCCGGAGGAGACCTTCGTGGAACTCTCCGCCGCCGCCGCTGACGGTTTCCTCGGCCATCTCGGCCCGACCAGCATGCTGGAGCGCGGCATCCGCGTGACGAAGCTCGACGGCCAGCCGGACCTGACCCCGCAGCCCTATGAGCGCATGCCCGGCGAGAAGAACCCGCGCTACGACAAGCCGGAGCGCCGCCCCGACTGGAAGCCGAAGGGCGAATTCGACAAGAAGCCGCGTTTCGAGAAGCGCGACGGCGACAAGCCGGCGGGTGCCGCCGCCAAGCCGCACTGGAAGGACCGCGACGGCGACAGCAAGAAGCCGGCAAAACCCTTCGCCGGCGCAAAGCCCTTCAAGGGCAAGCGCGACGAGAAATTCGCCAAGCCGGACGGCGCTCCGCGCAAGCCCAAGGCAAAGAAGCCGGATTACTCCTGACGGCCTTCGGCGGCGCGGAACTATCATGACCGCGCCGCGTTACCCTCGCGCTTTTGCGAGGGGATTTTGAATGGCAGGGGAAGCGACATCCGCCCGGGACGAGAGAAGTGAATTCAGCCGCTTCGTGACCGGCCTCGGCCGGGGCGTCGCCGGCGCGCTGTTCCTGGCGCTGCCCATGCTGATGACCATGGAAATGTGGTATCTCGGCTTCTACATGGCGCGCGAACGCCTGCTGCTGCTTCTCCTGATCAACATTCCCCTGCTCGTGCTGCTTGCCCATCGCATCGGCTTCGAGGAGACCTTCACCTGGCGCGAGGCGGTCCGCGACGCGATCATCGCCTATGGCATCGGCATTCTCACCAGCCTCGTGGTGCTGTCGGCGCTCGGCCTGCTGAAAGGCGGCATGCCGGCAAGCGAACTCGTCGGCAAGGTCGCGCTGCAATCGGTGCCCGCCAGCATCGGCGCCATGCTCGGCCGCAGCCAGCTCGGCCATGACGACGACGAGGACAGCGACGACGCGAAGGAAACGCGCTACCCCGCAGAGCTCCTGATGATGGGAGCAGGCGCGCTCTTCCTTTCGCTCAACATCGCGCCCACCGACGAGATGATGGTGCTCGCCTACAAGATGACGATCTGGCACGCCATCGTCGTCACCGTCCTCTCCGTCGCGCTCATGCACGGCTTCGTCTATGCGGTGTCCTTTACCGGCGGGCATGAACTCTCACCGGAAACGCCGTGGTGGCACGCCTTCGTGCGCTTCACCTTACCGGGCTACGTCATCGCGCTGTCGATCAGCGTCTTCACGCTGTGGATCTTCGAGCGCCTCGGCGACAGTTCCGCCGTCGAGATCATGCTCTCCGTCATCGTGCTCGGCTTCCCCGCTTCGCTCGGCGCCGCCGCCGCGCGGCTGATCCTGTGAGGCGACCGTGACGAAGACCGAAAAGGGCCGCCACCGCGAACGCCACGATCCGCACTGGATCGAATGGCTGACGGGCCTCGTCTCTGCCGTGCTGATCGCCGGCATGCTCGGCTGGCTCGGCTGGGAGGCCTTTACCCGCGAGGCGACGCCGCCGGATCTCTCCATCACCGTGCTGACGACGGAAAAGGCCACAACCGGCCACCGCGTCACCTTCGACATCTACAACACCGCGACCACCACCGCCGCGGCCGTCACCGTCATCGGCCGGCTGACGGAGGGCGACAGGGTGATCGAGGAAACCCACGTCGTCTTCGACTATGTCGCGGCGGAATCCAAGGCGACCGGCGCCATCCTGTTCCAGGCCGATCCGGCCGGCCGCACGCTCGATATCCGGCCTGCGGGATATACCGATCCGTAAATCAACGACAAGCTGTGGACGACGGCCGGCAAGGTGGAACCAATTTCGCCCCGATGGATTGAGCAGGAGGCAACCGTCCGTGTCCGCCCGCGAGAAAAGGGCATGGCAGATCCCGCAAGGCTCGAACCATGGCAATGCCCCTTCTCATCCTGCTGACGACGCAGGTCTTCCTGCCGGCCTTCTTTCTTCTATGGCTATGGCTGCCGCGCCCGCCCGACAGGCTGGGATGGATCATGCGCGTGCTCTACGGCGCATCCTACTTCGCCTTCATCGCCGTCATCGGCCGCTGGGATTTTCTGAGCACCACGCTGGCGGTCCTGCTGCCGGTCGCCTTTGCCGCCTGCGCCGCTCTCTCCTACCAGCGCCTGCGCGGCCACGCCTGGAACCGCTCGCCCTCGACGATGCGCGCGCACGGCTTCACCGCGGCGATGGCGGTGTTCTTCCTGGCGCTCACAGCCCGCGCGCTGTCGGGCTACGGCTATCAGGATAGCGCCGTGGAGCTCGCCTTCCCCTTCGCCGCCGGCCACTACTATATCGGTCAGGGCGGCAGCGCGACGGCGATCAACAATCACCACGCCGACCAGAGCCAGCGCTTCGCGCTCGATATCGTCGCGCTCAACGGTTTTGGCGCCCGCGCCGACGGGCTGATGCCGAAAGAGCTTTCCGACTACGAGATCTTCGACCGGGAGGTGAAAAGCCCGTGCACCGGCGTCGCCATCTCGATCCATGACGGCGTCGACGACAACCGCATCTTCGAAACCAACACCGAGCAGCCGGCCGGCAACCACGTCATCCTCGCCTGCGGCACGGCGCGCATCCTGCTCGCGCATTTCCGCAAGGGCTCGATTGCGGTCGCGGCCGGCTCGATCGTCAACGAAGGCGAAACGCTCGGCCGCGTCGGCAATTCCGGCAACTCGACCGAACCGCACCTGCACATGCACGCCTATCTTGGCGGCACGCTCGACTACAATGCCGGCCAGGGCGTGCCGATGACCTTCGACGGCCGCTTCCTCGTGCGCGGCTCGACCGTCACTGTCCCCCAGAATTAGGATTTGATCCGCTCGAACCAGCCGTCCTCGTCGATCACCTCGACATTGAATTCCTTCGCCTTGTCGAGCTTGGAGCCCGCCCCCGGTCCTGCCACAACGAGATCGGTCTTCTTGGACACCGAGCCCGCCACCTTGGCGCCCAGCCGCTCCGCCATGGCCTTCGCCTCGTCGCGCGTCATCTTCTCCAGCGAGCCGGTAAACACCACCGTCTTGCCAGCGACGGGGCTTGAGGTGACCACGACCGCTTCGACGGCCGTCGGCGTCACCTCCTGCAACAGCCGGCCGATCACGTCGAGATTGCGCGGCTCCTTGTAGAATTCCACCATCGCCCGCGCGACGACCTCGCCGATGCCGTCGATACTGTTGAGCTCGCTCCAGGCCTCGCCCGAAAGCGACACGGACGCCGTCATCGCCTCCGCGAAGGCCGCATAGGTGCCATAGGCGCGGGCCAGAAGCTTGGCATTCGTCTCGCCGACATGGCGGATGCCGAGCGCATAGATGAAGCGGTTGAGGGAAATCGATCGGCGCGCATCGATGGCGTCGTAGAGTTTGCGCACGCTCACCTTGCCGAAGCCGTCGATGTTTTCGAGCTTGGTCAGCGAATCCGCCTGCCGCTTTTCCAGCGTGAAAATATCGGGCGCGGTGCGGATCGTCAGCGACGGGTCTTCCGCCTCGAAGAAGAAGTCGATCTGTTTCGAACCCAGCCCCTCGATGTCGAAGGCGTTGCGTGAAACGAAATGTTTGAGATGCTCCACGGCCTGCGCGCGGCAGACGAAACCGCCGGTGCAGCGCGTGACCGAATCGAGCCGGCCGGTCTTTTCGTTGCGCTCGCGCACCGCATGGCTGCCGCAGACCGGGCAGGTTTTCGGAAATTCATAGGCGACGGCATCCGCCGGCCGCTTTTCCATCACCACGTCCAGCACCTGCGGGATCACGTCGCCAGCACGCTGCACGATGACGGTGTCGCCGATGCGGATGTCGTGCTCCTCGGCGCGGATGCGCTCGCCGCTATTGCCGATGCCCTCGATATAGTCGGCATTGTGCAGCGTCGCATTGGTGACGACCACGCCACCGACCGTGACGGGCGTCAGCCGCGCGACGGGCGTCAGCGCGCCGGTGCGGCCCACCTGGATGTCGATCTTCTCCACGGTGGTGAAGGCCTGCTCGGCCGGGAATTTATGCGCAGTCGCCCAGCGCGGCGAGCGCGAGCGGAAACCGAGGCGCTCCTGTAGCGCCAGCTCGTCCACCTTGTAGACGACGCCGTCAATGTCATAGTCGAGGTCCGGGCGGGCAAGCCCGATCTCGCGGTAATGCGCGATGATGTCATCGACGCGGGAAAGCCGCTTCGTCATCGGATTGACGGGGAAACCCCAGGATTTCAGCACCTCGATCATGCCATATTGCGTATCGGCCGGCATGGCGGACATCTCGCCCCAGGCATAGGCGAAGAAGCGCAGCTTGCGGCTCGCCGTCACCGTGGCATCGAGCTGGCGCAGCGAGCCTGCGGCGGTGTTGCGCGGGTTGACGTAGGTCTGCTTGCCGTCCGCCGCCATCTTCTCGTTCAGCGCCAGGAAGTCGCTCTTCGCCATGTAGACTTCGCCGCGCACCTCCACGACGTCAGGCGCCCCGGCCGGCAGGCGGTTGGGGATCTCACCGATGGTCAGCACATTGGCCGTGACGTTTTCGCCCGTCGTGCCGTCGCCGCGCGTCGCGGCGCTCACCAGCCGGCCGTTCTCGTAGCGGATCGACATGGAAAGCCCGTCGATCTTTGGCTCGGCGGTAAAGGCGATCGATTCGTCCGGCAGGCGGCCGAGGAAGCGGTAGACCGAATTGACGAAATCGCGCACGTCCTCGTCGGAAAATGTGTTGTCGAGCGACAGCATCGGGCGGGAATGGGTGATCGGCGCGAAGGTCGGCAACGGCGCGGAGCCCACCCGGCGCGACGGGCTGTCATCGCGCACCAGTGCGGGAAACCGCGCCTCGATCTCCTCGTTGCGCCGCTTCAGCGCGTCGTAGTCGGCATCCGAAATCTCGGGCGCATCCTGCCCGTGATAGAGCTCGTCATTGCGCGCGATCTCCGCCGCCAGAAAGGCCAGCTCGGCCGCAGCCTCTTCTTCGGTCAGGGTCTCGACGGGTGTTTTCGCGTTCGCCATGGCATGCTCCGGATTTGGAGTCGTTTTAGAGCAAACTTGGCGAAAGGAAAGATGGGAGCGATGCTCAGACGCCGCCCGACAACAGCCGCGCCGCCGCCGCCCTCGCCTCGTCGGTCACTGAGGCGCCGGCGAGCATGCGGGCGATTTCTTCCGTGCGGGCGCTGTCGTCCATGCGGGCGACGCGGGTGGCGACGGTCTCGCTGCCTTCGACGGGGCCTTTGGAGATGAGCAGATGCGTCGCCGCGCGCGCGGCGACCTGCGGGGCGTGGGTGACGGAGAGCACCTGCACCGTCGCGGAGAGACGCTTCAGGCGCTGGCCGATCGCATCGGCGACGGCGCCGCCGACACCGGTGTCGATTTCGTCGAAGACGAGCGTCGGGGCCGAGCCTCGGTCGGCAAGCGCCACCTTCAGCGCCAACAGGAAACGCGACAACTCGCCGCCCGACGCGACCTTCATGATGGGGCCGGGGCGCGTGCCGGGGTTGGTCTGGACGTGGAACTCGACCGTGTCGATCCCCTCCTCCGCGCCGCCCTCCGGATCGGTGGCGATCTGCACGGTGAAGCGCGCGCGCTCCAATTTCAGCGCCGGTAGTTCCGCCATGACGGCGGCGGCGAGCGCTTCGGCCGTGTGGTGGCGTTTTTCAGACAAGGACCGGGCGGCAAGCTCGAAGGCGGCGCGCATCTCGGTGAGCCGTGCCTGGAGCTGCACCAGCTTCTCCTCGCCGGCATCGAGATCGGCAAGATCGGCGATCATCTTCGCCGCAAGCGCCGGCAGGCCGGTGACGGGCACGGAATATTTTCGCGCGGCGGCGCGCAGTGCGAAGAGGCGTTCTTCCGTGCGCTCCAGTTCCTTCGGGTCGTATTCCGTCTTGCGCAGCGCCGCCTCGACGGCCATCTGCGCGTCGGAAAGCTGGCCCAGCGCCTGGTCGAGCAGTTCGACGGTTTCCTCCAGCAGGCCCGGCGCCTCGTGGCTCTTGCGCTCCAGCCGGCGCACGAGGGCGGCGATCAGCGGCACGGGAGAGGCATGGCCGTTCAGGAATTCGCTCGCCTCGTTGATGTCGCCGGCAATGCGCTCGGCCTTCATCATGCGGGCGCGGACCTCCGCCAGCGCATCCTCCTCGCCGTCCTGCGGCGAGAGCGCTTCCAGCTCGTCGACGGAGGAGCGCAGGTAATCGGCCTCGCGGGCGGCGGCCTCGACCTTGTCGCGGTGGCGCCGCAGCGTGCGCTCGGCCTCTTTCCAGCGGTGGTAGAGTGTGCCGACCTCGGTCGCCGCCTCGCCGAGACCGCCGAAGGCGTCGAGCAGCAGGCGGTGCGCATCCGTATCGACGAGCGCGCGGTCGTCGTGCTGGCCGTGGATTTCGACGAGAAGCTGGCCCGCCTGGCGCATCAGCTGCACGGAGACCGGCTGGTCGTTGACATAGGCCTTGGTGCGGCCATCGGCGGATTGCTGGCGGCGGAAGATCAGGTCGCCGTCGTCGTCGATGCCGTTGTCGCGCAAAAGCGCGCGGGCGGCATGGACGTTCGGCACGTCGAACACGGCCGTCACCTGGCCGCGCTCCGTGCCGTGGCGCACCAGCGAACCATCGCCGCGCCCGCCGAGCGCCAGCGAAAGGCTGTCGAGGAGGATGGACTTACCCGCGCCCGTCTCACCCGTCAGCACGGAAAGACCGGGCTCGAACGCAAGGTCGAGCCGTTCGATCAGGACGATATCGCGGATCGATAGCTGCGCCAGCATGGCCCTGTCATATCTCTTTTGCGTCAGACGCCGAGCAGATTCTTGCCTGCACGCGAAATCCAGGACCCACTGTTTTCACGCGGCTCCAGACCCTTGGACTGAAGCAGCTTGTAGCTGTCGGCATACCACTGGCTATCGGGATAGTTATGGCCGAGCACGGCGGCGGCGGTCTGCGCCTCGGTCTCGACGCCCATTGCATAATAGGTCTCGACGAGACGGGCGAGCGCTTCCTCGATCTGGTTGGTCATCGGGTACTTTTCGACGACCACGCGGAAACGGCTGGCAGCCGCGATGAATTCCTTGCGTTCGAGATAGTAGCGGCCGACCTGCATTTCCTTGCCGGCGAGCTGATCGCGGGCGAAACGGATCTTGGTCTGCGCGTCCTCGACATATTCCGAATCGGGGTAGTTTTCGACGACCGCCTGCATGGCTTCCAGCGTCTGCGCGGAGGCGCGCTGGTCCTGCGTCACGCTCGGGATCTGCTTCCAGTAGGCCAGGCCGACGATATATTGCGCATAGGCCGCATCGGACGAGCCCGGATAGAGATTGAGGTAACGCTTGCCGGCGGCGATCGCCTCTTCGTTGCGGCCCTGGCGATAATTCGTGAAGGCCGACATGACGAGCGCCTTGCGCGCCTGCTCGGAGAATGGATGCTGGCGGTCGACGGCCTCGAACTTGCGGCCCGCCTCCGTCACCTTGCCGGCATTGAGGTTGGCAAGGCCCTGATTGTAGAGCGTATCGGACGATTCGGTTTCTGCCGAAAGCTTCGTGATGTCGATGTCCGGATCCGACTGGCATGCGGAAAGAGCGACGGAGGATCCCGCCGCGAAAAGCGTAAGATAGACAATGCGCGCCGTCTTCTTCACACCAACAGACCCTGCAACAACCATGTGATAATCCCAGTTCAACGGCGCCCCATGCGGTCAGCCCGACACACGCGCGCTCCGCGTTCTATCTCCAAATGCCTGAAGACCGCAACGCCATGCCGGCGCATTAACGCATTTTTATGGCGGAGGTGTCGGGAAAGCGGCAACCGGAACCGGCCACTGGCCTCAAAGAGACCAGGGGGCGAATTCCGGCGCGTTGACGGCGATCAGTTCACGCTGTCCGGCGCGCGAGCGCGGGACAGCCGCTTCGACCACTTCATAGGCGGTGCGGTCGCTGAGCAGCGCCTTCAGCGCATAGGCGTTCATCTTGTGGCCGCCACGATAGGAGCGGTAGCAGCCGATGAACTGCGCGCCGGCAAGCGCCAGGTCGCCCACGGCGTCGAGCGTCTTGTGGCGCACGAACTCGTCCTTGGCGTAGCGCAGGCCCTCGACGTTGATGACCGTGTTGTCGTCGGAGATGACGACGGAATTTTCCAGCGACGAGCCGAGCGCATGGCCGGAGGCCCAGAGCTTTTCCACATCGCGCATGAAGCCGAAGGTGCGGGCGCGCGACAATTCGTTGCGGAAGGTCAGCGGCGTCAGGTCGCCCTTCCAGGCCTGGCGGCCGATCAGCGGGCAGTCAAAATCGATCTCGACTTCGAATCGCGTGCCGTCATAGGGCGAGAACTCGGCCCAGGAGGCGCCTGCCTCGACACGGACCGGCTTGATGATTCGGATGTAGCGGCGCTTGACCGAAAGCGGGATGAGGCCGACCTGGTCGATCGCGTCGATGAAGGGCGCGGAGCTGCCGTCCATGATCGGCATTTCGGCGCCGTGCACTTCGATCAGCACATTGTCGAGGCCGAGCGCATAGAGCGCGGCCATGACATGCTCGACCGTGGCGATCGACGTCGTCGGCGAAAAGCCGAGAACGGTGCACAGATCCGTGTTGCCGACCTGCGAGGAGACCGCGCGATATTCGCTGACCGTGCCGTCGTCATGCTGGCGCTGGAAGACGATGCCGAAGTCGGCTTCGGCAGGATTGAAGGTGATCGACACGGCTGCGCCGGAATGGACGCCCGTCCCGGCAATCGTCACCGGGTGGGAAATCGTCGTCTGGAAACCGAGCATACCGATCGTCATGTGCATTCGCCTCGTCTTACTATCGGCTGATTCTTCGCCGACATCTTATTTCACGGCCCAAGGATACCCTTGGCCGGGCGCGTTGCGCCCACCGACAAAGTTCGCCCGAAAGTCTGGAGTGATTTGGTGCGTTCCGGCTTGCGCCGACGATCCGATTCCTGACTGGCCCCTGTGCCCACGCTGAATGTAGTAGGTCCCTCAGTGTCAGACAAATCACTGTTTCTTTCGCTTTGTTACGCTTGCTTCAGCCCCCAAGCCCTTGAAGATAAAGCACAATAGAAAATGCCCGGACCTGGATCCGGGCATTCTGTAACACGACCCTGCGGGCGGCCTCAGTTCGACTGGCGACGGAGGAACGCCGGGATCTCCAGCTGGTCGTCCTCGCCGAGTGCACGCGGCTGCGGGTTGACGCGGCCGTGGTCGTCGAGCTGGCCGCGACGCGGGGCGTAGAGGCTGGCTTCCGGCGAAAGCGGGCGGCGCTGCTGCTGGGCCGGTGCCGCCGGCTCCTGGGCGGCCTGCGTTTCCTCATGACGGCCGAGCGACGAGGTCAGGCGCTTCAAGAGGCCCATCGGACCACGCTCTTCGTGGTGCGAGGCGACCGGCTGCTGGGCCGAACGGTGGTCCATCTCTGCCTGCACGACCGGCGGAAAATCCTCGATCTTCGGCATGCGCATGGTCTGCGGCTCCTGGCGGATGATCGGAGCGGCAGGCTCGACGCGCTGCTGCATGACCGGAGCCTGCTGCACCGGCTGCTGCTGGACCGGGCGCTGCACCGGCGTTTCGGCCGGGGCGGAGAACAGGCGGTTCTGCAGGCGCGGCTCTTCCTGGATGGAAGCGACCGGCTGCTGCATCTGCGCCGGGCGGCTGACCGGAATGGCAAGCTCGCGCTCGAGGCTCTCTTCCGAGGCGCGGATGGCTTCGGCGATCGGATCGACCATGGGCTGCTGGACGACCGGCTGCTGCATGACCGGCTGCTGGGCGACCGGCTGGGGAGCGGGTGCCACGGCCTGGACCGGAACGGCGGCGGACGGGCGAACTACCGGCTTGCTGAGGTTGCGAAAGTCAGCATTACGTGCAGCCACCTCCGAGGCCGCGCGGTCGATACCGGTTGCAACAACGGAAACGCGGATCAGGCCTTCGAGCTCTTCATCGAAGGTAGCGCCGAGTATGATGTTTGCGTCCGGATCGACTTCCTCGCGGATACGGGTTGCGGCTTCGTCGACTTCGAAGAGGGTAAGGTCACGGCCGCCGGTGATCGAGATCAGCAGGCCCTGCGCGCCCTTCATCGAGGTTTCGTCGAGCAGCGGGTTGGCGATCGCGGCTTCGGCAGCGGCCATGGCGCGGCCTTCGCCCGAAGCTTCGCCCGTGCCCATCATGGCGCGGCCCATCTCGCGCATCACCGAACGGACGTCGGCGAAGTCGAGGTTGATCAGGCCTTCCTTGACCATCAGGTCGGTGATACAGGCGACGCCCGAATAGAGCACCTGGTCGGCCATCGCGAAGGCGTCGGCGAAGGTGGTCTTGTCGTTGGCAATGCGGAACAGGTTCTGGTTCGGGATGACGATCAGCGTGTCGACCGACTTCTGCAGTTCCTGGATGCCCTCTTCGGCAAGACGCATACGGCGGCCGCCTTCGAAGTGGAACGGCTTGGTGACAACGCCGACGGTCAGGATGCCCTTGTTGCGGGCGGCCTGGGCGACGACCGGAGCCGCACCGGTGCCCGTGCCGCCGCCCATGCCGGCGGTGACGAAGCACATGTGGGTGCCGTTCAGGTGGTCGATGATCTCATCGATGCACTCTTCGGCGGCAGCGCGGCCGACTTCCGGCTGCGAGCCGGCGCCGAGACCTTCGGTGACGGCGACACCCATCTGGATGATCCGCGTCGCCTTGGTCATGGTGAGCGCCTGGGCGTCGGTGTTGGCAACGACGAAATCGACGCCTTCCAGGCCCGCGGTGATCATGTTGTTGACGGCATTGCCGCCACCGCCCCCGACGCCGAAGACGGTGATGCGGGGCTTCAGCTCGGTGATGTCCGGCTTCTGGAGCTTGATAGTCATTGCAGTGTTCCTTTCGTTTCCGGCCGCTTCGCCCAGCCGGTCTATTCCCAAAACTCAGATGTCGGTCTTTCCCGGCACTACGCCGCCGGGAAACCCGTCAGAAACTTTCCTTCAGCCACTGGCCCATGCGGGCGATACGGCCGTTGCCACCCGTGAGCTGCGAGAGCATGCCGCCCTGCACAGCGTGTTCTTCCAGTTCCGCTACCTGCGGATAGATCATCAGCCCGACCGCCGTCGAAAAGGCCGGTCCCTTCGCCGCCGTCGGCAGGCCGGACACGCCTAGCGGGCGGCCGATGCGGACGTTGCGGGCGAGGATGCGGCGGGCCACTTCCGGAAGCCCGGTGAGCTGGCTGGCGCCACCCGTCAGCACGATGCGTTTTCCGACGATCGGCGAGAAGCCGGATCGCTGGATGCGGTCGCGGATGAGCTCGATGGTCTCTTCGATGCGGGCCCGCACGATGCGCGACAGCAGCGCGCGCGGCACATGGGTCGGCTGGTCGCGGTCGTCGTCGCCGATCGGCGGGACGGTGACGATGTCGCGGTCGTCGCTGGCATTCGGCAGCGCCGAGCCGTGCACGACCTTGAGGCGTTCGGCATCCTCGATGCGGGTCGAGAGGCCGCGCGCAAGGTCCGTCGTGACGTGATGGCCGCCGAGCGAGACCGCATCGGAATGCACCAGCTTGCCTTCGGCGAACACCGAGATCGTCGTCGTACCGCCGCCCATGTCTATGCAGGCGCAGCCGAGTTCGACTTCGTCATCGACGAGCGCCGAAAGGCCGCTCGCATAAGGCGTCGCCACCATGCCCTCGACGGAGAGGTGGGCGCGGTTGATGCAGAGTTCGAGGTTCTTCAGCGATGCGCGTTCGGCGGTCAGCACATGCATGTCGACGCCGAGCACGTCGCCGAACATGGAGAGCGGATCGCGGATGCCGCGTTCGCCGTCGAGCGAGAAACCGGTCGGCAGCGAGTGCAGGATGGCGCGGTCCTGGCGCAGCGACTGCTGGCCGGCCACCGCAAGCACCTTGCGCAGGTCGTTCGCGTCGACTTCCTGGCCGCCAAGATCGATCGTCGCGGTGTAGACGTCGCTCTGGAGGCGGCCGGCGGAGACGTTGACGATCAGGCTTTCGATGGTGAGGCCGGCCATGCGCTCGGCCGCATCGACGGCAAGCCGCACGACGCTTTCGGCGGCGTCGAGATCGGTGATGACGCCGTTCTTCACGCCGCGGGATTTCTGATGGCCGATGCCGATGACTTCGACATTGTGCGTGCGGCCGGGCAGGATCTCGCTCTCGGCGCGCGGCGTCAGCCGGCCGATCATGCAGACGACCTTGGTGGAGCCGATGTCGAGGACCGAAACGACATGCGCCCGCTTGGAGGAAAGCGGCTTCAGGCGCGGCAGGCCAAAATGGGACGAACCGAAAATGCTCATGTGCGCTTCGCTGCCTTCTTCAGGTCCTTTGCCCTCTGCTCGACCGCCGCATTGCGACGTTCCAGCGCCCCTTCCGTCAGACGGACCGTCGTGCGGTCTTCCAACCGCAGATCGACCGCCGCGATATCCCGCTCCAAGAGCCCCTGCTCCGCTTCCAGCGTCGCCAGCACGTCCATGGCGCGCGGCACGTTGTGTTCCGGCAACTTCACGACGATGCCGTTGTCGAGGCGCAGATCCCAGCGGCGACCGGCGACCCGCACATAGGCCTTCACCCGCGCCTTGATTTCCGGCCAGCTGTCGAACTCGGCGGCGAAATCGGCCGCAGCCGTCTCGGCATCGCGGCCGACGAACAGCGGCAGCGTGGAAAACTTGTTGTCGCGCAGCGGCGCGATCACGCTGCCGTTCTTCTCGATCAGCGACAGGTCGGTGCCGTGCTGCCAAATCCCGAAGGCTTCACGCTCGTTGAGCGTGATCTCGATGGTGCCCGGATAGACCTTGCGGACCGAGGCATCCTCGACCCAGGGCAATTCGATCAGCTGCTTGCGCGCTTCGTTGACGTCGAGCGCGACCAGCGAGGTCGTGCCGTCAAGGCCGAGGCGCTCCAGGATGTCGATTTCCGAGGTCTCGTTGTTGCCCGAAACCTTGACGTCCTCGATGGCAAAGCCGATTGCCGTCGTGGAGGCCTGGGCGACATCCTGCGAGTGTCCGCCGAGCGACATGCCGTAAAGCGCCGTGGCGCCGAGGAAAAGCGCAGTCGCGACGCTGCCGGTGTGGCTGGGGATGTAGATGCGGCCGGCCGCAAGGCTGACCAGGAAACGCACGATCCGGCGCAGCGGGCGCGGCAGCACGCGACCGGCTTCCGTATCCGGAAGTCCGACGGGGCGCACCCTGCTCTTCTTGACGCTCAACGCAAACACGACGCGTCCTCCACCATCCACCGCAAGAATTCACCAAAGGAATGGCCGGCATGAACGGCCATTTCGGGCACCAGGGAGGTAGGGGTCATGCCTGGCTGGGTGTTGATCTCCAGCCATACAAGCTCGCCATTCTCGGAGAATCGATCGTCGTAGCGGAAGTCGGAACGGCTGACGCCACGGCACCCGATCGCTTGATGCGCCTTAAGGGAGAGTGTTTGTACTTTTTGGTAAATATTCGGTGAAATTTGCGCCGGGATGACGTGTTTCGAGCCACCTTTCACATATTTGGAATCATAGTCATAGAAGGCGTGGCCCTGCGGCACCACTTCCGTGACGCCCAGCGCCACATCACCCATGACGCCGCAGGTGAGTTCGCGGCCATAGATGTAGCGCTCGACCATGACGCTGTCGCCGTAGCGCCATTCCGAGGACGTGATGATCTGCGGCGGATGTGATTGGTCTTCCTTGACCATGACCACGCCGAAGGACGAGCCCTCGCGCACCGGCTTCACCACATAGGGCGGCTTCATCGGGTGGGCGGAGGTGAAATCGAAGCGGTTCATCAGCCGCTGTTCGGCGATCGGAACGCCGGCCGCCTTGGCGATGATCTTCGCCTGCGCCTTGTCCATGGCGAGCGCGGAGGCGAGCACGCCGGAATGGGTATAGGGGATTTCGAGAAATTCGAGGATGCCCTGGATCGTGCCGTCCTCGCCGAAGGGACCGTGCAGAGCATTGAAGGCGACGTCCGGCTTCAGTTCGCCCAGCACGCTTGCAATGTCGTGGCCCACGTCGACGCGGGTCACCTGGTAGCCCTCGGCCTCAAGCGCGTCGGCGCAGGCGTTGCCCGACGAAAGGCTCACCGGCCGTTCCGACGAAAAACCACCCATCAGCATCGCGACATGCTTCACGCTCATAGAACCCCCAACTTAAGTCCCAACACTGCCCCTCGTCGCTTGTGCGGACCTGATTTGCGTCTGCGATCCGACTCGGCGAACGAGATGGGATCACTAGAGCGTCATTAAGGTTAATGAAGCGTTTACTTTCGTTAACCGGACGCGACCCTGAGAAAATTTTCCTCGGGCCGAATCAAGTCACGCTTCGATTCTCTCTCTGGAATCAGAGAGTTGCGAAGTGTGCAAGAGGATGGCCGAAACCGGGACGCGAGAGCGGCTGGTAAACGCGACCGCGAAGCCTTGGTAAATAAGGCGGCCGGGCGGGCGCACGAAAAGTACGATTTTCCGCTCTTTCGGGCACATTTATTGTTTCATCGACCAGTCCGTTGGCGTATGAGCCCCCTGCTGCCTCCCAAGACGGCAAGGAAAAACAATCAAAAAGGCACCCACGATGAGCGATTCACTCGCATCCGGGTCGCCGACCGCGACGCATGCCAACCGCGCCGGGCTTAACTCCCCGGCGCGTGTTCTTTTTGCGAGCCTGGTCGGAACGACCATCGAATTCTTCGATTTCTACGTCTACGCTACGGCCGCCGTGCTGGTCTTCCCGACGCTGTTCTTCCCGAACAGCGATCCGACGACGGCACTTCTCGCGTCCTTCGCGACCTTCTCCATCGCCTTCTTCGCCCGCCCGCTTGGCGCCATCGTCTTCGGCCATTACGGCGACCGCGTCGGCCGCAAGACGACGCTTGTCGCGGCCCTCCTGACCATGGGCGTCTCGACCGTCATCATCGGCCTGCTGCCGTCATATGAAACGATCGGCGTGCTGGCGCCGCTGCTGCTGGCACTCTGCCGCTTCGGCCAGGGTTTCGGGCTTGGCGGCGAATGGGGCGGCGCGGTGCTGCTGGCGACGGAAAACGCCCCTCCGGGCAAGCGCAGCTGGTACGGCATGTTCCCGCAGCTCGGCGCACCGGTCGGCCTGTTCCTGTCCTCGGGCGTCTTCTGGCTGCTGCTGCATGTCATGTCGCAGGAATCGCTGCTCGCCTGGGGCTGGCGCGTGCCCTTCATCGCGTCGATCGTGCTGATCGCGGTCGGCCTCTGGGTACGCCTGTCGATCACCGAGACGCCGGCCTTCCAGAAGGCCATCGAGAAGCAGGAGCGCGTCGAAGTGCCGGTCGTGGAGCTTTTCCGCAACCACAAGCGCAGCCTCGTGCTCGGCACCTTCGTGGCGCTGGCGACCTTCGTGCTGTTCTATATCGGCTCGGCCTACCTTCTGTCCTACAACATCAAGGTGCTCGGCATCCCCTTCGTCGAGGCGCTGGAAATCCAGCTCGTCGGTTCGGTGCTCTTCGGCATCTTCATCCCGATCGCCGGCAAGCTGGCGGAACGGTTCGGCCGCCGCGAGGTGCTGATCGCCACCACGGTCCTGATCGGCATCTTCTCGTTCTTCCTGCCCGGCCTGATGACGAGCGGCGAAACGGCGATCTTCGTCTTCGTGGTCCTCGCCATGGCGCTGATGGGCATGACCTACGGCCTGATCGGCACGGCGCTTGCCGCCCCCTTCCCCACGAAGGTGCGCTATACCGGCTCGTCGATCACCTTCAACTTCGCCGGCATCTTCGGTGCGTCGCTCGCGCCTTACATCGCGACGTGGCTGCAGGCGAATTACGGCATGACCTATGTCGGCTATTACCTCGGCATCGCGGCCGTCATCACGCTCGCCTGCATCCTGCTTTCGGGCAAGGAAGAGGTCTGAGCCTTCGACAATCGAAAAACCCGCCGCGGCACCGCGGCGGGTCTTTTTTTGCCCTGTGATCAGTCGTCTTCGCCGACGATCTTCCAGGCCACGGCACCGATCACCGCGCCGACGATCGGCGCGAGCCAGAACAGCCAGAGCTGCGACAGCGCGGCCGTCTCGGCAAAGAGCGCCACGCCCGTCGAGCGGGCCGGGTTGACCGAGGTGTTCGTCACCGGGATCGACACGAGATGGATCAGCGTCAGCCCGAAGCCGATGGCGATCGGCGCGAAGCCGACCGGCGCGCGGCCATGCGTCGAGCCGAGGATGATGATCAGGAAGAACGCCGTCAGCACCACTTCGGCAACAAGCGCCGCCGTCAGCGAATAGCCGCCCGGCGAAAGCTCGCCATAGCCGTTCGAGGCAAAACCGCCCGCCTGGAAACCGGTCTTGCCGGAGGCGATGAGGTAAAGCACGCCCGCGGCGACGACCGCACCGACGACCTGCGCCACGATATAGGGCACGAGGCTTGCGGCCGGGAATTTGCCGGCGACCGTCAGGCCCACGGAAACCGCCGGGTTGAAGTGCCCGCCGGAAATGCCGCCCACCGTATAGGCCATGGTGAGAACGGTCAGGCCGAAGGCGAAGGAAACGCCGACATAGCCGATACCGAGGCCCGGCAAAGCGGCGGCGAGCACGGCACTGCCGCAGCCGCCGAAGACGAGCCAGAACGTGCCGAGAAATTCGGCAGAAAGTTTTTTAAACATGAAAGCCCCCTATTCCGAGCGCCGCTGGAGCAGCGCCAATCGCGCAACCATCGCGCGATTTGAATAGGTGTCGCTAAACTTCCCTGAACGGAAGCTGAATGAAAATGGAAATCTGCACGATTTCTAATAATCATACAATTCCCGTCATGCGGTCGTTTCTCCCTCCCACTCAACCATCCTCGCCAACCGCCTTCCAGACCACCGCGCCGATAACCGCGCCAAGCATCGGGGCGAGCCAGAACAGCCACAACTGCGACAGCGCGGCCGTCTCGGCAAAGAACGCGACGCCCGTCGAGCGGGCCGGGTTCAGCGAGGTGTTGGTGATCGGGATCGAGACGAGGATGATCACCGTCAGGCTGAGGCCGATGACGACAGGCGCAATGTCCGTCGGCGCGCAGCGATGGGTGGAGCCGAGGATGATGAAGAGGAAAAGCGCCATCAGCACCACTTCGGCGACGAAACCCGCCGCCAGCGAGTAGCCGCCGGGCGAGAGATCGCCATAGCCGTTCGAGGCGAAACCGCCCGGCTGGAAACTCGCCTTGCCGGACGCGACGAGATAGAGCACGGCCGCCGCCGCAGTCGCCCCCGCGACCTGCGCCAGGATATAGGGCAGGATGTGGCGGGCCGGAAACTTGCCGGCGACCGCCAGGCCGACGGAAACGGCCGGGTTCATGTGCCCGCCGGAAACGCCGCCGATCGCATAGATCATCGCCATCAGCGCAAGGCCCGCGGCAAGCGAAACGCCGAGCAGGCCGATGCCGACCTCCGGAACGGCGGCGGCCAGCACGCCGCTGCCGCAGCCGCAAAAGATCAGCCAGAACGTGCCGATGAACTCGGCGGAAAGTTTTTTGAACAAGAAATGCCCCCATCCACCCCGCACATGCAGGGCGCGTCGCGCACTGGATGCGCGATCTCACACAGTTTTTGAGACACTCGCCTGATGGGGGAGAGGGAGTGGCGGGACGTTCGAAAAACGCCCGCGAACTCCCCAGCAAGTGTACGACGTATCAGGCCGTTGCGCGGCCGAGGAATTCCTTTACCTCATAGCCCGGCATGAACCTGCCGAGGCGCTTGATTTCCCATTGCAGCAGGATACCGGAATGCTCCTGCACGCGGCTGCGAACGGTCTCGCCGAGATATTCCAGCTCGTAGCCCGTCGCCTGCCCGGTGTTGATCATGAAGTTGCAATGCATTGGCGACATTTGCGCGCCGCCGATGATCATGCCGCGGCAGCCGGCCTCGTCGATCAGCTTCCAGGCGGAATGGCCTTCCGGGTTCTTGAAGGTCGAGCCGCCGGTCTTTTCGCGGATCGGCTGCACCGTCTCGCGGTGCTGGCGCACGGCATCCATCTTGGCGCGGATCTCGGTCTTGTCGCCCACCTCGCCCTGGAAGACGGCGTGCGTGAAGATCAGGTCGGGGGAGGCTGCGGAATGGCGGTAGGTATAGCCCATGTCCGCATTGCTCAGCACATGCTGGTTGCCCTTGCGGTCGACGGCGTGCACCTCGACGACGACATCCTTCGTCTCGCCGCCATTGGCGCCCGCGTTCATGCGCAGCGCGCCGCCGATGGCACCGGGAATGCCGTAGTAGAACTCGAAGCCGGCAAGGCCGTGGTCGAGCGCCATGGCGGCCAGGTTCTTGTCCGGGCAGATGCAGCCCGCCTTGATGCGGTTCTCGCCGGCAAGCTCGACATCGCCGAAACCCTTGGCCGAAAGCCGGATGACGATGCCCGGAATGCCGCCGTCGCGCACGAGCAGGTTCGAGCCGACGCCGATGACGGTGAGCGGAACCTCTTCCGGCACGATCTTCAGGAAGGTGACGAGATCATCGACATCATGCGGATGGAACATCAGCTCGGCGAGCCCGCCGGCGCGGAACCAGGTCACGCGGTCCATCGGTGCATCCGGCGTCAGGCGGCCGCGGACTTGCCCGATCCCCTCGCCCAGCGACGCCAGTAGTTTTGCACCATCCACCTGCTTCATGCCACCTGTCCCGAAATGTCTGCCAGTTCCTTCGGCAGCGCCTGCGCCCAATATGTAATGCTGCCAGCCCCCAAGAGAACCACAAAGTCGCCCGGCTTTGCAATGGTGGCGACGATCGGCGCCAATGCTTCCGGTGATTGCAGGAAGCGCGCATCGCGGTGGCCGCCGGATTTGATGCGCGAAACCAGCTCTTCAGCCGTCACGCCCTCGATCGGATCCTCGCCCGCCGCATAGACCGGCGCGATCATCACGGTGTCCGCATCGTTGAAGCAGCCGGCGAATTCCTCGAACAGGCTCGCCACGCGGCTGTAGCGATGCGGCTGGTGGATCGCGATGATGCGGCCGGCACAGGCCTCGCGCGCGGCGCGCAGCACGGCCTTGATCTCGACCGGATGGTGGCCGTAATCGTCATAGACGCTGACGCCGTTCCAGTTGCCGGTCAGCGTGAAGCGACGCTTGACGCCGCCGAAACTTGCCAGGCCCTTGGCGATCGCCTCCGGCGACATGCCGAGGCGCTGCGCCACGGCAATCGCGGCCGTGGCGTTGGAAACGTTGTGGCGGCCCGGCATCGGCAGACGCAGGTCCTTCAGCGAAATCACCTGGCCGGTGCGGCGGCGGCGGATCTCCACGTCGAAGACCGAGGTCGCTCCGTCCATGCGGATATTGCCGAAGCGCACGTCGGCCTGCGGGTTTTCGCCATAGGTGATGACCTTGCGATCCTCGATGCGGCTGACCATCGCCTGCACTTCCGGATGATCGAGGCACATGACGCCGAAACCGTAGAACGGCACGTTTTCCACGAACTGGCGGAAGGCCGCGCGCACGGCATCGAAATTGCCGTAATGGTCGAGATGTTCCGGGTCGATATTGGTGACGACGGCGATATCGGCGGGCAGCTTCAGGAAGGTGCCGTCCGATTCGTCGGCCTCCACCACCATCCACTCGCCCTCGCCCATGCGGGCGTTGGTGCCATAGGCATTGATGATGCCGCCATTGATGACCGTCGGGTCGAGGCCACCGGCTTCGAGCAGCGTCGCGACCATCGAGGTCGTCGTCGTCTTGCCATGCGTGCCGCCGATGGCAATGGCATTGCGGAAGCGCATCAGTTCGGCGAGCATTTCGGCGCGGCGCACGACCGGCAGCAGCTTTTCGCGCGCCGCGACGAGTTCCGGATTGTTCTTGCGGATGGCGGTCGAGACAACGACCACTTCGGCCTCACCGAGGTTTTCCGGCTTGTGGCCGACGAAGACCTCGATGCCCTTTTCGCGTAGGCGCTGCACGTTGGCGCTCTCCGCCTGGTCGGAGCCCTGGACCTTGTGGCCGAGATTGTGCAGCACCTCAGCAATGCCGCTCATGCCGATGCCGCCAATGCCGATGAAATGAACGAGCCCTATGCTCTGCGGCATCTTCATGGCCGTTCTCCCTTGAATTGTGCGATCGTCCTGCCGCCCGCAATAGCCTCAACCATCGATGCGAGCAAGCGCGCGGCGTCCGGTTTTCCGGCCTTTCTGGCGCTCTCGGCCATGGCCGTCATACGGGCCGGGTCATGCATCGCCTTGGTAACGATGCTGGCAAGCCGCTCCGTCGAAAGCTCCGCCTGGGCAATGACCTTCGCCCCACCACCCGCGGCCAGAGCCGCCGCATTCGCCGCCTGGTCATGATCCAATGCATAGGGATAGGGCACGAGCACGGCCGGACGGCCGATGACCGAGACTTCCGAAACCGTCGAGGCGCCCGAGCGGCTGATGATCAGATGCGCCCGCCCGATGCGCGCCGCCATGTCGTTGAAGAAGGGCGAGACATCCGCCGGAATGCCGAGCTCGGCATAGGTGCGCACCACCTCGTCGCGGTCTTCCGTCCGCGCCTGCTGGGTGATTCTCAGCCGTGCACGGTCGGCCGGTTCCATCGCGGCAATCGCCGAGGGGATGGCCTTGGAGAAGAACTGCGCACCCTGACTGCCGCCGAAAACGACGAGGCGGAATTCGCCGTCCGTCGAGGCTTCATAGGGAATGGCCGCAGCCTCAAGCACGGCGGGACGAACCGGGTTGCCCGTCGTCACCGTCTTGTCGGCATATTGACCGCCGGTCTCCGGCAGGAATCCGCCGGCAATCGCCTTCACGCGGTTGGCGAGCGCCTTGTTGGCGCGGCCCATCACGGCGTTCTGCTCATGGATCATCGAGGGGATGCCCATGCCCGTCGCGGCGAGAAGCGGCGGCACGGTCGGGTAGCCGCCGAAACCGACGACCACCTTCGGCCTCAGCCGCGCCATCAGTTTTCGCGCGGCGCGCATGCCCTTCCACAGCGTGAAGAGCGAGCGGGCAACGCTGATCGGGTTCTTCGAGCCGATTGTGGCGGAGGGCACGACATGGATCGCATCTGCCGGGAACTTCCCCGCAAAACGCTCCGCGCGGCTATCGGTCACGAGATGCACCGACCAGCCACCGGACTTCAGCTCATGCGCCAGCGCCTCTGCGGGAAAGAGATGACCGCCGGTGCCACCCGCGGCGAGAAGAACGATGCCTTTGTCCATGCAAAACCCTTATTCGGCCGGCGCCACGATGCCACCGCGGAAGAGGCTGCGCTCGGAGGCGCGCTTTTCCGGGCGGTGGCGGGTTAGCGCCAGGATGAAGCCGGCCGTCACGCAGATCGCGATCATCGACGAGCCGCCATAGGAAATCAGCGGCAGCGTCATGCCCTTGGCCGGCAGCAGTTCGAGGTTCACGCCGATATTGATCATCGACTGCGTGCCCATCTGCAAGACGAGGCCGGCGACGGCAAACCGCGTGAAATCATTGCGCTCCTTGAAGGCATGGTTGAGGCCGCGCATCACCACGAAGGCGAAGATCAGCACGATGACCATGCAGAAGAGGATGCCGAACTCTTCGGCCGCAACGGAGAAGATGAAGTCGGTGTGGCTGTCCGGGATGATGCGCTTGACGGTGCCCTCGCCCGGCCCCTGGCCGAACCAGTCGCCGCGGATGATGGCTTCGCGCGCCGTATCCATCTGGAACGTGTCGCCCTCGCCGGTCATGAACTTGTCGATACGGCCCGCGACGTGCGGCAGGAACGTATAGGCCGTCAGAAGGCCGCCGACGGCCGCACCGCCGAGCACGATGATCCACAGCCACGGCATGCCGGCCATGAAGAACATGCCGCCCCAGACGGCGGCGGTCAGGATGGTCTGGCCAAGGTCGGGCTGCGCGACGAGCAGGGCCGCGACGATGCCGAAGAGGATGATCGCGAAGAGGTTGCCGGGGATTTCCGGCTGGCGGGCATGTTCGGCGAACAGCCAGGCGCAGATGACGACGAAGGCCGGCTTCATGAACTCCGACGGCTGGATGGAGAAGCTGCCGATGGAAATCCAGCGCCGCGAGCCCTTGACCTCGACGCCGAAGAACAGCGCGAGCACCATGGCCGCGAGCGAAATGACGAGGAGGATCATCGCCGCACGGCGCACCTGGCGCGGCGACATGAAGGAGATGCCGAACATCACGGCGATGGCCGGCAGCAGGAACACCGCATGGCGCTTGACGAAGTGGAAGCTGTCGAGCCCGAGACGCTCGGCGACCGGCGGGCTTGCCGCAAAGGACAGCATGAAGCCGAGGCCCATCAAAAGGATGAAGGCCGCGAGGAAGAACCGGTCTATCGTCCAGAACCAGTCCGCCAATGCACCACGTTCGGCACGACTAACCATGTCTCTTTCCTCTGTTGCAAAACAATTCCAAACGCCGCCGCCGCACACGTTTACGGGAATTGCTTCCGTTCAAACTTCAATAAGCATGGACACGCCGGGCAGCGCCGCGACATGTTTCACGAAGGCATCGCCTCTGACTTCAAAGTTCTTGTACTGGTCGAAGCTTGCGCAAGCCGGGGATAGAAGAACCGCAACCGGCCCGCTCCCATCCCGCCCGGCATCCGCCGCCGCGTCCTGCACGGCCCGCTCCAGCGTGCCGGATATTTCGAAAGGCACCGCCTCGCCGAGCGTCGCCGCAAAGGCAGGCGCCGCCTCGCCGATCAGATAGGCTTTGGCGATCTTCGGGAAGAAGTCGCCGAGCGTGGAAATGCCGCCTTCTTTCGCAACGCCACCGGCAATCCAGTAGATGCGCTCGAAGCTCGACAGTGCCGGGGCCGCGGCATCGGCGTTGGTGGCCTTGGAATCGTTGACGAACAGCGTGTCGCCCTTGCGACCGACCGGCTGCATGCGGTGCTTCAGCCCCGGGAACGAGGCAAGGCCGGCGCGAATCTCATCCTCGCTGACACCGACGGCAAGGCAGGCGCCGACGGCGGCCGCAGCATTCTGGGCATTGTGCGCGCCGCGCAACGTCTGGATCGGTGAGAGGTCGGCGACTTCATGCGTCGCGCCACCCCGGGCAAGGACCAGACGAGCGCCCTCGGCATAGATGCCATCAGCAAGCACGCTGCGCTTGGAGATGCGCACGACCTTGGTGCCGGCCCGCTCGATGCGGTCGGCGATGCGTTCACAATAGCTGTCGTCGACGCCGACGATCGCGGTCCCGCTGCCGGCGACCAGGCGCTCCTTGACGTCGGCATAGTGCTCGATCGAGCCGTGGCGATCGAGATGGTCGGGCGTCACGTTGAGCAGGATGCCGGCCGACGGGTTCAGCGTCGGCGCGAGGTCGATCTGGTAGGACGAGCACTCGAGCACGTAGAAGCGGACGGCCTTCGGCGGATCGAGCGTCAGCACGGCCGTGCCGATATTGCCGCCGAGCTGCGTATCGCGGCCGCTCGATTTCAGGATATGGGCGATCAGGGCCGTGGTCGTCGACTTGCCGTTCGTCCCGGTGATGGCGATGAAGGGGCAATCCGGCGCATGCGCCCGGCGTTCGCGCGCGAAAAGCTCGATGTCGCCGATCACTTCCACGCCGGCGGTGCGCGCGAGATCGGCGCTCCAGTGGGGCTTCGGATGGGTCAGCGGCACGCCGGGTGACAGCACCAGCGCGGCGATGGTCGTCCAGTCGAGGCTGCGCAGGTCCCCGGTCTTCACGCCAGCGGCGGCAGCGTTCTCGACGCTCGCCGCGCTGTCGTCCCAGGCGGTCACATCCGCGCCGCCGGCGGCGAGCGCCAGCGCCGTCGCAAGGCCGGAGCCGCCGAGCCCGAAGAGCGCGACCGCCTTGCCCTTGAAGGTGGTGACGGGGATCATCGAAGCCTCACCGCAGCTTGAGCGTGGAGAGGCCGACCAGGCCGAGCACCACGGCAATGATCCAGAAGCGCACGACGACCTGGCTTTCCGTCCAGCCCTTCTTTTCGAAATGGTGGTGGATCGGCGCCATGAGGAAAACGCGTTTTCCCGTGAGCTTGAACGAGGCGACCTGGATGATGACCGACAACGTTTCCATGACGAAGAGGCCGCCGATGATCGCCATGACGATCTCGTGCTTGGTGGCGACCGCCACCGTGCCGATGAGGCCCCCGAGCGCCAGCGACCCTGTATCGCCCATGAAGATGGCGGCGGGCGGCGCGTTGAACCACAGGAAGCCGAGGCCCGCGCCGATGACAGCGCCGAGCACGACGGCAAGTTCACCCGTGCCGGGCACGAAATGGATCTGCAGGTAGTTCGCGAACACCGCGTTGCCGGCGAGATAGGCGATGACGCCGAAGGAGGCGGCCGAGATCATTACTGGAACCGTTGCGAGGCCATCGAGGCCGTCCGTCAGGTTCACCGCATTGCCGGCCGCGACGATGACGAAGCCGCCGAACAGCACGAAGAAGATGCCAAGATTGACCATGAAGTCCTTGGCGAAGGGGAAGGCAATCGAGGAGCCGAAGGTCGAGCCAGCGGGGCCCGTCGCAAGCGAGGCGCGCATCATGAAATAGGTTGCCGCGCCCGCAATGATGAATTCCAGCGCAAGGCGCGCCTTGCCGGAAAAGCCCTTGTCGGTCTGCTTGGTGACCTTCAGGTAGTCGTCGTAAAAGCCGATGGCGCCGAAGCCAAGCGTCACGAGCAGCGTGGCGACCACATAGACGTTGGAGAGATCCGCCCAGAGCAGCGCGCTGCCGACGATACCCGCGAGGATCATCAGGCCGCCCATGGTGGGGGTGCCGGCCTTCTTGAAGTGGGTCTGCGGCCCGTCGGCGCGGATCGGCTGGCCCTTGCCCTGGCGAATGCGCAGGGAGGCGATGATCATCGGTCCGAACAGGAAGACGATGGTGGCCGAGGTGAACAGCGCAGCGCCCGTCCGGAAGGTAATGTAGCGGAACAGGTTGAACACCTGAACGGTGTCAGCCAGCTCGACGAGCCAAAGCAGCATTGTCACCCTTTCCCCAAAAGGTTCCCCGAAACGCCCGCGGCGTGACGGGCCGACAGACAGAGAAGTAAATTACATAAAGAACGAGGTTCGACGGACGTTTGCCCGGCCGAACCTCCTCAACTCTCGCGTCCCCTCTCGGAGAACGCCGGATATTTGTCAAGCAGGGCCGCCACGATGCGGCTGAATCCCGTGCCCTTCGACGATTTGACGACCAGCACGTCGCCCGCCCGCACTGCGCCAAGCGCGAAGGAGGCGAGGTCGTCGGCGGTGTCGCGATATTCCCTCTGCACGCCCTCCGGCAGCGCATCCCTCAGCGCCGCCATGTCGGGGCCGGCAAGCCAGACATCGCCGATGCCGGCTTCGACCAGCGGTTCGGCAAGGCCGGCATGGACGGAGGGCGAGTGCTCGCCCATCTCCAGCATGTCGCCGAGCACGGCGATGCGCCGGCCACCCTCATGCGGCTCCGCGTCACGCAAGAGCGCGATTGCGGCACGCATCGAGGCCGGGTTCGCATTGTAGCTTTCGTCGATCAGCGTGAACCAGCCGCCATCCCTGGCAAGCTGGTAACGGCGCCCGCGGCCCTTTTCGGCCTGCATGGTGGCAAGGCCCGCCATCGCCTTCTCGATATCGCCGCCGGTCAGGTGCACCGCGCCGAGCACGGCCACGGCATTTTCCGCGATGTGCCGGCCGGGTGCGCCCATCGGCACTTCCAGCGTCTGCCCGCCGATCGCCGCGCGAAGCAGGCCGCCCTCGGCGCTCGGCATGAAATCGAGCAGGCGGAACTCCGCCTTCGGATCGGCGCCGAAACTGTGGATATGCGAGACGCCGGCTGCCTTCGCCGCCTTTTCGAGGAAAGCAAACTGCTCGTTGTCGCGGTTGAGGATGGCATGGCCGCCCGGCACGACGCCTTCGAAGATCTCGGCCTTGGCGGCAGCGATCTCTTCGAGGTCGCGGAAATTGCCGAGATGGGCCGGCGCGATCGTCGTGATCATCGCCACATGCGGGCGTACCATGGCGACCAGAGGGCGGATCTCATTGGCATGGTTCATGCCGATTTCGAAAATGCCGAAATCCGTGGTTTCCGGCATGCGGGCGAGCGTCAGCGGCACGCCCCAGTGATTGTTGAAGGAGGCGACGGAGGCATGCACGCTGCCGGACGGCGACAGCGCCTGGCGCAGCATCTCCTTGCTGGTCGTCTTGCCGACGGAGCCGGTGACCGCGATGATGCGGGCCGCCGTGCGGTCCCGCGCGGCACAACCCAGATCGACCAGCGCCTGGAGCACGTCCGGCACCACGATCATCGGCGTCACGAGCCGGCCGAGCGCCGGCAACTTGCCCTCGCTGACGACGAGCAATGCCGCGCCATTGGCGACGGCGAAACTTGCAAAATCATGGCCATCGACGCGGTCGCCCTTGATGGCGAAGAAGGCTTCGCCGGCGCCGATCGCGCGGCTGTCGATGGAAATGCCGGTCACGCCCTGCGGCAGGTTGCCGATGGGACGGCCATGCATGGCCGCGACGAGATCAGCGCTGGTCCAGAGCCATTTCACCGGTCGAGCTCCTCCAAGGCCTTGCGCAATTCGGCATGGTCGGAGAACGGCAGCGTCACAGTGCCGACGGTCTGCCCCTCCTCATGCCCCTTGCCCGCGACAATCAGCGTATCGCCCGACTGCAACATCCGCACGGCACTGCGGATCGCCTCAGCCCGGTCGCCGATCTCGGTGGCGCCCTTGGCGGCGTCCATGATCTCGGCGCGGATGGTGGCCGGCACTTCGGAGCGCGGATTGTCGTCGGTGACGATGACCACGTCGGCAAGCCGCGTGGCGATCTCGCCCATGATCGGCCGCTTGCCCTTGTCCCGGTCGCCGCCGCAGCCGAAGACCACGATGACGCGGCCGGTCGTGAAGGGGCGAACGGAGGTCAGCACATTTTCCAGCGCATCCGGCTTGTGGGCGTAGTCGACATAGGCGAGCGCGCCATTCTTCGCATGGCCGACCAGTTCGAGGCGGCCGGAGGCGCCGATGAGCTTTTCGAGTGCGGCCATCGCGACGGGCGCGGGTACGCCGGTCGACATGGCGAGGCCCGCCGCGACCAGCGCATTCGCCACCTGGAAATCGCCGGCGAGCGGAATGTGCACTTCATAGATAGCGTCGCCGACATGCACTTCGGCGGTCTGCTTGTGGCGGAAATGCTCGACGCGCTTCAGCGCCAGATAGTCGCCCTTGCGGCCGACGGTGCGCACGTCGAGCCCGGCCTTGCGCGCCGCATCGGTCGCGACACCCGACCACTCGTCGTCGGCATAGATGATAGCGGGAAAACCCTTCGGCAGCAGCGTATCGAACAGCCGCATCTTGGAGGCCATATAGTGCTCGACCGTCGGGTGGTAATCCATGTGGTCGCGGCCAAGATTGGTGAAGGCGGCGGCGGCGAGCTTCACGCCGTCGAGCCGCGCCTGGTCGAGGCCGTGGCTGGAGGCTTCCATGGCGGCATGGGTGACGCCTGTATCGGCAAGTTCGGCGAGCAGTTCATGCAGCGACACCGGATCGGGCGTCGTCAGCGAACCGTAATCGTTGCGGCCGGGCGCGACGACGCCGGTCGTGCCGATCATTGCGGCCGCGTGGCCAGCATGCGCCCAGATCTGGCGGGTGAACGAGGCGACGGAGGTCTTTCCCGCCGTGCCGGTGACGGCGACCATGGTCTCCGGCTGGCGGCCATGGAAACGGGCGGCGGCGAGCGCCAGGAAACGGCGCGGCTCGGCAACGGAAATGACCGGAACGGCGGCTTCGACGGCGGCACCAGTGGACACCACGACGGCTGCGGCACCCCGGGAAACCGCATCGGCAACGAAGGCGCTGCCATCGGCCTTGGTGCCCGAAAGAGCGACGAAGAGGTCGCCCGGCTTCACCTTCCGGCTGTCGCTGGTTATGCCGCTGATGTCTATCGCGGCGGCGGCGCCCAGGTCGTTGGTTTCGGGTCCGGCGAGGTCACTGATCTTCATTGTCTGCTCTGTTGCTTTCCATGGGCCGCCGTTTCGCTTCCGAATCGGCGTCCCGTCTTCTCCATTCAATAAGACACAAGCAAGGCAGACCCGTCCTCACCAAATTTCGGCTTTACACCGAGAAGGGCTGCCGAGCGGCGGATGATCTCGCCGACCATCGGGGCGGCGTTGAGGCCGGCGGTGCGGCCCCCGCCCTCGCCCGTCTGCGGCGCGTCGATGAAGGTCAGGACCACGTATTTCGGGTCGTCGATCGGGAAGGCAGAAAGGAAGGCGTTGAAGTTCTGCGTGTTGGAATACCGCCCGCCGACGACCTTGTTGGCTGTGCCCGTCTTGCCGCCGACATTGAAGCCCGGAACCAGCGCGCGGCGGCCGGAACCGTCGTTTGCGTTGAGCTTGAAGAGGTAGCGCATCTGCTCGCCGGTTTCCGGCTTGACGACCACCTTGGCCACCTCGTTCGCCTCTTCCGCCGTGCGCGGCAGGAAGGTCGGGTTGATGAGCAGGCCGCCGTTCATCAGCGCCGCCGCCGCCACCGCCGTCTGCAGCGGCGTCGTCGAGACGCCGTGGCCGAAGGAGATGGTAATCGAGTTGATCTTCTTCCATTCGCGCGGCTGCGACGGCGTCTTCACCTCCGGCAGTTCCGTGTCGAGCTTGGTGAGCAGGCCCATGCGGGTCAAAAATTCCTTGTGACCGGCGATACCGACGACGTCGGCCATCTTGGCCGTGCCGATGTTCGAGGAATACTGGAAGATTTCCGGCACGGTCAAAACACGGTGCTTGCCGTGGAAGTCCTTGATGGTGAAGCCGCCGATGCGGATTGGCGCGCGCGCGTCAAAACTGTCGGTGAGCTTCACCTTGCCCGAATCGAGCGCCATCGCGGTCGTAAAGCTCTTGAAGGTCGAGCCCATCTCGAACGTGCCGTTCGACATGCGGTTCATCCAACCGTCCTTGGCGCCGGCGGCCGGGTTGTTCGGGTCGTAATCCGGCACGGAGGCCATGGCGAGGATCTCGCCGGTATGCACGTCCATCACGACGGCGCCGGCGGCCAGCGCCTTGTACTTCTCCATGCCCGTCGCGACGACCTCGCGCACGATGGCCTGGACGCGCAGGTCGATCGAAAGGCGCACCGGCTCCAGCTTGGCATCGCTCGTCATGCCGATGGCGGCAAGGTCGGCGAGGCCCTGGCTGTCGATATAGCGCTCCATGCCGGCAATGCCGCGGTTGTCGATATTGACGTGGCCGACGATGTGCGAGGCGGTGACGCCGCCCGGATAGAAGCGGCGCTTTTCCGGCCGGAAACCGACGCCGGGAATGCCGAGCGCGAGAATGCGGCTCTGCTGCTTGGGGGTCAGCTGGCGCTTCAGCCACTGGAAGCGGGATTTCGAGGTGAGCTTGCGGTAGATGCCGCGTCGGTCGAGTTCCGGCAGCACGGTGGCGAGCATTTCGACCGCCTCGTCCGCATCGACGATCTTGTGCGGTTCGGCATAGAGCGAGACGGTGCGGATGTCGGTGGCGAGGATTTCGCCGTTGCGGTCGACGATGTCGGGGCGCGAGGCCATCAGGTGGTCGGCCGGGCCGATCGAGGACACGGTCTCCGGCGAGGCCATGCCATATTGCACCAGGCGCCCGCCGATCACGGCATAGACCATGCCGAAGCAGCAGATGATGACGGCGACGCGGCTGCGGGCCTGCGAGCCCGTGCGCTTGCGCGTGCCCTCGAAGGCCTGGCCGCCATTGCCGCCGGTCCTGTTGTTGTTGTTGCCGCCGGCGTTGAAGTGCGCCTTGCTCTTGACGTCCATGATGCGGGAGAGAAACGACATCAGTTGGCCACCGATCCGGTTTGGATTGCGTCCGTGGTCTTCTTCTTGGTCTTCTTGCTGTCCTGGGCGACCTTTTCGTCCTTCTCCGGCTCCAGCGCCGGCAACTCGGCCGTCGCCATGGGCAGTTCGCTCGGCTGCGCAAGCTGGGTCGATTCGGTCGGCACGAGCTTCAGGTCGGTCTCGTAGGCTTTCACCAGACGGTTGAGGCGGTTCGGCTGGGTCAGCAGCGCCCAGTCGGCCTTCAGCAGGTCGATCGTGTCTTCTTCCAGCTTGATCTCGGCATCGAGCTTGCGCACCTGCTCGAGCTTGTTCTCGGCCTGGTGCTTGATCGAGTAGGTGACGGTGGCTGCTGCGGTCATGACGGCGATCATCACGACATCAAGGGTACGGAACATCACTCAGCTTCCCATCTTCTCAAGGCTGGCAAGGTTGGGCAGGTTGAAAATGGACAGATCATCCGTCCCGGCAGGAGCGCTGGTGCGCTCGCCTGCCCTAAGCTTCGCGGATCTTGCGCGCGGATTGACCGCACTCTCCTCGTCGCTGGCCGCCACCATAGGGCGCCCGACTGGTGCGAAGGTTGCGGCTTTGTCGTGAACTTCGGGCAAATGCCGGGATCCGGCAGCCTTTCCGACGCGATCCTGGAAGAATTTCTTGACGATCCGGTCTTCCAGCGAGTGGAAGCTGACGACGACGAGCCGTCCGCCCGGCTTCAGGGCACGCTCGGCGGCAAACAGCGCCTCGGCGAGTTCGCCGAGCTCGTCGTTGACGAAGACGCGCAGCGCCTGGAAGACGCGCGTCGCCGGATGGATCTTGTCCTTGGCCTTGCGCGGCGTCGTCAGCTCGATGAGGTTCGCAAGCTGGCGCGTCGTGGTGAAGGGTTCCTTCTCGCGCGCCTTCTCGATGGCACGCGCGATGCGGCCGGACTGCTTTTCCTCGCCGAGGAAACCGAAGATGCGGATGAGGTCGGAGACTTTTGCACGGTTGACGACATCGGCCGCCGAAACGCCCGAGGCGGACATGCGCATGTCGAGCGGGCCATTCTTCTGGAAGGAGAAGCCGCGCTCGGCCTCGTCGATCTGCATGGAGGAGACGCCGATATCGAGCACGACGCCGTCGAGACCGCCCGCGGGCGCATGATCGGCAAGTTCGGAAAAGCGGGAATGGATGAGGGAAAGCCTGCCACCCGAAGCTTCGACCAGCGGCTGGCCGCCGGCAATCGCATTCGGATCACGGTCGAGGCCGATGACATTCGCCCCTTCGGCCAGGATGGCGGAAGTGTAGCCGCCCGCCCCGAAGGTGCCGTCGAGAATGACCTGGCCGGGTTTGGGCGCGAGCGCCGCGATGACCTCGGAGAGAAGAACCGGAATGTGACGGACCGGTCCGTCATCGGCTTCAGTAAAACCTCCGCCAAGATCCGCCGTCATTCCGATTCTCCGTCTTACCCCGAGCCCAGACCTCGCAACCTGAACTCTTCCCGGGCGGCCGCCTGCGTCTCTTCGAATGCTTGCGGTGCCCAGAGCTGAAAATGATCCGCCCGACCGACAAAGGTCACGTCCGTGGTGATGCCCGTATAGTCCCGGATGAAATCCGTGACCGGCAGGCGCCCCTCCGAATCGAGCTTCATGAAGACGCCGCCCCCGTGAATGAGGAGCGACATCCGATTGGCTTTCGGCGAAAAAACATCCTCGCTGGCGATCTGGCGCTCCAAACGATCGAGCAAATCCAGCCCACCGACGCTGATGGCCGGAAAGGTGAAATCCTGAAAGCAGTACAGCTCCCGGATGTCGCGCTGCGACAGAACGGAACGGAATGCCGAGGGGACGGAAACCCTCCCCTTTGCATCGATCCTGTTTGTCGCATTCGACAGGAATCGGTTCATGACACGCTACAGCCGCTTCCCCTACCGGAACGCTGTGCATCCGCCCCGGCATAACCAACACAACACCACGCGCATGGACCAGCCCAGATGCAACGCATTCGCGTCGCACCGTCCCCAGCCGGTTAGCCTCAAAGCTTTGCGATGGTCGGACGCTCATGCGTCCTCGTGCAGTGTGATTTTGGGATACCATGGGACCATATGGGCGTCAATGGGAAGGAACCTCTTTCCCGGTCATCGGACCGTCAAACGTTTATAAGGCGTTAAGTTTAACAAATGGTTAGAAAACGCCGCCCAAGGCCTTGTATTTACACATTCTGAAACACCGGTCGCGTGCGTTTCAACGCGCAGCAAGGCATGCGCGAACCCCAAGGATTTCAGCGCATTAGCACGTCATAAAAAATCATCGTCCGGAGGAGGTTTTTTGCCAGTTGGCCTGTAAGCCGGGTTCTGTATGGCTCCGGTCGAAACCGGAACGTGGCAGCCATTCATCTGGGACCGGACTTGCGCCCGGCCTCTTGCAACCCACCCGGATGACCGGCCCGGAAACGGGCTGAAACGCTTGCGCGTTTCGCGTCATCCCTATTCGGTTTTGCTCCCGGTGGGGTTTGCCTTGCCAGCCCTGTCGCCAGGACCGCGGTGGGCTCTTACCCCACCCTTTCACCCTTACCTTCCGAGGAAGGCGGTTTGCTTTCTGTGGCACTTTCCCTGGGGTCGCCCCCGCCGGACGTTATCCGGCACCGTGTTTCCGTGGAGCCCGGACTTTCCTCACCCTGCGGCCTTTCGGCACTTGCAAGGCGCGGCTGCCCGGCCAACTGGCAGGCGCTGACTAGCCCATGCGGAACGGAAAGACCAGAGAGAAACGGAGCTTAGCGGAAATGAACGGCGAAATCCGTCTTGTAGTCCGGCTCGTCCATCCGGCCGCGAATCACCAGGTCCGCGCCGATGCGGCCGATCTCGTCGGAACTTTTCGCCGCCGCCCCGTTGCCGCCCGTCAGAAGCGCCACGCGCTCGCCCCCGACGAAGCCGGCATAGGGATAGCCGTGCACGGTGTAGGTCGTGACGCAGGGAACGGAAATCAGCCGCACCGGATCGAGATCCGGAATGGAACGGGCCAGCAGCCGCTTGAGATGGGCGGCCGATTCGGGGCCACCCTCGCCGCGGAACCAGTCGCGGATCGCCTGCTCCTCCTCGATCTCTATGTCCGTCGGATCGCCACCGATCTTCAGGTAGGACTGGCCGTCCGGATAGACGATCGGCGGCAGGAAGTAGAAATGCTCCGAGGGGATGGTGCTCTCGTCGATCCAGGACGGCATGTCCTTGTAAGCCGCCGCCTGCTCCGGCGAAAGCTGCGCCAGCACGACCGTGCGCGCCTTGATCGTCAGCGCCGGCACCTTCGGCAACAGCCCCGGCGCCCGCGAAAAACCGCCGGTCGCCACAAGCACGCGCCCGCCCGTCACGACCTCGCCCGACTTCAGCGTGACCGTCGCCCAGTCACCGGCATCGGTCACCGAGACCACATCGTCGAGGATGGAAAAGCCGCCCGCCTTCTCGAAGCAGACGATCTGCGCGGCGACGAGCTTGCGCGGATCGATGTAACCGGCCCCCTTCGCCTCGAAGACGCCCGCCGAGGTTTCCGGCAGGTCGAACCAGGGAAAACGCGACCGCAACTCCGCGCGGTCGAGCACGGGTGCGTCGAGCCCATGCCGCTTTGCCACCACCTCGACCGAATTGACGAAATCGCCGCCAGCCGGACCGCTGATCAGACAGCCGGTCTCGCCGTAGAAGGCGATGCCGCTCTCGGCCTCGATCTCGCGGTAGCGCGCGATGGAGCGGTTGGCGAGCAGCGCCCAGTCGGGGTCCTGGTCAATGGTGCGGGTGATGCGGCCGCTGTCGTAATGGCTGGAGAAGACGCCGTCATGGTTTTGCCAGTCGGTGGGTTCGCCCCGGCCGACGAGCGCCACGGAAGCGCCCGTTCCCGACAGGTGCCGCGCTGCGGCAGCCCCCATCATGCCCCTGCCGACGACGACGAAATCGAAATGCCGATCCATGCTGCACCCTCACCTGAATGCTGACGGCATAGCATGCTCGCGGGCCGATTCCAGCCCGCGAAACCTTGCTTGTCGACATTAGTCGATGATGCTCTGGACCTTGCCGCAATAGCGCTTGGAGACCGGGTTCATGCGCTTGGCGCCATGGCCGGCATTGTATTTCAGGATCGTGCCGCAGGTCGTGCCGCCGCCAAGCTCATGGGCCATGGCGAGGTACTTCATGCCGAACTTGATGTTGGTTTCCGGATCGTAGAGACCCTTGGCGCCGCCGCTGTAGCCCATGGCGCGTGCTGTTGCCGGCTTGATCTGCATGAGGCCGATTTCGCCGGCACTGCCGCGCGCCCGCGGGTTGAAATTGCTCTCGACGCGAACGACGGCATGGGCGAGATCCACCGGCACGCCATAGGTCTTCGCATAGGTCTGGATCAGGCTGGAATAGCTTGCCGACTTGAGGTCCGCCGTCAGCGGGTTTTCCGCCTTGGGGTAACCGGTCGTGCTGTTGAAGGTCTTCAGCTTGCCGACGACCACGCCGTCCTTGTCGATGACCGTCGTGCGATTGGAACGCTTGCTCGCCACTTTGCGGGATTTCGTCTTGCTGGCTACCTTTTGCGATTTCGACTTGCTGGAAACCTTCTGGGGCTTCGCCTTGCTGCCCGCATCTTCCTTGGCGGAGGGCTGGAAGAGATATTGTTTTTTCGTCGGCCCGTGGGTGGCCTCGGCATGCGCCATTCCAGCGGAAAAAACGGACACACAAAAGCAGGCCGCGCTAAGGGCAGCAAGAAGTCTTCTCATCTAGTTTTCGTCTCCAAAAGGCGCAAAGGCAGAGCCCTGGCCGGCGGCATCTCAAGCCGCACAGACCGCGCAAACGTCTCGATCCTCGTTGATAGCGATCAGGCCCTGACCGCATGTTGCGCTGCACTGAACGCAGCCGGAAAAGACATGGCCAATCGGGTCAGGATGTGGCGAAGCGGTAAACTTCTGTTACAGTCTGTAATATTCGAATATTCGGAAAGGCTGTCAGGCGGCCAGCCGCGGCAGCGCGGAAAGCAGCCTGTGCAGCGTGTCGATGGTCGAAAAATCAGCGATGCCATCGACCCGTTCCGGCCGGAAATGGCGCTGGAAAGCGGCCACGTCCCCTTCGGTTTTTTCCGAGTAAAAACCATTGATTTCAGTGCCATAGCCGTAGAGCGACAGCATCGTCTGCAAGGCTTCGACGGGTTGACCCGAATCGCCGCGCTGGAAGAAGCGCCCGCCGGCGATCGGCGATGGCGTCACCCAGTGCCCGACACCCGCGGCATGGAGGCGCATCCAGGGGAATTTTTCACCCGGATCGACCTTGCGAATGGGGGCCACATCGCTGTGCGCCAGCACCCGCTCGGGGGCGATTTCCCACCTTCTGCCACAATCGAGACACAGTTCGACGACCGCGTTCAGCTGTTTTTCGGGGAAATCCGGCAGCCCGCCGGGATGGCCGGCATTGGCGATCTCGATGCCGATGGAGGCCGAATTGATGTCGGCCTCGCCCTTCCAGATGCTCTTTCCCGCATGCCAGGCGCGGTCCGCCTCGCGCACGAGCTGCTCGACGCGTCCGTCCTCATGCACGAAGTAATGACAGGAGACCTGGCTTTCCGGCGCACGAAGCCATTTCAGCGCGCCGTCTGCCGTTGCCATGCCGGTATAATGCAGGAGGATGATGTCCGGGGAGCGCCCGCCCGCCCGTTCGCCAAAGTTCGGCGACGGCGCGGCGGTCGCACCGGAATAGTCACATGTGAATGCGCTCATGCAGCGCAGCGTTCCTTCTCGATCGCCTCATAGGCAGCGTTGAGCGCGGCCATGCGGTCGTTCGCGATCTGATGGAACTCGGCCGGCACGCCACGCGCCACCAGCCTATCAGGATGGTTCTCCGAGGCAAGCACCCGGTAGCGCTTGCGGATCTCGGCAAAATCGTCGCTCGGCTTGACGCCCAGCACTTTATAAGGGTCGCGCCCGCTGACATGGACGTGGCGCGCGGTGATCTGCTCGAAGCGCTCGTCCGCCATGCCGAAGATTTCGGCGACGCGGCCGAGGAAGGCCATCTCGTTCTCGTGGATCAGACCGTCAGCCTTGGCGATATGGAACAGGCCGTCGACGATGTCTTCCAGGATCGGGCAATTCTTCTCGCAGGAGACGCAGAGCGCCTTCATCTTCTCCGCATAGGCCTCGTAGCCGGCGACATCCTGGCGTGCGAGATTATAGAGCCGGGCGACATTTGCCGCCTGGTTGTCCGGATATTTGAAGATGTCCTTGAAGGCATCCACCTCGGCCGTCGTGACGATGCCGTCGGCCTTCGCCATCTTGGCGGAAAGCGCGATCATCGCGATGGAGAAGGCAACCTGCTTGCGCGTTTCCGGATCCCCCTCGAAGAGGGTACGCACGGCTTCCACCACGCCGGACAGCACGTTGCTGGCGGCATCCGAGACCATGCCGACGAGGCGATCCCATACGGCACTGATGAAGCAACTGGGCGAATTCTGGAACATAAGGTGATCTTGATCAGACAATTGCAGGGAAAGCAAGGCACGGAACCCGCATTTCTTGTCCGGATGACGAAATTTTGATGGCCCTCATGAAGTGGAGGCATCGGAAATCCGGCGCTGCGGGATTTTCGCCTGTGGAGCACGAAAGACAATCCGTCATGGAGTGCGGATAAGTTCACCGCGCCGTTTCCCTTGAGGGGGATTCTGCGCTAGACAACGCCCACCCATCCAGACGTGCTGAAGCCGAGGAGGAATTATGGCCAAGCAGAAAGTCGCAATGCTGACCGCCGGCGGGCTCGCGCCCTGCCTGTCGTCCGCCGTCGGAGGCCTCATCGAGCGTTACAGCGACGTCGCACCGGAGATCGAGCTGGTCGCCTATCGCTCGGGCTACCAGGGCGTGCTGCTTGGCGACCGCATCGAAATCACCAAGGACATGCGCGAAAAGGCGCCGCTCCTGCACCGCTACGGCGGCTCGCCGATCGGCAACAGCCGCGTCAAGCTGACCAACGCCGCCGACTGCGTGAAGCGCGGCCTCGTCAAGGAAGGCGAGAATCCGTTGCGCGTGGCCGCCGAGCGCCTCGCCAAGGACGGCATCACCATACTGCACACGATCGGCGGCGACGACACCAACACGACGGCCGCCGACCTTGCCGCCTATCTCGGCGCCAACGGCTACAACCTCACCGTCGTCGGCCTGCCGAAGACGGTCGACAACGACGTCGTGCCGATCCGGCAGTCGCTCGGCGCCTGGACGGCGGCCGAAGTCGGTGCCGGCTTCTTCGACCATGTCAGCAACGAACAAAGTGCGGCCCCGAAGACGCTCGTCGTGCATGAAGTGATGGGCCGTCATTGCGGCTGGCTCACCGCCGCCACAGCCCGCGCCTATATCCAGAAGACCGGCGCCAACGAATATGTCGACGGCTTCATGATGAACAAGCAGCTGAAGAACATCGACGGCCTCTACCTGCCGGAGCTGGACTTCAACCTGGAGGCTGAGGCCGAACGCCTGAAGGCCACCATGGACCGCGCCGGCTTCGTCACGCTCTTCGTCTCGGAAGGCGCCTGCCTCGACGCCATCGTCGCCGAGCGGGAAGCCGCCGGCGAAACCGTCAAGCGCGACGCCTTCGGCCATGTGAAGATCGACACGATCAATGTCGGCAACTGGTTCTCCAAGCAGTTCGCGGCCCTTCTCGGCGCCGAACGCTCGATGGTGCAGAAGTCCGGCTACTACGCGCGCTCGGCACCGGCCAACCGCGACGACCTGCGCCTGATCCAAAGCATGACCGACCTCGCCGTCGAAAGCGCGCTGAACAAGGTCTCCGGCGTCACCGGCCATGACGAAGGCCAGGGCGGCAAGCTGCGCACCATCGAATTCCCGCGCATCAAGGGCGGCAAGCACTTCGACACCTCGGCCAAGTGGTTCGGCGAGGTGATGGATGTCGTCGGCCAGAAGTGGAAGCCGGCGGACTGATGATTGTTCTTGACGCCAAAATAGCGTGATGGCTTGCTCCCCGGATCGATACCGATCCGGGGAGTTTTTTATGTCCTTCGAACATTGGCTGGCCTTCGCCGCAGCCTCCGCCGTCATGCTGGCCATTCCAGGCCCGACGATCCTCCTCGTGATCTCCTATGCGCTCGGCCATGGCCGCCGCACCGCAGGCGCCACCGTCGCGGGCGTGGCACTCGGCGATTTCACCGCCATGACCGCCTCCATGCTCGGCCTCGGCGCGCTGCTTGCGACCTCCGCCGCCGTCTTCACCGTGTTGAAATGGGTGGGCGCCGCCTATCTCATCTGGCTCGGCATCAAGCTGTGGCGGGCACCCGTCTCCAGCGGTGCCGAAGGCGAGGCGCCGGCAGAGGAAAAGCCGTTCCGCATCTTCGCCCATGCCTATGTGGTGACGGCGCTGAACCCCAAGAGCATCATCTTCTTCGTCGCCTTCCTGCCGCAGTTCCTCGACCTTACCCAGCCGGTGCTGCCGCAGATGGTGATCTTCGAAATCACCTTCCTCGTGCTCGCCACGCTGAACGCCTTTTCCTACGCCCTGCTCGCCGCCGCTGCGCGCAAGACCATCCGCAAACCTTCGGTCCAGAAGGTCGTCAACCGCACCGGCGGCACGCTCTTGATCGGCGCCGGATTGCTCACCGCCGGCCTCAAGCGGGCGACCACCTGAGACGTCGGTAAGCCTACGGGTTGCCGCTTCGCGCCTGATCGGCTATGGACGGGGACGGCCACGGCCGATTGATTTGCAAAACGTGCGGGCGTTCCAGCGCCCGTGCATCCCGGCAAACCGAGAGCGACGACCATGGCTGATACTTCCGTTTCCCGTCCGGCACGCATTGCCACGCTTGCCTGCGCAGGCCTTCTTGTTACGCTTGCCGGCTGCGCCAGCGTCGCCGACGACGCGACTTCGGCGAAAACCGTGTCGCCCACGTCGACCACGGAAATTGCCGCTGCGGACGGTTCGACGACCGAAGTCGCCTATGCCGCCCTGCCCGCCGCCAAGCCCGGCACGGAGAACACAGCGGAAGCCCTGCCGACGCCGATCATGGTTGCCGTTGCGACCGATGCCGAAGGCGGCGCCGTTCCGGTCTCGGCCCTTACGGAATCGAAATCCATGACGGGTGCAGCCGCCGCGACGGCCGCTCTTGCCGGCAACACGGCGACCGATGTTCAGCCCATGGACACGGTCATCGGCGTTTCAGTGATGGAGCCGGGCTTCGACAGCGGCGAGCCGGAAGGCCTCGAACAGCTTGTCGCGAGCCGCAAGATCGTGCCGATGGCCAAGCCGGCGCTCATCAGCAACGCGGTGCTGACCACTGAGACACGCCTCGTCGTGCCGCAGGGCGACCAGCCGTTCAAGAAGTCCGGCACGCCGATCGACGCGATCATCAGCAAATATGCGGCACTCTATGGCATACCGGAATCGCTGTTGCATCGCGTCGTCAAGCGCGAGAGCACCTACAATCCCAAGGCCTATAATCGCGGCCATTACGGCCTGATGCAGATCAAATATGCGACGGCCAAGAGCATGGGCTTCGACGGCCCGGCCGAAGGCCTGTTCGACGCCGAGACGAACATCAAATATGCCGGCAAGTACCTGCGCGGCGCCTGGATGGTCGCGGACGACAAGAACGACGGCGCGGTGCGCCTCTACGCGGCCGGTTATTATTACCACGCCAAGCGCAAGGGCCTGCTCGACGAGACCGGCCTGAGATAAGCCGCTACCGCGCGGCCTTCAGCCAGAACGACATCGGCTTTTCCGTCTCGTTCTCCTCACCGATATCCTGCCAGGCAAGCATCGTGCGCAAGTCGGCGCGGTGCTCGTAACCACGCTTGGCCCAGAATGCATCGAGCGGCACATAGTCCGTCGGGCGCAGCGGATGGTCCTGCGGCCGTTCGACGGCGCAGAAGGTGCACCAGTCGAAGCGGCCGAGGCGGCGCGCATAGGCTTCGCGCTCCTCGAAGAAGCGCACGCCGAGCCCCCTGCCCCGATAGGTCGAGAGCAGCACCGATTCGCCGAAATAGAAGACCTTTTGCGGAGCGATGCCGGCGGCGATGAACGGCGCTTGAAAAACGTCGGACGCATCCGGCATCGGCACGCCGGTCGAGGCGCCGACGATGCGCTCGCCGTCAAGCGCCAGCACGAAGAGGCTTTCGGGCGACCTCGCATAGGTCGCGAGATAGGAGGCCTCGTAGTCCTCGCTGCCTTCGTAGAGGTAAGGAAAAGCGCGGAAGACTTGTGTGCGCAGCCGCGCGAGGTCCGCGATATGCGGCGTCACGGCTTCTCCCTGGACGATCTTGATCTGCATGATCCGTGAATGTTCCCAAAGGCTTGAACAATGCTATAAGGCGATCTGGTTCCGCCTGACGCCATTGATATGAGGGATGACATGCCAGCAAAAGAGACGATCCGCGCCTATTACGATGCTTTCAACAGGCAGGATATGGAGGCCTTCCTCGATCTCTTGCACGACGACGTCGTCCACGACATCAACCAGGGCGGCCGGCAGGTCGGCAAGCAGGCATTTCGCGACTTCATGGCGCATATGAACCGCAGCTACCGCGAGACGCTGACCGACATCGTCATCATGTCGAGCGAGGACGGCAAACGCGGTGCGGCGGAATTCGTCGTCAACGGCCAGTATCTCGCCACCGACGAGGGCCTGCCGGAGGCGAACGGCCAGACCTATGTGCTGCCCGCCGGCGCCTTCTTCGAGATCCGCGACGGCAAGGTCGCGCGCATCTCCAACACCTACAACCTCAACGACTGGATCGCTCAGGTCGGCGCCTGAGCGGTTTTCGCATCCAGCACATCGAGGATGCGCTTGATCAGGACCTGGGGCCGGTAGCCGCGCTTTGACGGCGTCAGCCCCAGCCGGATCACCGCGAGCTTGCGCGACGGGATGATCGCGGCCGACTGCCCGTCATGGCCGAGTATCCAGAACGTCTCGTCCGGCAGGCCGTAATCCGTGTCGCTCTCCCGGCCCGGCCCCATGGTCCAGGTCTGCATCTGGCTATAGGCGCCGCCCGAGGCCTTGGTCGGCGTCGCCATGGCGCCGACGAACCCTGCGGGCAGCAGCCGGCTCCCCTTCCAGACGCCGTCGTTCAACAGAAACAGCGAGAACCGCGCCCAGTCGCGCGCCGTCGCGTACATATAGGATGAGCCGACGAAGATGCCGGTCTCGTCCGGCTCCATCACCGCGCTTGCCATGCCGAGCGGCGCAAACAGCGCCTTTGCCGGGAAGGACAGCGCCTGACTGCGCCCGCCAAGCGCGCCCATCCACAGCCGTGAGAGCAGCATCGCGGTGCCGCTCGAATAGTTGAACGTGTCGCCCGGATTGGCCTCCAGCGGCAGCGAGAGCACGAAGCGCGTCATGTCCGGCTCGAGGAAGAGCATACGCGTGACATCGGCGACATCGCCGTAGCTTTCGTTGAAGGCGAGCCCGCTTTCCATGGCGAGAAGCTGGGCGAGCGTGATCTGCGAGCGCGCATCCTCCCGCCATTCCGGAAACAGGCCCTTCATCTCCGGCGAAAGCGCCCCGGCCTGCATCAGCCGCCCGACAAGCGCCGCATTAACCGACTTGGTCATCGACCAGCCAAGCAGCGGCGTCTTGGCGTCAAAACCGTCACCATAGGCCTCCGCGACGATGCGCCCGTCATGCACCACCACGGTCGCGCGCATGCCCGGCCCGGTGAGGCCGGCATCGGCAAGCAGCGCCGACAGGTCTGAGTCCAGCGTCACCGCCTCGCCGTCGGGCCAGGCCACGGCCAGGTCCGCCGCCGGCAGTTTCGGCAGCGCGATATCGGAAACGGCCTGGTGTGCGGCACGGAAATCGCCATCCGGCACGCTGGAGCAGCCGAAGCCCTCATGCCAGGCGGCATAACCCGGCGCGAAGAGGCCGAGCAGATGGGTCGTCACGGTCTTGCCGGCGAGATCGACGTCCTGCCGCATCAGCTTCAACAGCGGATGACCGGGCGCCTGCACGTCCTCGGCAAGCACTTGCGCCGGGTCGCGGCCGGAAACGAAGACGCTGGAGCAGACGATTTTTGCGGCATAACCGGAGCCGACGCTGAGCAGCGCGGGCGGCGATACGATGAGCCAGCTCGCCCCCACCAGGACGACGAGGGCAAGGAGGGAAAGCACCCAAGCGGCCAGCCTGTAGAATCGTCTCATAACGGCCTCTCCTTCCAGTCGCGAGACAAGCAGGATTCCACTGTCATGAAAAGGCTTTTCGCGCTTGTGACAACGTCAGGCCGAACGACGATTTTCCGTGTGTAGAAGGAAGCGCATCACATCTTGTGCGGCCACCGGCCCGGAAATCAGGAAACCCTGGGCCTCGGAAGCGCCGCGCTGGCGGATGAAATCGAGCTGGCCTTCCGATTCGATGCCCTCCACCGTGGTCGTCACCTGGAAGGTCTGGCCGAGCTTCAGGATGATATCGACCAGGTCGGCGTCCCGCTTGCTCTCCATCATCGCGCGCGCAAAGGAGCGGTCGATCTTCAACTGGTCGATCGGGAAGGCGCGCAGGTTGTTGATCGAGGAAAAGCCGATGCCGAAATCGTCGAGCGCGACGCGAACGCCATGGTCGCGCAGCTCACAGAGGCTCTCGCGGATCACCGTCTCGTCGACCGAGAAGACCGATTCCGTCACCTCGATCGTCAGCCGCCCCGGCGCAAGCCCGGCCTCGGCCAGGCACGTCTTCACATAATCGACGAAGGCGCGGTCCTTGAACTGGTCGCCGACGACATTGACGGCGACGCCGGCCGGTGCGGGCCATTTCGCCGCCTCCCGGCAGGCCTCGCGCACCACCCAGTTGCCGAGCGGCAGGATGAGGCCGGTCTTTTCCGCCGCCGGAATGAACAGGTCCGGCATGATCCGCCCCTTTTCGGGATGCCGCCAGCGCAGCAACGCCTCGAAGGAGCGCACGACGCGGCTCTCGACACCGACGATCGGCTGGTATTCGAGAAAGAATTCGTCCGCACCCATGGCGCGGGCGAGATCATGCTCGATGGCCGCGCGTGCCAGGACGGCGGCGGCGAGTGCCGCATCGAAGAAGCGGAAGCCACTGCCCGGCATGTCCTTCGCCTCGTAGAGCGCGACATCGGCACGCTTCAGAAGCTCCGACATCGAGGCGTCACCCGCCTCCATATAGGTCACGCCGATGCTGCAGCCGCTGGAAACCCGGTGGCGCTTCAGCTCGAACGGGTCCTGGAACAGATCGCAGATCGTGCGGCAGACATTCTCGATCTTGCCCTCGGAGGGCCGCCCGGCAATCGTCACGACGAATTCGTCGCCGCCAAGCCGGTAGACGCGCGCCGTTGCCGAAAGCGCGCGCTGGAGGCGCACGGCAATGGCCGCGAGCAGTGCATCGCCCACATCATGGCCGAGGCTGTCATTGACGAACTTGAAACGGTCGAGGTCGAGCAGCAGCAGCGCCGGGCGGTCGTCCTCGTCGCTGCCCTCCACGACCGCCTGGATATCGCGCTCCAGGCAAAAGCGGTTGGCAAGCCCGGTCAGCCGGTCGTGATAGGCATCGTGCGTCAGCCGCTGCTCCGTCTTGCGGCGCTGGCAGAGTTCGGCGATGAGCGCAGCCTTCGACCGGCCGATCTGGTAGAAGCCGACGCCGAAGAAGACGGGCATCAGCGCCAGCGCGGTGGCGGTCGGGGCGGAAAAGCCGAAGAGGCTCGCCTGCGCCTGGTCGCGCAGGACCTGGTCGGCGGCAATGCAGAGGGTTGGCAGAAAGGCTCCGAAAACCGACCCCGTCAGCGCATAGCGCTGCTCGATTCTCGGCAACAAGGTTTTCAACATCATGTAACCCTAAACCGTTGTTATCATGACAACAGGGGTGCGTCCGGCCGGGCATCGGCCTGTCGATGTTTCTAGAGGACAAAGAATGACAGAGTGTTAAGGGAGCGTTGGCATTCGCCCCCAAGATTCAACGGGATTCCGTCTCCAGGGAACCATGGCCGGTTTCAGACGTTCGGGCCTTGTTGTCATTCGTGCGTGGGGCTTCGCGCGACTATCGAGTGGGAAGGACCATCAGATGAAATCCATGATCTTCGGTGCCGCCGGCATCCTCGTTTCCGCCGGAGCGCTTCCGGTCTTCGCGGCCGACATGGCCGTTGCCGAACCGCCGATCGAAACACCGATCGTCGAGACGGCCGGCATCTACGATTGGGGCGGCTTCTATGTCGGTGTGAACGGCGGCTACGGCTGGACGAATGCCGATTCGGGCGGCCCGGCGCCTGCCATCGACCAGGACCTCGGCGGCTTTGCGCTCGGCGCCTTTGCCGGTTACAACTTCTTCAACAATGGTTGGGTCTACGGTGTCGAAGCCGACGTCAAACACGACTTCAACAACGAGCGCTTCTCCTCCGGCGGCACGCGCTACGAGGCGGAGACGAACTGGGGCGGATCGGTCCGCGCCCGTCTCGGCTACGCCTTCGACCGCACGCTGATCTACGGCACCGGCGGCTGGGCCTTTACCCGCGCCGAGCTCCGGGACCGCGATGCCGGCGTGACGGAGAAGGACACGGCGCATGGCTGGACCGTCGGCGCCGGCGTCGAGCAGGCCTTCACCGACACGGTGGCGGGCCGCGTGGAGTATCGCTACACCGACTACGGCAATTCCGACATCTTCGATGCGGCAGGCCGCCGGGGCGACCTCGATTCGCACTCGATCATGCTCGGCGTCAGCATGAAGTTCTGACATTGATCCGGGCGGCGGTATCAGCCGCCGCCCCGGTTTAACGTCCCGCTAACCGTAATTTTACGAAAATACGCGATAGGTCATGGGACCTGCTCGCGCGCTCCCCTTTACGGCCCGCCCCATTCGAGGCAGGATTGGTAAACGCGCGAAACACGGGACCTCCATGCGTCGGCTCATTCTGGCTCTCCTGCCCCTCGCCTTCCTCGCCACGTCCTGTTCCACCACCGACTACGATCTCGTGGCGACCGCCTCCGTGCCGCCGCGCTTCGAGGACAAGGACCCGCAGGATTTTGGCGCGCGCACGCCGCATCGCCACCAAGTGCACGGCATCGACGTTTCGAAGTGGAACGGCGATATCGACTGGCACGCCGTCAAGAAAGGCGGCGTTTCTTTCGCCTTCCTGAAGGCGACCGAAGGCACGGACCGTCTGGACAGCCGGTTTAACGAATATTGGAGCGGTGCCCGCGCCGCAGGCGTCGCGCATGCGCCCTATCACTTCTATTATTTCTGCTCGACGGCGGATGCGCAGGCCGACTGGTTCATCGCCAATGTGCCCAAGCAGGCCGTGCAGCTGCCGCCGGTGCTGGATGCCGAATGGAACCCCGCCTCGCCGACCTGCAAGACCCGCCCGCCGGCCGACGAGGTGCGCGTGGCGCTCAAGCGCTTCATGGACCGCCTCGAAGCGCATTACGGCAAGCGGCCGATCATCTATACGACCGTCGACTTCCACCGCGAAAATCTCGTCGGCCATTTCGAGAATTATCCCTTCTGGCTGCGCGCGGTGGCCGAGCATCCGGAAAACATCTATTCGTCGCGCAAGTGGGCGTTCTGGCAATACACCTCGACGGGCGTGGTTCCGGGCATTTCCGGCGACACGGACATCAACGTCTTCGCGGGTTCCGCCAAGAACTGGAACACCTGGGTGGCGACGGTTTCCCGCTGATTCCAGCACAATTGCGTGACAAAAAGCGGCAGCACGCCGAGGTTGCCTTTTTCTTCTTGCTTCCGTCACATTCATCTGAGACAGCCGGGCCAATCTGAGATAGCAGGGCAACGGACCCAAGGAGCATTCAAGATGCGGCAAAACCTGAAGACGATACTCGCGGCAAGCCTCACAGCCCTTCTTCTCGCCGGCGGCGCTCATGCCCAGACGGCCGCAGGCACGGCAGCAGAGCCCGCCGCGGCCTGTGGCGGCGATATCAGCGCCTTCCTTCAGGGCGTGAAGGCCGAGGCGCTGACGCGCGGCGTTTCCGCCGAGATCGCCGACCGCGCGCTTGCCGGTGCCGCGATCGACCCGAAAGTGCTGTCGCGTGACCGCGCCCAGGGCGTTTTCCGCCAGACCTTCCTCGAATTTTCCAAGCGCACGGTCAGCCAGTCGCGCCTCGATATCGGCCGCAAGAAGCTGACGGACCTCTCCTCCATCTTCGCCCGCTCCGAGCAGGAATTCGGCGTGCCCGGCGCCGTCATCGCCGCCTTCTGGGCGATGGAAACCGACTTCGGCGCCGTGCAGGGCGATTTCAACACCCGCAATGCCCTGGTGACGCTGTCGCATGACTGCCGCCGTCCGGAACTCTTCCGTCCGCAGCTTCTCGCAGCCGTCGAGATGGTCGGCCATGGCGACCTCGACCCGAACGGCACGACGGGCGCCTGGGCCGGCGAAATCGGCCAAGTGCAGATGCTGCCGAAGGACATCATCGAATTCGGCGTGGACGGCGACGGCGACGGCCATATCGACGTCAAGAAGAGCTCGCCGGACGCCATCCTGACGGCCGCGAAATTCATCCAGCATCTCGGCTTCGTGAAGGGCCAGCCCTGGATCCAGGAAGTCTCCGTGCCGGACGTGCTGCCCTTCGAAAAGACCGGCCTGCAGCCCGGCATGAAGGCCGCCGACTGGTTCGCGCTCGGCGTGACGCCGCGCGACGGTGATACGTCCTTCGGCAATCTCGAAGCCTCGCTGGTGATCCCGCAGGGCCGCAAAGGCCCGGCCTTCATCACCTATCCGAACTTCAACATCTATCTCGAATGGAACCAGTCCTTCATCTACACGACGTCGGCTGCCTATTTCGCGACCCGTCTTGCCGGCGCCCCGCCCTATGAGCGCGGCACGCCGGAAGAAGGCCTTTCCGAAGACGGCATGAAGCAGCTCCAGACCAAGCTCCAAGGCCTTGGCCACGACGTCGGCAAGGTCGACGGCATCCTCGGCTCCGGCACGCGCGCCGCGATCCAGAAGGAACAGCTCCGCCTCGGCCTGCCGGCCGACGGCTGGGCGACGCAGGCCCTGCTCTCCGCCCTCTGACGAAATCGGGTGGCCGCGCGCCATCCGGTATTATACGACAGGACGAGACCAAGAACGCAGCCCGGTCATGCCGGGCTGTTTCTGTTTTGACGACATGCCCTGGGAGGGGATGATGGAACAGCGCGCCGCCCCGGCAGCAACGGGCATGAGCATCCAGACCTGGGGCCTGCTGGCCCTCCTCGGCATGATCTGGGGCGGCTCCTTCTTCTTCGCCCGCGTGGCCGTCGCCTATATACCGCCGGCGACCCTGGTGCTGCTGCGCGTCGGCATCGCCGCCCTCGCCCTCCATATCTATATTGCCGGCCGTTTCGGCATCTACCCGACGCTGCGCGCCCGCTGGCGCGAATTCCTCCTGCTCGGCCTCATCAACAACGCCGTGCCGCATATGCTGATCTTCCTCGGCCAGACGCAGATCGGCGCCGGCCTTGCCGCCATCCTGAACGCCACGACGCCGATCTTCACCGTGCTCATCGCCAACAAGATGACGGAGGACGAAAAGCTCTCCTCCCAGAAGATCGCCGGCTGCCTCATCGGCCTCGTCGGCACCGCGGTGCTGATCGGCCCGCGCGCGCTCGCCCCCTTCACGGGGGACAGCGGCCCGCCGCTCTGGGCCGTTCTCCTGCCCGTGCTCGCCGCCGTCTCCTACGGGCTGGCTGCGACCTATGGCAAACGCTTCCGCGGCGTCGCCCCGCCGGTCACGGCCGCCGGCCAGCTCACCGCCTCGACGCTGCTGATGCTGCCGGTCTCCTTCGCGCTGGACACGCCCTGGCAGCTTTCCCTGCCGCCGCTGACCGCCATCCTCGCCGTGCTGGCGCTGGCGCTCATCTCGACCGCCTACGGCTACATCCTGTTCTTCCGAATCATGGCGGCGGCCGGCGCGACCAATACGTCGCTCGTCACCCTGCTCGTGCCGCCGAGCGCCATCCTCGCCGGCATGCTCTTCCTCGGTGAGGAACTGACGCCGCTCGGCATGCTCGGAATGGCCCTGGTGCTGTTCGGTTTGGTCGTGCTCGACGGGCGCGTTTTCGCCCGTTTCCGGCGCGCCTGAAAAAGCCGGGAACAAAGCGCGCTGCCGGCCGTTTCATGGCAATCCGCCGGATCGTCGGCCCGACTTGCGCCACAATGGTAAATGCACAATGTCGGCATTCGTCATCTGGTAGGGATTGTGAATTTTTTGTGGCACCCACATTAAGGGAGGAAATTCAGCAGGTTAGCGCTGTGAATAACCGACCGCCATTGGCCGTATGTTGCAGCGCAGCAACAAAACACCTTTCCAACACGCTTTTTTCGGTCGTAATATCAAGCCGCAAACGCAAGGAGGTAAGCCATGGGACTCACACATTCCTTGAATGTTCTGATGATCAGTGCAGCGTTCCTCTTCATCGCAACGATGATCTTCATCTGAAGCGAACCAAGCGCAGTCCGGGAGGTCAGGGACGAAAAATAACAAAAGACCCTGCCGAAACGAATTCATGAAAGATGCATGGCCCCGGAGACGGCGCCATGCATTTTCATTTCAGGCAGCGTTTTGAAGGCTCAGGCCGCGGCGCCGGCGGCGGGTCGGCGGTCGATCTTGGCGAAACCGACGCGGTCGCAGACGGCCGAGACCAGCGTGGCGCGGTTCATCGTGTAGAAGTGGAACTCGCCGATGCCGCGGGCGATGAGATCCTCGATCTGCCTGGCCGCAAGGTCGATCGCCACGGGAGCACGCTCCTGCGGCCGGTCGTCGACCGGCGCCAGCCGATCGGCAAGCCAGCCCGGCACCGAGGCGCCGCACATGCCGGCAAATTTCTGGACCTGGGACAGGTTGTGCACCGGCAGGATGCCCGGCACGACGGGGATCGTGATTCCCGCCTTGCGCACGCGCTCCAGGTAACGCTCGAAATCGTCGTTTTCGAAGAAGAACTGGGTGAGCGCGCGCGTCGCACCGCCATCCACCTTGCGCTTCAGCATGTCGATGTCGGCGGCGACATCCGGGCTCTGCGGGTGTTTTTCCGGATAGGCGGACACCGAAATATCGAAATCGGCAAGGCCTCGCAGGCCGGCGGCGAGTTCCGCCGCATTGGCGTAGCCGCCCGGATGCGGGTGATAGGCCGTGCCCACGCCGCCCGGCGGATCGCCGCGCAGGGCCACGAAGTGCCGGACCCCGACCGCCTGGAAATCGGCGACCACGGCATGCACCTCCTCCTTCGTCGCGCCGACGCAGGTGAGATGCGAGGCGGCCGGCAGGCCCATCTTCAGGAGCTGGCGCACGGTCGACAGCGTCGGCACCTTGGTGGAGCCGCCGGCGCCGTATGTCACCGACATGAAACCCGGATCATAGGCCGAAAGCTCGGCGGCCGTTTCCCAGAGCTGGCCTTCGGCCTCCGCCGATTTCGGCGGGAAGAACTCGAAAGACAGGCGGATGTCCTTGCGGGCTGGGCTTAGGGTCGCCGGTTTCATGTCAACTTCTCCTGCGGATCGCGATAGGGTCGGCCGCCCGCACGCGCTGGTCGCGGGCAAGCCAGATGGTAACGGTCAGCGCATCGTTAGCCGAATGCGCGGGGTTGAGGTCGACGACCTGCTCGACGGCAAGCCCCGCCTTCTCCAGCCATTCGGACATCGTCTGGTGCGAAAAGCCGAGGCGGATATGGGCGTGTTCGTCGCGCAGGTGTTCCAGCGCGTGGGGCGCGAGGTCGATGATGGCGAGGCGCCCGCCGGGAGCCAGCATGCGCGCCGCCTCGCCGATCGCCGCTTCCGGCTCTTCGAGGAAGTGCAGCACCTGGTGGATCGTCACGACGTCGAACTCGTCACGCTCCAAGGGCAGGTTGAAAATGTCGCCGTGGCGGATCGACGCCTTGGTGATGCCGGCGCGGTCGAGATTGGCGCGCGCGACCGCCAGCATGTCGCGGCTGGCATCGACTCCGACGCCACGCCGGTAAAGCCCCTCGAAGAGCTGGAGGATGCGCCCCGTGCCGGTGCCGAGGTCGAGGAAGGCATCGACGGGCTCGGTGCCGATCAGCTCGGCGAGCTTCGCCTCGACTTCCGCCTCGCTGACATGCAGGCGGCGCACCGCGTCCCACTCCGCCGCGTTGCGGCTGAAATAGGCCTGCGCCTTGTCGGAGCGGATCTTCTTGAGCGCCCGAAGCCGCTCGTCGTCGCGGGCGAAAACCGCATCCGACGGATCGCTGGCTTCGAGGAGCTGGCGGGCGAGCGCCACGGCGGGGCCACCCTGGCTCAGCCGGAAGAACGCCCAGGCGCCCTCCTGGTAGCGATCGATGAGGGCCGCTTCCGCAAGCAGCTTCAGGTGGCGCGAGATGCGCGGCTGGGACTGGCCGAGGATGTCGGTGAGATCCGTCACGGTGAGATCGCCATGCGCGAGCAGCGCGATGAGGCGAAGGCGCGTCGGTTCGCCCGCCGCCTTCAGGATCTCCACGATGTCGTCCAGTCCGAGTTTCTGCATGTCGCCCATGACCAATCCAATCAAGACATAAAGATATGTTTATGTGATTAACCCGCGTCGCGCAAGGGCAAATCCGTGTCGCCGATCTTCCCACCAACGGCCCCAAAGAAAAACCCCGGCAAGCCGGGGTTTCTCAAAGCCTGTGATGGCGCGTCGGCTCAGCGCGTCAAGCGCTTGTAGGCCTGGCTGCCGGGGTTGAGGGCATCGGGGCCGAGACGGCGGACCTTGTCCTCTTCGTAGTCCTCGAAGTTGCCTTCGAACCATTCGACATGGCCGTCGCCTTCGAACGCCAGGATGTGCGTCGCGAGGCGGTCGAGGAACATGCGATCGTGGCTGATGATGATCGCGCAACCGGCAAAGCTCTCAAGCGCGCTTTCGAGCGCACCGAGCGTTTCCGTGTCGAGGTCGTTGGTTGGTTCGTCGAGCAGCAGCACGTTGCCGCCGGCCTTCAGCATCTTGGCAAGGTGCACGCGGTTGCGCTGGCCGCCCGAAAGATTGCCGACCTTCTGTTGCTGGTCGCCGCCTTTGAAGTTGAAGGCACCGCAATAGGCGCGCGAATTCATCTCGAACTTGCCGAGCTTGACGACTTCGGCGCCGCCCGAGATTTCCTCCCAGACCGTCTTGTTGCCGTCGAGCGCGTCGCGGCTCTGGTCGACATAGCCGAGGTGCACGGTATCGCCGATACGAATCGAGCCGCTATCGGGCGTTTCCTGGCCGGTGATCATCTTGAACAGCGTCGACTTGCCGGCGCCGTTCGGGCCGATAATGCCGACGATGCCGCCCGGCGGCAGCTTGATCGACAGGTCGTTGATCAGCGTGCGGTCGTCGAAGCCCTTGGTGATGCCTTCCAACTCGATGACCACGTTGCCGAGACGCTCGGAGACCGGGATGATGATCTGGGCGTCGCCGGGCCGGATGTTTTCCGCCGCATCGACCAGCTGTTCGTAGGCCTTGATACGGGCCTTGGACTTCGCCTGACGCGCCTTCGGGCTGGAGGCGATCCACTCCTGTTCGCGCGACAGCGCCTTCTGGCGGCCGGCTTCTTCGCGGCTTTCCTGCTTCATGCGCTTGGCCTTGGCCTGGAGATAGGCGGAATAATTGCCTTCGTAGGGAATGCCGCGGCCGCGGTCGAGTTCGAGGATCCAGCCCGTCACATTGTCGAGGAAGTAACGATCGTGGGTGATCATCATCACGGCGCCCGGATAGTCGCGCAGGTGCTTTTCCAGCCAAGCGATGGTTTCGGCGTCGAGATGGTTGGTCGGTTCGTCGAGCAGCAGCAGGTCCGGCTGCGACAGCAGCAGGCGGCAGAGCGCGATACGGCGGCGCTCACCACCCGACAGCAGCGTGACGTCGGAATCCTTCGGCGGGCAGCGCAGCGCTTCCATCGCCATCTCGACCTGCTGTTCCAGGTCCCAGAGGTTCTGGCTGTCGATGATGTCCTGGAGCTTGGCGCCCTCGTCCGCCGTCTCGTCGGAATAGTTCATCATCAGCTCGTTGTAGCGGTCGATGATGGCGGTCTTGTCGGCGACGCCGACCATGACGTTCTCGAAGGCGGTCTTGGTCGGGTCGAGATGCGGTTCCTGCTCCAGGTAGCCGACGGTCGCGCCATCGGCGAGCCAGGCTTCACCGGTATATTCCTTGTCCTGGCCGGCGATGATGCGCAGCACCGTCGATTTACCGGCGCCGTTCGGGCCGAGGATACCGATCTTGGCATCCGGGTAGAAGGACAGGTTGACGTTTTCGAGGATCTTCTTGGCGCCGTAGGACTTGTTGAGCCCCGACATGTGGTAAATGAATTGACGTGCCATGCAAACGTGCTCCGGGTCGGACGAATTTGCCCGCTATGTAGGCGAATTCTCTGCCCGCGGCAATGTAAGAAAGCCGCGTTATCGGTACTTGCGCGCATGGACCGCCCGTTCGCTCCCAGCGATCAGCCCGCCTGCGCAACCCCCGTGATACCCTCGATGCAGCGCGACTTGGTCGGCGACGCGCCGCCGATCAGCGCCGCCAGCTTGCCGTCGTCCCCGGCAATGCCGATGGTGAGGCCGATCACCACGGTCTTGTCGCCCGACTTCCGGCAGCTGAGGCGCACCCGCTCGCCGGCACCGGCGCCAAAAGCCTTGTCGAAGGCCGCGCGGACGTCGGCGAGCTTGATGATCCCGCCCGTCTTTTCCGTGAAGAGCGTGCGCACCGGCGAGGCATTGAGCTGGTCGAGCAGGTCCAGCGACCGGCTGTAATAGGCCTCTGCGGAGCCTGCGACGCAACTGCCGCTTCTCAGCCATTGCTGGCGGTCGAGACCGAGGCGCGCGGCGGGCATGGCGGCGAGCAGGCGCTGCTTGGTGCCGGAAGCGAGCACGATATCCGGCAGCTCCGTCCACTTGCCCTTGCGCGCGCGCTGCTTCAGATCGGCCTCGATGCCGCAATAGCTCTTGCGCACCTGGAAGAGGCTCACCAGCGAGAATTGCCGGGCGGCGGGCGACGTGGCGGAGAAATCCGCGCAGCCGCGGCTTTTCGGCCGCGCCGCGCAATAGCCGGGCTGCCAGCTGATCGAAAGAACCTCGCGCACCGGCTCCCCGGCCGGCACCGATTGGGCGATCGCGAGACCGGGGCCTGCGAAGAACGATAGACATAGGACGAGAAAGGACAATGCGGCTTTGAAAGTCAGTGCAGCTTGCGTCTTCATGACCGGCCCCTGATGAGAACAAAACAAGATCATATGCAACCAAAAATCCAGAAATTGCAACCCTGAATCGGAAAAATCCCGAAATGCGCGAGGATTTCCAAAAATACACGCCGCATCCCATTGTCTTTGCATGGCAAATCGCGTTGACCTTGCGCAAACGGGAGGAATGGCGGTGTTTTCTGAAGCCGGGACGCTGAAAAGCCCCAGTGGGGCGACGCTGGCGCTGCGCCACGAGCCCGCCCGCGGCGAGGCGAGCGGCATCCTGCTTTTGAGCCACGGCCTTGCCGAACACAGCGTGCGTTACGCGGATTTTGCCGCGTGCATGGCCTCCGAAGGCTTTCATGTCTACGCCCATGATCATCGCGGCCATGGCTTCACCACGGCACCCGATGCGCCGCGCGGGCAGTTCGCGCCACGGAACGGCATTGCCCGCGTGATCGAGGACATGCGGGCGGTGCGCGATTACGCGGCCGCGCGCCATCCGGGCCTGCCGATCGTGCTGTTCGGCCATTCGATGGGCGGCCTGCTGGCGCTCGCCTTCGCGCAAAACCATGCCGCGGATATCGACGCGCTCGCCGTCTGGAATTCCAACTTCGAACCCGGCCTTGCGGGCCGCGTGGCGCAGATCGTGCTGGCGGCGGAGCGCATGCTGAAGGGATCGGACGTGCCGAGCGGCATCCTACCGCGCCTCACCTTCGGCGCCTGGGGCAGATCGATCGCCGGACGGCGGACGGAATTCGACTGGCTGTCCCACGATGCGGCTGAGGTGGACGCCTATGTCGCCGATCCGCTCTGCGGCTTCGACGTCAATGTCTCGATGTGGATCGACATCTTTGCCGTCACCTTTGCCGGCGCCTCCGCGGACGGCCTCGCGCGCCTGCCAAAAAGCTTGCCGATCCACCTGGCGGGCGGCGACGAGGACCCGGCAACCGATTGCGGCCGGGCGACGCTCGCCTTTGCCGAACGACTGAAGAAATCGCGGCTTGAGGACGTCACGACGATCGTCTATCGCGGCCTGCGTCACGAAACACTGAAGGAGAGCCGGACTCTGCGCGAGCCCGCCATCGACGCCTTCGCCTGCTGGTGCCAGCGGGTGGTCGCCGAGCGGCGCCGCGCACCGGAACACGCATGACCACAACAGCCATCACGCCGCTGCGCAACGAGGTCAGCCTTGGGCTCGTCCTCATGGTGCTCTCGGTGCTCATCTCGCCGATCATCGATATTTTCGCAAAACTCGCCGTCACCTCCGTGCCGGCGACCGAGATCACCTTCGTGCGCCTGCTCTTCCAGATGACGGTGCTGGGACCGATCTGTCTGATGCGCGGCACGCTGTTCGACGTGACCTGGAGGAAGACCGGGCTGCATGCCGCACGAGGCCTCCTGATGGCCATCACCATGATCACCTTCGTCACGCCGCTCGCTGTCATGGAAGTGGCGGATGCGATTGCGATCTTCTTCGTCGAGCCGATCATCCTGACCATCCTCGGCTCGATCGTGCTGAAGGAGACCATCGGCTGGCGACGCTATACGGCCTGCGGCGTCGGCTTCTTCGGCTCGCTGCTGGTCATCCAGCCGAGCCTGCAGGAGGTCGGCCCGATCGCGCTGCTGCCGGTCGTCTCGGCCTTTTCGCTGGCGCTGTTCTTCCTGCTGACGCGGCTCGTCTCGCAGAAGGAAGATCCCTGGTCGATGCAGTTCTATGCGGGGCTCTGGGGCGGGCTGTTCTCCGGCCTGCTCCTCGTCTTCGGCAGCGCCACCGGCATCGCCTTCCTGACGCCCGTGATGCCGGACATGGCGAACACGCTCTATATTGCCGCGGCCGCCGTCGCGGCCACCATTGCCGGCGTGCTCGGCGTCTATGCCTATCGCGCGGCCCCCGCCTCCACGCTGGCGCCGCTGCAATATCTGGAGATCGTCTCGGCCACCATTCTCGGCTGGTGGGTGTTCGGCGACCTGCCGGATGCGGTGAAATGGCTCGGCATCGCCATCATCATCGCCTCGGGCCTCTATGTCATCTGGCGCGAACGCAAGCTCAACAAGACGGCGACGATCCCGCCGGTTTCAACACCCATCTGACGCGGCCGCGCGCGAAAAACATCATGTCAGTCTCAGCCGTCATGATGTCCCGCCGGCCCGCGGCTATCGTGCCTGCCGCCTTTTTGTTATCCAGAGCAAAACGGGCGAAAAGCCCGGCGGTCGGCCGTATCGCGGCCGTCGAAGAGGGAGTGCACGATGGAGAAGTCGAACCTGCCGCTTTCCGGCATCCGGGTCATCGAGCTGGCGCGGGTTCTTGCCGGCCCCTGGGCCGGGCAGATGCTGGCCGATCTCGGCGCTGACGTCATCAAGATCGAAAATCCGGAGGGCGGCGACGACACGCGCGCCTGGGGCCCGCCCTTCGTAACGGGCAAGGACGGCGAAAACCTGTCGGCCGCCTATTACCACTCCACCAACCGCGGCAAACGCTCGATCTCAGTCGATCTAAGGACCGAGGAAGGCCGGGACACCGTGCACCGCCTGATCGCGACCGCCGACGTGGTGATCGAGAATTTCAAGGTCGGCGGCCTCGTGAAATACGGGCTCGACTACCGGAGCCTCGCCGAGAAACACCCGAAACTCGTCTATTGCTCGATCACCGGCTTCGGCCAGGATGGTCCCTATGCCGCTCGTGCCGGCTACGATTATATCGTGCAGGGCATGTCCGGCTTCATGTCGGTGACGGGTGCGCCGGATGGCGAGCCGATGAAGGCGGGCGTGGCGATCGCCGATATCTTCACCGGCATCTATGCCGTCACCGCCATTCAGGCGGCGCTCATCCATGTCATGAAGACCGGCCATGGCCAGCATGTCGACATGGCGCTGCTCGACGTGCAATCCGCCGTCATGGCGAACCAGAACATGAATTTTCTGGCCTCCGGCACGGCGCCCAGGCGGCTCGGCAATGCGCATCCCAACATCTCGCCCTACGAGGTCGTGCCGACGTCGGATGGCTACATTATTTTGGCCGTCGGCAATGACGGGCAGTTCCGCAAGCTCTGCGGGCTCCTGAAGCTCGATGGCGTGGCCGACGACGAGCGCTTCGCCACCAACCGCGCCCGCGTCGCCAACCGCGACGAGGTTCGCCGCCGCGTTACGGGCGCGACCGCCAAGGTCACCAAGGCCGAATTGCTCGATGCCTGCGAGCGCGAGGGCGTGCCGGCCGGGCCGATCAACTCCATCGCCGAAACCTTCGACGACCCGCAGGTGAAGGCGCGCGGGCTGCGCGTCGACCTGCCGGATGCCGATGGCAACCTTATTCCGGGCGTGCGCACCCCGATCGTTTTCTCCGAGACGCCGCTTGTCTACGACCGGCCGAGCCCGCGGCTTGGCGAACATACCGATGCCGTGATGGCAGAACTGCAATCCCTCGAAGCAGGAAAGAAAAGCGCATGAAGACCGGTGGCCAGTTGATCGTCGACGCCCTCGTTGCCAACGGCGTCAAGCGCGTCGCCTGCGTGCCGGGCGAAAGCTATCTCGCCGTGCTCGATGCGCTGCACGATACGGATATCGACGTGCTCGTCTGCCGCCAGGAAGGCGGCGCGGCGATGATGGCGGATTGCTGGGGCCGGCTCACCGGCCAGCCCGGCATCTGCATGGTCACCCGCGGCCCCGGCGCCACCAATGCTTCGGCCGGCCTGCATATCGCGCGGCAGGATTCGATCCCGATGATCCTGTTCATCGGCCAGGTGCAGCGCGATGCGCGCGAGCGCGAGGCCTTCCAGGAAGTGGAATACCGCCGCGCCTTCACCGAAGTCGCCAAGTGGGTGGCTGATATCGACGATGCGCGGCGCATTCCGGAATTCATCACCCGCGCCTTCGCCGTCGCCACGTCGGGACGGCCCGGCCCGGTCGTGCTGGCGCTGCCGGAGGATATGCTGACGGACGAAGTCGAGACCGTCGAGGCCAGGCCCTACATGCCCGTCGAGGCCCATCCGGGCCGCAGGCAGGTAGAGGAACTGGCGCGGCTTCTGGAGGCGGCAGAACGCCCGCTCGTCATTCTCGGCGGCACGCGCTGGTCCGAGGCCAGCGTTTCGGCCTTCACCGCCTTTGCCGAGCGCTGGTCGCTGCCGGTCGCCTGTTCGTTCCGCCGGCAGATGCTGTTCGATCACCTGCATCCGAATTATGCGGGCGATTCCGGTATCGGCATCAACCCGGCGCTGGGCAAGGAAATCCGCGAGGCGGATCTCGTCGTGTTGCTCGGCGGGCGCTATTCCGAGATGCCGTCCTCGACCTACAGCCTGATTCAGAGCCCCTACCCGCAGCAAAAGCTGGTGCATGTCTATCCCGATCCGTCCGAGCTCGGCCGCGTCTACCGCCCGGATCTCGCGATCTCGGCGGCGCCCGAGGATTTCGTCGCAGCGCTCGAGGATCTCGCGCCGAAAACCGCACCCCGCTGGACGTCGCGCACGGCCGCCATGCACCAGGCCTATCTCGCCTGGTCGACGCCGCCGCAAAGCGGCCCCGGCGACGTGCAGATGGGGCCGATCGTCGCGTGGCTGGAAGAAAACACGCCGGAAGACACGATCTTCACCAATGGCGCCGGAAATTATGCGACCTGGGTGCACCGCTTCCACCGGTTCCGCCGCTTCGCCACGCAGGCCGCTCCAACCTCCGGCTCGATGGGCTATGGCCTGCCGGCCGCCGTGGCCGCGAAGCGCCTGTTTCCCGAGCGCGAAGTCATCTGCTTTGCCGGCGACGGCTGCTTCCTCATGCACGGCCAGGAGTTCGCGACCGCCGTGCGCTACAACCTCCCGATCATCACCGTCGTCGTCAACAACGGCATCTACGGCACGATCCGCATGCATCAGGAGCGGGATTATCCCGGCCGCGTCAGCGCCACGGACCTCACCAATCCGGATTTTGCAGCGCTGGCCTTCGCCTATGGCGGGCATGGCGAGACGGTTGAGAAGACGGAAGAGTTCGCAGCCGCCTTCCTGCGGGCACGCGCCAGCGGCAAGCCGGCGATCATCGAGGTGAAGCTCGACCCCGAAGCGATAACGCCGACGCGCACGCTGTCGGATATTCGTAGCGGGAAGTAACGCTGTATGAGGGGCGTGGAACGCCCCTCACCGTCTCAGCCGCGAATGTGCTGCGTCTGCTCGTAAATCTTCGTCGAGCGCGCACCGGAGCGGCAATAGCCGAGCATCGGGCGGGGCAATTCGTCGAGCGCGTCGACCATGCCGTGCACGGCTTCGGCCGTCACACCCATCGAGCCGACCGGCACATGCGCCACTTCGATGCCGAGTTCCTTCGCGCGCGCGGCGATGGCGGAAAACTCCGGCTGGTCGGGCTGCTCATGGTCGGGGCGGTGGCAGACGATGGATTTGAACCCCAGGTTGGCGATCGCGTCGAGGTCTTCGACTTCGATCTGGCCGGAGACGGAATATTCGTCGTTGATCGCGCGGATATCCATGGGTGGTTCCTTTTCGAAAATGGGGCGCTCACCGTTTACGCCCGCGGCGCAGGAGCGTCAATCATGCGAAATCTAGCGTGCCAACGGCACGGGCGCGAAGTGCTTTTGTCTCCGCAATCGCATGGAAACAAAAAGCGTTTTCGCTTTTCGGGCAAAACCGGAAACGCTCTACCGAACCTCGAAGGCCAGCCCGTAACCGACGCTTTCACCGGGCGCGAAATCCGGCGCATCGCCGGCAGCGATCAGCTCTTCGCGGGGCGCAAGGCGATGCGACACCGGCTCGATGCCAAGCACGGCACAGCCCGGCGACTGGTTCCGCCAGACCTGGAGGTAGGGCAAGGTATCGGTGCGGAAGCGGATATGCACGCTGCGCCCGCCAAGCGCCGTGATCGGGCCGATCGCGATCTCCGCCCAGCCGTGTTTCGCCGTCTCCGCCGCCGGCACGCAGAAGATCTTCATGTCGCCCTCGTCGAAACGCCACGGCAGGCTGCCGCCGGGCAACATCGCGCCGGTCAGCCGCGTGTTCTCGTCGAAGAGGCCGGTGCCGAAATTGATGTGATACATGCCGAAGGGCGGCCAGGATGTCTCGCCACCGTTGGTGACGACATCCTCCAGCGTAATATGGCCGGTGCGACGGTCGACGCGCCAGCGGCGGGCGAGATCGGCCGCACCGCCATGCGCAAGCGCGACATCGACCCGCCCTTCGCACACCAGTTCGCCCTCGTCCTCCTCGATCAGGATGTCGCGCGCCGGGCTGGACGACAGCGAGCCGTGCAGCGGATAGCGTCGCCCGTCGGCAGCCCCTTCGATCGGCACCGGATGCCGGATATGATCCGGCCCGCAGGTGAACATGAAACCCGGCAGCGCCTTGTCGATGCGCGGATCGCCATCCGAGGGAACCGCGGCGCCCGGCGCGAGTTCCACCCCATGAAAGACCGCGCTGCCGACATCGAGCGCCGATTGCGGCGTCAGCGCGAGGCGGAACGACTGGTCGGGCGTGTCGGCGGTCAGGGCAAAGGTCATCCGGGGCTCCGGTGAAAGGGACAATGAAAGCGGGCATGCTAGGATCAAAGGCGTCGCGAGGCTATGGGGCGCACGATCTTTCCGCGGGAACCAACGCGGCCGATCACAAGTTTTTGCCATACGCGTTGACCTTACGTTCACCATCGATTCAGATTTTCCATATTAAGGTCTGAATTGAAGTGTTCCGTCCGCGCGTTATGTGCAAGCTGGCAGGTCTAGAGTCGTGAATTCTATTTTTAAAACAAGCGTTTCGCTTCTTACTGCGGCATCCGTGCTCGGATTCGCGCTGGCCCCTGCCCATGCGCAGACCTATCTCTCGAACGATACAGTGCTGGTTTCGCCGGAGGGTGACCTGCTCGACTACATTCCCGACGATGCGCGCGTGATGCGCGACAATCGCGGCCGCACGGTCTATGTCGACGGCTGGGGCAACATCATCGCCACGGCCCAATCCGCCGACCGCTATTTCGCCCGCGGCGATTCCCGCCCGCGACGCGATCGCTACCGCGCGGTGCAGGGCTATCCGGAAACCAACCCCGACTATTTTCCGCCGGCACCCGAATCCGAATTCGGCGACGAGTTGACGACGAGTTCCGTGCCGGAGATGCGCGAAGCGCTGCCGGGCGATATCGAGCGCCAGGAACTGCCGGATGCCGATTTCGGCGGCTCGCAGCCTTTGCCCGATTTCGACGGCAACGGCGACAATGCGGCCCTGCCGGAAAACGGCGTCGATCCCAATGCGGAATTCGTGCCCGGCCCGAAATTCGAGCCGGCCATCGCCATCGGCAAGATGTCCTCCGCCGAGATCACAGCGCTTCAGGTCTTTCTCGACCGCGAGGGTTTTTCGCCGGGCGTGATCGACGGCAAGAAGGGCTCCAACGTCACCAAGGCGATCGAGGCCTGGCAGAGCGTGTCGGGCGAGACGCTCGACCCGAACAATGCCGACGACATCCTGGAGCGCCTGCGCCTGTCCGGCGGCCTGGCGTTCACCACCTACGAGATATCAGCCGCCGATGCCGCCGGCCCCTATGTCGCCGCCATCCCGGAAGACTACGCCCAGAAGGCTGCGCTTCCGCACCTCTCCTTCACCTCGACGACGGAGATGCTGGCGGAAAAGTTCCACATGGACGAGGCCTATCTCAAGGAGATCAATCCGGGCGTCGACTTCACCATCCCAGGCACGATCGTCAAGGTCATCGACACCGGCGTGGCGAAGACCGGCAAGGTGGCAAAAATCCTCGCCGACAAGGGCCGCAAGCAGATTCTCGCCTATGCCGCGGACGGCACGCTGATCGCCGCCTACCCGGCCAGCATCGGTTCCGCCGACACGCCTTCGCCTTCCGGCCTGGTCACCGTCGAGCGCATCGCGCTCAATCCGGGCTACACCTACAATCCGAAGATCAACTTCCAGCAGGGCGAAAACAACAAGGTGCTGACGCTGCAGCCCGGCCCGAACGGCCCGGTCGGCACCGTGTGGATCGCGCTGTCGAAGCCGACCTACGGTATCCACGGCACGCCGGAACCCTCGAAGATCGGCAAGACGCAGAGCCACGGCTGCATCCGCATGACCAACTGGGATGCGACCGAGCTCGCCAAGATGACGAGCGCCGGCGTCACTGTCGAATTCGTCGACTGACACACTCCGCGGCATGATGCAAAGCCGGCCCCTGGGCCGGTTTTTGTTTGCGTATTGGAAAGGCGCGGTTCCGCCACGAAGCGAACCGGAAAATGCCCATTTTTACGGCGAAGCATCCGGCCGTCCTCCGGCTCCCTGACGGGCCGCATTCACGCATTCGGTGTCCCATGCTCACAAAATTCCGCCCCGCCCTCCTCTGCCTCGCGCTTGCCGCCACCCCGGCCTCCGCCGCCGATCTCATGACCTTCTGGGACAGCCCGCAAAAGGGCGGCAACAGTTTTAATGCCGGCGAGCCGGATGCCGCCTATTTCGAGGCGCTGGCGGCGACGGGTGCCTCCTGGGTGCGCCTCACCTTCAGCAAATGGAAGGGTGAAGGCCGCGACTTCCTGCTTGGCAATGCCGACCACTATCAGAGTCTTCCGCCAAAGGATCTGGAGAAACTGAAGAAGGCACTCGATGCCGCGCATGCTGCCGGGCTCAAGGTCGTGGTGACGCCGTTGAGCTTGCCCGGCGCCCGCTGGAAGCAGCAGAACGGCGGTAAATTCGACGACCGGCTGTGGTCCGATCCGGCCTTTGCCGACCAGGCCGTCAAGTTCTGGGGCGATCTCGCCGGCGCGCTGAAGGATCATCCCGCTATCGCCGCCTATAACCTGCTGAACGAGCCGGCGCCGGAAAAGACCACCGGGCTTACGGAAAACGCCGCCATGGCGGACATGCAGGCCTGGCAGCAGAAGAACGCCAGCAGCACCCGCGATCTGCCGCACCTCTATGCGCGCATGATCGAGGCGATCCGCGCCGTCGATCCGGTGACGCCGGTCATGGTGGATGGCGGCTACTATGCCAATCCGCGCGCGCTCGCCGCCTGGCCGAAGCGGCTTGCCGACGACCGCGTGCTCTACGCCTTCCACATGTACGAACCCTATGACGCGACGAGCGCGCCGAACATGAAGCGCGAAACGCCGTTCTCCTATCCCGGCATCACGACGGACTATGCCGGCGGCAAGACGACGTGGGACCGCAAAGCCGTCGCCGACCATATCGGCACGGCCTTCGATTGGGCGAAGGCGCAGGGCCTGCCGCCGACGCGCGTGGTCGCCGCCGAATTCGGCTGCATGCGGCTATGGGCCGATTGCGGCACCTATCTCGCCGACGTGATGGATGCGATGGAGGAAAAAGGCGGCCACTGGGCCTTCTATTCCTTCCGCGAGGACGAATGGGAAGGCATGGACTACGAGCTGTCGGCAAAGGTGAAGCCCGGCCAGTTCTACTGGCTGAAGGACCAGGGCAAGGCGGGCAAGCTGCCGCGCGACGGCAAGCTGATGGACCTGCTGAAGGCGCGCATGCAGAAGTAGAGCGGCGCACCACGCCGCTCTGATGCCGATGGTTCAGGCGGCGCGTGTGTAGCCGGAGCCGTGCGCCGGCTGGGCGGTGCCGCCGGTGCGGAAGGCGCTGAGCTGGGCGGCGATGGAGGCGGCCTCCTGCGTCAGCGCCTGGCTGGCAGCATTGGCCTCCTCGACCATCGCGGCATTCTGCTGGGTGATCTGGTCCATGGCGTTGACCGCCTGGTTCACCGCCTGAAGGCCCGTCGCCTGCTCCGCCGTGCTGGAGCGGATGGTGTTGAAGACCGCGCTGACATCCACGACCTGCGACACGATCTGGCGCAGCGACTGGGCGACCTCGTTGACCGAGCGCACGCCATCCTCGACCTGGCCATGCGACTTGACGATGAGGTTCTGGATGTCCTTGGCGGCATCCGCACAGCGCTGGGCAAGGGCGCGCACTTCCGAGGCGACGACCGCAAAGCCGCGCCCCGCCTCGCCCGCCCGCGCAGCCTCGATGCCGGCATTGAGCGCCAACAGGTTGGTCTGGAAGGCGATCTCATCGATCACCTCGACGATATTGGCGATGGCCGAGGAAGAGGCCTGGATCTCGCCCATGGCAACGATCGCGTGCTCCACCACCTCGCCGCCGCGCTGCGCATTGTCGCGCGCCGCCATCACGAGGGCATTCGCCTCGTTGGCGCTCTGTGCGGTCTGGCGCACCGTCGTCGTGACCTGTTCGACGGCGGCCGCCGTCTCCTCAAGGTTCGCCGCCTGCCGCTCCGTGCGCTTGGCGAGATCGTCGGAGGCGGCCGCGATCTCCTGAGCGCTGAGATGGATCGAGCCGGCACCGACGCCGATATTGCCGATGGCCTGCGCCAGCGTGGACATCGCGTGGTTGAAGTCGTCGCGCAGCGCCTCATAGGCCTGCGGCAGCGGGCCGGTGATGCGCGCCGTCAGGTCGCCGTCGGAAATCCGCTTCAGCGCCGCGCCAAAACTGTCGCCGACGATCTTGCGCTCTTCGGCCACGACCTGCGCCTGCACCGCCTGCTGCTTGGTGACGTCGGACGTGTCCATATAGACCGAGATCGAAAGGTCCATGTCGAGGAACATCGCCTTGAGCAGGCTGGAGAATTTCGCCGCAAATTCTTCCGGCGTGATCTCCTGCCGGCTGAAGAGGCCCGGCTTCGGCCAGAGCGACTTCACGGCCTCGGCGAGCAGATGTTCGACGATCAGCGCATAACCGCCGATATACCAGCGCGGCTCCAGCCCGATGCGCGCATGCACATGGCCGATGGTCTGCACCTTGGTAGCATAATCGCCGGTGAAATCGCCGGCGGCGATGTTTGCCCAATGCCCGATCTGCGCCTTCTTGGCCCGGTCGATATGGGCGTCGGAGGAAAACAGGTGGTTGACCTCCGGGCTCTTGCGCACGATCGCATAGAACTTGTCGAGCGCCGGGCCGAGCTCCTTCTCGATGAAGGGTTTGAGGCTGCGCAGCCGCTTCAGGGCCGGCTCGTCGAGGCCGAGATAATCCAGACGGCGCGCGATGTCGTGGTTCGGGCTGGCGGTCGCAGGGGTCGGCTTCATTCTTGCGGGTATCCTGACGGCTATGGAAATGGAAAAACAATGTCCATCGGGGCGGCGATGCCGGTCCCGCGACCCGTCATGGGTCCTGCTGGAGGCGCCGGGCCTCCACGGATCAAGCTTTCTGTTGCGATATCACTAGGTTAGCCGTGGTAAATTGTTCATTACCAGCGGGCGTGCAATCTTGGGAAACGGCTGCGCAATTGGTCGCAGCCGTTTTTGTCTTTCGTCAAGTCCGGGGATCAGGCCGCGCGCTGGATCGTGCGGAAGAAGCCGCGCTCGGTCGAGGTGCGCTTGCGCACCGGCATGAGGCGCAAGACTTCCTCGGCGAAGAGCCGCGCGTTCTCGCGGGCCTTGTCGAGGTTGCTCACCTTGGCCGGGTCCATCGAATAGAGCGTGCCGCCACAGTCGAAAATGTCGCGGAAGGCGGTGCGCTCGCCGATCGGCGTATCGAGCACGGTGACACCGCGGGCCGACAGCAGCGCCTTGATGGTGGTCATGGCGCGGGTCGTCACCATGGCGTTCATGCGGGTGAGCACGACCGAATGGTTGATGCGGATGCCCGCCTTCTCGTCGAGCTGCTTCAGCAGTTCAAGGATCTGCGCCGCGCCGCGCGCATCCATCGCACAGCCCTGCACCGGGATCATCACATGATCCGACAGGCCGATGGCGGTGGCGACGAGCGCGTCACGCGCACCGGCGAGGTCGATGATGAAATAATCGGTCGTGTCGCGGTTCTCGCGGATATGGCACTGGATGGAGGCCATCGAGACTTCCGAGATCACGGCAATGTTGCGCTGGCGGCCGGAAATCTCGTGCCAGTGGCTGATCCAGCGCTGCGGGTCGGCGTCGAGAATGGTGACGCGATGGCCCTGGCTTGCAAGCTCCGTTGCAAGGATGAGGGCAGCGGTGGTCTTGCCCGCGCCGCCCTTGGCATTGGCAAATGTGATGACTGGCATGTCGTACCTCAAAAAATGCTGCGAGCTTGGTCATCGCTCTCGTCAGGCGACCCCGTGCAAATGGCGCCCGCTTCCTCAAATCTTTCAAAACATGGTTAACGAAGTGGAAATTTCCGCATCGCGAAGATTAATGAGATGACGGCGCGAATTTGCGCCCGGACAGGAAAAAACCCGGAAAACCTGTGGTTTCCGGGCTTTTGTCAATAATTAACGGTAAGAATTGAGGGTGCCTACCAGGCCGCCGCCGGCTGTCCATCCTGCGGGGCGGTGCGAATCTCCGCCCTCGCCCGCGGCTTCCAGCTTTCCTCCGCGCCGACGAGCCGCAGCACGTCGCCAGCAAAGGCCTGCATGTTGGCAACGGCCTTGTCGAGATTGCTGATCCGGCCGCCCTGCATCGAATGGAGCGTGCCGCCGGTCTCGAACATGTCGCGAAACGCGCTGCGCTCGATGATGGGCGTGGAGACCACCGGGATCTTCGCCGCATCCAGCACGGATTTCACATTGCGCAGCGCCCGGGTGGTGACGAGCGGATTGACGCGCGACAGCACGACGGCCCGGTTGATCGGCTTGTGCGCATTGGCGCTGACGAGATCGATGAGTTCGAGCACATGGGCAGCACCCCGGCTATCCATGGCACAGCCCTGCACGGGCACCAGAACCAGATCGGAAAGCCCGACGGCCAGCGCCACCAGCGCATCGCGCGCGCCGGAAAGATCGATGATGACATGGTGGTGGCTGCTGCGCATGGCCCGGAGCGGGCTGGCGAGATTGGAGGCGGCGACGTTTTCCACCAGCACTAGGCCTTCGCCGAGCCGTGCGGCCCGCGCCCAGGTCGCAGCCAGTTTCAGGTCGTCACAATCGAGAAGGCAGATGCGTGCGCCACGCTCAACGAGTTCACTCGCCAGCAGCACCGCCGCTGTAGTTTTGCCCGAACCGCCCTTGGCGTTCGCTATGGATATGACCGCCATCACTTTACCGCCGCATCAGACCGTCACGCCGCGCCGGAAAAAGCGGCTCGCAAATCATGACAGTAGAATGACATTTTGATGACAACCGGTGCGCGATGCAATCCGTAATATTGAGGGAGTAGAAATCGGGGCGACGATCCTGCGACCGCCGCCCTTTTTGATTGTCAGATGCACTCGACAAAGAGGCGCTTTGCGGCGTCCAGCGTCAGTTCCACCGGGTTGCCGCCGGCCGTCGGGTCGACGATCGCCATGGCAGACATCTCGTCGATGCGGTCCGTGCCGACGCCGAGCGCCGACAGCTTGTCCGGCACGCCGAGCTCTTCGCGCAGGCGCAGCACGTAATCGAAGAAGCCGTCGAAGCCGCCGGCAATGCCGAGATAGGCGGCAGCGCTGGCGATCTTCGCTTCGATCGCCGGGCGGTTGAAGGTCAGCACCGGCGGCATCACGACGGCATTGGTCATGCCGTGGTGCGTGTTGTAGATCGCGCCGACCGGGTGCGACAGCGAGTGGATCGCGCCGAGACCCTTCTGGAAGGCGACAGCACCCATGGCGGCGGCCGACATCATGTTGGCGCGTGCTTCGATATCCGTGCCGTCCTTGTAGGCGCGCGGCAGATATTCCTTGACGAGACGCAGGCCTTCGAGCGCGATTCCCTGGCTCATCGGGTGGTAGAACGGCGAGCAATAGGCTTCCAGGCAATGGGCGAACGCGTCCATGCCGGTGCCGGCCGTGATCACCTTCGGCATGCCGACCGTCAGCTCCGGGTCGCAGATCGTCACCGAAGGCAGGAACTTCGGATGGAAGATCACCTTCTTGGTGTGCGTCTCGGAATTGGTGACGACGGAGGCGCGGCCGACTTCCGAGCCGGTGCCGGCGGTCGTCGGCACGGCGACGATCGGCGCGATGCCGTCGGAATTGGCGCGCGTCCACCAGTCGCCGATATCCTCGAAATCCCAGACCGGGCGCGTCTGGCCCGACATGAAGGCGACAGCCTTGCCGAGGTCGAGGCCCGACCCGCCGCCGAATGCGACGACGCCGTCATGGCCGCCGTCCTTGAAGGCCTTGACGCCGGCGTCGAGATTCTTGTCGTTCGGGTTCGGGTCGACATCGGCGAACATCGCGCGGCCGAGGCCGGCGGCGTCCAGGATATCGAGTGCGTTCTGCGTGATCGGCATCGTGGACAGGCCGCGATCGGTGACGAGCAGCGGCTTCTTCATGCCGACCGCCTTGCAATGATCGGCCAGTTCCTTGATACGCCCTGCCCCGAACTTGATGGCGGTCGGGTAGCTCCAGTTGGCGGTGATGGTCATGCTCTTCAAGCTTTCCTGAAGTGATAGGATTTCGGTCGGGTGAGGTTGTGGAAGCCGATGACGGAGAGCGAGCCGCCACGGCCCGTTTCCTTGACGCCGGTCCAGCAAAGCGCCGGATCGAGATAGTCGGCGCGGTTCTGGAACACGGTGCCGGTCTCGAGATCACGGGCGATGGTAGCCGCACGGTCGGAGTCCTTCGTCCAGAGCGAGACGGTAAGGCCGTACTTGCAGTCGTTCATCAGCGCGAGCGCCTCTTCGTCGCTCTTCACCTTCATGATGCCGACGGCCGGGCCGAACGTTTCTTCCGTCATGAACTCCATCGAATGGTCGACATCGACGAGAACCTGCGGGGCGACATAGGCGCCGCCGTCATCGGCCGGGAAGAGTTTCGGGTCGACCAGCGCCTTGGCGCCCTTCGAAACGGCATCGGCGATCTGCGACCGCACGGTCGCAGCAAAACGCTTGTGCGCCATCGGCCCAAGGGTCGTTTCGGGATCGAGCGGGTTGCCGAGCTTGTAGTTCGAGACCCAGGCGACCGACTTTTCCACGAAGGCGTCGTAGAGCTTCTCGTTGACGTAGACGCGCTCGATGCCGCAGCAGCACTGGCCGGAATTGTAGGTCGCGCCGTCCATCAGCGTATCGACGGCCGCATCCAGGTCCGCGTCTTCCATGACGTAGCCCGGGTCCTTGCCGCCGAGTTCCAGACCGACCGGCGTGAACGTGCCGGCAGCGGCGCGCTCGATGGAGCGGCCGCCTTCGACGGAGCCGGTGAAGTTGATGAAATCGAACGCATTGCCGGCGATCAGCGCCGAGGTCGTGTCATGGTCGAGGAAGACGTTCTGGAAGACGTCTTCCGGCACGCCGGCCTCGTTGAAGGCCCGCACGAGGCGCTCACCGACAAGCAGCGTCTGCGCGGCATGCTTGATGATGACCGTGTTACCGGCCATCAGCGCCGGCGCGATCGTGTTGATCGCGGTCATGTAGGGATAGTTCCACGGCGCAATGACGAAGACGACGCCGTGCGGCTCGCGCTCGATGCGGCGCTCGAAGCGCTCGCTGTTCTCGATGACGATTGGCGCCAGCGACGAGCCGGCGATCTCGGCGACATAGTTGGAACGCTCGTTGAAGCCCTTGAACTCGCCGCCGTAGCGGACCGGGCGGCCCATCTGCCAGGCGATTTCCGGCACGATCTCGTCGGCCATCTCGTTGACGCGGGCGACACCCTTCAGGACGAGCTGGATACGGTCTTCCAGCGGGCGCTTCGCCCAGGATTTCTGCGCCTTCTTCGCGCGGGCGACGACGTCCTGCGCCGCTGCCAGCGGCAGGGACTCACGCTCGGCGTAAACCGAGCCATCCACGGGGGATATGCATTTGATCACAGTCATGATCGACTTCCTGTTGGTTCTTTCGGAATTCTGGTTTTGACGGCGGTCGCCGCGCCTGAACGCCTGCGAGATGGTCTCCCGCAGGCGTCGAGGGGCAGACCCGCGCCGTTCTTACGCTCTCTCGAAGCCCCGCGCCACCTCCCAGTCGGTGATGCGGCGATCGTACTCTTCCTGCTCCCATTCGGCTGCGCGCACATAGTGTTCGATGACATCGTCGCCGAACGCGTCGCGCAGCATCTTGGAATCCTTCAGCGCGGCGGTTGCGCCGCGCAGGGTCTTCGGGATCTCGCGGGCATCCTTGCCGCCATAGGCGTCGCCGACGAAGGGCGCTTCGAGCTCCAGCTTCTCCTCGATACCGGCGATGCCGGCGGCAAGCAGCGCCGCCATGGCGAGATAGGGGTTGAGGTCCGAGCCGCCGACGCGGCATTCGATGCGGATGCCCTTGGTGCCCTCGCCGCAGAGGCGATAGCCGGCCGTGCGGTTGTCCTTGCTCCAGATCGCCTTGGTCGGCGCAAAAGTGCCGGCGACGAAGCGCTTGTAGGAATTGATGTAGGGCGCGAGGAAATAGGTGATTTCGCTGGCATGCGCCAAGAGGCCGGCCACATAGTTCCGCATCAGCTCCGACATGCCGTACTTGGCTTCCTTATCGAAGAACTTCGCTTCCTTGCCGTCGACGCTCCACAGCGACTGGTGGATATGCGAGGAGGAGCCTGCGGAATTGTAATTCCACTTGGCAAGGAAGGTGACGGACTTGCCGCGTTGCCAGGCGATTTCCTTGGTGGCGTTCTTGATGATCGAATGCCGGTCGGCCATCGTGACGGCTTCCGCATACCGCACATTGATCTCTTCCTGGCCGGGCGAAGCCTCGCCCTTGGAATTCTCCACCGGAATGCCGGCGCCCTGCAACCCGTTGCGCAGCGCCCGCATCACGTCTTCTTCCTTGGTGGTCTGGAAGATGTGGTAGTCCTCGTTATAGCCCGACGCGGGGCGCAGGTCGCGGTAGCCGCTCTCGCGCGCGTCGTCGAAGGTCTGGTCGAAGAGGAAGAATTCGAGCTCGCTCGCCATGAAGGGCTTCAGGCCCATGGCCTCCAGCCGCTTCACCTGCTTCTTGAGGATGGCGCGCGGCGAATGCGGCACTTCCTCATGGGTGTGGTGGTCGAGCACGTCGCAGAGAACGAGCGCCGTGCCTTCGAGCCAGGGCAGCTTGCGCAGCGTCGAAAGGTCCGGCTTCATCGTATAGTCGCCGTAGCCCGCTTCCCAACTCGTCGACTTGTAGCCGGCAACGGTCTCCATCTCGATGTCGGTGGCGAGCAGGTAGTTGCAGCTATGCGTCTCCTCGAAGGCGCTTTCCACGAAATAGACCGCGTGAAAACGCTTGCCCATGAGACGGCCCTGCATGTCGACGAGGCAGGCGAGAACGGTGTCGATGCGCCCGTCGGCAACATCCTTCTTCAGATCATTAAAGCTATAGGTCATGGTCATGGGGCGGTCCTGGGGGTTATGGCGTCGTGCCGGACCGGGCCGTCAAGGCCCGGTCCGAGGAGTTTGGCGGGATCAGCCGTTGACGTAGGGCGGTCCGGCCTTGTTGATGACGGCGTTGTAATCCTCGAAGATCTTGACGACCTTGGCGGCCACTTCGCCCTGCTCCGCGATCTCCTTCCAGAATACCTTTGCGGCATCCTCGACCGGCTTCCATTCGGCAGCCGGAATGCTGGTGAGTTTCAGCTTCGTACCCTCGGCGCGCAGCTTCGCCTCACCACCCCAGTACCACTGGTCGCGGTAGTTGTTGCCGGCCTCGATCGCCGTCATTACAAGCTTCTTCAGATGGTCCGGCAGTTCCGCCCACTTCTTCTCGTTGACGAAGAACGAGCCGATCCAGGCGCCCGAAATGTTGTTGGTCAGGAAGTGCTCGGTGACGTCGGCCCAGCCGACCGTGTAGTCTTCGGTGATGCCCGACCAGGCCATGCCGTCGAGTTCGCCCGTCTGAACGGCCACCTGCGCATCCTCGTAGGGGATCGTCACCGGCACGACGCCGAACTGGCTCAGGAACCGGCCGGCCGTTGGGAAGGTGTAGAGACGCAGGCCCTGGAGGTCGGCAAGGGTGTTGATGGGCTTCTTGGTGTTAAAGTGGCACGGATCCTGGCCCGAGGACGACAGCCAGACAACGCCGCCGACTTTCTCATAGGCCGTCCTCCAGATATCGGCGAGGCCGTACTGCTTGAACAAAACCGGCACGTCGAGGATCTGCTTGGTGGCGAGCGGGAAATAGCCGCCGAAGGTCGCGACTTCCGCGGGCGAGGCCATTGAATCGTCGTCCGAATGAACGGCGTCGATCGTGCCGGCCTGGAGCGCGCGGAACAGTTCGCCGGTCGGCACGATCTGGTCGGCGTAGAAGAGTTCGATTTCGAGCTCGCCCTTGGCGGTAGCATTGATCGCGTCGATGATCGGCTTGGTGACATGCTCGCCAAGTGCAGCACCAGCATAGGTCTGGAAGCGCCACTTGATGGCCGTCTGCGCCTTGACGACGGCAGGCGTCGCAAGCGTTACGGCACCGGCAGCACCGATCGTCGCGGCACCGGCCCTGGTAAGAAACTGCCTTCTGTTGGTCATATCTATATCCCTCTGGTTATCGTTTGGTTTTCTGCCGGGAACGGCCGTTTGCCCCGGTCTGTCAATGGTCTTTTCTTCTGTCCGGCCTCATTGCTCCGTGGAAACCGGCGGCTGTGGCCGCCGGGCATAATTGGTCATTTTGCGTAGAAATTCTCCGGCAGCCACGTCGCGATCTCCGGGAAGCAGCCGATGATGATCAGGCTTGCGACCATGATCCCGACGAAAGGCCAGATCGATTTGTAGATGTCGGACATGCCGATGCCGGGCGGCGCCATGGCACGCATCATGAACAGGTTGTAGCCGAAGGGTGGCGTGATGTAGGCGATCTGGCAGGTAATCGTGTAGAGCACGCCGTACCAGACGAGATCGAAGCCGAGTTTCTGGACGAGCGGAATGTAGAGCGGCGCCACGATGACGAGCATCGCCGTGTCGTCGAGGAACATCCCCATGATCAGGAACGACAGTTGCATCAGCACCAGCACCTGCCACGGCTCAAGGCCGAGGTCGCCGAGGAAGAAACGCTCGATCGACTTAACCGCGCCGAGGCCGTCGAAAACGGCACCGAAGCAGAGCGAGGCGATCAGAATCCACATGAACATGCAGGTGATGCCAAGCGTCTTCTGCAGCACGTCGTTCCACAGCCGGCCGGTGAGCCGGCCGCGCCACCAGGCGACCAGCGCCGAGGAAATCGCGCCGATGGCGGAGCTTTCCACCAGGCTGGTAATACCGCTCAGGAACAGCGACATCATCAGCGCGAAGATGCCGAGCGGCAGAATACCCGCTGTGAGCAGCTTCAGCTTTTCGCCCAGAGGCACGTTGCGTTCTTCCATCGGCAGCGCCGGTCCGAGCGACGGATTGATCCGGCAGCGCACATAGACGTAGATCGCCATCAGCGTCGCCATCAGAAGGCCCGGAAGCAGGCCAGCGAGCCAGAGTTGGCCGACCGGCACGCGGGCGATCATGCCGTAAAGCACGAGCACGATGCTCGGCGGGATGAGGATGCCGAGCGTCGAGCCGCCCTGCACGACGCCCGTCGTCATCACTTTGTCGTAACCGCGGCGCAACAGCTCCGGCAGTGCGATCGTAGCACCGATCGCCATGCCGGCAACCGAAAGCCCGTTCATGGCGGATATGATCACCATCAGGCCGATCGTGCCGAGCGCCAGCCCGCCGTTGATCGGCCCCATCCAGACGTGGAATGCCTTGTAGAGGTCTTCGGCGATGCCCGATTCCGACAGCATGTAGCCCATGAACACGAACATCGGCACCGTCAGCATCGGATACCATTTGACGAGCTTCATGGCCGACGCGAAGCCCATTTCCGAACCGCCCTCGCCCCACAGCAGATAGGCGGCGACAACGCCGACGAAACCGATGACGGCAAAGACCCGCTGCCCCGTGAGCAGCAGCACCATCATGGCCGCAAACATCGTGATTGCGATGAATTCATAACTCATGCGATGGGCCTTCCCCGCAATTCAGCGATATCCTTGAACAGCGAGGAAAATGCCTGAGCAAGCATCATCACGACGCCGAAGGTCATGACGATCTTGATCGGCGCCATATAAGGCGCCCATGCGCTAAAACTCTTTTCCTTAAACTGGATGGCATAGGTGGTGCTGGCGATACCGCCGTAAAGCATGAAACCGAGGAAGATGATCAGCGCGATGACGGTGATCGTGTCGAACGCGGCCCGCTTGCGCACCGACCAGTCGCTGTAGAAAAGGTCCATGCGCACATGGTCGCTGGTCTGCATGGCAAAGGCACCGCCGAGCATATAGTAGGCGGCCATGGTGAACTGCGCGGATTCCAGCGTCCAGTTCGCCGGCAGGTAGAATGCCTTCGAGACGGATGAATAGAGTAGGATCGCGAACATCGCAAAAATCAAATACATGGCAAGAATGCCGACGCGCCGGTTGAACGTGTCGACGACGCGCACATAGCGCTTGATGAAATCAGGCATGACCCCTGCCTTTGCTGGCAGTGACGGCATTTTCAGCCCGGCCGGCCCTCCGATACGACAACATAAGCATCCGCTTGGCCTCTCCAGTTCGTGTTCATTTCCGTCTCCACGGACGCTTGTTCCCCGGGTCGGTTCTTATTGTATTTTGGGCAGGCTCTTGAGGAGCAGTCCCGTCAGATAGTCGGCCACGACCCCTTGGCCGGCTTCGTCTTTTATGAGGTCGTTGCGGACCTCGATCATCACATTGGGCAGGCCGTTTGCGAGGCCGTGCTCTTTCAAAGTATGCGTCACGCCGTCTTCCGGCCCGTAGGGCTCGTTGCGGCGGGTGTCGTAAAGGCTTTTTTCGCCAGCCGCGGCCAGCATGGCATCGGCAAGCCGCGTATCGGCATCGTGCAGGATGCCGATCTCGACGGCGCGCGGCTTGCCGAAATAGACCGGCGTGAAACTGTGCATGGTCACGATGACCGGCGGCCGCTCCTCGGCGATCCGGTTTTCGACAAGGCGGCCGAGCCCCTTGCGGAACGGCAGGTAGAGCGCCTCGGTGCGGGCATCGCGCGCCGCCTGGTCGAGGCCGGCATTGCCCGGCACCTCGAAGACCTCGCTCTTTTCCGGCATGGCGGCCGGCGATTCGGGCGGGCGGTTGCAATCATAGACGAGGCGCGAGAAACGCTGGAAAACCAGCGTCGCATCAAGGCTCCTGGCCATCAGGCGCGATACGGCGAGCGCGCCAGGATCCCAGGCGATATGGCTTGCGAGCGCTTCCTCCGTAAGGCCCAGCGTACCGAGCGCCTTCGGAAGCAAGCGGGAGGCATGCTCGCAGACGAGGATCACCCTGCCACGCGCAGCATTGTTTTCCAGGGCGACGGGGTCGCCCTCCTCTCCAGTCAGAATTCCCATCAGGCCTGATCCCCTCGACCGGCTCTTGTCATTTCTGAAGAGAATTCTTCACAGTTTTGTCCATGTCAACGGTCCAATGAAAAAATCTCTTCAAAAAAACATTTGACTTGAATTGTGACAGTGCGTTTTATCTTCAAAAGCCCGGCGAAAGACCGGGCCGCAGGGGAAGAATTTGACGCTTAACCAAGCATCCATGACGGTGTCGGATGTGATCCATGCTCATTTCGCCACGTTGACCCGTGCCGAAAAACAGCTGGCCGCATCGCTGCTCGACAACTATCCCGTCTCCGGCCTCGGTTCCATCACGACGGTCGCGGAAAACGCCGGCGTGTCGACCCCGACGGTCGCCCGCATGGTGCAGAAGCTCGGTTTCCGCGGCTTTCCGGATTTTCAGGCTCGCCTGCACCATGAGCTGGAGGCGACGCTTTCCAGCCCGATCAGCAAACACGACCGCTGGGCGGCCAATGCGCCGGGCACGCATATCCTCAACCGTTTTGCCGACGCGATCATGAACAACCTGCGCCAGACCCTGTCGCAGGTCGAGACCGCCGAGTTCAACGGGGCAAGCGCCCTCCTCGCCGATCGCCAGCGCAGCATCTACATCATCGGCGGGCGCATCACGAAGGCGCTTGCCGACTACCTCTTCACCCATTTGCAGGTCATCCGCCCGCACGTCACCCAGATCGCCTCCAATCCGAGTTCATGGCCGCACTACGTGCTGAACATGAAGGCGGGCGACGTGCTCGTCATCTTCGACATCCGCCGCTACGAGCAGGAAATGGAGACGCTCGGCCGGATCGCCCGTGAACGCGGCGTCGAGATCGTGCTCTTCACCGACCAGTGGGCCTCGCCCGTCGCCAAGGTCGCCGCGAAGGTTTTTCGCGTCCATATCGAGGCGCCGTCGGCCTGGGATTCGTCCGTCGTGACGCTTTTTATCGTCGAGGCGCTCATCGAAGCGGTGCAGAGTTCGGGCTGGGAAGAGACCAGCGATCGCATGAAGACGCTGGAGGGCCTCTTCGAGGCCAGCCGGCTTTTTCGAAAACCCCGGCCGGAGGTCTCTGGCAAATCCTGACAGGCATACGAAAAAACCGAAACAAAACTGTCACATAAGCTTCATCTGTCGCCAGTATCAGCTTCGCCGAAGTTGACTGACTCACAACAAGGAGAACACCCGTGATGTCACATACGAGACGCCTGCTTTCGCTCTCCACCGCAATGGTGGTTGCGTCCTCCTCGTTTGCCTTTGCCGAGCCGAGCGCCGAGCTCGTCGCTGCCGCCAAGGCCGAAGGCAAGCTGACGACCATCGCGCTTCCGCATTCCTGGTGCGGCTACGGCGACATCATTGCCGGCTTCAAGGCCAAGTACCCGGAAATCACGGTCAACGAACTGAACCCGGACGCCGGCTCGGGCGACGAAATCGAAGCCATCAAGGCCAACAAGGGCAACACTGGCGACCAGGCTCCTGACGTCATCGACGTCGGCCTGTCCTTCGGCCCGTCGTCCAAGGCCGAAGGCCTGATCCAGCCCTACAAGGTCGAAACCTGGGATTCGATCCCGGACAGCGCCAAGGATGCTGACGGCCACTGGTACGGCGACTATTACGGCGTTCTCTCGTTCGTCGTGAACACAGACATCGTCAAGGAAGTTCCGAAGGACTGGAAGGACCTGACCAAGGCCGACTACGCCAACGCCGTAGCACTCGCCGGCGACCCGCGCACGTCGAACCAGGCCGTTCAGGCCGCCTACGCCGCCGGTCTCGCCACCGGTGAAAAGGACGCTGCGAAGATCGGCGAAGCCGGTCTGGCGCTGTTTGCCGAAGTCAACAAGGCCGGCAACTTCGTTCCGGTCATCGGCAAGTCGGCTTCGCTTGCCCAGGGCTCGACCCCGATCGTCATCGCCTGGGACTATAACGGCCTGTCCTGGCGCGACACGCTCGGCGGCAACCCGCCGCTCGAAGTCGTCGTCCCGGCAACCGGCGTCGTCGCCGGCGTCTACGTCCAGGCGATCTCGGCCTTCGCACCGCACCCGAACGCTGCCAAGCTCTGGATGGAATACCTCTATTCCGACGAAGGCCAGCTCGGCTACCTGAAGGGCTATTGCCACCCGATCCGCTTCAACGATCTCGCCAAGAACGGCAAGATCCCGCAGGAAATGCTCGACAAGCTGCCGCCGGCAGAAGCCTATGAAAAGGCTGTCTTCCCGACGCTCGAAGAGCAGGAAGCCGGCAAGGGCGTGATCACCACGAAGTGGGACAGCGTCGTCGGCGCCAACGTCCAGTAACATCGTGCAGATACCCCTTCCCGCCGTTCGCGGCGGGAAGGGCCTGGCATTCCCGGCTGGTGTGCGTCACGATTGCGCGCCAGCCGTTTCCGTCTGAAATTCTTTTCTCTAAAATTCTTTCCTCGCCTCGCACCCGGGACCCGCCGCCCCTATGAGCACCGCAACCCTGATAGACCGTCGCAAGGTCATCGATTGGCTCGGTATCGCGCCCTTCATGATCTTTGCGCTGATGTTCCTCATCCTGCCGACGCTCTATCTGGTGGCCGGCGCCTTCTTCAACCCGCAGGGCGAATTCACCTTCCAGAACATCAAGGACCTGACGCATCCGACGATCCTCAGCGCCTACTGGATCTCGATCAAGGTCTCCGTCGCCTCCTCGCTCGGCGGCGCACTCATCGGTTTCTTCCTCGCCTGGGCCATCGTGCTCGGCGGGCTGCCGAGCTGGATCCGCTCCGGCATGCTGACCTTCTCCGGCGTCGCCTCCAACTTCGCCGGCGTGCCGCTCGCCTTCGCCTTCATCTCCACGCTCGGGCGCACCGGCCTCGTGACGGTGTTTCTCAACGAGTGGTTCGGCTTCAACCTCTATTCGACCGGCTTCAACCTCCTCTCCTTCTTCGGCCTCACCATCACCTACATGTTCTTCCAGATCCCGCTGATGGTGCTGATCCTGACGCCGGCGCTGGACGGCCTGAAGAAGGAATGGCGCGAAGCTTCCGAAATCCTCGGTGCCTCGAACTGGCAATATTGGCGCCTGGTCGCCCTGCCGATCCTCTGGCCGAGCCTGATGGGCACGACGCTCTTGCTCTTCGCCAACGCCTTCGGCGCCATCGCCACCGCCTATGCGCTGACCGGCTCCTCGCTCAACATCGTGCCGATCCTACTCTACGCGCAGATCCGCGGCGACGTGCTGCACAATCCAAACCTCGGCTATGCGCTGGCGCTCGGCATGATCGTCATCACCGGCGCCTCCAATATCCTCTACATCTGGCTGCGCTCGCGCGCTGAACGGTGGCAGAAATGAAGTCGTCCCGCCTCCTCGCCTGGATCGCCATCGCCATCGGCGTCATCTATTTCATCGTGCCGCTCATCGGCACCTTCGAATTCTCGTTGCGCATGCGGCGCGGCGAATACACGTTCGACGCCTACCAGTCGGTCTTCTCCGACCTGCAGTTCCGCGCCACCTTCGGCTATTCCATGCTGATGGCGCTGCTGACGATCGTCTTCGGCATGCTGCTCGTCGTGCCGACCGCTTACTGGGTGCGCCTGCGCCTGCCGCAGATCCGCCCGGTGATCGAGTTCATCACGCTGTTGCCGCTCGTCATCCCGGCCATCGTCATCGTCTTCGGCTATCTCCGCCTCTACAATTCGTCGTCCTGGCTGCCGCTCACCAACACGACCAGCGGCACCAACGTGCTTTTGATGTTCTCCTACATGACGCTGTCGCTGCCCTACATGTACCGGGCGGTCGACACGGCGATGCGCGCCATCGACGTCGCGACCTTGACCGAGGCCGCCGAAAGCCTCGGCGCCAAGTGGCCGACCATCATGTTCCGCTGCATCTTCCCGAATGTCATGAGCGGCGTGCTCTCCGGCGCCTTCATCACCTTTGCCATCGTCATGGGCGAGTTCACCATGGCCGCCCTGCTGAACCGGCCGGCTTTCGGTCCCTATCTCCAGCTCGTCGGCGCCAACAAGGCCTATGAGCCCTCCGCGCTCGCCATCATCGCCTTCGCGATCACCTGGCTGAGCATGGGCTTCCTGCAACTCGTCTCCCGCTTCCAGAAAACCGCGCCGCTCAAGGCCTGAGGATCTCCATGTCGTTTCTCAATCTCAGCAACATCCAGAAGGCCTTCGGCCCGGTGCAGGTCGTCAAGGATTTCAACATGGCCATCGAGAAGGGCGAATTCGTCTCCTTTCTCGGCCCGTCGGGCTGCGGCAAGACGACGGTTCTGCGCATGATCGCCGGCTTCGAGACGCCGACCGGCGGCTCGATCACCGTCAACGGCAAGAGCCAGGCGAACCTGAAGCCCAACCAGCGCAATATCGGCATGGTCTTCCAGGCCTACGCCCTCTTCCCGAACATGAACGTCGCCGAAAACGTCGCCTTCGGCCTCAAGATCGCCGGCAAGCCGAAAGCCGAGATCGACGCCCGCGTCAAGGAAATGCTCGGTCTCATCAAGCTCGACCACCTTGCCGAACGCTACCCCTACCAGATGTCCGGCGGCCAGCAGCAGCGCGTGGCGCTCGCCCGCGCGCTGGCGCCGAAGCCGCAGGTGCTGCTGCTCGACGAGCCGCTCTCCGCACTCGACGCCAAGATCCGCGTGTCGCTGCGCGAAGAAATCCGCATGATCCAGCAGCAGCTCGGCATCACCACGGTCTTCGTCACGCATGACCAGGAAGAGGCGCTGTCGATCTCCGACCGCATCGTCGTCATGAATGCCGGCAAGGCCGACCAGATCGGCAAGCCCGCCGAAATCTACAACCGCCCGGCCACCCGCTTCGTCGCAAACTTCGTCGGCACGCTGAACCTGATCGAGGCCAAGGTCGTCGACCCTGTCGCGAACCGCATCACCATCGGCGACCAGGGCGTGACGCTGCGCGAGCCACTCGGCAATGTGAAGGTCGGCGACACGGTCTCGCTGGCGCTGCGCCCGGAAGCCGGCTCGACGGCGCCGGATGCCAAGGGCGACACGGCGCTGACCGGCGAGGTCATCTCCTCCAACTTCCTCGGCTCGGTCATCCGCACCCGCATGAAGGTCGGCCCCGCCGTCATCTCCTTCGACATGTTCAACAGCCCGGGCCTCGTGCCGCCGGCCGTCGGCGAGACTGCCACGCTGCGATTCACCGCCGGCGATCTTCTGATCATCCGCGACTGAGCTAGAGCATTTCCAGCCGAAGCGGCATCGCTTCGGCGTCGGATAATGCGGCGAGAACAAAACCCTGGAGCGCTTCCGGTGAACCGGAGTTCACCGGAAGCGCTCCAGTCATTCTATTTTTCCGCCGCGGCGTGGAAAAATCTGTCGTGATTTGCGTGTTTTCCGTCGCCTCGGGATTTGATCTCCGGGCGGCGGCCGGCTAATCTTCCATCGTTCTCAGGGCGGGGTGAAACTCCCCACCGGCGGTATCTGGAGCGATCCAGGAGCCCGCGAGCGCCTTCCGCCCCAAACGGAAGGGTCAGCAGATCCGGTGCGATGCCGGAGCCGACGGTCATAGTCCGGATGGAAGAGGGCAAGCAGGAGGCACCCGGTTTCGGTCGGGTTTCAAACCTCGTGCGTGTTCGCCCAAGGGGATCATTGAAAAATGGCTCAACCCTTGAAAGGCCTAGACATGAATGCGAATGCAACCCCCGTCTCCCGGATCGCCGTCATCCGTGCCCGCTGGCACGCCGGCATCGTCGATCAGGCAGTCGATTCTTTTGTTGCCGAATGGGCAGCACTCGGCGGCCGCGCGGAAGACGTCGATATCATCGACGTGCCCGGCGCACTCGAAATCCCGCTGCACGCCCAGTTCCTCGCCCGCACCGGCCGCTATTCCGCCATCCTCGGCGTAGCGCTCGTCGTCGACGGCGGCATCTACCGCCACGATTTCGTCGCCGGCACCGTGGTCGACGCCATCGTGCGCGTCGGCCTCGACACCAACGTGCCGGTGCTCTCCGCCGTGCTGACGCCGCACAATTTCCAGGAATCCGAAGCCCACATCGCCTTCTTCCGCGACCACTTCGTCCTCAAGGGCAAGGAAGCCGCCAACGCCGCGCGCCAGATCATCGATGCGCGGGCGCAGGTGGCGCTGGCGACCGTTTCCTAAATCGACGTCTCAACGACCGGAATCATTCCGCAAGCTTGAGATGGCAAGCCGTTGAAATGTTTAGAGAGCTCGGTAGCGATGCCGGGCTTTCGTCGATTCAGGACTGAAGGTTCTTCAAATAGATCGACAGCAACTGGATCTGCGAGGAAATCCCGAGCTTGCGGTAGACGTTGCGCCGGTGGACCTTCACCGTGCCGGTGGAAATGTCGAGTTTCAGGCCGATCGATTCCGATGAATGCCCCTGCAAGACCAGCTCGATGATCGAGGCCTCGCGGTCCGTGAGGTTGAGCTTGCGCCAGACGCGGTCCGCCTCGCTCACCGGCTCTGCGCGCCGCCCGCGCCCCGGCCCGGCAAAGCGCCCGGCAAGATCGCCCCAGGCACGGCGCACGAAGGCGGCGACGAAGGGTTCGGCGTCGTTGAGCAAGGCAAGCTCCGGGGCCGGGAAGACGCCGGTCTTTTCCCGGCGCATCAGTGACACGACCACCGTCACGCCATCCGCCGTCGGCACGAAGAAGCCGAGTTCCTCGGCAAGCCGGGTCTGCGAATAATAGGTGCGGAAATACTCGCTGGAGAAAAACCGGTCCGGCGCCAGTTCCCGCATGCGGAAGACGCCGGCCTTCTCCGCGCGGGTCGTGTGGTAGAACGGATCGAGCAGGTAGGGGCCGGCCTGGTAGAGCGTGACGTAGATGTGGTGGTCATCCGCATCGAAGGTGCTGAACAGGTCGATCGGCCGGGCCTTGTCGCGATAAGCGAAGATGACGATATCGTCGAAGCGCACCAGCGCGCGCATCATGGCGAGCAGGGTTTCGCCGGTCTGCCGGTCGGAAACCTCTGTCTCGCCGGCCCAACCGGCAAGCGCGCGGAAAAGGCCCGTGAAATCGACTCGCATGGCGCCGACGCTCCTCCGGTTCCCCAATGGCGGCCGTTTTTCGCCGCTCGTGAGATATACTCCTCCCACAGCCAAATTACGGATAAAATACCTCTCTCGGGGTATATACCGCCCACCGGCGGCTGACTAGCATTCCTCCCGACGGTGGCCAAAGCGGCAGAGATCGCTGAGAGACCAAACAACCGCAGGGAACAGACGTGACATCCGCCCCAACGAACGACATCGAGTTCCGTTCGGTGACCAAGCGCTATGGCGCGGTGACCGCGGTCTCCGACATCAATCTCGCCGTGCCCAAGGGCGCCTTCGTCGCCCTTCTCGGGCCGTCCGGCTGCGGCAAGACGACGTGCCTGCGCATGATCGGCGGCTTCGAGCAGCCGACAGAGGGCGAGGTGCTGATCGCCGGCAATGTGGCCAATGGCGTGCCGGCCTATCGCCGCCCGGTCAACATGGTCTTCCAGCAATATGCCCTCTTCCCGCATTTCGACGTCGAGCAGAACGTCGCCTACGGGCTGAAGCAGCTACGGCCGAGACTGCCGGCGGCGGAGATTTCCCGCCGCGTCGGCGAGGCGCTGGAAATGGTCCGCCTTTCCGGTTTTTCGAAGCGCCGCATCCATGAAATGTCCGGCGGCCAGCAGCAGCGCGTGGCGCTCGCCCGCGCGCTCGTCAACAAGCCCTCCGTGCTGCTGCTCGACGAGCCGCTCGCCGCCCTCGACAAAAAGCTGCGCACTGCCATGCAGATCGAGCTGCAAACGCTGCAACGCGACCTCGGCATCACCTTCGTGCTCGTCACCCATGACCAGGAAGAGGCGCTGTCGATGAGCGACCTCGTCTGCGTGATGAGCGCCGGCAGCATCCGCCAGCTCGCCACCCCGCAGGAGGTCTACGACCGCCCTGCCGATCTCTTCGTCGCCGATTTCGTCGGCAAGACCAACCGCTTCGACGGCACGATGGAAGCCGGTGGCATGGTGCGCCTCGGCAACGGGTCGGCGCTCGCCTCCGGGCGAACGGACCTCGCGCCCGGCGCCGTCACCGTGGCGCTCAGGCCGGAGGTGATCCGGCTCTCCCGCAATGCGGGCGCCACCACGCTGGAAGGCACCGTCACGCACCGCATCTTCCTCGGCTCGGCCGCCGAATATTCCGTCGCCGTCGATGGCCTCGGCGACTTCCTCATCACGGCCGAACGCCAGAGCCAATCAGAAAACGACCTCGTCGCACCGGGCGAGCGGGTCGCAATAAGCTTCGATCCCGGTACAGCGCATATCTTTCCGGCCTGAGGGAAACAGGCCCGTCACGACAACAAGGGAACAGTGTGATGTCCAAATGGTTCAGAGAGAATGCCCCGATCAGTGCCCGTGATCTGACGGAAGAATTCATGCGCCTGAAGCGCGGCTCGGTCACGCGCCGCCACTTCCTCGGCGTCACCGGCCTCGGCCTTGCCGCCGCCGTGCTTGCCCGCCAGCCCGGCCTTTTCACATCGGAAGCCTATGCGGCGGAAGACCTCGGCTCCGCCATGTCGCTCGCCACCTGGCCGAACTATCACGACCCGGCGACCTTCGAGGCTTTCACCGCGGCGACCGGCGTTGCCGTCGAGGTCAATGTCTTCGGCTCGAACGAGGAAATGCTCGCAAAGCTCCAGGCCGGCGGCACCGGTTGGGACCTGTTCGTGCCCACCAACTACACGATCTCCACCTATGTGAGCCTCGGTCTCATCGACCCGATCGACCTTGCCAAGGTGCCGAATTTCGACCCGAAGACGCAGAACACCCGCTTCACCGACGAAGGCACCGTCGACGGCAAGGTTTTCGCCCTGCCGAAGAACTGGGGCACGACGGGCATCGCCTTCAATTCCGACAAGGTGAAATCGCCGGTCACCAGCTGGAAGGAATTCTTCGAGGTCGCCATGACCGAGGCCGACGGCCGCGCCATGGTGCACGACTACCAGCTCACCACCATCGGCAACGCCCTCGTCTCGCTCGGCTTCTCCTTCAATTCGATAAAGCCGGAGGAGCTTGCCAAGGCCGAAGAGCTGCTGATCAAGGTCAAACCGCATCTCTACGCCATCAACAGCGACTACCAGCCCTCCATGCGCGCCTCGGATGCCTGGATGACCATGTGCTGGACCAATGACGGCGCGCAGCTCAACCGCGACATCTCGGAAATCCAGTTCGTGCTGGGCACGGATGGCGGCGAGATCTGGTCGGATTTCTACGCGGTGCCGACGAGCGCCGCCAACAAGCCGGCCGGCTATGCGCTGCTCAACTTCCTGATGGACCCGCAGAATGCGGTGAAGGAACACGTCGCCAACGGCGCGCCCACCACCGACAGCCGCGTGCTCTCGCTGCTGCCGGCCGAGATCACCGGCAACAAGATCGTCTATCCGGACGAGGCCGCGCTGACCCCGCTGGAATTCGGCGCAGCCGTGACGCTGACCGATCCGGCGCGTGCGGAGCTGATGGCGCGGTTCAAGTCGGCTTAGCGGAAAGGCATACCTCTGCAACACCCCCCTCTGCCCTGCCGGGCATCTCCCCCTCAAGGGGGGAGATGCCCGGCAGGGCAGAGGGGGGGAGGCCACTCGCAACGTTTTCCTTCTCCTCACAGCCAAGGAGAAGGTGGCCGGCGGGCCGATGCATGCGCAACAGGACCCGAAACTATGCCCCTGACGATGACGACAAAGAGACGGCTGGTGACGACGGCGCTGCTGGCGCCGGCGTCCGTCTGGCTGTTCGTCTTCCTCGTGCTGCCCTTCATCGCCATGATGGTGTTTTCCGTCGGCGAGCGCGGACCGGCGGGCGGTTACCAGGCGGCGTTCACCTTCGCGCAATATGCCAACCTGCCGGCCCGGTCCGCCGCCTACTGGAACACGCTGATGCTGGCGCCGGTCGGGGCTTTCGTCTGCCTCATCGTCGCCTATCCCACGGCATACTACCTCGCCGTCAAGGCGAACCCGCGCTACCGGCTGCTGCTCGTCTCACTGGTCGTCGTCCCCTTCTGGACGAGCCTGCTGGTGCGCACCTATGCCTGGATGTACATCCTCGGCTCGCGCGGCATCCCGAACCTGCTGGACATGATCGGCATAGAAGACGTGCGCCTGCTCAACACGCCCGGCGCCGTGCTGCTCGGCATCGTCTACGGCTACCTGCCGCTGATGATCATGCCGATCTATGTCAGCCTCGAAAAGCTCGACCGCCGACTGCTGGAAGCCTCGGCCGATCTCGGCGCAAAACCGGTGTCGACCTTCTTCTCCGTCACCCTGCCGCTGTCCCTGCCGGGCGTCATGACCGGCGTGGCGCTCGTCACCATCCTGCTGCTCGGCGAATACCTCATCCCGCAGCTCTTGGGCGGCGGCAAGGTGTTCTTCATCGGCAATGCGCTGGTCGATCTCTTCCTGCAATCGCGAAACTGGCCCTTCGGCTCCGCCATTGCCGTCACGCTGGTCGCCATCGTGGTGGTGGTGCTGATGGTCGCCATGCGCATCGCCTGGCGGATTTCCGGCACGAGACAGGTGGATCTCGTCTGATGCGCGCGCTGATCACCTCCGTCTATCTCTTCCTCTACGCGCCGATCGCGCTCGTCGTGCTGTTCTCCTTCAATGCGGGGCGCAATGCGAGCGAGTTCACCGGTTTCTCCACGGAGTGGTACGGCAAGGCGCTGGCCAACCCGTTCCTCGTCACGGCCCTGCAGAACAGCCTGATCATCGCCCTTGTCAGCGCCACGCTCGCCGCCGTCTTCGGCACGATGGCGGCGCTGGGCCTCGAACGGCTGGGCAGCCGCGCCCGCGCCGTCTTCGATGGCCTGCTCGCCGCCGCCATCGTCGTGCCGGGCGTCGTCATCGGCATCGCGACGCTGGTCGCCCTCGTTGCCGTCTTCGGGGCGATCAATCCGGCCATCGCCGCCATCTGGCCCGGCGAAAAACCGCCGCAGCTCGGCCTCGGCTACGGCTCGATCATCGCCGCGCACGGCCTTTTCACCATGGCGCTCGTCACCATGATCGTGAAGGCGCGCATCGCCACGCTGGGGCGCGATATCGTCGAGGCCTCGGCCGATCTCTACGCAACACCGCTCACCACGTTTCGCCAGATCGTGCTGCCGCAGATTCTGCCGTCGGTGCTCGCCGGCTTCCTGCTTGCCTTCACCTTCTCCTTCGACGATTTTATCGTGGCCTTCTTCGTCGCGGGCTCGAAGACGACGCTGCCGATCTACGTCTTCGCCTCGATCCGTCGCGGCGTGACGCCGGAGGTCAACGCGATCGCCACCATGGTGCTGGTCGCCTCGCTGATGCTTATCCTGATCGCCCGCCTGCTGATGCGGGAGAAAACCAGAAAATCGCCTGCCGGGGAGTGAGACCGATGATCCTGAAGAACCGTGTCGCCATCGTCACCGGAGCAGGCTCCGGCATCGGCCGGGCCGGCGCGCGCATCATGGCGCGCGAAGGCGCCACCGTCTGCGTCGCCGACCTCGACGAGACGCGCGCCGGCGAAACCGTCGATTTCATCAAGGCCGAGGGCGGCAAGGCGGAGGCGGTGATCGTCGACGTCACCGACGACGTGGAGCTGAAGATGGCGGTCGCCGCCGTGCTCTCGCGACACGGCCGCATCGATATCCTGCACAACCATGCCGGCGCGCAGGTGGCCGGCGACCTCGAAAGCGTACCGCTCGACGGGCTGGATCTTTCCTGGAACCTCAATGTGCGCGCCCACCTGATGGCCGCCCGCCTCGTCATGCCGGCCATGAAGGCGCAGGGCAAGGGCGTCATCCTCAACACCGCCTCCTCCTCCGGCGTGCTCTACGACCGCGAGATGATCGCCTACACGACGACGAAACACGCCGTCATCGCCATGACCAAGCAGATGGCCGGCGACTATGCCCGCCACGGCGTGCGCGTCAACGCGCTCTGCCCCGGCTGGGTCGATACGCCCTTCAATCGGCCGTTCATCAGCCAGATGGGCGGGCGCGAGGCGATCGAGGCCTATATCAAGGAGAAGGTGCCGATGGGCCGCTGGGCGGATGTGGAGGAGATCGCCGAACCGATCCTCTTCCTCGTCTCCGACCGGTCAAGCTACATGACCGGCCAGATTCTCGTGGTCGACGGCGGCGAGACCGTGACTTAGGCACACTCTTAACGCAATTCCGGACGCAAAACCGCTGCACACTTTTGCTGGAATTGCTTAGACCGCCGCGCCCATCGCCCCCTGGTGCACGACGATGCGGGCGTGGTAGCCCACACGTTTGTAGAGGTCGAGCACATCCTGGTTGATCAGCCGCACGCAGCCCGACGACGTCGCCTTGCCGATCGACGCCCATTCGGGCGAACCGTGCAGGCGGTAGAGCGTGTCCTGACCGTTCTGGAAGATGTAGAGCGCGCGCGCGCCGAGCGGGTTCTTGATGCCCGGCTCCATGCCGCCGTTTTCCACGGAATATTTGGCGAGGCTCGGTGTGCGGGCGATCATGTCGGCCGGCACCTTCCAGCGCGGCCAGGGCTGGCGCCAGTGGATGATGCCCTCGCCCTCCCAGGCGAAACCGTCGCGGCCGATGCCGACGCCGTAGCGCATCGCCGTGCCGCCCGGCTCCACCACGTAGAGGAAGCGGCCGGGCGTATCGACGACAACCGTGCCGGCCGGCTCGCCTGTCGGATCCTTGACGCGCTGGCGGTAATATTTCGGGTCGATCTGCGTGTAGGGAATGGCCGGGATGACGTGGCCGCCGTCTTCCACTGCGGCGTAGCGCGCCTCCAGTTCCTCCACTGTTGCCGGCACGATGGGATAGCTGACCGTCTTGGGAACCGGTGCGACCTTCACCGATGTCGACGTGGTCGCGCAGCCCGCAAGCGTCGCGGCGGCGCCCAGGACAAACGCGCGGCGCGACAATGAGCAAACCGTAGGCATTCTCGATATGAACTCCAATGGGGGGAAACGGGTTAGCACCGATGGCTAGCCAAAGCGGGAGCAGGCTGGCAAGAAGCGGAGGCATCACATCTTCGGCATACCCCATCATTGAGGACCGGCAGATGCAAAGCGGCCACGCCCAACGGCAGATCAGGGGAAAACGAGATGGCGCCTGTGGAAATCAATCCCGCTCATGTCCGGGAATTTCCAGACCCCGAGAGCTTCTACCGCTGGCTAGCTGAGAACCACGACACGGCGCCGGAAGTGTGGATCAAGATCCACAAGCGCGGCTCGGGCCTCAAGTCCATCACGGCGGAAGAAGCGATCGAGGTGGTGCTCTGCTGGGGCTGGATCGACGCCATCCGCAAGGGACTGGACGAAAAGAGCTTTTTCCAGCGCTACTGCCCTCGCGGCCGCAAGAGTGTGTGGAGCAAGAAGAATGTCGATACGGTCGGTCGCCTGGTCGACGAGGGGCGCATGACGGAGCACGGCCTGAAGCACGTCGCAGCGGCGAAGGCGGATGGCCGCTGGGACAAGGCCTATGGCAGCGGCAAGGACCTGAAGATCCCTCCGGACCTGCAAGCCGCAATCGACGCGGACGACGCCGCCAAGGACATGCTCGGCAGGCTCACCGAACAGAACCGCTTCGCGCTGGCCTTCCGCATGCACAACATCAAGACGGACGCCGCCCGCAAGCGGAACATCGAGGCCTTCGTGGAGATGCTCAAGCGCGGCGAGACGATCTATCCGCAGAAGCAGAAGTAGATCGTCCCGATTATCCCCGGGATCTCATCGGCAATCAGTCGCGGCTGGCCGTTTTTGTACCCGACTGACCGTTCAGCCAGTTGTGCCAATCGCTCTCGCTGCCGGCAAAGACGTTGAGGTCGATCTTACCTGTTACGCCGTGCGAAAGGCCAGACCCCGAATATTGCCAGAACATCCATCGGCGGTTCGGGTAGCGCTTCGACGGGTGCGCGGCGACCGAGCGCAGCCAGAACGGATGGTTCTTGAGTTCGCCCGACAGGTTGTCCTCGTAGAAATCCGGTGCCGTATAGATGATCGGCCGCTTGCCGTAATGGCGCTCCAGCATGTCGGAGAAGACCTGGATCTTCTCGACATATTGCGCGCGGGTGAGACGCCGCTTGCAGCTCGATTCGCCGTTATATTCCGCATCGATCACCGGCGGCAGCGCATCCGGATCCTTCGGCACGTTGCGGATGAACCATTCGGCCTGCGAACTCGCGACGCGGCACCAGTAGAAGAAGTGGTACGCACCGCGCCGGATGCCAGCTTCCTTGGCCCTGCGCCAGTTCTTCTGGAACATCGGGTCGAGATGGTCGCCGCCATCGGTCGCCTTGATGAAGGCGAAGTTGGCGCCCTGCGTGCGCAGCTTCATCCAGTCGATATCGCCCTGCCAGCGCGACACGTCGACGCCGTGCACCTGGTAATGCCGCGGCGCGCGCTTGCCGAAATTGATCGGATGCGCATCGCGGAACTGCTGGCTGTAGATGCGCGACCGTTTTTTCGAGCGACCTTCTGAGGGCGTCTCGACGGCCGTCAGCGCCTCTTCCGGTCGTTCAGAGGGAATTGCCGATTGTTTGGTGACGCTCTCGAAAACGTGGGAATCAGCGCCCGGCCCGGCCCAGGCGAGCATTTCCGCACCTTCCGCCGTCACCTTGCTTTCGCCGACCGCGACTTCCGGAACAGGGTTGCTGGCCTTGGAAACGGAACTCGTGACTTCCGCCGACGGCTTGATCGACAGCGCCGCCGTGGGATTCGAGCTCGACGCACAGCCGGCCATGGAGGCACAGCCGAGGAGGATCGCTGAAAGGATCGAAAGACGCATTGGCACTCGCACGCAAAACTAACCGAAGGCCCGCCCTTTCGACACAGGGACGGAATTACTAACGGAAGATTACCGCGAAATGTTAAATGCGAGGTTTACGGAGGACTCGACATTTCAGGTACTTAGCCCCGGGAGCTGTCACGATCCTTGACGACGCCCTTCACGAAAGCGTGTCCACGCAGCGAAAGCCGGTAGCCGACGGCAAGACTCTCCGTCAGCCCCAACTCCTTGAGCTGGCGTATCTTTCGCTTGAGCGCCAGTTTCTCCACGCCAAGCCGCTCCGCCATCTCCGCAGCCGTCCGGCCGTCCTTTTCCGCGATCATGGAGAGCACCGAACCGGTCCATGGCTGGTCGCGGTCGAGCCTTTCCAGCCGGGCTTTCAGTGCCGCGATGTCGGCGCCATCGAGCGTATCGTTTTCGCGCAGGTTTTCCCGCGGGTCGTCGCCCGCGACATGGAAGGCGATGCGGTAGAGATCGCCCGCCGGCCGAAGGTCGCCCTCAAGCGCCTCCCGCGAGGCATAGCCCGCCGCACGGATATCGGCCTCGCAAAGCCACGCCAGTTCCACCGGCTCGACGCTGTCGATGGCGAGCACGCCGGCCGCGGTGCGCAGCGTGCCGCCGGCCCTGACCGTCGGCTTCGTCCAGCGGCGAAAGGCGAGTGTCACCTCGCCCCGCCCGATCCTCTCCAGCACCGCCGCCTTGAACAGCATCGCACCCTTCCGGGTTTACCCAACCCTGACGTAGCCGATGCCCTTCTTCTCGATCTCGTCGAGCGATTCGTCGTAGCCGGCATCGGCGTAGCGGATCACACCGAGCGACGTGTCGTTCGTCAAGGCATGGTCCAACCTTTCCGCCGCCGCTTCCGTGCCGTCGGCGACCAGCGTCACGCCGCAGCTCGTCATGTAGCCGGCATAACCACCGCCTCCGGAATGGATGACGACGAGGTCGGCCATCGAGGAGGTGAGCAGCATGGCATCGAGCAGCGGCCAGTCGGCAATGGCATCCGACCCGTCCTTCATGCGCTCCGTCATGATGTTCGGATGCGCCATGGCCCCGGCATCGAGATGGTCGCGCGAAAAGGCGATCGGCCCCTTGAGTTCACCCGCCGCCACCAGCTTGTTGACTGCCAGCGCCAGCTCCGTGCGCTCGCCATGGCCGAGCCAGGCGATGCGCGCCGGGAGCCCCTCGAAGGGCACGTTTTCGCGGGCAAGCCGGATCCAGTTGGTGACGATGCGATTGTCCGGAAACATCTCCAACACGAGATCGTCGATGCGCGCGATATCGCTTTCCTCGCCGGACAGCGCCATCCAGCGAAACGGCCCGATAGCACGCGCGAAGAGCGGGCGCAGATAGGCTTCGGTGAAAATCGGAATGTCGAAGGCGTTGGCAACGCCGCCTTCCCGCGCCTGCGTGCGGATGAGGTTGCCGTTGTCGAAGACTTCGGAGCCTTGCTTCTGGAACTCCAGCATCGCCGAGACATGCTCGACGATCGAGGCCCGGCTTGCCGCCATCAACTGTCCTTGGCCGTCGTCGCGCAGCCCCTTCACCTGGTCGAGGCTCATGCCCTTCGGCACGTAGCCGTAGACGAGGTCGTGCGCCGAGGTCTGGTCGGTGACGATATCCGGCACGATGCCGCGCCGCGCGATCTCCGGATAGATTTCGGCAGCATTGCCGACAAGGCCGATCGAGGTCGCGCGCTTGTCCTTCACCGCCTCGTCGATCATCGCCAGCGCCGTATCGAGATCCGGCGCCACATGTTCGAGATAGCCGACCGCCTTGCGCGCTGCCGCGCGCGCCGGATCGATATCGACGCAGAGGATGGCAGCCCCCGCCATGCGGCCGGCCAGCGGCTGCGCGCCGCCCATGCCGCCGAGGCCGGCGGTCAGGATAAAGCGGCCGGCAAGGCTTCCGCCAAACCGCTTTTCCGCGATGCGCATGAAGATTTCATAGGTGCCCTGGATGACGCCCTGGCTGCCGATATATTGCCAGGCCCCGGCCGTCAGCCCGCCCCAGCAGATCAGCCCCTTGCGCTGGAGTTCATAGAACACCTCCGCCTTCGCCCATTGCCCGACGATGTTGCAATTCGCCATGATGACGAGCGGCGCCTTGGCATGGGTCTTCAGCAAGCCTACCGGCTTGCCGGACTGGATGACCAGCGTCTGGTCCTCGTCCATCTCCGTCAGCGCCTTGACGATCGCCCGATGCGCCGCCCAGTTGCGCGCCGCCTTGCCGAGCGCCGCGTAGACGATGAGATTGTCCGGGTCCTCACCGACCGACAGCACGTTTTCGAGCAGCCGCAGCAGCCCCTCCTGCCGCCATCCCTTGGCGCGCAGCACGTCGCCGCCGGGGATCGGATAGTTCGGATGGCGCGGATTGGGTTTTGGCATGGTCATCTCCTATTCGTTTTGCGGGCTGCTGCCCCTCATCCGCCTGCCGGCACCTTCTCCCCGCAAGCGGGGCGAAGGGGTATGCCGCGCCGTTTTCCCCAACCCGATCACCGCATGGGGCACGTCCCCTCTCCCCGCTTGCGGGGAGAGGGCTAGGGTGAGGGGCAAACAACCTCAGCCGCCAAGCGCGTATTTCGCAAGCTCGATCCCCATCGCCTTCTCCACCGAAGGATACACCGTCGGATCGAGCACGCTGGAAGCGAGCGGGATGATGGTCTTCGGCACATGCAGCACGAAGAGCTTCATGCCGACTTCGAGCTGGCCGACACTGAGCGGCTCGCCTTCCGGCGACAATGTGGTGATGACATCCGGGAAGGTCGCGAGGCGTTTGCCCGCGGCCGATTCCACCACCATATATTCGTTCATCACATGCAGCACCGTCGCGCTGTCGCCCTTGCCGAGCGTCACCGTGCCGATGTCGAAGGCCTCCTTGGTATAGACCACCGACTTGTCGGTGATCGTGCCTTCGGAGAGGATCGCGCCGCCCGTCGTCTTGACGATCGCGTCGATGATCGCCGAACCGCCCTTGCCCTCCGCCGCGAGGATCGCCTCGCCGAGCGTCAGCGCCAGCGAAATGCCGCCGAGCGCCGCGTTCCTGCGGACATAGGAGGCGCGCAGCGGATTGCGGCAGGAAGCGATGAAGCCGCCGGACATGTCGGAGGCGGTGCGCAGGATCGGCGAGACCTTTGCGGTCGCGCCGCGCACGACGAGCTCGATATAGCGGTTCTCGTCGCGGTTTCCGCCCACGGCCGTCTGGATCATCTGCTCCGGGGAGCCGGCCATGCCGATCGAGCCCATGTCGCCGGTCGGGTGCGCGCGCATGTCGCCGACGGCGTCCAGCACCTTGGTGCCGAGGATGGCCGACGGCAGCCAGCCATTCAGCGTCGAGGATTTGCCGTTCTGGCCGACCATCAGCGCCGCGACCTTCTCGCCGAGCGCCTCCTGCAGAAGCTCGACCGCCTTCACATAATCGACACCGCGCATTTCCCAGGGCGTGGTCGAGGCGGGAGCGCCGATGGCAGCGGCCGTCGCCACCCAGTCGTCGTCGGAAAGCTCGTCGATGGAAACCAGTTCCGGCTTGCCGATCGACACAGCCGCATAACCGAGCATGCGGCCATGATCCGCCCAGCCGCCACCGCCGGCGGCATAGACCGAACCGCCCTTGACCGCCGCCTCGACGTCTTTTTCCTTTAGAATCCGGCCCATCAGACGTCCTCCTGACTCAAGATCTTATCCAGCTGAATCACTGCGTTAAAAAGCACCGCTGCGCCGAGCGCGATATCGTCCGTCTCAGCGAACTCTTCGGGCGCATGGCTGCGCCCGCCAAGGCAGGGCACGAAGATCATCGCCGAGCGCGTCACCCGCGCCATCCAGGCCGTGTCATGCCCGGCACCCGATGCCATGCGGCGATGCGTGGCGCCCGCGACCTCGCAAGCGGCATCCAGCACGTCGAGCAGCAGCGGATCGCCGGGTGTCGGCGGGTTGTCGGAGATGCGGCGCGGTGCTTCGATGACGGTGCCCGTCTCGCGCGCCAGCTGCTCGGCCATCATGTCCACCGATGCCGCGAAAAGGTCCATCGCGGCGCGATCCTCCGCCCGAGCATCGATCAGCAGGCGCGCGCGGGAGGGAACGACATTGGCGGCATTCGGCTCGATGGAGAATTCGCCGACCGTCGCGGTGAAATGGCTCGGTCCATCGGAGAGCGATTTCGCCAGCGCCTCGATACCCGTCACCAGCCGCGCTGCGGCGGCGAGCGCATCGGCACGATTGCCCATCGGCGTCGTGCCGGCATGGTCTGCCCGGCCCTGCACGATGATCTCGATGCGCGTGATGCCGGCAATCGCCGTCACCACGCCGATGTCGAGCCTTTCGGTTTCCAGCACAGGGCCTTGCTCGATGTGCAGTTCGAGAAAGGCCGCAATATCCTTGCGCGCCTCGGCGGCGATGCGCGCCGGATCGCCGCCGGCATCGCGAATGCCCTGTTCCAGCGTGAGCCCGTTGCTCTCGCGCGAAAACCAGTCCTCCGGCAGCACGCCGGCCATGCCGCGGCTGCCGACGCAGGAAACGCCGAAGATCGACACCTCCTCGGCGAGGAAATCGACGACCTCCAGGTCATGGTCGAGGTCTATGCCCTGGTCGGCGAGCGCCCGGGCCACTTCCAGCGCCACGGCCACGCCGGCAATGCCGTCGTAACGCCCGCCATCCGGCACGGTGTCGGAATGGGAGCCGAGCATGATCGTGCCGAGGCCGGGCTTTCTGCCCGGTCGCCGAGCGATGAGATTGCCCGCGGCATCCACGCGTGTCTCAAGCCCCGCGGCCTGAAATTTTTCGAGAAGAAAATCCCGCCCCGCCGGGAACAGAGCGGTAAAGGCACGCCGCGTATAGGGCCGGCCAGGCTCGGTGAGCCGGGCGAGGCCGTCGATCACATCCTGTATGCGGGCGGGATCGACCGGCAGATTGGTTTTTGGCGCGGCCATCAGGCGCGGCCCGAAACGAGCGTCGGCAGCGGGCGCACGAAAGCGCCGGTGCCGGGTTCGGCCAGCACCTTGGTGCCGTCGAAGGCGAGCTTGCCGCGCAGATAGGTGGCTGAAATGCGCCATGGCAGGCGAATGCCCTTATAGGGCGACCAGCCGACGACGTTATGGCCGCTAGCGGCCGCGTCATAGGTGTAGGGCTCGGGCGTCAGCACGGTAATGTCGGCATCCTTGCCGGCTTCCAGGGCACCCTTGACGTGGTCCAGCCGGAAATGGCGAGCCGGGTTCAGCGTCATCAGTTCGGCAGCGCGGGTCAGCGGAATGCCGCGCTTCAGCGCACCCTTGACGAAGAGCGGCACCATGACCTCCAGCCCCGGCACGCCCGACGCGTTCGCCAGCATATCCGGATTGGTCTTGCGGTCCTCCGACCAGCTCACATGGTCGGTCGAAACCATCGTGACATTGCCCTCGGCGACGTGGCGCCAGAGCTTTTCCACCTCGGCGCGCGGGCGGATCGGCGGGTTGATCTTCGCCTTGCCGCCGAGCCGGGCGACGTCGTTCTCCTCATCGAGCGTCAGGTAGTGGATGCAGCACTCGATGGTGGCGCGATGCCCTTGTGCACGATAGGCGGCGGCGATCTCATAGCCGCGGCCGAGCGAGCAATGCACCACATGGGCGGGGCAGCCGGTTGCGGCACCGGTCTCGTAGATCTGATTGGAGGCGAGCAGCTCCGTCAGCGGCGGGCGCGACAGGCCGTGCGCGCGATAGTCCGTGATGCCCGCGGCCTTGACCTTGGCGATCGCCGCGCGCACCGCCTCATCGTCCTCGTTGTGCACGCCGGCCGTCAGCCCGGTGGGCGCGATGGCGCGGAAGCAGTCTTCCAACAGCGCCGCGGGAATGCGCGGAAACCGCTTCGGATCGGTGCCGAAGGTCGAGAACTTGAAGGCGGCGACGCCGGCCTCGACCATCTCGCCGATGCGCGCCGGCCCCTCTTCCGGATCGACCGTGCCATAGAGCGCGAAATCGACGCGGGCCTGCGGCGAGGCATGGTCGACCTTGATTTTCACGGCCTCGGCCGAGCAGACGAGATTGCCCTCGTCATAGGGCATATCGACGATGGTCGTGACGCCGCCGGCCGCCGCCGAGCGCGTCGACCAGAGGAAATCCTCCTGGTTCTTCTGTGACAGCGAATGCACCTGCGCGTCGATGGCGCCGGGCAGGATCAGCGCGCCGGAAAGGTCGTGCCGTTCCTTCGCTGCCGGCATCGCGCCCTGCCCGACATGCACCACCTTGCCATCACGAACGGCGACATGGCCGCCCTCGACGATGCGGTCCGCGAGCACCACAGTGCCTTTCAGAACGAGATCGAAATCGGCCATCTGGTTCTCCCGTCAGAGTTTTAGCGCGAAGAAAGTGTCGATGCCGGCCATCGGCGCCGCCTCGACGAAGGCGGCGAGCGCCTCGGGGCTTGCAAGATCGCGGTCGAGCGCCTCGATCTCGGCGGAAAGCGGCCGGTCCTTGCGGTAGAACGGGCTCACCGCCCGCGTGCGCGCATAGGCAACGGCAACCACGCCCTCGACATTGTCGCCCGCAAGGTCGATCGCCTGCGCGGACAGCATGGCTTCGAGGGCGGCAAGCTGGCGCAGGTCGCGCACCTGGCTTTCCATGCGCTCGACGATCAGCGGCAGGAAGGTCGCCTCCTCTTCGAGGCCGCCGGCAACGACGATCGACTGCGCCGAGATCGGTACGGCCAGCGACTGGATGCGCATGTAAAGTTCGACGGCGAGTTTCAGCAGCGGGCCGAACCCCGTCGCCGCCTCGCCGGGTGCTACGAGATTGACCGGCAGGTTGCGGCGCACACCATTCGCCAGCAGCACGCAGCGGTTCAGCACATTGCGGGCGAGATGGGCAAAGCCGGTCTGCGCTGCTTCCACATAGAGCGTGGTCGAGAGCGGCAGCGAGCCGCCGGAGGCCATGACGTGGTTGTCCATCACCACCGGATTGTCGTCCGACTGCGCGGTCGCCTCGACGATGCGCTCGGCGGCCAGCAGCAGCGTATCGAGGCAGGCGCCGAACACCTGGGCGGTCATGCGCAGGCTGAGCGGATCGTGGATGGCGGACGGTTTCGGCCAGTGGCCGGAAGAGGCCTGCGCCTCGAACCAGCAGCCGGCAAGCGCCTCGCCGTGGGCGGAGAGCCGGGCCGCTACCCGCCACGGATCGGCCGAGGCGCCGAGCGCCAGCGACGAGAGCAGGCCCGTCACCATGAGATTGCGGATCGCCTTCGCCGCCTCGCGCACCACATTGGCGGCGGCGGCATGCGAGATGGCGTTGACGCTGAGCGCCGCCAGCGCATCGCGCGGCTGCATGCGATAGGGGGTAAGACCGGCGCGCTTCAGCGCGTCCGCGGCCGGCAGGCGCTCGCCGCCATACCAGGCCTCGCCGTCGCCGGTTATCACCGAGGCGATCTGCCCCATCAGGCCGATATCGGCGCAGCCCATAGAGCCATGCCGGCGCACGACGGGCACGACGTCCTTTTCAAGCAGCGCGAGGAAGGCGTCGATCAGCTCGGGGCTGCAGCCGGAATAGCCGCCGAGCGCGGTGTTGACGCGGATCGCCATCGCCTTGCGCACGATCGGCAGCGTGAAGGGCTCGCCGGTGCCGAAATGGTGGGCCTTCACCAGGTTGTTGTTGAACTCCACCAGGTCGTCGGCCGTCCAGAGCTTGTCCTTCATCGAGCCGACGCCGGTATTGGCGCCGTAGATCGGCAGGCCCGTGGCAAGACGATCGGTGATGACGAGACGCGAGGCGCCGACGCGGCCCATGCCGATCTCGCAGGCGACCGGCCGTCGCGTGGCGGCGCCGATCGCCTCCAGCGTTGCGAAGTCGAGCGGTTGACCGGTGAGATAGAGCGTATCGGCGGAAGCGAGCATTTTTGGAAGCCTGTTTTTCCCTAAACAATTCCAGGAAAAGTGTGAAGCGGTTTTCCGTCCGGAATTGCGAAGAAACTAGAGATGGATGTTATGCGCATCGTGGCGCAAACAGATATCCCAAAATCCGTACGGTCCATGTTATGAACCGAACGGAAGATGGCAGCGCGAAGGACCGCACCCTTGGATCTCTCCACCCTCTGCCTTGTGCACAGCATTCTCGAAGAACGCGGCATCCGCAGGGCAGCCGCCGCGATGGGCCGCCCGGCCTCCAGCGCCAGCGCGGCGCTGCGGCGCGTCGAGGCGAGCCTTTCGGTGCCGCTGGTGCGCCGCGACGGCCAGGCGCTGGTGCCGACGTTGGAGGCGGAAACGCGCCTGCCGCGCTTTGCAGAGATCGCCGGAGCCGCCGCCGCCCTTGCCGCGCTCGGTGAGGGATCACGAGAGGCGATCTCGCTTTCCGCCCTCGCCCGTTTCGCCACCGTTGCCAGAACCGGCAGCATCAACGGCGCCGCCAAAAGCCTCGGCCTCGGCCAGCCGCAGCTCACCCGCCAGCTCAGCCACCTGGAAGAGGCCCTCGGCTGCAAATTGCTGGAGCGATCGGCGACGGGGATCAGCTGCACGCCGGCCGGCCTCGAAGCGCTGGCGCTTGCCGAGCGCATCGGCGCGGCCTGGGAGGGGTTGTCGGCCGCCTCAGCGGAACGCTTCCGCCGCAGCGCCGCCACCTGGCGGCTCGGCACGATCATCCCCTTCGGCCATGAAAGCGAGATCGCCGCCATGCTCGCCCGCCTCACGGTCGAATGGCGGGCGGCGCGGCCGCGCCAGCCGCTCTTCCTCTCCTCCACCACGGCGGACGATCTGATCTCCGGCCTGAAAAACCGGCGTTTCGACCTGATCCTGCTCGACACCGACCACTACCCCGCCGAATTCGAGGGCAGCCTTATCGGCCGCTCGCAACTGGCGCTCGCAGGCCCCCGCTCACTGGACGAGGCGGAACGGCAGGACTTTGCGGCCCTGCTGCGGCGTTACCCCATCGCCGTGCCGAGCCCGAGGAGCGGCCTGCGCCAGATGACGGACCGCTTTCTGGAAGCGACACTGACCCCGGCGGAGCGCTCCCGCCTGACGCTGGTCGAGGTCGATTCGATCCCGGTCATCATCAACCTCGTGCTCCGCCACGGCCATCTTTCCGTGCTGCCGGAACATTCCGTCGCGAACATCAACCCGCCGCCGACGCTGCTGCCGCTCTATCCGGCCTATCAGCAATCGCTGAGCCTCGTCTGGCCGCGCGACGCGCTCTCCCGGCAGGCGGCCGAGACGATGCTGCCTTTGCTCGCGAAAAGCTAACCCTTCGCCCCGGCCCTCAGCCGCCGCCGGGTCTCCGTCGGGCTTTCATGGTAGTGCGCACGATAACTGCGCGAGAAGGCGGAGGAGGAGTTGAAGCCGGTCAGCGCGGCGATGTCGGCGAATTCCGATTTCGTCTCGATCACCTTGCGTCGCGCGGCGTTCAACCGCAGCGCAAGGTAATGCTGATGCGGCGCCACGCCCATCGATTCCTGGAACAGGTCCTGCAAATGCCGCGCGCTGATGCCGACGCGTTTGGCAAGCCGCGTCAGCGTCAGCGGCGCATCCACCGTCTCCTCCATCAGCCGCACCGCCTGGCTGACCCGCTGGTCGGCGACGCGCATGTTGCCGAGCGCCGGCACCTGAAGCAGGCCGCCGGTGCGCTCGTGCTCGTAGATGAACAGCCGCGACACTTCGAGCGCCAGCGAATAGCCCTGCCGGCGGCGGATGATCTCCAGCATCAGGTCGAGCGTCGGCAAAGAGCCGCCCGTCGTGATGCGCTTGCCATCGATGACGTAGCGCTCGCGCACCACGCCGATCTGCGGAAAGGCGGAGGCGAATTCCTCCATGTCCTCCCAGTGGATCGTCACCGAATGGCCGTCGAGCAGGCTCGCCTGCGCGAGCAGCCAGCTACCCGATTCGATGCCGGCCATCATGCTGCGATAACGCGCCGTCTGCGAAAGCTGGCGCCGCAACAGAGGCGTCGCACTCATCTGCCATTGATAGGAGGAAAGCACGAAAAGCGGCTGCGTCTCTTTCTCCGGCCGGAACAGGCCATCGACCGGCACGGGAATGCGGCTGCGCGTCTCGATCGGCTGGCCATCCGGCGAGAAGATGCGCCAGCAGTAAAGGTCCTGCCCGGAGATGCGGTTTGCCGCGCGCAAGGGCTCGATGACCGAGGCGACGAGGATGAGGTTCGTCTCGGGCAGGACGAGGATATCGATGTCGAGTGTCTCGGAGGATGGATCCAGCATGGCGAAAGCATGCGTGTTCACCTCTCGAATTGTCAAGGATAGATCCGAAAAGTGAAAGCACTGCGCCTCCTCTTGGCTCGTAATGTCCCCCATAAGAATTCTGGGAGAGACCACATGCCCTTAGCCATGAACCGTGATGTCTTCATCACCTGCGCCGTCACCGGCTCCGGCGACACCGCCGGCAAATCGCCTCACGTGCCGCGCTCGCCCAAGCAGATCGCCGAATCGGCGATCGACGCCGCCAAGGCCGGCGCCGCCGTCGTGCACTGCCACGTCCGCGATCCGGAAACCGGCGCGCCGAGCCGCCGCAACGACCTCTACCGCGAAGTGACCGAGCGCATCCGCGATGCCGAGGTGGACGTGGTGCTGAACCTCACCGCCGGCATGGGCGGCGACATGATCTTCGGCAACACCGAACAGCCGCTGCCGCTGAACCCCAATGGCACGGACATGGTCGGCGCCACCGAGCGCGTCAGCCACGTCGCCGAATGCCTGCCGGAAATCTGTACGCTCGATTGCGGCACGATGAACTTTTCGCTCGGCGACTACGTGATGACAAACACGCCCTCCATGCTGCGCGCCATGGGCAGGATGATGACGGACCTCGGCGTCCGCCCGGAAATCGAGGCCTTCGACACCGGCCATCTCTGGTTCGCCAAGCAGCTCGTCGAGGAAGGCGTCATCGAGGACCCGGTCCTCATCCAGCTCTGCATGGGCATTCCGTGGGGCGCGCCGGACGATCTCAACACCTTCATGGCGATGGTCAACAACGTGCCGTCCTCCTGGACCTTCTCGGCCTTCTCCATCGGCCGCAACGCCATGGCCTATCCGGCTGCGGCCGTGCTTGCCGGCGGCAATGTCCGCGTCGGGCTTGAAGACAACCTCTATGTCGGCAAGGGCCAGCTCGCCACCAATGCGCAGCTCGTCGAAAAGGCCGTCAACGTCGTCGAAAGCATGGGTGCGCGCATCATCGGCCCGGCCGAAGTGCGCGAAAAGCTGAAACTCCAGAAGCGGGCACCGAAATGAGCCAGATCAACAAGGCGGCCTGCGTCGGCGGCGGTGTCATCGGCGGGGCCTGGGTCGCGCGTTTCGCGCTCGCCGGCATCGACGTCAATATTTTCGATCCGCATCCGGAAGCCGAACGCATCATCGGCGAAGTGATGGCGAACGCCGAGCGCGCCTATGGCATGCTAACCATGGCGCCGCTGCCGCCGAAGGGCAAAATCACCTTCTGCAAAAGCTTGGAAGAAGCCGTTCAAGACGCTGACTGGATTCAGGAAAGCGTGCCCGAGCGGCTGGAAATGAAGCGCGGCGTCCTCACCCAGATCGACGCCGCCGCAAAGCCCGATGCCCTGATCGGCTCCTCGACGTCCGGCCTCATGCCGACCGATCTCCAGCGCGACATGAAGCACCCCGAACGCCTGTTCGTGGCGCATCCCTACAACCCCGTCTACCTGCTGCCGCTGGCAGAGCTCGTCGGCGGCGAAAAGACCAGCAAGCAGACGCTCGAAGACGCCAAGGCGAAGCTCGCGCCGATCGGCATGAAGGGCGTGATCATCAAGAAGGAAATCGAGGCCTTTGTCGGCGATCGCCTGCTCGAAGCCGTCTGGCGCGAGGGCCTCTGGCTCATCAAGGACGACATCTGCGACACCGAGACGCTCGACGACGTGATCCGCTATTCGTTCGGCATCCGCTGGGCGCAGATGGGCATGTTCGAGACCTACCGCATCGCCGGCGGCGAAGCCGGCATGCGCCACTTCCTCGCCCAGTTCGGCCCCTGCCTCTCCTGGCCCTGGACGAAACTCACCGATGTCGTCGATCTCAATGACGAACTGGTGGAAAAGATCGCCCAGCAGTCGGACGACCAGTCCGGCGCCCGCGGCATCCGCGATCTGGAGCGCATCCGCGACCAGAACCTCGTCGGCATCATGCACGCCCTGAAGGCCGGCGATGACGGCAAGGGCTGGGGCGCGGGCAAGCTGCTCGCCGAATTCGAAGAACATCTCTGGTCGAAAGCCGGCAAGGCGAAGGTCGAAGTCTCGGCCACCGAGCCGCTGCGCCTCATCGACACCAAGGTCAACGCCGCCTGGGTCGATTACAACGGCCACATGACCGAGCACCGCTATCTCCAGCTCTTCGGCGATACGATGGATGCGCTGCTCCGGCTGATCGGCGTCGACTTCGCCTATGTCGAGGCCGGCCACAGCTACTACACGGTGGAAACCCACATCCGCCATCTCGGTGAAGGCAAGCTCGGCCAGGCCCTCTACACGACGCTCCAGCTTCTCTCCTCCGACAACAAGCGGCTGCACTTCTTCACCCGCATCCACGACGCGGCGACCGGCGATGTCATCGCAACGGCCGAGCAGATGGCGCTGCACGTCGACAGCAAGGCCGGCAAGAGCGTCGATGCGCCCGCGGATGTGCTGGCGAAGGTGGCGGAGATTGCGGAAGCGCATGCCAAGCTGCCGGCGCCGGAGGGTGTCGGGCGGCATGTCGGGCAAAAGCATAAGTGACGGCGTAAGCCGCCACCCCCCTCTGCCCTGCCGGGCATCTCCCCCTCAAGGGGGGAGATCGGCTTGAGGCAAGGCGGTGCCACGATAAATCTCCCCCCTTGAGGGGGAGATGCCCGGCAGGGCAGAGGGGGGTAGACGCAACGCGCGCCTCCCGTGACAAGAATACGGGGAGGACTTTTCCATGAATTTCGCATTGACCGACGAACAGCAGATGATCGTGGACACGGTCCGCTCCTTTGTCGAAACGGAAATCTATCCGCATGAAAACGAGGTCGAGCGCACCGGCCATGTGCCGCCGGAACTCGGCCGGGAAATCGCCCGCAAGTGCAAGGAAATCGGCTTCTTCGGCTGCAACATGCCGGAGGAAGTCGGCGGCGCCGGCCTTGACCATGCCTCCTTCACCCTCGTCGAGCGTGAACTCGGCCGCGGCTCGATGGCGCTCACGGTCTTCTTCGGCCGCCCCTCCGGCATCCTGATGGCCTGCAACGACGAGCAGCGCGAACGCTATCTGCTGCCCGCCGTCAGCGGCGAAAAGTTCGATGCGCTCGCCATGACCGAGCCGGATGCCGGCTCCGACGTGCGCGGCATGAAATGTTTCGCCCGAAAGGACGGCGACGACTGGATCGTCAACGGCACCAAGCATTTCATCAGCCACGCCAACATCGCCGATTTCGTTATCGTCTTCATCGCCACCGGCGAGGAAGACACGCCGCGCGGCAAGAAGAAGCTCATCACCTGCTTCCTCGTCGACCGCGGCACGCCCGGCTTCGAAATCCGCGACGGCTACGAGTCGGTTTCGCACCGCGGCTACAAGAACTGCATCCTGAATTTCGACGATTGCCGCCTGTCCTCCGCCCAGATCCTCGGCGAAGTGCACAAGGGTTTCGACATCGCCAACGACTGGCTCTATGCGACCCGCCTTACCGTCGCCGCCACCTCCGTCGGCCGGGCGCGGCGCGCCTTTGACTACGCGCTCAATTACGCCGCCGAGCGCAAGCAATTCGGCAAGCCGATCGGCGCCAACCAGGGGGTGTCCTTCAAACTCGCCGACATGATCACCGAGATCGACGCCGCCGACCTCCTGACGCTGTCGGCCGCCTGGCGCCTCGACCAGGGCCTGCCGTCGAACCGCGAGATCGCATCCGCAAAGGTCTACGCCACCGAAATGCTCGCCCGCGTCACCGACGAGGCGATCCAGATCTATGGCGGCATGGGCCTGATGGACGACCTGCCGCTCGCCCGCTTCTGGCGCGACGCCCGCGTCGAGCGCATCTGGGACGGCACGTCGGAAATCCAGCGGCACATCATCAGCCGTGATCTGCTCAGACCGCTCGGAGCGTAATGTCGACATGACACGATCCCTCGACCGTCTGATCCGGCCCCGCTCCATCGCCGTCTTCGGCGGCAAGGAGGCGCGCCGCGTCATCTTCCAATGCGACAAGATGGGCTTTTCCGGCGATATCTGGCCGGTGCACCCGCGTGAGGAGGAAATCCTCGGGCGCAAATGCTACCGCTCCGTCGCCGACCTGCCGGGTTCACCTGATGCCTCCTTCGTCGGCGTCAACCGCGAACTGACCATCAGCATCATCCGCGACCTCTCGGCCCGCGGCGCCGGCGGCGCGGTCTGCTACGCCTCCGGCTTCCGCGAGGCCGTCAGCGAGCTTGCCGATGGCGACGATTTGCAGAAGGCGCTGGTGGAGGCCGCCGGCGATATGCCGATCCTCGGCCCGAACTGCTACGGCTTCATCAACATGCTGGACGGTGCCCTGCTCTGGCCGGACCAGCACGGCATGCTGCGCATCGACAAGGGCGTCGCCGTCCTCACCCAGTCCTCCAACATCGCCTGCAACATCTCCATGCAGCAGCGCGGCCTGCCGCTCGCCTATATCCTGACCGCCGGAAACCAGGCGCAAACCGGCCTCGCCGACCTCGCCTGCGCCGTGCTGGAAGACCCCCGCGTCACCGCCGTCGGCCTGCATATCGAGGGTTTTGACAGCCTCGAATCGCTGGAGCGTTTGGCGCTTCGTTCCCGCGAACTGAAGAAGCCGGTCGTCACCCTGAAGGTCGGCAAGTCGGAACAGGCGCAGCTTGCCACCGTCTCGCACACGGCCTCGCTCGCCGGCAACGATGCCGTCTCGTCCGCGCTGCTTGCGCGTCTCGGCATCGGCCGCGTCGAAACGCTGCCGGAACTGCTCGAAACGCTGAAGCTGCTGCATGTCGCCGGCCCGCTTACAAACTACGACATCTCCTCGATGAGCTGCTCCGGCGGTGAGGCCTCGCTGATGGCGGATGCCGGGGTGAAGCGGAAGGTCAATTACCGCGAGCTCAAACAGGAGCAACGCCAGCCGCTGCGCGAGACGCTCGGGCAGATGGTGACGATCTCCAATCCGCTCGACTACCATACCTTCGTCTGGGGCAACCGCGAGAAGCAAACCGCCGCCTTCACCACCATGATGCAGGGCGGCTACGCCCTGAACCTCGTCGTGCTCGATTTCCCCCGCCTCGACCGCTGCGACGCTGCCGACTGGATCACCACCTGCCACGCCGTCATCGATGCCTCGAAGGCGACTGGGTCGAATGCCGGCATCGTCGCCAGCATGGGTGAAAACATGCCGGAAGCGACCGCCGAAATGCTGATGCAGAACGGCGTCGTGCCCTTCTACGGCATAGAGGAGGCGCTCGCCGCCGCCGAAGCCGCCGCCGGCATCGGCGAGATCTGGGCAAAATCCCTCCCCGCCCCGCTGCTGAAGACCGCGGCCGGCGAAGGCGAAGCTGTCACGCTCACCGAACACGAGGCCAAGCAGGCGCTCGCCGCGCATGGCCTGTCGGTGCCGAAGGGCGTCACGGCTGACACCTCGGAAGCCGCCGCCGATGCCGCGCAAGATCTCGGTTTTCCGGTGGTGCTCAAGGGCCTTGGCGTCGCGCACAAGACCGAGGCCGGCGCCGTCAAGCTCAACCTCGCCAGCCGCGAGGCCGTGCTCGATGCGGCCAAGGCCATGGCGGGCGTCGCATCCGGTTTCCTCGTCGAAAAGATGGTGGGCAAACCCGTTGCCGAACTCATCGTCGGCGCGATGCGCGATCCCGTTGCGGGTCCGGTCCTCACCATCGGCGCCGGCGGTATCCTGGTCGAACTGCTCGAAGATTCTGCGATCCTGACCCTGCCGACGGATGAAAAAACCATCCGCGCGGCCATCGCCGGATTGAAGATTTCGAAGCTTCTCGGCGGTTATCGCGGCGCTGCGAAGGGCGATATCGACGCTCTTGTCGCCGCCGTCGCATCAGCGGCATCCTATGTCGTTTCAAACGCTTCAATAATCGAAGAACTGGACGTTAATCCCGTAATGGTGCTGCCAGCTGGCGACGGTGTCGTCGCAGCCGACGCGCTGATCCGTCTAAGGAAAAACCCATGACCGGACCGATCCTGCAACGCCGCGAAGGCGGTATCCTGGAAATCACGATCGATCGCCCGAAGGCCAACGCCATCGACCTCGTGACGAGCCGCCTCATGGGCAAGATCTTTGCCGATTTCCGCGACGACGACAGCCTGCGCGTCGCCATCATCACCGGCGCGGGAGAAAAATTCTTCTGTCCAGGATGGGACCTGAAAGCGGCGGCCGCGGGCGATGCGGTCGACGGCGACTATGGTGTCGGCGGCTTCGGCGGCATGCAGGAGCTGCGCGACCTCAACAAGCCGATCATCGCGGCCATCAACGGCATCTGCTGCGGCGGCGGGCTCGAAATCGCGCTCTCCACCGACCTCATCCTCGCCGCCGAACACGCGACCTTCGCGCTGCCGGAAATCCGCTCCGGCACCGTGGCGGATGCCGCTTCGATCAAGCTGCCGAAGCGCATCCCCTACCACATCGCCATGGACATGCTTCTGACCGGCCGCTGGCTCGACGTTCAGGAGGCGCACCGCTGGGGTTTCGTCAACGAAATCCTGCCCGCCGACAAGCTTCTGGACCGGGCCTGGGAGCTCGCACGCCTGCTCGAAAGCGGCCCGCCGCTCGTCTATGCCGCCATCAAGGAAGTGGTGCGCGCCGCCGAGGGCGACACCTTCCAGGCGACCATGAACAAGATCACCCGCCGACAGTTCAAGACGGTGGATATTCTCTATTCCAGCGAGGATCAGCTCGAAGGCGCGCGCGCCTTCGCCGAAAAACGCGATCCCGTCTGGAAGGGACGATAGCGTCCGCGCCCCTGCATCGGGCGCGGTCTGCACGCTTCCATAAGCCAGGCTTTTGGAAGACCAAGATAAATTAGGGCGTTACAGACGCCCTGCATTTGAATAGCTTTATGGAACAGGGCCGCTGCTCGGCAGGAAGAGGAGGCTTTCGGAAGACGAGGACATGCACCGCCACCGTCACAAATCTCGGACGGGAGGTTGCCATGGAGGCCAAAAACAGAAATTCTGCCAATCACAATAACAATTGCCCACTTCAGGGCCAGCAAAAGGGAACAGGGGAATGACTGATTACACCAAATATCTCACCAGCCAGGTCACGCTCGGCCAGATGAACCGCCGCGAATTCATGGGCCGTGCCGCTGCATTCGGCATCACCCTCGCCGTCGCCGGCACCATGTTCGACACTGCCGCCAAGGCGCAGGAGCCGAAGCGCGGCGGAGCCCTCAAGCTCGGCCTCGAAGGCGCTGCCGCGACCGACTCGAAGGACCCGGCCAAGGCGCTTTCGCAGTTCATGTTCGTCGTCGGCCGCAACTGGGGCGACATGCTCGTGGAATCCGAGCCGCTGACCGGCAAGCCGGTTCCAGCACTTGCCGAATCCTGGGAACCGTCCGCCGACGCCTCGACCTGGACCTTCGCTATCCGCAAGGGCGTGAAATTCCACGACGGCAAGGAACTGACGGTCGACGACGTCATCAAGACCTTGCAGCGCCACACCGACGAGAAGTCGGAATCGGGCGCGCTCGGCGTCATGAAGTCGATCAAGGAAATCAAGGCCGACGGCGACAAGCTGGTGCTCGTGCTGACGGAAGGCAATGCCGACCTGCCGCTGCTGCTCACCGACTACCACCTCGTCATCCAGCCGAACGGCGGCCTCGACGATCCGAACGCGATGATCGGCACCGGCCCCTACAAGGTCACGAGCTTCGAGGCCGGCGTGCGCGCCACCTTCGAGCGCAATGCGGATGACTGGCGCCAGGATCGCGGCTTCGTCGACTCGATCGAGATGATCGCGATGAACGACGCGACGGCCCGTATCGCAGCGCTGTCCTCCGGCCAGGTGCACTACATCAACCGCGTCGACCCGAAGACCGTCGACCTCCTGAAGCGCGCGCCGACCGTGGACATCCTCTCCACCTCCGGCCGCGGCCATTACGTGTTCATCATGCATTGCAACACGGCGCCGTTCGACAATAACGACCTGCGTCTGGCGCTGAAATATGCGATGGACCGCGAGACGATGCTGGAAAAGGTGCTCGGCGGCTACGGCAAGATCGGCAACGATTTCCCGATCAACGAGACCTACGCCCTCTTCCCGGAAGGCATCGAGCAGCGCGCCTATGACCCGGACAAGGCGGCCTTCCACTACAAGAAGTCGGGCCACAGCGGCTCGGTCCTGCTGCGCACGTCGGACGTCGCCTTCCCGGGTGCCGTCGACGCCGCCGTTCTCTACCAGGAGAGCGCCAAGAAGGCCGGCATCGAGATCGAAGTGAAGCGCGAGCCCGGCGACGGCTACTGGTCGAATGTCTGGAACGTCCAGCCCTTCTCCACCTCCTACTGGGGCGGCCGCCCGACCCAGGACCAGATGTACTCGACCGCTTACCTCTCGAAGGCCGACTGGAACGACACGCGTTTCCTGCGCGAAGACTTCGACAAGATGGTTCTCGAAGCCCGCTCGGAACTCGACGAGGCCAAGCGCAAGGAAATGTATCGCACCATGGCCATGATGGTCCGCGACGAAGGCGGCCTGATCCTGCCGATGTTCAACGACTTCGTGAACGCCTGCGGCAAGAACGTGAAGGGCTACGTGCACGATATCGGCAACGACATGTCGAACGGCTATGTCGCAACCCGCGTGTGGCTCGACGCCTGATGACCGGCCGCGGACCGGCGCACGGTCCGGAGCTGACAGCAACGACGACTGCGGGCGAAGCCCCGCAGTCTGTCGGCGTTGCCGGGTCGGTTGCGTCCACTGGAGCCCCCTTCAACGAAGGTTCGCCCTCGTTCTGGGCGAAACTCAGCAAGAGCAGCCCCCTCGCTGCGCTCATCCTGCAACGCCTCGCGCTCAGCGTGGCCTTGCTCTTTGCCGTGTCCCTGATGATCTTCGGGGGCGTGGAAGCCCTGCCCGGCGACTTTGCCACCACCTATCTCGGCCAGTCCGCCACGCCACAGGCCATCGAGAACATCCGCAAGGATCTCGGCCTCGACCAGCCGGCCACCACCCGCTACTTCAAATGGCTCGGCGGCGCCGTCCAGGGTGACTTCGGCAATTCCTGGGCGTCGAAAAACTCGGTCAGCGAGCAGATCGGCAAGCGCCTCGGCAATTCGCTGTTCCTTGCCTTCTTCGCGGCCATCATCTCCGTGCCGCTCGCCGTCGGCCTCGGAATGCTGGCGGTGCAATATCGAAACCGTCTGCCGGACAAGATCATCAACGTCATCTCGCTTGCGGCGATCTCGCTTCCCGAGTTCTTCGTCGGCTACCTGCTGATCCTGTTCTTCGCCGTGCAGATGGGCGTCGCGACCTTCCCCGCGACGGTCTATGAATCGATGACCATCGGCCAGCGCCTCTCCGCCATCGCACTGCCGACGGCAACGCTGGTGCTCGTCGTGCTCGCCCACATGATGCGCATGACGCGAGCCGCGATCCTCAACGTCATGTCGTCGGCTTACGTGGAGACCGCCGAACTCAAGGGTCTCGGCAGCCTTCGCGTCATCGCGAAACATGCGGCACCGAACGCCTTGGCGCCGGTCATCAACGTCATCGCGCTCAACCTCGCCTATCTCGTGGTCGGCGTCGTCGTCGTGGAAGTGGTCTTCGTCTATCCCGGCATGGGCCAGTACATGGTCGACGCCGTGACGGTGCGCGACATGCCGGTGGTGCAGGCCTGCGGCCTGATCTTCGCCGCCTTCTACATCTTCCTCAACATGTTCGCCGATATCCTTGCGATCATCGCGAACCCCAGATTGAGGCACCCGCGATGAGACTTTCCTCCATTCCCGTCAGCGCCTGGGTCGGCATTCTGGGCATCGCGCTCTCGATCTTCTGTGCCGTCTTTGCCCCCCTCATCGCGCCCTATGGCGAAAGCCAGATCGTCGGCTCCGTCTGGGAGCCGATGGGCGGTGCCTATCTTCTCGGCACCGACAATCTTGGCCGCGACCTCTTCTCGCGGCTGATCTTCGGCGCCCGCACCACGATCTTCGTGGCGCTGGCGGCAACCGTGCTCTCCTTCTCGCTGGGCATGCTGCTCTCCTTCATCGCGGCGGTGACGGGCGGGCTGATCGACCAGATCTTCTCGCGCTTCAACGACCTGATGATGGCGATCCCGACGCTGATCTTCGCGCTCGTCGTGCTCGCCGTGCTGCCGCAGCAGCTCTGGATCCTCATCCTCGTGATGGCGGTCCTCGACTCAACCCGCGTCTACCGCATCGGCCGCGCCGTGGCGCTCGATGTCGCGGTCATGGAGTTCGTGGAAGCGGCGCGTCTTCGCGGCGAAGGCACGGGCTGGATCATCTTCCGGGAAATCCTGCCCAACACGCTCTCGCCGCTGCTCGCCGAATTCGGCCTGCGCTTCGCCTTCTCCATCCTGTTCCTCTCCACGCTCTCCTTCCTCGGCCTCGGCATCCAGCCGCCGGCAGCGGACTGGGGCGGCATGGTGAAGGACAACAAGGACGGCATCATCTTCGGCATTTCGGCCGCCCTCATTCCGGGCGGTGCGATTGCGGGGCTGGCCATCTGCGTCAACCTCGTCGTCGACTGGCTGATGAAACGCACCTCGAGCCTCAAGGGAGGGCGCGGCGATGCCTGATCTGCTGTCTGTCAAGAACCTGAAGATCGAGGCGACCAGCTACCCGCCGGGCGAGCCGCCGCGCACCGTCACCCTCGTCGAAGGCGTCTCCTTCGACGTCGAAAAGGGCAAGGTGCTCGGCCTCATCGGCGAATCCGGCGCCGGCAAATCGACGATCGGCCTCACCGCGCTTGCCTACGGGCGCGGCGGGGTGCGGATTACCGGCGGCGAGGTCCTGCTCAACGGGCAGGACCTGCTGAAGCTCGGCCCGAACGGCATCCGCAAGGTGCGCGGCGCCAAGGTCTGCTACGTCGCGCAATCGGCGGCCGCGGCCTTCAACCCCGCCCACCGGCTCGGCGAACAGGTGATCGAGGCTTCGCTGAAACACGGCATCATGAGCCGTGCGGACGCGGAAAAGCGCGCGCTCTACCTGTTCAAGGTGCTCGGCCTGCCAAACCCCGAAACCTTCGGGCAGCGCTACCCGCACCAGGTCTCGGGCGGCCAGCTCCAGCGCGCCATGACCGCCATGGCGCTCTGCCCCAACCCGGAACTCATCGTCTTCGACGAGCCGACCACCGCGCTCGACGTGACGACGCAGATCGACGTGCTTGCCGCCATCAAGCACGCGATCGAGGAAACGAATACGGCCGCGCTCTACATCACCCACGACCTTGCCGTCGTGGCGCAGATCACGGACGACATCCTCGTGCTCCGGCACGGCAAGATGGTGGAATACGGCTCGGTGAAGCAGATCATCGAGGCGCCGACGCAGGACTATACCCGCGCGCTCGTCAACGTGCGCGGCACCAAGCGCGAGGAGGCGCCCGACCAGTCGGATACGCTTCTGAAGGTGGAGAACATCACCGCGGGCTACTCCAACGGTTTCAAGGTGTTGCAGAACGTCTCGCTGCACCTGCCGAAGGGCCAGACGCTGGCGGTGGTGGGTGAATCGGGCTCGGGGAAATCCACCCTCGCCCGCGTCATCACCGGCCTGCTGCCACCGCAGGAAGGCACGATCAGCTTCGACGGCAAACCCTTGCCGAAGGCGCTGAAGGGCCGGTCGAACGACGAGCTGCGCCGCGTCCAGATGATCTACCAGATGGCCGACACCGCGATGAACCCGCGCCAGACGGTGCGCGACATCGTCGGCCGCCCGCTCACCTTCTACTATGGCATGCGCGGCGCCAAGAAGACCGAACGGGTGAAGGAACTGCTGGAGCAGATCGAAATGGGCGGCCGCTTCGCCGACCGTTATCCGGCGGAATTGTCCGGCGGCCAGAAGCAGCGCGTGGCGATCGCGCGCGCACTTGCGGCCCAGCCGGAACTCATCCTCTGCGACGAGCCGACCTCCGCCCTCGACCCACTGGTGGCCGAAGGCATCCTGAAGCTGCTCCTGAAGCTCCAGGACGAGACCCACGTCTCCTACATGTTCATCACCCACGACATCGCCATCGTGCGCGCGATTGCCGATAGCGTGGCCGTGATGCACCGGGGAAAACTCGTCCGCTTCGGCCCGAAGTCAAAGGTGCTGTCACCGCCCTTCGACGATTATACGGACCTGCTGCTGAAGTCGGTCCCCGAGATGGAAATCGGCTGGCTGGAGAAGGTGCTGACGACCCGACGCATGGAAAGCGCCGGCAACTGATATAGCGGGCGGGTGGCTTTGTCACCCGCCACCGCCGCCTGTCAAAAACCCGAAAACCTCACCTCCGTCATCCTCGGGCTTGACCCGAGGACCCATCACTCGACGCAAAGAGTGGATCCTCGGGTCAAGCCCAAGGATGACGGAGAGGATGGGGGTTGGCCTCGCCAACAAACTCCGGCTGGCTTCAATCCCTCAATTCTGCGTGCAAGTCACATCGCCAAGCCGGCTGGCAGAGCCGCCTTCGACGCTCACCGTCTCATCCCCCCGCGCCGTGCAATTGCCCTTCTCGCCGACGCCCGAGCGGAATTTCACCATGGGCTGGCCTTCGATCATGATGCTGGGCACGATCTCGTAAAGCTCCGGCGGGCAATTCACCACGTCGGAGAGGCGCAGCGCCGGGGCGCCGCCGATGAAGACGCTTTTCGAGCCGGACAGGGCGCAGGCCGGGATGGGCACGGCTGCATCCTCGGCAAAGGACAGCGACGGCCCCGCCGCAAACATCCCGAATGCCAGGGCGACACCGGCAAACCGCAGAACCTTCATCATGCTTCTCCCTTTTCACGCGCCGCACGGGACAAGGCCCGCAACGTTTCGAGCGCCCGTTCGGCATCCCGCTCCGGCACGAATATATGGTCGTGATGGTAGCCGGCAACCACGTTGGCGCTGATGCCGTCTGCCGTCAACGCCGTGGCAAAGGCCGCCGTCAGGCCGACGGCCTCCAGCGAGGAATGCACGGTGAGCGTGATCATCCGCATGGGCGGGCTTGCGGCTAGGCCATCCGCAGCGTCGGCGGGCAGGATCAGCGTGATGCCCTCTTCCTCCCGAAAAAGCCCGATCGGCCCGCGCGACAGATGCGCCGCGAGCTCGCCCGCCGGCACGCTGGCATAGACGAAGCTACCCTCCACCAGCGCCGGCTCCATGGTCGCGAGCAGCACGTCGAGATCGGTGACGCCGCTCATGGCCTTGCCATCCGGCGGACCGCATCGCACAGCGCCGCAAAGCCGACCCTCGCCCCCTCGCTCATGAAGCGCGCCCGGAGCCAGGCATGGATCATCTGCTTCTCCTCGCGAAATTCCACCGGCACGCCGGCCAGCGCCAGCCGCGCCGCATAGGCCCGCGCATCATCACGCAGGGGATCGAAAAAGGCACCGGTGATGAAGGCGGGCGGCAGGCCGGCCAGGTTTTCCGCTCGTAGCGGAAAGGCATGCGATACATCCTCCGGCGCCTTGTAGATCTCCCGATAGTAGCCGACATCGGCCGTCGAAAGCCCAGGCGCCTCGGCCATCTCCTCGTAGGAACCCGAAACGAGATCGCCACCGAGGCCCGGATAGATCAGCGCCTGCCCGACAATGCCCTTCAGCCCCTCATCGCGCGCCCGCAGCACGATGCCGGCCGCAAGATTGCCGCCCGCGCTGTCGCCGATGACGACGACGGGATGCGGCTCCAGCAGAAGATCGATCAACACCGCCCAGCAATCGTCGAAGGCGGCGGGCCAGACGTGCTCCGGCGAAAGCCGGTAATCGACGGAGACGAGTTCAGCCCCCGCGGCCTCGGAAATCTCGGCGCAGATCGCATCATGGCTCTCAAGCGACCCGACGACGAACCCACCGCCATGGATGTAGAACAGCCGCGTCTCGGTCGAGAGCGTGGCCGGCCGGTAGCGGCGGATCGGGATACGCTCCGCGACGAGGCCGTCGACCTTGACCATGCCCGCCGGCGCCGGCGCATCGAAAACGGCGCAGAGCGCATTGTACCAGGCGCGCTGCTGGGTGATATCCGCATCCACGGCATCGGCGGGATAAAAATCCTCGCAGCGCTGGTGGAAGGCAAGAATGCCCGTTTCGCTGGGCATGGGACGTCCGGTCATGGCAACTCCTCGTCGATTGCCGGCATCATAACCATGCTACGCAACAAGACCTGTCCCGTCAGCGGCTTTCCCACGGAATTTTCGCCGCTTGCCTCGCCCGACCCGGCCATATTAACTGCCGCCATGGCATTCACCTTCCGGCAATTGCAATATTTCGTCGCCGTCGCGGAACAGGGTTCGGTGACGCGCGCGGCGCAAAACCTCTCGATCTCGCAATCCTCGATCACCGAGGCGATCAAGGAACTCGAATCCGATCTCGGCGTCGAGCTGTTCGATCGCCACCCGCGCGGCCTGACCACGACGCATAACGGCCACCAGTTCCTGCGTCACGCGACAAAAATCCTCGCCGACGTCTCGGATGCGCGCCGCTCCTTCTCCGACAACCGCACGGCCGAAAAAGGCCAGCTCAATCTCGGCGTCACCTCGCTCGTCGCCGGCTACGTGCTGTCGGACCTGCTCTCCCGCTACCGCCGCGCCTTCCCCGGCATCGATGTCAGCGCCATTGAGGACAACGGCTCCTATCTCGAACACCTGCTGGTCGGCGGCGAGCTCGACGTCGCCGTCATGGTCATCTCGAACCTGCGCGACCGTATGGCGCTCCAGGCGGAGATCATCGAGACGTCGCCCTATCGGCTCTGGCTGCCGATCGGCCATCCCCTCGTCTCCGCCGATATCATCTCCGTCAGCGATATCGCCAAGGAACCGCTGATCATGCTGACCGTCGACGAAATCGAGGAGAATACCGGCAAGCTCCTCTCCGCACTCGGCGCCCGCCCACACGTCGCCTTCCGCACCCGCTCGGTGGAAGCCGTGCGCAGCCTGGTCGCCACCGGCGCCGGCATCGCGCTCTTGCCCGATCTCGTCTACCGCCCCTGGTCGCTGGAAGGCGACCGCATCGAAAGCCGCGACGTTTCCGGCGCGCTGCCGGTCGTGCAGGTCGGAATGGTCTGGCGCAAGGGCTCCAGCCTGCCGCAGGCGGCGCGGGATTTCGTCGGGCTGGCGGAGGCTTTGCGCAGCGGGCGTGGGCGATAAATGCCGTCGGTTTCGGAATTTCCGATAGTGGCATTCTGATTAATGAATTTGCGAAAGCGGCGAAATCGCGGCACCTTTTCTTTCGGGAACAATACCGCACGAAGCGGATCACACCGGGAGACTGACATGAAGCGACTTCTGCATTCCTGCACCGCGCTCACCCTTTCGCTCGCCTTCACCGCATCCGCCCTTGCCCAGGAGCCGCTGAAGGAGCTTGGAGCCGGCGAAGGCGAAGTGTCCATCGTCGCCTGGGCCGGCTATATCGAGCGCGGCGAGACGGACAAGAACTACGACTGGGTCACCGAATTCGAGAAGAAGACGAGCTGCAAGGTCACCGTGAAGACCGCCGCAACCTCCGACGAAATGGTCGCCCTGATGAACGAAGGCGGCTTCGACCTCGTCACCGCCTCGGGCGACGCGTCGCTCCGCCTCGTTGCCGGCAAGCGCGTCCAGCCGATCAACACCGACCTTATCCCGAGCTGGAAGACCGTCGACGAGCGTCTGCAGAACGCGCCCTGGCATACGGTGAACGGCGTGCACTACGGCACCCCCTATCTCTGGGGACCGAACGTGCTGATGTACAACACCGATGCCTTCAAGGACGAAGCGCCGAAGAGCTGGAACGTCGTCTTCGAAGAGATGACGCTGCCGGACGGCAAGTCGAACAAGGGCCGCGTGCAGGCCTATGACGGCCCGATCCACATTGCCGATGCCGCGCAATACCTGATGGCGCACAAGCCGGACCTCGGCATCAAGGATCCCTACGAGCTCAACGAAGACCAGTACAAGGCCGCCCTCGACCTGCTGCGCGTCCAGCGCACGCTCGTCGGCCGCTACTGGCACGATGCGATGATCCAGATCGACGACTTCAAGAACGAAGGTGTTGTCGCTTCGGGCTCCTGGCCGTTCCAGGTCAACCTGATGCAGGCGGAAAAGCAGAAGATCGCCTCGACCTTCCCGGAAGAGGGTGTCACCGGCTGGTCGGACACGACCATGCTGCATGCCGAAAGCCAGCATCCGAACTGCGCCTATATGTGGATGGAGCACTCGCTGTCCGCCAAGGTGCAGGGTGACGCGGCCGCCTGGTTCGGCGCCGTGCCTTCGGTTCCGGCCGCCTGCAAGGGCAATGCGCTGCTGACGGACGAAGGCTGCAAGACCAACGGTTTTGAGAACTTCGAGAAGATCCACTTCTGGCGCACGCCGGTCGCCAAGTGCGAAAGCCAAAGCGAATGCGTGCCCTACCACCGCTGGGTCTCCGACTATATCGGCGTGATCGGCGGACGTTGAAGCTGCAATAGCCCCTCACCCTAACCCTCTCCCCGTAAACGGGGAGAGGGAACGTGCCCCAAGACAGTTTCGCATCATGCCAATGGGCCTGTAGCGGAAAACGCATCCTCGTGCCTCCTTCGCCCCGCTTGCGGGGAAGGTGCCGGCAGGCGGATGAGGGGCAACCCACACACTGCCCGGAGCCCCCATGACCGCCGTCCTGTTCCAGCAAGTCTCCCGCCATTTCGGCGCCGTGCGCGCCGTCGATAGCGTGGATCTCGCGATTGCCGAGGGCGAGTTCTTCGCCATGCTGGGGCCGTCCGGCTCCGGCAAGACGACCTGCCTGCGCCTGATGGCGGGCTTCGAGCAGCCGACGTCCGGCCATATCGAGATTTTCGGCGAGACGGCGGAGGGCGTGCCGCCCTACCGGCGCAACGTCAACACGGTGTTCCAGGACTATGCGCTGTTCCCGCATCTCTCGATCCTCGAAAACGTCGCCTATGGGCTGATGGTCAAGGGCGTCGCCAAGGCGGAACGGCTGAAAGCGGCGGAAGAGGCGCTCGCCATGGTGAAACTGCCCGGCTACGGCACGCGCCGGCCCGGCCAGCTTTCCGGCGGCCAGCGGCAGCGCGTGGCGCTGGCGCGTGCGCTCGTCAACCGCCCCCGCGTGCTGCTGCTCGACGAACCGCTCGGTGCGCTGGACCTGAAGCTGCGCGAGCAGATGCAGGAAGAGCTGAAATCGCTGCAGAAATCGCTCGGCATCACCTTCGTCTTCGTCACGCACGACCAGGGCGAGGCGCTCTCCATGGCCGACCGCATCGCCGTGTTCAACGATGGAAAAATCCAGCAGCTCGGCACGCCGGAAGAGGTCTACAAGCGGCCGAAGACGCGCTTCGTCGCGGATTTCGTCGGCTCCTCCAATGTGCTGCCGCCCGATTTCGTGGCGGGCCTCGGCTTTGGCAAGGGCTATGCCAGCCTGCGCCCGGAAGCGATTGCGCTTGGCGAGAGCGGGCCGGGCCGCAAGCATTTCACCGGCCGCGTCGTCGCGGCGAGTTTCCTGGGTGCCGCGAACCGCGTAACGGTCGAGGCGGCGGGCGCCCGGGTCGCGGCCATGGTACCGGCCTCGCTTGCGGTGCCGGCCGAGGGCGAGACGGTCACCTTCTCCTTCCTGGCCGACGACCTGCATCAGATGGACGGCGCCCAATGACGATCGCCGCCGACACCTCCATCCTCGCGCGCCGCGAAAACACCTCCGGGCGGCTTTCGGATTTCTTCTGGCGCAACCCGAAGATCCTGCTCTTCCTGATGCTGACGCCGCCACTGCTCTGGCTCGGCGTCATCTATCTCGGCTCGCTCTTCGCGCTGCTGCTGCAGAGCTTCTTCTCGATCGACGATTTTTCGGGGCTGATCAATTACGAGTTTACGCTCGCCACCTATCGCCAGCTCCTCATCCCGTCGAATTTCGACATCATCCTGCGCACCGTCGTCATGGCCGCGCTGGTGACGCTCGCCTCCGCCGTCATCGCCTTCCCGATCGCCTATTATGCGGCGCGGTATGCGAAGGGAAAGTGGAAGGTCATCTTCTATCTCGGCGTCATGCTGCCGCTCTGGTCGAGTTATCTGGTAAAAATCTATGCCTGGAAGCTGATCCTCGCCAAGGAAGGCATCGTCACCTGGGCGCTCGCCAAGCTGCACCTGCTCTGGGTGCTGGATGCGTGGCTGTCGCTGCCTGTCGTCGGCGGGACATCGCTGTCGATCAGCTATACCGGCACCTTCATCGTCTTCATCTATGTCTGGATGCCCTTCATGATCCTGCCGATCCAGGCAGCGCTCGAGCGCGTGCACGGCAACCTGATCGAGGCCTCCGCCGATCTCGGCGGCCGCCCGGCGCAGACCTTTCGCTACGTGCTGTTCCCCTTGGCGCTACCTGGCATCATCGCCGGCTCGATCTTCACCTTCTCGCTGACCTTGGGCGACTACATCATCCCGCAGATCATTGGCTCGTCGCGGCTGTTCATCGGCCAGGCGGTTTATGCCCAGCAGGGCACGGCCGGCAACATCCCGCTTGCCGCGGCCTTCACCGTCGTGCCGATCGTCATCATGGGCCTCTATCTCTGGATGGCCAAGCGACAGGGGGCCTTCGATGCGCTCTGACCGAAACACCTCCGCGCCGCTGGGCCTGAAGATCGCCGCCGGTGCCGGCCTCGCCTTCCTGCACCTGCCGATCCTGCTGATCTTCCTCTATGCCTTCACCACGGAGGAGAAGAGCTACCAGTTCCCGCCGCCGGGCTACACGCTGCAATGGTTCGCGGTCACCTGGAACCGGCCGGATGTCTGGGCTGCCATGGGCCTTTCGGTGCGCGTCGCCGCCATCTCGACGGCCATCGCGCTCGTGCTCGGCACGCTTTGCGCCGCCGCGGTCAGCCAGACGAAATTCTTCGGACGCGAGACGATCTCGCTGCTCGTCATCCTGCCGATCGCGCTGCCGGGCATCATCACCGGCATCGCGCTGCGCTCGGCCTTCTCGTTCGCGGAAATCCCCTTCTCGTTCTGGACCATCGTGCTCGGCCACGCGACCTTCTGCGTCGTGGTCGTCTACAACAATGCGGTGGCACGCTTCCGCCGCGTCTCGGGCTCGCTGATCGAGGCGTCGATGGATCTCGGCGCCGATAGCTTCCAGACCTTCCGCTACATCATCCTGCCGAATATCGGCACCGCCCTTCTTGCCGGCGGCATGCTAGCCTTCGCGCTCTCCTTCGACGAGGTGATCGTGACGACCTTCACCGCCGGCCAGCAATCGACCCTGCCGATCTGGATGCTGGAGGAGCTCGTGCGCCCGCGCCAGCGGCCGGTGACGAACGTCGTCGCCATGGTCGTCGTGCTGCTGACCTTCCTGCCGATCCTCGGCGCCTACTACCTCACCCGCGACGGCGACCAGGTCGCCGGCGGGGGCAAATGACGACACAAGGGAGAACATCGATGGACACCCAAATGCTGATCGGCGCGCGCTTCGAGGCCGGCACGGAAGTCGAGGAGCATATCCTGAACCCGAAGACCGGCGCCAAGATCGTCGACCTGCCGGAAGCCTCCTACGCCCAGATCGACGCCGCGGTGGATGCCGCCGAAAAGGCCTTCGTCTCCTGGGCCACCACCACGCCCGCCGAACGCTCGGGCTACCTCTTGCGGATCGCCGACGCGATCGAGAAGGACGCGGACGCCTTTGCCGCGCTGGAATCGCTGAATTGCGGCAAGCCGATCAACGCGGCGCGCAATGACGAACTGCCGGCGATCGTCGACTGCTGGCGCTTCTTCGCGGGCGCCATCCGCTCGCTCAATGCCCCGGTCGCCGCCGAATACCTGCCCGGCTTCACCTCGATGGTGCGCCGCGACCCGATCGGCATCGTCGGCTCGATTGCGCCGTGGAACTATCCGCTGATGATGATGGCGTGGAAGCTGGCACCGGCCATTGCCGGCGGCAACACGGTGGTCTTCAAGCCCTCCGAGCAGACGCCGCTGACGGCGCTGAAGATGGCGAAGCTCTTGGCCGATATCCTGCCGGAAGGTGTGGTCAACATCGTGCTCGGGCGCGGCGAGACAGTCGGCAATGCGCTGATCAACCATCCGAAGATTAACATGGTCTCGATCACCGGCGATGTCGCGACTGGCAAGAAGGTGCTGGCGGCGGCGGCGAAAACCGTCAAGCGCACCCATCTGGAACTCGGCGGCAAGGCCCCGGTCGTCGTCTTCGACGACGCGGACCTCGAGGCCGTCGTCGCGGGCATCCGCGCCTTCGGCTATTACAATGCCGGCCAGGATTGCACGGCCGCCTGCCGCATCTACGCGCAGGACGGCATCTACGAAAAGCTCGTCGCCGATCTTTCGGCGGCCGTCTCGACCATCAAGTACAACGACCCGGACGACTCGTTGAACGAGATCGGCCCGCTGATCTCGAAACGCCAGCGCGACCGCGTGGCGAGCTTCGTCGAGCGCGCCTCCGAACTGAAACATGTAGAGATCACCACGGGCGGACGCGCGGGCAGCGACGAGGGTTATTTCTTCCAGCCGACGGTGGTGGCCGGCGCCACGCAGGACGACGAGATCGTGCGACGCGAAGTGTTCGGCCCCGTCGTCTCCGTCACCCGCTTTTCCGAGGCCGACCAGGCGGTCGCCTGGGCGAACGACAGCGACTACGGCCTCGCCTCCTCCGTCTGGACCAGGGACATCGGCAAGGCGATGAAGGCCGCCGCCCGCCTGCAATATGGCTGCACCTGGATCAACACGCATTTCATGCTGACGACCGAGATGCCGCATGGCGGCGTCAAGCAATCAGGCTACGGCAAGGACATGTCGATCTACGCACTGGAGGACTACACCGCCGTGCGCCACGTCATGATCAGCCACGGCTGACGGAAACTTTTGGCCGCTCCGGCGGTTCCGCTCCCGGGATGTTAGGTCCCGGGAGAACGGCATGAGGATTTTGTCCCGCACCGCGACTGCAACCGCCGCCCTCGTTGGCGCGCTGACCTTCTCGCAGGCACCGGAATTCGCGCAGCAATACCAGCAGCGCCTTGGCGGCGCGCTCGATGAACTGCGCATCATCGTCGCCGATTTCGACCGCGACGCCACGCTCGCCGGCATCGACCGTACACAGGCGCTCGCGATCTACGATGGCGCCGGCGAAGCCTTCCTGCGCAATCGCGGCCAGTCGATGCGCCGCACCCTCACCCGCTTCGAGACGATCGCCCGCCAATCCGCCGGCATGGCCCGGACGTCCCCCTTCGCAAAACCCTTCGCGCTCTTGCGAAACGCCGACGACATGATCCTCACCAATGCCTGGCGGGATTTCCAGCCGGCCGTTCCCGTGACACCGGCCGGCCTTCTCTGGGCGGCGACCGGTGCCGCCCTCGGCTGGGGGTTGGTGGGCGCGACCCGAATGCTGCGCCGCTTTCGCCGCCATCGCCCTGTCCCGGCTGATCAACTCACCTGACCGGGAACTTTTTTTGCCCTCGCGCGTCCTTCTGTCCATACATCTGGAGATACCGCCATGCTGAAATGGGCACTGATTTTCCTCGTCATCTCGCTGATCGCCGGCTTCCTCGGCTTCTCCGGCGTGTCGGCAGCGACAGCCACGATCGCCAAGATCCTGTTCGCGATCGCCATCGTCATCTTCTTGATTTTCCTCGTGCTTGCACTGATGGCCGGCAGCCTCGCCTTCTGAGTGCAATTCATCCCCAGCCTGTGTTGCGCGCCGGCAACACAGGCTGAATCATGACTGTTCCAGTCATATAATTTGTTGCAGCGATCTGAATCCTGATAAAAACGGTCATCTTATTGATCCGCTTCGTCAGAAGAACTCCGCATGCACAAGCCTTCCCGCACGATGTTCCGCCTGGCGCTCGCCGGCACGTCCCTCCTCACGCTCGCCACGGTCGCCCTTGCGCAGGACCAGGCAGCGACGACACAGGGCGGTGCGACCGTTCTCGAAGACATCGTGGTGGACGGCGGCAGCGGCGGCGTCATCACCGCGGATGGTTATGTCGGCAAGAGCAGCGCTACGGGCGCCAAGATCGATACGCCCTTCATCCAGACCCCGCAGTCGATCTCCTCGGTCACTCAGCAGCAGCTCGAAGACCGCAACCCGCAGACCCTGCTCGACACGCTCGCTTATACGCCCGGCACCCGCGTCGGCGGCTACGGTTTCGATCCGCGCTTCGACAGTTTCACGGTGCGCGGCTTCGACGTGACCTATACCGGCGTCTTCCGCGACAACCTGCGCCAGCCGGGCGCCGGCTCCTCGCTGTTCAAGACCGAGCCCTATGGGCTCGAAGGCGTGTCGATCCTGCGCGGCCCTTCCTCGGCACTCTACGGCGCCTCCGGTGCCGGCGGCCTCTACAACCTCATCAGCAAGCGCCCGACGGAAGAGGCGCTGCGCGAAGTGCAGGTACAGTACGGCAGCCACGACCGCTACCAGGGCCAGTTCGACCTTTCCGGCCCGATCAACGACGAAGACACCTTCTACTACCGCCTGACCGGCCTCATGCGCAGCGCCGACACCGAGCAGGTCGGCGTTCCCGACGACCGCGCCTATATCGCACCGGCCTTCACCTGGAAGCCGGACGAGGACACGCGCCTGACCATCCTCGGCGAATATTCGCGCACCAAGACGGGCGGCACGGCGGCCTATTATTATGACCCGGCCACCGGCAAGGTCAGCGATTTCTTCGCCGGCAACCCGGCCTATAACGATTCCATCCAGAACCAGGGCCGCGTCGGATACGAGTTCGAGCGCCGCCTGAACGAGACTTTCACCTTCCGCCAGAACGCCCGCGCCTCCTGGCTGAACGTCGACGCCGACTGGGCCTTCGCGTACCAGCCGAACGCCGCCGACCCGACGCTGCTCGACAGCAGCGCCGGCACGTTCGAGGAGTGGCTGAACACCTACACGATCGACAACCAGCTCGAAGCCAAGTTCGAGACCGGCGCGCTGGAACACACGCTCTTGACCGGCGTCGACTTCACCAAGGTCTACTGGAAGTCGCTGAACGGCTATGGCGTCTCGCCGCCGCTCGACATCAACGATCCGACGCGCGGCCGGCCGGTCGATCCGATCGCCTTCCAGACGAAGAGCGTGCAGGACCAGCTGATCACCGGCCTCTACATGCAGGACCAGATCCGCTACGACGCGCTGACCTTCACGCTTGGCGGCCGCTACGACTGGGTCTCGACCGACACCGACAACACGGACCTCGCCTCCGGCGCCCTCGACACGATCAGCCAGGACGACCGCGCCTTCACCTGGCGCGCCGGCGTGACCTATGAGACCGAATGGGGCATCACGCCATATGCCAGCTATTCAACCGCGTTCTCGCCCAATGCCGGCGTGAACATGGCGACCGGCAACCCCTTCAAGCCGACCGAGAGCGAACAGCAGGAAATCGGCGTGAAATATCTGCTGCCGGACAGCAACACGCTCATCACCGCCGCCCTCTTCAACATCGACCAGACGAACGGCCTCTATTACGAAGTTGTCGATCTGCCGAGCGGCCCGGCCAACATCCAGGTGCAGCGCGGCAAGCTGCGCTCGCGCGGCCTGGAGCTTGAAGCCTCCACCAGCCTCGACAACGGCCTGTCGCTGATCGCCTCCTACACCTACACGCAGGCGAAGATCATCGACGGCCCGGCCGGCACCGTCGGCAACGACGTCTCCTCCATTCCGCGCCACATGGCCTCGCTCTGGGCGCATTACGATATGCCGGAAGACGGCGCGCTCGCCGGCCTCGGTTTCGGTGCTGGCGTGCGTTTCACCGGCTCCAGCTACGGCAGCGACGAAAATGTCTCGAAAAACGCCTCGCGCGCCTTCGTCGATGCGTCGATCGACTACGATTTCGCCGCGATCAACAAGGAGTTCGAGGGCCTGAAGCTGCAGGTCAACGCGACGAACCTGTTCGACCGTCAGGATGCCGTGTGCTCGGCCGGTTTCTGCTACCGCGACCAGGGCCGCACGGTCATCGGCAGCCTGAAGTATTCGTGGTAAGCCCTTGACGAACCTTTCCTCCCAGGACGGCGAAACCGCTTTCAGGCCCCAGGGCCTGAAGGCGGTCTTTACCGGCGAGCACGCCTGGTGCGGCGAGAAAATGATGCTCTCGTCGGACCTCGACGGCGCCGTGCCGCTCGGCGATTTCCTGGCGGGGGACGGGTTTTCGCAAACGCTCGACCGCTATGCCGCGGTCCACGGCAGCGCGGACCGGCGCGCCGTCGCCTCCTTCTGGTCGCTCTACTATTTTTCCGCGCTGACCATCCCCTATGTCGTCGCGCGCCGGGCGGAGATTACGCCGCCAATCGCCCTTGACGAGATGACCATCGCCATCGGCGAAGACGGCCTGCCGCGCGCCTTCGGCCTGCCGCATGAGGGCGACTGGAGCGAAAGCAAGGGCCTCGTCGACGTCATCACACCGCTGGTCGATTGCCACCTCGCCCGCGTCGTTGCGCTGTTCAAGGAAAAGACCGGCATCGCGCCGAAACTCGCCTGGAACAATGCGGCCGTCTATATCGACTATGCCTTCAACGCGACGGACCGGTCGCCCGCTGAAGGCGACGACCATTGGCCGTCGCGCCAACTCTTCGATTGCCCGCACCTGGCAAATGGCAGCCGCAACCCCTTCCACGGCTGCCTGCGCCATGAGATGGAAGAAGGCGCGGTCCACTGTCGCCGGAAAGTCTGCTGCCTGCGCTACATGCTGCCCGGCATTCCCGGCTGCGGCGAACTCTGCGCCCTGCCGGAACTGAGAAAACAATGACCATGCGCTTCCTCGCCCTCGCCGCCTTCCTGATCCTCGCCGCGCTGCCGGCCCGCGCCGAGGTGCAGTACCCGTTGACCGTGACGGACGCGCTCGGCCGCGAGGTCACCATTCCGGCCGAGCCCAAGGCCGTGCTGCTCGGCAGCGGCTTCAATCTGGTGGCGCTGTCGCTCGTGCATCCCGATCCCGTCAGCATCCTTGCCGGCTGGGCGAGCGACATGAAGGGCGACAACCCGGAGATCTATGCGCGCTTCAAGGACAAGTTCCCGAAGATCGAGGACGTGCCGATCATCGGCGACGGCATCACCGTGTCCTTCGAGGCGGCGCTGTCGCTGAAGGCCGACCTCGCCATCCTCGCGAACTGGCAGGCCGATACCGAGCTTGGCAAGCAGGCGATTGGTTATCTGGAACAGACCGGCGTGCCCGTCGTCGTCGTCGATTTCAACAGCGACGCGCTGAACAACACCGCCGGCAACATGCGCCTGCTCGGCAAGGTGATGAACCGCGAGGAGCAGGCGAACGCGTTTGCCGATTTCTACGAGGCGCGCGTCAAGCGCATCCGAGACCGGGTGGCCGAACACAAGGAACCCGGCCCGACCGTGCTGATGGACGCCTTCCCCAACCCGGAAAAGTGCTGCTATGCCTATGGCACCGGCGGGCTCGGCGCCTTCATCGCCATCACTGGCAGCCGCAACATCGCCGAAAGCCTGCCGGCGCAGGGCGGCATCATCAGCTCGGAATTCCTCGTCGCGGCCAATCCGGACGTCTATATCGCCACCGCCTCGCCAGGCGGCACCTACAGCGCCTTCTCCATCGGCCCCGGCGTCGATCCGAACGAGGCGCGCGAGACGCTGGCGCGCGCCGTTTCCAGCCCCTTCCTCGCCAATCTGAAGGCGGTGAAGGACGAACGCGTCCATGGCCTATGGAATTTCTTCAACGCCGTGCCGCTCAATATCCTCGCCGCGGAGGCCTTCGCGCACTGGCTGCGCCCGGAGATTTTCGGCGATATCGATCCCGACCAGACGATGAAGGAAATCAACGAGCGCTTCGCCGCCGTGCCCTTCGATGGCGCCTACTGGATCAGCCTCAAGGCAAAGTGACGGGCGCGGCCTTTCGACGGGCCGCCGCGCACGCTATATGATGCCCAGGAGGACTTGAATGATCTGGGCATTCGCAGTCGCAGCGGCGGCAATTCTTTATCTCGCACTGCGCTTCCGGCGCTTTCAGAGCTGGGTCGAACCCGCACTCACCATAGTGGTGGCTATCGGCCTTGCCGCGGCACTGCTCATCTGGTTCGTGGAAGAGCGCGCCCCCTCCGGCGAGGTCGTGGTGCAGGACACGGCGGCACCGGCGCTTTCGGCGGACAGTGTCGAGCTCTCCGAAACGGAGGCGACAACCGGCCAGACGAAGACGAGTTTTCGGGTAACGGGCCGCATCACCAACAAGGGCACCGTGCCCATGCAGTCCTTCCGCCTCGACGTTGTGCTCTCCGATTGCCCGAACGGCACCTGCCGGGAGGTCGGCCGCGACGACGCGCTGATCGTGCTGCGCGTGCTGCCCGGCGAAAGCCAGGCCTTCAGCACCTTCGCCGTCTTCCCCGGCAGCGACATCACCCCCGTCACCACGCCCGAATGGGATTTTGGTGTGCGCGACGTGCGCGCCTACGGGCGCTAGGCCCCGTCGGCGCCTTCGGCGAGCATCGCGTTCACCCGGTCGCCGGAGATTGCAGCGGACAATTTGACGAAACTGCCATCCTCGATGATGGCCTCCATCTGCTCGGCGATCGCCGCATGGGTGACGCGGGCGATGGTCGAGCCGAGCGAGATGCGGCGCACGCCCGTCTCCGCGAATTGCGGCACCGTAAGCTGGCGCAGCGGCCCCGCGGCGAGCGCATTGACCGGTTTCGAAACCGACTGCACGACGCGACGCAACTCCTCCGCACCCGGCGGCACCGGCACATAGACGAGATCGGCGCCGGCCTTTTCGAAGGCCTGGATGCGCCGGATCGCCTCAACGAGATCGTAGACGCCGTTCATCACGCCATCGGCGCGCGCGCAGAGAATGAACGGCTGGCCGAGCGATCGGGCCGCGTCGGCGGCGGCACGGATGCGCTTCACGGCGAGGTCGAAAGCATAGGCCGGGTTGCCCTCGACCATCTGCGTGTCCTCGATCGAGCAGCCGGAAAGGCCGACTTCGGCCGCAAGCCGGATGGTCTCGGCAACCTCGTCGGGCTCGTCGGCAAAACCGTTCTCGAAATCGCCGGAGACGGGCAGCGGCGTGGCGCGCACGAGGTCTTCGGCATGTTTCAGCGCCTCCTCGCGGGTGACGCGGCCCATGTCCGGGCGGCCGAGCGTGAAGGCGAAGCCGGCGGAGGTGGTGGCGAGCGCGACGGCGCCGGCAGCGGCCATCATGCGGGCGGAGCCGATATCCCAGGGGTTCGGGATGACGAAGCAGCCCGACTGGTGCAGCGCATGGAAATGTTCGTGGCGTTCGGCAAGCGTCGTCATGCCCTTACCCTTTCCGACTTTGGATCATACATCGGAACGAGCGAGGCTTCCGCCTTCACCCGCACGCCGGCGATCTCGATCTCGTAACGGGAGGCGAGCACATCCGCCTCGCTCTCGCCGGCGCAGGGAACATACCCCATGCCGATCGCGCCGCCGAGAGCGTGGCCGTAATTGCCGGAGGTGATGGTGGAGACGATCTTGCCGTCGCGCACCAGCGCCTCGTTGTGGAAGAGCAGCGGCTGCGGATCGGTAAGCCGGAACTGCACCATGCGGCGCTTCGGCCCCTCCTCTTCCTTCCGCAGCACCGCGTCGCGGCCAAGGAAGTCGCCCTTCTTCGTGCGCACCGCAAACCCGAGGCCCGCTTCGAGCACATGGTCCTCGTCCGTGATGTCATGGCCGAAATGGCGGAAGGCCTTTTCGATGCGGCACGAATCAAGCGTGTGCAGGCCGCACAATTTCAGGCCCACATCGGCGCCCGCCTCTTCCAGCGCCTCGAAGACATGCGCCGTCTGGTCGGTGGAGACATAAAGCTCCCAGCCGAGTTCGCCGACATAGGTGACGCGGTGGGCGCGGGCGAGGCCCATGCCCACCTCGATCTGCCGGGCGGAGGCAAAGGGATGCGCCGCATTGGAAAAATCGTTCGGGCTCACCTTCTGCATGAGGTCGCGCGCCTTCGGACCCATGACGCAGAGCACGCTTTCGGCCGCTGTGACATCGGTGATGACGACGAACTCGTCATTGAGATGCTTGCGCAGCCAGGCGAGATCGCGCTGGAGCGTGGCACCCGGCACGACGAGGAAGAAGGCAGTCTCCGAAAGCCGTGTCACCGTCAGGTCGCTCTCGATGCCGCCGCGTGCGTTCAGCATCTGGGTATAGACGATGCGGCCGGGCGCGACGTCCATCTGGTTGGCGCAGAGGCGTTGCAGGAAGGCGAGCGCATCGCGGCCCTCCACGCGAATCTTGCCGAAGGACGTCATGTCGAACAGGCCGACGCCATTGCGGACCGCAAGGTGTTCTTCCTTCTGGTTCTCGAACCAGTTCTGCCGCTTCCACGAATAGCGGTATTCCCGCTCCTGCCCTTCCTTGGCGAACCAGTTGGCGCGCTCCCAGCCCGCCACCTCGCCGAATACCGCGCCGCGGGCCTTCAGGTGCTCGTGCAGCGGCGAACGGCGCACGCCACGGGCGGTCGCCATCTGGCGATAGGGGAAATGGTCGGCATAGAGCAGGCCGAGTGTCTCGGAAACACGGTCCTTGAGATAAGCGCGGTTCTTCTGGAAAGGCTGGGCGCGGCGGATGTCCACTTCCCAGAGATCGAACGGCGCCTCGCCGTCGTTCATCCATTGCGCCAGCGCCATGCCGGCACCGCCGGAGGAGACGATGCCGATGGAGTTGTAGCCGGCAGCGACCCAATAACCTTTGAGTTCGGGCGCTTCGCCGAGATAGTAGCGGTCGTCCGGGGTAAAACTCTCCGGGCCGTTGAAGAAGGTGTGGATGCCGGCGGTTTCCAGCATCGGCATGCGGTTGATCGCATTTTCGAGGATCGGCTGGAAGTGATCGAAATCCTCCGGCAGCTGGTCGAAGCAGAAATCTTCCGAGATGCCGTCCATGCCCCAGGGCTTGGCCTTCAGCTCGAAGGCCCCGATCAGCATCTTGCCGGCGTCTTCCTTGTAGTAGGTGCACTCGTCCGGCACGCGCAAAACCGGGAGCCGTTGCAGGTTCGGGATCGGCTCCGTGACGATGTAGAAATGCTCGCAGGCATGCAGCGGCAGCGTGACGCCGGACATGTCGGCGAGCGTGCGCCCCCACATGCCGGCGGCATTGACGACATTGTCCGTCTCGATGGTAAAAATCTCGCCATTCTGCTCGCAGGTGACACCCGTCACGCGGCCGTCCCTGGTAACCACCGAGGTGACCTTGACACCCTCGATGACCGTCGCGCCGTTCTGCCGCGCACCCTTCGCCAAGGCCATCGCGATATTCGCCGGGTCGCATTGGCCGTCGAGCGGCAGGTGCACGGCGGCCTTGATATCCGCCGTGTTGAGGTGCGGATACATCGCCTTCACCTCGTCGACGGTGATTTCGCGCACGTCGATGTCGAAGGCGCGGGCGAGCGAGGCCTGGCGGTAGATCTCCTCCTTGCGCTCCTCGGTGAGCGCCACCGTCATCGAGCCGCACTGGCGCATGCCGGTGCCGATGCCGGTCTCGGCTTCAAGCTTGGTGTAGAGGTCGGCCGAATATTTTGCGAGCCGCGTCATGTTCTGCGAGGCGCGCAGCTGGCCGATCAGGCCCGCCGCATGCCAGGTGGTGCCGGAGGTGAGCTGCTTGCGTTCCAGCAGCACCACATCCGTCCAGCCGAGTTTCGCGAGATGATAGGCGACCGAACAGCCGGAGACACCGCCGCCGATGATGACGGCTCTCGCCTTCGAAGGGATGGGCTTGCTCATGCACGCAGTCTTTCATTGTTGGGGTCGAAGAGCGGCCCGTCCGGCTGGACCACCGCCTTGAAACGGTCGCCGTAAATCTCGACCTCGATTTCCGTGCCGGGCACCGTGAGATCGGCCCTGAGCATGCCGAGCGCAATGGACTTGCCGGTGCGATAGCCCCAGTTGCCCGAGGTCGTCTCGCCGACCACCTTCCCGCCGTGCCACAGCGTCGACATGTAGGGCGCATCGCAATCGCCGGCTTCCACCGTCAGCGTCACGAAGCGTTTTGTCACGCCCTGCTGCTTCTCCCGCTCCAGCGCGGCCTTGCCCTTGAAGTCAGGCTTGGTCCAGTCGATGAAGCGGTCGAGGCCGCCCTGAAGGATGGTGTAGTCGGTCGAAAGATCGCCCTTCCAGGCGCGATAGCTCTTCTCGATGCGCAGCGAATCCAGCGCCTCCATGCCGAAAGGCCTGAGCCCGTGCTTCTGCCCCGCCTCCCAGACGGCATCGAAGATCGTGGCCGTGTCCTCGACCTTGGTGTGGATTTCCCAGCCGAGTTCCCCGGCAAACGAGACGCGCACGAGCTGGCACCAGCGGCCGGCGATCTGGCAGCTCTGGTGGGTGAGCCAGCCCTTCTGGAGGTCCGCATCCGTCACTTCCGCGAGGATGGCGCGGGAGTTCGGGCCGGAAAGGATCTGGCAGGAAAAACTCTCCGTCACATCGTCGATAGTGAAGGCGGCGTCCTTGGGCAGGTGCTTTTGCAGCCATTCGAAATCGTGCCACTGCGCGGCCGCGGCCGTGATCAGGAAGAAGAAATCCTCGCCCAGCATCATCACCGACATTTCCGTGACGATGCGGCCCTTGTCGTCGGAGAAATAGGCAAGGCCGATGCGGCCCGGTTTCGGCAGCTTGCCGGTGGTGAGCGTCGAGAGCCACGCCGTCGCCCCCTCGCCCTTCACGCGGAAGCGCGAGAAACCCGGCAGGTCGAGAATGCCGGCGGCCTCGGTGACGGCGCGGCACTCCGCCTCGATGTACGCCCGCCAGGGGCCTTCGCGGTTCCAGGTCTGGGTCGATTCTTCCGAAAGATCGTCGCCGGGCTCAGCATACCAGTTGGCGCGTTCCCAGCCGTTATAGGGCTTGAACTGCGCGCCGAGCGCCTTGGTGCGATCGTGGATCGGCGAGAGTTTCTGGTCGCGCCCGGCCGGCCAGGCGTGTTTCGGGAAATGCATGGCATATTCGTGGCCGTAGATTTCCATGCCCTTGGCGACACAATAATCCTTGTCGGCGGCGAAGTTTGTGTAGCGGCGTGGATCGCAGGACCACATGTCCCACTCCGTCTCGCCTTCGGTCACCCATTCCGCCAGCACCTTGCCCGCACCACCCGCCTGGCAGATGCCGAAGGTGAAGACGCAGGCTTCAAAAGCGTTCGGCACGCCCGGCATCGGCCCCAGCAGCGGGTTGCCGTCCGGCGCATAGGGGATCGGCCCGTTGATCATGCGCGACAGGCCGGCCGTGCCGAGAATCGGCACGCGCTCGACGGCGTCGTTCAGATACCATTCGAGCCGGTCGAGATCGTCCGGAAAAAGCTGGAACGAAAAATCGTCCGGCATCGGATCGTCAGGCGTGATCCAGTGCGCCTTGCAATTGCGCTCGTAGGGGCCGAGGTTCATGCCGGTCTTTTCCTGGCGCAGATAGTAGGAACTATCGACGTCGCGCAGCAGCGGCAGCTTGTGGCCGGCTTCGCGCGACCAGGCGGCGAGTTCCGGAATTTCCTCGAACAGCATGTACTGATGGCTCATCACCATCATCGGCACGTCGCGGCCGAACCATTTGCCGACCTCGCGGGCATAATAGCCGGCGGCGTTGACGGCCTTCTCGCAGCGAATTTCCCCCTGCGGCGTCGAAATCACCCATTCATCCCCCTCCCGGCGTGCGCCGGTGGCGGGACAGAAGCGGAAGATTTTCGCGCCCATGTCGCGCGCGCCCTTCGCCAGCGCCTGCGTCAGCTGCGCCGGGTCGATATCGCCGTCATAAGGGTCGTAGAGCGCGCCGGTCAGGTCATGCGTTTCGAGGAACGGATATTTCCCGCGCATCTCGTCGGGCGAAAGGATGTCGAGATCCATGCCCTGGTAGCGGCCCATGCCGACGACGCGCTTGAACTCCTGCAAGCGCTCCTTCGAATGGCCGAGGCGGATCGAGCCGGTGACGTGGTAGTTCATCGGGTAATCGGTAAGCCGGCCCAGCTCCCGGTAGAGCGAGGCCGAATAGCGCTGCATGTTCATGATCGACCAAGAGGACGAAAAGGTCGGCACGTTGCCGGCGGCATGCCAGGTGGAGCCGGCGGTCAACTCGTTCTTTTCCAGCAGCACGCAATCCGTCCACCCGGCCTTGGCCAGATGATAGAGTGCCGACGCGCCGACGGCGCCTCCGCCGATGATGACGACACGGGCATGGGATGGCAGTGCGGACATTCTCGTTCCCCTTCTTTGCACCGGATTTGTGGCAACCAAAGTGCTGCGCAGCAAGCCGCGGAATTCCCTTTATTAATCGATACCTTCGATTAGACTTGCGCCAAACACTGGGAAAAAATGGCGCATCCATGCAGATTATCCTGATCGAGACATTCCTGGACCTCATGGAAACCCGGAATTTCAACCGCACGGCGGAGCGCCTGAACATCACGCAATCGACTGTCACTCACCGCATCAATGCGCTGGAAGCCACGTTCGCGCGAAAACTCTTCGCGCGCAACAAGGGCGGCACGCAGCCGACCGCCGCGGGCCTGCGCTTTCTCGACCATGCCAAGGCGCTGCAACACCAGTGGCACGAGGCAGCGCGTGCGGTGGAAACGGCCGGCGCCTACGAGCGCTCCATGCGCATCGGCCTGCAGCACGACCTCGCCGCCCACTATGCCGGCGACTGGCTTTCGGCGGTGCGCAAGGAACTGCCGGGCACGTCGATCTATCTGGAGGTCGACTATTCGAACCAGATGAACCGTGACCTCGACGCCGGCGACCTCGACCTCGCCATCCTCTTCACGCCGCACTATCTGCCGGACCTGCATTATGAGCGCATCGGCGACGTGATCTACGAGATGGTGAGCAACAGGGTGGCCGACATCGCGGAGGTGAAGCCGGAGGACTATATCCAGGCCGTCTATTCGCCCGCTTTCGACCGGCTGCACCGCCAGGCCCATCCGGGGCTCTCCACCGCGCCCATCGCCAGCGGGGAAACGACCGCCATCCTGGCGCTGATGCAGAAGCTCGGCGGCTCCGCCTACGTGCCGGCCGCCGATGCCCGGCGGCTCATCGGCACCGGCGCGGCAAGCCGGGTCGTGGGCGCCGAGCCGATCGCGCAGGCCGTCTATGCCGCCGTGAACGTGCGCACGCGCCACGCCCACCAGCACCGGCGCGTCATCGCCATTCTTCAGGCGCTGCTTGCGCCCTGAGCCATTGAAACCACCGGGCACCATGCCTATTAACGGCGAACCAGCATCTGACGCCAGAATCTCACAAAGGAGTCGTCCATGGCCGCCCGTGACCGCTACTCGCGCAAGCTCGAATGCGCCATGTGCGGCAATTCCGGCTATGCCGAAGTCTCCGAAGACGACATGCCGAGCCGGAAGAACCCGGATTTCGCCGTCGATTCGCTGCCGCGCGGCTTCCTTACGGAACGCCCGTCGAAATATCCAGACAAACACATGATCCGCTGCCGCTGCGGCCACGTCTTCAAGTTCCAGCAGAAGACCGTCTACGCCGAAGGTGGCGAGCCGCGGCGGCGGTAGCGCCCTACCCGCGCCCAACAAACGGCATCGCCGTCGCCATCACCGTCATCGTCAGCACATTGGCCTCGAGCGGCAGGCTTGCCATGTAGATCACGGCATCGGCGACGTGCTTGACCGACATGGTCGGCTCGCTTGCGATCTCGCCATTGGCCTGGAGCACGCCGGTGCTCATCCGCGCCGTCATGTCGGTCGCGGCGTTGCCGATGTCGATCTGGCCGCAGGCGATGTCGTATTTGCGGCCGTCGAGCGCGGTCGACTTGGTGAGGCCGGTGATGGCGTGTTTCGTCGCGGTGTAGGGCGCCGAATTCGGCCGCGGCGCGGTGGCGGAAATCGAGCCGTTGTTGATGATACGCCCGCCGCGCGGATTCTGGTCCTTCATCAGCTTGAAGGCCTGCTGCGTGCAAAGGAAGGCGCCCGTCAGGTTGGCCGCAAGGATGTTGCTCCACTCCGCGAAGGGAATGTCTTCCAGGAGCGCCGGCGAGACGTTGGAGCCGGCATTGTTGACCAGCACATCGAGCCGGCTGAACTCCTGCTTCACCTGTTCGAAGGCCGCCGCGACCTGCTCCGGGTCGCCGACGTCGCAGGCGATGGCGCGCACCGGATTGCCCGTTTCAGCGGAAATCTCCGCCGCCGCCGTCTCCAGCACCGCGGCCCGGCGGCCGGTGATGATGACGGCATAACCCTCGGCGCTGAGGCCGCGCGCGACCGCCAGCCCGATGCCCGTGCCGCCCCCTGTGACGAGCGCGATCCTGTCCTTGCCGGTCCTGCCCCATTCGGTCATGCCATCCTCCTCGTGTCTGCAACCCCTCTTCGTTTGGTCGAAATGCAGGACCGTCGCAAGGGCAAAAAAGAAAGCCCCCGGCGCGAACCGGGGGCCTCGAAGCGTTCCTTAAAGGCTCTTAGAACAGCGCCGCGGTGTTCTTGACCGTCACCCAGATGCCCCAGATGAGCGGGATGCCGACAACGGCCCAGGCGAGCGCCGCCTTGCCATCGAAGCCGCCCTTGCCGATGCCGAAGGAGCCGGTCGGACCGGCATTCGCCGCGGCCGTCTTCGCCTGCAACGACGCGACTTCCTCGTCCGACATGAACCATTTCTCCGCAAGCGGCCGCACCAGGGAGTTGGCGACGAGCCCCACCGCCAGCATGCCGGCGAGGATATACATCGTGCCGGTGTAGAGCGACGGCCCCGGCTCGACGCCGGCGGCGATCTGCGCCTCGCGGATATAGTTGACCACGACGGGGCCGACGATGCCGGCCGTCGCCCAGGCCGTCAGCAGGCGGCCGTGGATCGCGCCCACGAACTGCGTGCCGAAGATGTCGGCGAGATAGGCCGGGATGGTGGCGAAACCACCGCCATACATCGACAGGATGATGCCGAAGGCGAGCACGAAGAGGGCCTTGTTGCCCATATCGGCCAAGGTCGGTGCGGCGGCATAGAGCACGATGCCGAGCACGAAGAACGTGTAATAGGTGTTCTTGCGGCCGATCTTGTCGGAGAGCGAGGCCCAGAAGAACCGCCCGCCGATGTTGAAGAGCGACAGGAGGCCGGTGAAGCCCGCCGCGATCGCCGCGATGGCCGCCTTCTGGTCGGTGCCGAGCTGGCTGAAGGTCAGGTCCGGCTGGCCGATGAGGCGGCCGCCGAAGATTTCCTGCAGCATGGGCGAGGCCATGCCGATCACGCCGATGCCGGCCGAGACGTTGAGGCACAGCACCAGCCAGATCAGCCAGAACTGCGTGGTCTTGTGCGCATCACGCAGGTGCACGTGCTTGGTGGTGATCATCGTCGACTTGGAGGCCGGCGGCGTCCAGCCTTCCGGACGCCAGCCGGCCGGCGGGATGCGGTAGCCGAAGGCGCCGCCCATCATGAAGCAGAAATAGATCACCGCCATCACGAGGAAGGTCTGCCACACGCCGGCGGTGACGTCCGTCTTGAAGGCGTTCATCAGCAGGTTGGCGAGCGGCGCACCAATCATCGCGCCGCCGCCGAAGCCCATGATCGCCATGCCGGTCGCCATGCCGCGCCGGTCGGGGAACCACTTGATCAGCGTGGAAACGGGGGAGATATAGCCGAGGCCGAGGCCGACGCCGCCGATGACGCCGGCACCGAGCCACATCAGCCACAATTGGTGGCTCATGACGCCGATCGCTGCGACGACGATGCCGCCGCACCAGCAGCAGGCCGAGACGAAGCCCGCCTTGCGCGGGCCGACACGCTCCAGCCAGCCGCCCCAGATGGCGGCGGAGCAGCCGAGCAGCACGAAGAACAGCGTGTAGATCCAGCCGAGATCGGCGACGCGCCAGTTGCAGCTCGTGGTGAAGAGCGCGGAGATGAGGTTCAGGTCGGCGCAGGCCGGATCCGTTACCGGAATGGCTTTGGACAGCGGCAGCCAGAACACGCTGAAGCCATAGGCCATGCCGATACAGAGATGGATGGCAAGGGCGGCCGGCGGAACGAGCCAGCGGTTGAAGCCGGGTTTCGCGATAATGCGCTCCCGGTCGAGGATGCTGCCGGAATATCCGCCGGCATAGGTCTCGGTCGATGCAGTCATTGGGTCTCCTCCGCGACGCACCCCTCGGTGCGAAGATTTTCGTGATGGGGAGCCGGGCGAAAACCGCCCCTTCGGCACCGCCCGCCCGCATCCTCCGTGCGAAACGCCAGCCACCGAACCTCCCGCGCGAAACCTTGCAAGGCCCGTGCCAAAGAGGATTTCCTGGAAAATCAATGATTTGAGATAAAGAGCGGAATCAGAATGGACAGTTTGTCCAGATGCGACGGACAAACTGTCCGGTCAGTCGGCCTCGGGCAGCCAGACCGTGAAGGTCGCGCCCTCGCCCGGACGGCTGGCGACCGCGATGGCGCCGCCCTGCCGCGTCACCAATGTCTGGCTGATGGAGAGGCCGAGACCGGTCCCCTCCTGCCGCTTGGTGGTGAAGAACGGGTCGAAGACCTTGGCGACGAGGTCCGGGTCCATGCCGACGCCCGTATCGCTGACGACGAGCTCGACGCCCGGCCGCCCCTCGCGATCCCGATCGCGGGTCGCAATCGTCAGCCGTCCGCCATCCGGCATGGCGTGGATGGCGTTGACGACGAGGTTGACGACGACCTGTTGCAGCTCGGTGCGGTTCATCAGCACCAGTCGCTCGGCGGTGTTTTCCAGCCGCACCTCGATGGCCGCTCTCGCCAGCAGGTGCTGGACGAGCGGCATGCAATCCGCCACCGCCAGACCCGGCGCATGGCGGTCGACGAATCCGGCGAATTCCTCGGGCTTCGCGAATTGCAGGAGCTTCGTGACGATCTGGCTGATGCGCTGGATCTGTTCGTCGAGCAGCTGGAACTCCACCTTCGCCAGTTCCGCCCGGTCGCCCACCACGGCGCGCACGACCTCCAGATTGCCCTGCATGACGGCGATCGGGTTGTTGATCTCATGCGCGACGCCGGCGGTGATCTCGCCGATGGCGGCGAGCTTTTCCGAGAGGATGAGCTGCTTGGTCGTCGCCTCCAACTGGCGGTTGGCGAGTTGCAGCTCGCGGGTGCGCTCGTCGACGCGCGCGTTCAACTCCTCGTTCCAGCGCCGCAATTCCTGGTCGCTTCGTTCGAGCTGGTTCAAGAGGTCGTCGAGATGCACGGCGACGCGGCCGATCTCGTCCTGGCTGTCGACCGGGCCGGTGCGCGCGCCGAGATCGCCGCTCTCCACCCGCGCAATCGTGGCATCGACGCGCTCCAGCGGTTCGAAGATGCCGCGTGCCCAGCGCAGGAAAATCGGCACGCTCGCCGCCGTGATGGCAAAGAAGGCGGCGACGATGGTGAGCACGGTCTGATATTTCGCCGCCGTGAAGGGCGCTTCGAGAAAGCCGACATAGAGCATGCCGACGCGCTTGCCGTGGCTGTCCGTGATCGGTTCGTAGGCGGAAATGTACCAGTCGTTGACGACGAAGGCACTGTCGAGCCAGGTGCGCCCCTCGCCGAGGACGGCCGAGCGCACGGCGGCGGAAACGCGCGTGCCCAGAGCGCGCCGCCCCTCGAACAGCCGCACATTGGTGCTGATGCGCACGTCGTCGAGGAACAGCGTCGCCGTGCCCTGGCTGCCTTCCGGCAGGCTCGCCTCGCGGTAGACGAGGTCGTTGATCGTGTCGATGAAGACGAGGTTCTGGTTGAGCAGGATGCCGCCGACAAGCACGGCCTGGCGCCCCTCGCCGAGCGTGACGGGACTGGCGCTCTGTATGACCATGCCGCGCGCCTCCTCCTTGCGCTCGGTCGGCACCGCATTGGGCGTCGAGACGAGCGGCAGCTTGGCGCGGGCGGCGAGATCGGGCGAGAGCTTTTCGAGGTCGGCATTCTCGAAGATATCGACCCCTGTCGCGGGTTTTCCGGCGAGCGCATCGCGAATGACCGGCCAGTCGGTGCGAAGCGCCGCCGCGGTCTCCTCGGTCACCGAGGCGACGAGCGCGCCATCCGGCGCGATCACATAGAGAAAATCGAGCTCCAGCCGCGCCCGGGCGTCGTTCAAAAGGGTTTTCAGCGCCGCGCCGTCATTCGCGACATCGCGGAACCGCGCCGAGGCGCCGAGCGCTGTGACGTGCTCTCCGGTATTGTCGAGGATATGCGCGAGATACTGGTGCGCGATCGTCAGGTCGCCATTGACCTTGGAGATCAGCGTCGCATCGAATTTTTCGTTCCAGCGATAGACCGTGACGCCGAGCAGGAGCGGCAGGATCACCAGCATGGGCAGGAGGGCGATGGCGAGCAGCCGGTAGCGCACCGAGCGCGCCGGCCGGATGGCGTGCCTGCCGTCAGCCATCCCAGGCAGCCAGTTTTCTGTCGATCGTCTTGCGCGAAATGCCGAGCTGGCGCGCCGCCTCGTCGCGCTGGCCGTTGCAGGCGGAGAGCACCGCGAGGATGTGGCGCCGCTCGACATCGGCGAGCGACCCGCCCGCCTCGCCGGCCGGTGCCGGCGCGCCGGAGCCGAACCCCTCGGGGAAACGGCCGAGGATCAGTGTGCGCTCGATGAGGTTGCGAAGTTCCCGCACATTGCCCGGCCAGTCATAGGCCGAAAGCGCCCGGCGCACCGTCGCGTCGATCGGCACGGCCGGCATGGCGAGCTGGGCCGAAAGCTTCTTCATGAAGAGCGTCGCGAGTTCCACCGCGTCACCATCCCGCTCCTTCAGCGGCGGAAGATGGATCTGCATGACATTGATGCGGAAGAACAGGTCGGCGCGGAACCGCCCGGCCTGCACCTCCTTCTCCAGCTCCGCATTGGTGGCGAAGACGAAGCGCAGGTCCACCGGCACCTCGCGCTCGGAGCCGACGGGGCGCACCTTGCGGTCCTCCAGCACGCGCAGGAGCTTGCTCTGCGTCGCCGGCGGCATTTCGCTGATCTCGTCGAGGAACAGCGTGCCGCCCTGCGCATGCAGGAACAGGCCCTCGCGCGCCCGTTCCGCGCCGGTGAATGCGCCCTTGAGATGCCCGAACAGCTCGCTTTCGATCATGTCCGGCGGGATCGCCCCGCAGTTGACCGGCACGAAGGGTTTCGCCTCGCGGTCGGAGAGCGTGTGCAGCGAGCGCGCTGCCACTTCCTTGCCGGTGCCGGACTGGCCGGTGAGCAGCACCGTCGTCGGCAGCGGCGCGACGCGGGCGATGGTGTCGCGCACGCGGGCGATGGCGGAGGATTCGCCGATCAGCCGGTCGCGCAGCAGGATATGGTCGGAGGTCGCCTTCAGCTCGTAGCGCAGCACGTAGTTTTCACGTTGCAGGCGGATGCGGTCGAGGCACCGCGCCACGGCATTGAGGAGCTGGTTGGAGCGGAATGGCTTCAGCACGAAATCGACCGCGCCGGCGCGCAGCGCCTGGATGGCGGTTTCGAGATCGGCATAGGCCGTCATCAGGATGGCGTCGGCGAAGAAGCCGATGGCGCGCTGTTCGGCAAGCCATTCGACGCCGTTCTTGCGCGGCATGATGTTGTCGAGGATCACCACGTCGAAATGGTGCTGGTCGAGCTTGCGCGAGGCCTCGTCCGTATCGGCGGCCAGCTCCAGCCGCTTGCAGCGCGGCGAAAGCGTGCGCATCAGGAAGTTGCGCATGCCCGGCTCGTCGTCGACGACGAGGATCGAGGCCTGCGCCAGCCATGGCCCGAATTCCGGGTCGGCGGACGTATCGCGCACCACGCGCGCGGCTTCAGTCGGCACCTCGTCTCCTCCCGATGGTCAGGCGCGTTTGACGTATCGCGCAATTCCGAACGCAAAACAGCTCAACACGTTTGCTGGAATTGCTAGCACCTACCATAAAAAGCCGCCGCCGCGAGCACAAGCACACACGGCGGCGCAGACTGGAGAGACGTCAGGAATGTAGATGTATGCGTTCGCGGCGTTCGAGCATCGCCGCATGTTCCTGATCTATTTGAATTTTCCGGGCATCTTCCATCGCCGCGGCGATGGTTTCGCTAATCACCCGCACACTGTCTTCAGAGATGAGGGGCGATGCCCCACGGCATTCCGCTGCATGCAACTTGCAAAGCGCGCTGGCGAGCAGCCGCGCGTAGTCTTCCGGTTTGCGACCCATGTTCCCCACCTTTTCTTGATTATGACCACAGAAAACCACAGAATAAGTCAGAAAGCCACATATTTCTCACATGCTAATGGAAAAAATTGTGAGTATCCGCCTGCCCCTGCGGAAGGCGGGAATGCTGGAAAACGAGACTGTTCGGAAATGGCGCAGATGGTGCCGCAATGATGCGGTCAGCGGGCGTCCGGAAACATGACGTCTGCCTGGAATCCATCAACACGCCCGGGAATGGGCGAGGTCAGGACAAGGCTTGCGCGCATCTGCGCAAGCAGCCGGTCGGCGATGGACAGGCCGAGCCCGGAACCGGCAGCAAGCGTCTTGCCGCGGGAGAAGCGTTTGCGCACGGTGGACAGCTCCGCATCGGACAAACGGGCCGCCCCGTTTAGGATCCGTACATTGCCTTCCCCCGTCAGGAGGATCTCGACCGGTTCGTCTACCCGCCCGTGCAGCAGGGCGTTTTCGACGAGGTTGCGCAGCACGATGGCAAAGGCATCGGCGGTGCCCTCGCGTTGCCCCTGCCCGGTGAAATCGTTGCGGAAGCGGATGCGGCCCGCATCTTCCGATGCGCGCTGGAAATCCGTCACCACGACGCCGACGACATCGGCGACGTCGAAGGTGGTTTCGCTGACGCCGATGCCGGCCTCGGCGCGGGCGAGCTGGAGCAGCTTCTCGGTGAGTTTTGTGAGTTTTTGCAGCGATGCCTCGATCTGCTGGGCGCGGGCGCGCACCGGCGCGTCCTTCAGCTCGGAGAGGAGAAGTTGCGTCTGCGCCAGCGCGCCGGCAATGGGCGTGCGCAGTTCGTGCGCGCTGTTCGAAGTGAATTCCCGCTCGGCGGCGAGCACCGAACGCAGGCGCGCCAGCAGCAGATTGACCGAGCGCAGGATCGGTTGCAGTTCCTGCGGCAGGCTGACGGCCTCGATCGCCGCGAGATTGCCGCCGTCCTTCTCGCCGATCGCCGCCCGGAGCGTCTCGACGGGCGACAACACGCGCCGCACGACGAACCAGACGGCGAGCACCGTCACGGGCACGATGAGCAGCACCGGCAGCAACAGCGCAAGCGTGCCTTCGAACATCGCCTCCTGCCGTTCCGCGGCAGAATCCTTCACCTGCACGAAGATGGAACCGTCCGGCGTCGAAGCCGTGTAGAACCGCCCCGTCTCGCCATCGCGGAAACCGACCTTCAGCGGTGCCTCGAAGGGCTGTTCGGATGCCGTGTGCGAATGCAGCAGCACCTGGCCATTCGCGTCGCGCACCTGGTAGGTCAGGTATTCCTCGCCCGGCTGCGACGGCGAGCGCTCGATGCGGCGCGGCTCGTTGATGTCGTTTCGCCGGCGCAGGTCGTCGACCACCAGCGGCACCAGCCGCTCCGCCGTTTCCTGCAACGAGCTGTCGAAGATTTCGCCGAACTCGTCATGCATGACCAGCGCGCCGAAACCCACGGCGACAAGCCACAGCGCCGTGACGCTCGCTGTGATCCACAGCATGAGCTGGCCGGCCAGGCTCTTCGGCGGGAAGGCGAAGGGCTTCCTCATCGGCCGAGCCTGTAGCCGATGCCGCGCAGCGTCTCGACGCAATCCTTGCCGAGCTTCTTGCGCAGCCGGCTGACATAGACTTCCACCGTGTTGCTCTCGATTTCCGAGCCGAAGGCGTAGAGCGCCTCCTCGATCTGTCCCTTGGAGACGATGGCGTCGGGCCGTGCGGCGAGCCGCGCCAGCACTGCCCATTCGCGGCTGGAGAGATCGACCGGGGTGCCCTCGCGCAGCACGCGGCGGTCGGCAAGCTGGATGGTCAGCGGCCCCGCCTCCAGCACGGGAACGGCGGCACCGGCATAGCGCCGCGCGACGGCGAGCATGCGCGCGCCGAGCTCGCCGAGGTTGAACGGCTTGACGAGATAGTCGTCGGCCCCGCTGTTCAGCCCCTCAATGCGGTCGGAAATCTGGTCATGCGCAGTGAGGATGATGACGGGCGTGACGGCGCCAGCGCGGCGCAGGTCCTTGAGCAGGCTCAGCCCGCTGCCATCCGGCAGGCGCAGGTCGAGCAGCACGAGGTCGTAATCGACCGTGCCGGAGGCCGTGCGGCCATCATCGAGCGTCTGCATCCAGTCGACGGCATGGCCGAGCCCGGCGACATAGTCACGCACCGCCTCGCCCAGCACGGCGTCGTCCTCGATCAGCAGAATTCTCAAATGCCCGTCTCTCCGCATCGCTGCGACGGTTTTCGCGGGCGCCCTTCGGCGCCGATCACCGTCCGAAGCGGGAGAATACACGGGACAGCTCCCGTTGCCAGCACCCTTGCCGATCAGGAGAGCGCCCCCGAGCGGCAAGGGGAAACCAGATCGAGCGCCGGGTCGCGCACCTTCGTCTCCACCCGCATCAGGCCGAGCACGGTGTGGAAGAGGTTGTCGTGCGACTGCGGCTTCGTGGTCTCGGCATCGAGGCAGGCGGCCGAATAGGCAGCCTTGGCATCCTTGCCCAGCCACAGCACGAAGGGCACATGGGTCTGCTGGCTCGGCGCGATCATATAGGGCGCGCCGTGCAGGTAGAGGCCGAACTCGCCGAGCGATTCGCCGTGGTCGGACATATAGAGCATGGAGACGTCGAGCCGGCCCTGCTCCTTCTCTAGCCGCTCGATCACGCCGGCGAGAATGTGGTCCGTATAGAGGATCGTGTTGTCATAGGCGTTGACGATTTCCTCGCGCGTGCAGTCGGAAAACTCGGCGGTGCGGCAATCGGGCGTGAAGCGGCGGAATTCCTCCGGGTAACGCTCGAAATAGGCCGGGCCGTGGCTGCCGATCTGGTGTAGAACCAGCACGGTGTCCTTCTGGACGGAGCCAATCCAGCCATCGAGATTGTCGAGCAGCACCTGGTCCCGGCACTCGCCACCCGAACAATAGCGCGGGTCGCCGCCTTCGATCAGCGAGCGTTCCTTGACGCGCGCGGCGATCTTCTTGCTGCCGGTATTGTTGTCCCACCACTCGACGTCCACGCCCGCATGGGAGAGCACGTCGAGCAGGTTCTGCGTCGCCAGCCCCTTGTCATGCGAATAGGCGCTGCGGGTATAGACGGAGAACATGCAGGGCAGCGAGACGGCCGTCGCGGTGCCGCAGCTCGTCGCGTCGGAAAAATAGCGAATGTCCTTCGCCTTCAGTTCCGGATTGGTCTCGCGACCGTAACCGCCGAGCGAAAAATTGTCGGCCCGCGCGGTCTCGCCGGCAACGACGATCATCAGCCGCGGCTTGCGCACGCCAAGCGGTGCGTCGCCGATCCGGGCATCCTCGCCGATGGGCGCGGCGACCACATTGCGGTCCGCCGTCTGGCGGACCGCGAAGCGGGCGGCGGTGACGAGCGGGATGACGGGGTTCAGCGTCTGGAACCAGTCGCGATGCGTGCGCGCGGTGGCGGCGTAGACCCGGGCATGGGAGAAGCCGGCCACCAGCGCGATGATGAGCGCCGGCACGATGACGACGAGATTGGCCCGCAGTTTCCAGAAGAACGTGTAATGCTGAACGTTCACCCAAACGAGAAGCGCCGAGGGCAGCACGCCGAAGACCAGCATGTGGAAGAGAAAGCCCGGCGTGATCAGGTGCCCGGCCTCGGCACTGTTCGTCTCGGCCGCGTTGCGCAGCATCTCCATGTCGATGATCGCGCCGTAGCTGTCCATGAACCAGGCGCCGGACGCGCTCGTCAGGATCAGCAGGATGAAAATCGGCTTCATCACATATTTCACCGATACGGTGACGCAGAGCGCGATGTAGAGGCAGGCGATGCCGATGACGATGGAGGCGAAGGTCGTCGCCCGGCCATCGAGATAGAGCCAGCCCTTTTCCCAGAAACTCCGGTTGGTCAAGGCCAGCAGATAGATCGCCGTCAGGATGCTGACCGCAATGCTGCCGAGTTGCGGCCGCCAGAAAACGGCTCTGCCGGCCGGGCCGGTTCTTTCGCGCATCGGATGTCCTTTCACGTCTTGTGTCCGGCGCTTCCTGGCGGAGCAAACTGACAGCCGGCTGAACGCGACGTTCAGCGCGGCGTCAGGTTCGACGTGGATAGATCGGCCATTCGAGTATGAGGTGACGCGTGAAATCGAGACTCCTGCATCCGGGAATGCTGTTCGTGACGGCGCTGGTCGTCCTAGTCCTGGCAATCCCGGTCGCCCAGATGCAATTTTCCAGGCCGCATGGCGAGAGCCTGCGGCAGGTGCTGCTGCTGCGCGCCGGCTGACCTCAAAATCCGATTGCAATTTGCAAGCAGATTTGCGACAACCGTTCCGCAGACGCGGAGGTTGCCATGAAACCCGTTCTCTACGCCCATCCCTTCTCGAGCTACTGCCAGAAGGCGCTGGTCGCGCTTTATGAAAACGGCACCGATTTCGAATACCGCATGCTTGACCACAACGATCCCGACACGCTTGCCGATTTCGAGGCGCGCTGGCCGATCAAGCGCTTCCCGATCCTCGTCGATGGCGAGCGCACCGTCATGGAGGCGAGCGTGGTCATCGAATATCTCGGGCTCTATTATCCGGGACCGGTCAAACTCGTTCCCGACGATCCGAAGGTGGCACTCGACGTGCGCATGCTCGACCGCTTCTTCGACAATTATGTCTCGACGCCGCAGCAGCGCATCGTCTTCAACGCCATCCGGCAGGAAAAGGACCGAGATCCTCTCGGCGATGCCGAGGCGCGAAAGATGCTGGAATGCGCCTATGCCTGGCTCGACCGGCACATGGAAGGCAGGCTCTGGGCCTGCGGCGATGCCTTCACGCTCGCCGACTGCGCCGCCGCACCCTTCCTGTTCTACGCGGACTGGACGCATGCCATCGACCCGGCTTTCGCTTGCGTGCACGCCTACCGCCGGCGTCTGCTCGCCCGCCCCTCCTTCGCCCGCGCGGTGGATGAAGGGCGTCCGTACCGCGCATATTTCCCGCTGGGTGCACCCGACCGCGATTAGCCGGCGCGGCAGTGCCGCCGCTCGGACGCCGTGGATTCGCGGGCGATACCGGTGATGACGAGGACCGGCAGGCTCTGGCGCTTGCCGGCAATATCCTGCTCGCGGTTTTCCGTGTGCCCGCTCAGCACGAGCCTGCCGTAATAGAGCGCATCCGTTTGGCGGATACGTTGCTGATCGGCTTCCGCAAGACCGGTGATATCGGGAGCAACGCCCCTGAATTCCTCGCCGGTTTCGAGATTACGCATGGTGGAGGACGGGCACGGCGCCTTCACGCAGCGAAGGCCGTTGTCGCAGACGACATAGAGGTTTTCCGCCGCGGCGACCGGCGAGACAAGCAGCACGAAGATGAGAAGTCCGAGACGCATGGCCCACATCCTCCCCGGCGATTGCGGCCAAATCGCGTTACTGACGCCCGTCCCGTTCCCGGCGCATCTCGGCAAGCGCGCGGATGGCGTCCTGCCGGCCGGTCTCGCTGAGCGCCTCGAAGAGCCGCTGTGCATCAATGCGCATCCCGAGGTTCTTGTAGGCATAGGCGCGCAGCACCATCAGGTCCGTCGGCTCGGCGCGGAACTGCGCCCGCTGGTCGAGATAGACCAGCGTTTCGCGAAACCGTTTCGCCCGGAAACTGCTGACGGCGCGGTCGGAGAGGATGGCGGTCTGCAATTCGGCACCGCGGCTCTGGTCGAGCGTCGCCTTGGTGGCCGCCACGGCGGCGTCGCTGGTCAGCCCGGCGCGCAGATAAGCGAGGCTCTGGCCATAGGCGGCGTCGCTACGCGTGCGACCCTCGCCGGACAACGCCGCCTCGAAGGCCTGCGCGGCTTCCAACGGCCGGTTGATTTCCATCAGGCACCAGCCGAGCGACAGCGCACTTGCCGGCGACAGGCTGCGCGGATCGCGCGTGCTGCGGCAATCGACGGCCCCTTCCGCCCGGCGCCCCGTGCGCACGATGCGCTGCGGCTTCAGGGCGACCTCTTCGACCGCCGTCTCACGCGCTGGCAAACGCCGCTGGGTGCGCGCGACGAGCGCCTCGCGCCCGCGCCGCACGGGGGCCGCGTCGTCGCTGGTGTCGCGCTCGCCGAGCAGCGCGATGCGTTCCGAGCGCTCGCCCCAGGCCTGCTTGACCGCGGCAAGACCAGCAAGGTCCTCCAGCCGCAGGCGCGCAACACCGAGGCCATAGGCGGCGGGTTCGTAATCGGCCTTCCACTTCAGCACCTGGGCAAACCACTCCTCGGCCGTCGTCGGCTGGTCCATGGCGAGCGCATACCAGCCGAACTGCTCGCCGGTCTCCGGGTGCTTTTCTTCAAGCGTCACCTGCGCGATGCGGTTCAGCACCTTGGCGTCAAGCTTCGGTGGCGGATCAAGCGCAAGCAGGTTGGCGGTCGCGGCGAGATAGGTCGCCATCGCCTGGTCGGATGTGGTGCGCCAGGCATACATCACGTCTTCCGCCTCGATCGGCATCTTGCGGGCGAGCAGGATGAGCGCCAGCCCCTGTGAGGCCGAGGCCGAATCCTCGACGGCACGCGCCTTGCGGAAGAAGGGTTCGGCGGCGGCGTTCTGCTCGCGGCGCAGGTGATACCAGCCGAGCAGCAGCGCATCGGAGGCGAGCCCCTCGTCCGCCACCAGCTTTTCGACGATCTTCAGATAGGCCGGCGCCACGGTGATCGCGGCATCCTCGTCACCCTCGCCGACGAAACGGCGGGCAAGGTCGCCGCGGATCGTCTCGAATTCCTTGACGCCATCCGTGCCGGTGCGCTCGCGGGCGATGAGGTCCTGCATGTCGCCGTATTTCAGCAGAGTCGAAGCCTTCTGCAAGGTCGCGATGCGCACCGGCCCGTCCGTGCAATTGTCGAGCATGTAGCCATAGGCATCCTTGCCGCGCTGCATGCGGTCGGTCTTCACGAAGGCCTCGGCGACGCGCCAGAGCACGTCCGCATCGCTGCAGGTGAGCAGGCTCGGCGTCTCCGCGCCGAGGCGCACGACATCCTCGCTCTTGCCGGCATTGGAGGCGGCGACGAGGGCCGCGCGCTTCTCCGCCACGTCGAGGCGATCGACGAGGTCGGCGGGCGGCGTCCATTGCGGGTCTTCCTGCTGGCGCTTGGCGATCGCCGCGCGCACGTCGGCATAACGCGACTGGCTGTAGAGCGCCCACATCTCCTCAAGCTGCTTGTCTTCGTTGACCGGCACGGCGAGCGGATTTTCTGGCGGTATCCAGGTGGGGTAGAGCGTGCGCAGCCGGGCGATCTCGGCATTGAGCCGGGCGGTATCGCCGCGTGCCGCGAAGTAGCGCAGCGCGCTTTCATCGACGACCGGCTTGTTCGCGGTGACCGCCGTAACCGGCGTTTGCTCCGTACCCGTCGCCTGCGCCGTCTGCTGGGCTTGCGCGATTTCCACGCGGTCCTGCTTGGCGAGCCGAGGAAGGCTTTCCTGCGTGCTGCTGGTGGCGAAATCGTCCGTTCCCGCGCCAAGGCGCGGCAAGCCCTTCATCAGGTCGTCAGGCACACCGAAGGATACGCCTGCGACGCTTGCCACGCCGGCGGAGACGAGGACGAACGCAAGAAGGATCGACTTCATCCCGAATTTCCTTCGGTACATTACTAACACCAAGCTCCGGCTTGAACCGCGACGACACCATGCGTCATGAACGTGGAACGCGTCGCCGCGCCCCCCAAGAAGAGCCAACCAAGAGTTATAAAACCCTGTTACGGTTAACCGCCGGTAAACGGGCGGTTCAGCCGCCCCGTCCGAAGCGGCGCAGAAGTCCCGAGGTCGCGATGCCGAGCAAAATCGCCAAGGCGCAAAACAGTGCGGCATAGGCGAGGATATTGGAGGACAGCCAGTTCGCCGCGACAAGCCGCATGTTGGCAAAGGTCCAGGGCTGCGTGGCGACGAAGCGGGTGCGGCTCACCGCGCGCGTATCGAGCGCTTGCACGCCCTTGCTGTCGAGGCTGACATAACCGTCGAGCTGCTGCCAGCGATCGTCCTGCGCCATTGCCACCATGCCGGCCTTGAGATCGACGCCGGTGGGCGCGGAAAGCACGGTCCAGGTCGCGGTCTCCTCCGGGCTGTTACCCTGTGCGACGAGGAAGCGCGCGGTGTCGTCCGGCACGACGAGTTCCTCTTCGCCGGGAAGCAGGCGCAGCGAAGAAAGAGAAATGTCAAACGTTTCCTGCAACCAGGTTTCGAGCGCCGAAATCTGCCCGCGCCAGGAGCCGCCGCGCACGCGCGACTGCCATTCGTCGAAGGCTTCCTGCGTCGCGCCGCGTTCGCCGCCGCCATCGGCCGGGCCGCCCCAGGAGGAAGCGCTTTCGGCGGCAATATGCGTCTGGCCGAGCACGAGCGGCGGAAGCTGTGAAATGGTGCCGACGAGAATGGCGTTGCGCTCGCCGATCGCCAGCGCCGAGGATTCCGGCCGCACCAGCAGCGCCCGCCCGCTCGAAACCGCCATCTTGCCAAGGAAGGTCGCGCTCGTCGAAAGCGTGTCCGCGTCGAGACGGTCGAGGTAGAGCGCCGTCGGATCGACCTGGCCGTTATAGGGAAAACCCGTCCCGGACAGAGCGGACAGGTTCGGCAAGCGCGCGACACGGGCAAAGCGCGGCATGCGGAATTCCGACGAATCGAACAGCGCGAACCGCGGCTCCTCGCTGGCGCTGGCGCCCGGCGCGCAGATCTTGTCCGCCTCCGTCATCAGCACGGTCTCGATGTCGACGCGGTTCGGCCCCGGCCGGAAATGCCGCATGGTCACGCGGATCGGCAGATGGCGGAAAATGCCGCCGTTGCGGCTGGTGATCGGCACGGTGGTGGCGATGTTGCCGTTGACATAGATATCGATATGGCTGCCCGGCAGCACTTCCGGCGAATAGGCCGCATCGAGCAGCAGCCTCGCCTCGCCATAGGCATCCGCGTAGAAATCCGACGGGATGCCGATGTCGAAGCCGGTGCGGTAGCGCCGCCCGGTGAACTCGCCGGTGCGCACGCCGAGCGAGGCGAAGGACAGCGACATCTCGCCGGAGACCAGCGGCATTTCGGTGGCATTGCGCTGGCGCACGCTGAGCGCCTCGCGCGTCACGCCGAGCGGCCGGTCGATGGGCGCCAGCATGCCCTCCACCGCCCCCTCGATCGAGGGCCAGTCCGGCCCGCTGACGACGAAGATCTTGCGGTTGCCCGCCGGCGCATCGACGAAGGTGGCGACCGCGGAGGACCGCGCCGTTACCGGCAGGCTCGGCAGCATCGCCGCCAGGTCGTCGGCGGTGCCGACCAGCACCGTCATCTCGCCGGCACCCGTCGTCGCCGGCAGCGCGTCAACGATATCAAATGTCTGGTTCGGCATCTTCGCCATCAGCGCGAGGCCCTGGCTCAGCCGCATCAGCGCATTGGTGGCGACCGGCTGGCCCATGTCCGGCGCCACCATGACGAATTTCGTCTGCCCCGTCGGCCCAAGCCCGATGGCGGCGATGTCGTCGGTGGTCAGAAGCCGGCCGCTGGTATCGGCCGGCACCGTCAGGAAGGTGCGCGCCGGATCGACCGCGGTCCACAGGTCGTAGGTCGAGCGGACCGTGCAGTCGGTGCGGTGGCGGTGCACGGCGTTGAAGGTGACGCGGTTGAGACCCGGCCGGAGCAGGCCCCGCGGCAGGTCGAACCGCATGTCCTTGGTGCCCTCGGCCGACTGCACCGGCAGTTCGCCGACCGAAACGTCGTTGACGACAACGGTCAGCCGCGAGGATTCCGGCGCCACCACGACGGCGTTGGAATAGCCAAGGTTGATCGACGTCGCGCTCTCGGCCTGCTGCGGGGTGAGGAAGACCGGGAAGGACTGGCTCGCCGCCTCCCCTTCGAGAAGCAGCGAGGTCGCGGGAACGATATAGCGCCGGGTCAGCGGATCGGGCGTCGCGGCTTTCTTTTCCGGCTCCTTCGTTTCGGTCGTCGTCACCGGCGTGCCGCCCTCGACGACCGGCTTCTGCTCCGTGCCCGGCGCGCGTTCGCCGGACATGTCGAAGGGCACGGTCGAATCCTGCCCGAACGCCACGGAGGCGGTGAGCGCGAAAACGAGGCCAAGCAGCGCGGCTTTTGCAGGGAGCAGCATCATGGTGCAGCCTCACGCTTGCCGCCGCCGAAGCTGCGCGCGAAATAAACGAGCCCGCGGCTCGTCTGGTAGAGCGCGACGCCCAGGAACCACAGCGATCCGCGGAACAGGCCCGGATTGTAGCGCCGCGACACCTGGAAATCGCTCCACTGGTTGGAGTTGGCGAAGATCAGGTCGGCGACGAGCGAATGATGCCGCGCCTCCTCTGGCAGGAAACGGCAACCGACGGCGACCACGCTGCCCTGGTTTTCCACATTGCGCACATCGACCGGCAGGGCTTCCTCATGGTCGGAGCCATAGGGCGTGAAACGCAGCTCGCCGCGCACACCCGTCGCAAGCTCAGCCTCCAGGCCGAAGACCTGCACGCGCGCGCCATGCGCCGAAACGTTCTCAAGTGTGGCCGGATGGTGCAGGCCGCCGGCGACGAAGGTGCAGCGCCGTTTGACGGTCACGCGCCGGCTCGCCGCCCGCTCGCTGCGCTCCGAAACGACGCCGAGCGCGCAGCCGGCGATGAGGAGGTTCAAGAGGTTCCAGGCGCCGACGACGAGTGTGACGTCCGCCTTGTAGGGTTCGGAATAGAAGCGGTAGATGCTCATCAGGAAAGCGATGAACAGCACGGCAAAGATGACGAAGAACGGCCGGCTGATTTCCGACAGCCGCGCCACCGCGATCGATTCATCCTTCGCCGTCACCTTGAAGGTCGGCTTGGTCGGGTTCAGCATCACCGAGACGACGGCGGGCAGCAGGTGCACGCTCTGCACATATTCGTAGAGTTCGGAAATCCAAGGCCAGCGGAACGAGCCGTAGAGATAGTTCTGCATCATCAGGTTCACGAGCATGTAGGCGAGCGTATAGCCGAGGAACTCGCCACCCGATGCCGTGAAGATTTCGAGATCGAAGAACAGGTAGAACAGCGGCGCGAAGAGGAAGATCGTGCGCGGGAACGGAAAGAGCCAGAACAGCATCGACGACATGTAGCAAAGGCGTTGCGGCACGGTGAGGCCACGCTTGAACAGCGGAAAGCGGAAACGCAGGATCTGCATCATGCCCTGCGCCCAGCGGCTGCGCTGGCCGATGAAGCTGGCGAAGGTGGCGGGCTGCAGGCCGGCGATCAGCGGCTTGTCGACATAGACGCTGTTCCAGCCGCGCGAATGCAGCGCGAGCGCCGTCTCGCAGTCCTCGGTGATCGAAAGGCCGGAAAAGCCGCCGGCCTCGTTGAGCGCCGTGCGCCGGAGCACCGCCGCCGAGCCGCAGAAGAACGAGGCGTTCCACTTGTCGAGGCCGCGCTGGATGATGCCGTAGAACATCTCGTTTTCGCTCGGCATCGTCTCGAAGGTGCGCAGGTTGCGCTCCAGCGGGTCCGGGTTCAGGAAGAAATGCGGCGTCTGGACGAGGAAGAGTTTCTGGTCGTCCGCGAAATAACCCACCGTCTCGCGCAAAAAATCGCGCGCCGGCGCATGGTCCGCATCGAAGATGGCGATGAGTTCGCCCGTCGAATGCTGCATGCCGTTGTTCATGTTGCCGGCCTTGGCATGTTCGTTGCGGGCGCGGGTCAGGTAGTTGACGTTGAGATCGCGGCAGAGCGCCTGGAGTTCGCGGTGGCGGGCTTCCGCCATCTGCGCCTCGATGACGGCGGCCGCATTGCGCTTCTGCTCAGTGCCGCCATCGTCGAGCAGCCAGACGGTCAGCTTTTCCGGCGGATAATCCATCGCCTTGGCGGCCGCGAGCGTGTTGGCGAGAAGGCCGATATCCTCGTTGTAGCTCGGCACGAAGACGTCGACGGAGGGTAATTTGCCCACCTCCGCGACGCGGCTTTTGCGCGGCGGCAGCGGCATGGCGACGACGAAGAGGCTGAGCGCCAGCATCATCACGCTGTACATTTCGGCGAGGTAGAGCAGGAAGCCGGGAATGAAGTTTTCCAGCTGGTTCAGCGGCGGCAGCGTGCTGGTCGAGCGCCAATAGACATAACGCAGCACAACGGCCGTGCCGAAGGCGAGCGCGATCAGGCGCCAGATTCCCTCGGCGCGCAGCACCTTGATCACCGCCATGAAGGTGACGACCGCGATGCTGGCAACAAGCTGGGTCTGGAGGTTGATGGGCAGCGTGATCACGAGGATCACCACGGCGGAAATCATCGCCCACAGGATGACCGTGCCAATATGTCTCATTCGCCGTCCTTCGCCGTCATAGCGCGTTTGGGCAAACCTTACGCACCATTATGTTAACGAAAAATGAGGTTGGCAGCCCCTAAATCAATTGCAGGTTGTCGATCCAGTAGTCGATGTAACACATACGGGCGATGGCACCACGACGGCCTCGCCTTCGGTTTCCCTGCTCGCCCCGCCGGAAGGCGACGGCACGATGACGGCGTCTCCCGTATCGAGAAGCGTAGGCTTCTTCTCCGGCAGGCGGCGGGTCGCGGGCACGCGCGCGTCTGTTTCCACGCGAACGGTCGTCACCGGCACCTTCCGCTCCTCCACCGCGACGCGCAGCGGTTGACCGCCGCCGATCTGGCTGTCGACGGAGGCCGGCGTGCCGTATGGGTTCCAGGTCGTGCCGGAAAAGCCGCCGACGATGGTGTAGCCATACATCATCTCGACCAGCTCCTTTTCGCTGGCCCCCGTCTGGCAGACGCGCAGGCGGATCTGGAGCATGCCGAGGCTGTTCAGGTGGTTGCGATCGGCCTCGTCCGAGCGGATCTGCTGCCAGCCGTACAGGCAGCCGTCGTCGCCGGCGCCCCGTCCATAGGCATAGCCGAATGGCCCATAGTTGTTGCGCACGAAATTCGCCGAGATCGCGAGCGAGCGCCCCGGCAGGTAGGTGCGCATCTCGCTGCGGATCGCGCCGTGCTGCACCGGCTTGAAGGCGAGCGCGCCGGCGGGCAGCGCCACCGTTTCCGCCGGCCCGAAGGCCTGGATGCTGATGAAATTCTGGCCGGAAGTGGCGGCCGACGTGGAAAGAGCGATCTGCTGCTCGATCGCATTGGTATATTGCCGCTGGACCACGCTGATGATCGACAGGGAGCCCGGTGCGGGCAGCACCAGCGCGCTTGACGTCGGCACGGTGGTCGAAAGCGTCGCGATGCCGACGCCCGGCCGCGCTGCACAGCCGGCGACCGTCGCTGCCGCCGCAAAGGTTGCGAGCAGGGAGACCGTCCGGAACGCCCTGCCGCAACGATCGGAAAATCGAATCGCTGCCGAATCATCCATGAATCACTCATATTTCGCCCGGCCGCGAATAGGAATCCCAGAAATGACGGTGGCGACCGTCGTCACCAGCTTGATGCAAGGCACACAAACGCGAAAAGCCCCGATGTCCGCACGACACCGGGGCCTTTTCTCAAGTAAAAGAATTACTTCAGCTTGGCGCTGACCGCTTCGATACCGGCGCGGGCGCATTCGTCGTCGATGTCGCCGCTCGGAGCGCCGCCGACGCCGATGGCGCCGATCGTCTCTTCGCCGGCCTTCACCGGTACGCCGCCGGCAAGCACGAGAAGGTTTTCGATCGAAACGAGCTGGGCTGCGGCCGGGTTCTTGCCGACGTTTTCCGCGATCTTCTGGGTCGGGGTGCGGAAGGACGCGGCGGTGTAGGCCTTGCGGACGGCGCTATCAAGCGTATGCGGGCCGGCGCGGTCGGCGCGCAGCACGACGCGGGTCACGCCGGCGCGGTCGACGACGGCCACCGTCACGTTGAACTTCTTGGCCGCGCAGGCCTTGACCGCCGCATCGGCAGCTTCGACGGCGATGTCGAGCGGCATGTTGCGCTCGGTGAGGATTTCAGCCTGGGCGGCGCCGGCAAGCGTGAGGGCGGCTAAGGCAGCGGCTACGAACGTCTTCATCTTTATCTCCATCTGGGCCGCCCGGATCTCGTTGGCGGCGACGGCCCTCTTTTCGGAGATTTCCGCGCCTAGTGGTATCGGTGGACGGACGGAGCGGGCTCCGTAGGACTACGGAGCCTGGCCAATCAAGGCAAGGCGCGCGAACTCGGCGACCGAGGTCGTGCCGAGTTTCTGGGCGATGTTCGCCCGGTGCGTATCGACCGTGCGGGGAGAGAGTTGCAGGGCTTCCGCGATCTCCCGCGTCGACCAGCCACGACCGACCATGTCCAGCACCTCGCGCTCGCGATCGGTCAGCTGCGCCACGAGCTTCGCCGCCTCCGCCCGCTCCGCATGCACGTCGAGCGCGCCGGATGCCTGTTGCAGGGCCTCGATCAGCACCTGTTCGTCGACCGGCTTCGTCAGGAAATCGACGACGCCGGCCTTGAAGGCGCGGCGGCAGGCATGCACATCGCCATGGCCGGTGCAGATGATGGTCGGCCAGTCGCAGCCGATGGCCGCGAGTTTTTCGTGCAGCTGCAGGCCGGTGATCGCCGGCATGCGCAGGTCAAGCAGCAGCACGCCGGGTTTCAGCTTTGGCGCCCGCGCCAGGAAGGCGGTGGGGTCGCCAAATGTCTCGATGCGGATGCCGTAGGTGCCGAGCAGCAGCGACAGGGCACTGCGCACCCCTTCGTCATCATCGACCAGATAGACCGGCGCCATCGTCATTCCGCTGCTTCCTCTTGTGTCTGCGTCTCGTGCGCGGCAGGCAGGCGCACGGTGAACACCGCCCCACCCCCTGCCCCGCTTGCCGCCGAAATGCTGCCGTCGAAACGCTCGACGATGCTTTCGCACAGGCTGAGCCCAAGCCCCATGCCGTCCGGCTTGCTGGAGAAGAACGGTTCGAACAGGCGCGGCATGACATTGTCGGCAATGCCCGTGCCGTTGTCCGAAACCGTGATTTCGTAGCTCTGCCCCGCCGCCCGCAAGGAGACCACCACCCGCCCATCCGCCCGACCCGCCTGCTCCACCGCATCGGCGGCATTGCGGACGAGGTTGTGAATGACCTGCTCGATCTCCACCGGATCGACGCGTGCCGGCGCCGGGGCATCGGGCAGCTCGAGATCGAGCGCGATGCCGCGCCGGTCGAGATCGATGCACGACAGCGCCACGATATCGGCAACATGGCGGCAGAGGTCGTGCACGCCCGGCGCCTCCGCGCTCTTGCCGACATAGGTGCGCAGCCGCACCAGAATATCCGCAGCGCGCTTGGCCTGGAGCACATTGGCGGCGAGCACGGTGTCGATCGGCGTGTCCTGCAAGCCATTCGCCGCCGCGATGCGCCGTCCGGCCTGGCTCTGGCTGAGAAGCGCCGTCAGCGGCTGGGTCAGCTCATGGGCAATGCCCGACGCCATCTCGCCCATGCTGTTGATACGCAGCGCATGGGCCAGTTTCGTTTCGTGCTGCCGCAGCGCCTCCCGCCGCGATGCCGCCTCCGCGGCCGCCCGTGCCGTGGCCGCGTCTTGCCGGTGCCGCAGCAGCGAGCGCACGAGCACCAGCCCGGCAAGCGAGATCGCCGCGAAGAGCGCGAGCGGCAACACGGGCAGAAGCTCGGCGAGCGTGACATGCCGTTGCAGCAAGAGCCGCAGCGGCTGCGTGGCGCTGGCGATCGGCGCATCGAAGCGGATGGTGCGTTCGAGGAAGGAGGATGCGGCGGGCTGTTTCGCGCCGGTTTCGATCAGCGGCCCCTCGCCGGTCGCCAGCGTCAGCGCGGCCCAGCGCGGCAGTTCCTCGCCCTCGATAAGCCTGGCGCCGTCGATGTCGAGGCTGACGGCCATCGTGTCGTTCATGCGCTTCATCAGGCGGTAATGGCCGTGCCGGGTATCCGCGCCATAGACGGCCTTGCCGGAGGCGAGGCCCTCGACCGCCTTCGCGACCTGTGCGGGATCGACCGTCGAGCCTTCGGCGGATTTCGCCGAGCTCACCACCTCGCCGGCCGGCAGGCGGATGAGGTCGATGGCGACGACGCGCGGATAGAAGCGCAGGATCGATCTGGCGACGAGGTCGAAATCCGCCGAGGGCTGCGCCTGCGCGAGGCCGAGCGCGCTGAGGCTCGTCAGATGGGCATCATGCTGGGCGACACGCTGCGAGATGGCGCGCTGCAACGAGCGCCCGCTTTCCGACACGTCCTGCTCCAGCGCCTGCCGATGGCTCGTCGCCGAATAGAGGCCGAAAGCGGCAAGCATTAGCAGCCAGCCGCCGGCAAGGGCGGCCGAGGTGCGGAGAAAGGTCAGGCGTCGGGGCATGGTGGGCGAAGCTGTTTCAGGGATCGGGAGAAGCATCATAGGGCCTCCCCCGCGCCTTGGCGATCCGCAGCATCACGGATGCGACAGCACCGGCAACGAGAGCGGCGCCAGCTCTGACGCGGGCCGTCCGCGCGGATCGTTCGCTTGCAAACGACGCACGGCAAAGTCCTGCACCGCCTGCAATTCCTGAAGCGCACCGTCATAGTCGACCATCGTCGGCCGGTCGTTCTTCATCACGCAGACGCCGTCGACATAGACCGCAGCGACTGCGCGCTCCGCCGCGCAATGCAGCAGGTTGCGCAGCGGATCATAGACCGGCTGCATGCCGGGATGCTTGAGGTCGATCAGCGAAAAATCCGCCTTGGCGCCCGGGGCGATGCGGCCGATATCGCTGCGTCCGAGAGCCTTGGCGCCGGCCAACGTCGCCGCTTCAAAGACATCAGCCGTCGAAACGTCGAACACCGAGCCGCCGGCGATGCGGGCGCAGATCATCGCCATGCGCATCTCTTCCAGCATGTTGAACGGATAGCTGTCGGTGCCGAGAGCCACGTTGACACCGCTTGTCCGGTAGCGCCCGAGCGACTGCATAACCATGCCGCTGCGCGAAAAGGTGACGGGGCAATGGGCGACGCTCGTACCGCTCTTCGCCAGCCGTTCGAGGTCGAGCGCCGTGCGCTGGCGCGTCCAGGCGTGGCTGTCGATGAAAATGCAATGGCCGAGGATGAGGTCCGGGCCGAGGATGCCGAGCTTTTCGAGATAGTGCACGGCGGTGAGGCCATGGCGGCGCAGCACTTCCTCGTGCTCGGCCATGGTCTGTGCGGCGTGAATGGTGATCGGCACGCCACGCGAGCGCGCCGCCTCGGCCGCCTCCTGCAACAGCTCCGGCGAGCAAGTCTCGACCTGTGCCGGCGCGACCACGCCGCCGAGCCGGCCCGAGGGATGGGCTTGGGCGGCATCGACCGTCTCCAGGGCGCGGGCAAAGGCTTCGCGTCCGCGCGCCTCGTTCCAGCGGAAATCGAGCCGGTGGCTGTCCTCCACATGCCAGGCCGCCTCGCGGAAGCCGGGGGCGACGTAGGCGCGCGCGCCGCTCTGCGCCAGCGTCGGCAGCCAGCAATCGTGCGGGCCGGCAATGTCGACAAACGTGGTGACGCCGCTGCGCAGCAGGTCGCCGAGCATGACGGTCAGCGCCGCCTGCACCGCATCGTCGCCGATCTCGATGAGGGTGGAATATTCGTACATCGCCTGGCCCCAAAGCGCCGCTGTGCCGGCATCCTCGAACAGGCTCTTGGAGATCGGCTCCTCGCCGGAATGGCAATGCACGTTGACGAGGCCCGGCAGGACCATGCGGTCGCGGCCAGAGATTTCGCGCTCGAACGGCCCGTCGTACCGGCCGCCGACCGCGACGAAACCGTTCGCGTCGAAGACGGCGTCCGCATCGTGCATATAGGCATGCCCGCCGCGGGCCGAGTCATAGGCGACGATCGTGTGGGCGTTGCGGATGACGGTTCTAGGCATGGGTCGTCCTGAAATGCTGTTCGAGGAAGCGGCTATAGGCTCCCATCAGGGCGCTGAACGTGAAATAAACGGCGGCGGCGACGAGATAGCCTTCAAGCACCGCGATGCCCTGCCATTCCGGATCGCGGATGGCGGAGCGCATCGTATCGAGGAAATCGACGAGGCCGACGATGGTGACGAGCGTCGTATCCTGGAAGAAGCCGATGAACAGGCCCACCATCGGCGGGATGACCTTTTTCAAGGCCTGCGGCAGCACGATCTTGCGCATGACCTGCCAGTAATGCAGCCCGAGCGATTTTCCCGCCTCGAATTGGCCGACCGGCACATCCTGCAAGCCGCCGCGCACGATCTCGGCAATATAGGCCGACGCGAAGAGGATGATCGCCACCTGCGCGCGCACCAGCTTGTCGATGGTCACGCCGTCCGGCATGAACAGCGGCAGCATCACCGTCGCCATGAAGAGGATGCTGATCAGCGGCACGCCGCGCACGATCTCGATGAAACCGACGGCCAGCACCCGGATCGCCGGCAGGTTGGAGGCACGCGCTAAGGCGAGCACGATGCCGAGCGGCATGGCGAGCGTCAGCCCGATGAAGGAGAGCAGGAAGGACAGCGGCAGGCCACCCCAGCTCGTGGTCGGCACTGGCGTCAGCCCGAAGAGACCGCCCGCCATCAGGATATAGAGCACGGGCAGGATGACGACGATCCAGGCGGCGAGCAGGGCTCGGCTCCAGAAGCGCGGGATCATCGAGACGCCGCAGGCGCCGAACAGCAGGAGAAGCGCCGTGAGCGGCCGCCATTGCTCCTCGTAAGGGTAGAAGCCGAACAGCATGTAGCGCAGTTTTTGCGCGACGAACGGCCAGCAGGCGCCGCCCGATACCTTGCAGGTCTCGCCATTGCCGGAAAACACCGCATCGACGACCAGCCAGCCGAAGGCGAGCTTGATGACGAACAGGATGATGGCGATCGATGCCACGCTGATGATCGTATTGCCCGGCGTTCCGAAATAGGCGGAGAGCTTGCCGAGGCGTTGGGTGGTGGGTGCCGGCTGCGGCGGGGCCAGTGCGAGCATTTGAACATCGGCCATGTCAGCGCTCCTTCAGCGCGACATGCGCATTGTACCAGTTCATGATCAGCGAGATGGTGATCGACAGCGCGAGATAGACGCCCATGAAGATCGCGATGGTCTCGATCGCCTGGCCGGTCTGGTTCATCACGGTGTTGGAGACCATGACGAGGTCCGGGTAACCGATCGCAATCGCCAGCGAACTGTTCTTGAAGACGGTAAGATAGGTGTTGGTGAGCGGCGGGATGATGATGCGCAGCGCCTGCGGCAGCACGACGAGCCGCATGGTTTTCCCACGAGAAAGCCCAAGCGCCGCGGATGCCTCCCACTGCCCCTTGCCGACCGCCTGGATGCCGGCGCGCACGATTTCCGCGACATTGGCCGAGGCGCTGAGCGCCAGCCCGAAGAGTAAAGCCACGAATTCCGGCCGCACATGCAGCCCGCCCGTCAGGCGGAACTTTCCGGCCGTCGGGAAATCCCAATCGACGCTGAACCCGCCAGCAAGCCAGAGAAGAAAGACAGGTGCGAGGAAAGCGGCAATCGCAAGCAAGCCGCCCTGGTTCGGCTGGCCGGTCGCAATACGCCTGCGGGTCGCCACCGTGCGGATGAAGAACGCCGCCGCCGCGCCGCCGACGAGGCAGGCGAGAAGCGCCACGCCGCCGCTTTGCAGCAGGGCCGCCGGCACGACGAGGCCGCTGTTGGAGAGGTACACGCCGGGCAGAAGGTTCAGCGCCTGCTTGACCGGCGGCAGCACGAGGATGATCAGCGAATACCAGAGGAAGAGATAGAGCAGCAGCGGCACATTGCGCAAAAGCTCGACATAGGTGAGCGCAAGGCGGGCCAGCAGCGGATTGCGCGACATGCGCGCGATGCCGACGGCAAGGCCGAGCAGCGTGCCGAAGATGGCGGCGAGAAGCGACACCTTCACCGTATTGGCGATGCCGACGAGGATCGCCCGGCCGACCGTATCCGTCGCCTCGAAGGCGATGGCGGCCTCGGTGATGACGAAACCCGCCGGCCGCGTCAGGAAGTCGAAGCCGGTGGCGATGTTCTGCTTGGCGAGGTTGCCGCTGGCTGTCGAAAACATCGTCCAGCCGGCCAGCACCACGAAGCCGATCGCGACGACCTGATAAAAATAGGCGCGAAAGCGCATGTCATGCAGGAAAGCCATGAAACCTCGCCGCCGGATGTAAGGGAAAGGGGACGCGCGCGAAAAAATGCGCGCGTCCAGCTATGGCGCGATCAGCGGATCGGCGGCGAGTAGATCAGGCCGCCCGCATTCCACAGCGCGTTCGGGCCGCGCGTCAGGCCGAGCTTGGTGCCCTCGCCGAGATTGCGCTCGAACACTTCGCCGTAATTGCCGACGCTCTTGATGACGTTGTAGCCCCACTTGTTATCGAGGCCGAGCATCTTGCCGAGTTCCTCGGTGGCGCCCAGCATGCGCTGCACATCCGGGTCCTCGCTCTTCAGCTTTTCGTCGACATTCGCCTGGGTGATGCCCTTCTCTTCCGCCGCCATCAGCAGCCAGACCGACCAGGAAACGATGTCGCCCCAGTTGGAATCGTTCTGGCGGAAGGCCGGCGCCAGCGGCTCCTTGGAGATGGTCTCCGGCAGCACGATGTAGTCGTCCGGATTGTTGGCGACGGCGCGGATCGAGGCGAGGTCCGAGCGGTCCGAGGTGATCGCCTCGCAGCGGCCGGAATAGAAGGCGGCGCGGTTCTCGTCCGGGCTTTCGAACACGACGAGTTCGAACTTGCCGTTGATGGCGCGGAAGAAGTCGGAAATGTTCTGCGCGGTCGTGGTGCCCGGCAGAGTGCAGATCGCCGCTTCCGTCAGTTCCTTGGCGCTCGTCACGCCGAGCGACTTGGCGACCATCAGGCCCTGGCCGTCGTAAAACACCGTCGGGCCGAAATCGAGACCGAGCGAGGCGTCGCGCGAGAAGGTGTGGGTGGTCTGGCGCGACAGAACGTCGATCTCGCCGGATTGCAGCGCCTGGAAGCGCGTGTTGATGTTGGTCGGGACGAAATCGACCTTGTCGCCATCGCCGAACACCGCAGCCGCAATGGAGCGGCAGATATCGGCATCGAAGCCCTGCATGCGGCCCTTGTCATCCGGCGCCGCAAAACCCGGCGTTGCCAGCGATACGCCGCAGACGAGCTTGCCGCGCGCCTTGACGGTTTCAAGCGTGCCCGCCGCCGATGCCGCCCCGGCAACCGAAAGCCCGAGCGCAGCCGCGCAGATCGTCAGAAGTGCCTGTTTCATGCTTCCCCTCCCAATCGGGTGTTGTTGGGTGCGGCCGGCGGCACCGCCCTCCAGCAGCCCCGCCCCCACACCGCGACCATTTGGATCGCAATTATTGTGTACGATGCAAAAAGATTATCATCAACACTTTCAGACATGAAATGTCGACAATCCGCGCGGACTTCCCATGTACAATGATCATCAAGCTATGTACGTCCGACATGAACAGGTTGGATGCGCCGTATAAAAAGCCATTTCGCCATATGAAAAGGCTTGCCGGCGAGCTGAAACGACGACAAAATACAATCGATCGGGTCTCACGGTATGCAATTTACGTGTGACGAATTTGAGATGCGCGCGCCGGTAGCAGGCTCCTGAAAAGTTTCTCCCGGACGGCGGGGTCGGATCGTGAATGCTCCGGCCCCGTCTCTGTTTCGCCCGGTTCGCGCGCGCAGTTTTCCCACCAGACCTCGCGTTATGCAGCACGGCACGGACGGCCGGCGCTCCGCCCGAATTTTTCCCCGCACCCATCGGAACAATCGCCCGCCTTTCCGGTTGAAGGACCGTCGAAGACCATTAGGCGTGATCGCATATGCCGGACCAATCCAAGCTCTTTCCCGACCATCGAAGGCTCTCGGGAGAACGCTACACGGTGGAAACCTTTCGCGCGGCCTATGACCTGCCCGCGCAGGAGGCCAGGCGCCTGTTCGAGAAGTTCGGTCCCTCCAAGCGGGAGCTGGACCTTCTCATGCGCGCCCGCCGTGACCCCGAGCAGTTCCTGAACTTTTGAGGAGACGCACCATGACGAACCCAAAAAATCCTTCTCCCGAGAAACGCAATCCCGAGGACGGCGCTCCCGTCGAGGGCAGCGAGATGGAAACGGAAGAAGAGAAGATCAAGCGCGAGCAGGCTACCAAGCCCGCTTTGATGCCGATCGGCGATCCCGCCGGCGCGGCGTAACAATGACGATCGCGAACAAAACCCGCCGTCCTTCGACGGCGGGTTTTTCGTGCGTCGCGATCAAGCTGCCGCAAGCGCTTCGCGCGCCTTCGGCACCGGCTTGAAGGTCATGGCGATCAGGAAGGCGCCGATGCCGATTCCCCAGGAGCCGACATAGAGCCAGGTGTAGCTGGCGAAGGTATCGTAGATCAGCCCGCCGGCGACCGGCCCGAGCGCCATGCCGAGGCTGCCGGCCATGGCAGTCCCCCCGATGACCGTACCCATCATGCGCAGCGGAAAGTTTTCCCGCGCGATCACCGCATAAAGCGGCATGACGCCCGCATAGATGAAGCCGAACAGGCCGGCGACGATGTAGAACGAGGCGAGCCCGCCGGTGAAGACGTAAGCCAGCGCGCCAAAAGCCTGCGCGAGCAGCCCGAGCACGAGGATGTGCTTGGCGCCGAACCGGTCACCCAGGATGCCGAAGGCCACACGGCCGCCGAGGCCGGCGAGCCCCTCGATGCTGTAGATCGAGACGGCCGCGATCATCGGGATGCCGCAGGTGATGGCATAGCTCACCGTGTGGAAGATCGGCCCCGAATGGGTGGCGCAGCAGAAGAAGTTCGTCAGGCAGAGAATGACGAATTGCGGCGATTTCAGCACGTCGCCCGTGCTCATGCCGCCCTGCGGCTCATCGGCCTCCACCAGGTCGGCGCCGCCCGCCTCCAGCGCCGGCGCACGCCGCACCAGGAGCGAGACCGGGATCATCACCACCGCGACGACGACGGCGATGATCTGCATCGACGTGCGCCAGTCATAACCGGAGACCAGCCAGGCGGCAAAGGGCGACATGGTCATCGGCGCCATGCCCATGCCCGCCGAAACCAGCGAGACGGCAAGGCTGCGATGCGTGTCGAACCAGCCCGTCACGCAGGCCATCATCGGCGCGAAGACCGCGGCGGCGGCGATACCGACGAGCAGGCCGAAGACGAACTGGAAGGCGACGAGCGACGTCGCAATGCTGGCAAGCCCCAGGCTTGCGGCGAGCAGCACCGAGCCGGTGAGCACCACCGGTCGCGGCCCCCAGCGGTCCGAAAGGCCGCCCCAGACCATGCTGGCGAAGGCCATGGCGAGGAAGCCGATGGTCATGGCGGTGGAAACGCCCGTCACCGACCAGCCCGTGTCCTTGGATATGGGCAGCAGGAAGACCGGCAGCGAGAACATGGCGCCGATGGCGATGCAGCCGAGCAGGCCGCCCGCAGCGACGATCACCCAGCGATAATGCGTATGGATCATTGTCATCTCCTTCGCGGCCGGCCGGATTTTTGGCCGGAGCCGCCCCAAAATCAATACTCGTCGTGCCGCTTCACCCATTCCATCGGATAGCGCAGGCCGCCTTCGTCGCGGCCCTTCGGCACGAGGTCGAGGTAGTGATAGGCACCGTTCAGCATCTCGACCCCGCGCGCGTAGCAGGAATAGGTGTGGTACACCTCGCCCGGTCCGCTCCTGTAAAAGACGCTGACGCCGACCATTTCCGACACCGTGACCGGACGAATCGTAAAATTGTAGACGGCGCGGCCCGCAGCGATTTCCTCGGGCGTTGCCGAGGCCTGGTAATCGAAGTTGAAATCGCTGGCGCCGGACGACACCCAGGGGAAATGCCAGCCCATGCGCTGCCGATAGGCGTCGATCTGCGGCAGCGGCGCGCGCGAGATCGCCGTGAAGGTCACGTCGCGCTGAGCCAGATGGACCGGAATGCCGTCGAAATTGTCAGCCCAGAAGGAGCAGTGCTTGCAACCCTCCTGCCAGTCCGGCCCGAGCATGAAATGATAGACGAGGAGCTGCGAACGGCCATCGAAAAGATCCTCCAACGTGGCCACGCCCTTTGGTCCTTCGAAACGATAGGATTTCTCCACGCGTTCCCAGGGCATGGCCATGCGGCGGCGCGTCAGCGCCTCGCGCTGGCGGGAAAATTTCTTCTCGGCGGCGAGCAATTCCAGGCGGGCCGCCAACCAGTCCTCGTGCGACACGACTTGATTGCGCATCGGGAAACTCCATTCTCCTGTTTCGGTGCGCCCAAAATAGGCGGGCAACACCGGAACGCGGGAGTTACAAGTGTGACGGGAAAACCATGGACTCGATGATCACGGCCGCCGCCCGGGCGCTCGCCACCGGCGATCCGCTCGGCGCGTTGAACCGCGTGGCGCTGCGCGACGATGCGCCGGCGCTGGCGCTTCGCGGCATCGCCATGGCGCAGCTCGGCGATCTCGACCGCGCGAAAACCCTGCTGAAAAGTGCCGCCCGCGCCTTCGGCCCGCGCGAGGCCGTGGCGCGGGCGCGCTGCATCGTCGCCGAGGCGGAAATCGCCCTCGTCTCGCGCGATCTCACCTGGCCGGTGAAGGCGCTCGCCGCGGCCGGCGCGACGCTCGCAGCCCATGGCGACCGCCTCAATGCCGCCCATGCCAGAACGCTCGCAATACGCCGCCTGCTGCTGATCGGCCGGCTGGACGATGCCGCGGCCCTGCTCGCCGAGGTCGATCCGGCGACGCTTCCCCCGCCGCTGCGCGCCGCGCACGAGCTGGCCGCCGCCGGCATCGCGATCCGCCGGCTGCACACCACGATCGCGCGCAAGGCTTTCGCCCGCGCGGCAGACGCCGCCCGGCAGGCCCGCATCCCGGCCCTAATGGTGGAGGTGGAAGACGCCGCCGCCATCCTGCAAAAACCGGCAGCCCGCCTGATAACCCGCGGCGAGGAACGCCCGCTGCTTCCCGACGCCGTGGAAGCGCTGCTTGCGACGCCAACCCTCGTCGTCGACGCCTGCCGCCACGTCGTCCGCTGCGGAGAGCGGTCGATTTCGCTCGCCACCCGGCCGATCCTGTTTTCCCTGCTCAGAACACTGGCCGAGGCCTGGCCCGGCGAAGCCGGCCGAAAAACGCTGCTCTTCAACGCCTTCCGCGCCAGGCATGCCGACGAATCCCACCGCGCCCGGCTGCGCGTGGAAATGGGCCGGCTGCGCGCAGAGCTGGAGCCGCTGGCGGACATCACCGCCACCAAGGATGGTTTCCTGCTGGCGCCGCGCGAGGGCCGGCCTGTCGCCGTGCTCGCCCCGCCGCTCGACGAACCGCATGCCGAGGTACTGGCGCTCTTCGCCGATGGCGAGGCCTGGTCGAGCTCCGCGCTTTCGATCGCGCTCGGCACCAGCGCGCGCACGGTGCAGCGCGCGCTCGAACAGCTTTCGGCCGCCGGCAAGGTACAGGCGATCGGCGGCGGGCGCACCCGCCGCTGGCTCACGCCCACGGCCGGCGCTTTCTCGACACTCTTGTTACTCCCGGGTCCGCTGCCGGGCGACTAGGATCGCATCATTCAACGATCCAAAGGAGACAGACGATGACCACTTCCCAGGCAGATATCATCCGCGAATACGGCCCGTTCCCCGGCGTGGAGCAGGTCCATGGCGTCACCTATGACGGCAAGAACGTCTGGTTCGCCTCCGGCGACAAGGTCAATGCGGTCGACCCGGACGAGGGCACCGTGCTGCGCTCGATCGATGTCGCCGCCCATGCCGGCACCGCCTATGACGGCCACCACCTCTTCCAGATTGCGGAAGACCGCATCCGCAAGATCGATCCCACCTCCGGCGCGGTGCTCGCCACCATCCCCGCCCCCGGCGAGGGCGGCGATTCCGGCCTCACCTGGGCGGAAGGCTCGCTCTGGGTCGGGCAGTATCGCAGCAAGCAGATCCACCAGATCGACCCTGAGACCGGCGCCGTCATCCGCGTCATCCAGAGCAACCGCATGGTGACGGGCGTCACCTGGGTGGACGGCGAATTGTGGCACGGCACCTGGGAGGGCGAGGAAAGCGACCTGCGACGCCTGGACCCGAAGACGGGCGCCGTGCTCGACACAATCGTCATGCCCGAGGGAACCGGTGTATCCGGCCTCGAATCCGATGGCGGCGACCGCTTCTTCTGCGGCGGCGGCCGAAGCGGAAAGATCCGCGCCGTCCGCCGGCCGCGCTGACGCTTAAAGTCCGTGGGTGCCGTCGTAGCCGTTCACGGCCGGCGGCGCCCAGCCCTCCGGCAGGCCGGCGGGCTTGTAGATCTCGACGACCATCGGATAACATTTCGCCGTGTCGGAGGAATGCTGCGCCGAGCAATCCCCACCCGGGCAGGCCGACATGCAGCCAAGCAGATCGATCTCCGCGAAGAACTCCAGATAGTCCCCCGGCCGCACCGGGCTCGCCTTCATGAAATACTGTCCCGTATCGCGCGTGAAGCCCGTGCACATGAAGACGTTCAGCACGTCATGCACATAGCTCTCCGCCTCGCGCAGTGCCATGCCGGTCTTCGCCGCGAAGGCGCGCGTCAGGTTCGAATGGCAGCAATGATGATACTGCCCGCCATGGCTCAGGAGATTATGCGTATAGGGATCGCAGCGCGTGCCGATCACATCATGCACCGCCCCGCCGAACTCATCGAAACCGTACCAGTCCAGCGTGTCATGCGTAATGGTGGCGATCGGCCGAAGATAGGGGAAATTGGAGAAGAGCTGATCCCCAAGCCCGACATGCGTGCCGTTCAGCGCCCGCGTCTTGCCCGTATAAAGCCGCTCCTTCAGATCCTTCGCATTGAACAAGTTGAGGTCGCCCACTTGCGCGCCTTCGCTGCAGACGATCCGGCAAAAATACCCCGCCGGCACCGCCCACGTCGCCGCCTCGCGCGGCGGCACCACGACGGTCTCGACCAGAGTCAATTCATCCCTCAGCGCCCGATAGCTTGCAAGATCGGGCCGCGGCAACGTCTCCACCGGATAACAGACCACCGGAGCGATTGCCTTGCGCGCCACGGCATCGGCGGGCTGCGCGGTTATCGGATTAGGCTTCATGAAACTCCCTCCCCCTTACGGCGGCGCAAAACGCCGATCGCAATCTTGTTGAATAACATTACTACGATTGTTCAACAGAATGCAATATGAGCCTGCGCGCCATCTGGCTGCACCGGAGAGCGGCAGCACCGTTATTGTCTGGCGCCGAAATCGGCTTTTAACGGCTGGATATCATTGGTGATTATCCGATTTTCTATTGACCCAAATTTGGCTGGATTCGCCCGAAGGTTTTCGCCACCAACTGATTGCCAAAGCACCGGAAGAACCCGAAGACGGAGGTTCACGGACGATAACGCCGCTAAAAGAGACCGCGCCTTGGCGGCAACGAAGGGAGACGGGCAGTTGGCTAAGCATGAAATCGCGCAGGTGATCAGGGGCATGGTCGATACCAAGACACGCCGGTCCAACCTTTTCCATTACTCAACGACAGCATATTCCGCCAATGAAACGGGCTTTTACCTGCTTGTCGAAGAATATCGCAAAACGGGAAGCAAAGGACAGGCGAGCTTCCTCCGTGACACCTACCTCAAAGGCGTTGTTGTGAAAGGCCTGGAAAAGGTCACCGGGCAGATAAACCTTGACCGCCGCGACAAGACCGATGATCTCATAAACAAGATATCGTCCCAAGTGGATGGCGTCGGCCTATCGATGATGGACAAGATCAGGGACAACGGCCTCCTCAAAGCGATAGAACTTAAGATGGGCAATACTGCGATCGATACAACATTGTTCGACGACGCCCAGGAAGAGGCAGCGGCAAACATCTACAGAAGCCTTGAAAATTACAGCTTCCAACTGGACAAGAAATACCAGCCAAAGCCGGACTGCCAGGCGCAAGTCGCGAAATTTCGCCAAAAGCTCATTCTCCTGAAATTCGACATGTTCGCGCTGGGAATGTGGTAGTCGGCCGGCCCAGAAATATTCCTGCCGTCAAGCAGGTCGATCGCCGTGAAACAGCGGCCGTAGCGCCTGGAATTCCTTTGCAAGAAATTCGGATAGAACCCTGATGCGCCTCGTGTGGCGCAGTTCACTATGCGTCAGGAACCAAAGATCACTCGAGAGTTCGTCGATAGGTTCGCCCACCCGGGTAAGCCGCGGATCGAGATCCGCCAGATAGCAGGGCAGAATGCCGTGGCCAATGCCGCTGGCGACAGCTTCGGTGAGTGTATAGAGACTGTTGACCTGAAGTGCGGCGCCGGAATACCGGCCGGTGTCCTTCAGCCATCGCGCCGAGGCCAGATGGGCAAGCTCGGCGTTGGGGACAACCCAGGCCTTGTCGTCGGCAATGCCATCGCCTTCTCCAGTGCTGCGGTAAACCGAAACGGCGATCCGGCAGAGCTTGCGACCGACAAGGCTTTCGGGCGGTTCGCCGCCGGCGCGTAGCGCGGCATCGACTTCCCGCTGGCGCAGATCCGACATGCTGACGCTTGAGCGCAAATCAAGCAGGATGGCAGGATGTTCCGACCCGAAGCGCCGGATCAAGGGCATCAAGGGGCCTGCCACAAGGGTGTCCACGGTCGCCAACCGGACTGTCCCGGCCGCGTCGGAATTCTCGTTGCCGACACGCGCCTCGAGCGCACCGATATCCTCATCGATACGTTCGGCCAAGGCGGCAGCCTCTCTCCCGGCGGCGGTGAGAGACACACCGGTCGTGTCACGATGAAAGACCAGGGTTCCCAGCCGCTCCTCCACCGCCTTGGCGTGGCGAAACACTGTGGGCGTGCTCACCCCGAGCCGCACGGCGGCACCCGCGAATGAGCCCGACCGCGCCACAGCCAGGATCAGGCTCAGATCATTCCATTGAAGTCGCTGCTGCACGAAATCCGGCATTTCATTTTTGCCACTACCCGAATTCCACTTTTAGAGGCAAACCTCCTTTCAAGCAATGGAGACTGTCATGGCGACCAACAGCATCAAATGGACGGACGGTGCGACATCCTGGGACGGTGAATTTCAGGGCGGCGGCTTTGGATCCGGCGTGTCGATCATTTTCACCCGGCTCGACAGGCCGGGCGGAGGGCCGGCGCTCCACCGTCATCCCTATTCGGAGACTTTTCTCGTCCGGAAGGGAGTGGTGCGTTTCACGGTCGGCACGCAGAGCCTCGACGCTGCAGCGGGGGAGATCGTAGTGGTCGCCCCGGATACGCCTCACCGGTTTACAGGCGTCAGTGACGAAGTCGAGATGATCGACATCCACGCCAGCCGCCGGTTCATCACGGAGTGGCTGTAGCCACGGCCGACAAGCAACCCGCGCCGCCACTTCAGCGCGCACAAAAATTCAACCAAAGGAGAACAGGCAATGCCAAAGATGATTTTCGTCAACCTGCCGGTAAAGGATCTGGCTGCTGCGACCCGCTTTTACGAGGCGATCGGTTGCCGGAAAAACGCCCAGTTCAGTGATGAACAGGCGTCCAGCATGGTCTGGTCAGACGACATCACGTTTCAGTTGTTGTCGCGCGACTATTTTTCGACCTTCACCCCGAAACCGGTCGCTGATGCGCATGCTAGCTGCCAAGTGCTGATCGCTCTCAGTCATGACAGCAGGGAACATGTCGATGCTATCGCTGATGCGGGCGCGGCAGCGGGCGGCAAGGCCGATATTCGCGAGCCATTGGACATGGGCTTCCTCTACAACCGCGCCGTCGAAGATCCCGATGGCCACGTCTTGGAGCTCGCCTGGATGGATATGAGCCAAGCCGGCGAAATGGCGGTCGCATAGATTAGCAAGCGCGCCTCCCAATAAGGCCGGATGTCACCGCTCGACCGAGAGCCGTATTGGATAAATAGGTAGCGCGAACACGTTGAAAAGCCGTGATTATCCTGCATCCCCTCGCCCAAGCTGGACTTTACTGGACGAAGGGGAATGGTGGGCCCGGAGGGACTCGAACCCCCAACCAAGCGGTTATGAGCCGCCGGCTCTAACCATTGAGCTACAGGCCCTTCCCAGCCTTGACCAGGTACCGTCGGTCAATGGCGGCCGACGGTTAGAGATCGTCTAGACGAATTCGGCGGGCCTCACAAGCACCGCCGTATTCTCTACACAATCCCGGGCGAAGAACGGCGCGAGGGACACAACCATCAGGAGATAGTCTTCATGTTCTACGGAACACTGGGCCGCCGCACGGGTGCCGGCCTCTTCGCGCTTTCGCTCGCTCTCGCCGCTGCCGTTCCGATGGCCGCCCGCGCGCAGGACGCCGCAAAGCCGCGCGAGGCAACCATCGTCGTTACCGGCGAAGGCAGCGCGGAAATCGCGCCCGACATGGCGCTGATCGACCTCGGCGTCGTCAAGGATGCCAAGACCGCCCGCGAGGCGCTCGACGCCAATAACAAGGCGATGGCCGAGATTCTCGCTGCCCTCAAGGACGCCGGCATCGCGGAACGCGACCTGCAGACCTCCGGCTTCATGATCAACCCGCAATACCAGTATCCGCAGAGCTCGACGGGAGAAAATCCGCCGCCGATTTTGACGGGCTTCCAGGTCACCAACACGGTAACGCTGCGCGTGCGCGATCTTTCCAAGCTCGGCGAGATCCTCGACAAGGCCGTGACGCTCGGCGCCAACCAGGGCGGCGGCATCCGCTTCACCAACGACAAGCCGGACACGGCCGTCAGTGCGGCGCGTAAGAAGGCCGTCGAGAACGCCATCGCCAAGGCCAAGGAACTGACGGAAGCCGCCGGCGTCGGCCTCGGCCGCGTGCTGGAAATCTCCGAAACAAACTACCGCGCGGAACCTGTGCCGATGATGCGCGCCATGGCCAAGGACTATGCCGAAGGGGCCTCCGTGCCGCTCGCGACCGGCGAGAACAGCTATTCCGTCGTCGTCAACGTAACCTTCGCGCTCGGCAACTGAGACGCGCGAAAGCCATGAACGAAAGGGCCGGGAAACCGGCCCTTTTTTCGTTTGTGAGGTCAGGACGCGCGCGCCAAAAACGCAAAGAACCCTCCCGGCCGAAACCGGGAGGGTAACCGTTCACCGGCCGGGGGTGACGAGGCGAACGACGTCCGTTGGGCAGGCCTCTGCCTTAACGCCAGAGAACCGGGCAATGACGGTCGTTTGCGAAAACCATGCGGCTGTAGCCCTGGTAGCGGAAGCCTTCGACGACGACCTTGCGCGGCGTCACATCGGCGACGCGGGCGCGGCGCAGGCCGAAATCGCGCGCCTTGGCGACGGCAAGCCCGATATCGCAGCGGCCGCGGCCACCGCCCCAGTTGCCATGGCGACGGTCGTGGCGGCGATCCCAGCGGTCGCGGCCGCGGTCGTGATCGCGCACTTCGAGGAAGCCGTTGCGGTAGCCGACTGTCTCGACCGACAGCTCGATATTGGCGGCGGAAGCGGCCGGGGCGAAAGCGGTCAGGGCACCGAGGCCGAGCACGGCGGCAAGAAGGGTGTTTTTCAGAAAGCTGGTCATCGGGATCTCCTGTTCGCTTGCACCGGACCGTCGTGTCCGGCGATTGAGGAGACCTTAGCGGGGGGAGGCTGAACGCAGGCCGAAGCCGCCGTTCAGCCTCCGTTCAACTTCATGAACCGGAAAAGAAGGCGATGCGGGTGATGGATCCCTCCTCGAGCTCGAGCAGCAGGATCTTCTCCTTCGAATAGGTGGCGCCGGCGGCGGATTTGCCGTGCGCCGTCAGGCGGATCGCGACGTTGTGGCCGAGCGCATCGCTCATCACCAGCGCATCGCCATAGTTTTCATCAAACGCTTCGAAATGCCGGGCGAGACGATCGCGCAGCGCGTCGCGGCCGTTGTCCATTCCCTCGCCGATGCCGGAGATCGAGACGTCCTCATGGACCTTTGCGGCAAGTGCGGCAAAATCCCGGGCATTCAGCGCCTCGATGACGGCGTGGTTGATGCTTTCCGTGTCTGACATGGATCTCTCCTCTCGTGAGCCACGCCAGGAACGTTCCTCCGTGTGAACGGGTTCCGTCAAGGGCCGAGATGCAGCACGATTTCGCGCCGGTGCGGCCGGTCGCGGTGCTCGAAGAGGTAGAGGCCCTGCCAGGTGCCAAGCGCCAGGCGCCCGCCGATGACAGGAATGCCGACCGAGACCTGGGTCAGCGCCGCCTTGATATGGGCCGGCATGTCGTCCGGCCCCTCCATCGTGTGCACGATCCAGCGCATGGAGGGATCGTCGGAGGGCGGAACGAGGCGGCGGAAGAACTGGTCGAGGTCGCGCCGGACATCCGGATCGGCATTTTCCTGGATGAGCAGCGAGCAGGAGGTGTGGCGGACGAAGACCGTCAGCAACCCCTCCTCCCCGCCGGCCTCCTGCACAAAGGCGGCGGCCTCGCGGGTGAACTCGTAGAGCCCCTGCCCGCGGCTCGCGACCGTCAGGATCTTTTGCGGCACGGCGCCTGCCTCAGCCGCCGATCGCCCAGAACAGGGTGCCGACGACCGCGATGAAGACGATGATCACGCCCATGAAGCGCGCGAGACCCATATTCGTATCCGTGGTGGTGCCGACTATCGCGTAATAGAGGTCCTTCATGGCGCATCCCTTTCATCGTGTTGGATGCGGTGATAGCGCACCCGCGCGCGGCTCACAACTCGACGAAGGCGCGGAAGCCGCCATAGATCATGCGCTTGCCGTCGAAGACGTTCTTCCACTCGTCGCCCATCAGGCGCTCGTCCGCCATCACCTTGGCCATGATTTCGTCGCGCTTCTCGCGCGATTCATAGGTGATCCAGGAAAAGATGACGATCTCGTCCTCCTTCGCCTGCACGGCGCGCGGAAACGAGGTGAGTTCGCCATAGGGCACGTCGTCGCCGATGCATTCGACATAATCGATCGCGCCATATTCCTTCCACACCTCGCCCCCCAGGCGCGCCATATCCTTATAAGCCTCCAGATTGGCCTTCGGCACGGCCACCAGGAATCCATCGACATAGGTCATGATCGTCTCCTCCTTTGGGTTGGACATGCCAAGGACGTGTGTCGCGGGACGGATCCGACAAGAGGTGGTGAAAAAACCTATGGCTGACCAATAAACGGCGTAGGACCGATTGCAGCGTCGATAAAGCCGCGCTTTGCGGCGGTGTAGGCATCGCCGTCCAGAGGAAACTGACCGGAGAGCCGCCGTTTCAGTGCGGCGTAAGCAGCGGAGAGCGAATCGTCACCACGAAGCCGCTCACGAAAGGCCAGCCGCTTATGATGCGTTTCGTTGCCGGGCGGGCACAGATAAACGCGGCAGGCTGGCGCCACCTTTCTCGAAAAGGCCCACATGCCGTCGTCATATCGATTTCCACGCGCCTCGTAGCCTGCGGAAACCATCCGCTCACAGGCGATCGCGATCTCCTCCGCCGGTAGCGTTACGTCGATGTCGATGATCGGTTTGGCGGCAAGGCCAGGCACCGCCGTGCTGCCGACATGGTCGATTTCGCGAACGGCGCCGCCGAGCAGCACTCGGAGGGAGGACGCGATCTGCGCGAACCGGTCCGGCCATGCCATATCGTAGTCCACCACGACAACGGGTGTGGGCAAAGCCGGTCTCCTTTGTCCCTACCGCACCTACCACGACCCGCAGTCACGCAACTGGCGCGAATAGCTGGACGCCATGTTGGCTGCACGCTTGGCGCCGGCTTTCGCCGTGCCGCTCCAGTTGCCGCGTTTGTAGCCGGCATGGCCGTGGTAATAGGCGATGTAGAGGCGGTAGGTGTCGTTGAGCGCGATGCCGTTCTTGCGGTTGCTCTCGCTGTGATACCAGCCGATGAAGCGGATCGCGTCGGAGAAGTCCGTGCGGTTTGCCGTCCAGCGCCCCGTCACGCGCTTGTAGCGCGCCCAGGTGCCGTCAAGCGCCTGGGAGAAGCCGAGCGCCGTCGACTGGCGCTTCCACGGAATGAAGCCCAGGAGTTTGGTGCGCGGCGGGCGGGCATTATGGCGGAAGCCGGACTCCGTGTAGATCGTCGCCATCAGCACGGGCACGGGCACGCCATATTCCCGCTCGGCGCGGTAGGCGGCTCTCCGCCAGTTATCGAACATGCCGTCACGTTGCTCGAAGATGGCACAGGCGTTCTGCGTCTGTCGGGGGACGGACGCGCAGCCGGCAAGCAACAGGAGGACGACGACCAAGACGCAACGCATCGCAGTTCCTCAGAATTTCCGGATATTTATAAATCGTAAATCTTAACAATCCGTTTTGATTCAAATGCCGGGAACAGCGCTTCCATTCACGGGTGTGATCCGCCCATCAAATATGCAAATGCATTATTTTGTTGCGCTTTTTGGCCTTCCGGCCTAATCAATCTGCAGCACGCCGGCCCTTCGCGCACGATTGTTCCGGACCGTGAAAGAACCCGCTCTGCCATCGGATCTGGACCTCGCCATCCGGGCGCGTGAGCGTTTGCGACCGGGCCTTCCCAAGGCCCCAGCCAGGAGAAAAATCATGAAGAAGCCAATTTTCGCCGGAGCCCTGCTCGCGGCTTCCGTCGCCTTTGCGCCGCTCGCCCATGCCGATATCGTCATCGGCCTCGTCGCGCCGCTGACCGGCCCGGTCGCAGCCTACGGCGACCAGGTCAAGAACGGTGCGGAAGCGGCCGTTGCCGAGATCAACAAGAACGGCGGCATTCTGGGCGAACAGGTCGTGCTGAAGCTGGCGGACGATGCCGGCGAGCCCAAGCAGGGCGTTTCGGCCGCCAACCAGATCGTCGGCGAAGGCATCCGCTTCGTCGTCGGCCCGGTGACCTCGGGCGTCGCCATCCCGGCCTCGGACGTTTTCGCTGAAAACGGCGTGCTGATGGTGACGCCCACGGCAACCGCGCCGGACCTGACGGCCCGCGGCCTTACCAACGTGCTGCGCACCTGCGGCCGTGACGACCAGCAGGCGGAAGTCGCCGCCGCCTATGTCATCAACACGCTCAAGGACAAGAAGGTCGCCATCGTCCACGACAAGGGCGCCTACGGCAAGGGCCTGGCGGATGCCTTCAAGGCCGCGCTCAACAAGGGCGGCATCACCGAGGCGCTGTACGATTCCGTCACGCCCGGCGACAAGGATTTCAGCGCGCTGATCACCCGCCTCAAGGCTGACGGCGTCGAGGTCATCTATTTCGGCGGCTACCATCCGGAAGGCGGCCTGCTCGCCCGCCAGCTGAAGGATCTTGCCGTTAACGCCACGATCATCGGCGGCGAAGGCCTGTCGAACAGCGAATATTGGGCGATCGGCAACGAAGCCGCTGGCGGCACGCTGTTCACCAACGCCTCGGACGCGCTGAAGAGCGCCGATTCGCAGGCAGCCGTCGCCGTGCTCAAGGAAAAGGGCATCCCGCCGGAAGCCTTCACGCTCAACGCCTATGCCGCTGTCGAAGTGCTGAAGGCCGGCATCGAGAAGGCCGGCAGCGCGGAAGACTCCGCCGCCGTCGCAGCAGCCCTGAAGTCCGGCGAAGCCATCCCCACCGCCATCGGAAAGCTCACCTACGGCGAAACGGGCGACCTAACCTCGCAGAGCTTCTCGCTCTTCAAGTGGGAAGACGGCAAGATCGTCGCTGCCGAGTAAGGTTTGCAATTTGGAATGTGAAACGCCGGGGTGAAAACCCCGGCGTTTTTGTTTGTGGATGGAAATTGCCCCTCACCGCCCCGCGCGAAACTTCTCCTTGAGCCGCGCAACATCCGCCTCGCTCCAGTCCGCCACCCCCGTCACCGCGATCCACGGATCGATATAGTGCTCTCCCGCATAGACATGGCCGAGCCCCATCGGCGTGGTCGTCGCCATCGCCATGTCGAGCGTCAGTTGCAGGAAGGTGACGACGGGATACCAGGCAAAATCCGGCGAGACATCCGGACCGCGCGGCACCGTCATCCATTCCGGCTGGCGATAGAAGGAATAGGGATCGTAGAAGACGATCGGGTCGCTGGCATATTGCAGGTAGACGATGCGCATCGGCCCCCAATGGTCGCCCGCCTCCGGCAGCACATTGCGCTGGCTGGTGAAGCGCACATAGGAGCCGTCGCGAAAACGCGGCAGCCAGGCGGGCGTGCCGGGATTGCGATCCGCCGTCATCTTGCGCCAGATGCGGCTGGGGAACGGCGGACCGGCCCAGAGCGCACCCTGATAGGGATCGCCGATCACCTCGAAGAGCTCGGCCGATTGTTCCGAGGAGAGCGCGCCGAGGCTGAGGCCATAGAGATAGAGTTTCGGGCGGCTCTCCTTCGGCAGCGTGGTCCAGTGGCCGTAGACGGCGCGGAACAGCGCGCGGGCGGCCTCCGCGCCGTAATCCGGCTCGGCAAGCAGCGAGAGCCAGCTCGCAAGATAGGAATACTGGATGGCGACGCTCGCGATATCGCCGTGGTGCAGGTACTCGACCGTGTCGATCCCCTCCGGATCGATCCAGCCGGTGCCGGTCGGCATGACGACGAGCAGCGTCGAGCGCTCGAAACCGCCGACACGGATCAGCTCGTCGAGCGCGATTTTTGCGCGCGCCTCCGGCGTCTCGGCCGCGTTGAGGCCGGCATAGACACGCAGCGGCTCCAAGGCCGGCTTGCCGGTGAAGGCGGCGATATCCTTGGCCGCCGGCCCCGTGGCGACGAAGGAACGGCCCATGCGGCCGAGGTCGTCCCAGCGCACCAGCGAGGTGGCGCTGCCGGATTTCAACGGATCGGAGGGCTCGGCCGTATCCGGCTCGATCACCTGGTCGAGCCGTCGGAAGGACGAATCGGCCGTGTGCAGCACGAAGCGCACGAGAAGCCCGTCGGCGAGCGTCCAGAACAGGGTCGCGGCAAGCACCGTGCCGATGACATAGGAGAGCCGCCGCGGGGCCGCGCGGCGCGAGGTGCTGGCGAAAAGCCGGACGAGAAACGCAAAAAGACGCCCGAGGCCGAACAGCACGAGAAACAGGGCAAGCGCGATGAGGCCGACATAGAAGGGATGCGCCGTCTCGATCGGCGGCAGGTCCATCAGCGCGCGAATGGAATTCTGCCATTCGGCGGTGCGCCACAGGAACACCAGCACCACCACGCCGCACACACCGCCCGCCGCCGCCTTCAGCCACAGCCGCACACGATCCTTCGGCTCCGGCAGTTCGAGCCAGAACCAGAGCGCGGCCAGGAGCACGCCGAGGCCATAACCACAGGCCATGGCAACGCCGGAAAGCAGGCCCTGCGTGACATAGGTGCGCGGCAACAAGCTCGGCGTCAGCGATGCGGCAAAGAGCAACGTGCCGAGCACGAGGCCTGTGGCCGAGAAAGACCGAGCGAGGCGCCAGAACCAATCCCGCACGACCATCCCTTCTTCCGCTGCCTGTGTCATGGCCGCAAACCTTGCATGCCGCTCGAGCCGGTGCAACCGCTGGCACGGCGACGGCTTTTCGCGATATGATCGCTGAGCAGGAGGAAAGCCCATGATGCGCAAGGAAAAGCCCGCGGAGAGCCCCGAAGCCTATGTCGCCGCCCAGAGCGGCTGGCATCGGGAGATCTTGGAGGCCCTGCGCGCCGCGGTTCTTGCCGCGGGCGACCTCGACGAACGCATCAAATGGAGCCACCTCGTCTATTTCTCCAACGGCCCTGCCCTCTTGATCCGCACCGAAGAAACCCGCGTGCTCTTCGGCTTCTGGCGCGGCCAGCGGCTGCGCGGCAGCGAATCACGCCTGAAACCCGGCGGCAAATACGAGATGGCGACGATGACTTTTGTCGAGGGTGACAGCGTCGATGCGGAAAGTGCAAGCCGGCTCGTGCGCGAAGCGATACGGCTGAATGCCGAGTTCGGCGATCCGACAAAGCTGGCCTAGATACAAAAAGCCCCGCGACCTTTTGGGTAACGGGGCTTTCTTTGTCTGTCTATCGCCTTAGCTATCCAGGAACGAGCGCAGCTTCCTGGAGCGGCTCGGGTGCTTCAGCTTGCGCAGCGCCTTCGCTTCGATCTGGCGGATACGTTCGCGGGTGACCGAGAACTGCTGGCCGACTTCTTCGAGCGTGTGGTCAGTGTTCATGCCGATGCCGAAGCGCATGCGCAGGACGCGCTCTTCGCGCGGCGTGAGCGAGGCCAGCACGCGGGTCGTCGTTTCGCGCAGGTTCGCCTGGATGGCGGCGTCGATCGGCAGCAGCGCGTTCTTGTCCTCGATGAAATCGCCGAGATGCGAATCCTCTTCGTCACCCACCGGGGTTTCGAGCGAGATCGGCTCCTTGGCGATCTTCAGGACCTTGCGGACCTTTTCGAGCGGCATGGCGAGCTTTTCGGCCAGTTCTTCCGGCGTCGGCTCGCGGCCGATCTCGTGCAGCATCTGGCGCGAGGTGCGCACGATCTTGTTGATCGTCTCGATCATGTGCACGGGAATGCGGATCGTGCGGGCCTGGTCGGCGATAGACCGGGTGATCGCCTGCCGGATCCACCACGTCGCGTAGGTGGAGAACTTGTAGCCGCGGCGATACTCGAACTTGTCGACCGCCTTCATCAGGCCGATATTGCCTTCCTGGATGAGATCGAGGAACTGCAGGCCGCGGTTCGTGTACTTCTTGGCGATCGAGATCACCAGGCGGAGGTTGGCTTCCACCATCTCCTTCTTGGCGATGCGCGCCTCGCGCTCGCCCTTCTGCACCATGTGCACGATACGGCGGAATTCCGAGATGGAAATGCCGGTCTCGGTGGCAAGGTTCTGGATCTCCTGGCGGATGTCGCGGATCGTCGTGTTTTCGCTTTTCGCGAATTCCTTCCAACCGCGGGCGGCCAGGTTGGCGATCGACTTCATCCAGTTCGGATCGAGTTCCGCGCCGGAATACTGTTCGAGGAACGAATCGCGCTTGACGCCGTAGCTTTCGGCCAGACGCAGCAAACGGCCCTCGTTCTGCACGAGGCGCTTGTTGATGTCGTAGAGCTGCTCGACGAGCGAATCGACGCGGTTCTGGTTCAGCGAAAGCGATTTTACGGCGGTGATCAGCTCGTCCTTGAGCTCCTTGTAGCGGCGCTCCTGGGCGGGCGAGAGCGTGCCGGTCGCCTGCAGGCGGGCTTCCACCTGCTGGTCCTGCAGCTTGCGCAGCTTCTTGTAGGTCTCGGCGATCGTGTCGAGCGTTTCCATGACCTGCGGGCGCAGTTCCGCTTCCATGGCGGCGAGCGAGAGGTTCGACTCGTCGTCGTCCTCTTCCTCCTCCTCCGGCGGCATGCCGTCGCCGCCGACATTGGTGATGTCGTCGTCGTTGGCAGCGCGCGGGCGGCGGTTCTTTTCCTTCTCTTCGGCCGCCTTGCGGTCGGCCTCGATCTTTTCCGGGCTCTGGAACTGGGGAGCAGCCTTCGCCTCGGGACCCGAATAGGTCGTCTCGAGGTCGATGATCTCGCGCAGCAGCGTCTGGCCTTCGTTGAGTTCATCCCGCCAGATGATGATGGCCTGGAACGTCAGCGGGCTCTCACAGAGGCCGGCGATCATCGTCTCGCGGCCGGCTTCGATACGCTTGGCGATGGCGATTTCGCCTTCGCGCGACAACAGCTCGACGGACCCCATTTCGCGCAGGTACATGCGCACCGGGTCGTCCGTGCGGTCGGTCGGCTCCTTCTTCTTGGCGGTCGCAAGCGCGGTCCCGCTCGAAGAAGCGATTTCGCCGCCTTCGCTCTCGTTGTCGTCGTCGCTCGACTCGTCGTCGCCGCCCTGGCTCGCCTCTTCGGCGTCCTCGTCCTCGATGACGTTGATGCCCATGTCGGAGAGCATGGCCATCGTGTCCTCGATCTGCTCCGAGGTCACTTCCTCGGAAGGCAGGACCGAATTCAGCTCGTCCATGGTGACATAGCCGCGCTTCTTGGCGGCCTTGATCATCTTCTTGACTGCATCATCGGAAAGATCGAGAAGTGGGCCGTCGGATGCGCCTTCGCGTTCGTTTTCGACTTCCTCGTTCTCTTTGACCTTTGTCGCCATTTATTTCGTCGCTTTCCTGAGCATCCAGTTTTCAAGCGGTCAGGGTTTCCGCAGCCGATCGCCCTTCGGCATGCGCAATCGCCTCACGGCATCCCTCACCTAACGGATTGACAATTAAATCCCGATTAACCACATCCCGGCCCGCGGGACTGTGGACATGTTGCCAAGGCAACACAATTGACATGACTTCCCGATCCGCCGTACCCATTCCTTGCTCGCCAACAATGGTGATTCCCAGAATTTTCGGTTACGTCAAGCTTTTCCGGCAAAAAAGCCGCAAAAGGTTCCGATTCGGGTTCGCGGACAGGAAAGTCGGCGGATCCGGGCGATTGAGCCTTCATGTAGGCGCAAATCCCGAAAAGACAAGAGCCGCATTCCCCGCGCCCCCACGCGTCTCACGACAGCGATTCGCACGCCAGGGTTTCAAAACGACTTTCCGTCCACCTTGGTGATCGCCAGTGTCGCAAGATCGATCGCCGGAATGCAGCGCAGATTGACCGCCGCCATGCCGTTTCCCTTCGGGTCCTTGCCCTCGCCATAGGGCGCAATGCCGCATTTGGCACAGAAATGATGCTCGATCATGTGGCGGTTGAACTGGTAGGTCGAGACGTTCTCCTCCGGCGTCGTCAGCACCAGGCTTTCCCGCGGCACGAAGGCGAGCAGGCCGCCGCGCCGGCGGCACAGCGAACAGTTGCAGTCGAGCCCCGTATCGAATTCGCCCTCCACCTCGAAGGCGATGGCGCCGCAATGACAGCTTCCCTCGTATTTCATTTCCAAAACTCCTCCCGATTCTTATATCGCACCGCTGCATGCGTTCGCGCGGCCTGCTCAGTGCCAGTCCATGACGACCTTGCCGGAATTGCCCGAGCGCATCGCCTCGAACCCGTCGCGGAATTCGTCGATCCCGATGCGGTGGGTGATGATCGGCGAAAGATCCAGCCCGCCCTGCACGAAAGCGATCATCTTGTACCAGGTCTCGAACATCTCGCGGCCGTAGATGCCCTTCAGCGTCAGCATCTTGAAGATCACCTTGTTCCAGTCGATGCCGAAGCCGTCCGGCGCGATGCCGAGAATGGCGATCTTGCCGCCATTGTTCATCGTGTCGATCATCGAGCGGAAGGCCGGCGGGGCGCCGGACATTTCAAGGCCGACGTCGAACCCCTCGGTCATGCCGATCTCGGTCATCACCTCGGCGAGATCCTGCTTGGAGGCATCGACGACATAGTCGATGCCGACCTTGCGGGCGAGGTCCAGCCGGACAGGGTTGATATCGGTAATCACGACCTTTCGCGCGCCGGAGCGTTTCGCGACCATCGCACCCATAATGCCGATCGGCCCCGCGCCGGTCACCAGCACGTCCTCGCCCACCAGATCGAAGGAGAGCGCGGTGTGCACGGCATTGCCGAACGGATCGAAGATCGCGGCGACCTCATCGGGAACATCGTCCGGGATCGGCACGACATTGTGCTCCGGAATACAGACATATTCGCCGAAGGAACCGGGGCGGTTGACGCCGACGCCCTTGGTATAGTGGCAGAGGTGCCCGCGGCCGGCGCGGCAGTTGCGGCACTTGCCGCAGACGATGTGCCCCTCGCCCGAGACCCGCTCGCCGACATGGTACTTCGTGACGGAGGAGCCGATCTCGGCGATCTCGCCGACGAATTCATGGCCCACGACCATCGGCACCGGAATGGTCTTCTGCGCCCAATGGTCCCAGTTCCAGATATGCACGTCCGTGCCGCAGATCGCCGATTTCTTGACCCGGATCAGCACGTCGTTCGGCCCGACCTCCGGCACCGGGACATTCTCCATCCAGAGGCCGACTTCAGGTTTCGCTTTAACCAGCGCACGCATCATGTTCGACATGACGAAATCTCCGCAAGGGATTCAGAGGATTCTTTAAATCACACCCAGTTCGCGCCCGACCTCGGCGAAGACGGCGATCGCCTTGCGGACATCCGCCTCGCTATGCGCCGCCGACATCTGGGTGCGGATGCGCGCCTGGCCGCGCGGCACGACCGGGAAGGAAAAGCCGATGACATAGACCCCCTTCTTCAGCATGCGCGACGCCATGTCCTGTGCCAGTGCCGCATCGCCCAGCATGACCGGAATGATCGCATGCCCCTCGCCGGCAAGCGTGAAGCCGAGCTTCGTCATCTCGCTGCGAAAGAGATCCGCATTCGCATAAAGCCGCTGGCGCAGCGCATCGCCATTGTCGATGAGGTCGAAGACCTTCAGCGAGGCGCTCGCGATGACGGGGGCGAGCGTGTTGGAGAACAGATAGGGCCGCGAGCGCTGGCGCAGCCACTCAACCACTTCCCGCTTACCCGACGTGTAGCCGCCCGAAGCCCCGCCCAGCGCCTTGCCGAGCGTGCCGGTGATGATATCGACGCGGCCCTCGACGCCGCAATGTTCCGCCGAGCCGCGGCCATGTTTGCCGACGAAGCCGACCGCATGGCTGTCGTCCACCATGACCATCGCGCGGTATTTTTCCGCGAGATCGCAGACGCCGCCGAGATTGGCGATGATGCCGTCCATCGAGAAGACGCCATCGGTGGCGATCAGCTTGAAGCGCGCGCCTTCCGCCTTCTTCAACTCCTCTTCGAGCGCTACCATGTCATTATTGGCATACCGGAAGCGCTTCGCCTTGGAGAGCCGTACGCCATCGATGATCGAGGCGTGGTTCAGCGCATCGGAAATGATGGCGTCCTCCTCGCCGAGCAGCGTCTCGAACAGCCCGCCATTCGCATCGAAACAGGAGGAATAAAGGATCGTGTCTTCGAGCCCGAGGAAGGCGGAGATGCGCGCTTCGAGCTGCTTGTGCTCCTCCTGCGTGCCGCAGATGAAGCGCACCGAGGCCATGCCATAGCCATAGCGATCGAGCGCCGCCTTGCCGGCTTCCGCCAGTTCCGCATTGTCGGCGAGGCCGAGATAGTTGTTGGCGCAGAAATTCAGCACGCGCTCGCCGGAGGTCACGGTGATCTCACCGGCCTGCTTGGAGGTGATGACGCGCTCGGCCTTGTAGAGGCCGCCGGCCTTGAGGCCGTCGATTTCGGATTGCAGATGGGCGATGAAGGCGGAGGTCATGGGCACGCACTCACGGCTTTGAGAAAGGGGGCGGCTCAGGCGATGCTCGCGGCATAACCGGCCATCAGCGGCTGAAAATCCTCCATCGGGGGGAATTTTTCATAGCTGTGCTTGGCGGGCGTCGTCGCCCAGGCGAGCTTTTCGCTCACATAGGTCTCGACGAACGGGCTGTACCAGCTCACATCGTCGAGCATGGTCGGGCGCACGTTGACGAAGAAATCGAGCCCCTGCGGCCGCGTGAACATCCATGTCATGCAATCCGGGCAGAAATGATGGCCGGCTTCGGGGTTGGCGCCGGCGATGACCGGCTCGCCCTCGACGACGGCAAAACCCTCCGTCGGGATCGCCGCGCTCAGGGAATAGGCGCTGCCCGACATGCGCTGGCAGCCGGTGCAATGACAGGCCATGGCGATGAGCGGCGGCGCGCTGATGCGGATCTTGACGCGCCCGCAGCGGCAGGCGCCGTCGAGCGGCAATTTCAGTTTTCCCATCGCTTGGCTCCCCTTCCGATTGAACGCGGGCTGTCTTTTTGATCGTGATGCCGGCGATTTCCACGGGGATAGTTCTAGCGCAGCCGCAAGCCGCGTAAAGGGCTCTCGTCGCCCTTTCGCTGTTTTCAACCGCGCTCGCAGGCGATCAGCAGGAACATCGGCCGGTTCAGTTCCACCTGCCATTCCGGATGCTCGGCAAGCTGCGCCGCACTCGGCCGCCACTCCTCGACATGGCGGATCGTGAAGCCGGCCGCGATCAGCGCATTCAGCGTCGTGCCGAGCGTGCGGTGATATTTGACGACGCCTTTGGCGAGCCAATCCGTCGTGCGCGGGCCTTCCACCAGATAGCCATCGACCGGCCAGACCGTCCGCCCGCCGACCTCCGCCCAGTCCGGTGCCGATGGCGCCATGTAGATCGGATGTTCGACGGTGAAAACGAAGGACGCACCCGGTGTGAGCGCGGCATGGACCGTGCGCACCAGCCGGTCGAAATCCGCGACATAATGGAAGGCGAGCGACGAATAGGCGAAATCGAAGGCGCCCTGCGGTAGATCGAGCGTGTCGAGGTCGGCGATCTCGTAGCGCACGGCCGGCGAGGCCGTTTCCGCCCGGGCGCGCGCAATCATGTTTTCCGAAAGGTCGAGGCCGAGCACGCTTTCCGCCCCCTCCGCCGCCGCATGCCGCGCGAACCAGCCGAAGCCGCAGCCGAGATCGACGATGCGACGGCCCTTGAGATCGGGCAGCAGCGCGCGCACGGAACCCCATTCCGCCGCGCCCGCAAGCCCATGCACCGAGCGCGGAAGGCTGCTGTAGCCTTCGAAAAAGGCGGGCTGGTCGTAGATGTTCTGGGCCATGGCAAAGTCCTTTTCCTGCCGGACATAGCCGTTTTTTCCCGGCAGGCAAAGCCGTGCCCGGATTGACGGAAGGGATTGACAGAACCGGCCTGCGCCTGTCCGGTGGCGGCCGGAAAAATGGGTGCGACGATGACGATACTGGACAGGTTTTCCCAGAAGGGCCGCGTGGCGCTGGTCACCGGTGCCGCCCGCGGCCTCGGCTTCGAGATCGCCAAGGCGCTTGCCGAGGCCGGCGCCCATGTCGTGCTGACGGGCCGGACGGCGGCGACGCTGGAGGCGGCCGTAGCCGCGATCACCGAAGCAGGCGGCAGCGCGTCCGCGAGCGCCTTCGACATCGCCGACCGCGCCGCCCAGCGCGACACGCTCGCCACGATCGACCGCACGCACGGCCGGCTCGATGTGCTCGTCAACAATGTCGGCGCCCGCGACCGCCGGCCGCTTTCCGAGATGGACGACGAGGCCATCGACGAGCTGATCCGCACCGATCTTCTCGCCGCCGCCAGCCTCGCCCGCGACGCCGCCGCCCTGATGAAACGCCACAGCCACGGCCGCCTCATCTCCATCACCTCGATCGGCGGCCATGTCGCCATGCCGAACGACGGCATCTACCCGGCCGCAAAACACGGCCTGACCGGCCTGATGCGCAGCATGGCTGTCGAATACGGCCCGCACGGCATCACCAGCAACGCTATCGCGCCCGGCTGGTTCGCCACGGAAACAAACGCCGTGCTCGCCGCCGACGAGGATCTGATGCCCTTCGTGCGCCAGCGCATCCCCGTCCAGCGCTGGGCGCGCGCAGACGAAATCGCCGGCGCCGCCCTGTTCCTCGCCAGCGACGCCGCCTCCTTCGTCAACGGCCACGTGCTGGTGGTGGACGGCGGGATGACGGTCCGGATGTAAAGGCGCCCCTCAGCCAACGCCGGAACAACGGTCCATCAACGCGCCGCAGCGGCGGCCTCCAGGCCGGCAATGTCCAGTTTCACCATCGTCAGCATCGCCTCGGTGACGCGCTTGACCTTCGCCTGGTCCGGGTCGCTCATCAACTCGCCGAGCCGCGCCGGCGCGATCTGCCAGGAGAGGCCCCAGCGATCCTTCAGCCAGCCGCATTGTTCCACCGAACCGCCCTCCCTCAGCGCATCCCACAGCCGATCGAGATCGCCCTGCGTCTCGCATTCGACCATGATGGAAAAGCTGTGGTTGAACGGATCGAGCGGTCCGGCCTCGATCGCCATGTAGCGCTGGTCGCCCAGCGTGAAGCTCGCGATCTTGACGCTGCCCGGCGGGCCGCTCGGCGTTTCCGCAAGCAGCGGCGAAACCCAGTGAACCGAAGAGCCCGGGATCAGCGACGTATAGAGGCCGATGGCGGCCTCCATGTCCTTTTCGAACCAGAGATGCTGCGTGACTTTCATCGTGACGTCCTCCTTGGTGAACTACAGCAAGGACGAACGAGCCACGAACGTTCCGACAGGCTTATAAAAAACTAGCCGGCAAATTCCTCTATGACGGCCAGGAAGGCATCGCCGAACCGGTCGCGCTTGGAAACGCCGATGCCAGGAATGTCCAGAAGCTCCTCCCGGTCACGCGGCCGCTCCTTGGCGAGCGCGATCAGCGTGGTATCCGGGAACACGACATAGGGCGGCACGTCGAGGTCCTTGGCGATGGCGAGGCGCTCGGCGCGCAGAAGCTCGAAAAGCTCGCGTTCCGAGCCGGCGAGGTTGGAGCGCTCGCGGGCGGCGGGCGAGTTGCCGGCCTTGCCTTTGCGGCCCGCCTGCGGCCGGTCCTTGCGGAAAAACACTTCCCGCTCGCGGCGAAAGACGGCGCGCGCCTCCTCCTCCAGCTTCAGCGCACCGAAGGCGGCATGGTCGACACTGATCATGCCGGACGCCAGCAACTGCCGGAAGATCGATTGCCATATGCGCGGCGCGATATCCTTGCCCGCGCCGAAGACCGGCATTTCGGTATGGCCGAAGCGCTCGGTCTTCTCGTTGACCGACCCCATCAGCACGTCGATGACATGCGCCGCGCCAAAACGCTCACCGGTGCGGTAGACGGCGGCAAGCGCCTTGATGGCGGCTTCGGTGCCATCCCAGGTCTCGACCGGGTTGCGGCAGGTATCGCAATTGCCGCACTGGCCGGCATGCGATTCGCCAAAATGCGCCAGGATCGCCTTGCGCCGGCAGCCGGACGTCTCGCAGATGGCGAGCAGCGCCATCAGCTTGGCGCGCTCGATGCGTTTGATCTCGTCGGCCGCATTGCCCTCGTCGATCATCCTGCGGCGCTGCACGACGTCGGCCATGCCATAGGCCATCCAGGCGTCCGACGGCAGGCCGTCGCGACCGGCACGTCCCGTCTCCTGGTAATAGGCCTCCACCGAGCCCGGCAGGTCGAGATGGGCGACATAGCGCACATCCGGCTTGTCGATGCCCATGCCGAAGGCGACGGTCGCGACAAGGCAGAGGTTTTCCTCCTTCAGGAAGGCATCCTGATTGGCATCGCGCACGGCGCGGTCGAAGCCCGCATGATAGGGCAGTGCGCGAACGCCCTGCGTGTTCAGCCATTCGGCGGTGTCCTCCACCTTGGCGCGCGAGAGGCAATAGACGATGCCGCTCTCGCCCTGGTGGCGCCCCAGGAAGCGCAATAGCTGCTGGCGCGCCTGGTCGCGCTCGGCGATCTCGTAGGAAATGTTCGGCCGGTCGAAGCTGGTGGTGAAAACCTCGGCATCCTGCAAGCCGAGCCGCTCGATGATATCGCCGCGGGTATGCGGGTCGGCGGTCGCCGTCAGCGCGATGCGCGGCACGCCGGGATAGCGCTCGCCGAGCATGCCGAGCGTGCGGTATTCCGGCCGGAAATCGTGCCCCCATTGCGAGACGCAATGCGCCTCGTCGATGGCGAAGAGCGCGATGCGGGCATCGGCCACCAGCTCGGCGAACCCCTCCGTGACGATGCGCTCCGGCGTGACATAGAGCAGGTCGAGCGTGCCCGCGCGCATCGCATCGCGCACGGCGAAGAACTCGTCGCGCGTCAGCGAGGAATTGAGCGCCGCCGCGCTGACGCCAAGCTGCTTCAACGCCTCCACCTGGTCGCGCATCAAGGCGATCAGCGGAGAGATGACGATGCCGACACCTTCGCGGCACAGTGCCGGGATCTGGAAGCACAGCGATTTGCCCGCGCCCGTCGGAAACAGCACGACCGCATCGCCGCCCACCGCCACATGTTCCACCACCGCCTGCTGCTTGCCGCGGAAGGCGTCGTAGCCGTAGACGCGCTTCAGCACGTCGAGCGGCGCCGACGGCGCGTCGAACAGCGCGGAGAGAGAACGGGACGATTTGGTCTGGGTCATCAATGGCACCTTCCTCCTTTCATTCTGGCCAAGTGCACCACCATGGGCAACCGCCCGACCACCAGCTTTTGCCTTCACACACAATGTTCTTGATTTGTTCTTATTTCAAGGCTAAGTTGCAAATAAAGTGAAAGAGGGGAGAAAAACGGTGGGCATCGACGCGACACTTGCCCTGTTGGGCGCCGTCCTCTGCGAATTCTTCCGACAGGAAGGACTTGATCCCACCGGGGTCGCAAGAGCACTCCTATTTCCCCGCCGGCCCCTTCACCCTGCCGGACAGCACGCCAAAACCCTCGATGATGGCTTCCTGGTTTTCCATGCGCACCGTCTCCAGTTGCACCTCCTGGAGGGCGCGCAGGATTTGCGGCACGCGTTCGCCGTCGCCCTCTTCGGTCGAGACAGCGAGTTCGCGCTCCAGTTCGCGGCGCTGCCAGAGCAGCGCGCGGGTGCGCTTGTGCAGCGCGAGCGCCTGGAGAAAACCTTCGCGGGCATCCTCGGGGGCGGCCTCCGCTGTCGCGGTCCAGAGGCGGGAGTTGCGGACCTGCTGGTCGAGGCCCTTGAGCAGCCCATCGAAACCCGCCGTCTCCAGCTCCTCGATCAGCCGGTCGCGCGCAAGCCGTGCGCCGACGGAGCCGGCTATGCCGAGCAGCGACGACCAGAGCCGCTGCAGGTCGCGGTGCTCGTATTCGATGATGGCGATCTCGTCGTAATCGCTGAAGAACAGGCCGGGATGGTTGACGACGGTGAGCGCCAGCACGCTTTCGCGCAAGGGCGGCAACCCTTCGGCGCCGCGCACCAGCGACGATCGCGCCAGCCGATCGGATATACCAGACGAGACCGCATTGCCCTGCGGCGCATTGCGGCCGCCCCGGCCCTGCCGGTTGCCGGAAAAGTTGCCGCCACCCTGCCGCTGCTGGGCGGGGCGGAAGAAGGCGTTGAGCCGGTCGCGCATGTTCTGCTGGTAATGGCGCCGCACGTCCTCGTCGACGATCGCGGCCGTGACCTGGCGCAGGCGCGCTTCGAGCGCCGCGCGGCTTTCCGGCGTGTCGAAGGAGGCGCCTTGCACTTCCCGGTTCCAGATCATCTCGGCGAGCGGGCGCGCGGCCGCCATCACCTTGTCGAAGGGCGCGCGGCCCTCGTTGCGCACCAGGTCGTCCGGGTCCTTGCCATCCGGCAGCAGCGCGAAGCGTATGGTGCGTTCCGGCTTGATGAAAGGCAGCGCGAGCTCGGCGGCACGGTTTGCCGCGCGGATGCCGGCACCATCGCCATCGAAGCACAGCACCGGTTCCGGCGTCATCTTCCAAAGCAGGTCGAGCTGGTTTTCGGTGAGCGCCGTGCCGAGCGGCGCCACGGCATTCTCGATGCCCGCCTGGTAAAGCGCAATCACGTCCATATAGCCTTCGACGGCGATGATCGTGCCGGCGCCGTCAACCCCTTGAGCACCCTTCCGGGCGCGGGCGTGATTATAGAGCACGCTGCCCTTGTGAAAGAGCTCGGTCTCGTTGGAGTTGAGGTATTTCGCTTGGGCATCTGGCGACATGGCGCGGCCGCCGAAGGCGATGACCTTTTCGCGCACGGAGAGGATGGGGAACATGATGCGGTCGCGGAACCGGTCGTAGGAAACCGGGCGATCCGGCCCGTGCACGACGAGGCCGCAGGCCTCGATCGATTCCTTCGGCACGCCCTTGCCGGCCAGGAATTCCTTGAGAGCATTGCGGCTTTCCGGCGCGTAGCCGAGGCGGAAGGTCTCGATGGTGCGGCCCGTCAGCCCGCGGTCGCGCAGATAGGCGCGCGCCTTGGCGCCCGCTGGCGTCTGGAGCTGGTCCTCGAAGAAGCGCGCCGCCATTTCCATGACCTCGACGAGGCCGGTGCGCTCCTTCTCCCGCTGCTCCGCCTCGCGGTCCGGCTGGGGCATGGCCACACCCGCCAGGTCGGCGATCTGCTGCACGGCCTCCGGAAAAGACAGCCCGTCGAGATCGGTGAGAAAGCGGAAATGGTCGCCGGAGACGCCGCAGCCGAAACAATGGTAGCGACCCTTGCGGTCCTCGCAGTGGAAGCTCGGCGACTTTTCGCCGTGGAACGGGCAGCAGGCCCAATAGTCGCCGCGCGACACATTGGTCTTGCGGCGATCCCAGGTCACGCGCTTGCCGATCACGTCGGAAATGGAGACGCGGTCGCGGATCTCGTCTAGGAAGGCGTTGGAAAAGCGCATGGATACCTCGATCAGGCTCCATATAACCATGCGGGGGAGCTATCGCCAGCACTACTCGGCTGCCCACAGCAATTCACAGGCTGCCCGTCAAAAGCCCATGTCCGGCGCGTAGAAACAGCGCGGCGTGTCCTCGGTCGGGTAGAGGCAGAGATGATATTCGCCATCCGGCGAGTGGCGGGTCGTATCCTGCGGCAGGCGGAAGATATGGGCGCGCGTGGCAAGCCGGTGGTCGCCGGGCGCGAGCGTCACCTGGTAGCCGCCCTTGATGATGCGCACGGTCGTCGCCGGGATCATCTGGCAGTCGCCATTGTGGCTGTTGCCGTTGCAGCAGAACTGCTCGTATTGCCAGCCGCTCGCCGCGTCATGCGCAAGGGCGGGGCCGGCAAGGGCGAACATGCCAAAGGGGAAAAGAAGAAAGGTCACGCGCATCGGCTCGGTCTCCGTTAACGAGAACGGCCACCGGGACGTTTACGCATGAACAAAACCGGCGGCACAGCATGCACTTCGCCGGGGCGGGCCGATGCGCGCACGCATCGTCAGGCTCCTGTTTCGCGGTGTTTAACTGTGCGCGGCGTTTTTGGTTCCCGTCAAGAGCGCTGGCATCGTGCCGCGGCACGAAACCCCTGCCAACAAAAAGGGCGGCTGACGCCGCCCTTGCCTGTAGACCCGGTCGCTGCCGGATTATTTCAGCAGTTCCTTCACCACGCCGGAGGCTTTGGCGAAGTCCATCTGGCCCGGATAGCGCTCTTTCAGCGCATTCATGCACTTGCCCATGTCGCGCAGGCCGTGCGCGCCGGTTTCACTGACCAGCGAGGCACAGAGTTCCTTCATCTTCTCTTCCGGAATCTGCGCCGGCATGAAGCTTTCGATCACGACGATTTCCTGGCGCTCCTGGGCGGCAAGCTCCGGGCGGCCGTTTTCGCCGAAGATCTTGGCGGATTCCTCGCGCTGCTTGATCATCTTGGCGAGGATCTGCATGATCTCGTCGTCGGCGACCGGGCCCTTGCCCACGCCGCGATTGGCGATATCGCGATCCTTGATCGTTGCCTGAATCAACCTGAGCGTCGAAACGCGGCAGGAATCCTTGGCCTTCAGCGCATCCTTCAGCGCATTTGCGAATTGCTCGCGCATCATTTTCTCCATAGGAAGCCGCCCGGCGCCGGATGCGCGAGCGGTCTTCGATAGTGCTTTCTCGTGCATGCTCATAGACCGGCAAAGGGGCCGCGGGCAAACGGATTACATAAGCGTTTGAATTTCAACGCTTTATAATTCCACGCAATCCACAGGCGGCGGTTGACCCCGTCATCCGCTTTGTCTATTTTCCGGCACCTGCACGAAATTTGGCAATCAGGGCGAACCAACGCGGGTTTCCGCGCGCCCTTGCCTGCGAGATAAATGGTGCGCGGCCGCCCGGCTTTCAAGCCTTACGCCCGGCACCGGAAACGGGATACTCATGACCTCGACCCCCGCATGGACCACCGACAAGCCGACCGCCCTGCTCGTCCTCGCCGACGGCACGGTGATCGAAGGCAAGGGCATCGGCGCCACCGGCAAGGTGACCGCCGAAGTCTGCTTCAACACGGCGCTGACGGGCTACCAGGAAATCCTGACCGACCCCTCCTATCTCGGCCAGATCGTCACCTTCACCTTCCCGCATATCGGCAATATCGGCGCCAATGACGAGGACATCGAAGACCTGACACCGGCCGCCCGCCACGGCGCCGTCGGCACGATCTTCAAGGCCGACATCACCGACCCTTCGAGCTACCGCTCTGCAAAACATCTCGATGGCTGGCTGAAGGCCCGCGGCATCATCGGCCTCTCGGGCATCGACACGCGGGCGCTGACCGCCTGGATCCGCGAGAATGGCGCACCGAACGCGGTCATCGCGCATGACCCGAACGGCGTCTTCGACATCGAGACGCTGAAGGCGGAAGCCAGGGCCTGGAGCGGCCTCGTCGGCCTCGACCTCGCCAAGGTCGCCTCCTCCGGCCAGTCCTCGCGCTGGAGCCAGGAGCCCTGGGTGTGGAACGAAGGCTACGCGGACCTCGCGGACGCGGACGTGAAATACCACATCGTGGCACTCGACTACGGCGTGAAGCGCAACATCCTGCGCCTCTTCGCCGGTCTCGGCTGCAAGGTCACCGTCATGCCGGCAACCTCCACCGCGGACGAAGTGCTGGCGCAGAAGCCGGACGGCATCTTCCTGTCGAACGGCCCGGGCGACCCGGCGGCGACCGGCGAATATGCCGTGCCGGTCATCAGGACGCTGATCGAGACGGGCATTCCGGTCTTCGGCATCTGCCTCGGCCACCAGATGCTCGGCCTTGCCGTCGGCGCCACGACCGAAAAGATGCATCAGGGCCACCACGGCGCCAACCATCCGGTGAAGGACCACACGACCGGCAAGGTCGAGATCGTCTCGATGAACCACGGTTTTGCCGTCGCCTCGGCCTCGCTGCCGGAAGGCGTGGAAGAAACCCACGTCTCGCTGTTCGACGGTTCGAACTGCGGCCTGCGCCTCGTCGGCAAGCCGGTCTTCTCCGTGCAGCACCATCCCGAGGCCTCGCCCGGCCCGCAGGACAGCCACTACCTCTTCCGCCGCTTCATCAACCTGGTGCGCGAGAAGAAGGGCGAAGAGGCCATTCCGGAACGGGCGTAAGCTTCACCTTCCGCAAAACAAAAGGCCCCGGACGTCGCGTCCGGGGCCTTTTTGATTCAGGCGGGTCGGGCCGCGCCCTGGGTCACCAGGCGATAAAAGCGCCAGTTGAGCAGGATGGCGGCGGCGGCAAGGCCGCTGACGAAGCCGAACCAGACGCCGACGCCGCCGAAACCGGCCGGGAAGGCGAAGAACCAGGCGCAAAGGAAGCCGATCGGCCAATAGGAGATCAGCGCCAGGATCATCGGGATGCGCGTGTCCTTCAGCCCGCGCAGCAGGCCGGCAGCAATCGCCTGGAGACCGTCGACGAGCTGGAAAATGCCGGCGATCACCACGAAAGGACCGGCAATCGCCAGAACGGCGGCCGAATCCTTACCCGCCGTGTCGAGGAAGATCGAGGCGAGCGTGGTGGGCGCGAGGGCGAAGAGGATGCCGCCGGCAACCGCAATGGCCGCCGCAACGGCCAGCACCGTCCAGGAGGCCCGGACCACGCCGAGGCGATCACCCCGGCCATGCGCCACGCCGACACGCACCGTGCCGGCCTGCGCCAGGCCGAGCGGGATCATGAAGGCGATCGAGGCGAGCTGGAGCGCGATGCCGTGGGCTGCCAGTTCCAGCGTTCCGATATTGCCCATCAGCAGCGAGGCGCCGGTGAAGAGGGTCACTTCGGCAAGCATGGTGAAGCCGATCGGCAGGCCGAGCTGCACGACCTCGCGGAAGGCGGGCCAGTCCGGCCGCCAGAAGCGCACGAAGAGCTCGTAGCGCCGCAGCTCCGGCCGAAGCTGGATATAGGCGGTGAGCAGCACGAAGCTCAGCACATTGACGCCGACGGAAACGATCGCCGCCCCTTCGATGCCGAGTGCGGGAAAGCCGAAATGGCCGAGCACCAGCGCATAGGCGAAGAACGCGTTGACCGACAGGATGACGATCGTGACATAGAGCACGACGCCCGCCCGGCCATGCGCGCTGACGAGGCCGCGCAGCGTCATGAAGAGCAGCGCCGGCGCCATGCCCCATTGCGCGATCTTCAGGTAGCTGCCGGCGAGCGCCGCCACCTCCGGCTTCTGGCCGGCATAGAGCAGGATGCCCTCGACATTGTAGAAGACCGGGATCATCAGCGCCGCATAGATCAGCACCACCCACATGCCCATGCGCACCGAGCGGCGCACGGAGACGGCGTCGCCCCGGCCATAGGCCTGCGCCACCATGGGCATCACGGCATTGGCGAAGCCGGAACCAAGGATGAAGATGGTGAAGAAGAACTGGCTCGCCAGCACGATCGCCGCCAGATGCGCAGCCCCCAGGCGGCCGAGGATGACCACGTCCGTCGTGTGAATGCCGAGCTGGGCGAGCTGCGCGCCGATCAACGGCACGCCAAGGGTGAAGGTCGCCCGGAAATGGGCGCCCCAGCTATTGTCCGCGCGCTGCGTGGCCATGTGCATCATAATTCTCACTTTCGTGACGCTTCGGATCACAAAGTCCCGCCGCGATCAATCAAGTAGCTGTGATCTTTTCATCAAAAATGCGCTGAATCGGGTTTCTCGCGCAGGTTTTGCGCGAAAATTTCGTCAAAACGTCACGGTTGAAAGCGCTTCAGGGCGATTGCGCGGCCAGAGTCTCGCTTGGCCCCGCATCGGCGCCGCGCAGCTTCACGATGAAAATCACGAGGCCGATGAAAAGGATCACCGCCGCCAGCGCATAGGGCGCACCGGCAAAGACCACCGGCGCCGCCGGCCCCGTGAAGTGGCTGAACACCTGCGTGAAGATGAGCGGTCCGATGATCGTCGTGATACTGGAGACGCTGGTGAGCGCGCCCTGCAACTCGCCCTGGGCCGATGGCGGCACGCGCACCGATGCGATCGAGCGCAGCGGCGGGTCGGCAAGGCTTTCCAGCGCCGTCAGCGCGATCACCGCATAGACCATCCAGCCCTGCCAGGCTGCGGCATAGCCGGAGAGGCCGAGTGCGGCGAAGGCGAGGCCGACGATCGCGGTGCGATATTCGCCGAGCCGCGGCACGACGCGCGGCAGCACGAAGGCCATGACGACCGCCCCGCCGATGCCGAAAACGCCGAGCGACAGCCCGATCTGCCCTTCGCTCCAGCCATAACGCAGCGCCGCGACGAAGGGCCAGACGGAGGGATAGACGGCATGCGCCAGCCAGTAACAGAAGAAGACGAGCCCGACCCACAGCACGCCCGGATATTGCCGCATCTGCAACAGCGCGCCGAGCGGATTGGCGCGGGAAAACTCGAAGCGGCGGCGGTTGGCGGGCTCCAGGCTTTCCGGCAGCAGGACCCAGGCCGCGACGAAATTGAGGAAGGCGAGCGCCGCCGCGCCATAGAAAGGAATGCGCGGCCCGAATTCGCCGAGCAGGCCGCCGATGACCGGGCCGAGCGCGAAGCCCGTGCCGAAGGCGATGCCCATCAGTCCGAAATTTTTCGCGCGCGTCTCGTCGGTGGAGACGTCGGCGATATAGGCGGCGGCGGTGCCGAAGCTCGCGCCGCTGATGCCGGCCAGCACGCGGCCGATGAAGAGCATCCAGTAGCTGGTGGCGAGCGCGCAGATGAGGTTGTCGATGGCGAAGGTGAGGATACAGGCGAGCAGCACCGGCCGCCGGCCGAACCGATCCGACAGGTTGCCGATGAAGGGCGCGAACAGGAACTGCATGCCGGCGTAGACGAGCAGCAGCCAGCCGCCGTCGATCGCCGCCTGGCTGATGTTGTCACCGGTCAGTTCGCGCAGATAGGTCGGCAGCACCGGCATGATGATGGCGATGCCGATCACGTCGAGAAACATGATCATGAAGACGAGAAAGAGCCCCCGCCGGGTAGACCTGGCATCGATCATGGTGTCACCTCTGGAATGATCGGCGCCCATCGCGGCGGGCAAAACGTCAGGCGGGGAGTTGTATTTCACTTTTTCCTGCGAAACAATCCGTGAACATCGCAAAATTTTTGATGATGCGGATGTGGCACACTGATGCTTCGCCTCATTCGGGCCAGGGATTGGCCTTCACGAAATCGACGAAGGCGCGCAGCGGCGCCGGCATCAAGATGCGGCTCGGATAGTAGAGGAAGGGGCCGGAAAAGGTCTGGATCCAGTCCGGCATGACGATCCGGAGCGCGCCGGTGGCAAGCGCCGGCGCGAGGAACTCCTCGAAGGTGCAGACGAGGCCGAGGCCGGCCGTGGCGGCGTGCAACTCCACCTCGTTCAATCCGGAGATGAGGCAGGCGGGCGGCATCAGGGACATCTTCTCCTCGCCGCGCTCGAAGGCCCAGGGCAGCACGCGGCCGTTGGCGAAGCGGTGCAGGATGCAGCGATGCTGCATCAGGTCGCGCGGATGGTCCGGCGCGCCGTGCTCGGCGATGTAGGATGGCGCGGCCGCGACGACGAAACGCTGGCGGCGCGGGCCGATCGGCACGGCGATCATGTCCTGGTGCAGCGCCTCCTCGTAGCGGATGCCGGCGTCGAAACCTTCCGCGAGCACGTCGACCAAAGCGTCGTTGGAGGCGACCTCAAGCGTGATGCCGGGATAGGCCTGGAGGAAGGGCGTCGCGATCGGCGGCAGCACGAAGCGGGCGACGACGCCCGGCACGTTGAGCCGCAGCCGGCCGACCGGGCGGTTGCGCAGGCTGTTGACGCCATCGATCGCCGCCTCGACTTCGGCAAGCGCCGGCGCCAGGCGCTCCAGCAGGCGCTCGCCGGCATCCGTCAGCGTCACGCTGCGCGTCGTGCGGTTGAACAGGCGCAGGTCCAGCCGCCCTTCCAGCCGCCGCATCGCCTCCGACAGCGCCGAGGCGGAAACGCCTCGGAGCTTGGCGGCCGCGCGAAAACTCTTCACCCGGGCGATGGCCACGAAGGCATCGAGATCGGCAAGGGGGATCTGGCTCATTGTTTGGAAAACCGCACAAGCTGTTCAGGAGAGGACGGATTATCGCACAAAGGCCAGCGCGGTAAAAGACTGTCGACCGAACGGCAGATCACAGGAGAGACGCCATGAAGACCACCCACCTCGGCAAGACCGGCCCCGCCGTTTCCACCATCGGGCTCGGCTGCATGGGCATGTCCGGCATGTATGGCCCGGCCGACCGGGCCGAAAGCATCGCCACCATCCACGCCGCCCTCGACGCCGGCATCAACCTGCTCGATACCGGCGATTTCTACGGCATGGGCCACAACGAGATGCTGATCGCCGAAGCGCTCAGGGACCGCCGGCGCGAGGACGTGGTGATCAGCGTGAAGTTCGGGGCGCTGCGCGGGCCGGACGGGGCGTGGAGCGGCTACGATTCGCGCCCGGCGGCAATCCGGAACTTCCTCGCCTATTCGCTGCAACGGCTCGGCACCGACCATATCGACATCTACCGCCCCTCCCGCCTCGACCCGGTCGTGCCGATCGAGGAGACCATCGGCGCGCTCGCCGACCTCGTGAAGGCCGGATACATCCGCCATATCGGGCTGTCGGAAGTGGGGTCGGAAACCATCCGCCGCGCCGCCGCCGTTCACCCGATCGCGGATTTGCAGATCGAATATTCGCTGATCTCGCGCGGCATCGAGGAGGACATCCTGCCGACTTGCCGGGAGCTCGGCATCCCGATCACCGCCTATGGCGTGCTGTCGCGCGGCCTGATCAGCGGCCATTGGCAGAAGGGCGCGACTGCCGGTGGTGACTTCCGCAGCATCAGCCCGCGCTTCCAGGAGGGCAATGTCGAGCAGAACCTCGCCCTCGTCGAGGCGCTGCGCCGCGTCGCCGAGGAGAAGGGTGCGAGCGTCGCCCAGCTCGCCATCGCCTGGGTCGCCGCGAAGGGTGCGGATATCGTCCCCCTCATCGGCGCCCGCCGCCGCGACCGGCTGGCGGAAGCGCTGGGCGCGCAGGCGGTCTCGCTGAGCGAGGCCGATCTTGCGGCCATCGAAGCCGCCATGCCGAAGGATGCGGCGGCCGGCGAGCGTTACCCCGCCGCGCAGCTCGCCCATATGGACAGCGAAAAGCGCGCCTGATCCGCCTGACGACGGGCCGCGTTGCGCGGCCCGTCGTCAGCGACCTGTCAGGTTCCTCGTGAGAGAAATGCGCGGATACACACGGATTGTCATGCGCCGGTAACGGTGCGCGCCGAGATGTGTGCCTGCGCATCAGTTCTTGAGGACCGGCAATGTCGACCCGCTCTGCCCCGAGCCAACTTTCCGCCAGACCCAGCTTCGCGAGCCTGACCGTCAGCCTTGCGACCGGCCTCTATCTCTTCCTGATCACCAGCCGCGATTTCTGGATGGAGACCTGGGCGCTGCTCGGTGCGCGGCCGGACACGCTGGTGCTGGTGACGGGCGGCTTCTTCTGCCTGTTCATCGCCGCCTGCGTCATCTTCTCATGGAAAAACGTGATGAAGCCGCTCTTCATCCTGCTGCTGCTCATCGCCGCGGCCGCCGCCTGGTTCATGGACGATGACGGCGTGTTTCGCGCCACGGAGCAGGGCGAAGGTGCTCCCTTCCAGCCGCTGCGCTTCGCCTTTCACATGCTGGCCTTCGCCGGCATTCCGGTGGCCTTCCTGCTGTGGGTAAAGGTCGTGCACCGGCCGTTCTTCTGGCAGCTGCGTGGCAATCTCGCGATCGCCGTGCCGACGCTCGTCGTGGCGCTGGCGGTTGCGCTCACCCATTCCGGCAAATATGCCTCGATCGTCGAGGAAGACCTGAAGGTCGCCGACGGCGGCAGTGCCGCCGGCGCGTCCCTCATTTACACATCGCCCTTGAACGTATCGCAGGCATCGACCCGGCCGGTATCGAAGCCGCGCTTGAACCAGCGGCGGCGCTGCTCGGATGTGCCGTGGTTGAAGCTTTCCGGCACGACGTAACCCTGCGTGCGCTTCTGCAGCGTGTCGTCGCCGATCTGGGTTGCGGCGTTCAGCGCCTCCTCCAGGTCGCCGCGCTCCAGAAGACCCTTCTGCTCGGTATATTTGCCCCAGATGCCGGCGTAGCAATCGGCCTGCAGCTCGACGCGGATCGACATCTGGTTGGCCTCGACCTCGCTCATGCGCTGGCGCTGCTGGTTGAAGCGCGGCAGCACGCCGGTGAGGTTCTGCACATGGTGGCCGACCTCGTGGGCGACGACATAGGCCTGCGCGAAATCGCCCGACGCGTCGAACTTGTTGGCGAGTTCGTCGAAGAAGCTCATGTCGAGATAGAGCTTGCGGTCGCCCGGGCAATAGAACGGGCCGGACGCCGCCGAGGCAAAGCCGCAGGCGGACTGAACGGAGCCCGAGAAGAGCACCATCTTGGGCTCCTCGTAGCGTTCGCCGGCCGTCTGGAAGATGCCGTTCCAGGTGTCTTCGGTCTCGGCGAGCACCGTTGCCATGAAGGCCTTGCGTTCCTCTTCCTGCGGCGAGGAGCGCTGGCTGGCGCTTTCGGTCTGCTCGAAGCCCGGCACGCTGACCTGCCCGCCGCCCTCGCCCATCACCTGCAACAGGTCGATCCCCATCGCCTTGAAGATGAAGTAGATGACGACGAGGAAGATGATCGTGCCGATGCTCATGCCGCCGCCGGCGCGACGTCCGCCGCCCATCGGAATACGAAACCCGCCATTGCCGCGGCCGAGCGAAGGGCCGCCCCCGGCCCCGCGCTGGTCCTCGACATTGCTCGACTGACGGCGACCTTTCCATTCCATGGCGCATTTCCCCGAATTGATTGCCGACGAACGCCCACAAGGTGAATTCGTTCCTCAGCACCAGCTTATAGGGCCTGGCGGGCGCCTTGCAAAATGAAAAGCAGCCGTCAGCGCCGCCGGAAAACCGCCGGCAGGCGATCGAGCCAACCGGCCTCGCGAACGGCCAGTCCGCCCGCCGCGACGAGCAGCACGCTGACGATGGCGGCCGCCAGCCCGCTTGCCAGACCGGAGGCGCCATCGAAGATCATCGCGCCCATCACGCGGTGCGGCACCAGCGTGAAAAGCCCCGCCACGACGATGCCGCCGAAATACATGCCCGCGACATGCGCACGGTGCGCGCGGATATCGCGGCGGCGCGCAGCGCGGATCGCCGGCACGCTGCCGACGATGACGTAGACGGAGAGCAGATGGATCGGGCTGAAGTCGCCGACCACTTTCAAGTCGTGGATGAAGAAGGTCGAAAAACTCGTCGCAACCATCAGCAACAACCAGATTTTTCCAAGGAGACGATGGGCCGGCGTGCCCTTCGGCCGGGCGAGCAGGACGGCGCCGAGCACGGCCGCCGGCAGCACGGTCGCCACATGGAACTGGACAGCGAAAGGGGCACTGAGAAGCGGCTCGAAGGTCATGGCGGGCTCCGGATGCGGTTGAAATCGCTCCGGTCTTCAGACATTGATCGGTTCGCCTCAAACGCTTTGGCCCGAATGGACGGAAAACTTCGTGGAACGCCCCTTCCTGCAATCCGCGCTTCGTGAACTGCAGGTCTTCCTGCGCTCGCCCCGCTTCTGGGCGACCTTCGGCGCCGTCGTTCTGATTTTCTGGGTGACCGGCCCCTATGGCACGTCGCAGCGGCTTGCCGCCGTGCCGCGCCTCGGCTTCTGGCTCGTGCTGCACGCCGTCGCTTGGGGCATCGCCATCGTCACCATCGTCGTCGTCAACACACTGTTTGCGCACAGAATCCGGAGCCTTTTCGGCCGCATGGCGCTCGGCACGCTGCTAGCCGGCGTGCCCGTCGGGCTCGCGACGGAAGCGATCAGCCTGCTGACCTTCGGCGGCACGATCACTCGTTCGGTCCTCGCCGAAAGCATCGCGACCGGCCTCCTGCTCTCCGCCCTGTTCTGCAGCCTGACCTTCATGACGATGAGCAGCAAGCAGGCGCAGGCATTGTCTCCGGCGCCCGCCCGGGAGGAACGGGCCGAGGTCCCGCTGCTGCGCCGGCTGAAGCCGGAAAATCGCGGCGCGATCCTGCATCTCACCGTCGCCGACCACTATACCGAGGTGACGACGAGCCGCGGCCGGGAACTGATCCTGCTGCGCTTTTCCGATGCGCTGGAAGAACTCGGCCCCACGCCCGGCCTCTCGGTGCATCGCTCGCATTTCGTCGCCGACGCCCATGTCGAAAAACTTCAGCGCGGCGATGGCCGGCTGACGATCCTGCTCAAGGACGGGCGGGAAATACCGGTGAGCCGCAGCCGCGCCGAGGCGGTGCGCGCCCGCTGGGGCCGCGGCTAATCATTTTTCAGCCCCGTGTCGGATCGCCCTTTCGCCGCACGTCTCTAGATATCAGTCAAGCGATCACGCGAGGAGAAGACCCATGAGAAAGATCAAAGTCGGCGCATTCGTCAGCCTCGACGGCGTCATGCAGGCGCCGGGCGGGCCGCTGGAGGACCCGATCGGCGGCTTCAAGTTCGGCGGCTGGGTGGCCCCGCTTTTCGACGAGAAGGGCGGTGCTGCGGTCGGCGAGATGTTTGCAAAACCCTTCGACTTGCTGCTCGGCCGCAAGACCTACGACATCTTCGCCGCCCATTGGCCCTATGTCGAGAAGGATGACCCGATCGGCCCGCTCTTCGACCGCATCAATAAATATGTCGCGACCCGAAACCCGGCCTTCAGGGCCACCTGGCAGAACAGCCACGTTCTCGGCGCAGACGCGATCGCCGCCGTGAAGGCGCTGAAGAACGAGGATGGACCGGACCTGCTGACGCAGGGCTCGACGGAATTCCTGAAGGCGCTGTTCGAAAACGACCTCGTCGACGAGATCAACGTCTTCACCTTCCCGGTCATCCTGGGCAAGGGCAAGCGGCTGTTCGGCGACACCGCCTTCCCGCGCGCGCTGACGCTCGTCGATTCGCGCACCAGCGATACCGGCGTCGTCATCAGCAAATATGCCCGCGCCGGCGAGGTCACCACCGGCTCCTTCGAGTTCGACACGCCGACCGATGCCGAACTGGAGCGTCGCCGCAACCTGACTTGACCGCGCCTGCCGTTCCCGCTCCTATTCCGCCCGAGGAAAACGGGAGGACGGCATGAAGGCGGCGCGGCTTGAGGCGATCGGCGGATTTTTCGTGCGCGAGGTGGAAAAGCCGGTGCCCGGCCCGGACGACCTGCTCGTGCGCATCGAGGCGGCCGGCATCTGCGGCACGGACCGCCACCTCTTTCACGGCGAATTCCCCTGCAAGCCGCCGGTGACGCTCGGCCATGAATTTTCCGGCATCGTCGAGGCGGTCGGCGATGCCGTCATCCATTTTCGCCCCGGCATGCGCATCACCGGCGATCCGAACATCCATTGCGGCCGCTGCGCGCAATGCCAGCGCGGCCGCGTCAACCTCTGCGAAAACCTGCAGGCGATCGGCATTCACCGCGACGGTGGTTTTGCCGAATATGTTCTGGTGCCGCAGAAGCAGGCCTATGAACTGCCGCTCTCGCTGCCGCCGGAACACGGCGCTTTCTGCGAGCCGCTCGCCTGCTGCCTACACGGCATCGACATGGCGGGCATAGAGCCCGGCAGTTCCGTCGTGGTGCTCGGCGGCGGGGTGATCGGCATGCTGGTGGTGCAGCTCGCCCGCCTTGCCGGTGCCGCCTCCGTCATCCTCGTTACCCGCCAGGCCATGCGCCGAACGCTCGCCGAGGAGATCGGCGCGACCGGGTCCTTCGACCCCACCGCCCGTGACGTCATCCAGGGCATCGCCGGGAAGGCCGGCCTGCTGCCGGGCGGGGCGGACGTGGTCATCGAATGCGCCGGCGTGGCCGAAACGGTAGAGCAGGCGCCAAGACTGGCGCGCAATGGCGGCACTTTGGTCATTCTCGGCGTGATGCCGCAGGGGGAAACCGTGGCCTTCGAGCCCTTCGACCTGCTCTTCCGCGAGGTGAAAATCCTCACCTCCTTCGTCAATCCCTTCACGCACGGCCGCGCCGCCGCTCTCATCGCCGCCGGCACGATCAAGGTCGATCGCCTGGTCTCCCGCCGCATCGGCCTTGATGAACTGCCGGATGCGGTGACCAACCCGCCACGGCCGGGCGAGGTGAAGGTGCTGGTCATGCCGGGGCTGGCATAGGACCAATCGACATTCAGTCCAGCCCTTCCTCCGCCACCGCCTGTTCCAGCCAGGCCGCGAAGGCGGACATGGCGGGGCTGACGCTGCGCGACTGCAGTCGGGTCAGCCAATAGCTGCCGAGCGTCACGCTGGTCTTGAACGGCTGCACGACGGCCCCCGCCCCCAGCAGCCGCGAGAACATCAGCGGCGGCGCGAGGCCGACGCCCGCCCCTTGCAGCACCACCTCCATCATGGCGAGCGAGGTGTCGAAGACGATGGCGTTCTGCGGCGGCGGCGTGCGCGGCAGGCCGGCGGCCTCGAACCAGCGCGTCCACTCGTCGCGGCGGTAGGAGCGCAGCAGCGTCATGCCGAGCAGGTCTGCGGGCTCCTTCAGGTCGCGCGCCACGGTGGGGATGGCGAGCACCGAGAGCGGCGCATCGAACAGGCGGACCGCATCCGTGCCATGCCAGGCGCCGGCGCCGAAGCGGATAGCGAAATCGAGGCCCTCGGCGGCGAGGTCCACGCGGTTGTTGTTGGTGGAAAGCCGCACTTCGACAAAAGGGTGGCGCTCGCGAAAACTCGCCAGCCGCGGCAACAGCCAGCCGACCGCAAAGGTGCCGACGGCGCCGATCGTCAGGATTTCCCGCACATGCCCGCCGCGAAAGCGCTCCACCACGTCAGCCATGCGGTCGAAACTGTCGCGAAGCACCGGCAGCAGGCTTTCGCCCTCCGCCGTGATCATCAGCCCGCGCGGCAGGCGCTTGAACAGCACGACGCCCAGCTGGTCCTCCAGGCTCTTCACCTGATGGCTGACGGCCGCCTGCGTGACGTTCAGCTCGATCGCCGCGCGCGTAAAACTCAGGTGCCGGGCGGAGGCTTCGAAAGCGCGAAACGCATTCAGCGGCAGATATGGCCGAACCATGGCAATGCCCCAGTTTTCCTCATGGCTGAGACCAGTATTGATCTTTTGCCAGACCATCAAAGCATTGCTATCCAGAATGCGCAAGCCATTCAAAATTCGAGGAAAACGTGATGGACATCCGTCTTTTCGCGGCCGGCGCCCTGCTGGCTGCGGGCATGAGCGTGCCGGCGCAAGCCCGCATTATTTGTACCATCGTCGCCGATGCGGGAAGCGACGAGATCTTTCTGGAAAAGGGCGACTGCGCGACCCGCGTGACGCCCGCCTCCACCTTCAAGGTGCCGCTCGCGGTGATGGGCTACGATTCGGGCTATCTCGAAGATGCCGAGGAACCGGTACTGCCCTTCATGAAGGGTTATCCGGACTGGGGCGGCGACGCCTGGCGGCAGCCGACCAGCCCGAAGCGCTGGATGGAACTGTCCGTCGTCTGGTATTCGCAGCGCATCACCGAATTTCTCGGCTACGAGCAGTTGCGCGACTATGCCGATGCCTTCGGCTATGGCAATGCCGACATGGCGGGCGATCCCGGCAAGGACAATGGCCTGGAACGCGCCTGGATCGCCTCCTCGCTGAAAATCTCGCCGCGCGAACAGGTGGAATTCCTGAAGAAGATGGTGAACCACGAACTGCCGGTCGCGGCCGACGCGATGGACAGGGCGATGGAGATCGTCGAGCGGCGCGATATCGAGGACGGCTGGGGCGTGCAGGGCAAGACCGGCATGGCCTATTCCCGCAAGACCGACGGCACGCCGGAATACGGCCGCCCCTATGGCTGGTATGTCGGCTGGGCGCGCCGCGACGAGCGCACTGTCGTCTTCGCCCGGCTTATACAGGACGAGAAAAAGCAGGAGCCGCGCACCAGTCTCAGGGCACGCGACAGCATCCTGAAGGAACTGCCCGGCATTCTCGCGACGGACTGACCGGCGCTCACCGCCTCGGGACCATTCCAAGCCCCTTGCGGGCGAGGCCCGAGACATTGAGGGCGAGCTTGCGGCAGAAGACCGGCGAGGTGCCGAGAAGCCGTAGGGCGACATTGCGCAAGGTCCGGCCGATGCGGCTGCGGACCGTCGCGATTTTCGTCAGGCGGCCTGCCAGTTCCAGCACCTCGGCCGCCGCCGGCCGGCGCTTCTCCTCGTAGAGGTCCAGCGTCGCCTCCGGCGCCTTGCCGGTGAGCACGTCGGCCAGCAGCCGGCCAAGCACGACGGCGTCGACGAGCCCCGTGTTCATGCCCTGCCCGCCGGCCGGGCTGTGCACATGCGCGGCATCGCCCATGAGGAAGAACGGGCCGGAGCGGTAGCGCGAGGCGACCCGGTGGTGCACGCGGAACCGCGAGCTCCAGATCACGTCGCGCACGCGGCTGACGCCCTTGCCCAGCCCGCGCGCGTCGAGGATCGCCTGAACCAAGGCCACATCCGGCGCCTCCGGCGCGTCCTCGACGGGGGCCACGATGCGATAGCGCCCGCCCGGCAGCGGCGCGACGACGGCCATGCCCTCCGGCGAAAAGAACAGCGACACCTCGTCGCTCAGTGCCCAGTCCATATGCACGTCGGCGAGCACGAAGGATTCGCTGTAGGTCTCGCCATCGAAGGTGATGCCGGCAGCGCTTCGCACCACACTGTGCATGCCGTCGCCGCCGACGACATAGCGGGCGCGGATGCTCTGCACACCCTCCGGCGTATCGAGGTGGACGACCGCACCCGTCGCGTCCGGCTCGATCGTCGTCGCCGAAGCGCCGCGATATATCGTGCCGCCCAGGCTCGACAGCCGCTCGGCAAGGATCGCCTCCGTCTCGTCCTGCGGGATCATCAGGATCTGTGCGTAGCGCGATGGCAGCATGGAGAAGTCGAGCTCCAGCAGCGCCTTGTCGTGCTCGCGCAGCGCAAAGCGCGTGAGCGGCAGGCCACGCTGCTCCAGCACGTCGGTGACACCGATATGCTCCAGCACCTCCAGCGTGTGGGCATGGATGACGGCCGCTCGCGAGGTGTTCTGGCCGGCGGCCAGCCGGTCGACGATGACATGGGCGACACCGGCCTGTTGCAGGGTGACGGCCAAAGCAAGGCCGGTCGGCCCCGCCCCGACGATCAGGACATCGGTCTCGTGCGGCAGCATGGTTGCTCTCCAAATATCAACATGTGTTGACTTTTATGCTCAACGCTTGAATTTGTCAACACGCGTTGGCATTTTCTTCGCATGCGTGATTCTCGACCCCGGAAAAGCAAATCGGACCGCACGCGCGAGACCATACTCGAAGCGGCGCGCACCCTCTTCGCCGAAAAAGGCTATGACGGCACGACCGTGCGCGACATTGCCACCGCTGCCAATATCGACCCCGCCATGGTTATCCGCTATTTCGGCGGCAAGGAAACGCTCTTTGCCCGCGCGGCGGATATCGACCTGCGGCTGCCCGATCTCTCCGACCTCCCCGCCCCGTCGATGGGCGAGGCGTTGGTGCGCCATTTCCTTTCTGTCTGGGAAGGCGACGGCGGCGGAAGCGCGCTACCGATCGCGCTGCGCTCCGCCGCCGTCAACGAGCTTGCCGCCGAGCGGCTGCGCGAGATTTTCGCGACACAGGTGGCCCCCGCCATCGCGCGGATCGCAGGGCCGGATACGCCGGCCGTTGCCGGTCTCGTCGCCACGCAGATCCTCGGTCTCGCCTTCACCCGATACGTGCTGAAACTGCCGCCCGTCGTGGCGCTGCCGCGCGAGCGCCTCGTCACGGATGTCGGCCGCGCGATCCAGGGCTACATCGACGGCGCACGGCGCTGACTTTTCCTGTCGATTGCTCCATTTTCGGGGTTCCGCTCGCCGCCGCATTTGCCTATAAGCCGCTTCTAGCCTTGACAGACCATTTTTGCGCGCCCGGCCGGTGAACCCATCACCTTGGCCGGATTTTCGCGCACGCGGAAGAACGGATAGAGACATGCCCAAGCGCCAAGATTTGAAATCGATCCTCATCATCGGCGCGGGGCCGATCGTCATCGGCCAGGCCTGCGAATTCGATTATTCCGGCACACAGGCCTGCAAGGCGCTGAAGGAGGAAGGCTACCGCGTCATCCTCGTCAACTCCAACCCGGCAACGATCATGACCGACCCGGGCCTGGCGGACGCCACCTATGTTGAGCCCATCACGCCGGAAGTCGTCGCCAAGATCATCGCCAAGGAACGCCCGGACGCGCTGCTGCCGACCATGGGCGGCCAGACCGCGCTCAACACGGCGCTCTCCCTGAAGCGCATGGGCGTGCTGGAGCGCTACAATGTCGAGATGATCGGCGCTAAGCCCGCCGCCATCGACATGGCCGAAGACCGCGCGCTCTTCCGCGAGGCGATGGCCCGCATCGGCCTCGAAACGCCGAAATCGCTGCTCGCCAACGCCACCGAGATCAAGGACCTCGACCGCAAGGTGCACGAGGCCGAGCGCGCCAAGGTGAAGGCCGAGCTTTCCGGCGATGCGCTGGACAAGGCGCTGGACGAGCTGGAAAACCAGTGGAACCTGGGCGAGACCGACCGCAAGCAGCGCTACATGAGCCACGCCATGGCGATCGGCGCGCAGGCGCTGGACGTGATCGGCCTTCCCGCCATCATCCGCCCGTCGTTCACGCTCGGCGGCACCGGCGGCGGCATCGCCTACAACCGCTCGGAATTCTTCGAAATCGTCAATTCCGGCCTCGACGCCTCGCCGACCACGGAAGTGCTGATCGAGGAATCGGTGCTCGGCTGGAAGGAATACGAGATGGAGGTCGTCCGCGACACGGCGGACAACTGCATCATCATCTGCTCGATCGAGAACATCGATCCTATGGGTGTACATACGGGCGACTCGATCACCGTCGCCCCTGCCTTGACCTTGACGGACAAGGAATACCAGATCATGCGCAACGCCTCGATCGCGGTGCTGCGCGAGATCGGGGTGGAGACCGGCGGCTCGAACGTGCAGTTCGCCGTCAACCCGGCAAACGGCCGCCTCGTCGTCATCGAGATGAACCCGCGCGTTTCGCGCTCCTCCGCGCTCGCCTCCAAGGCGACCGGCTTCCCGATCGCCAAGATCGCGGCAAAACTCGCCATCGGCTACACGCTCGACGAGTTGGAAAACGACATCACCGGCGGCGCGACCCCGGCCTCCTTCGAACCGTCGATCGACTACGTCGTGACGAAGATCCCGCGTTTCGCCTTCGAAAAATTCCCCGGCGCCGAGCCGACGCTGACCACCGCGATGAAATCGGTCGGTGAAGTGATGGCGATCGGCCGCACCTTCGCCGAATCCTTGCAGAAGGCGCTGCGCGGCCTCGAAACCGGCCTGACGGGCCTCGACGAGATCGAAATCCCGGGCCTTGGCGACGGCAACGACCGCAACGCCATCCGCGCCGCGATCTCCCGCCCGACCCCGGATCGCCTGCGCATGGTCGCCCAGGCGCTGCGCCTCGGCCTTACGCCTGAAGAGGTGCATGACGGGTCCAAGATCGACCCTTGGTTCATTGAGCAGTTCAAGGCGATCGTCGATATGGAGGCCCGCATCCGCGAGCATGGCCTGCCGGAAGACGCCGAAAACCTGCGCATGCTGAAGGCCATGGGCTTCTCCGACGCGCGCCTCGCCACCCTTTCGGCCAAGCGCCCGAAGGAAGTGGCCGAACTGCGCAACCGCCTCGATGTGCGCCCGGTCTTCAAGCGCATCGACACCTGTGCGGCCGAATTCGCTTCGCCGACCGCCTATATGTACTCGACCTACGAGACGCCCTTTGCGGGTGCTGCGCGCTCCGAGGCCGGCATTTCCGATCGCAAGAAGGTCGTCATCCTCGGCGGCGGCCCGAACCGCATCGGCCAGGGCATCGAGTTCGATTATTGCTGCTGCCACGCCGCCTTCGCGCTGAAGGATGCCGGCTATGAAGCGATCATGATCAACTGCAACCCGGAAACGGTCTCGACCGACTACGACACCTCCGACCGTCTCTATTTCGAGCCGCTGACGGCCGAAGACGTCATCGAGATCCTGAAGGCCGAGCAGACCAGAGGCGAACTTGTCGGCGTCATCGTGCAGTTCGGCGGCCAGACGCCGCTGAAGCTCGCCGAGGCGCTCGAAAAGAACGGCATCCCGATCCTCGGCACCGCGCCGGACATGATCGACCTGGCCGAAGACCGCGACCGCTTCCAGAAGCTGCTGCAGAAGCTCGACCTCGCCCAGCCGAACAACGGCATCGCCTATTCGGTCGAGCAGTCGCGCCTCGTCGCGGCCGAGATCGGCTTCCCGCTCGTCGTGCGCCCGTCCTACGTGCTCGGCGGCCGCGCCATGCAGATCATCCATTCGGAATCGATGCTGCAGACCTACCTGCTCGACACCGTGCCGGAACTGGTGCCAGAAGACATCAAGCAGCGCTACCCGAACGACAAGACCGGCCAGATCAACACGCTGCTCGGCAAGAACCCGCTGCTCTTCGACAGCTACCTGTCGAACGCGGTGGAAGTCGACGTCGACGCCATCTCGGACGGCAAGGACGTCTTCGTCTCCGGCATCATGGAGCATATCGAGGAGGCCGGCATCCATTCGGGCGACTCGGCCTGCTCGCTGCCGGTCCACACGCTCTCCAGCGAGACCGTCGACGAACTGGAACGCCAGACCAAGGCGCTCGCCAAGGCGCTGAATGTCGGCGGCCTGATGAACGTGCAATATGCGATCAAGGACGGCACGATCTACGTGCTGGAAGTTAACCCGCGCGCCTCGCGTACGGTGCCTTTCGTCGCGAAAACCATCGGCGCGCCGATCGCCAAGATCGCCGCCCGCATCATGGCCGGCGAGAGCCTCGACGCCGCGATCGCCGCCTATGGCGAAAAGCCGGACCCGCGCAACCTCAAGCACATCGCCGTCAAGGAAGCCGTGTTCCCCTTCGCCCGCTTCCCGGGCGTCGATACGCTGCTCGGCCCGGAAATGCGCTCGACCGGCGAGGTCATCGGCCTCGACACCGACTTCGCACTGGCCTTCGCCAAGTCGCAGCTCGGCGCCGGCGTCGACCTGCCGCGCGAAGGCACGGTCTTCGTCTCAGTGCGCGACGAGGACAAGGACCGCGTGCTGCCGGCGATCAACATCCTGACCGGCATCGGCTTCAAGGTGATGGCGACCTCCGGCACCGCCCGCTTCCTCGCCGAAAAGGGCATCGAGGCGGTCAAGATCAACAAGGTTCAGGAAGGCCGCCCGCATATCGAGGACGCCATCCGCAACCGCCAGGTCCAGCTTGTCATCAACACGACCGACGGCAACAAGGCGATCTCCGACTCCAAGTCGCTGCGCCGCGCCGCCCTGATGCAGAAGGTGCCCTACTACACCACCATGGCCGGCGCCCTCGCCGCCGCCCAGGCGATCCGGGCGCTCAAGCAGGGCCAGCTCGAAGTGCGACCGTTGCAGTCGTATTTCTGAGAGGTGGTCGATGGACAAGCCCTTGCGCTACTCGCTTCACGCCGAAACCGTGATGCGGGAGCGCAAGCTTGATCCAGCCTGGATCGAGGCTACCGTTCGTGCGCCTGAATGGCGTTTGAGTGACCCGTCCGGACCCGAGGTAGAGCGACGCTATCGCGCGATAGAGGCACTCGACGGGCGCATATTGCGCGTTGTTTGTGTTGAAGCGAGCGATGAGGTACGAATAATATCCGCATTTATCGACAGAGGCGCCAGGAAGCCGGCATGACCGTGAAAGTCGAATACGACCCCGTCGTGGACGCGGCCTATATCCGCTTCTCGCATGAGGACATCATCGAGACGGAAGAGGTGTCGCAGGGCATCATGCTCGATTTCGACAAGGACGGCCGCATCGTCGGCCTCGAAGTGCTCGACGCGCGCGCGCATCTGCCCAAGGACCTGCTTTCGCAGGCCGCATAACCTATCCCATCGTCTCCTTCAGATGCCCGACCAGCCGCATGTCCTCGACGAACAGCGCGTGCTGGCGTTGGCGTTCGGCTTCGTCCGGCAGGCGGAGCAGGTAGGAGGGGTGGATGGTGGGGTATAGGACCATGTCGCCCTGCATGGCGATCGGCTTGCCGCGGACCTGGTTGAGCGGCCTCTGTTCGCCGCTCAGCGCATAAAGCGCGGTGGCGCCGAGTGCCACGATCAGGCGTGGCTTGACGAGTTCGACCTCCTTTGCCAGCCACCAGCGGCAATGGTCGATTTCGCCGCGGTCCGGTTTCTGGTGGATGCGGCGTTTGCCGCGCGGCTCGTATTTGAAGTGTTTCACCGCATTGGTGAGGTAGAGGGACGGCCGGGGGATGCCGGCCTCCTTCAGCACGGCGTCAAAAACCTTGCCCGCCGGGCCGACGAAGGGGCGGCCGGCGAGGTCTTCCTGGTCGCCCGGCTGCTCGCCGACCATCATCACGCTTGCATCCTGCGGCCCCTCGCCGAAAACGGTCTGCGTCGCCGTGCAATGCAGCGGGCAGCGCGTGCAGTGGCGCGCCTCCTCGCGCACCGCCTCGATCGTGCCGGCGCCGGCAGGCACGATCTGCGACAGGGGCTGCGCGGCCTCCTGGAGGCGATAGTGGAAGAGCGGCGGGTCGCTCGCGGCGCGCTCGGCCATGGCGCGCACATTCGCCTCGGCATTGGCGATCATCTCGGGAATGAGATCGGCTTCCGGCAGGTTGCGCCAGTATTTCTTCGGCATCTCGGCCTGCATGGCCTTCAGCTTCAGGCGGGCCGGATTGAAGATGCTCGCATAGTAGGTGCGCCAGAGTTCATCGGTCGGGTCGCCATGGCCGGGATTTTCGCCGGGGCGCGTGTCAAAGATCAGGGTCTCGCCATCCCAGCTTGCCGTGCCGTTCGGCGTCGCGATGATCCAGTCCATGTCGGCAAAGCGCCGGCGGAAGAACGGTGCGGTGCGCGCCACGACGAAATGCGACGGCTCGAACCAGGCAAAGAACCGCCGGCGCCCCGCCGTCTCGCCGGCAATCTCCTTGAAGCGCACGAAGGCCGTCATCTTGTGGCTGTCGCGGTGGACGTTCTTGGCGAGAAGCCGCGCCCAGGCGACATCCTTGTCCGCCGTCAGCTCCAAGAGGCGACGATCCGATTGCAGGCGCCAGAGCAGCCGGTAGAGCATGTGAAACCGGCCGGGCTCCGTATGGCAGACGACAGCCTCGGCCAGGGGCAGGAAGGCGGGGGGCACGGTAAGCGGCGGGGCGGCAGCGTCCGGCTTCGGCAATTGCGGCGGCGCGACGGCGTCGAAAAGCTCGTCCTCCACCCCGCAAATACGCCAATCCGCCTCGCGCGGCGAAATGCCGGCGGCAGCGAGTGCGCGGGCGGCGTCGCGCCACTCGGAAAAATCGCCCCGTCCGACAAGAGGGATCGTGTGCATTAGAGCAACGAAAGCTGTTCCGGTTTGCGCGCAAAAAGCGTCTTCAGGTCGGCGCGATCGGCCAGCCGCCGCGGCGTCCAGCCCTCCGCCTCGATGAAGGCGCGCACCTTGCGCAGCGACACGCCGAGCCGCGCCAGATCCTCCAGCCGCAGGCGACGGAAGCGGCGGCTGGAGAGGATGGCATCCACCGTCTTCGTGCCGAGGCCCGGCACGCGCAACAGCCGTTCGCGCTCCGCCCGGTTGACGTTCATCGGAAAGGCGTCGCGGTTGGCAAGCGCCCAGGCGAGCTTGGGGTCCATGTCGAGATCCAGCATGCCGCCGGTTCCGGAAGTGATCTCATCCACGCCGAAGCCGTAGAAGCGGTAGAGCCAGTCGGCCTGGTAGAGCCTGTGCTCGCGCACCAGCGGCGGCTTGATCAGCGGCAGCGCGCGGGACGCATCGGGAATGGGGCTGAAGGCGGAATAATAGACGCGCTTCAGGCCGTAGCTGCCGTAAAGCCGGGCGCTCGTCTTCAGGATCGTCGCGTCATCCGCGCCATCGGCGCCGACGATCATTTGCGTGCTCTGGCCGCCGGGCACGAAGCGCTTGCGCCGCTTGGTCTGGAGGGTGGGATCGTCCGCCGCCTCGATCTTGCGGCGCAGGTCGCCCATCGCGCGGCGAATGCCCTCGGGGCGCTTTTCCGGCGCGAACCGGCCGATGCCGGCATCCGTCGGCAGCTCGATGTTGAGCGAGAGGCGATCGGCATAAAGCCCCGCCTCCTCGATCAATTCCGGTGCCGCGTCGGGAATGGATTTCAGGTGAATGTAGCCGCGAAAGCCGTGCACGGTGCGCAGTTCGCGGGCCACCCGCACCATCTCGCCCATCGTATGATCCGGCGAGCGGATGATGCCGGAGGAGAGGAACAGCCCCTCTATATAGTTGCGCCGGTAGAATTCCAGCGTCAGCCAGACCACCTCCTCCGGCGTGAAGCGGGCGCGCTCGACATTGCTGGAGGAGCGGTTGATGCAATAGGCGCAATCGAAGATGCAGAAATTGGTGAGCAGGATCTTCAAGAGCGAGATGCAGCGTCCGTCCGGCGCGTACGCATGGCAGATCCCCGCCCCTTCCGTCGAGCCGAGCCCGCCGGACGCGACGGAATCGCGCTTGACCGTTCCGCTGGAGGCGCATGAGGCATCGTATTTGGCGGCATCCGACAGGATGGCCAAGCGTTGTTGCAGCGATTTCTTCATGCTTGTTCACTATATGTTCCTGAGAGCGCCGTCAATGAAAAAGCAATTGTCATCGGCGGCTCAATAGCCGCCGATGATGGGAAGGACTTCGCCGGTGATGTAGCTCGAGCACTGCGGCGAGGCGAGGAAGACATAGGCGGGCGCCAGTTCCTCCGGCTGGGCGGGGCGCTTCATCGGCGTGTCGGCGCCGAATTTGGCGACGTCTTCCGCCTCCTTGTCCGAGGGGTTGAGCGGCGTCCAGACCGGGCCCGGCGCCACCGCATTGACGCGGATGCCGCGCGGCACGAGCTGGCTTGCCAGCGAGCGTGTGAAGGCATGGATGCCGCCCTTAGTCATTGAATAGTCGAGCAGGGCCTTGGAGCCTTCGAGGCCGGTGACGGAGCCGGTATTGATGATGGCGGAACCCGCCTCCATGTGCGGCACCGCCGCCTGCGCCATGAAAAAATAGCCGTAGAGATTGGTCTTCAGCGTCTCATCGAAATGCGCTTCCGAGAGGTCCAGAATATCCTTGGCATGGACCTGGAAGGCGGCGTTGTTGACGAGGACATCGAGCCGGCCGAGTTCCTTCACCGTGCGCTTGACCGCATCGCGGCAAAAAGCCTTGTCCTTGACGTCTCCGGCAAGCGCGATGCAGCGTCGGCCCTCCGCCTCCACGGCGGCGATCGTGTCCTTCGCATCGCCGCCTTCGGCAAGATGGGCGATCGCCACATCCGCACCCTCGCGGGCGAAGAGCACGGCGACCGCCCGCCCGATGCCGGAATCGCCACCGGTGATGAGCGCCACCTTGCCCTTCAGCTTTTCCGAGCCCTTGTAGAAGGGCGCATCATACATCGGTGCAGGATCGAGCTTGGCCTCGTTGCCGGGTTTCGGCTGGTGCTGTTCGGGAAAGGGCGGCACTGGATAGAGGCGCGCGCCGGCCTGCATGGCCTTCGGCTTATCCTCCCCGGCCTTGCGGTCGGCCGCCGCCACCTCGTCCTGGATGTCGCGCTGTTTGGCCGCCGTGCGGGCGGATTGGCTGCGGGTCATGGCGACCTCCTCAAAGCTCGGTTGGGCGAATGTTGTCGACACGCACCGTGCCGGCAACGACTTCCCGCGGGCCATCCAGCGGATAGGCCGGATCGGTCTCATCGACAACGGTGTAGAGTTTCTCGTTGCGGAAGGCGCTGGACGAGGTGGTGGAATTGCCATCCGCCGGCAGCGCATCGATTTCCAGATAATCGAGCTCCGCTTCAGCCGCGACCACGCGCGCATCGCCCGAGGAGCGGGCACGCACCACCACTTCACCCTGGTTGGGCGCGAGATCCCAGTTGGTGTCCGTGGCGGACGCGATCGGAAAGAGGCGGTAGAGCTTCATCTGCTCGGGATCGGAATAGTCGGTAATGCCGGTCTCGGTATCCTGCCGCGGTGCGGTCTCGTCGAAGCCGGCGGACCAGTCGCGGGTGGGCTCCGCCATGCCGGGCAGCGCGCGCTGCACCGTGGCATCGTCGCTGCCGGTGATGACACGTGGCTTGGCGCTCGAAACGCCGTCATTGCTGCGGCCGGCCTGCGAAACCTCGAACTGCGGCACGGCATCGGCATGGATGACCTTTTCGCGGCCGGTCTCAGCCGACACAACGCTTTCGGCGCCCAGCACCGTGCGCGGCTCGACAGGCACCACCTGCTCGTGTTTTTCCTGGTAGCCGGTCTCCGCCGCCTCGCGGCGTCCTTCGTCGTGCATGGCCTGGTTGCCCGACACTTCGCCGGCGAGCTGTTTGAAATAACCGGAAATCTTCTGCATCACGCTCATGGTCTGCTCCTCATGTCCGTGTCCGAATTGTCGATCGTCATGCACGCCTCCCGCGATATTCGGCTAACTGGAAGACGCGGCCGATTGTTCCGGGCGCTGTGGGCGGATGCTGCACCTGCGGCGAAAAAACTGGCTTTCGCCCGACGCAATCTGCTATAAGGATCGTTCAAATGCTTTCGACGGTTCCGGGGAATCTTCTCCGGAGACCGTTTTCTTTTGCGTTCATGCGGGCGGGAGCCCGCGCGACGCGGGCTGAAGGACGGGATAAAATGGTTGAAAAAGTACCGATGACTCACGGCGGTTTCGTCAAGCTGCAGGAAGAACTGCGCTGGCGCCAGCAGGAAGAGCGTCCGAGAATCATCGAAGCGATCGCCGAAGCACGCGCCCATGGCGACCTGTCCGAAAACGCCGAATACCACGCTGCCAAGGAAGCCCAGAGCCACAATGAAGGCCGCATCGCCGAGGTCGAGGACTACGTCGCGCGCGCCGAGGTCATCGACCTTTCCAAGATGTCCGGCGCCAAGATCAAGTTCGGCGCCAAGGTGAAGCTCGTCGACGAGGACACCGAGGAAGAGAAGGTCTACCAGATCGTCGGCGACCAGGAAGCCGACGTGAAGCAGGGCCGCATCTCCATCTCCTCGCCGATCGCCCGCGCGCTGATCGGCAAGGAAGTCGGCGATTCGATCGAAGTGAACGCACCCGGCGGCGCCAAGGCCTACGAGATCCTCGCCGTCACCTGGGGCTGATCGCGAGCGGCCGTTCGAAGGAGAACCGCCATTCTTTCCGAAGACGACAATAGCCCAGCCGGTGGCGGCAGCACTGCCACCGTGGTCAAGGTCATGGGCCCGATCAACCGGGCGCATGGCATAAGCCCGCTTGCCCGGCAGCTTTCTGCAGGCTTTGCGCAACGCCACGGCGTGACATTCACCTTCGATCCGGACGCGCGCGACTATGACTGGCTCGCGGTCTACGAGAACATGCCGCCTGCCGGTGGCGAACGCCGCCCGATGCGGGTGGAAACGCTCGTCTGCGCGCCGCAAAACACCATCCTCTTCACGACGGAACCCTCCGGCATCAAGATCTACAGCCGCGCCTATACGCGGCAGTTCGGCCATGTGGTGACCAGCCAGGAGCCCTTTGCGCTGCGCCATCCCGGCCGCATCTACAGCCAGGCGGGCCTGCGCTGGTTCTACGGCAACGGCAGCCAGCACCTGATGACCGCCGATGAAATTGCCGGGCACTTTCCGGAGAAGACAAAAGTCATCGGCACGGTCTGCTCGACGAAGCGGCAGGGCCACACCCTGCACCGGCTGCGCTACGACTTCACGCAGGCCATGGCCGCGCGCATGCCCGACCTCGACGTTTTCGGCCGCGGCCACCGGCCGGTCGACGACAAGGCGGAGTCGATCGATCCCTACAAGTATCATCTCGCGATCGAGAACCACCTCGCCCCGCACCATTTCACCGAAAAGCTCGCCGACCCCTTCCTCGGCCTGTCGCTGCCCTTCTATTTCGGCGCGCCGAACGCCGCCGATTATTTCCCGGCCGAGAGCTTCATCGCGATCGATATCCGCAAGCCCGACGAGGCCTTCGCCATCATGCGCGCGGCAATCGACAACGGCGAATACGAGAAGCGCCTGCCCGCCATCATCGAGGCGCGCCGCCGCGTGCTGGAAGACCAAAACATCCTGACGCTGATCGCCAATGTCGTCGCCAAGAACGGCACCGCGGCGCGCGGCAACGGCACGGCCGTGCTGAAGAGCCAGCGCGCCTCCCGCAAGGGTCATCCGCTGCTGACGGCAGGTGATTTTGCCTTCCGCGAGGCGCTTCACCTGAAGAACCGCATCGCCGGCCTGCTGGCGCGATAAGATCGGCCGCCCGGATTCGGCGGTTGATCGCCCGGGCGTTCGGGTTTAAGCCGCTTGCACCTTCACCCTGGAGAACAGACTTGTCCAAGAAACCGGTGGCTTTGATTACGGGCGTAACGGGTCAGGATGGCGCCTATCTCGCGCAATTGCTGCTCGACAAGGGCTACATCGTGCACGGCATCAAGCGCCGCTCCTCCTCGTTCAACACCGGGCGCATCGAGCACATATACGAGGACCCGCACGAGCCCGATCCGCAATTCTTCCTGCATTACGGCGACATGACGGATGCGACGAACCTCGTGCGCATCGTGCAGCAGACCCAGCCCGACGAGATCTACAACCTCGCCGCCCAGAGCCATGTGCAGGTAAGCTTCGAGACGCCGGAATATACCGCCAACGCCGATGCGATCGGGACGCTGCGCATGCTGGAGGCGATCCGCATCCTGGGGCTGGAAAAGAAGACGCGCTTCTACCAGGCCTCCACCTCCGAACTCTACGGCAAGGCGCAGGAGGTTCCCCAGAGCGAGACGACGCCGTTTTATCCGCGCTCGCCCTATGCGGCGGCAAAACTCTACGCCTACTGGATCGTCGTGAACTACCGCGAGGCCTATGGCCTGCACGCCTCGAACGGTATCCTCTTCAACCACGAAAGCCCGCTGCGCGGCGAAACCTTCGTGACGCGAAAGATCACCCGCGCGGTCGCCGCCATCAAGCTCGGCCAGCAGGACCAGCTCTTCCTCGGCAATCTCGATGCCAAGCGCGACTGGGGCCACGCCAAGGAATATGTGCGCGGCATGTGGCTGATGCTGCAACAGCCGCAGGGCGACGACTACGTGCTGGCGACCGGCACCACGACGACCGTGCGCCAGTTCGCCGAATGGTGCTTTGCCGAGGTGGGCATGACCATCCGCTGGGAAGGCCAGGGCATCGACGAGAAGGGTTTTGACGCCGCGACCGGCAAATGCCTGATCAGCATCGACCCGCGCTACTTCCGCCCGACGGAGGTCGATCTCCTGCTCGGCGACCCCAAAAAGGCCGAGACGGTGCTCGGCTGGCGCCACGAGACAAGCGCGCACGAGCTGGCCCGCGAAATGGTCCGCGAGGACCTGAAGCTCATGCAGAAAGAGTTCTCCGACAAGGGTCGCCTCTGACATGTATGACCTCACGGGAAAACGCGTCTGGGTCGCCGGTCATCGCGGCATGGTCGGCAGCGCCGTCGCGAGGCGGCTCGAAGCGGAGAATTGCGAAATCCTTTTCGCCCAGCGCGACGCGGTCGATCTCGAAGAACGCGCCGATGTCGAGCGCTTCCTCGCGGAGCACCGGCCGCACGCCGTGGTCATGGCGGCCGCCAAGGTCGGCGGCATCCTCGCCAATGACCGCAACCCGGTGGAATTCCTCCAGCGCAACCTGACGATGGAGCTGAACGTCATCAAATCCGCCCACGAGGCGGGTGTCGAGAAGCTGCTCTTCCTCGGGTCGAGCTGCATCTACCCGAAATTCGCGCCGCAGCCGATCAAGGAAAACGCGCTGCTCACCGGCGATCTGGAGCCGACCAACGAGTGGTACGCGATCGCCAAGATCGCCGGCATCAAGCTGTGCCAGGCCTATATGAAGCAGCATGGCGCGCGCTTCATCTCCGCCATGCCGACCAACCTTTATGGCCCGCACGACAATTTCGACCTCCAGACCAGTCACGTCGTGCCGGCGCTCATCCGCAAGGCGCACGAGGCGAAGCTTGCCGGCCTCGACCATGTGACGATCTGGGGTTCCGGCACACCGCGCCGCGAATTCCTGTTCAGCGAAGACTGCGCCGATGCGCTGGTATTCATCCTGAAGAACTATGAGGACTATGAGCACATCAATGTCGGCTCGGGCGAAGACATCCCGATTCTCGACCTGATGAAGCTCGTCGCAGAGGTCGTCGGCTTCGAAGGCCGGATCGAGACCGACCCGTCGAAACCGGACGGCACGCCGCGCAAGCTGATGTCGAACGAAAAGCTGGCGCGCCTCGGCTGGAGACCATCCACGGACCTGCGCGAAGGTCTTTCCCGCGCCTATCGTTGGTATCTGGACACGCTGTGAACTAGCGCCAGTTCTCGTCGATCCATTTCGTCGGCCGCACATATTTGTAGGCCTTCTTCCACCAGGCTTTGACGGGCCATTCGCCGATCACCGCCTCGTCCGGATCCGGCTTGCCGGTGAAGGCAACGATGCGGGTCGCCGGCGGCAGCGGCACGTCCTTGAAGAAATTCATCGGCCAGCGCGGCAAAAGCGTGTGCTTGAAGCTGACGCACCATTCGGCAGGCCAATAGGTCATGCCCTCGGCAGCCGAAGAGACGTAACGCTGCGAAATGGTGTGCTTGTCGATCTTGGTGTCCGGGTCTCGAATGAAATCGTCGAAGATGTGCGTGTTGGTGCCGACGGTCCAGCGATAGACCGAGGTGTTGCCGATGCCCTTGCCGAGTTGCGTCCAGTTTTCCGCGATGCAGAAGCGGCCCGGCGCATAATCGAAGAAATCGTCAAGCGGCCCGGTGATGACAACGTCGAGATCGACGAACAACACATCGCCTTCGAGATCGGCGAGCGGTGCCTGCCACAGCGAAATCTTGCGCCACGGCTTCCAGGCGACGCGCTCGGGAATATTGATCGGCGGCAGCGGGAAGACATCGACGGCTGGGTCGATGCCTGTGGCATCTTCCGTAAAACAAACGAGCCGGGTCGGGCGAACCGTGTTGCGCTTGATCATGGACCACAGGCGGTTGACATAATCCGCCGGATATCGCGTGCCCCATTTCATGCATGCTATCGTCTGCATTCGTCATCGTCTCCTGTCGCGCGCGCCTCCATAGACCATATCGGCCCGCGGTGATAGGAGTTCTGCGAAACATGCCGCCGCCTCCCGCGCGCGGGCAGCCCTATAGAGCCCTGACAGCCTGTCATCACAATGAATATCCTTATACTGACGCAATGTTTTCCGCCTGACGTCGGCGGGATCGAAAACATGATGGGATCGATGGCGCTTGCGCTTCAGGAAAGCGGGCACACGGTGACGGTTCTCGCCGATGGCAAAGCGGACGCGGCGGACCTGAAACGGCCCTACCGCATCACACGTTTTTCCGGCTGGAAACCGCTGCGGCGCTGGCGCAAGGCGCGTGCGGCGGAGAAGTTGACCCGCTCTGGTGCCTTCGACCAGATCATTGCCGACACCTGGAAAAGCGTCGAAAACCTCGGCACCGTCGCCGTGCCGATCACCGTGCTCGCCCACGGCATGGAGTTCCCGGCAGCACCCTCCCCGCGCAAGGCCGAGCGCATCCGCGCCGCCATGGCCAAGGCGGCGGACGTCATCGCCAATTCCTCCTTCACCGCCGGCCTTGCAGCGCCTTACGTGAAGGCCGAACGGCTGCGCGTCGTCACCCCAACCGTTCCCACGCAGTTGGAGGCCACTCCCGAAAGGCTTAAAGAGCTGCGCACCCTCCATGGCGACGGGTTGCAGATCATGACGCTCTGCCGGCTGGAGCCGCGCAAGGGCGTCGACAAGCTTGTTGAAGCGGTCGCGAAGCTCGGCCCCGCCTATCCCGGCCTGAAGCTGCATGTCGCCGGTGACGGCGCGGATCGCGCGCGGCTGGAAAGCCTCGCCCGGGAGGCCGGCGTCGCGGATGCCGTGGTCTTCCACGGCCGCGTCTCGGAGGACGATAAGGCCGCTCTTCTCCAGCTGGCGGATGTCTTCGCCATGCCCGCCCGCCGCGAGGGCAACTCCGTCGAAGGCTTCGGCCTCGTCTATCTGGAAGCCGCCTGGTTTGGCGTGCTGAGCCTCGCCGGCCGCGACGGCGGCGCCTCCGACGCCGTGCTCGACGGCGAGACCGGCCTGCTCTGTGACGGCGCCGACGGCGCCTCCGTGACAGCAGCGCTGGACAGGCTGCTCGGCGACCGTGCGCTTCGCGAGCGGCTCGGCGAAAACGCCGCCCGGCACGCGCGCGAACAGACCTGGCGGCGCAAGATCAAGGATTTTGCCGTGCGCGGCGGAGAGGCCGCGGCACCGCGCATCATCCAGCTCCTGCCGGCGCTGGGCGATGGCGGGGTGGAGCGCAGCGCGGTGGAAATGGCCGGCCATCTCGGCACCCTCGGCGTGGCGAACTGGATCGCCAGCGCCGGTGGCCCGCTGGTGGCCGCGGCCGAGGCCGCCGGCGCCCGGCATGTGACAATCCCGGTCGGCAAGAAATCGCCCTTCGCCGCCGTTTCGGCCGCGCGCGCCATCGCGCGGCTGGTCGATGCGGAAGGCATCGACATCGTCCATGCCCGAAGCCGCGTGCCGGCCTGGGTCGGCCTGCTGGCGCGGCGTCTCGCGAAACGGCCGGTGCATTTCGTGACGACCTTTCACGGCGTCTACAGCCACGGCAATGCCCTGAAACGCTTCTACAACAGCGCCATGTTGCGCGCGCCGCTTGTCATCGCGAACTCGCAGTTCATCCGCCGCCACATCACCGAGGTCTATGGTTTTCCGGAGGCCCGCGTGGTCGTCGCCCCCCGCGGCGTCGAGCCGGCGCTCTTCGACCCCGCAAGCATTTCCGCCGAGACCCGCGCTGCGTTGCGCGCCGAACTCGGAGCGACAGCAGACGGGCCGCTGGTGGTGATGGTCGGCCGCGTCACGCGGTGGAAGGGCCATGCCGTGCTCGTAGAGGCCGCCGCCCGCCTTGCCCGGCCCGACCTGCGCCTCGCCTTCATCGGCGGCGGTTCGGATGCACTGGTTGCCGAGTTGCAGCGCGACAGCGCCCGCCTCGGCCTCGAAGGCCGCCTGCATTTCACCGGCAGCCGGCGCGACGTGCCCGCCGTCCTCGCCGCCGCCGACCTCGCCGTCTCCGCCTCGACCGACCCGGAAGCCTTCGGCCGCGCGGCGATCGAGGCCCAGGCGATGGGAACGCCCGTCATCGCCACGAACCATGGCGGCAGCCTCGAAACGGTGCTTCCGGGCGAGACCGGCTGGCTCGTCCCGCCCGGCGATGTCGCGGCCCTTGCCGCCGCGCTGGAAGACGCCCTTTCCGACTCCGAGCGCCTCGCCGCCATGGGCGAAAACGGCCGGCGGCACGTCCTGGCGAATTTCACCACCCGGCAGATGCTCGAAAAGGAGTTTTCCGTCTACGAAAAGCTCCTGACGGGACCGCGGTCCTGAGATGGCGGAAAGCGGCGCCCCCGTCGTCTGGGTCCTGACGGACGGCAAGGCCGGCGACGAACAGCCGCTGATCGGCCTTGCGGAAGCGCTCGGCGCGACACCGATCCTGCGCCGCGTCGCCCCGCGCCGCGCCTTCACCTGGCTGATGCCCTGGGGGCCGATCGACCCGAAGGACGCACCGTCGAAACCGGGTTCGCCACTCGCGCCAGCCTGGCCCGACATCTGCCTCGCCACCGGCCGGCGCGCGGTGCCTTATCTGCGAAAACTGAAAGCCCTTTCACCGGCGACCTTTTGCGTGCTCTTCAAGGACCCGCGCACGCGCCGGCACGGCGCGGACCTGATGATCGTGCAGCAACACGACGCACCGCGCGGCGACGATGTCCTCGTCGTCACCACCGCCCCCAACCGGCTCTCGCCGCAACGGCTGGCAGAGGCGCACGCCGCCTTCGAGGCAGCGCTGGCATCCCTGCCCCAACCGCGCATCGCCGTGCTCGTCGGCGGCAACGGCCGGCACCATAAATTCACGCAAGGCGATATCGATCGCCTGCTCGGCGGGCTGCGCGCGAAACTCGATGAGGGAGGTGGGCTGATGATCACGGCCTCGCGCCGCACGCCGCCGACACTCGTCACGGCCCTTGCCGATCTGGCAACGGCGCCGCATGCCCGCTTCTGGGACGGCACCGGCGAAAACCCGCTGCTCGCCTATCTCGCCTGGGCCGACGAGATCGTCGTGACCGGCGATTCGACCAACATGGTGGGCGAGGCAGCCGCCCTGGGCGTGCCGGTGCAGATCTTCCAGCCCTCCGGCCGGCACGACAAGATAGACCGCTTCATCGCAGCACTTTCCCGGGAAGCCACCATCGGCCGGTTTCCCGAGGCGCCTGCCAGCGGCAGCCACGCGCCGGTGAATTCCACGCCGGCGCTTGCGGAAAAAATCCTGTCGCGTTTTCGGGATTTCAGAGCTCGACCAGCCCGACCTTCTTGACCTGGCGGATGGTCAGCATGGTGCGCACGGTATCGACCTGCGCATTGGCCGTCAGCACCTCGATGACGAAATCCTGGAAGCGGGTGAGGTTTTCGGCAACGCAGTGCAGCAGGAAATCGCTGTCGCCGGAGACCATCCACGCCTGGCGCACCATCGACCATTCGCCGGTGGCGGCGGCAAAGGCCTTGAGGTTCGCCTCCGACTGGTGCTTCAGCCCGACCATGCAGAAGGCGACGAGATCGTAGCCGAGCGACGGCGCGTTCAGGAGCGCCGTATAGCCCTCGATGATGCCCGCCTCCTCCAGCTTGCGCACGCGGCGCAGGCAGGGCGGCGCGGAAATTCCGGCACGGGCGGCCAGCTCCACATTGGTCATCCGGCCGTCGGCCTGAAGCTCTTTCAGGATACGCATGTCGATAGCGTCGAGTTCGGCACGGAACATGGGACTTTTCGAAACCTTTCAGGATGACGACCGGATGTGACCCGAATCGCCGCATCAGCGCAACATTGTTAGTGCAAGAGGCACAAATATGTCACGCGCCTTCGCTTGTCTGTTGGCAAAGCCGCGCGCGCACTTGAAACTCACGGCACTCCCTTCATAAATGAAGGTCGATCAACGACACGCTGGCCGATGCCTGCGCGCAACCGCGCGGATCGGCGATTGGGGCAAGAACCCCGAAAGGAACGACCATGCCCGGCCCTTCTGTTTCTAGCCGTCATGTAAAGGTGCTCATCATCGGGTCCGGCCCCGCCGGCTACACCGCCGCCATCTACACCGCCCGCGCCATGCTGGAGCCCGTGCTGATCGCCGGCATGGAACAGGGCGGCCAGCTGATGATCACCACCGACGTGGAAAACTATCCGGGTTATGCCGACCCGGTCCAGGGCCCCTGGATGATGGAGCAGATGCTGAAGCAGGCGCAACATGTCGGCGCCGAGATCGTCAACGACCTCGTCACCAATGTCGACATGAACGTGCGCCCCTTCCGCATTTCCACCGACAGCGGCACCGAATGGACCGCCGACGCGCTGATCATCGCCACCGGCGCCAAGGCGAAGTGGCTCGGCATCGAGACCGAACACAAGTTCATGGGCTTTGGCGTATCGGCCTGCGCCACCTGCGACGGCTTCTTCTACCGCAACAAGGACGTCATCGTCGTTGGCGGCGGCAACTCGGCCGTCGAGGAGGCGCTTTACCTTTCGAACCTTGCCAAGACCGTGACGGTCGTTCACCGCCGCGACGGTTTCCGCGCGGAAAAGATCCTTCAGGAGCGCCTGTTCGCCAAGGAGAACGTCAAGATCGTCTGGGACCATGAGGTCGTCGAATATCTGGGCGCCGACCCCAAGCCGCCGATGCCGGCCTCCGTCAACGGCGTGAAGCTGCGCAACGTCAAGACCGGCGAGACGCGCGACGTCGCCATCGACGGCGTCTTCGTGGCGATCGGGCACGCGCCAGCGGTCGAACTGTTCAAGGGCAAGCTGCGCCAGAAGCCGAACGGCTATCTGTGGACGGCGGCCGATTCCACGGCGACGGACGTGCCGGGCGTTTTTGCCGCAGGCGACGTCACCGACGACATCTATCGCCAGGCGGTGACGGCCGCCGGCATGGGCTGCATGGCGGCTCTGGAAACCGAAAAATACCTTGCAGGTCATATGCCTGTCGCAATTGCGGCCGAGTAGAAGCCGCCAACTAAGGGAGGCGGATACGATCCGACCTCCCACGTGGGAACAGTTGAATCAGCGACCAGGCGGGAAACCTATGGTTCCCCGCCATAAAGACATATGGGGGATAGAATGCCGCTGGATTGGGACAAGCTGCGGATTTTTCATGCCGCGGCCGAGGCCGGCTCGTTCACGCATGCGGCAGACAAGCTGCACCTCTCGCAGTCGGCCATCAGCCGTCAGGTGAGTGCGCTGGAGCAGGATGTCGGCATCAAGCTCTTCCACCGCCATGCCCGTGGCCTGATCCTCACCGAGCAGGGCGAAATCCTCTATCGCACCGCCCACGACGTGCTGATGAAGCTCGAAAGCGTGCGCGTTCAGCTCACCGAAAACACCGAGAAGCCGAGCGGCAAGCTGCGCATCACCACCACGGTCGGCCTCGGCCAGGGCTGGCTGACCGACAAGGTGCAGGAATTCCTCGCCCTCTACCCGGACATGCAGGTGCAGCTCATCCTCGACAACGAGGAGCTGGACGTGAACATGCGCCACGCCGACTGCGCCATTCGGCTCCGCGAACCCCAGCAGTCGGACCTCATCCAGCGCAAGCTCTTCACCGTGCACATGCACGTCTATGCCGCACCCTCCTACATCAACCGCTACGGCGAGCCGCAGTCGATCGACGATCTCGACAACCACAAGATCATCACCTTCGGCGAGCCTGCGCCGAACTACCTGCTCGACGTCAACTGGCTGGAGATCGCGGGCCGCGATTCGGACAATCCCCGCCCCTCCATCCTGCAAATCAACAGCCAGACCTCGATCAAGCGCGCCTGCCTGCTCGGCATCGGCGTCGCGATGCTGCCGGACTATATTGTCGGGCGCGATCCCGGCCTCCTGCAGTTGCCGGTGAGCGCCGACATCCCGTCCTTCGATACCTATTTCTGCTATCCGAGCGAGATGAAGAACTCCGCGAAACTCAAGGTTTTCAGGGATTTCATCGTCGCCAAAGCACGCAACTGGAACTTCTAAAAAGGGTGATCGGCAAGGCCTGCGCCCAATGCATGGCTGGCATGCACATTAAATGATTGATGTATGCCCAAAAAACCACCATATCGCACCCAGCTGATGCACTTTGGTGGCTTTTTCCTCCCAGTGCCACCGCAGCAGCTGTTCCCCTCTGGAGGTTTTATTACCTTCAAAACTATAAAGGGCCCAAGTTGATCTTGCGGCCCTCTTTTTTTGCCTTTCATTAACCAAGGCAAAATTTTCAACATTGTTAGAAAACTTGGCACGTCCTTCTCTTGAAGAAGCGGCTCCCCTTCTCCATATTTATGACAGCCAACGCACTTGCGGTCTTTCTCCTCCCAGTGCCGCGCGTTGGCTGTTCCCCTCTGGAGGTTATAAACCTTCACAACTGTAGGGCCCAGGCTTCGCTTGCGGCCCTCTTTTTTTGCCGATTTTTTTTGGCCCGTTTTTTTGGGGCGGCCCCTTGTATCGGCAAGCGGCGAACACAATATCGGGAACATCCGATATAATCATCGACAGATCACGATAGAGATGACCACGCCCGACACCGACGAAATCGAAATCCTGAAGGCGCTTGCCCATCCCAAGCGGCTGGAGATCCTTGCCTGGCTGAAGGAGCCGGGCGAGCATTTCGCCGGGCAGGAGCATCCTTTGGACTTCGGCGTCTGCGCCGGCCAGATCGAAAAGCGCTGCGAGCTCTCGCAGTCCACGGTTTCCGCCCACCTTGCCACCCTGCAGCGCGCCGGTCTCGTCACCACGCGCAAGGTCGGCCAGTGGGTGTTCTTCAAACGCGACGACGAAAAGATCGCGGCCTTTCTCCACCACATCAACCGCGCACTCTGAGCGCTTCCCAAGCCAGAATAGGACCCTTCATGACCTCGCTCTTCGACCCCCTCAAGATCGGTGATATCCAGCTCGCCAACCGCATCGTCATGGCTCCGCTGACGCGCAACCGCTCGCCGGGCGCCGTGCCGAACACGCTGAACGCCGCCTATTACGAGCAGCGCGCCACGGCCGGCCTGCTGATCACCGAGGCGACCGCCATCACCCACCAGGGCCAGGGCTATGCCGATGTGCCGGGCCTCTACAAGCCGGAAGCGCTCGAAGGCTGGAAGCAGGTGACCGACGCCGTGCACAAGGCCGGCGGCAAGATCGTCGTGCAGATGTGGCATGTCGGCCGCATCTCGCATGACACGCTCCAGCCGAACGGCGGCAAGCCGGTCGCCCCGTCGGCGATCCGCGCCAAGTCCAAGACCTACCTCATCAACGAGGACGGCACCGGCACCTTCGCCGAAACCTCCGAGCCGCGTGCCCTTGAGCTTAACGAGCTTCCGGGCATCATCGAGGATTACCGCCGCGCCGCCCGCGCCGCGATCGATGCCGGCTTCGACGGCGTCGAGATCCACGCCGCCAATGGCTACCTCATCGACCAGTTCCTCCGCTCCGGCAGCAATGTCCGCACGGATGAATATGGCGGCTCGATCGAAAACCGCGCCCGACTGCTCTTCCAGGTCGTCGATGCGATCACCGCGGAAATCGGCGCCGGCCGCACGGCCATCCGCATCTCGCCGGTAACGCCCGCCAACGATTCCTCCGATCCGAACCCGCAGCCGCTCTTCACCTATGTCGTCGAAGGCCTCGCCAAGTACGGCCTCGCCTATATCCACGTCATCGAAGGCGCCACGGGCGGCCCGCGCGATCACCAGCAGGGCGACACGCCGTTCGATTATGCGGCGCTGCGCGCAGCCTACCAGGCGGCCGGCGGCAAGGCGGCCTGGATGGTCAACAACGGCTACAACCGCGAACTCGCGATCGACGCCATCGAAGAAAACAAGGCCGACCTCGTCGCCTTCGGCAAGCTCTTCATCGCCAACCCCGATCTCGTGGACCGTCTGAAGAACGACACCGTGCTGAACGCCCCGGACCAGGGCACGTTCTACGGCGGCGGCGCCAAGGGCTACACGGATTACCCGATCCTCGAAAACGTCGCCTGACATCCCGTGCGGGCACGTCGCCGCAATCCGGCGCGCCCGCACCCGCCTCCCCCGTGGAGGTAAAACGCCCGCGGTTTCCTCCACCGCGGGCGTTTCCTTTTGGCGCGGCTCGGCTACATCTAGGGCAAGCGCATCTGCCGAGGAGCCCGCCCGCCCATGCTCTCCAGCCTTATGAAGGAACGTGTCCTGTTCGTCGGCTTCGCGGCCGCCATCCTCGCCTATGCAACGGAACACAGCCTCCTGGAGATGGGGCGCCTGCCGCTGCTCGTCGCGGCCTTCGCGCTGGTCGTCGCGATCATCCTGGTTTCGACGCGTATCGCGCACCACGCGGAAATCCTCGCGTCCAAGGTCGGCGATCCCTATGGCACGATGATCCTGACGCTCGCGGCGGTGCTGGTGGAGGTAGTCGTGCTGGCGATCATGATGCAGGGCGAAACCTCGCCGACGCTGGTGCGTGACACGATCTATGCCGCGGTGATGCTCGACATCAACGGCATCCTCGGGCTCGCCGCCCTGCTCGGCGGCATCCGCCATGGCGAACAGCCCTATAACGACGATTCGGGAAAGACCTATGGCGTGATGATCCTGACGGCCATGGGCATTTCCATGGTCGTGCCGGAATTCGTGCCGCGCGAAAGCTGGCATCTCTATTCCGCCTTCACCATCGGCGCGATGATCGCGCTCTACGGCGTCTTCCTGCGCATGCAGGTCGGCCCGCACTCTTATTTCTTCAGCTACGCCTATCCGCGCGCAGAGCGGAAGGAAGGACTGCCGAGCAAGGCGCCGGACGAGAACGAACCGGCGACCTTCTCAATCGTCGTGATCGTTCTCGGCGTCGTGCTGATCGGTGCGCTTGCCGAAGTCATGTCCGTGCTGCTTGGCGTGGGCTTAAAAGGCTCCGGCGCCCCGCCGGCGTTGATGGCGGTGGTCGTGGCGGCGATCTCGGCAGCACCCGAAATCCTGACGGCCCTGCGCGCGGCGCTTGCCAACCGCATGCAATCCGTCGTCAACATCGCCATGGGCGCTTCACTCTCCACCGTCATCCTGACGGTGCCGGTGATGGAGGCGATCGCGCTTTACACAGGCCAGCCCTTCGTCATGGCGATGACGCCCGTTCAGACGGTGATGGTGATGATCACGCTGATCGCCGCCGCCATCAACCTCAATGACGGCGAGACGAACGCCATCGAGGGCATGACGCACTTCATCCTCTTCGCCACCTTCATCATGCTGACGATGATCGGCTTATAGGCCGATGGGGATCGGCCTTTAGCGGTCGTACTCGCGGGTCAGGCCCTTGTAATATTCGCCCGGATCGAAGCGCACGGTGCGGGACTTGCCCGGATTGTTCAGGAAATAATCGTAGATCGACATCGCCTCGGCGCGGTCGTTGACCACGATCCTGCCATGCGGCGCTGCCTCGCCCCGCTCGGCATTGCCATAGCCGTCCGCGGCAAGCGCGGATGTGGCGGCGAGAAGGGTCACCAGGCCGGCGATGGGGAGTGACTTGGCTTTCATGGTCCTGCTCCGATGTTCGTCTTCTCCCTATATCGGAAGCGAAAGCGGAAATGTCACGGCCCGAAAACAAAAAACCCGCCGTCTCCGGCGGGTTTCGATTGTGGTGGCAAAGGCCGTGTTACTTGCAGGCCGCGCAGAAGCGCTGGATGCGCTTGCAGGCCTCTTCGAGCTGCTCTTCCGAGGTGGCGTAGGAAATGCGGAAGTTCGGGCCGAGGCCGAAGGCCGAGCCGTGAACGACGGCGACACCTTCCGATTCCAGCAGTTCCGACACGAAATCCTCGTCCGTCTCAATGACCTTGCCCGACGGCGCGGTCTTGCCGATCAGCCCCTTGCAGGACGGATAGACGTAGAAAGCACCCTCAGGAGAGGGGCACTCGATGCCCTTGGCCTGGTTCAGCATGGAGACGACGAGGTCGCGGCGGCCTTCGAAGATCTTCTTGTTTTCCGGAATGAAGGCCTGGGTGCCGTTCAGCGCCTCGACGGCCGCCCACTGGGCGATCGAGCACGCACCGGAGGTCTGCTGGCCCTGGATCATGTCCATCGCCTTGATCAGCGAAAGCGGGCCGGCCGCATAGCCGATACGCCAGCCGGTCATAGCATAGGCCTTCGAGACGCCGTTCATCGTCAGTGTGCGATCGTAGAGGCCGGGCTCGACCTCGACCGGGGTCGCGAACTTGAAGTCGCCATAGGTCAGGTGCTCGTACATGTCGTCGGTCAGCACCCAGACCTGCGGGTGGCGCATCAGCACGTCCGTCAGCGCCTTCAGCTCGTCATGGCTATAGGCAGCGCCGGACGGGTTGGAGGGCGAGTTGAAGATGAACCACTTGGTCTTCGGCGTGATCGCCTTTTCGAGATCTTCGGCCTTCAGCTTGAAATTGTTTTCCTGCGTCGTCGCGACGAAGACCGGCGTGCCGCCGCACAGCGACACCATTTCCGGGTAGGACACCCAGTAAGGTGTCGGGATAACGACTTCATCGCCCGCATTCATCGTGGCCATGAAAGCGTTGAAAAGAATCTGCTTTCCGCCGGTGCCGACGATCGTCTGCGCCGCCGTGTAGTCGAGGTTGTTCTCGCGCTTGAACTTCTTGGCGATCGCCTCGCGCAGCTCCGGAATGCCGGAGACCGGCGTGTACTTCGTCTCGCCGCGGTTGATCGCGTCGATGGCCGCCTGCTTGATATTGTCCGGTGTGTCGAAGTCGGGTTCGCCTGCACCCAGCCCGATGACGTCACGGCCTTTGGCTTTCAGCTCGCGCGCTTTCTGGGAAACGGCGATGGTGGCGGAAGGCTTCACACGGGAAAGGGCGTCGGCAAGAAAGGCCATGATGGAGATGTCCTCATCGGGTTCAAAGACGGCTTGACGCCATGGACCCGGAGCGCCGGGCTCCATAGCGGTTAGGTCTATGTCGAATGTGCGCCGGTCTTGCAAGCGCGAAGGGCGAAAAAAGCGGAAAAGCCGGGCGTGCACGCAAAATTTCATGAACGCCATCAACGACGCGAATGAATTGGGGCGACGTCGTGAAATCATCACACTAATTGGTTGAAACGACTTTTAACAATGAAGATTTTTACGCGAAAGATTAAGGTGCCGTTAAGGGGTGCCGCCTATGCTGGGCCCGTCGTGATCGTTCCGGCGGATGGTGCGCTGCATGAGCGAAAGAAGCATATTTTCCAATCTCGTCCGTCAACCGGACGGCGCCCTCAGCGCGCTCTATGGCCCCTATCTGCTGCAATCCGCCCTCCAGCCGATCTTTTCGGAACGGGCGGACGGCCGGTTGCAGATTGCGGCGTTCAAGGGCCTGATCCGCGCCAGCATGGGCGACATGCCCTGCTCTCCCGCCGATTTCTTCCAGCGCGTGCCGCCGGAGGAGCGCGCCGCGGTGGACGGTCTTTGCCGCAGCCTGCATATCCTGAATGCCGGGGCGCTCGGCCGCCGCGATGCGGCGCTCATCATCAATTTCCAGGCGGGCCTCTATCTGACCCAGCCGGCGATCCGCCAGGAGGTGGAATGGCTGCGGCTTGCCGCCCATGAGGCCGGCCTGCCGCCGGCGCGCATCGCCTGCGAGATCCGCGAACATCCCTACGACGACCCGGACGTGCTGTCGCGTTTCGCCACGCGGCTGCACGAAAGCGGCTTCGCCATCGCCATCGACGACTATACCGGCGAAGACCGCGACCTCGAACGCCTGCAACGCCTGCAGCCGCAATTCGTGACCTTCGACACGGCCTGGCTCGGCAGCTTCGCCGAAAACTCCGCCGGCCTTGCGCTGCTGCGCGTCGTCATCGGCCGGTTCGCCCAGAAGGGCATCACCGCCATCGTGGCCGGCATCGAGGAGCCGGAGATGATCGAGATGTGCCGCGAGATGGGCGGGCCGCTGATGCAGGGCTACCTGCTCGCCCGTCCGGAACTGGCGCCGACGAGCTTCAACCTCACCTACCCCGAGCTTGACGACGAACCGGTGCAGGCGCTGGCCGAACTCACCGCGGCGGCAAGCGCCGCACCCGCCGAAACGCGTGTCGTCCGCCCCCTCCGCCAGTTCGGCCGAAGAGGTATCTAGAACGGCGGAACCGGGCGGTCTATTCGGCCGAACACACTGAAAATCCGGCTTTTTTACCCTGCCATCTTTTCGCCACAATAAATGCCGTGCCTTGCCGCAATTCGGTCCTTCAAGCGCCGACTTCGGCGGGCTTTTTCGATGGCACAGCGAAGCGGAAGACGAAGGGGAAAACGATGTTTCTGGACGAGGACAAGGTCGGCAACAAGCCGAAAGTGCGCGAGGCCCGCGCCATGTTCCTGATCGCCATGACGGCACTCGCCGCCTGCGTCGCGATGGTCATCAGCCTGATGTCGCCGCCGGCCGTGGCACTGGACACGATCAAGACGTCCGGCATCGAGAAGACCGCCACCGATCTTCAGCCCACGCAAAAGTGACACGACCGCGCCGACTGCGCTCTTGAAAGCCGCCCCGCTCTGGGCCAGTTAACGGCGAAGGACGGGAGACGGTGATGCGACAAGACATTCGGCGCGTGCAAGCCATTGTAAAGAGCGCGACCGCGGCATTCCTCCTCGCCGCCATGCTCGCCACCTCCCCCGCCGCCGCCGAAACCCGCGAATTCCCCAGCAAGAAGGCCCCGCTCGTCGTCGAGACGCTGGCGACCGGCCTGAAACAGCCCTGGTCCGTCGAAGTGCTGCCGGATGGCGGCTACCTCGTCTCGGAAAAGCAGGGCACGCTGCGCCTCGTGAAGAACGGCCGGATTTCCGCCCCGATCAGCGGCGTGCCCGCCGTCGCCACGAACGGCCAGGGCGGCCTGCTCGATATCGCGCTCGCACCCGATTTCGCGACAAGCCGCACGCTCTACCTGACCTACAGCGCCAGGGGCGATGGCGGCGCCGGCACGGCGGTCGCGAAGGCCAAACTCTCGGCCGACGACACCGCGCTCGAAGACACGACGCGCATCTTCCTGATGAGCCGGCTTACGCCGCGCGGCCAGCATTTCGGCTCGCGCATCGCGGTTGCCAAGGACGGCAGCCTGTTCTTCGGCATCGGCGACCGCGGCGAGGACGAACGCGCGCAGGACCCGCGCGACCATGCCGGCGCCATCCTGCACATCAACCCGGACGGCAGCCCGCATGCCGACAATCCCTTCCTCGGCACCTCCGACGGGCTTGCCGAAATCTGGTCGAAGGGCCACCGCAACCCGCAGGGCCTGGCGATCGACCCGAAGGACGGCACGCTGCTGTCGGCCGAGCACGGTGCGCGCGGCGGCGACGAGATCAACAACCCGCAGCCCGGCCGCAACTACGGCTGGCCGCTCGTCTCCTATGGCCGTCACTATTCCGGCGCCGAATTCGACCTCGGCTCATCGGCCAAGGGTTTCGAGGACCCGCTTTATTATTGGGACCCGTCCATTGCGCCGGGCGCGATTGCCGTCTACCGCGGCGCGATGTTCCCGGAATGGGACGGCAACCTGCTCGTCGCGGCGCTCAAATACCAGCTCCTCGCCCGCCTGGAACGCGACGAGAGCGGGGCGATCGTCTCGGAAGAGCGGCTGTTCGACGGCGAGTTCGGCCGTATCCGCGACGTAGTCGTCGCCCCCGACGGAGCCCTGCTTCTCCTGACCGACGATGCCAGCGGCACACTACTGCGCGTGTCCCGCGCGAGCGCGACGGAGTGACGGCGGCGCCCGCCGCGCACGTTGCTTTGAGCCTCACAATATAAGTCATACCAGACAGTGCGACGCGCCTGTAACCTGCGCCATTTTTCGGCAATCGCCCGGAATTTGACCAAAGTGAGGCACATCAAACACACCCCAAAACTTTTGCTTGCCAATTTCACACAAACGCATCACTCTTGCGCCGTTCGGGCAATTTGCGAACACGGGAAGACCTTGAATAAAAGCGCGCCGGAGACGCGAAATAATTCCGGGCAGCCAAGATCCGCACAGTCCATAAGATTGTCTGGGGATGGCTGGCTGCGGTGAAAACAGGACCCTTTCCTCAACCTCGAGAACTGCCTGCCTAACGCCCCTTGGGGCAAAACTATATGCTGCCCGCCGCCAAATATACGGGCAGAGAGAAAAGGACCTGACGCATGGCCGAGACTGGCACCGTAAAATTCTTCAACACCGAGAAGGGCTTTGGCTTCATCAAGCCCGACAACGGTGGTGCGGATATCTTCGTACACATTTCCGCTGTGCAGGCTTCCGGCCTGAACGGCCTTTCCGAGAACCAGAAGGTAAGCTTCGACACGGAACCTGATCGTCGCGGCAAGGGGCCGAAGGCGGTCAACCTGCAGATCGCCGGCTGAACCGGCTTTCACTCAGGATTTTCAAGTTGGAGCCCGGCAGAGATGCCGGGTTTTTTCGTTCAGCCACCGTTCAGCCGTACTCTTTTAGTTTGTTCCCGTCATCACCGGCAAAGGCCGGCGTCCAAAGGAACGGCACTATGAACAAATTCATCAAGACACTCGTGTTGTCCGCTGCCGTCGCCGCGACGACGCTCACCGCAACCGCGGGCGTCGTTGAAGCACGCGACCGCAATCGTGACGGCTACTGGCGCGAAGGCGACCCCTACGAATATCGCAAGCCGCGCCGCCATAACCGCGACCGCGACTATGGCCGCAATCACGGTCGCAACCATGGCCGCGATGCCGTCATCGGTGGCGCTTTGGGCCTGGCCACCGGCGTCATCATCGGCAACGCGATCGCCAACCAGCCGCGTTATGAAGAACGCCGCGTCTATGTGGAGCCGGATTATTACCCGGAGCCCGAGCCGCGCGTGATCTACCGCCAGCCGGTCGTCGTGCCGACCTACGAGCCGTGGACCCAGTCCTGGTATAACTACTGCTCGCAGCGCTACCGGTCGTTCAACCCGAACACCGGCACCTTCGTGGGCTACGACGGCCTGGAGCACTTCTGCACCGCGGGCTGAAGCAGCAGCGGTCTCACATCAAAAGGCGGGCGCCACATGGCGCCCGCCTTTTCGTTTCTAGAGACCCCGCAGGAACGGGTTGGTGCGGCGCTCCTCGCCGATCTTGCCGCCGGGGCCGTGGCCGCAGAGGAAGCCGACTTCGTCGCCGAGCGGAAACACCTTGTCGCGGATCGAGTCCAGCAGCTGCTGGTGGTTGCCGCCCGGCAGGTCCGTGCGGCCGATTGAGCCCTGGAACAGCACGTCGCCGAGATGGGCGAAACCCTGGCCGCGGTTGAAGTAGATGACATGGCCTGGTGCATGGCCCGGCGTGTGATAGACCTCGAACTCGTGGTCGCCGAAGGAGACCTTGTCGCCATCTTCGAGCCAGCGGTCGGGCACGACATTGCTGACCTTCATCGGCACGCCGAACATCGAGGCCTGCGCCTCCAGCCGCTGCAACAGGGAGAGGTCGTCCTTGTGCGGGCCGACGATGTCGATGCCGAGCGCTTCCTTCAGTTCCTTGGCGCCGCCGGCATGGTCGATATGGCCGTGGGTCAGCCAGATTTCCTTCACCGTGATGCCGTTGTCCTTCACCGTCTGCAGGATCACCTCGACGTCGCCGCCGGGGTCGACGACCACGCCTTCCTTCGTCTCGTTGTCGAAGAGAATGGTGCAGTTCTGCTGGAAGGGGGTGACGGGAATGATGCCCGCCTGAAGCATGCCCATGGGGTCCTCGCTCGGTTGCCGCTTTGCGCCTGATATAGCCGCAAGGCAGAGCGAAGACCAAGCGCCAACTCAGCGAAGGCTCGCCAGTTCCTGCGCGGGGCCGGTCGCAAGCGTCGGCGAGACGGTGGAGAAGAGCAGCGCGACGACGGCGATATTGACCGCGGCATGGAGATAGACGACGGGGCGCAGGCGCGTCGCGACCGGGTTCTGCTGGCTGGTGAAGTTCGACTGCATTGTCCTGTTCCCTGACATCTTGTCCGTGTGTGCTTGGTTTCTACAACGGCACCGGACTCCAACGTGTTCCGCCGGGAACAGGGCAATGCGGACGGCTGTTGCCAAAGGGCAACAATCCTCAGAGCGGCAAGGCGGTCGTTTCCTTCAAGGTGTCGAGCACGATCGCCGTCTTCACATGGGAGACGGATTCGTGCGGCAGCAGCACGTCGTTGACGAAGGCGGAGAGCGCCTTGAGGTTCGGCACGACCACCTTGATGATGTAGTCCATCTCGCCCGTCAGCGAAAACGCCTCCAGCACTTCCGGCAGGTTGGAGATCAGCCGCGCGAAGCGCACCGCATTGTCGCGGTTGTGCGTGGAGAGCGTTACCGTGACGACGATGACGATGCCGAGGCCGAGCTTTTCCCGGTCGAGCTCCGCCCGGTAGGCGCGGATGACGCCCTCCTCCTCCAGCCGGATGCGCCGACGCGAACATTGCGAGGGCGACAGGTTGATGCGCTCCGACAGCTCGTTGTTCGTCAGGCGCGCATCCTGCTGCAAATGCATCAGCAGCTTTCGGTCGAAGTCGTCGAGCTGCATGGATTGCCCTCCTTTACTCATATTCATGCACGAACATCGCATCGATTTGCCAAAAGGCAAGTACTATGCACGCACATTGCATGGAAGACGCGCCATACTCCTCCCACATCCAATCGAGGAGGACGAACCATGGGCCCTTTCCCGCATGACGCACCGCCGGCCGTGATCACGGCCGACAACCCGGCCGGCACCGACGGGTTCGAGTTCGTCGAGTTCGCCCATCCCGAGCCGGAAAAGCTGGAAGAGCTTTTTGCCCGCATGGGCTACAGCAAGGTCGCGACCCACCGCGAAAAGGCGATCTCCGTCTGGCGCCAGGGCGACATCAACTATGTCATCAATGCCGAGCCCGGCTCGCATGCCATGAAGTTCGCCGACGTGCACGGCCCCTGCGCCGCCTCGATGGCCTGGCGCGTGGTCGATGCGCAACACGCCTTCGAGCATGCCGTCTCCAAGGGTGCCACGCCCTATGACGGCGACGACAAGGCGCTCGACGTGCCGGCCATCGTCGGTATCGGCGGCTCGTTGCTTTACTTCATCGAGAAATACGGCGCCAAGGGTTCCGCCTATGACGCGGAATTCGACTGGACGAGCGAACGCGACCCGAAGCCGGAAGGTGTCGGCTTCTATTTCCTCGACCACCTGACCCACAATGTCTATCGCGGCAACATGGACAAGTGGTGGGATTTCTACCGCGAACTGTTCAACTTCAAGCAGATCCACTTCTTCGACATTGATGGCCGCATCACCGGCCTGGTCTCGCGCGCCATCACGTCCGCCTGCGGCAAGATCCGCATTCCGCTGAACGAATCGAAGGACGAGACGAGCCAGATCGTCGAATACCTGAAGAAATACAAGGGCGAAGGCATCCAGCACATCGCCGTCGGCACGGACGGGATCTACGACGCCACCGACAAGCTCGCGGCAAACGGCGTAAAATTCATGCCCGGCCCGCCGGAGACCTATTACGACCGCTCCTATGTGCGCGTCGTCGGCCATGAAGAGCCGGTGGAACGCATGAAGAAACACGGCATCCTCATCGACGGCGAAGGCGTCGTCGATGGCGGCATGACGAAGATCCTCCTCCAGATCTTCTCGAAAACCGTGATCGGCCCGATCTTCTTCGAGTTCATCCAGCGCAAGGGCGACGAAGGTTTCGGCGAAGGCAACTTCCGCGCCCTCTTCGAATCGATCGAGGAAGACCAGATCCGCCGCGGCGTCATCGCGGCAGCAGAATAACAACCGCGGCACCAAGCCATGCGGGGAAGGAGGAGGCGGTCGCGTAAGCGGCCGCCTCTTTTCATTTGCAAATCTCTAGGGCAAATCTCCGGTGCAGGACGCACACGGGTAAATTGACTTATCCCAAAATTGTTCGCACGTTGCAGCTGCCGAATTTTTCGGCAACGGCGCGCGGGCTCCAGACCGCGCCCGGCAGCGAGGCAAGCGTCCGGCTCGGGCACTCTCATTCCGGGCGGACCTTTCGGAGGGGAAGTCATGGAAGCATTGGTACCCATCATCACGCAGCTCATCGCCGGCGCCATCGGCGGCAATGTGGCCGGTGCCGCGTTGAAACAGGCAGCCGTGAGCGCGATCGTGCGCACCGTCGTCGGCGCCATCGGCGGGGTCGGGGGCGGCCTTCTCTTGCAGATGCTGGGCGGTGAAGCCGGTCTCAGCGGCCTGGTCGCCGACGGCATCGGCGGCCTCGTCGGCGGCGGCGTGCTGACGGCGATCGTCGGCGCCGTGCTCGGCAAGCGGTAAGCTGCGGGTCTTAAACGAAAAAGGCGGCCCGAAGGGGCCGCCGATTTTTTGATGGGGCTCGTCTCCCTCCTCCGTCATCCTCGGGCTCGACCCGAGGATCCACGCGGCATGGATGGTCGGGTCAAGCCCGACCATGACAAAAGAAAGGTTTATTCCGCAGCGGCCGCGACCGGGTAGACTTCCTTCATGTAGTCGTTCATCAGCGTTTCCGAGATCGTGCCCGGCGTAAAGCGGTAAGGGCCGATTTCCGAGACCGGCGTCACTTCGGCGGCCGAACCGGTGAGGAAGCATTCGGAGAAGTCCGACAGCTCTTCCGGCATGATCACCCGCTCGACGACCTCATAGCCGCGGCGCTTGGCGAGACCGATGACCGTGCGGCGCGTGATGCCGTCGAGGAAGCAGTCCGGCACCGGCGTGTGGATGACGCCGTCCTTGACGAAGAAGACGTTGGCGCCGGTCGCTTCCGCCACCTGGCCGCGATAGTCGAGCATCAGCGCATCCGCATAGCCCTTGGCTTCGGCGGCGTGCTTGGAGATCGTGCAGATCATGTAGAGGCCGGCAGCCTTCGACTTCGACGGCGCGGTCTTCGGGTCCGGGCGGCGGTACTCGGCAATATCGAGGCGGATGCCCTTCAGCTTTTCGGCCGGGTTGAAGTAGCTGCCCCACTGCCAGATGGCGATCGCCACATTGATGCGGTTGTTCTGCGCCGAAACGCCCATCATCTCTGAACCGCGCCAGGCGATCGGCCGCGCATAGGCTTCCGAAAAGCCCTGGCGCTTCAGGAGTTCGGTGGTGGCCGCATCCAGCTCTTCCACGGAATAGGGAATCTTGAAGCCGAGGATTTCGGCCGAGGCATGCAGGCGCTGGTTATGCTCGGTGAGCTTGAAGATGCGTCCGCCATAGGCGCGCTCGCCCTCGAACACCGCGCTTGCATAATGCAGGCCGTGCGTCAGCACGTGAATCTTTGCGTCCTTCCAGTCGACGAATTCGCCGTTGAACCAGATTTGTCCGTCCAGTTGGTCAAAGGGAACTGCCATCGTGTCATCCTCCGGCGCTGCCGCGCCATTCTTTCAAGTTGATTGTTTCGCCCGTTACGGTCTAACCAGAAACGGGCAGGATTACCTGATTGAGAGCGTAATCCGGATTGGGGATCGGCAAAACACCGGAATTCTTCGGCGCCCGGGGACCGCAATGCGCGCGGACCCTATCAAGGGCGGAAAAATATGTCAATAAAACTGACGTATTTTGCTATAAATTACGCGGGGACGGCAAGGCATGAAAGGAAATGACAACGTGGCCCGGCAGGTGGCGGACAAGAGCGGCGAAGACGAGCTGCACGAGGATGCCATGACAGGCGGCGGACGCATCGATTTCGAGATCATCGAAGGCTTCTTCTTCGCCTATCGCGACTTCATTTCCGATCCTGACGCGATCCTGGAAAAGAGCGGCTTCGGCCGCGCGCACCACCGCGTCGTGCACTTCGTCAACCGCGAGCCCGGCATGACGGTCGCCGACCTGCTCGACACGCTGAAGATCACCAAGCAGAGCCTGGCGCGCGTCTTGAAGCAGCTGATCGATTCCGGCTATATCCAGCAGGTGGCCGGCCCCGAGGATCGCCGCCAGCGAAAACTCTACCCGACACGGGCCGGACGGGACCTGGCGCTGGCGCTCGCCGAGCCGCAATCCCGCCGCATCGCCCGTGCATTTGAGGCGATGAACGCGGACGACCGCCGGGTGGTGATCCAGTTCCTCACCGGCATGCAGAACGCCAAGACCGAATGAATGACTAAAGGAGGAAGACGATGACCGCTGCCGGCGCACCCTCCGACGACGCATCCCATCTTCTCGTCGTCGACGACGACACCCGCATCCGCGAGCTGCTCAACCGCTACCTGATGGAGCAGGGTTTTCGCGTGACCGTGGCGGGCGATGCCGACGAGGCCCGGCGCAAGCTGCGCGGCCTCGACTTCGACCTCATCATCATGGACGTGATGATGCCCGGCGAAAGCGGCCTGTCGCTGACGAAAAGCCTGCGCGACATCCGCCCCGTGCCGATCCTGATGCTGACGGCGCTCGCCGAATCCAAGGCCCGCATCGAGGGCCTGGAGGCCGGTGCGGACGACTACCTCTCCAAACCCTTCGAGCCGCGCGAACTGGTGCTGCGCATCAACAACATCCTCAAGCGCAACGCCCCGCCGACGACGCCGAAGATCGAGCAGGTCATGTTCGGCCCCTACACCTTCTCCATCGTGCGCAAGGAACTGAAGCGCGGCAGCGACGCCATCCGGCTGACCGACCGCGAGCAGGAGATCATGCTGCTCTTCTCGCTGCGCGCCGGCGAAACCATTCCGCGCCACGAGCTGATCGGCGAAGAAACAGAAGTGGGAGAACGCACAATCGACGTGCAGATCAATCGCTTGAGGCGTAAGATCGAGGACGATCCGTCCAACCCGGTGTGGCTGCAAACCGTGCGCGGCATCGGCTATCGATTGAGCGTGGAGCAAGGCTGACCGTGCGCTGCCGAGGTCACTTCAACAAAAGCTTTAACGCGGTTTTCCGTGCGCCTTTGCATGAAAACCCGAAGGCAAGCTCTTGGCGCGACTCGCAGAAACGCCGCCGCCCTCACAGGGAAATACCGGTCCGATGACCACGTTCGAGACCTTCAAGCGGGATATCGAGCGCGCGCCGGCCGCCGGCTGGAAGCGTCTCGGCCGCTGGCTGCGCCGCCAGTTGCCGACAGGTCTTTATGCGCGCTCGCTGCTCATCATCATCATCCCGATGGTGCTGCTGCAATCGGTCGTCGCCTTCGTCTTCATGGAGCGCCACTGGCAGCTGGTAACGCAGCGCCTCTCCACCGCCGTCACCCGCGACATCGCCGCCATCATCGATCTCATCGACACCTATCCGCAGGATTCGAACTATACCGAGATCATCCGCATCGCGCGCGAGCGGCTGGAGCTGAACGTCGCCATCGAACCCGGCACCGAGTTGCCGGCGCCACGCACCAAGCCGTTCTTCAATATCCTGGACGAAATCCTGAGCGAAGAGATCGTGCGCCAGATCCGCCGCCCGTTCTGGATCGACACCGTCGGCGAAAGCAATCTCGTCGAGATCCGCATCCTGCTCGACAACAAGATCCTGCGCGTCTACGCCCGGCGCAACCAGGCCTATGCCTCCAATACCCATATCTTCCTGCTCTGGATGGTCGGCACCTCGCTGGTGCTGATCACCATCTCCATCCTCTTCCTGCGCGGCCAGATCCGGCCAATCCTGGCGCTGGCGCAGGCGGCGGAAAGCTTTGGCAAGGGCCAGAAGATGCCGGAGGATTTCGCGCCCCGCGGCGCCGACGAGGTGCGCCGCGCCGGTCTCGCCTTCATCCTCATGCGCGAGCGCATCGAGCGGCAGATGGAACAGCGCACCGCCATGCTGACCGGCGTCAGCCACGACCTGCGCACCATCCTCACCCGCTTCAAGCTGCAGCTGGCACTCGCCGGCGACAATCCGGATCTGCAGGGCCTGCACAAGGACGTCGCGGACATGCAGACCATGCTCGAAGGTTACCTCTCCTTTGCACGCGGCGATGTGGAAGAGGACGTCGGGCAATTGCGGCTCTCCGACCTCTTCGACAAGTTCGCCATGGAAGCCGAGCTGCACGAGCGTGCCTTCTCCAGCGAGATCGACGGCGAAGAGGACGTCATGGTGCGCCCGAACGCCTTCAGCCGGCTCGTCGGCAACCTCGTCTCAAATTCGATGCGCTATGCAAAGACCGTGCATGTCGAGGCCCGCCATCGCGCCAAATGGCTGACGATCACCGTCGACGACGACGGCCCGGGCATTCCGGAGCGCTCGCGCGACGACGTCTTCAAGCCGTTCTTCCGCCTTGACGAGGCGCGCAATCTCGATGCATCCGGCACCGGCCTAGGCCTTGCCATCGCCCGCGACATCGCGCGCAGCCACGGCGGCAATGTCACGCTGTCGGACAGCCCGATGGGCGGCCTGCGCGCGACGATCCGCATTCCTGCATGATCGACAGGAGGAACCGATGAGCGATTTTCCCTTCGACGGCATGGCCTGGTTCAATCCGCCGCCGGCAGGTGCCGTCCGCGACGGCCACCTCCATATCAAGACCGGCCTCAAGACCGATTTCTGGCAGCGCACCTATTACGGCTTCCAACCCGACAGCGGCCATTTCCTGCACCGATCATGGACCGGCGACTTCACGCTGGAGACGACGTTTCGCGGGCATTACGAAACGCTCTACGACCAGGCCGGCCTGATGATCCGCCACGACGAAACCCTGTGGGTGAAATGCGGCATCGAATTCACCGACGGCGCGAAACATTTCAGCGTGGTGGTGACGCGCGGCCATTCCGACTGGTCCGCCTTCCGCATCGATCACGAATTCGACCTGATCTCGGTGCGGGTGACACGCAACGGCGACGCGCTTTTCATCCAGTACCGGACGGACGCCCTGACGGAATGGCGGGTGGCCCGTCTCGCCTATTTCCCGCCGGAGGTTCCGGCCCTCTCGGTCGGCGTCACGGCCTGCTCGCCGCAGCGCGAAGGCTTTGAAGCCGAGTTCACCGATTTCCGGCTAGGACCGCCGGTGTCGCGGGATATTCACTAGTCAGCACATCTTCTTCCCATTCGGCACCGGCTGGCCGACGCCGGCGAGAACGATCGCACCCGCCTCGTCCTCGAAGCCGAGCGTGAGCACTTCCGAACGCACGGGGCCGATCTGGCGCGGCGGGAAGTTGACGACGGCCAGCACCTGGCGGCCGACGAGTTCTTCCAGCGTGTAGTGCACGGTGATCTGCGCGGAGGATTTCTTGGTGCCGATCTCGGGGCCGAAATCGATCGTCAGCTTGTAGGCCGGCTTGCGTGCTTCCGGAAAGGGCAGCGCCTCGATGATCGTCCCGACACGAATGTCGACGCGCTCGAAATCGGCATAGGTAATGGTGTCGCTCATGGGAAATCCTTGGAAGCAATTCCAGGAAAAGTGTGAAGCGGTTTTCCGTCAGGAATTGCGTAAAAACAACGAGCTCAGCCCGCCAGTTCCTCGGCGCGCGTGCGGGCGGCGGCGATGGCCTTGTCGAAGAGCGGCTGCATGCCGTCCTCCGCCATCAGGACCGAGAGGGCCGCGGCCGTGGTGCCGCCGGGCGAGGTGACGTTCTGGCGCAGGCGGCCGGCGTCGTCGGGGGACTGATGAAGCAATTCACCAGCCCCCGCGACGGTTTCCCGTGCGAGCCGCATGGCGAGGTCCGCCGGCAGGCCCAATTTGCGCCCTGCCTCCGCCATGCACTCGACGAGATAGAAAACATAAGCCGGGCCGCTGCCCGAGACTGCCGTGACGGCGTCGATATCGCCCTCGGTCGCGACCCATTCGACGGGTCCGCTGACCTTGAGCAGCGAATGCACGAAATCGCGCTGCGTTTCGGAAACTCGGGCATTGGCAAAGGCGCCGGTGACGCCGCGGCCGATCATCGCCGGCGTGTTCGGCATGGCGCGCACGGTGGCGGCCTCGCCGAGATGGCCTTCGAGATTGGCGATCGTCTTGCCGGCGGCAACCGAAACCACGACGGTCTCCGGCCCGACCAGCCCCTTCAGGCCCGGCAGGACCTGATCGATAAGCTGCGGCTTGAGCGCGACGAAAAGGATGCCGGCCTTCACGCCCTCGGGGGCTGCGGTTTCATGGCGCGCACCATTATCCGCGATCAGCTTGGCCATGGCCGGCTGCGGGCCGGGATCGATCACGATCACCGAGGAGCCGGCAATGCCGCTCTTCAGCCAGCCGGCCAGCATCGCGCCGCCCATATTGCCGGCACCGATGAGAACGATAGGCCCTGAACCTGCAACTGCCATTTTTACGCTTCTCCGACGGTCTCGAAGAGAACCGCATCAACGGCGGCTTCAGCCGCCATGCCGGACCAGACGACGAACTGGAAGGCCTGGAAATAGGCTTCGCAGGCTTCAAGCGCGCTGGAAAGCAGCACCTCGACCTGCTTGTTGGTGGGCTCGGCACCGCCGGCAAGCAGCAGCGACTGGCGGAAGATCACCACGTCCTCGCGGCGCCACAGGTCGAAATGGCCCATCAGCACCTGGCCGTTCACATGCGAGAGCAGGCAGTGCACCTCGGCGACGCGGCTTTCGGGAACCTTGATGTCGAAGGCGCAGGCAAGGTGCAGCGCCTCGAACTCTTCCATCCACGAGAAGGAGACGTGGTAGTCCGTCCACTTGCCCTCGACGGTCATCGCGATCTCGTCTTCGCCCGAGCGTTCGAAGGTCCAATCATTGTTGGCCGCGACGAACTCGATCATGTCGACCGGGTTGGACTGACGCCCGATATCCAATTCCATAAGGCTCATGCATCACCTTCTCGACCGGCAGGCGTGCAAAATCGCGCTCACACCGCGACGCTGCAAACCATACTCGGAGATACAACACTGAATGATTGCTCGGCACTAAACGCAATCTGGACGACTTACCCTGTCCGAACCTTGCGCTGCCCGTCTCGAATCATCATTTAAAATCAGTGTATAACGGCGGAGTCACGACGCCAGCCCCCGCCCCGCCATTTTCTCCGCCCGGTTGTGGACAGAGGTTGTGAAAAAGATTCAGGTCGGACGCTTAAGAGACTCTGCGAAAAGGGCTTTTCGGATGTGTCCACAGGGGTAAAAATTTTATTAAAAAAAACGGTTGGCGCGATGTGAATCACGCCAACCGGCTCTCGTCTCGCAAAACCTGTCCTGAAACGGCTCAGTTGCCCGTGTTGAGGCGGGCTTCGAGGGCCTCGATACGCTTCAGGAGCGCGTCGTTTTCGTCCCGCGCCTTGATCGCCATTTCGCGCACCGCCTCGAACTCCTCGCGCTTGACGAGGTCCATGCCGTTGATGAAGCGCTCGGCCTGCGCACGGAACACCGTCTCGGCCTCCTTGCGCACGCCCTGGGCGGCGCCGGCGGCATCGGTCATCAGCTTGGCGAAGTCGTCGAGAATGCGGTTGGCACCGGTGGTCATGGTCTGCCCTCCTCGGGTGTCGATGGTGGTCCCGCGGGCAATCCTCGCCCGCGCCTTGGCACTGAGGTAGGGTCTGGAACCGTTCCTTGCAAGCGGATTCCGGTGGATCGCCGGCCGTTCGGGCCACTCGGCGGCGCCCTATCACGATTTATCGCCTTGACCCTGCCGTAAGGCGCCTCCATCTTCCGCGCGAAAACCGGAAGACATTAGCCTTGACGAACATAGCCCAACTCTTCGCCATCATGCCCTACCCGGAGATCGATCCGATCGCCTTCTCCATCGGCCCCGTGGCCGTGCACTGGTACGGCATCGCCTATGTCGTGGGCATCCTGCTCGGCTGGCTCTATGCGCGCCGGCTGATCGAGACGCCGCGGCTGTGGGCGGGCGACGCGCCGCTGAGCCGCACCCAGCTCGACGACTTCCTCGTCTGGGCCGCCGTCGGCATCATTCTGGGTGGCCGCATCGGCTATATCCTGTTCTACGATTTCCCCAATGTCGCGGCCGACCCGCTACGCGCCCTCCAGGTCTGGAACGGCGGCATGTCCTTCCACGGCGGCCTTGCCGGCACAACGCTCGCCATGATCCTGTTTGCGCGGCGCAACGGCATCGCGATGTGGAGCCTGTTCGACATCGTCGCCGCCGTCGTGCCGATCGGCCTGTTCTTCGGCCGCATCGCCAATTTCGTCAACGGCGAGCTGTGGGGTCGCCTGTCCGACGCGCCCTGGGCCGTCATCTTCCCGGAAGCCGGCCCCTTCGCCCGCCATCCGAGCCAGCTCTATGAGGCCGGCCTCGAAGGCATCGTCCTTCTCGCCGTGCTCGCCATCGCCATCTACCGGTTCGGCGCTCTGAAGCGCCCCGGCATCGTCACCGGCATCTTCGTCGCCGGCTATGCGCTGTCGCGCATCACGGTGGAATTCTTCCGCGAGCCGGACCCGCAGCTCGGTTATCTCGTCGGCGGCTGGCTCACCATGGGCATGCTGCTCTCGCTGCCCATGCTCGCCCTCGGTCTCTGGGCGATCGTTCGTGCCCGCGCGGCCCGGCCGGCAAGCGCCTGAGCACGCCCATGCCGACACCCCTCGCCCGCAAGATCAAGGCGCTGATCCGCACCAACGGCCCGATCAGCGTCACCGACTATTTCGCGCTCTGCCTCGCCGATCCCGAACACGGCTATTACCGCACTCGAGACCCCTTCGGCCGCGCCGGCGATTTCGTCACGGCACCGGAGGTGAGCCAGCTGTTCGGCGAGATGCTCGGCATCTTTCTCGTGCATGCCTGGCAGAAACACGGCGGGCCTTCCGAGGTGCGCATCGCCGAAATCGGCCCCGGCCGCGGCACGATGATGGCCGACATGCTGCGCGTCATCGCCAAGCTTGCGCCGCAGCTCTATGACAGCGCGACGATCCACCTGATCGAGACGAGCCCGAAGCTGCGCACCATCCAGCACGAGACACTCGGCACGCACGCCTCCCGCGTCACCTGGCACGACAGTTTCGAGGAACTGCCGGACGGTTTCGTGCTGCTCGCCGCCAACGAGCTGTTCGACGCGATCCCGATCCGCCAGTTCATCAAGACCACGGCCGGTTTTCGCGAGCGCCTGGTCGGCCTCGATGCCGAGGACGAGCTGACCTTCGCCGCCGGTGTCGCCAGCCTCGACCCGGCGCTCATGCCTGAACACCACAAGTCCGTTCCCAACGGCACGATCTTCGAGATCGCACCGGCCCGCGAAGCCGTGATGGCGACGATCGGCGAGCGCATCGCCCGCTTCGGCGGCACGGCGCTGGTGATCGACTACGGCCATTTCGTCACCGGCTTCGGCGATACGCTGCAGGCAGTGCTGAAACACGATTTCGACCCGCCGCTCGCCCATCCCGGCGAGGCGGACCTGACGAGCCATGTCGACTTCGAACGCCTGGCCGGTGCCGCGCTTAGTGCGGGCCTGCATGTGCACGGCATGCTGCACCAGGGCGATTTCCTCGTCGGCCTCGGCATCGGCGAACGCGCCTCCGCGCTCGGCCGCCACCGCGACGAGGCGACGCAGCAATCGATTCTTGCCGATGTCGACCGGCTGACTGGGTCGGGCGCGGGTAAAATGGGCGATCTTTTCAAGGTGTTAGCGGTCAGCAGCACGCAGCTCGCGCTGTTTCCCTTCCGCCAGCCGGATTGACACCGGGCCTCGGGCCGGACAACATCCGGCCCGATTTGCACCCCGAATGCCCCGGCGGAATCCTTGCCCGGCAGCCCGTTCCCAAGCCCAGCCGAGAGACCATGCAGGACCAAGCGCTTCCCTCCCCGATCGAAAGCCCGCTGCTGGCGAAAGGCGCCGGCGACGTCGCGCGCCACGGCTTCTTCACGCGGGCCGGCGGCGTGTCGGACGGCATCTATCGCGGCCTCAATGTCGGCCTCGGCTCGAAGGACGAGCGTGGCAATGTTGAGGAGAATCGCGCCCGCGTCGCCCGCTGGTTCGCAGCCGCGCCGGAGCGGCTTGCCACGGTGCACCAGATCCATTCGCCCGACGTGGTCGTGGTCGACGACAGCTATGACGGCGCGCGCCCGCAGGCCGACGCGCTGGTCAGCGCCACGCCCGGCATCGTGCTCGGCGTGCTGGCGGCCGATTGCGGCCCGATCCTGTTCTGCGACCCGCAGGCGCGCGTCGTCGGCGCGGCGCACGCCGGCTGGAAGGGCGCGCTCTATGGCGTGCTCGAAAACACCATCGCCGCGATGGAAAAGCTTGGCGCGAAACGCGAAAACATCCTCGCCAGCCTCGGCCCGTCGATCGGGCGCGAAAACTACGAGGTCGGCCCGGAATTCGTCGAACGCTTCATCGCCGTCGACGGCGCCTACGCGCGCTATTTCACGCCCTCGCAAAAGGCCGAACATGCCATGTTCGACCTGCCGGGACTGACCACGCGGCGGCTGAGCGATGCCGGGGTGACGGCAGAAAACCTCGATATCTGCACCTATCCCGACGAGGATCGCTTCTACTCCTACCGGCGCACGACCCACCGGCAGGAGCCCGATTACGGACGCCAGATTTCGGCGATCATGATAAGGGCGTAAGCCCACAGATTAGATGAGGACGGGGGAGAACACCGCCATGGCCCTTCACTTCGACACCGAGGAATACGCCAACCGGCTCCAGCGCCTGACGTCGCGCATGCGCGAGGAGAAGATCGAGGCCATGCTGCTGTTTTCGCAGGAGAGCATGTACTGGCTGACCGGCTACGACACGTTCGGCTACTGCTTCTTCCAGACGCTCATCGTCAAGGCGAACGGCCAGATGGTGCTGCTGACGCGTTCCGCAGATCTGCGCCAGGCCCGCCACACCTCCAACATCGAGAAAATCGAGATCTGGGTCGACCGCGTCAATGCGGACCCGACGATGGACCTGAAGAACCTGCTCTCCGACCTCGACCTTCTCGGCTGCCGCATCGGCATCGAATATGACACGCACGGCCTGACCGGCCGCAATGCGCGCATGCTCGACAACCAGCTCCAGAGCTTTGGCCAGATCGTCGACGCCTCGGCGATCGTCAGCCGCCTGCGTCTCATCAAGAGCCCGGCCGAGATCGCCTATGTCGAGCGTGCCGCCGCCCTTTCCGACGACGCGCTGGCGGCGGCCCTGCCGCTGATCGTTCCCGGCGGCGACGAGGCGGCGATCCTGGCGGCGCTCCAGGGCGCGGTGCTGGCCGGCGGCGGCGATTATCCTGCCAACGAGTTCGTCATCGGCTCGGGCGCCGACGCGCTGCTCTGCCGTTCCAAGTCCGGCCGGCGCAAGCTCGATGCCGAGGACCAGCTGACCCTCGAATGGGCCGGCGTCAGCGCCCGTTACCATGCGCCGATGATGCGCACCGCCCTCATCGGCACGCCGTCCAATCGCCACCGCGAGCTCTACAGCGCCTGCCGCGAGGCGATCCAGGCGATGGAAATGGTGCTGCGCCCCGGCAATACCTTCGGCACCGTCTTCGAGACCTTCGCCCGCCTCATCGACGAGCGCGGCCTTGCCCGCCACCGGCTGAACACCTGCGGCTATTCCGTCGGCGCGCGCTTTGCGCCCTCCTGGATGGACCAGCAGATGTTCCTGCTCGGCAATCCGCAGGAGATCGAGCCGAACATGTCGCTCTTCGTGCACACGATCATTCTGGACTCCGACACCGGCACCGCGATGACGCTCGGCCAGACCTATCTGACGACGACGGACACGCCGAAACCGCTGTCGCGCTATGGGCTGGATTTCATCGAAGTCTGACGGGCCGGTGACGGCTCACAAGATCCCGCAATTGACAGGCAATGGAGCGCCACCCATAAATCGTTGCGGGGACGGAGGAGGCAAAAAGGCCTCCCACAGGACACGGACGAAAACGATGCAGGAGCTGATGAAGCGGCTGGCACTGATCGGCCTCATTGCCACCCTTGCCGGCTGCAACAGCACGGATGCGCTGACGCCGCAGGTCGATGTCGGCGGCGGCAGCTTCAACTCGCCGCCCGTCACCCAGAACGATCTCGACCAGATGAGCGCGCAATCGACGCCGGTCACCACGACCACACAGGAAACCGCCTTTACGCCCTCGAACGGCAACGGCACCTCGACCGGCGCGGACACCGCCGGCACGCTCGAAGCGCAGGCCGATGCGCTCGCCCGCAACAGCGGCACGCGGCGCGACACGACGCAATCCGACGCCGCCCTTGCCCGCACCACGGCGCAGCGCTCGCTGGCAGCGGAAACCTCGGTCGGCGCCGAAGAGATCGCGGCCGTCCCGACCGCTGCCGAGGCCGGCGAGACGATCCGCTTCCTGCCGATCATCGGCGCGCCGGTCGAGGCGGTCACGCCGCTCTCCAAGCGCCTCGGCGCAGAAGCGCGCACCAACGGCCTGACGATCCGCAGCGCCTCCGACAATTCCAGCAAATACATCCTGAAGGGCTATTTTTCCGCGATGAACGACAACGGCAAGACCACCGTCGTCTATGTCTGGGACGTGCTCGACGGCAGCGGCGCACGGCTTCACCGCATCCAGGGGCAAGAAAGCGTGTCGGGCACGGCATCCGATCCGTGGGCCGCCGTGCCGGCGCGCACGATGGAGGGCATCGCCCAGAAGACGATCCGCCAGTATCTCGACTGGCGCGGCGCCACGCGCGGTTAAGCACGTCCGGGGTTTAATCACAGGCAAATGCGAAGAAACGCTTTTCCCATACGGCAAAGCCCTTGCATTCGCAGGCATTGCCGGTAAAAGGCCCCCCATCAGCATAAGCACAGGCGGACCATAGATGAAGGTTTTCGCGGGCAATTCGAACCGGCTTCTGGCCGAAGCGATCTGCAATTATCTGAATGTCCCGCTCGGCCGTGCCACGGTCAGACGCTTCGCAGACCAGGAGATCTTCGTCGAAATCCAGGAAAACGTGCGCGGCGAAGACGTGTTCGTCGTGCAGTCGACCTCGTTCCCGACCAACGACCACCTGATGGAACTGCTGATCATGATCGATGCCATGCGCCGCTCCTCGGCGCGCCGCATCACGGCTGTGATCCCCTATTTCGGTTACGCCCGCCAGGACCGCAAGCCGGGTCCGCGCACGCCGATCTCGGCAAAGCTCGTCGCCAACCTCATCACCGAGGCGGGTGCCGACCGCGTGCTGACGCTCGACCTGCATGCCGGCCAGATCCAGGGCTTCTTCGATATCCCGACCGACAACCTCTACGCCGTGCCGATCCTCGCGCGTGACGTGAAGGAAAACTACAATCTCGAAAACGTCATGGTCGTCTCGCCGGACGTCGGCGGCGTGGTGCGCGCCCGTGCGCTCGCCAAGCGCCTCGATTGCCAACTGGCGATCGTCGACAAGCGCCGCGAACGCGCAGGCGAGTCCGAAGTGATGAACGTCATCGGCGATGTCACCGGCAAGGACTGTCTGCTGATCGACGACATCGTCGATTCGGGCGGCACGCTCTGCAATGCGGCCGAGGCGCTCCTGAAGAACGGCGCGACCAGCGTCACCGCCTACATCACGCACGGCGTGCTCTCCGGTGGTGCCGTGGCCCGCGTGACGTCCTCCAAGCTCAAGGAGCTTGTGATCACCGACTCGATCCAGCCGACCACCTCCGTCCAGTCCGCGCACAACATCCGCGTCATCTCGACGGCGAACCTGCTCGGCGAGGCGATCAACCGCACCAGCGCGGAAGAGTCGGTATCGAGCCTGTTCGACTGATTTTCCGCGGTTTCGATTTCTGCCCGCGGCCGATACCGGCTCGGCACTTTATGCGATAAGTTCCCCATAGATTCGTTAGGGGAAATCCATGATTTCGACGTCGCCATTCTTCCGCCGGCTGGCGGGCCGCCTCGCCATCCTTCTTGCCGCCGGCACGCTTGCCGCCTGCTCGGTCGAGGTCGACCAGGGCGGCAGCGGCTACAATCCACGCCCGCCGCAAATGTGCACGCGCGAATATGCGCCGGTCTGCGGCGAGCGCGGCCGTGACCGCCAGACCTTCGCGAATGCCTGCGAAGCGCGCGCCAGCGGCTACGGCATCGTCGGCCGCGGCGAATGCCAGTTCCGCCGCCCGGATCGCGACAATGTCGGCTGGCAGGACCAGGATCAGGATCGCGACGGCTGGAGCCGCCCCGACCGCGACAGGGACCAGAACCGCGATCGCAATCGCAACGACAGGGACCGCCGGGATCGCGATCGTGAGGGCGACAATCGGGGCGACCGCGAGCGGCCGCGCGACCAGCGCGCCTGCACGATGGACTTCAACCCGGTCTGCGGCCGCCGCGGCGACGACCTGAAGGAATTCGGCAATGCCTGCTCGGCCGAAGCCGCCGGCTTCCGCGTCTTCAAGCCCGGCCAATGCCCGGTGCGGTGAAGAAACCATCGCATGAAGAAAACCCCGCCTTCACGGCGGGGTTTTTCTTTTAGGACAATGTTTTAGCGTCCCGGCAGCGGGCAGGCCTCGCCACCGCCGAACAGGCGCGAGCGGGTGAGGAAGCGTTTCTCCCGGCCATTGTCGAGCGAGAACATGCCGCCCCGGCCGGGAACGACGTCGATGATCAGCTGTGTGTGCTGCCACACGCCGAACTGGCTCTCGCTGATATAGACCGGCACCCCGCCGATCTCGCCGAGCTTCACGTCGCGGTCGCCCACAATGTAATCGTCCGTCGGGTAACACATCGGCGAGGACCCGTCGCAGCACCCGCCGGACTGGTGGAACAGGATTTTCGGATAATCCGCCTGGATTTCCCGGATCAGCGCGAGCGCTGCATCGGTCGCCACCACGCGCGGCTCGCCAGTCGTCTCGGTCATGCGGCTCTCCTCCAAAAGCGTACCCTCTCCCCGCTGGGGGAGAGGGTCGGGCGGTTGGGCAAGGTGGGGGTCACGCCCCGGTCCGCCCCTCTGTTGCCTTCACCCCGCAAGCGGGGAGAAGGAAGGCGGTCGCTCAGAAGAAGCCGAGCGCCTTGGGAGAGTAGCTGACCAGCATGTTTTTGGTCTGCTGGTAGTGGTCCAGCATCATCTTGTGCGTTTCGCGGCCGATGCCCGACTGCTTGTAACCGCCGAAGGCGGCGTGGGCCGGATAGGCATGGTAGCAATTGGTCCAGACACGGCCGGCCTGGATGTCGCGGCCGAAATGGTAGCAGCGGTTGGCATCGCGGCTCCACACGCCGGCACCGAGGCCATAAAGCGTGTCGTTGGCGATTTCGAGCGCTTCCGCATCGTCCTTGAAGGTCGTGACCGAGACGACCGGGCCGAAGATTTCCTCCTGGAAGACGCGCATCTTGTTGTGACCGCGGAAGATGGTCGGCTTGACGTAATAACCGCCGGCAAGGTCACCTTCGAGCTCGTTGCGCCCGCCGCCGGTCAGCACTTCCGCACCTTCCTGCCGGCCGATATCCATGTAGGACAGGATCTTTTCGAGCTGCTCGGAAGATGCCTGCGCGCCGATCATCGTCGCCATGTCAAGCGGGTTGCCCTGCACGATCTTCTCGACGCGCTTGACGGCCTTTTCCATGAAACGATCATAGATCTTCTCATGCACCAGCGCGCGGCTCGGGCATGTGCAGACCTCGCCCTGGTTCAGCGCGAACATCGCAAAACCTTCGAGCGCCTTGTCGAGATAGTCGTCGTCCTCGTTCATCACGTCGGCAAAGAAGATGTTCGGCGACTTGCCGCCGAGTTCCAGCGTGACGGGAATGAGGTTCTGGCTGGCATATTGCATGATCAGGCGGCCGGTCGTCGTCTCGCCGGTGAACGCGATCTTGGCGATGCGCGGGTTGGAGGCGAGCGGCTTGCCGGCTTCGAGACCAAAGCCGTTGACAATGTTGAGCACGCCGGCCGGCAACAGGTCGCCGACGAGTTCGGCCCAGAGCAGGATCGACGACGGCGTCTGTTCGGCGGGCTTCAGCACGACGCAGTTGCCGGCGGCAAGTGCGGGAGCGAGCTTCCAGGTGGCCATCAGGATCGGGAAGTTCCAGGGGATGATCTGGCCGACGACGCCGAGCGGCTCGTGGAAGTGGTAGGCGATGGTCTCATGGTCGACCTCGCCGATCGAGCCTTCCTGCGCGCGAACGCACGAGGCGAAATAGCGGAAATGGTCGATGGCGAGCGGAATGTCGGCCGCCATGGTTTCACGCAGCGGCTTGCCGTTGTCCCAGGTTTCCGCACGGGCGAGAAGGTCGAGATTGTCCTCCATGCGCTGGGCGATCTTCATGAGGATGTTGGAGCGCTCGGTGGCGGAGGTGCGGCCCCACTTGTCCTTGGCGGCATGTGCGGCGTCCAGCGCAAGCTCGATGTCGGCAGCATCTGAGCGCGCGATCTCGCACAGCTTGCCGCCGGTGATCGGCGTGATGTTGTCGAAGTAGCGGCCGGCGACCGGCTCCTTCCACTCGCCACCGATGAAGTTGCCGTACTTCGTCTTGTACGGGTTTTCGACGATCTTCTGATGCAGCATGGTCTTTCCTCCCACGAAAAGGCCCCGGATGGGCCGTCGAAGAGGATGGTGCTGCGCTTCGCGCGTTCATGATAGGGGCGTGCCGGCGATGGCGGCGGGGACTGTTTCAGAATTGAGACAGAGCGATGCGACAGGCTGTGCTGCGGCGCAGCATCAGTTGATCGAGAGCTTTTTCATCTTCCGGTAAAGCGTCGCGCGGCTGATGCCGAGCTGGTCGGCCGCCTGGCTGACATTGCCGCCGGCGCGCGAAAGCACGCGGCGAAGCGCTGCACGCTCGGCGTCGTCGAGGTCGCCACCCTCCTCCGCCCGGTTCTCATGCAGGAGATCGGACGCGGGAACGCCAGCGGCGATGCGCCGGTCGTCGAGGCCCAGGAACTGGCGCGCGGCGCGGGTGGCGCCGAGCACGAGATCATCGCGGTCGACGGCAAGAAGCGCCGGCGCCGCGCGGCCATCGACGGGCACGAGCAGGATGCGGGCGGCGGCGAAGGCGCGACGGAACAGCCCCGCCTCGATGCGCGCAGCCGCATCGCGCACCGCCTGCGAGAGGATCGACATGGTCATCTCGTTGGCATCGTCGCGGCAGGTGGAGATGTCGATCGCGGCAGCGATGCGGCCGGTATGATCGCGGATCGGCGCCGTCGTGCAGGAAAGCCCGGTATTCTGCGAAAGGAAATGCTGGTCGCGGAGGATCAGCACCGGCCGCTCGTCGGCAAGCGCGGTGCCAATGCCGTTGGTGCCGACGCTCGCCTCGCTCCAGACCGTGCCGGACCAGAGCCCGACGCCGCGGAAATCGCGATCGTCGCCGGCCGCACCCCGGCGCTCCAGCGCGATACCGTTCTCGTCCGTCAGGAGCAGGCAGCAGCCCGCCTTGCCGACGGTGGCAAACAGCCGGTCGATCTCGCCGGATGCTTCCTCGATGAGGGCGCTGGAGCGGGCGCGGGCCTGGCGGAATTCCGATTCGGTGAGCCGCCAGGGCACACGCGCCTCTTCCGGCGAAAGGCCGTGAAGGGTGAGGCAGCGCCGCCAGGAGGCGGCAACGGGCGAACTCGCCGCAGCCGAGGCATGGGCTGCAACGGTCTGAACATGATCCGCGTGATCGAAACGCGCAGGCATCCGCTCTCCTCCCCGAAAGCTTCCGACCGATCGTCGCATTAGAATACAACGCTCAACGACTATAGCCACGTTTCTGCCAGCTGGTCCAGCAGCACCAAGGTCGAAGCCTCCATGTGGTAACGGCGCCCTGCCCCGACAAGGCTGTTTCCAAGCCCGACGCCGCCTGTTACGACTGCGCCTCCCTTTCCATGACCGATTTCATCATGCTTCGTGACTTTTCCGCCCAGGCCCTTTTCATGGGCATCCTCACCGCCTTCGTCGGCTTTGCCAGTTCCTTCGCGGTCGTGCTGCACGGCCTCACCGGCGTCGGCGCCACGGAGGCGCAGGCCACGTCCGGCCTCATGGCCGTCTGCGTGGCGCTTGGCGTCAGCATGATCCTGCTCAGCGCCGTGACCAGGCTTCCAATCGCCATCGCCTGGTCGACGCCGGGTGCCGCACTCCTTGCCAATTCCGGCCCCATTGAGGGCGGTTTCCAGACGGCGGTCGGCGGGTTTCTCGTCTGTGGGGTGCTGATCGTCATTGCCGGCCTCTGGAAGCCGCTCGGGCGCATGGTCGCCGCCATTCCCACATCGCTCGCCAACGCCATGCTTGCCGGCGTGCTGATCGGCCTTTGTTTCGCCCCGGCCAAGGCGATCGCCTTCAATCCGTTGCTCGGCCTGCCGATCGTGCTCGCCTGGGCAATCGTCGGCGCCTTCAACCGGCTCTATGCGGTGCCGGCAGCGCTTGCCGCCTTCATCGCCGTGCTCGCCTTCGGCGTCGAGGTGCCGCCGGGCGCGCTGGCCGGCCTCGCCGATTCGCTGGCGCCGAACCCGGAATTCGTGACGCCGATCTTCACCGTGGCGGGTTTCGTCGGCATCGCCTTGCCGCTGTTCATCGTCACCATGGCCTCGCAGAACATTCCGGGCATCGCCGTGCTGAAGGTCAACGGCTACGAACCCGCTCCGGCACCGCTCTTCGCCACGACCGGCGTCTTTTCCCTGCTGTCGGCCCCCTTCGGCAGCCACGCGGTCAACCTCGCGGCCATCACCGCCGCCATGTGCGCCGGCAGCGATGCCCATCCGGACCCGAAAAAACGCTATTGGGCACCGATCGTCGCGGGTGTCTGCTATGTGGTCTTCGGCCCCTTCGTCGGCGCGGTCACGGCCTTCGTCGCCCTCGCCCCGCCGATCCTCATCCAAGCCGTCGCCGGCCTCGCGCTGATCAGCGCCTTCGCCAATTCCGCGCTCAATGCCTTCAAGGAAATCGAGGGACGCGAAGCGGCCGCGGTGACTTTCCTCGTCACTGCCTCGGGTGTCTCGTTCGCCGGCATTTCCGGCGCGTTCTGGGGGCTGGTCGCCGGCGGCCTGATGCTGGCGCTCGCCCGGCTCACCGCCAGGCGCCGGAGCTGAACCCTTACTGCTGGAACGGCAGCGGCTGGCCGTTGATCAGCACCTTGCCGTCCTCGCCGACCTTGAGGTCCCAGACCTGCGCGCCGCCGCCGGCATCGCGCGCAAGGCCCTTCATCATCAGGAGCCCGAAGGCCGCCTGGCCGAACTCCGGCACGGTCGCGGCATTCTTCTGGAGATAGGCGACCGTCTTGTCGAACTCGCGCATGGTGATCTTCACGTCGGCGCTGTGGCGATCCTTCTGTTCGGGATAGACGAGCATCGTGCCGGACAGGTGCACGTCATAGATCGGCGAGACCGCCGAGACATCCTCGAACTGTACCGTCATCGAGCCGTCGGGCAGGATGATGCGGCCGATCTCCTTGTTCTGCGCTTCGGTCAGCGGTTCCGTCTTGGTGAAATCCGCATTGTCGAGCAGATAGGTGACGGCGCCGGCAAGGTCGAGATTGGTGACGGCCGCCTTGAAGGTCGCCCGCTCCGGCAGCGCGCCCTCGAAGGCGACGGGCAGCACGCCGGCCGGCGGCTTCGGCCCCTCGACGTCGAAGCCGAACCCGAAACGCGTCGAATGCGCGATGCCGTTCATGTCGAGATTGTAGCTGACGGCCGCCGCACCGAACGTGCCCTTGTCGGTCCCGACCGTGACGTTCGAAGCCTTGATCGTCTCCGTCAGGTTGTCGAAGATCGGCATGGAGGCGCGCAGCAGCTCCTTCAGCCGCGCCGCATCCGGCGCTTCGAGCTTGTCCTTGTGCATGTTGTCGAGCACGAAGAAGACGAGCTCCTGCATCACCTTGTAGCGCGCGCCATCCAGGCTGACATCGATATCGACCGTGTCCGCCCCGATATCGACGCGGCCGCTCGGGCCTCCGGTGATCGTCTCGGCAAAGGCCTTCATCACGCCGGTGCTGGTGATGTCGAGCGTGCCGGCATCCTTCTTTTCGGCCGCGACGCGCATCGCCGTTTCGCCGACGCTGGCCGTCACGCTCTCCTGCGAGGAGGTGCTGGTGAAGGCGAGCCGCTTTGCCGTCCAGTCGGCGGAGGTAAAGTAGAGGATTTCGGGATCGTAGACGCCGTCGAGCTTCATCGACTCGACGAGATAGGTGAAGGAGTTCTTGCCGGGTGCGGCGTCGATCGTGCCCTTGATGTCGAGACTGTCGTTCGCTTCGATGCGATAGGTGCCCTCCGGCATCGGCCGCAGATAGGCCGTCAGCGGCTTCAGGCCCTCGACCTTCACCGCGCCGGTCTTCGCCTTGTCGATGAGCACCGTCGGGTTGAAGCGCAGCTCGTAGAAGGAGCTTGCGGCCTTCACCGTCACGAGGCCGGCGTCGATCATATCCTGCGGCAGGTAGCGCGTCAGCTTCTGCTGCATGCTCTCGGCCCCGGATGCCGAGACCTCCTGTGCCAGAGCAGGGCTTGCGCAGATGAGCGCAAGGGCGGCCGAGGCCATCAGGATCTGTCGTCGCATCGTGGTCTCCTTCGCCGATCTGGTCTATACCCAACATCCAATCGTGACCGCACCATGTCAATGCTGGGGTCAATCGGGGCGCGGGCCTTGCATTTCCGGGCATTCTCGTTTATCGAGCCCCCGTCCGCGTAGACACCCTTGGAGGCAATGCGGATGAGGCTTTCAAAAAATCCTCAAGTTTTACGCAGCCGCGGTTCACTCCGCCTGCGCAAAGCTCTCCAGTAACACACGAAAGGTTAAGCCATGAGCCACGACACTTACGAGCTCAAGGCCGAAACGCGCGAACGGGTTGGTAAGGGGTCCTCCCGTGAACTTCGCCGCAACGGTCTTATTCCTGCAGTTATCTATGGCGACAAGCAGTCCCCGCTTTCGATCGCCATCTCGACCAAGGACGTCACCCAGCGTATCCACGCCGGCGGCTTCAAGACGACAGTCGCCACGATCGACGTCAACGGCGAGAAGATCAAGGTGCTCCCGAAGGACTACCAGCTTGATCCGGTCCGCGATTTCACCATGCATGTCGACTTCCTCCGCGTTTCGGGCGACACCCACGTCGTCGTCGAAGTGCCGGTTCACTTCGTCAACGAAGAGAAGTCCCCGGGCATCAAGGCCGGCGGCGTTCTGAACATCGTTCGCCACGCTGTCGAGCTGCATGCTTCGGCCGGCGACATTCCGGAATTCCTGACGGCTGACCTCGCTGGCCTCAAGGTCGGCGACGGCATCCACATTTCCAACATCAAGCTGCCCAAGGGCACGAGCCCGGTCATCACCGACCGCGACTTCACGATCGCCACGATTGCCGTTCCGGCTGCTGGCGTGAAGGAAGAAGAAGAAGTGGCTGCTACGGAAGAATAATCCCCCCCAACGGGATCTTTCTCGAAAACCTCGCATCCGCCCGGATGCGGGGTTTTTCTTTGTCAAAATGCCAGCGCTACCGTCGCGGGAAGTCTGAATTATCAGCACTTTTCCGGATCGGCATTTCAGCAACCTTTAAGACTTTGGTGAAAGGCTAAGCCCCGGAAGAACGACAAAGCCTAAGAGGGGCACTATGGGCTGGCTTCGCATCATGGCAGGGGGGCAACCGGCATGAAAATGCATTCGGTGGAGAGCCGCTTCATTGCCATCGTCATCGGCGCCCTGCTCGTCTTCGTGGCACCGCTTTTCGTGCTCTTCCTCATCCTGTCGTCCGACCGCGTGGCGCGCGAGCGCCTGGAAAACACCGAGGTGCTGCTGAAGGCCAATGTGCAGGCGCTGGGTAAACCGCTGTGGGATTTCGACAAGGACAGCATCGACCAGATCGTCGCCGCGCTCCAGGCGGATGCCGATATCAGCTTCGTGCGCGTGCGCGATACGTCGGATGTGATTGACATCCGCAAGCCCGAACTCAGCCCCGATCCGAACGACGCGCGCTCCATCGTCAAGACCGATATCCTCTACCGCGCCAGCGACGGCATCAAGAAGGTCGGCTCGGCGGAGATCTGGATCCGCAAGGAGGGCCTGTTCTCGCGCTTCACCAAGGACGAGGTGGGCATCTTCGCCATCTTCTTCTTCGCCGTGGCAACGCTCTTCACCGCCGCCATCATCGGCAACCGCATCACCATCATCCGCCCGCTGATGCGCCTGACGGCGGCGATCGAAGCGACCCGGCGGCTCGGCTCGCGCCACCACGTCGACTGGACCTCGAACGACGAGATGGGCGCGCTCGCCCATAATTTCAACGAGATGCAGAGCAAGCTGGAGCGCGAGGAGAACGAGCTGAAGCTGGCGCATACGCGCGCCACCGACATCTACAACCTCACCCCCGCCATGCTCTTCTCCATCGATGTGACGAACCACATCACCGCCGTCAGCGACTACTGGCTGACCGCCACCGGCTATCGCCGCGAGCGTGTGATCGGCCAGGAATTCACCGAATTCGTTGCCGAGGAGTGCCGCGAAACCTACCGCAAGCGCCACGCGACCAGCAAGTCGGAGGCCGGCATCTGCGAGGTGACCGTGCGCTTCCGCTGCGCCGATGGCAGCGTGATCGACGTGCTGATCCTCGAAACCGGTGCGGAAGCGAGCAGCGGCCGCCAGGCACTGTCGCTCTCGGTCATGACCGATGTCACCGACCTCAAGGAGGCGGAAAACCGCAACCACCGCCAGGCGATCACCGATCACCTGACGGGCCTGCTCAACCGCCAGGGCTTCGAGGGCGTGCTCGACGAGCTGATCGGCGAGGTCGACACGCTCGGCCACCAGCTCGCCTGCCTCTTCGTCGACCTCGACCGCTTCAAGTGGATCAACGACAATCTCGGCCATGCCGCCGGCGACGACGTGCTTTGCCAGGTGGCGATGCGCCTGCGCCGGCAGTTGCGCGCCAATGACCGCATCGCGCGGCTCGGCGGCGACGAATTCGCCATCCTGCTTTCCGCGCCGAACGCCCGCCAGCTCGCCCTGGATGTCAGCGAGCGCCTGGTTTCAAGCCTGCGCGCGCCGCTCGTCGTCAACGGCGCGGAACTCAATGTCAGCGCCAGCATCGGCGTCGCGATCTATCCCGACCATGCCGCCACCGCCGCCTGCCTGCTGCAGAAGTCGGACATGGCCATGTATGCCCGCAAGCGCGATGGCAAGAACGGCGTGCAGCTCTTCGACAACAACATGGTCGACATCGCTCGCAAGCGCCTGGAAACCGAGCAATTCATCGACCAGGGCCTGCGCGACGACTGGTTCACCGCCTATCTCCAGCCGATCGTCTGCCTGTCCGATGGGCGCGTGGCCGGCTTCGAGGCGCTGATGCGCCTGAACCACCCCGATCGCGGCCTGCTGCCGCCGGCCGAGATCATCGGCATTGCCGAGGAGAACGGTTCGATCGGCCGCATCGGCGATTGCATCCTGTCGAAATCCATCGCCAGCCTCGCCGTCATCTCCCAGCTGGACGGGCTGTCCGACACCTATCTCGCAGTCAATTTCTCGCCCTTGCAGTTCGAACCGGTCCTGCCGAACCGCCTTGCCGCCCTGCTGCTCGAAAACGGCATCACGCCCTCGCGCATCGTCGTGGAAATCACCGAGGCCGTGCTGATGCTCGACAATCCGGTGGTACGCGACGTGCTCGATGCGCTCTCCGAACTCGGCTGCCGTATCGCGCTCGACGATTTCGGCACCGGCTATTCGTCGCTTTCCTACCTCAACCGCTTCCCCGTCGATATCGTCAAGGTCGACCAGTCCTTCACCCGCTCGCTGTCCTCCGACCAGCCGGACGTGCGCCGCAAGAGCCGCATGCTGGTCGAGGGCATCCGCACCATCTCGCACCAGATGGGCTGCGCGGTCGTGGCCGAGGGCATCGAGACGGAGGAACAGTGGGACATCCTCCAGGCGATGAACATCGAGTTCGGCCAGGGCTACCTGCTGAGCCGGCCGCTGCCGCTTGACGCGCTGCTTCAAAAGCTGGACGAATTCACAATGCCGGCCAGGCCGCCCGAGCGCCTGGCCGCCGCCTCCTGACGAGGAACGAGGACGAGACGATGAAGACGCTGTTTTTGACGCTCAGCCTGTCGCTCGCCCCCCTCTCCGCACCGCTTGCCGAAACCCTGCATTTCGTCACCGAGGAATACGCCCCGTTCAACTATACGAAGGACGGCAAGATCACCGGCATCGCGGTCGACCAGGTCGAGGCGATCGCCAAGGCGGCCGGCATCGACTACAAGCTGGAGATCATGCCCTGGGCGCGCGCCTTCGCCATGGCCGAAAACCAGCCGATGCATTGCGTCTTCACGACGGGCTACAACCGCGAGCGCGCCGAACGCTTCGTCTGGGTCAATCCGCTCCTCAAGGACCAGATGGTTCTCCTGAAGCGCAAGGGCGAAAAATACGATGGTCTGACAATAGTCAAGGCGCGCGAACTGAGGGTCGGCTCCCAGCGCGGCGACTTCGCCGTCGAGGCGCTCGAACTGATCGGCTTCAAGGACATCGATCTCGCAAGCGATATCGACATCACCGTGCGCAAGCTCCTGAGCGGCCGCATCGACCTGATGCCGACCTCCATCAAGACCTACGAGAAAATGGTGAAGGACGGCCAGCCGGTCGAAAAGGCGATGATGTTGGCCGGCCAGGTCTACGGCATCGCCTGCCACAAGGACACGCCGCCGGACCTCATCAAAAGCCTGCAGGCCGAACTCGACAAGCTGATCATGAGCGGCGAGCAGGACCGCATCTTCACCGCCTACGGCCTGCCGCCGAGCACCCGCACCGCGGAGAACGGCGCGAAGAAATAATCTTCAACGGTTGACTTTAGGCCGCTTTCGCGGTGGTGAAAGCGGCAACAGATCGTTTTGACGGATCCTTCCATGCTGATCATCGCCGGGCTCGGCAATCCGGGCGCAAAATATGCGGGCAACCGCCACAATATCGGTTTCATGGCGGTGGATGCGATCCATCGCAAGAACCCGTTCTCGCCCTGGTCTAAAAAGTTCAAGGCGGAAATCTCCGAAGGCGAGATTGCCGGCGAGAGGGTGCTGCTCGTCAAGCCGCAGACCTTCATGAATCTGTCGGGCGAATCCGTCGGCGAGGCGATGCGTTTCTACAAGCTCGAACCGAAGGATATCGTCGCGATCTACGACGAACTGGACCTCGCCCCCGGCAAGGCGCGCATCAAGACCGGCGGCGGGCATGGCGGGCACAACGGCATCAAGTCGATCGACGCCCATTGCGGCCGGGAATATCGCCGCCTGCGCCTCGGAATCGGCCATCCCGGCGTCAAGGAACTCGTCACCAACCATGTGCTCGGCGATTTCTCCAAAGCCGACCACGTCTGGCTCGACCCGCTGCTCGACGAATTGGCCCTCAATGCCGAGATGCTGATGCGCGGCGAAGATTCGCAGCTGATGAACAAGCTGGCGCTCGCCACCGGCAGCAAGCCGGACGGCGAAAAAGCGCCCGCACAGAAACCCGCCGCCCAGTCCCACATCCGCGCAGCCCGCAACCACGCCCAGCCCAAGATCCTCCCGACGACGGGTCCGATGGCGGAAATGCTGAAGAAGCTGCTCGGCAACAAGGGCGAGTGATCGCTACAGCCAGCGCAGCGTCTGGAGGCGATAGAGGAACAGGTCCCACAGCCAGGCAAAGCCGGTCTCGATGCCGTGCGCGATAACGCCGGAAGCACCCTCGGAGCACAGCATCACGGCGATGCCGGTAAAACCGCAGCCGAGGGTGGAGTTGCGGAAATTCCGCCAGGAGTCGAGCCGGTAATAGCCGGCATCGTCATATTCTGTGCCGAGGATATGGTCATCCATATTGTAACCGTCGCTGATCATGAGATCGAGCATCGGCTTGTCCGACAGGCGATCCGGCAGGACGTTGAAGACCGCGCGGCAGACATGCCCCACCGCCCCCAGAATGAGGAAGAGCACGAAGGCAACGGCATAATGCCAGGTGGAGGCTTCTTCGAACATGGCTTCATGTTAGACAGAAACCGCTAATATCGGGTGAAACTATTCTTCCGGTTCCGTCTGGAACATCAGCGGGAAGCCCGCCTCCTTGGCGAGATCGGTCGCCTCCTTCGCCTTGGTCTCGGCGATGTCGCGGGCGCAGACGACGACCACGCAGGTGCCGAGCTTGTGCGCGGTGATCATCACGCGCTGGCTCGCATCCGCGTTCATGCGGAAGACGGCCTTCAGCACCAGCACGACGAATTCGCGCGGCGTATAATCGTCGTTGACGAGGATGACCTTGTAGAGCTTCGGCCGTTCGAGCTTGGGCTTCGTGTCGATCTTCGGGGTGAGGGTAACATCACCATTGCTCATCGAAAGTCTCCTCGCGATTTGCCTTCGAGCGGTGTCAGAAACCTATTGTGCACCGCACGAAGCGCGACTTCAAGGCCTTGCGTGCCGCAAACACTTGACCCTGCCCCGTCCTTCGCCCATAGCGATGGCAACGAATTTCGAGACGAATGGACCACCTCAATGGGTTTCAAATGCGGTATCGTCGGTCTGCCGAATGTCGGCAAGTCGACCCTCTTCAACGCGCTGACCAAGACGGCGGCGGCGCAGGCGGCAAACTATCCCTTCTGCACCATCGAGCCGAACACCGGCGAAGTGGCGGTGCCGGACCCGCGCATGAAGGCGCTCGCGTCCATCGCCGGCTCCAAGGAGATCATCCCGACGCGCATCTCCTTCGTCGACATCGCCGGCCTCGTGCGCGGCGCGTCGAAGGGTGAAGGCCTCGGCAACAAGTTCCTCGCCAACATCCGCGAAGTCGACGCGGTGGTGCATGTGCTGCGCTGCTTCGAGGACGACGACATCACCCATGTCGAGGGCCGCATCAACCCGGTCGGCGATGCCGACACGATCGAGACCGAGCTGATGCTCGCCGACCTCGAAAGCCTGGAGCGCCGCGTCGAGCAGACCCGCAAGCGCGCGGCCAGCAAGGACAAGGATTCGCTCGCGCAGCTGCCGATCATGGAAGCCGTGGTCAAGCTGTTGAACGAGGGCAAGCCGGCCCGTCTTCTCCTGAAGACGCTGGCGCCGGAAGAGATCGAGGTCCTGAAGGGCCTGAACCTGCTGACCTCGCATCCGGTCCTCTACGTCTGCAACGTTTCGGAAGCCGACGCCTCGACCGGCAACGCGCATACCGAAGCCGTCGCCGCCATGGCGAAGGAACAGGGTGCGGAATGCGTCATCATCTCGGCCGCGATCGAATCCGAGGTCGCCCAGCTTCCGGAAGAGGAATCGGTCGAATTCCTCTCGGCGCTCGGCCTTGAAGAAGCGGGCCTCGACCGGCTGATCCGCGCCGGTTACCACCTGCTCGACCTCATCACCTACTTCACCGTCGGCCCCAAGGAAACCCGCGCCTGGACCATCGTGCGCGGCACCAAGGCCCCGCAGGCAGCCGGCGTCATCCACACGGATTTCGAACGCGGCTTCATCCGCGCCTTCACCATCGCCTATGACGACTACATCGCCTACAAGGGCGAAGTGGGCGCCAAGGAGGCCGGCAAAGGCCGCGACGAAGGCAAGGAATATGTCGTCCAGGACGGCGACGTCATCCACTTCCGCTTCAACACCTGAAGCAACAGCCCGACATTCCCGATGCCGTTCAAGCTGCCGCCCTTCACCGAAGGGGCGGCAGTTTTTCTTTGAGCGTTGCGGGCAGCGGCGTCATCGTCCAGCGCCGGAAATGCGGCCAGCCGATGCCGATGGTCAGCACCACCAGCCCGACGATCAGCAGCGTCAGGAAGACATAGCTCTCAGGCGCCGCCTCCACGCCCTGGAGCAGGCTTGCGACCGCCAGGCCGAGCGACACCAGCCCGGAGGTGACGAATGCCCGCCGGTCGAGGACCAGTCCGATTGCCATGAGCACGACGACGACGCCGACGATGATGAGCGCATCCGGCAGGCCCTTGCTGCCGCTGAACAGCCGCTCATTGGCGAAATCGCCGAGGAAGACGAAGGCCAGTGTCGAATAGAGCAGCGCCGGCGCCGTGATCAGGTGCAGCCAGAAGGCGACATCGGAGCGGCGCGTGACGCGGAACCGGTCCGACAGATCATAGACCATCGCCACGGCAAACAGCACCAGTGCGGCCGCCAGGAAGATGGCCGACGAGACGATGGGATGATCGGCGATCACCTCCGCGCTTCCGGTGAGGCGCGAAAGCGCGAGGAAAATCAAGGCGAGAACGACGGCGGCGACCGACAGGAAGCACAGGCTGAGCGACAGCGGAATGCGGTAGCGCCAGTAGAAGGGCGGCAGCAGGACGGCGAACGGCACGAGGACGAGCAGGAAATGCAGCACCGGTTCCGGCTCCGGCTGCCCCATGAAGCTGTCCAGCGCGATGATCGTCGTGACGAACACCCAGTGCACATAGAGCAGCGTCAGCAGCACGGCCGGCAGCGCCAGCCGCTGCCGCTTCACCAGGATTTCCGCCAGAATGATGATGGCCGGCAGTGCGGCGAAGAAGGCGCCCACGCCCCACACACCCGCCATGACGATGGCGACGCCGATGGTGATCAGCACGTCATGGAAACCGCGCACGAAACGCGGTGCCTCGGTATCCTCGATCGGCGCAATGGCGCGCTCCTCCGCCGCGCCGGCAATATCTACTGCCGCCGTGCGCGGCGGCTGCAAAAGCACGCCGCGCGCCTCCATATAGGGCAGCAGGCTGCCGGCCTGATCGGCGGAGATGATGCCCTCGCCGGCTGCGCCCTCCAGCACGGATTTCAAGGTCTGCATGGATCGTCGTCTCCTGGTGTCCGCAACCGGCGCCACCTTACGCACGGGGGGCCTGCTGGCAAGCGATCGGCCCGTCAGGACCTTGCAAAACCCTGCCGCGCTCGCCATTGTTCGCCCGCAACAAGACGGATCTGGATGTGACGAGCTACACTTTTGAAGATTTTATACCGGGCCGCCGCTTCGACTTTGCCGAGCGGACCCTGACGGCGGACGAGATCATCGCTTTCGCGAAGGAATTCGATCCGCAGCCGATGCATCTCGACGAGGAGGCCGGCCGCGCGAGCATTCTCGGTGGGCTCGCCGCCTCCGGCTGGCACACCAGCGCGGTGATGATGCGCATGCTCTACGAGGCCTATATCGATGGCTCGACCTCGGAAGGCTCACCCGGCGTGGACCTCATGGAATGGAAGCGGCCGGTGCTGGCCGGCGACACGCTCGGCGGCCATTGCGTGGTGCTCGACGCCCGCGCCTCGCGCTCGCGCCCGGAGATCGGCATCGTGCGCTTTCGCGCCGAGGTGACGAACCAGCGCGGCGAGATCGTCGCCGTCAGCGAATATATCAACATGATGCGCCTGGCGCCGAGCGAAGGAGCCGCCCATGCGCATGGTTGAACTCTATGCCCTCGGCCAGACGGTCGAGATTGGCAGCCTCACCTTCACCGCGGAAGACATCATCCGCTTCGCGAAGAACTTCGACCCGCAGCCCTTCCACCTCGACGAGGAACTGGCGAAAGAGGCCCTGTTCGGCGGGCTTTGCGCCTCGGGCTGGCATTCCAGCGCCGGCTGGATGAAGTGTTTCGTGCCGTTCTGGCTCGGCGAATGCAAGCGGCTCGCCCGCGAAGGCATCACGCCGCCGAACCTCGGCCCCTCCCCGGGCTTTACGAAGCTAAGTTGGCTGAAGCCGGTCTTCGCCGGCGACACGATCACCTATTCGGTGACGCTACTAGCCTCCCGCGAGCTCACCTCGCGCGCCGGCCGCCTGGTCAACACGATCCTGTGTGCGGGCAAGAACCAGAACGGCGAGCCGGTCATCCGCTTCGAAAGCACGGTGCTGGAATTCGTTTGACCTTTGAGGGGCTCAGTGCCCCTCGAACGCCACCAGCGTGCGCACTTCCACGTTCAGCGCTTCGAGCTTCTTGCGCCCGCCGAGATCCGGCAGGTCGATGACGAAGCAGGCGGCGACGATGTCGGCGCCGATCTGGCGCAGAAGCTTCACCGCCGCCTCGGCCGTGCCGCCGGTGGCAATGAGGTCGTCTACGAGGATCACCTTCTCGCCCGGCTTGATGGCGTCCTTGTGCATTTCCATCTCGTCCACGCCGTATTCCAGACTGTAGGCGATGCGCACGGTCTCGTGCGGCAGCTTGCCTTTCTTGCGGATCGGAACGAAGCCGGTCGACAGCTGGTGCGCCATGGCGCCGCCGAGGATGAAGCCGCGCGCCTCGATGCCCGCCACCTTGGCGATGCCGATGCCCGCATAGGGATGCACCAACTCGTCCACCGCACGGCGGAAGGCCCGCGGATTGCCGAGCAGCGTGGTGATGTCGCGGAACATGATGCCGGGCTTGGGATAATCCGGAATGTTGCGGATCGCGGCGACGAGTTCGTTTTCGAGCGTGGACATGGGGATTCCCGACTGCGGAGGGCTTTCCTCCGGTTATTGCAGGTGAGGCGCTGGCCCTCAACAAAAAAGGCGGCCCGAAGGCCGCCTTTGCTGCCGAGCGGTGTAGCCGCTCAGTGTTCCTTGTTCGCGTAGACCGACTTCTTCGTCAGGTAGATCAGGCCGGTGAAGATCACCAGGAAGACCATGACCATGAAGCCGGTGCGCTTGCGCTCTTCGAGATGCGGCTCTGCGGCCCACATCAGGAAGGCGGCAACGTCGTGCGCGTACTGGTCGACCGTCTGCGGCGAACCGTCGTCATAGGTGACCTGGTCGTCGGAGAGCGGCTTGGCCATGGCGAGTGCGGCGGCGTTGGCGAAGTACGGGTTGAAGTGCGTGCCTTCGGCGACTTCGAGATGCGCCGGCTTCTCTTCGTCGTAGCCGGTCAGCAGCGAGTAGATGTAGTCCGGTCCACCGGACTGGTACTGCGTGAAGATGTCGAAGACGAACTGCGGGAAGCCGCGGGTGATGCCGCGCGCCTTGGCGATCAGCGAGAAGTCCGGCGGGGCCGCGCCATTGTTCGAAGCGGCAGCCGCCTCGTGGTTGGCGTAGGGCGACGGGAAATAATCGGACGGTACGGCCTTGCGGGTGAACATCTCACCGTCGCTGTTCGGGCCGTCCTGCACTTCGTAGTTCGCCGCGAACGCCTTGACCTGCGCCTCCGAGTAACCAAGGCCTTCCAGCGTGCGGAAGGAGACGAGGCTCATCGAATGGCAGGCCGAACAGACTTCTGTGTAGACCTTCAGGCCGCGCTGGAGCTGGCCCTTGTCATACTTGCCGAACGGGCCGGCAAAGGACCATTCCTGCTCCTTCGGCTTATGCATCGGATAGTGCGGCGTGGCGTGTTCCGCCTCTGCACCGGCGGCAGGCGCTGCCTCTTCCGCCGTGGCGAAGGAGACGCCGAGACCGACGACGAGTGCGAGCGACAGAAGGCCTGCAACAAGCTTTTTCATTGACATGGTTCCTAGTCCTCGCTCTCAGGCCTTGGCCAGCTTGGCGTTCTTCTTTTCCAGAACCGCTTCCGTAATCGAATTCGGAATGCGCTTCGGGGTCTCGATCAGGCCGAGGATCGGCATGATGACGAGGAAGAAGCCGAAGTAGTAGAGCGTGCCGAGCTGCGAGAGGATGACGTAGATGCCTTCTGCCGGCATGGCGCCGAGCCAGCCGAGCAAGATGGCGTTGGCCACGAAGATCCAGAAGAACAGCTTGTACCACGGGCGGTAGACGGCGGAGCGAACCTTGGACGTATCGAGCCACGGCAGGAAGAACAGCACGATGATCGCGCCGAACATCACGAGGACGCCGCCGAGCTTCGAGTCGATCGGGCCGACGTTGAAGGTGATGGCGCGCAGCATCGCGTAGAACGGCAGGTAGTACCATTCCGGAACGATGTGGGCGGGGGTCTTCAGCGGGTCAGCCGGAATGTAGTTGTCCGGGTGGCCGAGATAGTTCGGCATGTAGAAGACGAACCAGGCGAAGATGATCAGGAAGACCGAGACGCCGAGAGCGTCCTTCAGCGTCGCATAGGGCGTGAAGGCAACCGTGTCGGTCTTGGACTTCACCTCGACGCCGGTCGGGTTGGTCTGGCCGGTGACGTGCAGCGCCCAGACGTGCAGGACGACGACGCCAGCGATCATGAAGGGCAGCAGGTAGTGCAGCGCGAAGAAGCGGTTCAGCGTCGGATTGTCGACCGCGAAGCCGCCGAGCAGGAACTGCTGGATCCACTCGCCGACCCACGGGAAGGCCGAGAAGAAGCCAGTGATAACCGTCGCACCCCAGAAGGACATCTGGCCCCAGGGCAGAACGTAGCCCATGAAGCCCGTCGCCATCATCAAGAGGTAGATGACCACGCCGAGGATCCAGAGGATTTCGCGCGGCGCCTTGTAGGAGCCGTAGTAGAGGCCGCGGGCAATGTGCAGGTAGACCGCGATGAAGAAGAACGACGCGCCGTTGGCGTGCATGTAGCGCAGCAGCCAGCCGTGGTTCACGTCGCGCATGATCTTCTCGACCGAGTTGAACGCGACGGTGGTTTCGGCCGCATAGTGCATGGCCAAAACGATACCGGTCAGGATCTGCACGATCAGCATCACCGACAGCATGGCGCCGAAGGTGTAGGCATAGTTCAGGTTGCGCGGAACCGGGTAGGAGACGAAGCTGTCATGGATCATGCGCGGCAGAGGCAGGCGCGAGTCGACCCATTTTTCGATGCCAGTCGTCGGCTGGTAGGTGGAATGATCAGCACTCATTATCAGGTGTCCCCTCAACCGATCTTGATAACTGTGTCGGTAACGAACGCGAAGGTCGGCACGGCGAGGTTCTCGGGGGCCGGACCCTTACGAATACGACCAGCGGTATCGTAGTGAGAACCATGACAGGGACAGAACCACCCGCCGAAATCGCCGGCCTGGCCGAGCGGAATACAGCCGAGATGGGTACAGACACCGACCATGATGATCCAGTTTTCCTTGCCCGCGCCCGCCGAACGGTCGAGGTCCGTCGCCTGGGCGTCGGTCGCGATATTGGCGTTGCGTGCGACCGGGTCCTTGAGGTCGCCAAGCTCGACAGCCTTGGCTTCCGCAACTTCCTGGTCCGTCCGGTTACGGATGAACACCGGCTTGCCGCGCCACTTGACGGTCAGGGACATGCCGGGCGTCAGGCTGGAGACGTCGACATCGATGGCGCCGAGCGCCAGCGTCGACGCATCCGGACGCATCTGGTCGATGAACGGCCAGGCAACTGCCACGCCGCCCACGACGCCAGCCATCCCGGTGGTCAGGTAAAGGAAATCGCGGCGAGTGGGCTCGCCCAGGGATTCGCTTGATGTCTCGTGTTCGCTCACGGCTAAACCATCCTCTCACGCAAAGTCTGCGGAAACCCGCCACGCCCCTTGGAAACCGGTCAGATCCGGACACAATACGGCCATAGATTCCCCGTCAATCCGGCGCGTTCTATGCTTGATCGCAAATTATGTCCAGCCTTGGCAAGGGGAGGTGGGCACATTGTCGCGGGAAAAACGGGGCATCTTGACAAGCCACCCCCATCACCTTGAACATCCAGCGCTTCCCGTCTGAAAAAGAAGTCGCGAAACGACGCTTTGCGGCCCTATTGCGCCGCTTCCTCATGGCCGAGGAACCCGCCGGACTGGCGCGACCAGAGATCCGCATAGAGCCCGCCGTGCGAGACGAGCCCGGCATGCGTGCCCTCCTCCACGATGGAACCGCGGTCCATGACGATCAGGCGATCGAGGGCGGCGATGGTGGAGAGCCGATGGGCGATGGCGAGCACCGTCTTGCCGCGCATCAGGCGTTCGAGATTGGACTGGATCGCCGCCTCGACTTCACTATCGAGCGCCGAGGTCGCCTCGTCGAGCACGAGGATCGGTGCATCCTTCAGCATGACGCGGGCGATCGCGATGCGCTGGCGCTGGCCGCCCGAAAGCTTGACCCCGCGTTCGCCGACATGGGCGTCGTAGCCGGTGCGGCCGCGCTGGTCTTCGAGCGACAGGATGAAATCGTGCGCCTCGGCCTTCTTCGCCGCCTCGATCACCTCGGCCTCGGTGGCATCCGGATTGCCGAACAGGATATTGTCGCGGATCGAGCGGTGCAAAAGCGCGGTATCCTGGCTGACCATGCCGATATTGGCGCGCAGGCTCTCCTGCGTCACGCGCGCAATGTCCTCGCCGCCGACGAGGATGCGGCCGCCTTCCAGATCGTAGAAGCGCAACAGCAGGTTGACCAGCGTCGACTTGCCGGCGCCCGAGCGGCCGACGATGCCGACCTTTTCGCCCGGCCGGATCGACAGCGTCAGGTCGTCGATGACGCCGGACTGGCGGCCGTAATGGAAGCGGACGTTCTCGAAGCGGATTTCCGGTCGCGTGACCTTCATCTCCGTCGCATCCGGCGTGTCGACGAGGCCGATCGGCTGAGAGATCAGATCGGCGGAATTCTGGATGGTGCCGATATTGCGCATGATGCTGTTCAACTGCGTCATCAGCCGGTTGAGCAAAAAGTTCAGCCGCAGCACCAGCGCCATGGTGAAGGCGACGGCGCCGGAGCTGGCGATGCCACCGAGCCAGAGATGGATGGACAGCACCGCCATGGCGACGATCATCAGGCCGGAGACGAGCGCCATCGAGGCCCGCACGCCGGTGAGGAACCGCGTGAAGTTCAGCGTGGTCGTCTGGAAGATGTCGAAACCGTTGCGCATGTAGCGGTCGTTCGCGTCGTCGCGCCCGAACAGTTTTAGCGTCTGGATATTGGAATAGGCATCGACCATGCGGCCGCTGAGCATGGAGGCGGCTTCGGCGGTCTGGCGCGAATGTTCGCGGATGCGCGGCACGAAATAGCGCGCGAGCACCGAGAAGACCAGGAGCCACACGGCCAGCACGGCGGCCAGCCGCCAGTCGAGCCCGCCGAGCAGCACCAGCGTCGAGGCCGTGTAGATCGTCACGAACCAGATGCTTTCCATGAACGACGTGATGACGTCGCCGGTCGCCTGCCCCGCCGACCAGACCTTGGTGACGATTCGGCCGGAGAAATCGTTCTGGAAGAAGGAGAGCGACTGGCGCGCGACATGCACATAGGACTGCCAGCGCACCAGATTGTAGAAGCCCGGCGTGATGACCTGCTGGTCGACCAGCGCCGTCAGGAAGGTGATGACGAATCGCACGAGGCCGATGAGGCCGAGCATCAGGAGCAGTTCCGGCCCGTGCGCCGCAATCAGCCCGCTCCACCCGTCACCGGGCTTGACCGTTGCCAGAATATCGACCAGCCGCCCGACGAACCAGAACGTCGCCGCCTCGATGCCTGCCGTAATGCCGCCCAGCACCAGCATTGCAGCAAACGGCGCCTTGGCCTGGCTGACATAGAACCAGATGAAGGCGAGCAGCCCCTGCGGCGGCCGAAGGTCATCCCGCCGCGCAAAGGGCTGAATCCAGTTCTCGAACCAGGAGAAGAGCGTGCGGAAGATCATGCCTCCGATATAGGCGGTTTTGGGCGGGGGACAAATTAAAGATTGGAAAGGTGGGGACGATCTTGAGCCGACAGTCTGCTACCGCTCCGGAGACGTTCGGGATACTCCGCGCCGTGAGTTTTTTGGCCGAGAATAGGCAATAGATCTTCAGATCGATGAAACCAGCAAGCTGCCGATTTTTCCATATGCGCGACGCCGGGGGAACTCAACCTCGGAGAACGCTTATTCAAGAAAATTCATAATCTTCATAAAACGCCACTATTCCAATTTTGCTGTCTTCGGTCGTGTTTTCGCTCCTCAAAAGTAAAATAACGGGTTGATTGCCTTTCTTGTTTGACAACACTTGCACGCGGATCATTCTCCACCCAGACGGATCTGGGAGTGCATTTATCTCAAGAGTCCAATTGTAGTTCATGTCGACAACAATTTTTGAGGTCGTAATGAACTGAGAGCGCATATTTTCCATATTGGAAAATTCTTCTTCGGACAGGGACTTGAACAAATCCCATGATCCTGTCTGAGCAGCCGTGAGGATTTTGGCGACCCTCTCCGACTCGGTATCTGTCAGGGCGATGGTTTTCAACGGTCACTATCCTTGCGCGGACCCGCGGCATGGAGATAGGCGGCTTCCGTTTTCAGTTCCCCCCAGAAGGCGGCGTCGGCAACGTCACCCTTGCCGGAGGCGAGGCCCTCAAGCAAAAACGCTTCGAGCTGGGCTTCGTTCTCCTTTTCCTGCTCGTCGCGCAGCAGGTTGCTAAAATATTCGCTAGCATTCATCGGAAGCTCCTTACGCACCGTCGCATAGCGCGTGGAAAAATCCCAATAGATAAGAACTATTATGAAGACACCCCTTCTGCTGGAAAGGGGTGTCTTCTGTCCGGCTACTCCGCCGCCACTTCCGCTTCGGCGTCGTCGGCGATGAAGCCGCCGGACTGGCGGGCCCAGAGGTCGGCGTAGATGCCGCCCCTGGCGACGAGCTCGGCATGGGTGCCGGTCTCGTGCAGATGGCCCTTTTCGAGCACGACGACACGGTCCATCTCCGTCAGCGTCGAGAGGCGGTGGGCAATCGCGATCACCGTCTTGCCCTGCATGAGGGCGAAGAGGTTTTCCTGGATCGCGGCCTCGACTTCCGAATCGAGCGCCGAGGTTGCCTCGTCCAGCACGAGGATCGGCGCGTCCTTCAGGAAGACGCGGGCAATCGCGATGCGCTGGCGCTGGCCGCCGGAGAGTTTGACGCCGCGTTCGCCGACCTGGGCATCGAGGCCAGCACGGCCCTGCTGGTCGACGAGGCTTTCGATGAACTCCCAGGCATTCGCGCGCTTGGCCGCCTCGACGATCTCCGCGTCCGTCGCTTCCGGCTTGCCGTAGGCAATGTTGTCGCGGATCGAGCGGTGCAGCAGCGAAGTATCCTGCGTCACCACGCCGATCTGCGAGCGCAGGCTGTCCTGCGTGACCGTCGCGATGTCCTTGCCGTCGATCGTGATCTTGCCGGATTCGAGATCGTAGAACCGCAAGAGCACGTTCATCAGCGTCGTCTTGCCGGCACCGGAGCGGCCGACGAGGCCGACCTTTTCGCCGGCACCGATCGACAGCGACAGGTCCTCGATCACGCCCTTGTTCTTGCCGTAGTGGAAGCGGACGTGATCGAAGCTGATCGCACCCTTGGAAACCGGCAGCGGCGGCGCTTCGGGACCATCCTTGATGTCGTGCGGCTTGGTCATCATACCCATGCCGTCATAGACCGTGCCGATATTCTCGAACAGCGCGGTCACTTCCCACATCACCCACTGCGACATGCCGTTGATGCGCATGGCGAGACCGACGGCCACGGCCACGGCGCCGACCGACACATCGCCCGCCATCCAGAAGTAGATGCCGACCGCCGCGGTGAAGAACATCGTCACGACATTGTTGATGTCGATCGTGATGTTGAACAGCGTGATGAGGCGCATCTGCTTGTGCACGGTCTGCAGGAAGCCATCCATGCCTTCGCGGGCATAGGTTTCCTCCCGGCCGGCATGCGAGAACAGCTTGACCGTCGCGATGTTCGTGTAGCTGTCGACGATCCGGCCCGTCATCATCGAGCGCGCATCCGCCTGCTCGCGCGAGATCACCATGAGCTTCGGCACGAAGTAGCGCAGGATGCAGACATAGACGACGAACCACACGAGCAGCGGCACGACGAGACGCAGGTCCGCCGAGGCGATGATCGCGATCATCGAGATGAAATAGCTGACGACATAGATGAAGACGTCGATGATCTTCATCACGGTCTCGCGCACGGCAAGCGCCGTCTGCATCACCTTCGTCGAGACGCGTCCGGCGAACTCGTTGGAGAAGAAGGTCATGCTCTGGCGGATCAGGTAGCGGTGCATCTGCCAGCGGGCGATCATCGGGAAATTGCCCGCAAGCGCCTGGTGCATGGTCATGGTGTGCAGCGCGCCCACGCCCGGAATGACGATGAGCAGCAGCGCCGCCATCCAGATCAGCGTGCCGCCTTCACGAGACAGGAACGTGTTCGGATCGCTGTTCGACAGCCAGTCGATGATGTTGCCGAGGAACTGGAACAGCAGCACTTCCGCGATGCCAAGCACCATGGAGCAGAAGCCGAGCACGAAGAGCCACAGGCCCGCCGGCCTGGTATAGTGCCACAGGAAGGCGAAAAGGCCCTTCGGCGGCAGCGAGGGCGCCTCGGAAGGATAGGGATTCAAACGTCTTTCGAACCAGCCGAACATGGCTTTCTCCGTAATACATAAAGACGGAACCGAGACGGACGACGCAAAACGGCGCGGTCAGGAACGGAGTTCCGGCAGGACTGCCGCGCGGCGATGAAAAACGTCACACAGCGAATTGAATAAGGTATGCGATGGGATTTTGTGCGGCGAGGCGCCTAAGCGAGAAGAGGCGTGATTCCAGCCGGGAGGCGCAATCGATGCGTGGTATCCATCATGATCCTCCCTCTTCTCGCATTGTAGATGCGCCTTGGTTAGCCTGAAACGACGCAATTTGCCAGTGACTTTGTCGCAATTTCATCGCTCCGGCCAATTCTGTTGCCTTGTCGCCACATCTGGATTAGGCGACAGCCCATGTCCGCGCTCCACATCGCCCTCTATCAGCCCGATATTGCCGGCAATACCGGCACGATCCTGCGTTTCGCCGCCTGCCTCGGCCTGTCGGTCGACATTATAGAGCCTGCCGGCTTCGACATCTCCGACCGCAGCCTGAAACGCGCCGGCATGGACTACCTCGCCGCCGTGACGCTGACGCGACATGTGAGTTGGGAGCATTTCGAGGCGTGGCGCGCGGAAAGCGGCCGCCGGCTCGTGCTTGCCTCCACCAAGGCGGCGGAGCGCTACACGGATTTCACCTACCGGCCGGACGACATTCTGCTCTTCGGCCGCGAAAGTGCGGGCGTGCCGGACCGCGTGCACGACACGGCGGATGGCCGGGTGCTCATTCCGATGGTCGAGGGACAGCGATCCATCAATGTCGCGCTCTCCGCCGCGATGATCTGCGGCGAGGCGCTGCGCCAGACGGGTTTCGTCTGACCTAACCATGACCCGGCCGCGCCAGCCGCACCGCCGCGGCCGCGATGCCGAAGACCAGCACCACCGAGCCGACGATCATATAGGCGCCGTCATAACCCGTGGCGGTGATCAGCGGCTGCGAGACGATCGGCGACAGGAACTGGCCGGCAAAGATGCTCGACACCAGGAGGCCCGAGATGCGGCCGCGCAGTGCCGGCGGCGCCAGCAGCATGGCGGCGGCGGCGAAATTCGGCATGATCGTGCCCATGCAGATGCCCGACACCGCCATGGCGGCCAGCACGCTACCGTAGCTTTCCGCGCCCGAAAGCAGCAGGAACGACAGCCCGGCCGAGACGAAGCCGAGGCCGAAGACGCCCATGATGCCGAGCACGCGGCGGAACGGCGCGAAGGCGAGCGCGCTCACCACGCCGACGAGCTGTCCAGCGCCGATCGCCGTGCCCGCAAGGCTTGGCGCGGCAAAGCCAAGGGATTCGAGATAGAAGGGAAGCTGCGTCGGGATCATGTAGAAGGCGATCATGTTGACGGCGGCGGCGAGAAACAGCAGGGCAAGCAGCGCCGTCGTGCGCCCGTCGAGCCTGCCCTCCCCCGTGGCGGGACCGGCCGGGCGAACCCGGCGCGGCTCCGGCAGGAAGACGAGTGCTGCCGGCACCAACAGGATCGCCACCGTGTAGATGAAGAACGGCCCGCGCCAGTGCACTTCCGCCAGGAACCCGCCGCCCGTGAGAAAAATCGTGCCGCCGATGCCGACGAACGCCTGTTGCAGGCCCATGTAGCGATCACGCGCCGGTCCCTGGAAGAAATCGCCGACCAGCGCCGTGGTCGCCGTCATGATGCCGCCGACGGCAAGGCCGAGCACGGCGCGCCCTGTGAGCAGGCCGGGCAGCGTGTCGAGGACGAGGCCGGAGGCACCCGCGACGGCGAACAGCCCGAGCGAGGCAAGCAGCAGCGGCTTCCGCCCGAAACGGTCGACGAGAAAACCCGCTGCCGGGGAAAACAGCGCGATGAACATCGCCGGCAGCGTCAGCACCAGCCGGCTCAGCAGCGCGACATTCTCCACATCGGCAAACCGCGCGGCGATGCCCGGCAGCGAGGCGGAGATCGTCGCACCCGACATGATGGTCAGCGTGCTGATGAAGAGCAGCGTCGCATTGCGCCGGCGTTCGTCGCGGGAACGGGCGACTTCCGCCGTCGCATAAAAGTCCGGCTTCATGCCGCCACCTCGTCATAGCGCGTCGCGATGCGCGCCGTCTTCAACGCATGCGCCCACCAGGAAAGCCGCTTCATCAGCACGGCAAGCTGGCCGTTGAGCTGGCCGGGGCGGAAGGGATTGCCGACCGGGTCGAACTGCGTCCAGGCATGCGCCAGGCTCACCGTCTCGCGGATCGCCACGGCGTGCAGTTCGGCAAAGACCAGGCGGAGCTGTTCGACGGCGCGCAGGCCGCCGGAAACGCCGCCATAGGAGACGAAGGCGATGGGCTTGGCATGCCAGGGCCGGAAGCAGCAATCGATGATCGCCTTCAGCGCGGCCGGATAGGCGTGGTTGTATTCCGGCGTGACGATGAGGAAGGCATCCGCCTGCGAGATCCGGCTTTCGACGAGCTGTGCCGAGGCCTCGTCGAGGCCGCCGGGCGTGAAGGTCAGCTCCACCGGATCGATGCGGATGATGGTGTATTGCCCAAAGCCGGCCAGCGCCGGCTCCAGCCATCCCGCGATCGTATCGGCGAAACGCCCTTCGCGGCCGCTGCCATAGATGAGGGCGATGGTCAGTCTGTCTGTCATGCGGTTCAGCTCCATGTTGGAAAAGCAGGGAGCCGCTGGTATAAAACCTCAAGCAAAGTTGAGGTCAACAGCCATGACGGAAAAAAGCGCGCGCGACGCCATCCCCCGGGAACTCAGCGTCGGCGAGGTCGCCGAACGCAGCGGGGTGGCGGTGTCCACGTTACATTTCTACGAGACGAAAGGGCTGATCCGCAGCCAGCGCAACCGCGGCAACCAGCGGCGCTATCCGCGCAGCATCCTGCGCCGCGTCGCGGTCATCAAGGTGGCGCAGCGCACCGGCATTCCCCTGTCGGAAATCGCGGACGCGCTGTCCGTGCTGCCGCACGACCGACCGCTGACGGCGCAGGACTGGCGCAAGCTCTCGCAGACCTGGCGCAGCCTGCTCGACGAGCGCATCGCGCGGCTTACCAAGCTGCGCAACCAGCTTGACGGCTGCATCGGCTGCGGGTGTCTTTCCATGCAGGAATGTCCGCTGCGCAATCCGTGGGACACGCTTGCCGCGGAAGGGCCGGGTCCGAGATTGCTCGAACCCGATCCGGCTTAATCGAGGCGCGTGGCGAGCAGCTTGTCGACGCGGCGGCCGTCCATGTCGACGACCTCGAAGCGCCAGCCCTGGGTTTCCGTGACCTCGCCGGTCTTCGGCAGCTTCTGCAGCGATTCGATAACCATGCCGGCGGCGGTCTGGTAGCTGCGTCGGGCCGGCAGCAGCAGGCCAAGGCGGTCGGCCATCTCGTCGATCGGCATGGAACCGGCGATGAGCCAGGAGCCATCCTCGCGCTGCACGGCATGTTCGTCGTCGCCTTCCTCGATATCGGCGCGGAAGACGCCGGCAATCGCTTCCAGCACGTCGGCGGGCGTGATCACCCCTTCGAAGTGGCCGTATTCGTCATGCACGAGCATCATCGGCACTTCGGAATTGCGCAGCTTCTCAAGCACGCGCATGGCATCCATCGTATCCGGCACGATCGGCGCGGGGCGGATGAAGGTGCGGATGTCGAGCGGCTGGCCGGTGAGGAGTGCCGAGAGCAGCTCGCGCTTCTGCACGATGCCGACGATGGTCTCCGGCCCGCCATCGGCGACCGGCAGGCGGCCATGCTGGCTGTCGACGAGCTGCTGGTGAATTTCCTCCACCGTATCGCCGAGGTCGATCCAGTCGACGTCGTTGCGTGGCGTCATGAGACCGCGGGCCTCGCGGTCGGAAAAGCGCATGACGCCGGCGATCATCAGTTTCTCGCCGCCCTCGATGACGCCGGCGGCTTCGGCTTCGGCGACGATCGTCTTGATCTCCTCGTCGGTAACGATGCTTTCGGCGACCTGGTGCTGGCCGAGCAGGCGGAAGATCAGCCGCGTCGAGGCGTCAAGGATCCAGACGGCCGGCGCACCGACCTTGGAAAGCAGCGACATGGCGGGCGCCACCAGCGTTGCGAAACGCTCCGGGTTCTTCAGCGCGATCTGCTTGGGCACCAGTTCGCCGACGACCACCGAGAGATAGGTGATGAGGAAGATGACGATACCGTAGCCGAGCGGATCGGCCAGCCAGTCCGGCACGCCCTCGGCAAAGAGGATGTCACGCAGACGGCTACCGAGCGCCGCACCCGAAAAGGCACCCGCGAGGACGCCGATCAGCGTGATGCCGATCTGGACGGTGGAGAGGAATTTTCCGGGGTTTTCCGCCAGCCGCAGCGCGGCGGCGGCACCGCGCGAGCCCTGCGCGGCCATGGTCTTCAGGCGCGGTTTGCGCGCGGAAACGATGGAAAGTTCGGAAAGGGCAAAGACCCCGTTGAGGAGGATGAGGAAGACGGCAATCGCGAGTTCGAACAAGGACTGTGAGCCGTGCTTTAGAACCGCAACGGCGCCTTTCTGTTGATGATGATGGCGGCAAGATAGGGGTGCGGCGGTCCGGCGTCAATCGAACTTCCCGCGGTTGGTGCCATCAGGACGGGACAACAAGCATTTCGAGCAGGATATCCCGCAGCCGCGACACCGGTGCCGCCGGCACGGCTTCAGCCGTGTGCAGCATCAGGTCGACGCTTCCGAGCGCCGGCAAACCGGCCCGTTCGGGGTCGAGAACGCGCAGATGCGGAGGCACCGCCGTCGTGGTGCGGATCGTCACGCCAAGTCCGGCCGTCACCGCCGCCCAGAGCCCGGCAAGGCCGGGGCTGGCAAAGACCTGCCGCCACTCGCGCCCTGCGGCCGACAGCGCATCGACGGCGGCGGCGCGGAAGGAACAGGGCGGGTCGAAGGCAATGAGCGGCACCGGCTCGCCCGGCGGCAGGTCATAATCCGCCGCCGCGATCCAGACGATCGGATGCGTGGCGATATGCCGGCAATGGGCGCTGCGCTGCCCGCCCCAGGTGACCGCCATGTCGAGGTCGCCGCGCTCGACGGCCGCCACCAGCTTGGCGCCGCGATCGACCCGCGCCTCCACCCGGAGCTTGGGGTGCGCCCGCGAAAAGCGGCCGAGCACCGGCGGCAGCGAGGTCTCGGCAAAATCCTGCGGGATACCGATGCGCAGCCAGCCGTCGAGCGAGCGGCTGGAGCCGAGCATCATCATCGCCTCGTCGTTCAGTTCCAGAATGCGCACCGCATAATCATAAAGCGCCTCGCCGGCATCGGTGAGCGCCAGCCCCCTGCCCTGTTTGGTGAACAGCGTCTGCCCGCTCATATCCGAGAGCTTTTTCAGCTGCAGGCTCACGGCCGGCGGCGTGCGTCCCAGCGCCTCAGCGGCCTTGGCGAAACTGCCGAAGCGCACCCCGGTGACGAAGGTGCGCAGCACGTCCATGTCGAAATTGCGCGACGAAACCATTCATTTTTCCAAAACTATTATGCCAACACTTCTCAATTTTAAAAACGATAGTCGCGCAATAGGCTCATCCCGTCAACAGCGACAGGAGACGACCATGCCCTTCCTTCATATCCGCATCGCCGGCCGCAGCCTCACGGATGCCGAGCGCCTGCATCTCCAGGACGAGGCCACCCGCCTTGCCGTCACCCTGCTCAACAAGCGCGCCGAGGCGACCGCCGTCTTCATCGAGGAAACGAACGCCGAGGCCTGGACGGTCGGCGTGCGCCGGCAGCCGGCCGCGGGCTATCTCGAAGTCACTGTCAGCGAGGGCACCAACACCGCCGAGGAAAAGGAGCGCTTCATCGCCGCCGCCTATGCGCTGCTGGAAGAGGCCGTCGGCGCGCCGCTCCACCCGGTCACCTACGTGATCGTGCGCGAAGTCCCGATGGAAAGCTGGGGGTATGGCGGGCGCACGCAGGAGAGCCGGCGCATCGCGATGGCGGCGTAGGACCCATCGACATTCAGCACAGGCCGTGGCGAAAATGGTGGTTTTGCGTGACCCGGAGCGCAGTGTAATCAATGTACGTGAGCACCGGAAGCACGCAAAAGCGCCATTTGCAGACCGGCATGGGCTGAATGTCGATCGGTCCTAGGCCTCAGTCGGCGCTGGGCAGGCGGCGCATGGTGAATTCGATGCGGTCGCCTTCCATGGCGCGCCAGCTCTCGACCTCCGTCCAGTAGGCGGCTTTCGGCCATTGATCGAACCATTCGCGCGCCTTTTCCCGCGCCGCCTGCCGCTCGAGGCAGAAGGTCTCGCGCACGAAATGGCCGTCGCCCGCGGGGTTTTCGCGGCGGCGGCGCTCGATCTGGCGCCGGAGCCCCTGCATCGGGGGCGGACCGGGAACACGCGCCATGCAGATTTCCTCCGGCAGCACATTCAACGTGAGGAAGATAAGCCGCTACGGCACGTTTTGCGAGTCCTGCCGCCCCGGCCGATCGCGCTGCGCGGTTGCCAAATGGCGCAAAGTTGGGAACTGTGGCGAAAATGCGATTCGGCGGCGCTCCGCCGGCAGCGGGAAGCACCATGGAACGACCAGATCTGCCGAAAGGCCTGCCCGAGGATATCGAAGAGAAGAAGGCCGACGCCCGCGCCTGGTTCGAACATCTTCGCGACGCGATCTGCGCCAGCTTCGAGGCGTTGGAGGACGAGCTGGAAGGCCCGCTGTCCGACCTGCCGCCCGGCCGCTTCGTTGCCAAGGACTGGCAGCGCGACAATGGTGAAGGCGGCGGCGGCCGCATGTCGATGATGGACGGCCGCGTCTTCGAGAAGGTCGGCGTGCACACCTCCACCGTCCACGGCGAGTTCTCGCCGGAATTTCGCGGCCAGATCCCCGGCGCCGACGAGGACCCGCGCTTCTGGGCCTCCGGCATCTCGCTGATCGCCCATCCGGTGAACCCCAACGTGCCGGCCGTGCACATGAACACCCGCATGGTCGTAACCACCAGCCGCTGGTTCGGCGGCGGCGCGGACCTGACGCCGGTGCTCGACCGCCGCCGCGTGATGGACGATCCCGATACCCAGCTCTTCCACAAGGCGATGGAGATCACCTGCAACCGCCACCCGGTCGCAGACCACGCGAAGTTCAAGGACTGGTGCGACGACTACTTCTTCCTGAAGCACCGCAACGAGCCGCGCGGCACCGGCGGCATCTTCTACGACTGGCTGCATTCGTCGGAAGAGCTCGGCGGCTGGGAGGCGGATTTCGCCTTCACGCAGGATGTCGGCCGCGCCTTCGCCATGGTCTATCCGCGCATCGTGCGCTCTAACTTCAACAAGGGCTGGACGGAAAAGGACCGCGACGAACAGCTCGTGCGCCGCGGCCGCTACGTCGAGTTCAACCTGCTCTACGACCGTGGCACGATCTTCGGCCTGAAGACCGGCGGCAATGTCGATTCGATCCTCTCGTCGCTGCCCCCGGTGGTGCGCTGGCCGTGAAATAACGGTGGGCAATACGGCCTTGTGATTAACGGCCCTACCCCTTTCGTGGTACCATGTTCCGGCATGATCTCATGGAGGAGGTTATCATGACAGTCGCGACACAGCATGCGGCAACGTCGGGCATCGACCCGCAATCCGCCGATTTTCTCGATCGTTTTGCAGAAACCATGCGCGTCGAAAGCGGCATGGACCTTCCACATTCCTATTTCGTCGAAGAAGCCCGGCGGCGCATTGCCGGCGGCACGGTCCACCACCTCGCCGACCACCATACACGGCCGGAACAGTTGCAGTCGTCCGCCTGCTTCGACGCCTGGGCAAAGGACGAAGACGCCGCCTGACGGCTGTCTGGTAGCGCCTCGAATATTCCTAAGCCGGAGCGGAACTCCGGGCGGGTTTTGCCGTTTCTGACGACGGCTTTTCAGCCGCGGGCCCGGTCCCGGTTTGGCCGATCGGGCCTCATCTGCTACACTGGTCCCGTTGAAACGACAGGAGATAGGTCATGAGACTTTTTGAATGCGGTTCACTCGTCCCCGGATGCGACTGGCATACGCGGGCCAATGACGACGCCGAAGTCGTGCGCCGCGCCGTGGAGCACATGCGCACCGCGCATGGCGAGACGATGATCCGGGAAAGCACCGTCGACCACATCAAGGAACGCATCGTCGACGAAAAAGCCGCCGACGCCGCGTGACATTTCTCAGCCTTCCCTGACGAGGGCTTCCAGCCGGGCAAGCAACTTTGCCCGGCCCTCATGGAAATTGCCCGCCACCCATTCCTCTTCGATCGCGCCCAGCAGCGTGCCGACCTTCGGCCCCGCCGGAAGACCGGCTGCGAGCACATCCGCGCCGTTCAACGGGAAGGATGGCTTCTGCCATTTCTGCACCCGCGCCAGCAGCCGCTGGCACAGGCCGGCGAAAGCCAGCGCATCGGCATCGCCGAGGCCGCGCGCCCGGGCACCGGCGAGCGCCAGCTTCAGCCGCATCGTCAGCCCCTGCGGGCCGTTGTGATAGAGCAGCCGGTCAAAGGCCGTTTCCGCCAGTTTTGGCGCGATCTCAGGGGCGGACGCCCAATAATCGAGCATCGCCGCCTCCGCCTTGGACAGGCGCAACCGCTCGGCAAGCGCCTTCAGCCGCTCGCGGTCAGCCGGCACCATGGCGGCAAGCCGCAGCAGCGCATCCGGCGTCCAGCCGAAGGCCTTTTCGGCGTCGATCAGGCCGGGAATGGCATCGATGCCCCACTTTTCCGTCTCGGGCAGAATTTCGGTGAGCACGCCGGCCTGGCGCATCCAGAGCAGTGCGCGGCCGGGATCGGGCGCGGCCAGCAGCTTCTTCGTCTCCGACCAGACCCGCTCGGCCGAGAGCTTTCCGAGCTTGTCCTTCGCCCGTGCGCAGGCCTTCAGGCCTTCGGCATCCGGCCGGCCGCTGCCATAGAGCGCGAAAAAGCGGAAGAAGCGCAGGATGCGCAGGTGATCCTCCGCGATGCGCGTCGCGGCATCGCCGATGAACCGCACCGTGCGGCTCTCGATATCGGCCAACCCGTTCACGAGATCGACGACCATGCCTTCGGCGGTGGCGTAGAGCGCGTTGATGGTGAGGTCGCGGCGCTCGGCATCCATCTGCCAGTCCGCGCCGAAGGCGACCTCGGCGTGCCGCCCGTCGGTCGCAACGTCGCGGCGCAGCGTCGTCACCTCGAAGGGTTTTCCATCGATCACCAGTGTCACCGTGCCATGCTCGATGCCGGTCGGCACCGCCTTGATGCCGGCGACATTCGCCCGCTCGACCACCACTTCCGGCTTCAACGTCGTGGCGATGTCCACATCGGCGACCGGTAGGCCCATCAGGCTGTTGCGCACGGCACCGCCCGCCACGCGCCCCTCGCCGCCGTCGCTGTTGAGCAGCGCCAGCACGCGCACGAGCGCCGGATCAGTAAACCACGCCTCGCCCGAAACAGAGGTCATGCATAAAGCCTTTCATAGATCATCCGCACGATGCCGGCGGTGATGCCCCAGATGTTCCGCCCCTCATAGGGCAGACGATAATAGTGCCGCTCGGCGCCGAGCCAGACGCCGCTGCCGCGCTCGTGGTTGCGCGGGTCCATCAGGAAGGAGAGCGGCACGTCGAAGACCGCCTCGACCTCGTCCGGGTTGGCAATCAGCTCGAAGCCCGGCTGCACCACCGCCAGCACCGGCGTGATGGAAAAGCCGGACAGCGCCTTGTACTGCGGCAGGCGGCCGACCGGTTCGACGAAACGGCGATCGAGGCTGATTTCCTCCTCCGCCTCGCGCATCGCCGCCGCCTCCACGTCCGCATCTTCGTCATCCACCGCCCCGCCCGGAAAGGCGACCTGGCCGGAATGTTTGCGCATGGTGGTGGTGCGCTGCGTGAAGATCACGCGCGCCTCCTCGCCATCATCGACGACGGGGATCAACACGGCGGCGTCACGCAGGTGCATGCCTTCGAGATGGGGAATGACTGACGGATTGAGCAGGCTGTCGCCGTGGTCGCGCCAGCTCTCGTCACCGAGCGTCAAGGTCTGCTGCATGGCCCGGCGGCGGAATTCCGCAGCACTGTAGGGTGGAAAACTCATCGGGAAAGCTGATCCAGCTCGGCCGCCGGCATGACCGGGAAGACCACGCCGCCGGAGCGCAGCGCAAACATCTCCACGCCGTCGATCTCGATCGTCTCGCCGAGCTCGACCAGCTCGTACATCACCGCCCGCGAGACCAGCGCCTCCAGCCGGCCGCGAACGAGAAGATACGGCTTCAACTCGTTGTTTTCACCGGCAATCACGAAACGCAGCGGATGCTCCGCCCCCGCTTCCACGACATCGCCGACATTGGTGCGAAAGGTCAGCGTCTGCGCCTCCCCCTCGCCTGCCGCGTTCATCTCGACCGCCAGGAACGGCGCATCGACGACGCGGATGCCGACCCGCTCGACCGGCGTCACCAGGTAAGTGTTGCCGTCTTCGTCCTTGCGCAGCACCGTCGAGAACAGCCGCACCAGCGGCGCGCGGCCGATCGGCGTTCCCATGTAGAACCAGGTGCCGTCGGCGCGGATCTCCATGTCGATATCGCCGCAGAACGGCGGGTTCCAGCGCTCGACCGGCGGCAGGCCGCGCCCGCCGGTTTCCGCGGCTGCCCGCGAGATCAAGGCGGCCAGTCCCGCCGCGTCGCTGCTTTCGCGAATTTCGCCCGTTGCCATTGTTCCGTCCCGGTTGAACCCTATCTCCGCGAGAGGGTCCTCTTGATTGAGGCCCTCTTGATCGAGGAAAGGGTGGATACACCTCTTTCTCACGAGATAGTCATTTCGTGGCCGCTTGTCAGCCACGGGTGAGCTAATAAGCTCTCTATGAAGCATGCGAACATGGCAAAGCCACGATTCGTGTTACGTTGGAACCGACACTGGAGACGACCATGGGCGTTCAGAATTCCCCCGAGGCAGGCCTGGACGAAAAAGCGGTCATCGCCGCCGCCGAGCGCGCGCTCTCCGACATCGCCATCATCCGCCAGGAAGTGGGCAAGGTCATCTTCGGCCAGGAAAGCGTGGTCGAGCAGACCATGCTCGCCGTGCTCTCCGGGGGCCATGCGCTGCTGGTCGGCGTGCCGGGTCTTGCCAAGACCAAGCTGGTCGCCACGCTCGGCACCGTGCTCGGCCTCGCCTCCAGCCGCATCCAGTTCACGCCCGACCTGATGCCCTCCGATATCCTCGGCTCCGAAGTGATGGACCAGGACGAGAACGGCAAGCGCTCCTTCCGCTTCGTGCCCGGCCCGATCTTCACGCAGCTCCTGATGGCCGACGAGATCAACCGCGCCTCGCCGCGCACCCAGTCCGCCCTGCTCCAGGCCATGCAGGAATATCACGTGACGGTCGCCGGCCAGACCAACGACCTGCCGAAACCCTTCCACGTGCTCGCGACGCAGAACCCGCTGGAGCAGGAAGGCACCTATCCGCTGCCGGAAGCCCAGCTCGACCGCTTCCTGCTGCAGGTCGACGTCGATTATCCGGAACTCGCCGCCGAGCGGCAGATCCTGCTGGAAACCACCGGCGTGCACGAGGCGCATGCCAGTGCGGCAATCTCCGCCGAACGGCTCATCGAAATCCAGACCCTCATCCGCCAGATGCCGGTCAGCGAAAAGGTGCTCGACGCGATCCTCTCGCTGGTGCGCTCCGCCCGCCCCGGCAACGGCGTCGCCGGCACCGACAAACACGTCGCCTGGGGTCCAGGCCCCCGCGCCGGCCAGGCGCTGATGCTCTGTGCCCGCGCTCGCGCGCTCTACGAAGGCCGCCTCGCGCCCTCCGTCGACGACGTGCTGGCGCTGGCCGAACCCGTCCTGCAGCACCGCATGGCGCTGACTTTTGGCGCACGCGCGGAAGGCATGTCTGTGCGTGACGTCATTGCAGGCCTTGTCCGGCAGGCGGGCGGCTGAGCGGAGCAAAGAGCATGGCGTCCGTCGGCCAGATCGTCCAACCGACCCCGACCCGCGAGGTGCTCTCGCGGGCACAGGCCCGGGCTGCCCTCATTCCCGATTGCATGGTCGAGGCGCAGCGCCTCGCCAACACCGTCATCGCCGGTTGGCACGGCCGCCGCAAGCGCGGCATCGGCGAGAATTTCTGGCAGTTCCGCCCCTATGTCGATGGCGAAAGCCTGTCGCGCATCGACTGGCGCCGCTCGGCGCGCGACGACCACACCTATGTGCGCGACCGCGAATGGGAGGCCGCCCACACCGTCTGGATCTGGGCCGATCTCTCGCCGTCGATGATGTACAAATCCACCTTCGGCAGCGTTTCGAAGGAGAGCCGCGCGCTCGTGCTGCTGCTGGCGCTCGCCGAAATCCTCGCCCGCTCCGGCGAGCGCATCGGCTGCCCCGGCATCATGGAGCCGATCGCCGCGCGCAACGCCGCCGAACGCCTCGCCACCGCCCTCATGCACAACGGCACGACCGGCGGCCTGCCGGATACCAGCATGATCCGCGGCAACAGCGACATCGTGCTGATCGGCGACTTTCTCGATCCCGTCGAGGACGTGATGGACCGGCTCGGGCCGCTTGCCCGCCGCGGCCTGCGCGGCCATGTCGTCGAGATCGCGGATCCTGCGGAAGAAGTGTTCCCCTATGTCGGCCGCACCGAATTCACCGATCCGGAATCCGGCCAGAGGCTCACCGCCGGCCGCGCCGAGACGCTGAAGGACGAGTACGCCCGCGCCTATGTCGCGCGCCGCGAGGCGCTGGCCGACAATCTGCGCCATCTCGGCTGGAGCTTCGTGCCCCACCGCACCGACCGGCTCGCCTCCGAGGCGCTAGTCGCCGTGCACATGTACCTCTCCGGCATGCCGGCGATGAAGGCGGAGGGCCGCGGCCGATGAGCGCTTTCGCCTTCGCCTTTCCCGCCGTGCTGACAACGCTCGTGCTGCTGCCCGTCATCTGGTGGCTGCTGCGCCTGACGCCGCCAAAACCGCTCGTCGAGGTCTTCCCGCCCTTCGCCATCCTTGCTTCCATCATGAAGCGCGAGGAAACGCCGGCGCAAAGCCCCTGGTGGCTGACGCTACTGCGCATGCTGATGGCGGCCGCCATCATCTTCGCCATCGCCGACCCGGTCTTCAACCCGCGCACCAACACGCTGGCGAGCAGCGGGCCGCTGGTGCTCGTAGTCGACAATAGCTGGGCCTCCGCCACCGACTGGCAGCGCCGCGTCGATACCGCATCGACGCTCATCGACGATGCAGAAAGCCGCGACGTGCCGATCTCGCTGGTGCTGACCGCCGACCGCCAGCACGACGCCGTGCCGGTCGATGCCGCGACCGCCCGCAACCGCCTCGCCGCCGCCGAACCCCGGCCGCTGCCCGCCGACCGCGCCGCCGCCGTCGCATCGCTCGGCACCGCGCTCGATGGCACCGCACCGGGCACCATCGCCTTCATCAGCGACGGCATGGCCACCGGCGAGACCGACGAGACGGTCGCCGCGCTGCAAGCGCTCTCGCCCGCCGAGTTCCGCATGATCCAGGGCGACGGTGCCTCCGCTGTCGCCATCACCGCCGCCACGAACGGCGCGGACGCGCTGTCCCTGACGCTCACCCGCTTGGAGGGCGGCACGGCGCAAAGCCTGCCGCTGACGGCGCATGATTCCCGCGGCCGGCCGATCGCCACTGGCACGGCCGATTTCGCAGCCCGCAGCACGACGACGACGGGCACGATCACCGCCCCCTTCGAACTGCGCAACGATTTCGCCCGCGTGACGATCGACGGGCTCGCCAATGCCGGCGGCACCTACCTGCTCGACGACGGTTTCCGCCGCCGCCGCGTCGCCTTCCTGTCCGGCGAGGTGGTGGATGCCAGCCAGCCGCTGCTCTCGCCGCTGCACTACATCAACCGCGCGCTTGCGCCCTATGCCGACCTTCTGGAGCCGAGCGTCGCCGACCTTTCGGTGGCCATCCCCGAACTGCTCGAACAGAACCCCTCCGTGCTGATCATGGCCGATATCGGCCGCCTGCCGGAGGATGCACAGGGCGAGGTTCGCCGCTGGATCGAGGCGGGCGGCATGCTGATCCGCTTTGCCGGCCCGCGCCTCGCCGCCGCCCCGGCCGACGATCCGCTGGTGCCGGTGCTGCTGCGCAAGGGCGAACGCGCGCTCGGCGGCGCGCTGTCCTGGTCCGAGCCGCAGCCGCTTTCCGCCTATCCGCAAAACAGCCCCTTCTTCGGCATGCGTGCGCCCGACAACATCCTCATCAAGCGCCAGGTGCTGGCCGAACCCACGCCGGACCTTGCCGAGCGCACCTGGGCAAGCCTTGCCGACGGCACGCCACTGGTGACGACCGGCCCGCTCGGCTCCGGCCGCCTCGTGCTGTTCCACATCAGCGCGGAAACCGGCTGGTCCAACCTGCCGCTGTCGGGCGATTTCGTCGAAATGCTCCGCCGCACCGTGCAGCTTTCGCGCGGCGGCGGCGTCTCGACCAGCGATGGCGAACAAAGCCCGGGCCTGCCGCCCTACCGCCTGATGACCGCGAACGGCACGCTCGCCGCCGCCACCGGCGAGGCCAAGCCGCTCGCCACCGGCGACGGCACGCGCCGGATCGCAAGCTTCGACAATCCACCCGGCCTCTATGGTACGGAGGATGGTTATGTCGCGCACAACCTCTTCCCGCCAGGCCACGAAATCCGCCCGCTCATGGTCGCCGAGGGCACGTCGGTCCTGCGCGAGCCGCTGGCAGGCAGGGAGACCTGGTCGCTGAAACCGCATCTCTTCACGCTCGCAGCCCTGTTGCTTCTGGCCGACTGCGCCATCGTGCTCTTCATCGGCGGCGCCTTCGCGGCCGCCGTCCGCCGCCGGCCGGCGCGCGGCGCCGCCGCCGCCCTGCTGCTGGCGCTTTTTGCCGGTGCACTGCTGGCGCTTCCCTCGGAAAGCCGGGCGGACGATGCCAAGCCCGGCGACGAGGCGATCCTGTCGCGGCTCGACACGACGCATCTCGCCTATGTCGTCACCGGCGAGGGCGAGGTGGACCGGATTTCCGAACGCGGCCTCGCCGGCCTCACGGAATTCCTCACCTACCGCACGACGCTGGAGCCCGGCCAGCCGGTCGGCGTCGACATTTCCAAGGATGAGCTCTCGCTCTACCCGATCATCTACTGGCCGGTGAGCGCCACGGCCGCCATGCCTTCGAGCGCCGCGATCAGCCGCATCGACGCCTATATGCGCAATGGCGGAACGGTGCTCTTCGATACGCGCGACCAGTTCGTCTCGCTCAACGACACGGCGACGAGCCCCAACACCGAGCGCCTGCAGGCGATCCTCGCCAATCTCGACATTCCGCCGCTGGAGCCGGTGCCGGCTGATCATGTGCTGACCAAGGCCTTCTACCTGCTTGCGAATTTCCCGGGCCGTTATGCCGGAAGCCCGCTGTGGATCGAGGCGGAGCTCGACCGCGCCGAAGACCCGACCCGCCCGGCACGCGCCGGCGACGGCGTGTCGCCGATCATGATCACCGGCAACGACTTTGCTGGCGCCTGGGCGATCGACGCCAATGGCATGGCGCTGCTGCCGACGGTGCCGCCGGACGAGGTTCAGCGCGACCACGCGTTCCGCTCCGGCGTCAACATCATGATGTACATGCTCACCGGCAACTACAAGGCGGACCAGGTGCACGTGCCCGCCCTCCTCGAACGGCTGGGACAATGACATGACCATCCAGTTCTCCCCCTTCCTGCCCTGGATCGCCATCGCCTTGATCGCGCTGGCCGGCGTGGCGCTGGCCGCGCTCGGCTTCTGGCGGGGCCTGCGCGGTTCCTTCGTGCGCGCGGTCGCGCTGGCACTGCTGGTTCTGGCGCTCGCCAATCCGGTCTTCCTGCAGGAGGACCGCGAGGCGCTGTCGACCGTCGTGCCCGTCATCGTCGACCGCAGCCAGAGCCAGGACAGCGAGGCGCGCACCGCCGCGACCAATGCCGCGCTGGAAGGCCTCAAGGAACGCTTTGCGCGCTATCCCCGCATCGAGCCGCGCATCGTGGAGGCGGGCGACGACGGCACGTCCGACACGCCCTCGACGCGCCTGTTCGACGCCCTCAACGCGGCCATCGCCGACGTGCCGCGCTCGCGCGTCGGCGGCGCGATCCTGATTACCGACGGCCAGGTGCACGACATTCCGGAGGCCTCCGCCTTTTCCGGCTTCGACGCGCCGATCCACGGGCTGATCACCGGCCGGCCGGACGAATTCGACCGCCGCATCGAGGTGGTCAGCGCCCCGCGCTTCGGCATTGTCGGCGAGCCGCAGGAGCTGAAATTCCGCGTGGTGGACAATGGCGCCGGCACGGATGCGGCCGCCCGCGTGACCGTGCGCCTCAACGGCAACGAGATCGCCTCGGAGATCGCCGAGCCGGGCACCGAGCAGCCGCTGGGCTTCACCGTGCCGCGCGGCGGCAACAATATCCTGGAATTCGAGGTCGCCCCCGTCGAGGGCGAGATCACCACGGCCAACAACCGCGCGGTCCATGTCATCGAGGGCATCCGCGAGAACCTGCGCGTGCTGCTGGTCTCCGGCGAGCCGCATGCCGGTGAACGCGCCTGGCGCAACCTGTTGAAGTCCGACACCGCCATCGATCTCGTTCACTTCACGATTTTGCGGCCACCGGAAAAGCAGGACGGCACGCCGATCAACGAACTGTCGCTGATCGCCTTCCCGACCCGCGAACTCTTCGTCGACAAGATCAACGAGTTCGACCTCATCATCTTCGACCGCTACCAGCACCGCGGCGTGCTGCCGATCCTCTACTACGACAACATCGCGCAATATGTCGAAAACGGCGGCGCGCTGCTGATCGCGGCGGGGCCGGAACATGCGGGCAATGATTCGATCGCCAGCACGCCGCTGTCCGTCGTGCTGCCGGCCAACCCGACCGGCTCGATGAACGAGGCCGCCTTCTATCCGCGCCTGTCCGAACAGGGCCGCAAGCATCCCGTCACCCGCGGGCTCGAAGGGGCCGGCGAAGAGCCGCCGCGCTGGGGCCGCTGGTTCCGCACCGTCGACGTGCAGCGCCCGGAGGGCAATGTCGTGATGGAGGCGAACGAGGGCAAGCCGCTGCTCGTGCTCAACCGCGCCGGCAAGGGCCGCGTCGCCATGCTGCTCTCCGACCAGGGCTGGCTCTGGGCGCGCGGCTTCGAAGGCGGCGGCCCGCATGTCTCGCTCTATCGCCGCACCGCCCATTGGCTGATGCAGGAGCCGGCGCTGGAGGAAGAGGCGCTGACCGCGCGCACCTTCGGCCGCACCTTGCAGATCAACCGCCAGACGATCGGCGATGCGCCCGGCGAAGCGACGCTGAAGCTGCCATCCGGCGCCACGCAACAGGTGGCGCTCACCGAAGCCGAACCCGGCCTCTACCGCGCCGAAGTGCCGACCACCGAGACGGGCCTCTACGAGATCACCAACGACGACCTGAGCGCACTCGTGCATGTCGGCGCGGTCGATGCGCCGGAATTCAAGGCGACGATCTCGACGACGGAGACGCTGAAGCCGCTCGCCGATGCCACGAAGGGCACCGTCCGCCGCCTTGTCGACGAGAATGGCGACGCCATCTCGCTGCCGCCGCTCTTGCCGGTCACCGGCCAGGTGCGCACGGCGGATGCAAACCGCCTGTCGTTGCGCATGACGGACGAGACGGTGCTGAAGGGCATCAACTCGCTGCCGCTCTTTGCCGGTTTTGCCGGCGTCGGCCTGCTGCTGCTCGCCTTCTCTGCCACCTGGTATCGCGAAGGGCGCTGACGAAATCCCGCTGGCGCCGCCGCGATCGTTCGGCTAGTCTCGGCCCCACGGCCGGAGGCGGCCGGCAGACCCGCGCCCTTTCAGGGCATGGCGAACGCCTCCCTCAAAACCTTTCACCACCGTTCATCGTTGGGCGAAGGCGTCGGCAATGCGGGCACTGACGAAGACTTCGCCGGAGATGAGGAACGGATATGCGCGACTATCGCGATGCCAAGACCATGGCAAAAACCCTGCGGGAGGCGCTTGCCGCCCGCACGATCGAGATCACCCACAGCGAAGCGCTCGAAATCGTCGCCCGCCAGTTCGGCGCGGAGACCTGGAACATTCTGTCCGCGAAGATCGAGACCAAACCGCCGGCCGGCGGCCCGCAATTCGAACAGGCCGTGCCGATCGTGCGCATCTTCGACGTGGCGAAGGCGCATGAATTCTATCTCGGCTTCCTCGGTTTTTCCGTCGATTGGGAGCATCGCTACGGCGACAATTTCCCGCTCTATACGCAGGTGTCACGCGCCGGCCTGCGGCTGCACCTTTCCGAACATGCGGGCGACGCCACGCCGGGCGGCAACATGGTCGTCTACATGAAGGGCATCCGCGGCTTCCAGAAGGAGCTGATCGGCAAGGATTACCGCTACATGAAGCCGGGGCTGGAGGATGAAGGCTCGCGGTGGGAGGTGACGGTGACCGACCCCTTCCAGAACCGCATCCGCTTCATGGAATTGAAGGACTGATCAATCCCGGCGGGGGGCTTGCCCCTCCTCGCACCGCCAGGCGATGACGCCCTTCAGCCGTTCATGCGTATCCGCCGCAAAGGGCATGACCAGCACCCGCGCCGGATCGACCGGCCCCGGAAATGTCAGCGCGTTCCACGCGACCTTCTCGAAGCCGAGCGGGCCGTAATAAGGCGGATCGCCGACGAGCACGACGGCTTCCGAGCCCTTGCGCTTGGCGGCGGCGCAGGCGATGCGCAGCAATTCGCGGCCAATGCCCTGGTTCTTGTGCGAGGGGCGCACGGCGAGCGGGCCGAGCAGGTGACCCTTCACGCCGCCGGCCAGCACCGGCGTCATGCGCACGGAGGCGATCGTCTCGCCGTCATCGGTGCAGATGAAGGAGAGCGACAGGTCGTGCGGGCCTTGCTCGCGGATGCGGGCGGCGGCACGCACATGCCGGCCGGGGCCGAAGGCTTCTTCGTTGATGTGTTCGATGGCCGCGTCGTGGGACGCATCTTCCGTCAGGTAGACGAGATCGTGCTTGAGCATGTTCATGGGAAGCGAGAAACCGTATGCGAAGCTGTGGATGCGGGTGATCGCGCACCGTCGAAGGGTGCGTGCGGGGGCATCAGCGTCGTCGTGGGCTTCCCGGGTAGAACATTCGTTCGTCTTCCTCGCCGGCCAATCGCGCCGGTCCTGATCAGCGCGGATAGCAGAAAATCGCCGCTTGTCAAAGAGCAAAACGCACTGTTCATCGAAATGCGCCTATCCACGCCCCGCCCATGCGCTATCTAAAAGCGCAGTGACAAAGCGGAAGGAACGATCATGGGCATGCTGGTGGACGGCGTCTGGCACGACGTCTGGTACGATACAAAGGCGACGAAGGGCCGTTTCGAGCGCGCCGCCTCGCAGTTCCGCAACTGGATCACGCCGGATGGCGCGCCCGGCCCCTCGGGAGAAGGCGGCTTTGCGGCCGAAGCCGGGCGCTACCACCTCTACGTCTCCTATGCCTGCCCCTGGGCGCACCGCACGCTGATCTTCCGCAAGCTGAAAAAGCTGGAGGACCTGATCACCGTCTCCGTTGTCGATCCGCTGATGCTGGCCAAGGGTTGGGAATTCAAGGACGAGAATGGCGGCACGCTCGACCCGCTGTTCGGTGCGTCCGCGCTCTACGAGGTCTACCAGAAGGCAGATCCGCGCTATTCCGGCCGCGTTACCGTGCCGGTCCTCTGGGACAAGAAACAGAGCCGTATGGTCTCCAACGAATCGGCCGAGATCATCCGCATGTTCAACACCGCCTTCGACGGCCTCACCGGCTCGCGCGACGATTTTTATCCGCAAGAGCTGCGCGCCGAGATCGATGCGCTGAACGACACGATCTACGACAGCGTCAACAACGGCGTCTACAAAGCCGGCTTTGCCACGACGCAGGCCGCCTATGACGACGCTGTCGTAAAGATTTTCGAGACGCTGGACGGGCTGGAGACGCGGCTTTCCAAAAACCGCTACCTCACCGGCGACCGCATCACCGAGGCCGACTGGCGGCTCTTCACCACGCTGGTGCGCTTCGATCCGGTCTATGTCGGCCACTTCAAGTGTAACATTCGCCGCATCGCCGATTACCCGAACCTTTCCGGCTATTTGCGCGAGCTTTATCAGGTGCCCGACATCGCCGAGACGGTGAACATGCGCCACATCAAAGAGCACTATTACAGCTCCCACACGACGATCAACCCGACGGGCATCGTCCCGGTCGGCCCGGAGCTCGACCTCGACGCGCCGCATGGCCGGGAACAGCTGAAGGCGGCCTGAGCCTACCAGAAATCCGCGAAAGGTGCGCGGCCGGCGAGCTCCTCCAACCGCCGGCTCGTGGCGAGCGTGGTGGCGACCGGCAGCGCGTCCAGCGCAAAGAAGCCTGCCTCGATGATCTCGCGGTCCTTGAGGCGCGGCGCGGTCTGCGTGACGCTGTCGCAGCGGTAGAGCAGCACATGGTCGCGCCGGCTGGTCTGCCGGTTGAAATAGACATGCACGAGCGCTGGCGGCGCGCCGAGGGCGAGGTTGCCCTCCTCCCGCATTTCCTTCTCCAGCGCCTCCAGCGCTGTCTCACCGCGCTCGATGCCGCCTCCCGGCAGATGCCAGCCGGGCACGTAGCTGTGGCGCACCAGGAAGACGCGGCCGGCCTCGTCGAAACAGGCCGCGCGCACGCCCATCGTCATGCCGCGGGCAAGCGCGAAGTAACCATGCGCCATGCGCGTCACCAGCCGCGCCAGCAGGCGGCGGGTCGGCGGCGTGGTGCTCGTCGGTGTGTCGTGTTCCATTCTGGCACTTCGCCGGAACCTTTGGGCCAAATCAAGTCTTGCAGCGTCAAAGCGTCGCGAATATCCACGCCTTGCGTTTCCCTTAACGGCCTTATGCTCTAAGGAAAGGTATGTTCAGACTTGCCCATATATCGGACGTCCATCTTGGGCCTCTGCCCGCCCTGACGTTCCTGGAGCTGTTTTCCAAGCGCATCACCGGCTTCGTCAACTGGCATCGTAACCGCCGCCGGCACCTGTTCACCAACACGCTCGACCTAGTGCTCGACGATATCGAGCGGCGCGATCCGGACCATCTGGCAATCACCGGCGACCTGGTGAACCTCGCCTCCTCGCTGGAAATCGCGGCCGTGAAGAAGTGGCTGCCGGAAGCGGGTACGCCGGAACACGTTTCGGTCGTGCCGGGCAACCACGACGCCTATGTGCGCGGCGCCTACGAGAAGTCGACGCGTGCCTGGTATCCCTACATGCGCGGCGACGCGGCCCCCGCCGAATGGGAAGAGGACGTGCATGTCTTCCCCTATCTGCGCGTGCGCGGCCAGGTGGCGATCATCGGCTGCTCGACGGCGGTGGCGACGCCGCCCTTTTCCGCATCGGGCTATTTCGGCAGCCGGCAGGCGCGCGAGGCGGTCAACATGCTGCGCGCGGCGGGTGAAGCGGGCCTCTTCCGCGTCGTGACGATCCACCATCCGCCGATCCGCGGCGCGACCTCCTTCCACAAGCGCATGATCGGCATCCGGCGCTTTGCCGCCACCATCTCCACCGGCGGCGCGGAGCTCGTGCTGCACGGCCACACCCATCTCAACACCGTGCACTGGCTGCCCGGCCAGACGAAGCAGGTGCCGGTCGTTGGCATCGCATCGGCCTCGCAGGGGCCGGGTGGGCACAAGCCGCCGGCCGGCTACAATCTCTTCTCGATCTCCGGCGCACCGGGGAACTGGAACGTCATGCGCGAGCGCTACGCGCTGACTCAGGACGGCCTTGCGCTGACGCTCGCCGAGACGACGCGTTTCTAAAGCGAGGCCGAATAAATCCCTCCCGCCATCCGTAACAACTCCTCAGAGAGACCTGCCTGCGATATGCAGCAAGGCAGGTCAAAACGAGACGGCCAGCGCCCGGCAGACGATCCGATAGAGAGGGGAACCCATGACAATGCTCCGCCACACCATGCTGCTTTCATTCTGCGCCGCCGTCTCGCTGACGGCGTTTTCAGCCGCTCGCGCGGCGGATTCCGACACCACGACGCCGCCGGTCGCCACCGAAACGACGACCACCTGCACGGACGGCAAGATCTGGAACGAGGAAAAGAAGGAATGCGTCGCGCCCGAGGACCTGAAGCCGGCGGAAGTGACGCCGACGGAAGGCACGCCGGCCGAGGAAAAGCCGCCGGAAGGCGAAGAGAAGAAGAGCCAGATCGATATCGACAACAAGCTCTATGAGGCGGCCCGCGAATTCGCCTATGCCGGCCAGTACGAGAACGCGCTTCGCGCGCTGCGCGCCGCTTCCGACCAGGAAGACCCGCGCATTCTCAACTACATGGGCTACAACACCCGCAAGCTCGGCGACATGCAGCTCGGCATGACCTATTACAAGCGGGCGCTGCAGAAGGACGAGAACTACATTCTCGCCCGCTCCTATATGGGCCAGGCCCTGATCGAGCAGGGCGACATCGAGGGTGCCCGCGTCCAGCTCGTCGAAATCCGCGATCGCGGCGGCGAGAACACCTGGGCTTACCGCGCCCTGCTCCAGTCGCTCGGTGGCGAGCGCACCACTTACTGACATCGCTGGCCGCGCCGTCCGAAAACGGGACGGCGCCGGCCAACAAAAGATCAATCGTTGAGGGAACGCAGGAAACTGCGCTCCGGGTTGCCGTTCATGCTTGCAGAGCTTAGGAAGAATGTTTCATATCAGACACTCGCTGCCCACCCGGGGGCGAATAGAGTTTTGATCCCGAACGTTTCCTTGGAAAAGCAATGCGTCCGACGGCAGAATCGAATGAGTTCCGACGAGAATTGGTCAATTTGCTGCCGAAGCTGCGTCGTTTCGCCATGACACTGACGCGAAACGGCAGCGATGCCGACGACCTCGTACAGGAGGCATGCGAGCGAGCCATCACGCGAAGCCATCTCTGGAACGGGGAAGGCCGGCTGGAAAGCTGGGTTTATGCCATGACGCGCAATCTCTGGGTGGACGAAATCCGCAAGCGAAAGGTCCGCACAGGGTCCGGCACGGTAGATGTTGCCGAGCAGGATAACCTGCATGTCGAGGCATCAGCGGACAAGGCGGTCTATGCCAAGCAGTTGCACAAGTTGATCATGACCATGCCGGAAGGCCTTTCGAGCGTCTTCCTCCTGGTGAATGTGGAAGGCCATAGCTACCGGGAGGCGGCGGATATCCTGGGGATACCGATCGGCACCGTGATGAGCCGGCTTTCGGCGGCCCGCATCAGGCTTGCGGCCATGATCTCCGAACAGATGGAAAGGAGGGCCTGATCGTGGAAAGCACACAGGGTCTCCCGCTCGAAGTACGCTTGTCGGCCTATCTCGATGGCCAGCTTCCGGATTCGGAAGTGGACGAAATCAACGCCATCCTCGCCGAGGACGACGACGCGCGCGGCGTCTACGAGAAATTGAAGCTCGGCAGCGAATTCGGTGCGCGCGCCTTCGACAGGCTGTTGCAGGAACCGATCCCGCTCGATCTGGTGCGCAACATCAAGGACGCCGGCAAGACCGAGGACGAACCGCCGAAATCGGGTTTCGCCGCCATTCCGGTCGCCACCGCCGCCCCGCGCAGAAAATCGCCGTTCTGGCCGAAGGCGCTTGCCGCCTCGATGGCGCTGTTCATTGCAGGCGGTGCCGCCGGCTACCTCGTCTCCGAGCAGCGGGATGCCGCGCAGGAACTCGCCTCCACCCAGTTCGCCCCTGCCCGCACCTGGCTCGACGACATCGCCGACTATCACCGCATCTATTCGCGCCAGACGCGCCATCTCGTGGAAGTGCCGGCGAGCGAGCAGGACCATATCGTCGAATGGCTTTCGGCCAGCACCGGCGTGAATTTTGCCCTGCCCGACCTGTCCGGCCAGAACCTCACGTTCGAAGGCGCACGCCTGCTGGTCGCCGGCGGCAAGCCGACAGCGCAGCTTCTCTACCGCAACGCCGAAAACGAAATCTTCGCCATCTGCTTCCTGCAGAGCGACCCGGTCGGAAGCGCAACTGCTCTCTCAGAGAGCATGCGCAACGATATCGGCCTCGTCTCCTGGCAGAAGGGCAACGCCTCCTATGTGGTGGTCGGCCCCTCGGCAGATCCGGGGCTGGAGCGGCTCGCGGAAACCGTGTCCGCGTCTATCTGACGGCAAAACGAAACCGGCCGGATTCGTTGGAATCCAGCCGGTTTGATCAAATTACCGCAACGATCAGAAGTCTTCCCATTCGCTCGCCTTGAGGGCCGCATTGCCATGCGACGCCGGTGCGGGACGTCGTGCCGGGGCGGACCGCGCCTGCGACGACGCGACCGCCGCCGGGCGGCGCTGCCCGCCGTCGCGGAACTGCGCAAGCAAGCCCGAAAGCGAGACCGATTCGCTTGCAAGCGTCTGGCTCGCGGCGGACGTCTCTTCCACCATCGCCGCGTTCTGCTGGATCGACTGGTCCATGCTGTTGACGGCGGCGTTGATCTCCTTCAGCGCGGTCGCCTGCTCACGGGCGGCCTCCACGATCGAGACGACGTGACGGTTGATCTCCTGCACGCCGGAGACGATGCCCGTCAGCGCCGTGCCGGTCTGCCCGACGAGGGACACGCCGGCGCGCACCTGCTCGCCGGAACTGTTGATCAATTGCTTGATCTCCTTTGCCGCCGTGGCGGAGCGCTGGGCCAGTTCGCGGACCTCCTGTGCGACGACGGCAAAACCCTTGCCCGCCTCGCCGGCGCGCGCCGCCTCGACACCTGCATTGAGCGCCAGCAGGTTGGTCTGGAAGGCGATGTCGTCGATCACGCTGATGATGTTGTTGATCTCGGTGGACGAGCGCTCGATCTCGCCCATTGCGGCAACGGCCTGGGCGACGACGTCGCCGGATTTTTCCGCGTTGCGGCGGGTTTCGGCAACGAGCGAGCCCGCCTCTTCCGCCCGCTTGGTCGAGTCGGCGACCGTCGTCGAGATTTCGTCCAGCGCCGCCGCCGTCTCCTCGACGGACGCCGCCTGCTGCTCCGTGCGGCGGGCGAGGTCGTTGGTGGCGCCGCTGATCTCGCGGGCGCCGGCATCGATGGAGCCGGCAATGCGGCCGATCGCCTCGACGGTCTCCTGCAACTTGCCGATCGAGGCGTTGAAGTTGACGCGCAGCGTATCGAGTTCGGCGTCGAAGCCCTGCGTGATGCGGTAGTCGAGGCGGCCGTTTGCCATCTCTTCGAGGGCGAGCCCGATCTCGCCGACGGCGGTCGCCGTGCGCGAGGCCTGGATAGAGCGGGCATCCGCGTCGGCGCTCATGCGGGCATGTTCGGCGGCGGCGCGATCCGCATCGACACGCGAGCGTTCGTCAGCCCGGGCGCGGGTCGCATCGCGAACCTCGGCAACGGCGCGCGCCAGGTCGCCGATCTCGTCCTTGCGGCCGTCGGTCACCGACTGGCTGTCGAGTTCGCCGCGGGCCATGGCGGCAAGCGTCGCGCGCAGCTGGCCAACCGGACGTGTGATCGAGCGGCTCGCCAGGAAGGCGGCGACAAGCGCCAGCACGACGGCGACCGAAAGCTCGATCATCGCCAGGTTCCCGAAGCCGCTCGCCGACGTGCGCACATCGCCGCCAATCGTCTTGTTGAGGTTCTCCTGGTAGTCGATGAACTTGTTGATGGCGCCGAGCCACGAAACGAAGAGCGGACGGGCCTTTTCAAGCAGCACAGTATGTGCGTTTGCCGCGTCGCCCTTGGCGGTCAGATCGATGATCTCGGCCACGAGCGGATTGGTCTTCGCCTGGATGTCGGCGATTTCCGCGAGAATCGCGCGTTCCTCGGCGGTTGCACCATCGGGCGGCGTCACCATGTCCGCCATCTTCTTTTCGTTTTCGGCATAGGTGGCGGCGAGCTTGTCGATCAGCGCGATCGCCTCCTTGCGCTCGTCGTCCGAACTGACGAGAACCACGTCACGAATGGCGATGGCGCGGTCGTGAACGCTGCCGCGATAGTTGATCGCGAAGCGCTGCTTGACGCTGTTGATGTCGTTGATGCGGCCGAGGTCGTGGTTGATGCTGTTGACCTGCGAGACCGATGTCCACGTCAATACCATCATTAAAACGACGAGAAAGCCGAAGCCTAGCCCGAGACGGGCGGATATTCCGAAGCGCATGCCCATAGTCACATCTCCCCCGATGAGTAGCCACGCGACATGGCCAGCCATAAGCCGGGTCGCGACTGGCATTCCGTAATGTCCTGAAAAGCAGAAATTTGCGGCTTTTCGCGCCGCGCACGCATTGGGTATCGGCCGCCAAAGGCGGCTCCGCGATCAAGCAATCATTGCCGCCACCTCATCGATCGAGGCAGCCTTTCGCTATGAACTATAATATTTCACAGGATAGTTAAGAATGTACTGATACAAAAAACCCCGGCCGCGAGGCGACCGGGGCGCATTCGATTGTGACACGCAAGCGGCTCAGTCGCGGATCGCGAGCACGCGGTTGGCGGCGGACACGATGGCTTCGAGCGAGGCCGTCACGATGTTGGTGTTGATGCCGACGCCGAACAGTTTTCCGCCCGGATGCTCCACTTCCACATAGGCGATGGCGGCGGCGTTCGAGCCGTGCTGGAGCGAGTGCTCGGAATAATCCGCCACCGACATCGGGATGCCGAGATAGATCGACAGCGCATTGATGAAGCCGTCGATCGGGCCGGTGCCCTTGCCCTCGATGCGCTTCGTCTCGCCGCCGTCGGTGACCTCGGCCGCAACGATGCGCGTGCCCTTCTGGCCGGCATCGTCCGGATAGGTGTGGTGATCGACGAAGCGCAGGCGGGTGCCGGGCTGCGTGACATACCGGTCCATGAAGCTCTGGTGGATGCGCTTCGAGGGGAGCTCGACGCCCTCCTCGTCGGTGATGCGCTGGATCTCCTCGCGGAACTCCACCTGCAGGTTGCGCGGCAGGTTGATGCCGTAGTCTTCCTGGAGGATATAGGCGATGCCGCCCTTGCCGGACTGCGAGTTGATGCGGATGATCGCCTCGTAGGAACGGCCGACATCCTGCGGGTCTATCGGCAGGTAGGGCACTTCCCACAACGGCTTGTTGGCCTTCTTGATGGCCTTCATGCCCTTGTTGATGGCGTCCTGGTGCGAGCCGGAGAAGGCCGTGTAGACCAGTTCGCCGACATAGGGGTGGCGCTCCGGAATGGCCATCTCGTTGGAATATTCGTAGACCGCCTTGATGCGCTCGATGTCGGAGCAGTCGAGCTTGGGATCGACGCCCTGCGTATACATGTTGAGCGCCAGCGTGACGACGTCGACATTGCCGGTGCGCTCGCCATTGCCGAACAGGGTGCCTTCGACGCGGTCCGCACCCGCCATCAAGGCGAGTTCGGTGGCGGCGATGCCGGTGCCGCGGTCGTTGTGCGGGTGCAGCGAGATGATGACGTTCTCGCGGTTGTCGATGTTGCGGCACATCCATTCGATCTGATCGGCATAGATGTTGGGCGTCGCCATCTCGACGGTGGACGGCAGGTTGAGGATCAGCTTGTTGTCGGCCGTCGGCTTGACGATCTCGACGACCGCGTTGCAGATCTCCAGCGCCACTTCCAGCTCGGTGCCGGTGAAGCTTTCCGGCGAATATTCGAAGCGGTAACCGCCGCCGGCCTTGGCGGCCATGTCGGTGATCATCTTGGCCGCATCGGTGGCGATCTGCTTGATGCCGGAAACATCCTTGGCGAACACCACGCGGCGCTGCAATTCGCTGGTGGAGTTGTAGAAGTGGATGATCGGGTTATGCGCGCCTTCCAGCGCCTCGAAGGTGCGGGTGATCAGCTCCGGCCGGCACTGCACGAGCACCTGCAACGAGACGTCCTTCGGCACATTGCCCTGCTCGACACACCAGCGGGCGAAGTCGAAATCGGTCTGCGAGGCGGAGGGGAAGCCGATCTCGATTTCCTTGAAACCCATGTCGAGCAAGAGCTGGAACATGCGGGCCTTGCGGTCGTGGCCCATCGGGTTGATCAGCGACTGGTTGCCGTCGCGCAGGTCCACCGAACACCAGATCGGCGCCTCGGTGATCACCTTGCCGGGCCAGGTGCGGTCCGGAATGTTGATGGTCGGGTAGGCCTGGTACTTGACGGCGGCCTCGGGCATGCCCTGCTTGGGCGTATGGGTCTTCAAAATCATCGTCTTCGTCTCTTCGTCGTCCCGGCATTCGCGAAAGCGTCTTAGCGCAAGCGTGCGCATTTTGCGACGGCGAATGCTGGCCGTGGGCGGCCAAACCGGAATTAATGCGTAGGGTGAAACGAGGAGCTATGGCCTGGGCGGGCTTTTCGGCCGCCGGGCGCTCCTCAACGAACCCGGCAACCGCGCGTAAGGCCGAGAAGAAGAAGCGAGGAGAAGCCGCGCGAACGCTCGCGAACAGCTGCGCTGCCGCGGGAAACTCGTTCGATGATCTGTGCGCTGGTCTTCAACATGAGGCCGTCTATACCGGCGGGTGGCGCAAAGCGCAAGCGCCCAAAAGAAAAAGCCCTCCACGACGGGAGGGCTTCGTCAATTCCGAAAGGCAGAAAGCCTCAGATATCGCCCTGCGAGGTGACGATACGCGAGACCAAGCCGTAGCCCTTGGCCTCTTCGGCCGAGAGCCAGTAGTCGCGGTCCGTATCCTTGGCGATCTTCTCGATCGGCTGGCCGGTGGCCTCGGCGAAGATCCGGTTCAGGCGCTCGTTCATCTTGATGATCTCGCGGGCCTGGATCTCGATGTCGGATGCCATGCCGCGGGTGCCGCCCGACGGTTGGTGCAGCAGGAAGCGGGTGTTCGGCAGGCAAAGCCGGCGTTCCTTCGGCGTCGCGACATAGATCAGCGCACCGGCGGAGGCGACCCAGCCCGTGCCGATCATCCAGACCTTCGGCTTGATGAACTTGATCATGTCATGGATCGAATCGCCCGATTCGACATGGCCGCCCGGCGAATTCACGTAGATGCGGATGTCCTCGTCGCTGGCGGCGGCGAGCGCCACGAGCTGCGAGCAGACCTTCTGCGCCAGTTCCTGGTTGATCGGCCCATAGATGAAGATCGAACGCGACTTGAAAAGGTTCGCCTCCGTTTCCTTGCCCAGGGGCAGTTCCGTCTTCTTGTCGTCCTCGTCGCTCATGCAAAATCTCCGATTGCTCGTCAGAATAGTCCTGTCGCTGTCAGATAATGCGACTCACCGGCCAAGACAATGCAACAAAACCGATAGCGCGCGATAGAGCACGTCCGCGCCACCGGAAAACAGGGTAAATGCCGCCGCCCGCAGTTACGCAATTTGCGTATGGACTTGCCCGGAGCCTAGCTCCTAGGATGCGGTTCTCATTGACGAAACGCCGGGGCTCCCACCGGCGCAACAGGGGACATCATGATCAGACGCATCACGCTGGCGCTTGCAGCGCTCGCCGCCACGACGGCACCGGCCTTTGCCCATCTCAACCCGCAAGAGCACGGCTCCTTCATGGCCGGCTTCTCGCATCCGCTGTTCGGCCTAGACCATATCCTCGTCATGGTCGCCGTCGGCCTGTGGGCGGCACAGATCGGTGGCAAGGCGCTGTGGGCCGTGCCGGCCGCCTTCGTTGCGACCATGGCACTCGGCTTCGGCCTCGCGCTCGCCGGCATCGCCCTGCCCTTCGTCGAGCCTGCCATCCTCGCCTCGGTCGTCGCACTCGGCCTGCTCGTCGCCATGGCGGTGAAGCTCGACACGGTCGTGTCGGCCGCGATCGTCGCCGTCTTCGCGCTCTTCCACGGCCATGCCCATGGCGGCGAGCTCGGCTCGGCCGGTGCGCTGTCCTTCGGCATCGGCTTCGTCATCGCGACGGCGCTGCTGCATCTCGCCGGCATCGGCCTTGGCCTCGGCATCGCGCGGCTTTCCGGCGGCGCGATCGCGGCCCGTATCATCGGCGGCGCGACGGCGCTCGCCGGCCTCGCCCTCGCCTTCGGTTGATTTTTAGGAGGCGGCGGGCGACCGCCGCCGCCTTATCCGCGTCCGCGATAGGGCTGCACGCCCTGGTCGGGCAGCCAGACGCCCTGCGGCGCCTCCCCCGTCTGCCAGAACACATCGATCGGAATGCCGCCGCGCGGATACCAGTAGGCGCCGATCCTCAGCCATTTCGGCTGCAAGAGATCGACGAGCCGCTTGGCGATGTCGATGGTGCAATCCTCGTGGAAGGCGCCATGGTTGCGGAAGGAATGCAGGTAGAGTTTTAGCGACTTCGATTCGACCAGCCAGCCATCCGGAATGTAGTCGATGACGATATGCGCGAAGTCCGGCTGGCCGGTCATCGGGCAGAGCGAGGTGAATTCCGGCGCCGTGAAGCGCACGACGAAATCCGTGCCGGCATGGTTGCTCGGCACCTTTTCCAGCACCGCGGTTTCCGGATTGACGGGAAGCTCCACCGCCTGCCCTAGTTGCGACAGTCCCGATACGTCCGTCTTGCTCATCGTCATGCCTCCTCGATCTTGACCCTGATACCATGCGCCTTTTCCGTCTCGGGCTCGACATGGATGGCGATCTGCGCGCCGGGCTGGACGGTGCGGATGGCATCCTCCATCCGGTCGCAGATATCATGCGCCTGCCCCACCGGCATGGATGCCGGCACGACGAGGTGGAAATCGACGAAGGTCGCCGACCCTGCCCGCCGGGTCTTCAGGTCATGCACGCCGAGCGAGCCCGCGCCATGGGCGGCGATGGCCGCCTGGATGGCATCGGCCTCCTCCGGCTCCACCGCATGGTCCATCAGCCCGTCGACAGAATGTGCGATGACCTTCCAGCCCTGATAAAGAATGTTGAGCGCAACAAGCACCGCCAGCAGCGGATCGAGCACCGCATATCCCGTCGCGATCGCCAGCACGAGGCCGACGAGCACGCCGATCGAGGTGACGACGTCCGACAGGATATGCTGGCCATCCGCCGAGAGCGCCGGCGAGCGATAGCGCCGGCCGGCGCGGATGAGCACGAAGGCCCAGATCGCATTGATGACGCCGGCCAGGAAGTTGATGGCAAGGCCGAGCGCCGGCGCTTCGATCGGCGTCGGCGCCATGACCGCAGGCAGCGCTTCCGCCACGATCAGCAGCGCCGCGACGACGATCAGCACGCCTTCCAGAACCGCCGAAAGATATTCCGCCTTGTGGTGGCCGAAGGGATGCGTCTTGTCGGCGGGCTTTGCCGCATAGGTGATGGCCGCGAAGGCGACGATGGCGGCAACCACGTTGACGCTCGATTCCATGCCGTCTGACAGCAGCGCCACCGAACCCGTCACCCACCAGGCGACGAGCTTCAGCCCCATCACGCCGAGCGACAGCGGAATGCCCCAGAGCGCCAGCCGCTTGACCGTCTTGCTATCCGTGTTTTCCATGGCCGTTCTTTCCATGCAGATGCAACCGAGTTGCAAAAGCCGTGCCCATCAACGCAAAACCGCGCGCACGGGGACGTGCACGCGGTTTTCTCTTGGGCCTGCTATCGGCCAGTTCGGCCGTTTTGTCAAAGCCTCAGGCGGCTTTTACCTTGGCTTTTTTGGACAGGTGCGCCACCACGTTCTCGATCATGCGCATGCCGGCATCCTGGCCGAGCGTCATGATCGATTCCGGATGGAACTGCACCGCGGCGACCGGCTCACTGGCATGTTCGATGCCCATGATCGTGCCGTCCTCGCTCTCCGCCGTGATGATGAAATCGCGCGGCAGGGTCGAGGGATCGGCGAAGATCGAATGGTAGCGGCCGACCGTCACCTCGCGGCCGAGGCCGGAGAAAACGATGCCGGGCTCCAGCACGCGGATGCGCGAGGGCTTGCCGTGCATGGGAATGGCGAGCTGGCGCAGATCCCCGCCATAGGCCTCGGCAAGCGCCTGAAGACCGAGGCAGACGCCGAAGATCGGGAGGTTGCGGGCGCGCGCCTTCTTGATCGTCGCCTTGCAATCGAAATCCTTCGGCGAGCCCGGACCCGGCGACAAAACGACGAGATCGGGCTTCAGTCGGTCGAACACCTCTTCCGGCACCGGGGTGCGCACTGTCGTCACGTTCGCGCCGGTCTGGCGGAAGTAGTTGGCGAGCGTGTGCACGAAGCTGTCCTCGTGGTCGACGAGCAGGATATTCACCCCTGCCCCGACGGAGGCGACGTCGCGCTGGACCTTTGCGGCATTGCCGGCCTTGGCGTCACGAATGGCTGCAATCATGGCAGATGCCTTCAGTTCGGTTTCGGCTTCTTCTTCTTCCGGGTTCGAATCGTAGAGCAGCGTCGCGCCGGCCCGCACTTCGGCGATACCGTCCTTGATGCGGATGGTGCGCAGCGTCAGGCCGGTATTCATGTCGCCGTTGAAGCCGACCATGCCGATCGCCCCACCATACCACGCGCGCGGGCTCTTCTCATGTGCCTCGATGAAGCGCATCGCCCACAGCTTCGGCGCTCCGGTAACGGTGACGGCCCAGGCATGCGACAGGAATCCGTCGAAGGCGTCCATGTCGTCGCGAAGGCGGCCTTCAATATGATCAACAGTGTGAATGAGGCGCGAATACATCTCGATCTGCCGGCGGCCGATGACCTTGACAGAGCCCGGCTCGCAGACGCGGCTCTTGTCGTTGCGGTCGACGTCCGAGCACATGGTGAGTTCGGATTCGTCCTTCTTCGAATTGAGCAGCTTCAGGATCTGTTCCGAATCGGCGATCGGGTCTTCGCCGCGCTTGATCGTGCCGGAGATCGGGCAGGTCTCGATACGCCGGCCGGACACGCGCACGAACATTTCCGGCGAGGCGCCGACGAGATATTCCTGGTTGCCGAGATTGATGAAGAACGAATAGGGCGACGGGTTGATCGCCTTGAGCCGCTTGGAGATTTCCGATGGCTTGCTCTCGCAGCGCTCGAAGAATTTCTGGCCGGGCACCACCTCGAACAGATCGCCGCGGCGAAAACTCTCCTTCGCCTTGACGACGAGCTCGGCATATTCACCGGGCCGGTGGTCGCCGTGCGGCGGAATGACGTCGACCGTCTGGAACGGCTCGGGCTCGATCGCCTCCCCCTTGCCTTCCGTCGAAAGCCCGTCCTTGGCGAAATCGTAGCGGTCGATCCAGGCCTTGGCGGCATAGTGGTCGACGACGAGGATTTCGTCCGGCAGGAAGAGCACCATGTCGCGTTGGTCGTCCGGGCGCTTCAGCTTCAGCTCGATCGCATCGAACTGGAAGGCGAGGTCGTAGCCGAAGGCGCCGTAGAGGCCGAGGCTTGCATCCTGATCCGAATGGAAGAGGTCGGTGACGGCGCGCAGCACCGTGAAGACCGTCGGCATCTTGGAGCGCTCTTCCTCGGTGAAGACCCGGTCGGGCAGCTTCACGTCGAGATCGAGACGCGTCGCCGTGCGGGTGCCGAGCGCCAGTTCCGGCACCGCGGCCAGGCGATCGGCGATCAGGGAAAGCAGCACCTCGCCGCGCGCGTTGTAAGCCTCGATCCAGACGGCGCGGCCGAAGGAGGAGATGCCGAGCGGCGGGTCGACGACTGCGGTATCCCAGCGCGTGTAGCGGCCGGGATATTCGTAGTTCGACGAGAAGACCGCGCCGCGCCGTTCATCGAGCTTGTCGACATAGGCGGAAATCGAGTTCGCATAATCTGTTGCGCGCCGGCGACGCGTGACGGTCACGCCACCCTTCGTCTCGTAGGCTTCCGCGCCGTCTTCCAGAATTTTCGTGGCCATTCCCCAACTCCGTTTCAGGCCCGCTCCCTTGAAGGCGGCTTAAAAAAGCAAAAGCCGCCTCGAAGGTTTCGGGCGGCTTGTCGTCTCAATCACGCATGACTGGTCAAGGCCGCCTCAGCGAGCCCACCACCAACCAGCAATGATGATCATCTTTTCCATGGCGACGAGTGTTAGCCTGAAGTTTTGCGGCGCGCAAGACCGATTGCGGCCGTTTACCGCTGGCTTTCCAGATGTTGCGCCGGCGCACCACCGGCCGTTACACACCGTACGCGACGGCTTAGTGCAGCGAAACAATCTGTCAATATGGCGAATTTTCACCATGCCGCGGCATTTGCTCCTTTCTTGAGCATGTGCTAATGGCGGCCATAGAAGAGCATTGATATCAAGGCAAATACCCATGGTTTCCGTCATGGTGGAACAGTTCCGCGAAATGCAGCTCCTGCTGGCGGATACGATCGAGCAATACGAGTCCCCCGAATTCAAGGCGCTGGACGGCCGGATCGCCAGTGTCTTCGATGCGATCTATCGCCATGAGCCGCGCACGGTTGACGAGGCGCACGCCATGGTGCGCCTGTTCCTCGAACTCATCGAGAACAACGATGCCGGCGACAGCATCCACCTCATCGAGCGCGTGCGCACGATCATCGACGACTGTGCCGGCTCCTGCCCCCCCTCCATGGAAATCGTGTACGGCGCCGGTATCTAACGAAGACCCGGCAACCAAATCCATTCCCCGGCGTTTCCCCGCTGATACGATCAGCCTGTCGGCTGATATAATCAGCCGGGGGACGGACCCATCGCAACGCTCCATCGCATAGTTCTGCTTGCCGCCACGCTGGTGCTCACCGGCGCTGCCGACCTGCCGAAGGAAGGCCCGCTTCCCGCTGCCCGGCCGGAACAGCAGGCCAAGGAGGACGCCAAGGAGACGCCCGATCAAGCCGTACCCGATCCGGCCGTGAAGGACGACGCCGCGAAGACCGAGGCCGCGCGCAAGGCGAAAGAAGAGGAAGACAAGGCCAAGGAGCGCCCGCAGGAAGACGGCCAGGAACAGGCGGCCTGCCGGGCGGAGCTCAAAACCATCGGCGCGAACTTCGAGGAGGCGCCCGCCGTCGAGGATGGCAAGGCCTGCGGTATCGACAAGCCGGTGCTGCTCAAGAGCCTGCCGGGCGGCATCAAGGTCGAGCCCGAGGCGACGGTGCGCTGCGACACCGCGCTCCAGCTTTCGCGCTGGATGGAGGGATCGGTCAAACCCTCGCTCGAAGCCGCCATGCCGGGCGAGACGATCACGGTCCTCGCCCAGGCCTCCGCCTATGTCTGCAAGAACCGCAACGGCGCCGAAGAAGGCAGGATTTCCGAGCACGCCTTCGGCAATGCGGTGGATGTCGCGGGCTTCACGCTGAAGAGCGGCAAGACCCTCACCATCCGCCCGGCCGACAAGGATTCCACCATGGAGGGCGCCTTCCAGCGCGCCATAACCGAGGCCGCCTGCCTCTATTTCACGACCGTGCTCGACCCCGGTAGCGACGCCGCCCACCAGAACCACCTGCATCTCGACGTGAAGGAACGGCGCGGCGGCTACCGCTATTGCTGGTAGGCACCGTTTATTTCCTGGCGCTTCTCAAAAGGCGGCACGGCGGCACCTATCTGTAGGGCGGCCGGCTGCGGCCCAATCATTCCACCTCAAAGGTCCCCCACCATGTCGATCTCCCCTACGAAATCTCGATCCCCACCTTCCAGCGCGGCTTCACCGTGCTGACGAAACTGCTGGACAAGGCCGAGGCCTTTGCGGAAGAAAAGAAGATCAAGACGGACGTGCTGGTGAACGCCCGCCTCTCGCCCGACATGCTCTCGCTCGCCGGCCAGATCCAGCGCCTGAGCGACACGGCAAAGGGCGCTGCCTCCCGCCTCACCGGCACGGACGCCCCGAGCTTCCCCGATGACGAGACGACGCTGGCCGACCTGCGCACCCGCATCGCAAAGACCGTCTCCTATCTCGCCACCGTGCCGGAATCGGGCTTCGAGGGTGCCGCGGAACGCACGGTCGTCATAAAGTCGCGTGGCCAGGATGTGACCTACACCGGCAAAAACTATCTGCTGACCTTCGCGCTGCCGAATTTTTACTTCCACCTCACGACCGCCTACGCGATCCTGCGCCACAACGGCGTGCCCGTCGGCAAGCTCGACTTCCTCGGCCGCACGTAAGCCCAAAGCGAGAGGGGCGCCGAAGCGCCCCTCTTTTGTCAGAACAGGCCCTCGATAAAGCCTTCTTCGTTCAAAAAGATCTTCTCCGACGACGGCACCTTGGGCAGGCCCGGCATGGTCATGATCTCGCCGGTGATGACGACGACGAAGCCCGCACCGGCCGATAGCCGCACCTCGCGCACCGGCACCGTATGCCCGGAGGGCGCGCCGCGGAGGTTCGGGTCGGTCGAGAAGGAATATTGCGTCTTGGCCATGCACACCGGCAGGTGGCCGTAACCCTGGTCCTCCCAGACACGCAACTGGTCGCGCACCGACTTGTCGGCGATCACCTCGCCGGCATGATAGATGTCCTTGGCGATCGTCTCGATCTTCTGGAACAGCGGCATCTCATCCGGATAAAGCGGCGAGAACTGCGAAAGGCCGGATTCCGCGAGTTCGACGATCCGGTGCGCCAGCGCCTCGATGCCGGCAGAGCCCTGCGCCCAATGCTTGCAGAGAATGGCCTCGGCACCGAGCGTCGCCACATAATCCTTCACCGCCTGGATTTCAGCATCCGTATCGGAGATGAAGTGGTTGATGGCGACGACGACGGGCACGCCGAACTTCTTGACGTTCTGCACATGCCGGCCAAGGTTCGCGCAGCCCTTCTTGACCGCTTCGATATTCTCCTTGCCCAGTTCGTCCTTCTTGATGCCGCCGTTCATCTTCATGGCGCGCACGGTCGCGACGATGACCGCCGCATCCGGCTTCAGCCCGGCCTTGCGGCACTTGATGTCGAAGAACTTTTCCGCTCCGAGATCGGCCCCGAAACCGGCTTCCGTCACCACGTAATCGGCAAGCTTCAGCGCCGTGGTCGTCGCGATCACAGAGTTGCAGCCATGCGCGATATTGGCGAAGGGGCCGCCATGCACGAAGGCCGGGTTATTCTCCAGCGTCTGCACGAGGTTCGGCTGCATGGCGTCCTTGAGCAGCACCGTCATCGCCCCATCCGCCTTGATATCGCGGGCGAAAACCGGCGACTTGTCGCGCCGATAGCCGATGATGATGTTGCCGAGGCGCTTTTCGAGGTCCTTGAGATCCATGGAAAGACACAGGATCGCCATGACTTCGGAGGCCACCGTGATGTCGAAGCCCGTCTCGCGCGGATAACCGTTGGCAACGCCGCCGAGCGAGCCGACGATATGGCGCAGCGCCCGGTCGTTCATGTCCATCACGCGCCGCCAGGCGATGCGGCGGATGTCGATATTCTGCTCGTTGCCCCAGTAGATATGGTTGTCGATCAGCGCGGAGAGCAGGTTGTGCGCCGAGGTGATGGCGTGGAAATCACCGGTGAAGTGGAGGTTCATGTCCTCCATTGGCACGACCTGCGCATAACCGCCGCCGGCGGCCCCGCCCTTCACGCCGAAGCACGGGCCGAGCGAGGCCTCGCGGATGCAGGTGATGGCCTTCTTGCCAATGCGGTTGAGGCCGTCGCCAAGCCCGACCGTCGTCGTCGTCTTGCCCTCGCCTGCCGGCGTCGGGTTGATGGCGGTGACGAGGATCAGCTTGCCGTTCTTCTTGCCCTTCTGCGCGGCGATGAACTCGGCGCTGATCTTCGCCTTGTCATGGCCATAGGGCAGCAGGTGCTCGGGCGGAATGCCGAGCTTGCCGCCGATCTCGATGATCGGCTTCTTCTTTGCAGCGCGGGCAATTTCGATGTCGGATTTCACGTCGGCCATGCAGTGTCGCTCCCTTTTGGCAAAACGTCCGCAGCCGGGTCTCCTCTCCCGAAGGCGGCGTTTTCCCTTGTTATTTGCCCCGCCATTTCAGCGTGAAGCCGCCCGCCGCGCCACGCCGGAATTTGCCGCTTGCTGGGTTAAAAACGACACGGAGCGATAAATTTGCGGCGGAAGCGAATAGCGAATAGCGAATAGCGAATAGCGAATAGAATTTAGCCCTGCTCGCTATTCGCAACTCCCTATTCGCTCATCGTGCCAGCACGTCGCGCATTTCGACGAGGTTCGAGCGCACCCGCAGGATATAGAAGCCCATCGTCGCCAGATGGGTCGGCATGATCCAGCCGTCCTCGCGACCGTTCGAGATGATGGCCGGCTGGATGCTGAGTGCGGAGCGCAGCTGCTTGATGCTTTCCGCCCAGATCGGCTCGATGCCACGCGCCTTGATGACCGCGTCGAAATCCGCGCCGGCCGCAGACAGGATGCCGTAATAGCCGTAGAGCTGGCCATAGGCGAACCAGAAGCGGTCGTCCGCGCGCGTATCGAACCAGCCGCCATTGTGGAATTCCGAGCGCTCGCGGATGATCGCCGAGGTCGAACCGATATCGTTGGCGATGCGATCGAGGAACTCGATCAGGTTGTCCGAGCGGCCGTCGAAGATCGCCTCGCAGGATTCGAGCGAGGTGTTGAACTTGCGCAGGTCCGCCATCGCCGTGCGGTAATAGTTCGGCGTCGGCGTCTTCGGCAGCAGCGAATCCGAGCCGAAATACCAGGTCTCCTCATCGAACTGGATATTGCCGCGGGCGCGCTGAAGATCGGCATTGATGCCGGACGTGCCGCGCACACGGCCGAGCGAATCGACGAGCTCGACGGAGGTACGGCGCACCGCCTGGTTGATGCCGCGCTGGAACGAGGCCTTGTTGTCGAACCACGGCGTCTTGTCCCAGTCGAGCCCGAACAGCCCGAGCTTGTAGAGCAGCATCGAGGAGATCCAGGCATTCTGGTTGACATTATAGTCGATCAGGTCCGCCGTGACGTCGACGATCGCCGAGCGCACGCAGGTTTTCGGCTCCGGCTCCGCCACTTCGCCCGCGGCCGGCGTGGTCGCGGCCGCACCCGTCGAGGCGACGCCGGCATCCTGCTTGCGCTGGGCGAGATTGTAATTGTTCACATAATCCGGATTGAAGCCGCTCCACACCTGGGCCTGCCAGATGAAATAGGCATAGAGGCCGAAGAGGACCAGCAAGCCGATGCCGATCGGCCCCTTGATGATCCAGCCGCGCGCCCGATACCAGTTCGCCGCCGCCATGAACGGCCAGAGGATCCAGGCGATCACCAGGCCGATGCCCCGGCCGATGGCCGCGAAGATGCGCTGGAAAAACGCCACGATCGGGTCAAGCATTGGTATCGTCCTCTCTGATGCCGTACAGCTTTCGGCGGAAGCCAGCCTTGTCTTGCAGATAGGTCCGCGTCAACGTCGCAACAACGTACTCGCGGAACTTTTCGCTATATTGCTCGTAGGCCGCGTAGAAACCCTGCTTGTCGAAGACGAAGCGCGACACGAAGTCATAAGGAACCATCTGTGAAATCAGGCGGTTGACCAGCCACTGGTCGGGATGTTCGGGCGCTGCGCGCACCACGAGGAAACGCCGTTCCGGCGGCACCTCGTTGATCTTGATCTCGCCCGTCGCCGCCACCGTGCGGATCGCCTCCTGCAGGAACGGATAGGTGCCGTCGCGCGCCACAAGCTCGGAATTGCGGTGCATCCAGGTCTGCAGCCATATCCTGTCGGCCTTCTCAAGATCGCTCGTCGGATCGCCCTGGTTGACGAGGTTGACGACCGTCATGTCCGCCCGGTGCTGGAAGAGGCCGGATTGCTCGACCCACGAGGCGCGCGGCAGTTCCAGCCGCTTGGTCGAGGAGAGGAATTCGAAGATGCGCTTGTGATCATTCAGCGCGATATAGCTCACCTGCCATGGCCGCGAGCGGCGGAAACCCGGCACGGTCGGATCGCAGATCACCGTCGTCGTCTTGTCGTCGAGGAAGACGTAGACGCCGCCGAAATGGTTCGCCCAATAGGCTTCGTGGCGGAAGACGAGCTGGTCGGGCACCAGCGCGTTCTGGCGGATATCGCCGGTCTGCTTGGCAAGCTCCACCATACGGTTGAGCATGGCATCGTCCGACCAGGCATTCGGCACCGTCTTCAGCCGGTCGACCAGCCCGCGCAACTCCCCTGCCTTGCCGAGCATGTCCTCGGCCGAAAGCACCTTGAAGCGCACCTCGTTGATCGACAGCAGGTCGTCGATATCGTTGACGACCGAGACCGAGTCCTCAATCTCGCCATAGAGCGCATCGCGGATGGTGATCGCGTTGATCGCCCGCGCATTGGCCGAAAAGAACTCGTGCATCAGCGCCGCGGTGTTCGAAAAGCTCGTATGCACCACCGGCAGGTTCACCTGCTCCGGCGTCATGATGACGAAGCGCCGGTTGACCCGGTTCGGATCGAGATAATCCCGGTCGCCGAGCTCATCGGCAATCTCCGGCGAAAACCCCGTCATGTCGATTCGGAAACTGCTGAGCGCCGTGCGCCGCATGCCAAACCCGTCCAGCGCCTTGTTGTAGCGCTCGACCAGATGCGGCTCATCGACCGGCAAAAGCCGCCCATAGATCAATTCGGCTTCGAGGAGGCGTTTCATGTGGGTACGGCTGCCATCCAAATTTTATCTATACACTTCACGGCGGTGACCGATCTCGACGACCAGGACGACGAGCGTGCCATCACGCAACTGGCAGAGAATGCGATAATCGCCCACCCTATAGCGCCAAAGATGCCCAAATTCGTTTCCCTTCAAGGCCCCGCCGAGCAGACGTGGACTTTCAAGAACAGCCACTCTTTTGTAGAGATATTCACGAATACGTTTCGCATCGGGCCGGCCCATCTTCTGAAGCTGGCGGATTGCATCGTCCGTAAGCTCAATCGTCCAGGCCAAGTTCCCGCGAGACCTCCTCAAGCGGATGGGTTCTGGTCTCGCCGCGGTTCAGCCGTTCGAGCGCCCGCTCCGCTAGATAGACATCTTCAAGGTCGTCAAGGTGCTGCTCGATCGCCTCGCGGATATAGTATGTCGCGGTCCTGCCCGTCCGTTGGGCAAGCAACTGCAACCGCTCATACGTTTCATCAGGAAGCCGAATTGCCGTCTGGCGGGTCATTAAAGACCTCCTTGGTATATGTGCATCCCACCTATTAGCACGAGCAGCGGCATGTTTCCATGCGAGAACTGTGACATGCAATCCTACCACCGCCCCTCCGCCTTCATCGTCTCCATCTCGCGGATCGCCTTTTCGCGCTGGCGTTCGCGGCGGATGATGTCGGTGACGGCGGCATCGTCGGATTTGTCGGTGTAGCGAAATTCGGAATCGGCGTAGCGGTTGATCTCCTGGAGCACCATTTCCATCGAGATGGGGCCGCGCAGTTCCTCGATCATCGCCTTCTTCTCGTCGTAGCCCTTGTGCATGAAGGCGTCGGCGGTGGTGAACCAGTCGTCGGGCAATTCAACATCCATTGCGCGCATCTTGATCGCATCGGTGATGTTCTTGATGGCGCGGCCGGTGAAGCGCGGTTCGGCGATCTTGATGCGGTGCAGGTAGGCGCCGACATCGGCGAGCGACTTGACCGCGCCATGCTCCTTCTCATGCGCCTCCCAGACGGCGAGCAGGCCGTCTTCCTGCGGCCTGGCATGCTGCTCGTAGGAGGTCGAGACGGCGCGCTTGATCTCCTGGCCTTCGAAGAGCTTGTGTTCGCCGAGCGGGATCGAATGGTTCTTGCCGACGAGCATCGCAAAGATGTCGATATAGTCGTCTTCGGTCTGCGGCCCGTCGACCAGCCAGCGGGCGCCGGCGCGCTGGCGCAGAGCGTCGTCGACATTTTCCGGATAGTTGGAGAACATGCCAAAGGTGCAGTTGCCGCGGATGACCGTCGAGGCGCCGGCGAAACTTTCCATCAGCACCGCCGTCACTTCGTGCTGGCCGGCAGACGCCCGGTCGTCAGAGCGTTTGGCCGCGACCTGGTCGACATCGTCGATCGTGCCGAAGCCGATTGCCTTCGGGTTGATGACGTTGTTGACGAATTCCTTGCAGTTCTGGCCGGATTTGCCCTGGTAGGAGGAAATCTGGTCGACGCCGAAATTCTCGTAATGGAAGGCGTAACCGGCGGTCTGGCAGTAATCGTTGACGAGGCCGGCGAGCATCTGGATGAGGATCGTCTTGCCGGTGCCCGGCATGCCGTCACCGATGAAGGTGAAGAGGAAGCCGCCGAGTTCGACGAAGGGGTTGAGCTGCCGCTCGAAATCATAGGCGACCAGCATCTTTGCGAGCTTCATCGCCTGGTATTTGGCAATGTGGTTGCCGATGATCTCCTCGGGCTTCTTGAAGGTCATGGTCAGAGGCTTGCGCTTCTGGCCGGGCGCCACGTCGAAGCCGGAAAGCGTGAAATCGTCCTGCTCGATGCGGATATGCGCATTCTCGAAGCCGGCAAGGCCGGTGAAGCGCGCACGGCGGCCGATCAGCCCCTCGATGGCGACGCGCGAAAAGGCGCGGGCGCGGCTGATCAGTGCTGCATCGTCCGGCGCACCGGCGATCGTGTGCTCAAGGCCGGCGATCATGCTTTTCAGCGCATCCTGCGGCGTGTCGAAGAGGTAGTCGGGCTCGCCGCCGTCTTCCACCGGCTCCCCCTCGCCCGGAAGGGTCGAGCCGAGATAGGCGGCGAAGGTGAAGGCGGCGATATAGGCGGAGGCGGCGAGCAGCGCCTTGAACTGGTTTGCCTCGTCGCCGGCCAGGGGCGAGGCGAGATTGCGCGATTGCAGGCCTTCGAGATTGGTCTGGCGGGAGAAGGCATCGGTGACGGCGAGCGCCACTTGCAAACCGCGCCGTGAGCGGAACAGCACGGCATGCTGCTGCGGCGAGAGCAGCGGATCGGCGGCGCGCACGGACTGGATGGTCTTTGCCAGCTCTACCTCGCGGGTGCGCCGCGTGCCCGCCGTCGAAACGGTGGAGACGAAACGCCGGCCTGTGCCGGCGAGCGTCGTGCCGCTTTTGCCGTCTTCGCTTTCGAGGATGACGAGCTTGGTGACGAGGCTCTGCGCCGCCGCCTGATGTTTGGCGATGTCGTCTTCGTGGATCGTCGTCAGTCCGGCATTGAGGCTCATGGCGGAGTCCTTTTGAAAATTCGGCGGGAAGGGTTTCTACCCCTCGCTGATCACCTGGTTTCCGGAAATCACATGCACCTTATAGGCGCCGAAGATGCCAGCGGTCTCGCCTGCGGCGTAGAGCGCCTGGTAGGCATCGTGCGGCACGAGCGCATGTTTTTCGTATGTGCTGACGCCCATGCGGGCGGCTTCGAGATCGTTGGTCTCGATGTGGAATTCCTCCTGCGCCGGGGTGGAACTCCAGAAACCCTTCTGCGCCGGACGCTCGGCTTTGGAGAACACCTCCTGCACCGTCCAGGTCAGCAGCCAGGCGTTTTCGGGCTTGCGCACCTTGGAGAGGATCTCGTTGACCCGCGCATTGTTCTCGGTGATGCCGGCCGAATAGAACGGCCCGAGCACGATGCGGCGCAGCTGCTTGGGGTGCAGCGTCGGGAAATCCTTGTCGAGATTGGTGGCGATCGTCGCAGGCGTCAGCGAATAGGCGCTGTTCTTCAACGTGAAATCGTCAAAGCGGCTGGCAAGTTCCGGATTGAGCAGGCCGCCGACGGGTAGCGGGATGTCCACGTCCGGATTGAGCTTGCCGTCCTGCCCCACCAGCATCTTCACGACGTTCTCGCTCGAATCCTCGATCGTCGCCATGTAGACCATCGGCAGCGTCGCCGTGCCGTCGAAGGCGCCCCAGCAGACGATGTAATAGGGCCGCATGGTCTTGGGGTTGACTGCGACGCGGATCGTCTCCGGCAGCACGAAGGGCGAGAAGATGTCGCCCTTGCCGATCTGTTCCAGATAGAGCCGCTCGGCCATGCGGCCCTGAAGATCGGTCGGGAAGGCCTTCTGGCGCAGGATGAAATCCGCCATCTCGCCGCGCAGCTGGTCGGCATTCGGAATGGCGGCAAGCCGCTTTTCCGCTGTCTGCCGGTCGTTTTCCAGTTCCAGCACGTTCTGGAACACCGGAAAGCCGCTTTCGGCGCGCGAGACGCGGAACTGGTCGATGAAGCCGATGCGGTTCTCCCAGCAGGCGAAGGAGGCCTGCAGCCGGGCGAGATAGGGCACGACGATCTCGCCCACCACGGAGTTGCGGTAGAGCGGCGAGTTGCGGTCGGCCAGGAAGATTTCGAGGCCGCCGAGGGCGGAGCGGATGGTGGAGAAATATTGCGCGACGGCGCTGTCGGCGGGGGCGTTCATTGGGGGTGTACCCCGTTACTCATGGATGCGGAGAATACCCCCCTCTGCCCTGCCGGGCATCTCCCCCTTAAGGGGGGAGATTGGAGGAGGCTAGGCTTTCGCCAATCCTGAACGCCGCGATATGAGGGATGCCCACGCCTCTTGCCGATCTCCCCCCTTGAGGGGGAGATGCCCGGCAGGGCAGAGGGGGGTGACACGATACGCGACATCGGCATTCAGGCTATCACTGCTTCACGTAATTCGCAGTGTTGTGCTTGTCCATGACAGCCTGGAACCGCCGCGCAAACGCATCGTCGGCGAGTTTCTTGCGGCGCTGGATGTCCTGGGTCGACAGCATGTTCTTCTCGTGCATTTCGAGAAGGTCGCCGATATGGCGCTGGGCGGCCGAGCCGATGCCGGCCATGGTCTCTTCCGCTGCGGTATCGACCTGCGAACCGAGCGTGTTGATCTTATGCGCCACGTCCTGCTGGGCGGCCGTCTTCAACGAATCTTCCAGCGCCTTGTAGAGCACGATGCGCTGCTCGGTATCGATCGTCAGCTTGTTGATCAGCGTGTTCTGCGCGGCGATCTGGTTGTTGAGCGAATCGACGAAGGTCTGGAACATCGAGGTGTAGCGTTCCAGCGTCTGGCTTTCGGCGAGCAGTTCCTGCTCCTTCGCCTGCATCATGTTGTACTCGGTCGCCAGCGCCGAGCGCTCACCTTCGAGTTCCGTGCGGCTCTTCTGGTCGGTCGAGGCGGCGATGCGGTTTTCGAGGTCCATGAGCAGCGGGTTCAGCTCCTCGATGCGCTTCTGGGTCGCTTCGAGGTTGACCATCGTGCCCTTGCGGCGCTCGATCACCTGCACGAGGCTCGCTTCGGACGTCTTGTAGCGCTGGTCGAGGATCGATTTCTGTTCCTTCAGGATGCCGACGATCGTGTCGGACTTGGAGAGCAGTTCCTGGAGGTTGCCGGCGAGCGACATGTTGCGCACGCGGTCGGTGCGCATGCGCTGCATCTTCTGCTTGGAGAAGATGCCGATGAACTTTTCATAGCCCGTATAGCTCTTCATGCTCTCGAATTCGGTGCCGAAGATGTTGGTCGCATCCTCCAGCCCGATGATGAGATCGGCGATATTGCCCTCCATCACCTTCTGCTGGTTGATGACATCCGAGATACGGGCGTTCTCGATGTCGAAATTGACGTCGCCGAGCTTGGTGTCCGCCTTGGCGAACTGGTCGAGCACGACGCCCGACTGCTCCATCTTGCTGCGCATCTGGCTGACGACGCTGCGGGTCTTCTCGATTTCCGCATCGAAATTCTGAAGTGTGGCCATGCCTTGTCCCCTTGAAACTCTCCACGGCAGACGTCTTCGCCGCCCGATTTATTCCGTTGCGGCAACACTATACGATTTCAGACGGATAGGAACCTGCCCGACGGCGTTACCGGAACAAGATGTGGGACAGTACGGGACGCCCGCAAGGCCGGCGGGCAAAAATTCTTGGGCACGCCTACTCTTGCGCCGGGCTCTTCAAGTAGGCAATGAGATTTGCGATGTCCTCGATCTTCTTGAGCCCGGCGAAGGTCATGCGCGTGCCCGGCACCATCGCCTTGGGCGCCATCAGATATTCGGCGATCAGCCCCTCGTTCCATTGCTTGCCGCCCTCGGCAAAGGCCGTCATGGCCGGGGAATAGCTGTAATCCGCAATGGAGGCGACCGGCCGGCCGATAATACCGGACAAGGTCGGCCCGACCTTGTTGACCGGCTCCGTCGAGTGGCAGGCCATGCATTTCTTGAACACCGCCTTGCCGGCGATTGGATCACCCTCCGCCAGCGCGGAGGTGGTAAGACAGAGGAATGCGGCTGCACCTGCAAGAAGATGTTTCATCGTCCGTCCTTCGCCGCTCGATGCCGTCAATCGGCGTTCATGATGTCGTCCCAGTGGCGGCGGCAGTAGGAAACGTACTTGTCGTTACCGCCGATTTCCACCTGTGCGCCCTCGCGTGCCACCTTGCCGTCTGCGCCGAGCCGCACGACCATCGTCGCCTTGCGGCCGCAATGGCAGATGGTGCGCACCTCGCGCAGCTCGTCGGCGATGGCAAGCAGCGCCTGGGAGCCCGGAAAGAGCTTGCCCTGGAAATCGGTGCGCAGGCCATAGGCCATGATGGGGATGTGCAGGCGGTCGGCGGCGCGGGCGAGCTGCCAGACCTGCTCTTCCGACAGGAACTGCGCCTCGTCGACGAAGACGCAGGCGATCTCGCCTTCGCCGTCGCCGTTCAGCTGCTCGATATGGCGGTAGAGATCGTCCGTATGGTCGAAGGCGATGGCATCCGAGGTCAGCCCGATGCGCGACGAGATGCGGCCCTGGCCGGCGCGGTCGTCGAAGGAGGCGATGAAGATCGCCGTGCGCATGCCGCGTTCACGGTAGTTGTAGGACGCCTGCAGGAGCAGCGTCGACTTGCCCGCGTTCATCGTCGCGTAACTGAAATAGAGCTTGGCCATGATTTTCTCCGTCCCCGCGTCATGGCGCGGGAGCACGCGATTTTCCAGCCGCAAAGGGCGGAAAACCACAGAAAACAGCACGGCCCATCCGTTGCGACATTCATGGGCGCAATTGCGAACAGGCGCGAAATTTATTGGACGTTTCAGTGGCTTCGGGCTACGCCAAGGTGCTTGAAAGCATGTCGTTTTGATGATTGGCTATACCACCAATTATAAGGGGAGCAAAAAATGAAGACTGCATCACCATTCAAAACCATTCTTGCCGCAGCCTTGTCCGTCCTCGCCCTCGGCGTCGCCCATGTTTCGGCCGCCGAAGCCGAAAGCTGTGGCAAGGTTCGGTTCTCGGATGTGGGCTGGACGGACATTACCGCCACGACCGCGACGGCCGCCACCATCCTGAAGGGCCTCGGCTACGAGACGGAAACCACCGTTCTCTCCGTGCCGGTCACCTACACTTCGCTGAAGAACAAGGACATCGACGTCTTCCTCGGCAACTGGATGCCGACCATGGAAGCCGACATCAAGCCGTTCCGCGAGGACGGCTCGGTCGAGACCGTGCGCGAGAACCTCGAGGGCGCGAAATACACGCTCGCGACCAACGCCAAGGGCGCCGAACTCGGCATCAAGGATTTCAAGGACATCGCCGCGCAGAAGGATGCGCTCGGCGCCAAGATCTACGGCATCGAGCCGGGCAATGACGGCAACCGCCTGATCATCGACATGGTCTCCGGCGACAAATTCGGCCTCACCGGCTTCGAAGTGGTCGAATCCTCCGAGCAGGGCATGCTGGCGGAAGTCGCCCGCGCCGAGCAGGATGGCACCCCGGTCGTCTTCCTCGGCTGGGAACCGCACCCGATGAACGCCAACTTCAAGCTGACGTACCTGACCGGCGGCGACGACGTCTTCGGCCCCAACCTCGGCGGCGCGACCATCTACACCAATGTGCGCCAGGGCTATGTCGCAGAATGCCCGAATGTCGGCAAGTTCCTGCAGAACCTCAAGTTCTCGCTGGAAATGGAAAACCAGATCATGGGCAAGATCCTGAACGACGGCAAGGACCCGGAAGCGGCCGCGACCGAATGGATCAAGGCCAACCCGGCGGCCATCGAGCCGTGGCTTGCCGGCGTCACGACCAAGGACGGCAGCGGCGAGGCCCTGCCGGCCGTAAAAATGGCACTCGGTCTCTAACAGGCCAGAATAGGGCGGGAAGGAAACTTTCCCGCCCTTCCTGCCTCTGGATACTGCAATTCCAGCAAAAGTGTGCGACGGTTTTGCACCCGGAATTGCGCGGGCATTTCTGCTCATCCTCAACCTCCAGAACGGGGCTTGCTGCCGTGGATTGGCTTACCGTTTCTAAAATTCCGATCGGCCCGATTGCCAAGGAAGCCGTCAACTGGCTGACGACGAATGGCAAAGGCCTGTTCGACTTCCTGAAGGTCTTCCTGCAGGCCGGCATCGATGCCGTGCTCTTCCTGCTGCAAGGGCCGTTCATCACCAGCGCCGGCGGCAAGCTCGCCTATGCGTTCTTCTTCATCGCGCTGGTGACGGGGCTGAGCTGGTATTTCCGCCGCTCGCTCGGCGTGGCGATCTTCACCTTCCTCGGCCTGCTGCTCATCGTGAACCAGGGCTACTGGAAGGAGACGACGGAGACGCTGGCGCTCGTCCTGGCCGCGACCGGCGTCAGCATGGTCGTGGGCGTGCCGCTCGGCATCGCCGCCGCGCGCCGGCCCTGGTTCTACTCGATCCTGCGGCCGATCCTCGATCTCATGCAGACGATCCCGACCTTCGTCTACCTGATCCCGGCGCTCATCCTCTTCGGTCTCGGCATGGTGCCGGGCCTCATCGCCACGGTCATCTTCGCCATTCCCGCACCGATCCGCCTCACCCGCCTCGGCATCATCTCCACGCCGCCCTCGCTGGTGGAAGCCGCCCAGGCGTTTGGCGCGACGCCGAGCCAGGTGCTGCGCAAGGTGGAACTGCCCTATGCGACGCCGCAGATCATGGCGGGTCTCACGCAGACCATCATGCTGTCGCTGTCGATGGTGGTCATCGCGGCCCTCGTCGGCGCCAAGGGGCTTGGCGTTCCGGTGGTGCGCGCGCTCAACACCGTGAACATCTCCATGGGCTTCGAGGCCGGCCTCTGTATCGTCATCCTGGCGATCATCCTCGACCGCCTCTTCCGCTCCTCCGATGACGGAGACGCCCAATGACCGACACCGTCATCTTCCAGAACGTCTCGATCATCTTCGGCGACAGCCCGCAAAAGGCGCTCGCCATGGTCGATGCGGGCAAGACCCGCGACGAGATCGGCGCGGAAACCGGGCTGGTTCTCGGTGTCGCCGATGCGACCCTGTCGATCACCGAGGGCGAGATCCTCGTGCTGATGGGCCTGTCCGGTTCCGGCAAATCGACGCTGCTGCGCGCCGTCAATGGGCTTGCCCCGGTGGTGCGCGGCGATGTGCAGGTGAAGGCCGGCAACGGCTCGGTGAACCCGTACAAATCGACGCCCAAGGCGTTGCGCGATTTCCGCATGCACACGGTCTCGATGGTGTTCCAGCAGTTCGCGCTCCTGCCCTGGCGCACCGTCGCCGACAATGTCGGCTTCGGCCTCGAACTCGCCAACGTGCCGGACAACGAGCGCAAGGCGCGCGTCGCCGAACAGCTCGAACTCGTCAACCTCACCAAATGGGCGAGCCGCAAGGTGAACGAGCTGTCCGGCGGCATGCAGCAGCGCGTAGGCCTCGCCCGGGCGTTCGCCACCGGCGCACCGATCCTGCTGATGGACGAGCCCTTCTCCGCGCTCGACCCGCTGATCCGCACGCGTTTGCAGGACGAGCTTCTGGAGTTCCAGCGCCGGCTGAAGAAGACGATCCTCTTCGTCAGCCACGACCTCGACGAAGCCTTCCGCATCGGCAACCGCATCGCCATCATGGAAGGCGGGCGGATCATCCAGTGCGGCACGCCGCAGGACATCGTGAAGAACCCGGCCAACCAGTATGTCGCGGATTTCGTGCAGAACATGAACCCGATCAACATGCTGACGGCGCAGGACGTCATGCAGCACGGCGCCTCCAGCAATGGCGGCGTCACCGCGACAGCGACGCCGCAGACGCCGCTCGTCGACATCCTCGACGCCATGTCGCGCACGCCCGGCAATGTCGGCGTCGTCGACAACGGCACGGTGATCGGCACGATCAGCGCGCAGGATGTCGTGAACGGTTTGACGCGGCACCGCCGCCGCGGCTGACAGCCGCGCCCAATCGGACTAGAAAAGGCAGCGCTCCGCACGGGCGCTGCCTTTTGCATTCGCGATACGGGGAGCAAGCACCATGGCCGAGAAGGACAAACCCAGCGTTCTGCGCGAAACGGACGACGACGCCCGCCGCCTCGCCCGCACGCTGCTGCGCTCGGCGCGAAGCTGCGCGCTCGCCGTCATCGAGCCGGAAAGCGGCGCGCCCTTCGCCAGCCGAACGCTGACCGGCACCGATACGGACGGCACGCCGGTCATCCTCGTCTCGGCGCTGTCCGTCCACACCCAGGCGTTGCGGCGCGACCCGCGCGCCTCGCTGCTCGCCGGCGAGCCCGGCAAGGGCGATCCGCTCGCCCATCCGCGCCTCACCGTCATCTGCGAGGCCGAGGAGGTGGCGCGCGAAAGCGATTCGCACGCGGCCCTGCGCGAACGCTTCATCCGCCGCCATCCGAAGGCCAAACTCTATGTCGATTTCCCGGATTTCGCCTTCTTCCGTCTCGTGCCGCTGCGCGCCCATCTCAACGGCGGCTTCGGCAAGGCCTTCGTGCTCACCGCAGACGACCTGCTGATTCGCTCGCCCGCCCGCGGCGCGCTTGCCGAGATGGAAACCGGCGCCGTCGAGCACATGAACAGCGATCATGCGGAGGCCGCCGGCATTTACGCCCGCCATTATTGCGGCGCAAAGGACGGCGAATGGATCATCGTCGGCCTCGATGCGGCCGGCGTGGACCTTGCGAGCGGCGATAAATTGAAGCGATTGGAATTTTCACGCGAACTTGATCAGGCCTCGGAACTCAGGGGCGAGCTTGCGCGTTTGCTTCGCGAAGCACGGGCGGCTGGCTGAAAAGCGGCGTTTCCGCGTCCGTCCGCTTTGGCGTGTTCCGGGTTTTCGGCCTGCGCCTATCGCTATGCGTGCAGCATACCCCCATTTCTGGCTCTTGATGAGGGGTATTTTGTTTATATGCTAACAAGCGGATTCACATAAAATCATATGATTTGAAGCGGAAACGCCCAAAGGAGTTTCAGATGGACAAGATTTCAGACGCAGAACACGCGCAGGCCGAAGTTGCATCGGACTTTCTTTCCGCCATGGCGAACCCGAAACGCCTGCTCATCCTGAAAGTGCTGGTCGAAGGCGAGATCGCGGTCGGCGCCCTGGCAAACCAGGTCGGCCTCAGCCAGTCGGCGCTGTCCCAGCACCTTTCGAAGCTGCGCGCACAGAACCTGGTGACCACGCGCCGCGATGCCCAGACCATCTATTATTCCAGCAAGTCGGATGCCGTGCTGACCATTCTCGATGCGCTTGAGCGCATCTACCGGGCTTCCGGCAGCGGCGCCGCCGAAAAGAAGCTGCGCATCGCCTGAACAGCCTAAAATCACCCGGCATAGGCCGCCCCGGATGTCCGTCCGGGGCGTTTTGCATGGCTGCGCGCCCAAGGCTGCTTGACGCCCCGGGGCGCCTTGATACTTTGACCGCCGGGTAAAATTTGCCATCCGCATGGCCCCGCATTCAGAAGCACCGGAGAGACCGCATGTCCAACCGCCTCAACACCCCCAACGATCTGCGCGCCTTCTGGATGCCGTTCACGGCGAACCGGCAGTTCAAGAAGGAACCGCGCCTCTTCGTCGGCGCCAAGGACATGCACTACACGACCCATGACGGCCGGCAGGTGCTCGACGGCACGGCGGGCCTCTGGTGCGTCAACGCCGGCCACTGCCGCCCGAAGATCACCGAGGCGATCCGCGAACAGGCCGGCGAACTTGACTATGCGCCCGCCTTCCAGCTCGGCCACCCCAAGGCCTTCGAACTCGCCAATCGCCTGGTGGACATCGCGCCCGAGGGCATGAACCACGTTCTCTACACGAATTCCGGCTCCGAATCGGTCGAGACCGCGCTGAAGGTGGCCCTCGCCTATCACCGCGCCAAGGGCGACGGCTCGCGCTTCCGCCTGGTCGGCCGCGAGCGCGGCTATCACGGCGTCAATTTCGGCGGCATCTCCGTCGGCGGCATCGTCTCGAACCGCAAGATGTTCGGCACGCTGCTCACCGGCGTCGACCACATGCCGCACACCCATTTCCCGGACAAAAACGCGTTTTCGCGCGGCGAGCCGGAGCATGGTGGCGACATTGCCAGCGAGCTCCAGCGCATCATCACCCTGCACGATGCCTCGACCATCGCCGCCGTCATCGTCGAGCCGGTCGCCGGCTCCACCGGCGTGCTCATCCCGCCGAAAGGCTACCTCCAGAAGCTGCGCGAGATCTGCACGCAGCACGGCATCCTGCTGATCTTCGACGAGGTCATCACCGGCTTCGGCCGCCTCGGCGCACCCTTCGCCGCGCAGTATTTCGACGTGAAGCCGGACATCATCACCACCGCCAAGGGCCTCACCAACGGCGTGATCCCGATGGGCGCCGTCTTCGTGACCTCCGAGATCCATGATGCCTTCATGAACGGCCCGGAGCACATGATCGAGTTCTTCCACGGCTACACCTATTCCGGCAATCCACTGGCCTGCGCCGCCGCACTCGGCACGCTCGACACCTACAAGGAAGAAGGCCTGCTCACCCGCGCCGCCGAACTCGCCTCCTACTGGGAAGACGGCCTGCATTCGCTGAAGGATTGCCCGAACGTCATCGACATCAGAAATGTCGGCCTGATCGGCGCCGTCGAACTCGCGCCCATCGCCGGCGAGCCGACCAAACGCGCCTTCAACGCCTTCCTGAAGGCCTATGAAAAGGGCCTGCTCATCCGCACGACGGGCGACATCATCGCACTCTCCCCGCCGCTGATCATCGAGAAGCACCATATCGACGACCTATTCGGCAAGCTGCGCGAGGTCTTGCAGAACAACATCTAAGCCCGTCCACCGGGCGGACGCGCAATGGCGCCCTCGGTCGCCATTTTCGTTTGCGGGGTCAAGTTCGCCGCAGGCGGCCGGAATAGTGCACGATGGTGCCGATGCCCGGCAGCGCGATCGGCACGTCGAAGCAGAAGTCCTCGCCCTCAGCCCATTCCCGCGCCTCGCTGCGCGGCGCAAACCATAGCGGCATGGGGATGCCGAAAACGGACCAGCCGCGCATCACCATCGCAAGACCGGAGGCATCCGAAGGCAGGTCGAAGAAGAAGCGCATCGGGCCGAACCGTTCCGTGAGACGATCGCCTCGCTGGCTGAGTTCGCTCATGAAGGCATGGCCGGCAAAATCGCGCGTCCAGCGCTCGGCGCCATTACACTCCTCGAAGGCGACATGCAGCTCGTGTTCGCCTTCCGGCGGAAAGCGCATCACGGCGCCGACGATACGCGCGGGCAGCGAGGTTCCACGCCGCACCCTCGCCCGCCCGGCGGCACCGGCATCGCCGACCAGGTCGTGCATGGCGCGAACAGGTTGCGGCAGGGTCGCATAGGCCGGGCCGATGACGCGGCGGTAAAGCGGCTGATAAGGTCGGCTTTCGATTGCCCGGAAGATGGCGAGCCTGTCGAAATGAGGTGCGAAATCCTCGAGCGCCACCGCACCCGCCGCATGGCGCGCGCCGGGCTCCAATCGCCCCGCCGCCACGGCATTCGCCAGCACATGCGCGGCTATGGTCGGAATCTCCGGTCCGTCACCGTCCTCGGCAATCAGCGTCCAGCGGCGCACCGCCGCCTCGCCACCGGCAAACCCTTTGACCTCGACCGCCATGGCGGAGCGCTCCGTGCCGAAACGGGCGCTCAGCTTCTGCAGCGGCAGCAGCCATCCGGCGAAGGGTGAAAGCGAGCGGACCCAGCCCCATTTCACCGGCCAGCTCAGAAGCCAGAGCGTCAGGAGCTGGAAGGCGAATTCAGGCCCCGCGCGAAAAACCGTCGCCGGCCTTCCGGGGATGGTGGCCGGCACGATATCGTGGTCCGGCACATCCGCGAGCGCCACCAGCCGGCGGATCGGCGCCCGGCCGGCAATGCTGTAGTGTGCGACATGCAGCCGGTGCCAGCCGGTCTCCTGCCGAAAGCGCCGTCCGCGCCACAGCCGCACCGGCTTTCCGACATAACTCAGGATCGCCGCCGCCACCGAGGCGCCCGCCGTTGCGCGGTTGGAGGCGCTGATCGAGGTTTCGACCGAGCACACAGCCTCCATGCCCCGCGACAATTCCGCGATCACCGCTCCGGAGAGCGCCGGCACGCTGGAGCCGCCGGAAACCACCGAGACGCCCGCCGCCCGCGCCGTATCATCCAGCCGCCCGATGCCGCAGACGAAATCCCGTGCATCCGCAAGGTCGAGATAGTGCACGCCGCTGGCGATGCAGGCTTCCGCGACCTGGTAGCCGCTCCCCTGGAACGGCCCCGCCGCATCGACCAGCAGGAAGGGGCGATGGGCTTCGAGAAGCGGGCGGAGGTCGGCATTGCGATCCGCCACCAGCGCGCGGGCATTGGGCAGGTTCGCGGCAAGGCGCTCTGCCGCGGAACCATTGCGCCCAGTGACCAGCACCGCCCAGCCATCCGCCGCCAGCCGTTTTGAAAGCCGTGCACCAAAACCACCATAGCCGCCGAGCACGATGACGCTTTTCACAGCACCCGATCCGCATCATCCGACGATGGCACCCAGCAGGCTTCGCGCCGCCCGAAAATGCGATAGCGGTTGCGCGCGAGCCAGCGATAGGCCGGGTCGCGCAGGAAACGGGGAATGAAGCGCAGCGCGGCAAAAGCCTTCCACGGCCAGCCGAGGCCGGCATAGATCGCCAGCACCGCATCGCTGTCCTTGAAGAGCCGGTCGCCTTCGACGACGATCATCGATTCGGGATCGGCCGGATCGATGCCGAAGCGGCGGTAGAGGGCTGCACCCACCGCATTCTGCATGGAGGCGAGGCGGAAACGGCGGGCGTGATCGTGCCGGAGCACGAATTGCGCATTGGCCGAGCAGAGAATGCACTCCGCATCGAAGACGATGATCGGGCCTGCCGCGTCGTTCCGGTTCATGACCTGAACATATGGTGCCGGCCTCGCGCCATCAACCACTATGCGGCCGGGACAAGCGTCTTTTCATAGCGCCAGACGCCGAGATCGAACGGCCCTTCGATCGTGTCCGTCCTGATGGTGACGGTGCCTGTCAGCATCCAGCCGCATTTTTCATAAAAGCGCGCGGCCCTGTCATTGCCGATCGCGCAGGCAAGCCAGGCGGTTGTTACGCCATCGGCGGCAAGCCGCTCTTCGGCATCGGCGACGAGGGCTGCGGCGATGCCCGCACCGCGCCCTTCGGGGGCCACGAAAAGCTGGTCCAACTCGTCGTGCTTGATGTAGCAGAAACCGAGTAGCGCGCCATGCTCGCCGATGACGCGCACATCGTCCAGCATGGCCGGCAGGCGGTCTTCGAAACTCCTCAGCGTGCGCAGGCGGGTCAGTTCGACCGGCAGCACCGCCGCATGCCCATCCTGCCAGCCGGCATGCCAGAGCCGCGCAAGCGCGGGGATCTCCGAGGTCTCGGCCGGACGTATGGTATGTGCCGTCTGCATATCGTTCTCCATGCGGGGCCGAAGGTTAGCCGTGCCCTGATAGCGCTTGCAAGCCCGCCCGGTTTCGGGGCTATTGTGCCGACGATAAAACCAGGGGAGAGCCTCATGCCGACCATCACCCGCATAGAGAACGACCACCTCTCGATCGATGTCTCCTCGCTCGGTGCCGAAATGCAGGCGATCACCGCGCGCAACGGGGCGAACTGGCTGTGGAACGGCGACGCCGCCTTCTGGACCGGGCGCTCGCCGGTGCTCTTCCCGATCGTCGGCAAGGCGCCGGACGATACGCTGCTGATCGACGGCAAGCCCTATCCCATGGCGCAGCACGGCCTTGCCCGGCGGCGGGAATTTTCGCCTTCCGGCGCCAGCGCGACCGCCTGCCGCTTCACGCTGGACGCCTCGGACGACACCCGCGCCATCTACCCGTTCGATTTCCGGTTTTCCGTCGAGCACAGCCTTGATGGCCCCACGCTGACAGTCGCCGCCGAGGTGGAGAACCGCGGGCAGGACCCGATGCCCTTCGGCTTCGGCTTCCACCCCGCCTTCGCCTGGCCCCTACCCGGCGCGGAAGGCAGGACGCACAGCGTCATCCTCGACGATGGCGGCGAGCCGGACCGCCAGCCGCTGGAAAACGGCCTGCTAGCCCCGGAGCGCCAAGCCTCACCCTTCGAGAAGGGCCGCCTCGTCCTTGCCCACGGCCTATTCGAGAACGACGCGCTGGTCTTCCCCGAAGGCGCGGGCGATGGCCTGACCTATGAGGCGGAAGGCGGGCCGGCGCTGAAATTCCGCTTCGAAAACCTGCCGAACCTCGCACTCTGGACAAAACCCGGCGCACCTTTCCTCTGCGTCGAGCCGTGGCACGGCACCGCGGCGGAATTGGGCGGATCGCGCGAGTTGAGAGATCGGCCCTCCACCACGGTGCTTTCCGGCGGCGAAACGAAGCGCTTCGCTTTTTCCGTCACCTTCCCGGTCTAGCAATTCGGCGCGCCGGCCCTTCCCTCTCGCCGCCGCGCCGCTAGAGTCTCTGCAAAAGGATTCGGAGACTTTGCCATGACCGACTTGGAACGCTTCATCGACCAGGGGACCGGCCGCGAACCGGCCGACATCGTGCTGAAGGGCGGGCAGTTCTTCGATCTCGTGACGGGCGAGCTCGTCGCCTCCGACATCGCGATTTCCGGCGACCGCATCGTCGGCACCTGCGGCAACTATACGGGTCGCACCGAGATCGACATTTCCGGCCGCATCGTCGTGCCGGGCTTCATCGATACGCATCTGCACATCGAATCCTCGCTGGTCACACCGCATGAATTCGACCGCTGCGTGCTGCCCTATGGTGTCACGACGGTGATCTGCGATCCGCATGAAATCGCCAATGTGCTCGGCACGGAGGGCATCCAGTTCTTCCTCGACAGCGCGCTGGAAACCATCATGGACATCCGCGTGCAGCTTTCGAGCTGCGTGCCGGCGACGCATCTGGAGACCTCCGGCGCCGACCTGCCGATCGAGCGCCTGCTGCCCTTCCGCGACCATCCGAAGGTCATAGGCTTGGCCGAATTCATGAATTTCCCGGGCGTCATCCACAAGGACCCGATCTGTCTCGCAAAGCTCGAAGCTTTCCAGGGCGGCCATATCGATGGCCATGCGCCGCTTTTGCGCGGCAACGATCTCAACGGCTACCTGTCCGCCGGCATCCGCACCGAGCATGAATGCACGACCGCTGAGGAAGCGCTGGAAAAGATCCGCAAGGGCATGCACATCCTCGTGCGCGAGGGCTCGGTCTCCAAGGACCTGTTGGCGCTGCTGCCTGTTATCACCGAGCGGCTGTCGCCCTTCATCGCGCTCTGCACGGACGACCGCAACCCGCTCGACATCGCCGAGCAGGGCCATCTCGACTATATGATCCGCACCGCGATCGGCCATGGCCGCGCGCCGCTCGCGGTCTATCGCGCCGCCTCGATTTCCGCCGCCAAGGCCTTCGGGCTTAGCGATCGCGGCCTCGTCGCGCCCGGCTGGCGCGCCGACCTCGTCGTCGTCGATACGCTGGAAAACTGCAAAGCGGAGATCGTGTTCTCCGCCGGCCGCAGGGTCGACAACGCGCTGTTTGCGACGCGCCAGTCCGTCGCCCCGGTCGGCCTCGACAGCGTCAAGGCGCGGCCGGTCAATGCGGCGCATTTCGCCGTGCCGGTCACGGATGGCGAGACGCCGGTCATCGGCGTGCTGCCGGGAAAGATCATCACCGAGCACCGGCGCTACCGGCTGCCCGCGAAGGGCAACCAGGCGACCGTCGATCTCGCGCAGGACATTATCAAGGTCGCCGTCATCGAGCGCCACGGCAAGAACGGCAACCATGCCAACGGCTTCGTGCAGGGGTTCGGCCTGAAGAAGGGCGCGATCGCCTCGACGGTCGGCCATGACAGCCACAATATCTGCGTCGTCGGCGTCGACGAGGACGACATGGCGCTCGCCGCCAATCGTCTCGGCGAAATCAAGGGCGGCTTCGTCGTGGTGGAGGACGGCAAAGTGACCGGCGAGATCGCGCTTCCCGTCGCCGGCCTGATGAGCCTCGAACCCTACGAAAGCGTGCGCGACACGCTGCACCACCTGCGCCAGGCCGCCTTCGCGCTCGGCGCGACTTTGCAGGAACCCTTCCTCCAGCTCGCCTTCCTGCCGCTGCCCGTGATCCCGCATTTGAAGATCTCGGACAGGGGGATGGTGGATGTGGACAGGTTTGCGCTGATCGGGTGAGATCACTCCGCCCTGAAATCGTCCTCGTCGATATCGAGGTATCGGCTGAGGATACGCACGATGACGAGCTGCGACCGGCTGGCCAGGTAGAACAGGACGTAGTTCCCGACGACGAAGCTGCGCAAACCACCCGCAAGTTCAGAGCGGGAGCGGCCGGCCTCGGGATGCGCCGCCAGTTTTTGTGCGACATCCGCAAAGCGGTCGAGAAGGCGATCGGCCGCCTGTTCGTTGTCGTCGGCGATGTATCGCCAAATCTGGATCAAATCCTCTTCTGCCTGTGGAAGACGAACGACCTCAAGCACGTTTGGCCGTTGCCCCCCCCCGCGCGTGCGCGTGCCTTCACCGCGTCCATGTCAAGCGGTGCTGCGGGTCCGCTTTCAAGGCCGTCCCGAATGGTGTCCCTCAATGCGGCAAGCTTAGCTTCGCGCTGCTTCTCGCGGTCTTCGAGCAGGCGTAGCCCATCCCGCAAGACTTCGCTCGCACTGGCATATCGGCCAGTCGCAAGCAGGTCGCGGACGAATGTCTCGTAGTGATTTCCGAGCGTGTAATTTGAGGCCATGAGGAGCTCCCGAATATCACTTTATGATATCGCGCGTCGGCCGCAGCCGCAACTCATAGCCGCACACACGCCATATCCAGCCCATCCAGCTCGATCGTCCCGTCCTTCAGCTTCGCGCCAAAGCCGGGCACGGGCAGCGGCTCGCCGAGCTTCAGCGATTTCGCCGGCACGAACTCGGCCTTTTCACGCGTCAGGTTGAAGACGAAGAGCAGTTTTTCGCCGCCCTTCTCGCGGGTGAAGGCGAGGATATCCTGGTTGGAATGGAGGAAGGACATGTCGCCGTCGTGCAGCGTCTCGTGTTCCTTGCGGAACGCGAGCGTGGCGCGATAGTGGTTGAGCACGGAGCCGGAGACCTTTTCCTGCGCATCGACGGAGAGGCGCGAATGTTCCTCCGGCACCGGCAGCCAGGGTTTTCCCGTGCTGAAGCCGGAATGGGCCTCGCTGCGCTTCCAGGGCATCGGCGTGCGGCATCCGTCGCGGCCCTTGAAGGCCGGCCAGAAGCGGATGCCGTAGGGGTCGCGCAGGTCCTCGAAGGCGAGGTCCGCCTCGGTAAGGCCGAGCTCTTCGCCCTGGTAGAGGCAGATCGAGCCGCGCAGCGTCGAAAGCAGGGTGACCGCGAGTTTGGCGACGCGCTCGCGTTCCTCCGGGGTCTTGATGAAACGGCTGACATGCCGGTTGACGTCGTGGTTGGAAAAGGCCCAGCATACCCAGCCGTCCGTCACCGCGCGCTGAAAACTCTGCACGCATTTGCGCACGTGCTCTGCCGTGAAGTCCGGCCCCAGCAGGTCGAACGTGTAGCACATGTTGAGCTTGTCGCCGCCGCTCGTATACTCGGCAACCGTTTTCAGCGAACGTGCGCCATCGCCCACCTCGCCAACCGTCATGCGGCCCTCATATTCATCGAGCAAAGCGCGAAACCGCCGGAGGAACTCGACATTCTCCGGCTGCGTCTTATCGTAGCGGTGCGTCTGCATGCCATAGGGATTGACGTCCGGCGCATCGAGGCCGACGCCGTCGGGGTCGGGTTCATGGGGTGGGTTGTCGCGCAGCTTCTTGTCGTGGAAGTAGAAATTCACCGTATCGAGACGGAAACCGTCCACGCCACGGTCGAGCCAGAAGCGCACGGTTTTGAGCAACGCCTCCTGCACATCCGGATTGTGGAAGTTGAGGTCCGGCTGCGACATGAGGAAATTATGCATGTAATATTGCTTGCGCACGCCGTCCCATTCCCAGCCCGGCCCGCCGAAGATCGACAGCCAGTTGTTGGGCGCCGTGCCATCCGGCTTCGGATCGGCCCAGACATACCAGTCGGCCTTGGTGTTCGTGCGGCTGGAGCGACTTTCGACGAACCAAGGATGCTGGTCGGAGGTGTGCGAAATCACCTGGTCGATGACGACCTTGAGGCCGAGGCGGTGGGCTTCGGAAAGCATCGCATCGAAATCGGCAAGCGTGCCGAACATCGGGTCGACGTCGCAGTAATCCGAAACGTCATAACCCATATCCGCCATCGGCGACTTGAAGAAGGGCGACAGCCAGATCGCATCGACACCGAGCGAGGCGATGTGCCCGAGCCGCTTGGTGACACCCCGAAGGTCCCCCATGCCGTCGCCGGTCGTGTCTTGGAACGAGCGGGGATAGACTTGGTAGATGACCGCGCCGCGCCACCAGTCGTCGGCCTTCTTACGGGGCTTTGCCATGCGTTCTCGCTCCGGTTTCCAATTGCGTTCAACAAGATGTAACGCGCGTACCCTAGGGCGTAAACGGCACAACCCGCGATTTTTCGAAGGTTGACGAAGAGCGGATCGGTCGGGATGATGCCGGCGATTTCCAGAGAGAAGGCTGACCGCATGACCGATGACGTCACCCTTTCCCCGGCGGAAGCCATCGAGCTTGCGAAAACGGCGCTGATGCGCGTCGGCATGGTCGAGGCGGGGGCCGCAGCCCTTGCCGGCGCCACGGTGGATGCCGAAATGGCGGGCAAACGGGCGGTCGGCTTCGCCCACCTGATGGACTATCTCAGGAGCCTGGTCGACGGGCGGATCGTCGCGCGTGCCGAACCCCTCCTCACCTCGCCGGTGCCGGCGATCCTCAAATGCGATGCGATGGGCGGCGTGGCGCAGCACGGGTTTTCCGTCGCGCATGAGGAACTGGTGACGAAGGCGAAGGCGCTCGGCATCGCGATCTTCACCGCGCACAACAGCTACACGACGGGTGAACTCGGCTGGTACGCCGCCCGGCTGGCGCAGGAAGGCCTTGTCGCCATCGCCGCGACCAACGGTCCGGCGCTGCTTGCCGGGTCGGGCAGCCGCCTGCCGGTCTATTGCACCAATCCGCTGGCCTTCGCGGCCCCCCTCCACGACGGTCGCTTCCTGCTGATCGACCAGGCCTCCAGCGCCACCGCCTTCGTGAAAATCCGTGAGGCGGCGGCGCGCGGCGAGGCTATCCCCGAGGGCTGGGCGCTCGACCAGGACGGCGAGCCGACCAGCGATCCCTTCGCGGCCATGCAAGGCGCGCTGCTCGCCTTCGGCGGAGAGCGCGGAGCCAATATCGCGCTGATGGTGGAGGTGCTCGCCGCCGGCCTTACCGGAGCGAACTGGTCGGTCGACGCACCGGATTTCCAGGCGGGCGAGACCTCGCCCGGCGCCGGCCTCTTCGTGCTGGCAATGGCGCCGCAGCTTCTCGCCGATGGTTTTTCCGCCCGCCTCGCCGCGCATGTGGAGCGGCTTTCGGCCGAATATGGTGTGCATATTCCCGGCATCGGCCGCGTGGAGCGGCAACGGCAGGCGGAAAGCGCCGGCATCGTCTTGCCCCGCCAACTCTTTGACAGTATTTCCTCTTTCCGGCGGATTTAGCCGGGAGGATTTCGACATGGCGGGACGGCTGCTCTCGATCGGCGAGTGCATGGTGGAACTGATGCAGGCGGACGGCGGCCTGATGCGCAAGAGTTTCGCCGGCGACACCTTCAACACCGCCTATTACGCTCGCCAATTCCTGCCGGCCGACTGGAGCGTCGACTATTTCTCCGCCGTCGGCACCGACATGATTTCAGACGAAATGCTCGCCTTCGTGGCCGGCCACGGCATCGGCACCGACCATGTCGCACGCATCGAGGGCCGCTCGCCCGGCCTCTACATGATCCACCTGAAGGATGGCGAACGCAGCTTCTCCTACTGGCGCTCCGTCTCCGCGGCAAAGCTGCTCGCCCGCGACGGCGACCGGCTGCGTGCCGCAATTGAGGCCTCCGAAGTGGTCGTCTTTTCCGGCATCACGCTGGCGATCCTGCCCGCCGAGGATATCGAAACCCTGCTCGCCGAGCTTCGCCGCGGCAAGGCCGCCGGCAAGCGCATCGTCTTCGACCCCAACATCCGCCCGCGCCTGTGGGATGACACGGAGCGCATGCGCGCGACCATCACCGAAGGCGCGCGCGCCGCGACGCTGGTCATGCCGAGCCTCGACGACGAAACCACCCATTTCGGCGATGCCGGGCTGGAAGAGACGATCGCCCGCTACCGCGCGCTCGGTGTCAGCGAGATCGTCGTGAAGGACGGCAGCGAGGGCGCAACGCTGGTCTTCGACGGCGCGCGCAGCCACGCGCCCTCCGCAAAAGTCGAAAAAATCGTCGATACGACAAGCGCCGGTGACAGCTTCAACGGCGCCTTCCTCGCCCGCCTGGCGACGGGTGTAAGCCCGGACGACGCGGCCCGGTTCGCCGCCGATGTCGCGGCCAGCGTCATCCAACACCACGGCGCGCTGGTGGCAAAGGACAAGCTGCCCGACTGCTGATTGATCGGATCGGTGCCAAAATCGATCGATCTCGCACCGACCGTTACAATGAATGGTCCTAGTTTCTCCCCGTTGCCCCCCAAGACGGAAAGAAACCATGACGACATCACGTTTCATGGCGGCCTTCGCCGCCGCGCTCTCCCTTTGCCCGCAGGCCGGCCTGTCGGCCGATTTCACCGTTGCCAGCGCTGCCTTCGCCTCCGGCGCCGTGCAGAAGGAACAGTTTGCCGACAGCATGGGCTGCACCGGCGGCAACATCTCGCCGGATATCCGCTGGTCGAACGCACCGGTGGGGACCAAAAGCTTCGTCGTGACGATCTACGACAAGGACGCGCCGACCGGCTCAGGCTGGTGGCACTGGGTTGTCATCGACCTGCCTGCCGACGCAAACTCGCTTGCTGCGGGTGCTGGCAACGGCAAGGCTGCGCTGCCGCACAGCACGCGCATGACGCCAACGGACCTGGGCATACCCGGCTTTCTCGGAGCCTGCCCGCCGGACGGGCCGGAGCATGACTACACGATCACGGTCAAGGCGCTCGGCATCGAGAGGCTGCCGGTGCCGGACGACGCCACGCCCGCCATGGTCGGCTTCGTCAGCAACATGAACACGCTTGCCACCGCAACAATCTCCGCCAAGGGCAAGCGCTGATAGGTCAGCCTGGTTCACACTGAACCAGGCTGACCTAGTACCTTTTGTTTTCGTTTGTCTTTTCGGGAAAACCGGTTCCCACTTTTCCCTGACAAACTCCATGTCCTTGCCCGGGCCTAGCCAACGGGGATAGGCTCGGGCGGGACGACAGGATGGACCGGATGAACATCGCCATACGCCCGGAAATCGGCGCTTCCGCCCGCATCGTGCAGTATAATCGGCTGCGTTATGCCAACATCCTGATCACCCGCCCTCTTCTCATCCTCGTCGAACACGGCACCAAGATCCTGCGCGCCGGCGAAGAGGAATGGGATGTTCCGGCCGGCGGCTGCATCGCGCTCGCCCAGGGCGAGACGTTCGACGTGATCAATGCCGCGGATGGTGCGAGCGCCTATGTCGCGCGCTGGATCGCCTTCGAACCGGAAACCGTGGCGGCCTTTGCCGCAACACCGGGCAAAGGCCGCCCTTTCGAGCGCGCCTTCACGATCGACCACCCGCATCGCGGCTTTCAGGACGCCTTTGCGGATTGCGCGCAGGCAATCACGGAACCCGCCAGCATCCCCGTCGAAATTGCCCGCCACCGGCTTTCAGAACTGCTGCTTTGGCTCGATCTCGCGGGTGGGCGTTTCGTTGCGCCGAAGCCCGCGGGCGTCAGCGACCGTGTGCGCGCTATCCTCTCCGCGGAACCGCACGCGAATTGGGCAAGCGTCGATCTGTGCCGGGCGCTGAATGTCAGCGAGGCGACGCTACGGCGAAAGCTTGCCGCCGAAAGATGGTCTTTTCAGTCGCTGCTGATCGATGTGCGCATGTCGCTCGCCATGCAGCTCCTGCAATCGACGGAGTTTTCCGTCCTCAGCATTGCGCAAACCGTCGGCTACGAATCGCAATCGCGGTTTGCCACGCGCTTCCGCGCCCGCTTCGGCTTCCCGCCGAGCGCGATCCGCGGGCACATGAGGCCCGACCCGAAAGTCAGCGCCGCTTCTTCGCCTTGCTGGCGAACGGATTGTCCGACGCCTTGAAGTGGATGCGGATCGGCACGCCGGGCAGGTTGAAATCGCTGCGCAGGCCGTTCGTCAGGTAGCGGATATAGGATTCCGGCAGCGCATCGGGGCGCGTGCAGGAGATCATGAAGCCCGGCGGGCGGGCTTTGACCTGTGTCATGTATTTCAGCTTCAGGCGGCGGCCGGAGACGGCCGGTGGCGGATGCTGGATCTGCTGCGCATCGAGCCAGCGGTTGAGCTTGGCGGTGGAGATGCGGCGGTTCCAGATGCGGTCCGTATCGATGACGGCCTGCATCAGCTTGTCGAGGCCGCGGCCGGTCTGGCCGGAGACCGGCACGGCGCGGATGCCGCGTGCCTGCGGCAGCAGCCGGTCCGTCTTTTCACGCAGTTCCGCGAGCACGGCCTGCGGATCGTCGATCAGGTCCCACTTGTTGAAGGCCAGCACGGCGGCGCGGCCCTCGCGCAGCACGAAATCGACGATCTGCAAATCCTGCTTTTCGAAGGGGATCGTCGCATCGAACATGATGACCACGGTCTCGGCAAAGCGGATGGCGCGCAGGCCATCGGCGACGGAGAGTTTTTCCAGCTTCTCCTGCACGCGCGCCTTGCGCCGCATGCCGGCCGTGTCGAACATCTTGATCGTGCGGCCTTTCCAGTCCCACTCCACGGAAATCGAATCACGCGTGATGCCGGCTTCCGGGCCGGTCAGCAGCCGGTCCTCGCCGAGGAAGCGGTTGATCAGCGTCGACTTGCCGGCGTTCGGGCGGCCGACGATGGCGACGCGCAGCGGCTTCGTCTCGTCATATTCCGGCTCGAAATCCTCGTCCTGCTCCGCGCCTTCGGCAGCGGCTTCCGCGCGCACGTCGACATCGGTTTCGGCCTCGTCGTCCTCGGGATAGGCGCGCTCCTCGCCGATCGCGGCGACGATCGCGTCGCGCAGGTCCAGCATGCCCTGGCCGTGTTCGGCAGAGATCGGCGTCGGCTCGCCGAGGCCGAGTGTGTAGGAATCGTAGAAGCCGCCGTCGGAGCCGCGGGCTTCCGACTTGTTGGCGACGAGCACGACCGGCTTGCCCTTGCGGCGCAGCATGTCGGCAAGCGCCGTGTCGACGGGCGTGAGGCCCGTCTTGGCATCGACGACGAAGAGCGACAAATCGGCCTCGTCGATCGCCGCTTCCGTCTGGGCACGCATGCGGCCCTGCAACGTCTCGGGTGCTGCCTCTTCCAAGCCGGCGGTGTCGATGATGCGGAACTTCAGGTCGATGAGGCGCGCATCGCCGGGGCGGCGGTCACGAGTGACGCCGGGCGTGTCGTCGACGAGCGCGAGCTTCTTGCCGACGAGCCTGTTGAACAGGGTGGACTTGCCGACATTGGGGCGTCCGACAATGGCGACGGTAAAGCTCATGATGTGTTCCGTTCAGGTGAACCGGCGAAGGCCGGTTTAAGAGGACAGCTTGCCGCTTGCAGCAATCAGGTCAAGCAGCATCTGCGCGCGGTTGGCGACGTTGCGCGGGCTTTCGCTGTCGGCGAGGATCGCGTCGAACCATTCCTTGGCGCGGGCATAGTCCTCGTGTTTGTAAGCGGAGAGGCCGAGAACCTCGCGGGCCGAGTGGCGCAGCGCGCTCTGCGGCGTGGCGAGCTGTTCGGCCTCGGCGGAAACCTGGTCATAGGTGCCGGTATCGACGAGCAGGTAGGCGGCGCGCAGGCGGGCTGCATCGCGCAGCGCCTGCGGCACCGAGGTGTCCTTGGAAATCGCGGTGAAGGCGCTGACGGCGCCTGCGGCATCCGTCGTCGCCAGAAGCGAGGCGGAGCGCATGCGGGCAAGCACCGGATAGGAGCCGAAACCGTCCTTTTCCAGCGCGGTCAGCGCGGCAAGCGCTTCCTCGTTCTTGCCTTCGCGGGCAAGCGTGAGGGCGGCGAGGAAGCTGTCGCCGGCGGCGGATGCCTCGCTGTCACGCCAGTAATCGTAGCTCACCTTGCCGATCGTACCGAGAACGACCAGCACGGCGATGCCGATGAGGATACGACCAAAACGCCTCCAGACCAGACGCATCTGGTCGGAGCGGAGTTCATCGTTGACCTCGCGGATAAAGCTGTCGTCCTGATTTACCATTCCCTGCCCGGCTCTTGCTGACGATTGGAGTTTGCGCCTTCTACTCCATTTTGGCCGCAAAGTAAGGGGGCAGGCGCGAAAAGCCCTGGATCAGCGCGCCGATCACGCCATCGGCGCGACGCCGATCACCCACTCGTGAAGCCAGAAGACGACGACGACGTAAAGCGCGAGGCCGACGACGACGGCAATCAGGTCGTTTTTCGCCGAGACGAAGACCGGCAGTTTCGTCTCGCCGGCGGCAATGCGCTTCTTCAGCGATATGCGCAGGATGACCGCCCAGGCGAGGATCGTCACGAAGAGCAGGACCGAATAGCTTTCGCCATTCGCCAAGAGATGGGCGAGCGCCCAGATCTTGATGGCGACGAGGATCGGGAATTTCAGCTTCGTGCGGATATGGCCGGCTGGCAGGAAGCCGGCGACGAGACAGATCGAGGCGATCAGCATCAAGGTGAGCGCGATATGCGCCATGAAGGTCGGCGGATAATAGAGCATCGCGCCGCCATTCGCCCGCGCCTCGACAAAGCCGTAGGCGATGAGGACGAGGCTCGCGAGCGACACGATGCCGTGCAGCGCCATCCAGGCGGGCTTGCCGAGTGCTGCGATGCCGGCATTGCGCAGGCCGGGCGCGAAGGGGCGGATGAGATGGGTGACGATGAAGAGAACGAGACCGGCGATGAGCAACGTCATGGAAATGTCCCTGGAAAAAAGGCGGCGCGTGGCCGATCCCGTCTGGAATAGCCGTCAAGGCCGGACAATTCCAGCCCGATCAAAGGATTGCCGCATTCGGAAACCATGACAGACCCTTTGCAAATTGCCGCAGGTGCCCATGTCTTTCGCAATATCGTCCCGAATCCTCCCTTCCCTTCTCGCCGCCGGCCTTATTGCAGGCCCGGCGCTTGCCAAGGACGACACGATCGGGACGACCAAGCGCAAGCAGCTCGTCATCGTCTCCTTCGATGGCGCGCATGACAATCTTCTGTGGGAGAAGAGCCGCGCCATGGCAAAACGCACCGGCGCGCATTTCACCTATTTCCTCTCCTGCACCTTCCTCTTCCCAAAGGACGAGCGCGCAAAATACCAGGCGCCGCATGAAAAACGCGGCCGCTCCAATGTCGGCTTTGCGCCGGACCGGGAAGACACGATCCTGCGGCTCGGCGAAATCTGGCTGGCGAAGCTGGAAGGCCACGACATCGGCAGCCACGGCTGCGGCCATTTCGACGGCGGCAAGTGGAGCGCGGACGACTGGAAGGCCGAGTTCGCCTTCTTTCACGAGGCGCTGAAGAACGGCTGGCAGAATGCCGGCGTCGGCGAGCGCGAACCTGCCGACTGGCAGCGCTTCGTGAAGGAAGACATCAAGGGGTTTCGCGCGCCCTATCTTTCCGCCGGCAACGGGTTGGTCAAGGCGCTGGAAGCCAACGGCTTCACCTACGACGCCAGCCTCGTCTCGAAGGGGCCGGCCATGCCGGTGGCAAGCGGCACGCTCGCCCGTTTCGCCCTGCCGCTCGTCCCGGAAGGCGACGCACAGCGTCCGGTCATCGCCATGGACTACAATCTCTATGTCCGCCATTCCAAGGGCAAGGAGAAGCCGGAGAAAAGCGCCGCCTTCGAGGAAAGCACGCTAAAGGCCTATCGCGACGCCTTCGCCAAACAATATGACGGCGAGCGCATCCCCCTCCAGCTCGGCTTCCACTTCGTCGAGATGAATGCCGGCGCCTATTGGCGCGCACTGGACCGCTTCCTGACGGAGACCTGCGGAGAAAGGGACGTCGCCTGCGTCAGCTATGTCGAGGCGATGGACATTCTCGCAAAAGAAAAGAGGGCGACTGGCGCCGCCCTCTAGATCTCGATTATCCGGGCAGACGCCGGTCAGGCGGGCTCGGCGTCTTCTTCCGTCTGGCGGGCCAGGTAACGCTGGTCGATCTCCGGCAGCGGCTTGTCGTCGATCGCTGCCTCGAAGGCCTTCAGACGTTTGTGGATCGACAGCAGCTCGACGATCGTCGACCAGTAGTTCACGAGATACTGGAAGGAGTTGCTGACCTCGCCGAAAGCGGTGGCGATCTGCTGCCAGCTGCCCATGGTGATACGGCCAGCCACAATGGTCGGGATGAGGATGACGTTGAGGAAAATCGCGTCGAGCTGGCCATAACCGAAGCGTGCGATGTTGAAGTAGCAATAGTGCCAGTACATGCGGAAATAATTCCGCCGCACGTTCGCGAAGAGCTCGCGCGCAGTGACGGGGTCGGCGCGGTCCGCATTGTCCTCGCCATAGACGAGTTCCTTGCGGTAGGCGGCCTCGACGCGCTGGTTGCGGAACTGCAGGCCCGGCAGCTTGATGCCAGCAACAGCCAGCAGCACCGTGCCGAACAGCGACCAGCCGATCGCCAGCCAGAACAGCGAATGCGGAACCGCACCGAGCAGCGGCAGGTCGCCGACGAGTTCCGACATGCGGAAGAGCAGCGGCAGGAACACCACCAGCGTCATGATGGAATTGATGAAGGTGACGCCCAGCCCTTCGAGAATGTTGGCAAAGCGCATCGTGTCTTCCTGCACACGCTGCGAGGCGCCCTCGATGTGGCGCAGCTTCGGCCACATGGACATGTAGTAGTCGTTCATGGCGGTACGCCAGCGGAAGACATAGTGATTGGTGAAGAACGCCGTCACCACGTTGATCACGACGCCGACGATGCCGATTTCGAGGAAGTAGAGCTGCATCGTATAGAGCTGCTCCACAGTTACATTGCCCTGCTTGGACAGAGCCTGCTGAAACAGGTCGAAAAACGGCCCACGCCAATTGTTCAGCGCCACCGATACCTGAACGGAGAAATAGGCGATGAAGATGATGAAGGCGGAGCCCCAGATCGACCAGTTCGTCCAGGGATGGTCGCGCGCGATCACCTTCCAGGCGAGGCCGAAAATCAGCACGAAGATCGTGAAATAGAGGTAGAACCAAAGGTTATCCGGCGAAATGAAATAGGCGAGGCCGATCGCGGCCTTCTCGTTCGGGCCGAGCGGCGGCAGGCCGACCATGGCGCCCAGTTGAGGCCCTACCGTATACCAGACGGCGATGCACACGGCCGCCCAAAGGATTGCGGAGGTAAAGAACAACTTCGGCTGCGGGAAGAAGGAGTGGAACAAGGTGCGAAACTCTCGTTTGCATAGGGCGGCAGCGCCACCGGTTCGGGCAGAACCTAGAGGAGTTTGCGCATCGCAACAATCGTTCGCGACTTGTATTACCGAGATTTAATGGAAAGCGCCCCACCGGCGACGGTGATGGCGGCGGCCAGAAGCAGCGTGCCGGCGGCGGCAAGGCTCGGCAGCACGTAGCTTCCCGTGCGCGCCGCGAGAAAGCCCGCGCCGAGCGGCCCGAGGATCTGCCCCACGCCGAACGCCGCCGTCATCAGCGCCAGCACGCGGCGCGGGCTTTCGCTGGCGAGAACCCGGCCGAGCTGCAAGCCATAGGCGGTGATGACGATGAAGGTGAGGCCGAGCAGCGCCCCGCCGATGAGCGCCGAAGCGGGAAACGGCAGCGTGACCGTGACGGCGACGCCCACCATCTCCACGAGGAGCGCCGCGAGATAGGCACTCGCCACGCCGTAACGCCGCTCCATCGGCTTCCAGGCGATGAGGGAAATCGCCGCGCAGGCGCCGGTGACGAGCCAGGTGAGGCATTCGAGCAGCGGGCTTTGCGCGCCCTCCCGCGCGATGGCGACGATGAAGGTGGCCGTCACGACATAGCCGATGCCGAACAGTCCATAGCTTACCGTCAGCGCCACCATGGGCCGGCTCCAGACGATCGGCGGCTCGCGCACCGCAACCGCACCGCCTGCCGGACGCGGCAGCAGCAGCATGACGACGGCGAGGCCGATGGCACCGAGCACGGCGCCTGCAAGCCAGTCGACGCGCCAGGGCGCAATCGTCGAGACGTGGACGAGCGACAGCAGGTAGACGAGCACCGCCGACACCGCGATGCCAATGCCGACGCCGGAAAAATGCGCCATTTGCACGCGCGGATCCCGATGCGCGAGGCCGACGGAAAGCACGATGCCGGTGGTGAAGATCAAGGCGAAGGCGCTGGCGAGACCCGCGAGGAAGCGCACGACGGAGAGCGCGGCCACACCGGAAAGGAGGCTCATGGCGAGAAGCAGCAGCACCGTGGCGACAAGCGAGCCGAGCGCCAGGCGCCGCTCAAGGCCGGCCGCCCAACCATAGGCGGCGAGCACCGCGCCGAGCAGGTAACCCGCAAAATTCGCCGCCGCGATGATGCCGGCATCGGCGGCGTTGAGCCCGAGGCCGGCCATCATGCCGGGCAGCACGGGCGTATAGAAGAAGCGGCCGAGCCCCATGGCGACGGCCATGGCGAGCGCGCCGGCAATGGCCGCTCGGAGGGGTTCGCGCGACAGGACGGGCGTGCTTTGCATCATGGTCATGCCACGACCTTCGCACTGCAACATGAGACCGGCAAACGACAATTATTGATCGACGGATCAGCGCCGGTGAAGGCTTAACCCGGCAGCGTCACGACGATCGGCCCGCTGCGGGTGGCAACAACCGTATGCTCGAACTGCACCGTCGGCGCGCTCGGCTCGCTGTAGAGCGTCCACTCGTCCTTCGTGCCGCTTTCCGCCCAGTTGGCGCCGAGCGACAGGAACGGCTCGACGGTGAAGACGAGGCCGTCCGTCATGCGGCGCTTTTCCTGTGGATCGGGCCAGGTGGCGATTTCCGTCGGCTCCTCGTGCAGCGAGCGGCCGACGCCGTGGCTGGCGAGGTTGGCGATCAGCGTATAGCGGTTCTTTCGCGCGAATTCGCCGATGGCCTTGCCGACTTCGGCGAGCGGCTTGCCGGCCTTCACTTCCTTGAGGCCGACCCAGAGCGCCCGCTTGCCATCGCGGCAGAGGCGCTCCACGGCCGGCGTCGAGCGCCCGACGGTGAAGGAGGCGCCGGTATCTGCGAAATAGCCGTCGAGCTCGGCGGAGACGTCGATGTTGATGAGGTCGCCCTGCTTGATCACCCGGTCGCCCGGAATGCCGTGCGCCACCTCTTCATTGATGCTGATGCAGGTGGCGCCCGGAAACTTGTAGCAGCTCTCCGGCGCCGAAACTGCCCCCGCCGCCTCCAGCATGCGCCGGCCGATGAGGTCCAGCTCGGCGGTGGTCATGCCCGGCTGGATGGAGGTCGACATGTGCTGGAGCACATTGGCGCAAATCCGCCCGATCGCCTTCAGGCCGTTGAGGTCTTCATCGTTTTCCAGGGTCATCGCATCTCTCTTTCGCGGGCGGTCTTATCACGCCCGCGGGTGCTTGTCAGGCCGAAGCGGCCGCCGGCGCCTCCGCCTGCATCTCGCGCACAAGCGGAGCGACCTTCGTGCCGTAAAGCTCGATGCCGCGCATGATCTTGTCATGCGGCATCTGGCCGATGGCCATCTGGAGCAGGAAGCGGTCGTTCTTGAAAATCCGCTGGTGTGCCGCGATCTTCGTCGCCACCGTCTCCGGATCGCCGAGGAAGAGATGCCCCGTCGGGCCGGTCGACTGGTCAAACTGCGCCCGGCTGGTCGGCCCCCAGCCGCGTTCGCGGCCGATACGGTTCATCACCTCGGCCTGCGGCCCGTAGAAGGCATCGGCCGCAGCCTCCGTCGTATCGGCGATGAAGCCGTGCACGTTGATGCTGGTCTTCAGCTTCGCCTCGTCCTGCCCGGCGCGGCGCGCGGCCTCGCGGTAGAGATCGAAAAGCGGCGCATAACGCGACGGCGTGCCGCCGATGATGGCGAGCGCCAGCGGCAGGCCATAGGCCCCCGCGCGGGCAACCGATTGCGGCGTGCCGCCGACGGCAATCCAGATCGGCAACCTGCCATGCGCCGGGCGCGGATAGACGCCAAGCCCCGGCAACGGCGGCCGCATCGTGCCGTTCCAGGAGACTTTTTCGCTCTCGTTCAGCGCCAGCAGCAGGTCCAGCTTCTCCTCGAAGAGCTGGTCGTAATCATCGAGCGCATAGCCGAAGAGCGGGAAAGATTCTATGAAGGAGCCGCGCCCCGCCATGAGCTCCGCCCGGCCGCCGGAAATGAGATCGACGGTCGAATATTGCTGGAACACACGCACCGGATCGTCCGACGACAGCACCGTCACGGCGCTCGTCAGCCGGATGTTCTTGGTCCGCGCGGCGGCAGCCGCCAGCACGACGGCGGGTGCCGAGGCGGCATAATCCGGCCGGTGATGTTCGCCCAACCCGAACACATCGAGCCCCACCTGATCGGCAAGCTCGATCTCTTCCAAAAGATTCTTCAGCCGCCGCTCCCCTTCCCGCCCCTTGTCGGCGGCATTGGGATCGACGTCGGCGAATGTATAGAGGCCAAGTTCCATGGGATGTTCCGCGCAGGAGGGATTTGACCCGAGATATGTCCCGCGGCGGCGGTTTGAAAGGGCGGATGGGGAAACAGTGTGTTTACCGAAAGGGAACGGGGCGGTTTCCCGCCCCGTTCGTCCGTTCAGAGCTTCGAGGCAACCTCTTCGAGCTGGGTCGCCACCTGCCCCCAGCCCTCGTGAAAGCCCATCTTTTCATGCGCCTCGGCATCCTCGACATTCCAGTGGCGCGCGATGGCCGTGTAGCGGGTCTGGCCGTTGCCGAGGTCGTCGAACAGGATTTCCGCGCTGAAGAAGGCCTTTTCCGTCGGCTTCCAGTCCGGGCCGAAGGCATCCGTGGTGATGATGCGCTTGTCCTTCTCCACCTTCAGGAACACGCCGGTACTATCCATGTGAAAGCCGTCCGGGCCGGTCATCACCGTGCGGAACTTGCCGCCATCGCGCGGCTCCATGTCGACGAGCGCCAGCGCATAGGGCTTCGGCATGAACCACTCCTTCAGGATTTCCGGCGTCGTCCAGGCCTTGAAGAGCTGGGCCGGCGTGGCGTTCAGCACGCGGGTCAGCACCAGTTCGCGGTTGTTGGCGGGCTTGATTTCGTTGGTCTCGGTCATGGTCCGTTTCCTCTTTGGTGTGATCGGTTGGTTCGTATCAAGGACGGCCGGCGGGCGGCAGAACCGACAGCTACGCCGGATTATTTTTCCGCATTCACCATCTCGCGCTGCACGCTGTCGAGGTGCTGGCGGATATGGGCCGCCTCGGCCGGCGTGGTGGCGAGCGCAATGGCGCGGTCGAAGGCCTCATGCGCCTCTCGGTAGCGGCCGAGCTGCTTCAGAAGGCCGCCGCGCAGGCCATGGAAATAGAAATAGCCGTTTAGTTTCTCCGCCAGCGGCTCGACCAGCGCCAGCGCCGCCTCCGGCCCCTCGCGCTTCGAAACGGCGACCGCCCGGTTGAGCCGCACCACCGGCGACGGCTGGAGGCGTTCGAGCGTCTGGTAGAGCAGGTCGATCTGCAACCAGTCCGTCTCCGCCGCCGTTTTGGCGCGGGCATGCAGAGCCGCAATTGCCGCCTGGATCTGGAAGGCGCCCGGCGTGCGATGCCGGATCGCCTTGTCGATCAGCACCAGCGCCTCGTCTATCAGCCCGCGGTCCCAGAGCGAACGGTCCTGGTCTTCCAGCAGCACGATCTGGCCCTGCTTGTCGAAACGCGCCTCAAGCCGCGAATGCTGGATGAGGATCAGCGCCGTCAGCCCCATGATCTCCGGTTCGGAGGGGAAGAGCGTGAGCAGCAGCCGGCAAAGCCGGATCGCCTCCGCGCAGAACGGCGCATCCGCCCGCTCCGGCACGCCGGCCGAATAGCCCTCGTTGAAGACGAGGTAGATCATCGCCGCGACGATGCCGAGCCGCTCGGCCCGCGCCACCGCATCCGGCGTCTCGAAGGGAATACCCGCCGCCCCCACCTTCGCCTTCGCCCGGGTGATGCGCTGCTCCATCGCCGCTTCCGAGACGAGGAAGGCGCGCGCGATCTGCTTCACCGAAAGCCCGGAGACGATGCGCAGCGCCAGCGCGATCTGCTGTGTCGCCGGTAGATCCGGATGGCAGCAGACGAAGAGCAGGCGCAAAATATCGTCGCGGTAATGCGCGCCGTCCAGCCGGTCCGCAAGGTCGCTCTCCGTATCCTCCAGATCGGACAGCACCTCTTCGGGCGGAAGCGGCTGGTGCTTGGCGCGTTTGCGCACCTGGTCGATGCCGCTGTTGCGGCCGACGAAGATCAGCCATGCTGCCGGATCGCGCGGCGGACCTTTTTCGGGCCAGTTTTTCAGCGCGCGAAGGCAGGCCTCCTGAAAAGCCTCCTCCGCAAGGTCGAGGTTGCGGAAGTAGCGCAGAAGCGCCCCCATGGCCTGCGGCCGTGCCGACGTCAGCGCCAGATCGATCCAGGCAAGCTCTGTCATTTTATGGGACCTCCCGGATTGAAGAACTGCAACGGCCGGATTTCATAGGTGCCGTTGGCCGGATTGGCGGCGGAAAGCTCGCGCGCAAAAGTGATCGCCTCCTCCAGCGTTTCCACCTGGATGACGAAGAAGCCGAGGAACTGTTCCTTGGTTTCGGCAAAAGGCCCGTCCATGACGATATCGTCCGTCGCACCCTTGCGTACCGTGACCGCCGCCGTCGTCGGCATCAGCCGCGCGACGGGACCGAGCTTGCCCGCCTCCGCATAGCGCTGGTTGACGGCGCCGAGATCGGCCATGACCTTGTCGTCCAGCTCCTTGCTCCAGGCGCTGACTTCACTTTCGCTATCATAACAAAGAACGGCATACAGCATGGTGAACTCCCGTTGGTTGGAAGACGTAGAAGTAGCGTCTCAGCCGACAGGGCGGAACGGAATATTTTTGATTTTTGGACGGAATGGTGCCGCGCAACGCGCGACCTTGGCGAAGAACCTCAGTTCAACCGCGGCCCGAGAGCGACCGGCCGCTGGGTTTTCTTCATGAGTGCCTTGAAGACATGGTAGCGGCGGCGGCCCGCCTCCTTGGCTTGGTAGAGAGCAAGATCCGACTGCTCCAGCAGCTGCTCGAACGGCGCCTTTCCGTAAGCGACGCCCACGGAAGCACCGATATTGATGCCGCCGATATTCACGTCCTGCTTGGTCGCCTCCGCCGCCTCCACGACCACTTCGGCGAAGTTCTGCGCATGGCCGAGCGACGTGTTGTCGAGGATGACGATGAATTCGTCGCCGCCGGTACGCGCCGCAAAACCGCTGACGGAAACGACGGCTGTCATCAGCCGCGCGGAAAACGCCCGCAGCACCTGATCGCCCACCTCGTGGCCAAGGCGATCGTTGACGTCCTTGAAATGGTCGAGGTCGATATGCAGCACAGCGATCGGCACCGTCCGGGCCGATCCACGCGCGGCCAGAAACCGCTCCAGGCCGCGACGGTTCGGCAGGCCGGACAGGAAATCGTGCAGGGCGGAATGCTCCAGCAGCCGGTGGCTCTCCTCCAGCTGCTCGGCGCGGCGCATCAATTCTTCCTGCATCATCACATCGGCGGTGACATCCCATTCCGCGCCGATGAAGAAGGGCGTTCCCTCCTGGTTTTCGTAATAATGGGCGCGCGAACGCACATGGCGCATCTGGCCGTCCGGCAGCAGGATGCGGAATTGCGAGGAATAGCCGCTCTTGTTTTCTATGGCCCGGTCGAAATCGGCGCAGGCGCGCTCGCGGTCGCCGGGATGGACATGATCGATCCAGGTGACGACCGAACCGAATTCAACGCCGTAGAGATCACAAAGCCGCTTGTCCCAGACCACCGCGTCGGTGATGAGGTTGTGCTCCCATATGCCCATCTGCGACGCTTCGAGCGCGAGCGCCAGCTTGCGGTAGAGCAGCCGAAACTCTTCCGCAGATTCATTGGGGAGCTGAACTTGCTCCAATGCTCGCTCCTCTACGCCGATGGCCTCGGAACGATGGCGGCATGCTCATCCATGATGGGCAGCCTCTCCTAACCCGTATCGTCCCCACACCCCGAGCCTACCGCACGTTTCTCAACATCCCGTTGCCGGCTTTCGCTAAAATCGAATATTTCGGGGTGGTTCATGGGCATGCCGGCAGGAGTGTCGCGCCGGTTTACGCGTCGCTCAGCGTCCGCCGAACCGCATCCTTCCAGCCCCTGATCTTCGTGGCCCGCGTCTTCTCGTCCATCTTCGGCTCGAAGCGCGTATCGCGCGCCCAGGACTTGGCAAACCCCTTGCGGTCCGGCCAGACACCGGCGCGCTGGCCGGCAAGCCATGCCGCACCAAGCGCCGTCGTCTCCAGGATCGTCGGGCGGTCCACCGGCGCGTCCAGGATGTCGGCGAGGCGCTGCATGGTCCAGTCGGAGGCGACCATACCGCCGTCAACGCGCAGCACGGTTTCCTTGCCGTTGGCCTTCCAGTCCTTGTGCATGGCGTCGAGCAGGTCGCGCGTCTGGTAGCAGACGGCCTCCAGCGCCGCGCGTGCGAATTCCGCAGGGCCGGTGTTGCGCGTCATGCCGTAGATCGCGGCGCGCGCCTCCGGGTCCCAGTGCGGCGCGCCGAGCCCGGTGAAGGCGGGCACGAGATAGACGTTCTGCGTCGGGTCGGCCTGCGCCGCGAGATCGCCGGTATGGGGCGCGGCCTTGATGACCTTCAGCCCGTCGCGCAGCCATTGCACGGCCGCACCCGCGATGAAGATCGAGCCCTCCAGCGCATAGGTCGTCTCGCCGTCGAGGCGGTAGGCGATGGTGGTGAGCAGGCGGTTCTTCGAGCGCACCATGTCGGCGCCGGTGTTGAGCAAAGCGAAGCAGCCGGTGCCATAGGTGGATTTCATCATGCCCGGCTCGAAGCAGGCCTGGCCGATGGTGGCGGCCTGCTGGTCGCCGGCCACGCCGAGGATAGGGATTTCCGCGCCGAACAGCGCCTTCTCCGTCACGCCGAAATCGGCCGCGCAATCCAGCACCTCCGGCAGCATGGCTTTTGGCACGCGCAGGATGTCGAGCAGCTCATTGTCCCAGTCGTTCGCGGCAATGTTGTACATCAGCGTGCGGCTGGCATTGGTGGCGTCGGTGACGTGCGACTTGCCGCCGGTCAGCCGCCAGATCAGGAAGGTGTCGATCGTGCCGAAGCAGAGATCGCCCTTGGCACCCCGCGCCCGCGCACCCTTCACGTTGGAGAGCATCCACGAAAGCTTCGTGCCGGAGAAATAGGGGTCGAGCAGCAGGCCGGTCTTCTTGGTAAAGGTCTTTTCGAGATCCTGCTTCTTCAGCTTCTCGCAATAGGAGGCGGTGCGGCGGTCCTGCCAGACGATGGCATTGTGGATCGGCTTGCCGCTCTCGCGCTCCCACACGACCACCGTCTCGCGCTGGTTGGTGATGCCGATCGCGGAAATGTCGGCGGCCTTGACGTCGGCCTTCTTCAGCGCAGCCTTCACCGACCAGACGACGCTGTCCCAGATCTCTTCCGGATCGTGCTCGACCCAGCCGGATTGCGGAAAGATCTGCGTGAATTCCTTCTGGCCGGAGCCGACGACCTTCTGTTTGCCGTCGAAGACGATCGCCCGGCTCGAGGTCGTGCCCTGATCGATCGCGAGAACATATCCGCCCATGCTTGCCTCCCAGCTGAAGGTCGCTCCCAGACCCTTCGGAATCTTCAATACGACATCAAAACGAATGTCAAAGGAAAATAAAACGCAAATCGCGTTACCCGCCCCACGCCACTCTACAGCGCGGAAAACGCAATTGTCATCGCGTTGTTTTTAGGCGTAGGCTGACGCGAAGCAGCATATCGGGAGTTGAAAAGCATGAAGAGTGTCGTCGTAACCGGCTCCACCAGCGGCATCGGCCTCGCCATCGCCACCGCCTTTGCGCAAAGCGACGCCAATGTCGTCATCAACGGTTTTGGCGCGGCCGACGAGATCGAGGCGGCCCGCGCGAAGCTCGACGGCCTCGGCAAGGGTCGCGTCATCTACCACCCGGCCGACATGACCAAGCCGCACGAAATCTCCGACCTCATCCAGACGGCCGTGGAACAGTTCGACGGCGTCGACATCCTCGTCAACAATGCCGGCATCCAGCATGTTGAGAAGATCGAGGACTTTCCGCCGGAAAAGTGGGACCAGATCATCGCGATCAACCTGTCGAGCTCGTTCCACACCATCCGCAACGCCATTCCCCACATGAAGCGCAAGGGTTTTGGCCGCATCATCAACGTCGCCTCCGCGCACGGCCTCGTCGCCTCGCCGTTCAAGGCCGCCTATGTCGCGGCGAAACATGGTATCATGGGCCTGACCAAGACCGTGGCGCTCGAAATCGCCGAAAACGGCATCACCGCCAACGCGATCTGCCCCGGTTACGTGCTGACGCCGCTCGTCGAAAAGCAGATCCCCGACACGGCGAAGGCGCGCGGCATCAGCGAAGCGCAGGTGAAGTCCGACGTCATGCTGAAATTCCAGCCGACCAAGGAATTCGTCGGTGTCGACGAGGTGGCCGCCATCGCGCTTTTCCTTGCGTCCGATGCGGCAAAATCGATCAACGGCACCCATATATCCGTCGATGGCGGCTGGACCGCCCAATAAGGATAAAGATGCACACGGACACCGGCAGCATCCGCTTCATCCTGAATGGCGAGGACATCGCGCTCCGCCACGTGCCGCCGACGGGCACGCTGCTCGACTGGCTGCGGCTGCGCCGCCGCCTTACCGGCACGAAAGAAGGCTGCGCTGAGGGCGACTGCGGCGCCTGCACCGTGCTGGTCGGCCGCGTGGTCGAGGGCCGGCTTGCCTATGAGAGCGTCAATGCCTGCATCCGCCTGCTGGGCTCGATGAATGCGACCCATATCGTCACCGTCGAGCATCTGGCGGGTGCGGACGGCGTGCTGCATCCCGTGCAGCAGGCGATGGTGGACTATCACGGCTCGCAATGCGGCTTCTGTACGCCCGGCTTCGTCATGTCGCTCTACGGCCTCTGGCTTGCCGATCCGGCGCCGGACCGCGCGCGTATCGAAAAAGCGCTGCAAGGCAATCTCTGTCGCTGCACCGGCTATGAGCCGATCGTGCGCGCCGCCGAGGCGGTTGCCGCCGCACGGCCGAGCGCCGTGTTCGATCCCATCGAGCGCACGCGGGCGGCGGTGCTGGCGAAGCTTGCGGCCATGGCGCCGACGGAAACCATCCGCATCAGCGAAGGCGACGGCCGGGTGATCGTGCCCGCCTCGCTCGACGATCTCGCCGGCATTCTGGCGGAGGAGCCGAAGGCGACCGTCGTCGCCGGCTCCACCGATGTCGGCCTTTGGGTGACGAAACAATTCCGCGACCTGAACCCCGTTGTCTTCATCAACCACCTCACCGAGTTGCAATCGATCGAGGAGACGGCGGACGGCGTGCGCATCGGCGCCGGTGTCACCTATAGTCAGGCCTTCGACGTGCTCTGTCGCCGCATTCCCGCGCTGCGCCCGCTGATCGACCGCATCGGCGGCGAACAGGTGCGCAATATGGGCACGATCGGCGGCAACATCGCCAACGGCTCCCCCATCGGCGACACCCCGCCGCCGCTGATCGCGCTCAGCGCCACGCTCACCCTGCGCTCCAAAGACGGCCGGCGCGACCTGCCGCTCGAAAGCTACTTCATCGACTACGGCAAGCAGGACCGCCGCGCCGGCGAGTTCGTCGAAAGCCTCTTCGTGCCCGCCCTTCCCGCAAACACCCACTTCGCCGTCTACAAGATAACGAAGCGCCGTGACGAGGACATCTCCGCACTCTGCGGCGCCTTCCGCATCGCACTCTCGCCGGATGGCACCGTTACCGACGCCCGCCTCTGCTTCGGCGGCATGGCCGGCACGCCGAAGCGGGCGACAAATGTCGAAGCTGCTCTCCTCGGCAAGCCCTGGACCGAAGCCACCATCGATGACGCCCGGGCCGACTTCGACGCGGACTACAAGCCGCTGACCGATTGGCGCGCGACGGCCGACTACCGCATGCTGGCGGCCAAGAACCTGCTGACGCGGTTCTATCTGGAAACCTCCGGAGAAATCGCGCAGGTGCGGCGGTTCGAGGAGGTGGCATGAGAGCGAGCACATGCGGAAGGTGGATCCTCGGGTCAAGCCCGAGGATGACGGAGGGGAGGAAATGGAGGCGCCTGCAAAGCGCGCTTCCGGATAAGGCGACGCTTCTTCCTGCCCCTCGCACCACCCTCTATCCCGTCATCCTCGGGCTTGGCCCGAGGATCCACCCGCACGGCACACCGCCCGCTGCTTTCGTCGCGGCGTCCGGTACAGGAGGACCCCGCTGATGGACCAGTCCACCTTCGAAGACCGCAAGACCATCTCCGCCCCGATGCACGCATCGCTGCGCCACGATTCGGCGCACAAACACGTCGCCGGCACCGCCGATTATATCGACGACATGCCTGAGCCCGAGGGTACGCTGCATGCGGCTCTCGGCATGAGCGACCGGGCGCATGCGGACATTCTCGCCGTCGATCTGTCCGCCGTGAAGGCCTATCCCGGCGTCGTCCTCGTCCTGACCGGCGCCGACATGCCTGGCGTCAACGACATCAGCCCCTCCGGCCGCCATGACGAGCCGGTGCTGGCGGAGGGCAAGGTGGAGTTTCACGGCCAGGCGATCTTCTGCGTCATCGCCGAGACCCGCGAGGCGGCCCGCCGCGCCGCCCGGCTGGCGAAGATCGACTACCGCGACCTGCCGCACTGGACCGACGTCACCGACACGCTTGCCCATGGCGCCGCCCTCGTCACCGAGCCGCTGACCCTGAAGCGCGGCGATGCGGAAGCCGCGCTGGAAACGGCGCCGCGCCGGCTGAAGGGCCAAATGCGCGTCGGCGGGCAGGATCACTTCTATCTCGAAGGCCATATCGCGCTCGCCATTCCCGGCGAGGACGACGAGGTCACCGTCTGGTCTTCGACCCAGCACCCAAGCGAGGTGCAGCACATGGTGGGTCATGTGCTCGGCGTACCCTCCAATGCCGTGACCGTTCAGGTGCGCCGCATGGGCGGCGGTTTCGGCGGCAAGGAGACGCAGTCCAACCAGTTCGCGGCGCTTGCCGCCGTCGCAGCGAAGAAACTCAACCGCGCCGTTAAATTCCGCCCGGACCGCGACGAGGACATGACGGCGACCGGCAAGCGGCACGACTTCCTCGTCGACTACGAGGCGGGCTATGACGATGACGGCCGCATCCAGGCGGTAAAGGCGAACTATGCCGCGCGCTGCGGCTATTCCTCCGACCTTTCCGGCCCCGTTACCGACCGCGCGCTGTTCCATGCGGACAATGCCTATTTCTACCCGCATGTGCTGCTCACCTCGCAGCCGCTGAAGACGCACACCGTCTCAAACACCGCCTTCCGCGGTTTCGGCGGGCCGCAGGGGCTGGTCGGCGGCGAGCGCATCATCGAGGAGATCGCCTATGCGCTGGGCAAGGATCCGCTGGAGATACGCAAGGCGAATTTCTACGGCCTGCCCGGCTCCGACCGCGTGCTGACGCCCTATCACCAGACGGTCGAAGACAACATCATCCACCGCATCGTGGACGAGCTGGAAACGTCGTCCGACTATCAGGCACGCCGCCAGGAAATCCTCGCCTTCAACGAGACGAGCCGCGTCATCCGCAAGGGCATCGCGCTGACGCCGGTCAAGTTCGGCATCTCGTTTACAGCGACCTGGTACAATCAGGCCGGCGCGCTGGTGCATGTCTATCAGGACGGCTCGATCCACCTGAACCATGGCGGCACGGAGATGGGCCAGGGCCTGTTCACCAAGGTCGCGCAGGTGCTCGCCGATGCCTTCCAGGTCGATATATCGCGGGTGAAAATCACCGCGACGACGACGGCCAAGGTGCCGAACACGTCGGCCACCGCCGCCTCCTCCGGCTCGGACCTGAACGGCATGGCGGCCTATGACGCCGCGCGCCAGATCAAGCAGCGCCTCGTCGCCTTCGCCGTCGAAAAATGGGGCGTGGCGCCGGAAGACGTCGCCTTCGTGCCGCATCATGTGCGCGTAGGCGATGCGCTCATCCCCTTCGCGGATTTCGTCAAGCAGGCCTATATGGCGCGCGTGCAACTCTCCGCCGCCGGCTTCTACAAGACGCCGAAAATCCATTGGGACCGGGCAAAGGGCATGGGCACGCCCTTCTATTATTTCGCCTATGGCGCCTCGGTCTCGGAAGTCTCGATCGATACGCTGACCGGCGAATATCTCGTCGATCGGGTCGATATCCTGCACGATGTCGGCCGCTCGCTGAACCCGGCGATCGACAGGGGCCAGGTCGAGGGCGCCTTCGTGCAGGGCATGGGGTGGCTGACGACCGAGGAACTGTGGTGGGACGGCAAGGGCCGGCTGCGCACGCACGCCCCCTCGACATACAAGATTCCGCTCGCCTCCGACCGCCCGAAAATCTTCAACGTCAAGCTCGCCGAATGGGCGGAGGCGGCCGAGCCCACGATCGGCCGCTCCAAGGCCGTCGGCGAGCCGCCCTTCATGCTGGCGGTTTCCGTGCTGGAGGCGCTTTCCATGGCCGTCGCCAGCACCGCCGGCTATCGCCAATGCCCGAAACTCGATGCGCCGGCCACGCCGGAGCGCGTGCTGATGGCCATAGAGCGCCTGAAAGCCCGCAAAGAAGGATGAAATGAACTTTCTGCAGGACAGTCTTGAGGGCTTTCTGGCCCGGGAACACCGTGTCGTCATCGTCGAAGTCACCGCCGTCAAGGGCTCCGCACCGCGCGACGAAGGCACGTTCATGCTGGTGGCGCCAACCGAAATCCACGGCACCGTCGGCGGCGGCCAGCTCGAACATATGGCGATCGAGAACGCGCGAAAGATGCTGGGCAGCGCCGGTGGCGAGGCGACGCTCGATATCCCCCTCGGCCCCGATATTGGCCAATGCTGCGGCGGGCGCGTCGAGCTCACCTTCACCTTTGCCGACGAGGCGGCGCGTGCGGCACTCGACAAGCGCGTGGCGGACGAGGAACGGCGCAAGCCGCAGGTCTGGGTGTTCGGCGCCGGCCATGTCGGCCGGGCGCTCGCCGAGGCGTTGACGCTGCTGCCGCTCAAGGTCTTCGCTGTGGAAGCGCGCGAAACCGAGCTCAACCAGCTGACCTCGGAGGTTCACCGCCGCATGGTCGCCATGCCGGAATCGCTGATCGCGGATATCCCTGCGGGCTCCGCCGTGGTGATCGTCACCCACGACCACGCCCTCGACTTCCTGATCGGCCAGGAAGCACTGAAGCGCACCGACCTCGCCTATATCGGCATGGTCGGCTCCAAATCGAAGCGCGGTTCCTTCGTCCATCATCTGGAGGAGCAGGGCGTGGACCGCGCGGAAGCCGACCGGCTGGTCCTGCCGATCGGCGGCACGGCAGTCGATGACAAACGGCCCGAGGTCATCGCCGCGATGACTGCCTCCGAAGTGCTGCTCGCCTTCGCCGCCTGGCGCAACCGCTAACCGCGGCCGTCGAGAAATCCGAGGTCGCGCTTCATGTAATCGGACAGCGCTCGCGGGTCGAGCCTCGGAGGGCGGTCTCTCTTCTTCCTGCGAAAGACGAGAGAGAGCTTATACAAAATCCCTGGCCTGCGGAATTCCAGCGCGCTCATCGGCGCGTCTTCGGTGATGCATGTCATTGGGAAATCCTCATAAATTCTTTTCCATTGCTTGCAGGGTGCGCCGAAAGGTGATGAAATTCCAATCGAACCTTTGTCTGCATGCATGAAGAGAACTTGGCCATGAAGATGTCGCGCAACTTTCCGCTGAATGCGCTCCGCGTCTTCGAGGCCGCCGCGCGGCATGCGAGCTTTACCCGCGCCGGCGACGAGCTCGGCATGACGCAGACGGCCGTCAGCTACCAGGTCAAGCTCTTGGAAGAGACGTTGGGCGAGACGCTGTTTCTGCGCCAGCCGCGGCAGGTGATGCTGAGCGAAGCCGGCGAGCGGCTCGCGCCGAAGGTCGCCGAAGGGCTCGCCAAGCTCGCGGAAGCGGTGGCGGACCTGCGCGGGGCGGCGGAGCAGAAGCTGCACATCCACTCGACGCCCACCTTCGCCACGCAATGGCTGAGCCGCACGCTCGGCGATTTCCAGCTCAAGCATCCCAACATCGCCGTCAGGCTTTCCACCTCGCAGGAGGTGATCGACTTTTCCAGGGAGGAGGCGGATGTCTCGATCCGCTGGGGCAAGGGCGACTGGCCGGGCCTCGAATGCCACCGCGTCATGCGCATGGACTTCGGGCCCATGCTGAGCCCGGCGCTGGCAGAGACGATCGGCGGCGTGCACGAGCCGGCCGATCTCCTGAAACTGCCGATCATCAGCGCACCGGATATCTGGTGGCCCCTCTGGTTTTCGGCCGCCGGCATCGACAATCCGGGCCTGGAACGCTATCCCCGCAACGAACTCGGCGTACAGACGATCGACGCGCAGGTGGCGATGGCCGGCCAGGGGGTGGCGATCCTCAATCCCGGCCATTTCCGGGCAGAGGTCGCCGCCGGCCTGCTCTATCAGCCGTTCACCCTCACCTGCAACGACGGCCGCGACTACTGGCTGGCCTACCCGGAAAACCGCCGCAACATTTTGAAGATCCGCGCGTTTCGCGAGTGGATTCTGGCGACCCTGCCGGCAGAGGCGTAAGGTGGCTCGCACCAAGAGCCTGGAAGTGGAGTTTTGATCTTGAGCGTTGCCTTCATGAAGGAAGAGAGTGCCGAAGCGGCAGCGGAAACCCAGCTGCCCGACCGGCCGATCTCGCCGCATCCGAACCTGGTGACGCCGGCCGGCCTGAAGGCGCTCGAAACGCAGCTTGCCGAAGCGCGCGCAGCCTGCGAGGCCGCGAACACCGTCGAGGACATCAATGAGCGGCGCCGGCAGACGGCGGGTCCGCTGCGCGACCTGCGCTATTTCGCCGAGCGGGTGCACACGGCGCAGGTGATGCCCGACCCGGCTTCGAGCGAGACCGTCGCCTTCGGCAACACCGTCACCTTCAGCCGCGACGACGGCCGCACCCAGACCTACCGCATCGTCGGCGAGGACGAGGCGGACCCCAAGGCCGGCTCGATTTCCTATGTGTCGCCAGTAGCACGCCTCCTCATGGGCAAGGCGGTCGGCGAGGTGGTGAGCGTCGGCGCGCAGGAACTGGAGATCACTGCCATATCCTGAGGCATGTCCCTATAGGGTCCCTTCCCTCGCCCGCGAATATTGCGCAATGTGCACATCGGGAGACAGGACGGAAGGGAACGCGCACGCATGTATGAATATGCCATCGCCTGGGAATGGCTGACTTTCGCGGTCCGCTGGCTGCATGTCATCACCGCCATCGCCTGGATCGGATCGTCCTTCTATTTCATCGCGCTCGACCTTGGCCTGGTGCGGCGGCCGCACCTGCCGCCGGGGGCTTATGGCGAGGAATGGCAGGTGCATGGCGGCGGCTTCTACCATATCCAGAAATACCTCGTGGCGCCGGCCGCGATGCCGGAACACCTGACCTGGTTCAAATGGGAGAGCTACGTGACCTGGCTCTCCGGCTTCGCGCTGCTCTGTCTGGTCTATTATGGCGGCGCGGACCTCTTCCTGATCGATCGCAACGTGCTCGACGTCTCGACGCCGGTGGCCATCCTCATCTCGCTCGCCTCGCTCGGCCTCGGCTGGATTCTCTACGACCTGCTCTGCAAGTCGCCGCTGGGGAAAAACACCTGGGGGCTGATGATCGTCCTCTATTTCATCCTCGTCGCGATGGCCTGGGGCTACACGCAGGTCTTCACCGGCCGCGCCGCCTTCCTCCATCTCGGTGCCTTCACGGCGACGATCATGTCGGCCAACGTCTTCTTCATCATCATGCCGAACCAGCGGGTGGTGGTGGCGGATCTGATCGCCGGGCGCATTCCGGACCCCAAATACGGCGTCATCGCCAAGCAGCGCTCGACGCATAACAACTACCTGACGCTGCCTGTCATCTTCTTCATGCTGTCGAACCATTATCCGCTCGCCTTCGCGACGGCCTTCAACTGGATCATCGCGGCGCTGGTCTTCCTGATGGGCGTGACGATCCGACACTGGTTCAACACGACCCATGCCCGCAAGGGCAAGCCGACCTGGACCTGGCTCGTCACCGCGCTCCTCTTCGTCCTCATCATGTGGCTTTCCACCGTGCCAAAAGTGCTGAGCGGCGAGAGCGCCGGCCTTGCGCCGTCGGCCCAGCGTTTTGCCTCGAACGACCATTTTCCAGCAGTGCGCGATCTCGTCTCGACGCGCTGTTCGATGTGCCATGCGGCGGAACCCGTCTGGGAGGGGCTGCGCGCCGCGCCGAAGGACGTGATCTTCGAAAGCGAATCCCAGATTGCCCTCCATGCCCGCGAGATCTATCTGCAGGCGGGCCGCAGCCACGCCATGCCGCCGGGCAATGTCACCGGCATGACGAAGGAGGAACGCGCGCTCATTACCGCCTGGTTCGAAACCGCCGCAGAAGGAAGCTGACCGCCCATGACGAAAACCCTCATCCGCGGGCGCCTGCTCTCCTTCCTTCGCCGGCCGGACGCGATCGACGACGCGGCGAGCTATCGCTACGAGGAAGACGGCGGCCTGCTGGTGGAGGATGGCCGGATTGCGGCCGTCGGCCCCTATGCGCAAGTGCGCGCCGCCGCACCCGATGACGTGGAGGAAATCGACCACCGCCCGCACCTCATTCTGCCCGGCCTCATCGACACGCACCTGCATTTCCCGCAGATGCAGGTGATCGGCTCCTATGCCGCCAACCTGCTGGAATGGCTGAACACCTATACGTTTCCGGAGGAATGCCGCTTCGTCGAAAGCGCGCACGCCGCCCGCATCGCCCGCCACTTCTACGACGAGATGATCCGCCACGGCACGACGACGGCGGTCGCCTATTGCTCGGTGCACAGGGCCTCGGCTGACGCCTATTTCGCGGAAGCGCTGGCGCGCGGCATGTGCATGGTCGGCGGCAAGGTGATGATGGACCGCAACGCGCCGCAGGGCCTGCTCGACACGCCCGAAATGGGCTATGACGAGACGCGCGCGGTGATCGCCGAATGGCACGGCAAGGGCCGCAACCACGTCGCCATCACGCCGCGCTTCGCCATCACCTCGACGCCGGCGCAGATGGAGATGGCAGCGGCGCTGGCCCGCGAATTCCCCGACTTGCACATCCAGACGCATCTCTCCGAAAACCACGACGAGATCCGCTTCACCAGCGAACTCTATCCGGATGCGATCGACTATACGGATGTCTATGCGAAATACGGCCTACTCGGGCGCAAGAGCCTGTTCGGCCATTGCATCCACCTGTCGGACCGCGAGGCCGATGCGATGAGCGAGGCGGGTGCCGTGGCGGTGCACTGCCCCACCTCCAACCTCTTTCTCGGCTCCGGCCTGTTCCCTCTGAAAGCGCTGTCGCGGCGGGAGAAGCCGGTGCGCATCGCAGTGGCCACCGACATCGGCGGCGGCACGAGCTATTCCATGCTGAAGACGATGGACGAGGCCTACAAGATCCAGCAATTGCTCGGCGAACGGCTGAACCCGTTCGACAGCTTCTACCACATGACGCTGGGCAACGCCGAAGCCCTGTCGCTCGCCGACCGCATCGGCACGCTGGAGGCCGGCACCGATGCCGACTTCGTGGTGCTCGACGCCGCCGCCACGCCCGCCATGGCGTTGAAGATGGAGGTGGTGCGCTCCCTCACCGACGAACTCTTCCTGCTCCAGACAATGGGCGACGACCGCGCGGTGCGCGAAACCTATGTGGCGGGCACGGCGATGAAGGCGGCGCTTTAGCTGCCGCGATAGGTCGAGTAGCTGTAGGCCGAGAGCAGCAGCGGCACGTGGTAGTGGCTCGACGGATCGGCGATGCCGAAGCGCAGGGGGATGCGGTCGAGGAAGGCGGGTTCGGTGACGGCGGCACCGCTTGCGCGCAGGTAATCACCGGCGTGGAACACCAGTTCATAGGTGCCGGCCATGAAGCCGACGCCTTCGACCAGCGGCGCATCGACGCGGCCGTCGTCGTTCGTCACCGCGCTCACGATATGCTGGTGCTCCTCGTTCTCGATCCAGTAGAGGTCGATCTTCAGGCCGGCCGCCGGCTTGCCGAGCGCGGTGTCGAGCACATGGGTCGTCAGGCGGCCGGGCTTGGTCATGGTTTCCCTCAGGGCTGTTCGATGATGAACGGGGTCTCGAAGAAGAACTCTTCCAGGTTGACGCCGCCGCCGAGGCGGTCGACCACGAGGAAATCGCTCGGCGCGCCGAGCGTCATCAGCGGATGGTGCCAGACATTGCGGCGGTAGTTGACGCCCTGCCGCCCGCCGGCGCGAAAGACCTGCGGCCGGCCCGGCCTGCCGCCCTCGTCCTCGGCCGCGATCACCAGCCAGGGCCGGTCATCGATCGGCGAAAAGCTCTGGCTGCCGAAGGGATGGCGCTCCATCATGTCGATGGCATAGGGGAAGGCGCGCGGCGCACCACGAAAGAGGTTGATGATCACCCGCGCATCCTCGCCCACGGCCTCGGCCTCGGCGAGCGCGTGATAACGCTCCGTCGTGCCGCCGTTGATATGGCGCATGGATGCGGGATCGGCCTCGATCACCGTGCCGAAGGGCGCGAAGGCTTCTCGTGTCAGCGGCTGGATGGTCAGTCTTTCAGCCATCAGACTGCCCTCCCGGGGAGAGGAAGGGCGGTCATTCGGTCGTCGGGCATCGTCAATCTCCGGGGAGAGCAGCTTTCAATCTGAGGAGCGCGATGCGCTCCACCTGGGTTTTCGCGGTTTCGAATTCCTCGTCGGCCGTGTTGCCGACCCGGGCTTCGAAGGCCGCAAGAATATCGTCCTTGGTAAGCCCCTTTACCGCGATGATGAAGGGGAAACCGAATTTTTCCACATAGGCGGCGTTGAGCGCGGTGAAACGGGCATGTTCGTCCGGGCTAAGCCGGTCGAGGCCGGCGCCGGCCTGTTCCTTGCGGCTGTCCTCGGTCAGCCCGCCGGCAATCGCCAGCTTGCCGGCGAGGTCCGGATGGGCGGTGAGCACATCGAGCTGTTCTGCGGCGCTTGCCTTGCGGAAGGCATCGGTGAGCGCGGCATGCACGCCATCGGCCGTCAGCGGCAGCACGACGGCGCCTGCATCGAGCGCCCGCTCCGCAATGAAGGGCGAGTGCTCGAAGACGCCGCCGAAACGGGCGAGGAAATCGGCGCGGTCGATCATGCGCCCTTGCCCGTCGTCGGGTGGTAATTCTCGATCCAGTGGTGCGCGATATCGATGCGGCGCGGAATCCACACCTTCTTGTGCTCCAGCACATAATCCACGAAGCGGGCGAGTGCCGCGACGCGGCCGGGGCGGCCGACGAGGCGGCAGTGCAGGCCGATATTGAGCATCTTCGGGCTGCCTTCCTTGCCCTCCTGGTAGAGTACGTCGAAGGCGTCCTTCAGGTAGTTGAAGAACTGGTCACCGGCGTTGAAACCCTGCGGCGTCGCGAAGCGCATGTCGTTCGTATCAAGCGTATAGGGGATGATGAGGAAGGGCTGGCCGTCGAGGCCCGGCACGAAATAGGGCAGATCATCAGCGTAGGAATCCGAAGAATAGACGAAACCGCCCTCCTCCATGACGAGGCGCAGCGTGTTGGACGACGGCTTGCCCTGGTACATGCCGAGCGGGTGGGAGCCGGTCAGTTCCTTGTGCAGGCGCACGGCTTCGAGGATGTGCTCGCGCTCCTTCTCCTCGGAAAAATCCTTGTATTCCAGCCAGCGATAGCCGTGGCTGGCGATTTCCCAATCCGCTTCCTTCATGGCCGCGACGGCATCCGGGTTGCGCGCCATGGCAAGCGTCACGCCGTAGACGGTGACCGGCACGTTGCGGCTGGTGAACAGGCGGTGCAGCCGCCAAAAGCCGGCGCGCGAACCATATTCGTAGATCGACTCCATGTTGAGGTTGCGCTGGCCCGGCCAGGGCTGCGCGCCGACGATTTCCGAGAGCAGGGATTCCGACGCCGGATCATCGTCGAGGATGCAGCTTTCGCCGCCCTCTTCGTAATTCACCACGAACTGCACGGCGATGCGCGCATCGCCTGGCCAGCGCACCTTGGGCAGGTTGCGGCCGTAGCCGATGAGGTCGCGCGCGTAAGTCTTCTCGGTCATTCTGTCACCTCGGGAATGGGCATTGAGGAACCAATACCGCCTTGCGCCGTTTCCTGTCCATCACAACCAAGGAGAAACACCTATGGCCATGCAGGACGCAAACATTCGCGAAACCCAGGACCTGATTTCCAGCGACAAGGTGGAAGGCACCAGCGTCTACGGCGCCGACGGCAAGCATATCGGCTCGGTGGAACGCCTGATCCTCGACAAGCGCAGCGGGCATGTCTCCTATGCCGTGCTCAGCTTCGGCGGCTTCCTGGGCATCGGTCACGATCACTATCCGCTACCCTGGGGCAAGCTCAACTATGACGAAGGCCTCGGCGGCTACCGCGTCGATGTGACGAAGGAACAGGTCGAAAAGGCGCCGCACTATGAAAGCGACGCGGAATACGACTGGAACCGCCGCAACGGCAAGGTGATCAGCGACTATTACGGCGTGCCGCCGTACTGGATGTAAAAAGGCGGACTAATCCCGTCCGGCCTCCTCCAGATGGGCTGCGACGGTGAACGAGGGCGGTACGTCAAGCGTGCCGCCCTTGATTTCGTTGAGGACCTGGCGCGCCAGCGCATGCGCCATGCCGAAACTCACCTTGAAGCCGCCGGTCATCAGGCTGACATTCGCATGATCCGGATGCCGGCCGACCATCGGCTCCCGGCCGATCGCCTTGGGGCGCAGACCCGCCCAGCGCTCGACGACAGGCGCCTCCGCCAGAACCGGCGCCATGCGCCGCGCCTTGTCGATGAGGGTATCGAGAAGGCCGTCGGTTGCCAGCGGATCGGTAAAGCTGTTTTCGCTGGTGCTGCCGATGGCGACGAGGCCGTTTTCATGCGGCACGATATAGAGACCGTCTGCAAAAATCACCGGAAGCGCCGGGTCGACCGGGGCCTTCAGCAGCGCCGCCTGCCCTTTGACCGCGGCACCGACCGGCTTGGTGAGCGGCGGGTTGAGGGGCGCAAGCAAGCCGAAGGTCTCGACGCCGGCCGCCAGAGCGCAATGGCCGAAGCGCAGGCTGGTGCCGTCATCGAAGCGGGCGAGACCGGCAGCGGGCTCGATCGTTTCAACGCCGACGCCCTCGGCAATCGTGACATTCGGCAGGCGTTCGAGCGCCGCACGCAAGGCCGCCAGCAGGCTTCGCGGCGCAAGGCGGGCGGCGAGGTGATCGTGCACGAGCCCGTGCGCCATCGCCGCCTCGGCGGGCCAGCCGGTAACGTGGGCAGCGTCCAGAACCTCGAAAGAGAAAGCGCGGTCGGGGGTGTTCCAGACCGAAAGCGCATCCCGCGCATGGCCGAGCGCGATGTCGCGATTGTGCGGCTTCGGAAGCGGAATGAGGCGGCCGGAGCGGCGGTAGCCGGTGGAAAAACCCGTCTCCGCTTCGAGATCGGCAATCTCCGCTTCGAGCGAGATCAGGGCGGCGAGTTGAAAGGCCTTCTTGGCGTTCCAGCGGTCCGGCAGGTGCGGCATCAGCGCGCCGAGCACGCCACCGCTGGCACCCGCACCGATCATGCGGCGTTCGACGAGGCGCACGGAAAACCCGTCGCGGGCGGCGAAAAGCGCTGTCCACAGGCCCATGATCCCGCCGCCGACGACGAGCAGGTCCACGCCCGGTTGACCGGCGGCCTTCACGCGACTATCGGCATCCGTCATGTCTGAGCACGATCCTGAAAACGTCCCGCAAAACGAAGCGGTCCTCGACTGGCACGAGGGCGATATGCCCTATTCCCGGGCCTTTGACGACCACTTTTATTGCCGCAGCGACGGCCGGCTGGAATGCGGCCACGTCTTCCTCGCCGGCAACGACCTGCCGCACCGTTGGCAAAGCGAAAAACCGTTCCGCATCGCCGAGCTCGGCTTCGGCACCGGCCTCAATCTCTGCGAGACCTGGCGGCAATGGCGGGACACGGCACCGGACGGCGCGAGCCTCTCCTTCACCTCCTTCGAGCGTTTCCCGATGGCGCGCGCCGATATCGACCGGGCACTCTCGCACTGGCCGGAGATCGACCGCGAGCGCGCCATCCTCACCGAAAACTGGCCGGAAACACCGGCCGGCCGCGTCGAAATCGATCTGGAGCCCAATGTCCACCTCACCGTCATCTGCGGCGCGGCCCTCGAAAGCCTCGGCCGAGAGGAGACGCCCTTCGACGCCTGGTATCTCGATGGTTTCGCGCCGTCGCGCAATCCGGACATGTGGTCAGCCGAGCTGATGGCGGAGGTTTTTCGCCTGACCGCGCCGGGCGGGCGTTTCGCGACCTATGCGGCTGCGGGTTTCGTGCGGCGCAACCTGGCGGCCGCCGGTTTCGCCGTGGAGCGCCGTCCGGGTTTTGCCGGCAAACGCGAAATGCTCTGCGGGGAGAAGCCGGCGGCCTGAAGCCTCAGTGCAGGGTGCCGGTCGCGGCCTGCGTCTTGCCGCGCTTCAGCCAGCGGTCGAGCTTTTCTTCGAGCTTCTCGATGCTGATCGGCTTCGCCAGATAGTCGTCCATGCCGGCGGCAAGGCATTCTTCACGGTCGCCATCGAGCACATGGGCGGTAACGGCGACGATCGGCACGCGATGGCCGCTGCCGCTTTCGATCTCGCGGATCGCCCGGCTCGCCTGCAACCCGTTCATGACCGGCATGGAAATATCCATCAGGATCATGCGGGGGCGGACGGCGCGAAAGACCGCGACGGCCTCTTCGCCATTGCCGACAAGCCGGAATTTGAGGCCCGAGGCCAGCAGCATCTGGGTGAAGAGGATCTGGTTGACCTCGTTGTCCTCGGCGACGAGCACGTCCAGCACCTCGCCCTCCGCGGCGATGGGAGCGGCCGGAGCCACAAGGGGGCGGAGCGGCAGAACCTTGCCCTCCGGCACGGCTGCGGCCGGCCGGATGCCGCGCGTCGCGCGCAACACTTCCGAGACCGTCTCGCGCAACAGGTCGGCGCGGGCCGGCTTCATGAGATGGGCCTGGATGTCCTGCGAGGACAGCAACCTGTCCTCCGACGAAAGGTTCATGGAGGTGAGCACGATCACGGAAACATCGGCCGTCGCCGGGCTTTCCCTGAGCGCGCGGATGAAATCGGGCGCGTGGTCCGGCTGGTAATCGAGCAGGATCGCATCCACGGAAAGGCCCATGCCGGTCGCCGCGGCGAGCACAGCGAGCGCCTCGGTCTCGGAGGCGACGGCGGTCGCATCGAAACCCCAGTCGAGCAGCATGTCGTGCGAGGCCTTGCGGGACAGATCATGCGCATCGACGACGAGGATGCGTGCGTCCGGCGTTTTCGCCGGCACGATGCGCGTCGGCAGCGAGGCGACCGCGAGCGTCATCGGCAGGCGCGCGGTGAAGACGGAGCCCTTGCCGACCTCGCTCATCGCCTCCAGCGTGCCGCCGAAAAGCCGCGTCAGGCCGTCGGTGATCGCAAGGCCGAGGCCGGTGCCCTCGTGGCGGCGGGTCGAGGAGGCATCGACCTGCGAAAACTTTTCGAAGATCGATTCCATCTTCTCGGTCGGGATGCCCGCGCCGGTATCCTCGACGCGGATGACGATCTCGATGCCGCCATCGGCCTTCGTGTTGCATGCGAGGTCGATCAGCACATGGCCGCGATCGGTGAACTTGACGGCATTGCCGACGAGGTTGGTGACAATCTGGCGGAAGCGACCGGCGTCCCCCATCACGGCGGCCGGCATGTTGGCCGCGCCGCGCACGACGAGCTCGATATCCTTCTCCGCGGCCTTGGCCGAAAGCAGCGTCGCCACGTCCTCGATCGCCTCGACCGGATTGAAGGCGACATCGCGCAACGTCATCTGGCCGGCGTCGATCTTCGAAAAATCGAGGATGTCGTTGATGATCGTCAAAAGCGCATTGCCGGACTTCACCATGATGTCGATGAAGGTTTTCTGCCGCGTGTCGAGGTTCGACTTGGCGAGCAGCTCCGCCATGCCGAGCACGCCATTCATCGGCGTGCGGATTTCATGGCTCATATTGGCCAGGAATTCGGACTTCGCCTTGTCGGCTGTCTCGGCGCGGGTGACGAGCTGGCGCAGCTCCTCCTCGCGGCTCTTGAGGTCGGTGATATCGGAGAAGACCATGACGGAGCGTCCGCGGCCCGTCGGCGTGACGTCGAGGCGCAGCCAGCGCTGGTAGCCGCTGAACACCGTCAGCGAGGCCGGCTTGCCGGTGAAAAGGATGGTTCGGAACTTGCTCGCATCGACCGGCTCCTCGCCGACGAAGCCGACGATCTTGCGGTCGATGCAGCTTTGCAGCACGTCCTTGACCAGTGCGCCGGGCTGCAACAGTTCGCGCGGCATGGCGATCATCGTCGCGAGCGCCTCGTTCGAGAGCACGACCCGGTCGTCCTCGATGATCAGCAGGCCCTGGCTCATGGAGGAGACGGCATCCTTGACGAGGCTGCCGACCTCTTCCAGCGCGCTGCGGGTTTCCAGCACCTCGCGCTCGCGCTCGCGCCGCTCGGTGATGTCGATATAGGTGAGCAGGCAGCGGCCGCCGGAAATCGCACAGCCCGCCTCGATGACGGTGCGGCCGTTGGCATAGGCCACTTCGCGCACCGGCATCTCGCCGGAGCGGATGCCGGAAAGGCACTGTTCATAGCCCTGGTCGCAATCGCCGTCCTCGCAGGTGCCGCCCTGCGCCTGCTGGAAGCGCAGGAGCACGCCGAGCGCCTCGCCCCTGACCGGCGGCAGCGCGCCGTCCCAAAGGTCTTCGAAGGCACCGTTCACCAGCTCGATGATGCCCGTCTCGTCGACAACGACGATGCCGACGGGAAGCGAGGCGACGATGCTTTCGAGGTCGGAGCGCGCCGCCTCCGCCGCACGCTGCGCCTCGATCAGCTGGTCTTCGCGCTTCTTCAGCACCGTCGTGTCGGTGATCGAACCGATCAGGTAGCTCTTCTCGTCGAGCGTCGTGACACGGTAGAGCCTGGAGATCGTCGGCAGCGTGGAGCCGTCCGGGCGCACATAGTCGATCTCGGATTCGACGAGTTCGCCGGTGTCGAGCACGAACTGGTTCTGCTCGTGGAATTCCTGCCCCTGTTCGGGATACATTTCGAGCGTCGTCAGGCCGAGCAGCTGTTCCGGCTGCTTGCCGGTCATCTCGACATAGGCCCGGTTGGCGAAGATCATGCGCTGGCTCTGGTCGCGCATGAAGCTTGCGACCGGCAGCTCGTCGAGCAGCGCCCGGTAGAGGCTGATCTCCTGCGAGTGCTGCTTCAGCCGCCCTTCGCTCTCCTTGAGCGCCGTCACGTCCAGCCGCAGCGCCACGAGCGCGCCATCCGGCCGGCGCTGCGTGACGAGGCGCATCCAGCCGCCCGCAAGACGCGCGACGGATTCGTAGACCGGCAGGTCGTAGCTCGCGAGCCGCGCGGCAACCCAGCGCTCGCGCTCCGCCGCGGGCGTGCGCCCCACTTCTATATCGTGCAGCGCCTCGGTAAGCGTCGTCAGGCTCACCGGACCATCCGCAAGCTCGCCGACGAGCACCCGGTAGAATTCCCGCATGCTGCGGTTGGCATAGCTCAGCCGGTTGTCGGCATCGAACACGGCGACGCCCGCGCCGAGCGCATCAAGCGCGCCCTGGACGTGATCGGACGGACGGTCCTGCCCGTCATCGTCGTAAGCGTTCGATGGCCGCACGGCGTCGGCGTTCGCATTGGCGGCAGCGCGCAGCGTGGTGGCCAGCGCCTCGATCGAGGGCGTGAAGAGGCCGACGAGGATCGACAGTGTCGGAGAAATGCGCTCGCGTTTCAGCGCGATCTCGAAGCTTCCGCCGCCGAAGGGGTGGATGTAGCGGGCACGCTCGTGATTGCCGAAAATCAGGCAGCGGCGTTCGGGATCGTCCCGGTCGCCGTGGCCGAGCGCTTCGCCAATCTCGTCGCTGCGAAGGCCGATCATCTCAGCAGCCGTATGGCCGAACAGGCGGGCATAGGCGTCGTTCACCGCCAGGTAGCGCAGCTCGCTGCTTTTGACGTAAGCCGGATGCGGGTGTTCGCGAACGCGCTCACAGGCCGCCACCAGCAATTCGTCTTGAGATTCAGCCACGCCAAGCGCTCCCCGAAGCGGGACGGAGGGAGAGATTCATACCCCTTGGGGAGTACCAGCAATCCTTGAACGGATGGTTAACCGTTCGTTGCCGGAAATCACTCATGGCGGCTGCGAGCGCCCTCTTATCCAAGAGAGCATTTCCCTGTCGCAAATGACGGGGGCATCGCACGGCAGGATATGCGACAAGGAGAAAAGACAAACCAGACCGGGGTTCTCTTGCACATGGGCGACGTGATCAAACTCGAAAATCACCTCGAACAACCGGAGGCCGAGGCCGCCGAAACACCCGTCGAACGCCGGCGCCGAAGCGGCGGACGGGGTGCCGAGCGCAGCCGGCGCGCGCCAGCCAGCTCGAAATATCTCAATCTCGTCAACACGACCGCCAAATCCACCGTGTTGTCGGAGGATGCGCTGGAGGCCGTGCACCAGGCCTCGCTGACCATCCTCGAAGAGATCGGCATGGACGTCATCCTGCCGGAGGCGCGCGAGCGCATGAAGGCGGCGGGCGCCGACGTGACTTCGGGCACCGACCGCGTGCGCTTCGACCGCGGGCTCATCCTCGACATGATGGCGAGCGTGCCGCCGGCCTTCACGCTGCATGCGCGCAACCCGATCCGCAATGTCGAGATCGGCGGCAACAACCTGGTCTTCGCGCAGATCGCCTCGGCCCCCTTCGTCGCCGATCGCGACGGCGGTAGGCGCGCCGGCAACCAGGAGGATTTCCGCAAGCTGGTGAAGCTCGCGCAGTCCTACGACATCATCCACACGACGGGCGGCTATCCCGTCGAGCCGATCGACATCCACGCCTCGATCCGCCATCTCGACTGCCTGTCGGACATGGTGAAGCTGACCGACAAGGCCTTCCACGTCTATTCGCTGGGCAAGCAGCGCAACCTCGACGGTATAGAGATCGCCCGCATCGGCCGCGGCATTTCCATGGAGCAGATGGAGCGCGAACCCTCGCTGTTCACTATTATCAACACCTCCTCGCCGCTCCGCCTAGACGGACCGATGCTGCAAGGCATCATCGAAATGTCCTCGCGCAACCAGGTCGTGGTGGTGACACCGTTCACGCTCGCGGGCGCCATGGCGCCGGTGACGATCGCCGGTGCGGTCGTGCAGCAGAATGCGGAAGCGCTGGCCGGCATTGCCTTCACCCAGATGGTGCGCCGCGGCGCGCCGGTCATGTATGGCGGCTTCACCTCGAATGTCGACATGAAGACCGGCGCGCCTGCCTTCGGTACGCCGGAATATATGAAGGCGGTCGTGGCCGGTGGCCAGCTCGCCCGCAAATACAACATCCCCTACCGCACCTCGAACACCAATGCCTCCAACACGCTGGATGCACAGGCGGCCTATGAATCCGCCTTCTCGCTCTGGGCACTGACCCAGGGCGGCGGCAATTTCATCATGCATTCGGCGGGCTGGAGCGAGGGCGGCCTTACGGCCTCCTTCGAGAAGTTCATCCTCGACGTCGACATGCTGCAAATGGTGGCGGAATATCTCCAGCCGCTCGATGTCAGCGACGATGCACTCGGCCTCGATGCCGTGCGCGATGTCGGCCCCGGCGGGCATTTCTTCGGCACGCCGCACACGCTGGCGCGCTATGAGACTGCTTTCTATGCGCCGATCCTGTCGGACTGGCGCAATTTCGAGACCTGGACGGAAGCCGGTCGGCCGACCACCTACGACCATGCCAACCGGGTCTTCAAGGAAAAGCTCAACACTTATGAACGGCCGCCGCTCGACCCGGCGATCGAGGACGAACTGGATGCGTTCGTCGCCAGGCGCAAGGAAGAGGGCGGCGTTCCGACCGACTTTTAAGCGTCGAACATGATGGAGCGGACGGAGGAGATCAGTTTCTCCGTCGGCAGGTTGGAAAAGTTCTTGTCGATCTCGGCCATGGTCAGCGTGCGGGATTTATCCGAAAGCTTGTTGCGCAGATCTCCCAGCGTCTGGGGTGCTGCGCACACGACCAGCCGGTCGAAGGCGCCTTCGGCGGCGTAGTCGTCGATCCGGCCCGCGACTTCGGCGGTGAATTTCTGCTGTTCCTCCCGCACCGGGTCACTCGAATATTCCATGGCGGAGCGGCCGGGGCCGACCGACGAGTGGCTGCGGCCGGGCTTGTCCGTCATGATGTCCTGCGCCTTCTTCGTCTCAGAGCGATAGACTTCCTGCTCCGGGCTCTGTTGGCCATCCTTCAGCAGGTTTACCCCCTTGAGCAGGCGGGCCTGATTGCCATCGGCGGCGAGAATCCAGGTCGTAGCGGTCATGTTTCACTCCCGTAGCGAGGTTCATGGATAGGCAGACGAATCTGCGTAGGAAAGCATCCTGCAAGATTGTGGCCAGGATGCGCATTGACCCAACGCAACAGGTCCGCCGCATGTTCCGGGTGGCGCGGGACACGAAGCTGTTGGAAAGGCGATGGCACCCCTATCGCCATGCCGTAGAGGCCCGCTAGGGTGCCCGAAACGACAGGAGAAGACCGTGGCCGAACCGCTGAAAAACCTGCTGCATCCCGGCCTGGTGAAAGACATGGCGGGCCATCTCTCCCGCCAAGCACCGGATTTCGACGCCGCTCGCTTCACGCGCCTTGCAACCGACGGCATGGCGGCGCTGGAGCTGATGCAGCGCGCGGAGCGCATCAAGGATGCGCTGGCCGAGACGCTGCCCGCCGACTATGCCGCCGCGGCGGATATCCTGCGCAAGGCGCTGCCGCAGGATGGCAATCCCGGCCTGACCGGCTGGGCGTTGCTGCCGGTCAACCAGTTCGCCGCCCAGCATGGTCTCCAGCATTTCGACCTCTCGCTGACGCTGCTCAAGGCGCTGACGCCGCATTTCACCGCGGAGTTCGGCATCCGCCGCTTCATCCATGCCGAACAGGACCGGGCGCTCGCGGAAATCTCCGGCTGGACGGCCGACCCCAACCACCACGTCCGAAGGCTTGCCAGCGAGGGCACCCGCCCGCGCCTGCCCTGGGCGATGCGCCTGCCGGCGCTCGTCAAGGACCCGCAGCCGATCCTGCCGATCCTCGTCGCCCTGCTGGACGATCCGGAGGACTATGTGCGGCGCTCCGTCGCCAACAGCCTCAACGACATCGCCAAGGACCACCCGGCGCTCGTCACCGATTTCGTCGAACGGCATATCGCGGGCGCCTCGGCCGAGCGGCGGCAATTGCTGCGCCATGCCTCGCGCACCCTGCTCAAGAAGGGCGACGCGAAGGCGCTCGCCAATTTCGGTTTCGCAGCCGCCAAGGGTATCGAAGCCACGCTGGCGCTCGCCACACCGGTCGTCGACTTCGGCGACAAGCTCGGCTTCTCGATCGTCGTGACGAATGCCGAGGCCGCGCCGCAGCGACTGATGATTGACTACGCGATCCACCATGTGAAGGCGAACGGCACGCTGGCGCCGAAGGTCTTCAAGTGGAAGCAGCTCGACCTGCCGGCCGGCGGCAGCCAGAGTATCGCCAAGGACCACGCGATCCGGGCGATCACCACCAGGCGCTACTACCCCGGCGCGCACCGCATCGAGATCCTGATCAACGGCGCGATCTGCGCCTCTGCCGACTTCGATCTCCGCATGGAATGAGGCCGGTCTTTTCGCACCTGCGAAAAACTAGGGCTTGACTTTCCGACGCAAAACAACGACATGAGCCCCAGCGTCGCCCTTCGGCCGCCGCGTGAGCGAGCCAAAGATGTCCCGATATCGGGATGCTGAGAAGGACTAGCGCAAGAGAACGATCCGCCTCCCATTTGCGGATGCCTGCGCAGACGACTACCCAACCAACCCACAAGTTCCCAATTCACGCGGGGTTCTTGACGCCAGACGAAACCGGAAGCGCATGGTGCGATTCCGGTCCAAAGCAGTTCGAGCAAAAGTGTGACGCGGTTTGCGTCCCGAACTGCCTATGGAAAAGTCGTTTGGCGCCCCGAAAGGTATTTGACTTGACCACTTTCCACGACCTCGGCCTCTCGAAGACCATCGTCGACACGCTCACCACGCTCGGTTTTGAAAAAGCAACGCCGATCCAGGAAAAGGCCATCCCGCTCGTCATGGAAGGCTCGGACCTGATCGGCCTCGCCCAGACCGGCACCGGCAAGACGGCCGCCTTCGGCCTGCCGATGATCGAAAAGCTTCTCGCCGACACCCGTCGTCCCGACCCGCGCAACATCCGCGCCCTCATCCTCGCGCCGACCCGCGAGCTGGTGAACCAGATCGCCGACAACCTGCGCGACTTCGTGAAGAAGACCCCGCTGCGTGTCGTCACCGTCGTCGGCGGCGCTTCCATCAACAAGCAGTCGGAGATGCTCTCGCGCGGCACCGATATCCTCGTCGCCACGCCCGGCCGCCTGCTCGACCTCGTCAACCGCAAGGCCGTGACGTTGACCCAGGCCCGCTACCTCGTGCTCGACGAAGCCGACCAGATGCTCGACCTCGGCTTCATCCATGATCTGCGCAAGATCTCCAAGATGGTGCCGAAGAACCGCCAGACGCTGCTCTTTTCGGCCACCATGCCGAAGCTGATCGGCGAGCTTGCCGGCGAATATCTCGTCAACCCGAAGAAGGTCGAAGTCACGCCCCCCGGCAAGGCTGCCGACAAGGTGGAACAGTATGTCCACCACGTTCCCGGCAAGGACCAGAAGGCGCAGATCCTGCGCAAGACGCTCACCGACAATCCGGACGGCCTGTCGCTCGTCTTCTCGCGCACCAAGCATGGCGCCGAGAAGCTGATGAAGCATCTCGACCATATCGGCTTCAAGGCCGCCTCCATCCACGGCAACAAGAGCCAGGGCCAGCGCGAACGCGCCCTCAAGGCCTTCCGTGACGGCGAAATCCGCGTGCTGGTCGCCACCGACGTCGCTGCCCGCGGCATCGACATTCCGGGCGTCACCCACGTCTACAACTACGACCTGCCGGAAGTGCCGGACGCCTATGTCCACCGCATCGGCCGCACGGCCCGCAACGGCCGCGACGGCATCGCCATCGCCTTCTGCACGCCGGACGAAGCGCACCTGCTGCGCGATATCGAAAAGCTGATGGGCATCCAGATCACCGTCGCAAGCGGTGAAGCGCCTGCCGTCATCACCGCCGGCCCCGGCGGCAAGTCGCGCAAGCCCCGCTCGGGCAGCGGCCACCGTGCTAGCCAGGGTCGCGCAGGCCAGCGTCCGGCGCGTAAGCCGTTCGGCGAAGGTGCTCAGGCCGATGGCGGCGCACCGGCAGCCGGCAAGCGCGCGCATGGCAACCGCCCGCCGCAGAAGCAGGGCGAACGCCAGAACCGCAACCACGGCGCCGGCAACGGCCAGGGCCGCCCGAACCAGAGCGGCAAGCCGCGTCGTTCGGAAGGCCAGCGCCGCGAACAGGCGTAAGCCACAGCGTTAGGAAATGAGGAAACGGCGGGCTTCGGCCCGCCGTTTTCGTTTGTTCACTCCGCGGGCGCGGGGTCCTTGCGGTTGGTGAGGTAGACGCCCGCCACGACGATCAGCGTGCCCAGAATCATCGGGATCGTCAGTTCCTCGCCGAAGATGGCGGCGGCCTGGAGGGCGGCGATCGGCGGCACGAGATAGATGAGGGACGCCGCACGGGAAACCTGGCCGCGGCGCAGCAGGTAGAGCAGCAGCAGGACCGCCCCCATCGAAATGCCGAGCACCGACCAGGCAAGCGCCGCGACGAAGGCCCAGCCGAAATCGACATGCAGGCTTTCGAGGCCCAGCGCAAGCGGCACGGTGACGATCAAGGCCCCGGCATATTGCAGGGTTGCGATCGCCCTGATGTCCCCGGTCGGCAGATATTGCTTCTGGTAGATCGTGCCATAGGTGACGGCGGCCATGCCGAGCATGTTGATGACAAGCGCGAAGGCCGGGATTTCCGCAGCCCCCTGCCCGAAGAATTTCGGCAGCACCGCGAGCAGGACGCCGAGGAAGCCGAGACAGAGGCCCGCCTTCTGCGTGCCGCTCAGCCGCTCGCCGATGAAATAGGGCGCGGCCAAAGCCGTCATCAGCGGCTGGAGTGCGGCAATGATGGAGGAGAGCGCCGCTGGCACGCCCTCGCCGATCGCCCACCAGACCGCCCCGAGATAGAGCCCGTGCAGGAAGGCGCCGGAGACCACGGCATGCACGATCGTGCGCCTGTCGCGCGGCCAGGCGACGCGCGAGACGACGCACAGCCCGCCGAAGAGAATGGCGGCGGCGATATAGCGGATGCTGAGAAAGGTCAGCGGCTCGGAGACGATGGCGCCGAACTTCGCGACGACCCAGCCGGTCGACCAGAGCAGGACGAAGATGGCCGGAGCCAGGCGATCGAGGAACATGGGACTTCCGGCAGAAGGACAATCGGTGGGCGAGCGATAGGCGCCGCCCCCGTGATGGTCAAAGGAATTTCCTTGATGATTAGGTTCAACGAAAGGCGCGACGGTGCAGCTTTTCGGCATCTGCCCATGTTTTCGGCACATCGCGCGCACGACGCCGGCGCGGGTAATGCACCGGCCGGTTCGGTCACACCGGAAAACCGTCCTGCCGGCCGGTTTAGCCGCGCTCAAAGCGGTATGAGAATTCTTCAGCGCTAATTGAGCATGGTTCTTGCATTGCCCCTGATGTTGTACTCAAATGGCGAAAAATAGGGAACACGCCTTTGGCATTTGACGAAATGATGAGCGCGGACTCCAACCCGCGGCAGCCATATGAAAACTACCATGACTGGTACGAGGGGCAGGATCGGGCTCGCCTGATTGCCAAATCGAGGGACGCCGAAAACCTCTTTCGAAAAACCGGCATCACTTTCGCGGTCTACGGACACGAAGACAGTTCTGAAAAACTCATCCCCTTCGACATCATCCCCCGCATCATTTCCGGCCGAGAATGGCGCAGGCTCGCCCAGGGCATCGAACAGCGGGTCATCGCCCTCAACGCCTTCCTCGACGATATTTACCACAAGCAGGAGATCATCAAGGCCGGCCGCGTGCCGCGCGAGCTGATCGAGCGCAATGTCGCCTTCCTGCCGCAGATGATCGGCTTCAAGCCGCCGGGCGGCGTCTATACCCACATCGTCGGCACCGATATCGTGCGCACCGGCGAAGACCAGTTCTACGTGCTGGAAGACAATGCCCGCACGCCCTCCGGCGTCAGCTACATGCTGGAAAACCGGGAAACCATGATGCAGATGTTCCCGGAGCTGTTCCACCTGAACAAGGTGCGCCCGGTGGAAGACTATCCGAAGACCCTGCGCCAGAGCCTCGCTTCCCTCGCGCCGCCCGGCTGTTCCGGCAAGCCGCGCATCGCCGTGCTGACCCCCGGCATCTTCAATTCCGCCTATTACGAACATTCCTTCCTCGCCGACATGATGGGCGTGGAGCTGGTCGAGGGCTCGGACCTGCGCGTCGTCGATGGCAAGGTGAAGATGCGCACGACCCGCGGCTACGAGGCGATCGACGTGCTCTACCGCCGCGTCGACGACGATTTCCTCGACCCCCTCACCTTCCGGCCGGATTCCGCACTCGGCATCCCCGGCATCATGGACGTCTACAAGGCCGGCAACATCACGATCGCCAATGCGCCGGGCACCGGAATTTGCGACGACAAGGCGATCTATTCCTACATGCCGGAGATCGTGGAGTTCTATACGGGCCGCAAGGCGCTGCTCGAAAACGTGCCGACCTGGCGCTGCTCGGAAGAAGACAGCCTGAAATATGTGCTCGAACATCTCGAAGAGCTCGTCGTCAAGGAGGTGCACGGCTCGGGCGGCTACGGCATGCTCGTCGGCCCGACCGCCTCGAAGAAGGAATGCGCAGCCTTTGCCGAAAAGCTGAAGGCCCGGCCGTCGAACTACATCGCGCAGCCGACGCTGTCGCTCTCCACAGTCCCCATCCTCGTCAACAAGGGCATCGCGCCCCGGCACGTCGACCTCCGGCCCTACGTGCTCGTTTCCGACAAGGTGAAGATCATTCCGGGCGGGTTGACCCGCGTGGCGCTGAAAGAAGGCTCGCTGGTGGTGAACTCCAGCCAGGGCGGCGGCACGAAGGACACCTGGGTACTGGAGGACTGACGCCGATGCTGGGAAGAACTGCAAACGGCCTATACTGGATGTTCCGCTACATCGAGCGGGGCGAAAACATTGCCCGCCTCATCGACGCGGGCCTGCGCATGGCGCTGACGCGCAGCGGCTCCAGCGACGAGGACTGGGACGGCGTGCTGCAAAGTGCCGGCGTGCGCGAGGATTTCGACGAGGTGCACGGCAAGCTCACGGGCGCCGACGCCATCGACTACCTGCTGCGCGACCCCGCCAACCCGTCGAGCGTGATGTCCTGCATCGAATCGGCGCGCAACAATGCCCGCATGGTGCGGACGGCGCTGACGCGGGAGACCTGGGAAGCAACCAACGAGTGCTGGATCGAGCTGAAGCTGGCGCTCTCCAAACGCGTAAAGCCCGCCGACATGCCGGAGGTGATCGGTACGATCAAGCGTTGCACCGCCCTCATCCGCGGTGCCTTCCACGGCACCATGCTGCGCGACGACATCTACAATTTCTCGCGCATCGGCACCTTCATCGAGCGGGCGGACAACACCGCGCGCATCCTCGACGTGAAGTATTACGTGCTCCTGCCGGCGATCGCCAAGGTCGGTTCCTCGCTCGACAACATGCAGTGGGAATCGATCCTGCGCTCGGTCTCGGCGCACCGCTCCTACAGCTGGGTCTATGACGGCGACTATTCCGCGACCAACATCTCGGATTTCCTGATCCTCAACGACCGCATGCCGCGCTCGCTCGCCTATAGCTACGACAAGATCGTCAGCAATCTCGGTTATCTCGCAAAACTCTACGGCGACAACCACGCGGCGCACGAGACGGCCTCCGCCACGCTGATGCTGCTCAGGAGCCGCAACATCGACGACATCATGGAACAGGGTCTCCATGAATTCATCGAGGAGTTCATCGTGCACAACAACCGCCTCGGAGAGGAAATCTCCGAAGGCTACCGCTTCTACCGATAGGCTGACGGGGCAACCAATGCGACTGAAGATCAGCCACACGACGGAATATCACTATGACGACCCGGTGCAGTATTCGCTGCAACGGCTGCGGCTGACGCCCAAGACCCAGCCCGGCCAGCGCGTGCGCGACTGGAAGACCACAGTGCACGGCGCCCGCCTGGAGGCGGGTTACACCGATCACTTCGGCAACCATGTCGACCTCGTCAGCACCAATGCCGAACAGGTGACGATCCGCATCGTCGCCGAGGGCGAGGTGGAGACGGAGGACCGCGCCGGCGTCTTCGGCCCGCACCAGGGGTTCGTGCCGCTCTGGCTGTATCTGCGCGAAACGCCGCTGACCAAGCCCGGCGCGCTGATCCACGAACTGGCCAAGGCCGCCAGCGGCGAAAACGAACTGGCGCGCATGCACGCGCTCATGGAGGCAATCCACCTGGCCGTCGCCTACAAGCCGGGCGAAACCGCCTCCGACACCACGGCCGAAGAGGCGCTGGAAAAGAAGCAGGGTGTCTGCCAGGACCACGCGCATATCTTCATCTCCGCCGCGCGTTCGCTCGGCCTGCCGGCGCGCTACATTTCCGGCTACCTGCTGATGGAAACGCCCGAGCAGACGGCAAGCCATGCCTGGGCGGAGGTGCACCTGCAGGGGCTCGGCTGGGTCGGTTTCGACGCGGCCAACAAGATCTGCCCGGACGCACGCTATGTCCGCCTGTCCAGCGGCCTCGACTATGCCGACGCCGCCCCCATTTCCGGCATGGTGGTGGGCACGGCGGCGGAAACGATGAGCGTTGCCATAACGGTGGAAACGTCCGGCCAGAGCCAATCGCAAAGCCAGAGCTGACGGCAGTTGAATCAGGATTCCCAAAGGGCGCCGTAACGCCCTGAATCTGCTGCACAAGCCCTTAAATCGAATCCGCTTTAAGGGCTTGTGCAATCGCTTTAACGCGACGCCGTTTCGAGCAGGCGGCAGAGTTTCACGAGGGCGGCATCATAACCGCCGCTGTCAACGCCGCGACAGCGCTTGATGAGCTACATGCGATCGTTGCCGGAAAGCCGTGAGAATTCGCGAACGACCGTGCGGTCATCCGGGTCGCCGCGCCGGTCGTCATCGCCGAGCGAGCGCGGCTCGCGGCGGTCCGGCCGGCCGAGCACGTCGTCGTCGCCGAGGCTGACATCCACATCGGCATCCAGCAGGCCGCGGCCGCCGACCGTGGCACCGACATCCGCCGCAAGGCCATCCCGCCCGCCAACGGTCGCCCGCACGTCCGCATCCGCAAGGCCGCGCGATCCGCCGACATTGGCCCTGACGCCGGCATTCACGCCATCCCGCCCGCCGAGGCCGGCCTTCACATCCGCATCGGCAAGCCCGCGGGCACCGCCGACATTCGCCTTGGCATCGGCCTTCAGGCCATTCCTGCCACCTACCCGCGCGCCGACATTGGCATCGGCGAGACCCTTGCTGCCGCCGACCCGGGCATCGACGCCGGCCTTCACGCTACCGAGGCTCACACCGACACCCACGCCGAGGCCGCCCCGATTGCCGCGATCGGCCGCGTGAACCGGCACGGCAAGAACCGCCGCGACCAGCACGGCCGCGGAGAGTTTTGGAATCGATACACCGTCTGATGCTCTGAACATGGAAACCTCCCATTCAGCGACCGACCCGGGAGTGGACCGGTATCGTGAAATGGAAGGGGAAGATGACCTCCGCGGTTCCTCGCGCAGGACGGCAGGTGGCCGCAAAGGAAAAGGAAAGGTTGCATTCGGTCCGAAGAGCAGGCCAATCCGTGCCAGAACGGCACAGATTGGGCGCGGCCTGCAAAGCCGCGCCCGAAAAAGCTCAGTGGCTGTCCTTGCCCACCGCGCTGCCGCGACACCCCTTGAGGAAGTCGAGATCGGCGCCGGTATCGGCCCCCTGGACATGCTGCTGGTGCAGCCAGGCGTAACCCGACGCAGGCAGGTCATGGTTTGGCGTCCAGGCGGCAAGCCGGCGCGCCAGCTCCTCCTCGGAAATGTCGAGGTGCAGGCGGCGGTTCGGCACGTCCAGCTCGATCATGTCGCCGTTCTTCACCACCGCAAGCGGCCCGCCGACGGCGGCTTCCGGCGAGGTGTGCAGCACGACGGTGCCGTAGGCTGTGCCCGACATGCGCGCGTCGGAGATGCGCACCATGTCGGTGATGCCCTTCTTCAGCACTTTCGGAGGAAGACCCATATTCCCGACCTCGGCCATGCCCGGATAACCCTTCGGCCCACAGTTCTTCATGACCATGACGCAGGTCTCGTCGATGTCGAGAGCGTCGTCGTTGATCTTGGCCTTGTAGTCGTCGATATCCTCGAACACGACCGCCCTGCCCCGATGCGTCAGAAGATGCGGCGAGGCGGCCGACGGCTTCAGCACCGCGCCCTTCGGCGCGAGATTGCCGCGCACGACGACGATGCCGCCCGATTGCGTCAGCGCCTTTTCGGCCGGAAGGATGACGTCCTCGTTCCAGTTGACGACGTCCTTGACCTCGTCCCAGACGGTTTCGCCGGAGACCGTTATCGCATCCTTGTGCAGGAGGCCGGCCTCGCCGAGACGCTTGAGAACGACCGGCAGGCCGCCGGCATAGAAGAACTCTTCCATCAGGTATTTGCCTGACGGCATCAGGTTGACGATGGTCGGCACGTCGCGGCCGCAGCGGTCCCAGTCGTCCAGCGTCAGGTCGATACCGACACGGCCCGCCATGGCGAGCAGGTGGATGACGGCATTGGTCGATCCGCCGATCGCCGCATTGGTGCGGATGGCATTCTCGAAGGCTTGCTTCGTCATGATGTCGGACGGCTTCAGGTCGTCCTTGACCATCTGCACGATACGGCGGCCGGTAAGCTGCGCCATGACCTTGCGGCGGGAATCGACGCCCGGAATGGCGGCATTGCCTGACAAAGCCATGCCGAGCGCCTCTGCCATGGAGGCCATGGTGGACGCCGTGCCCATGGTGTTGCAGGTGCCGGAGGAACGGCTCATCGAGGCTTCCGCCTCCAGGAACTCTTCCTGCGTCATCTCGCCGGCCTTCACCATTTCGGAGAACTTCCACAGATGCGTGCCGGAGCCGACGCGCTCGCCGCGGAAATAGCCGTTGAGCATCGGACCGCCCGTGACGACGATCGACGGCAGGTCGACAGAGGCTGCCGCCATGATCAGCGACGGCGTGGTCTTGTCGCATCCGACCATCAGCACGCAACCGTCCATCGGCTGGCCGCGGATCGTTTCCTCGATCGCGAGCGCCGCGAGGTTGCGGTACATCATCGCGGTCGGGCGGAAGGTGTTTTCGGAGGCCGAGAACACCGGCACTTCCATCGGGAAGCCGCCGGCCTCCCAGATGCCCGCCTTCACCTTTTCGGCGAGTTCGCGCAGATGGCCGTTGCACGGCGTCATATCCGACCAGGTGTTGAGGATGCCGATCACCGGGCGACCGTCGAACAGGTCGTGCGGATAGCCCTGGTTCTTCATCCAGCCACGGTGATAGATCACATCACGGCTGGTGCCGCCGTACCATTCCTGCGATCTCAGCTTGCGCGGCCATTCCGCTTTCTTCTTCATGTCTCTCAGTCCTTGAAGGGCCTGCCCCGAAAAACCGGGCGGCCTTTGCCTCACGCCAGCGTGTAGGCGGTCTTGACGGTTGTGTAGAATTCGTTGGCGTATTTGCCCTGCTCGCGCGAGCCGTGCGACGAGCCCTTGCGGCCACCGAACGGCACATGGAAATCGACGCCCGCCGTCGGCAGGTTCACCATCACCATGCCGGCCTCCGCATTGCGCTTGAAATGCGTCGCATGCTTCAAGCTCGTCGTCGCGATGCCGGAGGAGAGGCCGAACGGCGTGTCGTTGGCTATGGCGAGTGCCTCCTCGTAGTCCTTGACGCGGATGACCGCGGCGACCGGACCGAAGATTTCTTCACGCGAGATACGCATATCGTTCGTCGCCTCGGTGAAGAGGGCGGGCGCGAGATAGAAGCCGGGTGTGTCCCGCTTCAGCAGTTCGCCGCCGAAGGCGAGCCTGGCGCCTTCCTTCTGACCGATCTCGATATAGTCGGTGTCCTGCTTGAGCTGGCTCTCATCGACCACCGGGCCAATATGCGTGCCGGCCTTGAGGGCATCGTCGACGACGACGCTCTTCAGCCGCTCACCAACGGCGGCGACGAAACGGTCGTGAATGCCTTCGGTGACGATGACGCGCGACGAGGCCGTGCAGCGCTGGCCAGTCGAGAAGAAGGCCGAGTTGACGGCCGCCTCGACCGCGACGGTGAGGTCTGCATCGTCGAGAACGACGAAGGGGTTCTTGCCGCCCATTTCGAGCTGGTACTTGCGGTTATGCTCGACGGACGCGGATGCGACACGCTTGCCCGTGCCGGTCGAGCCGGTAAACGTGATGGCGTGCACGTCCGGGCTGTCGAGCATGGTCTGGCCGACGACGGAGCCCTTGCCCATGACGAGGTTCAGCACGCCCTTCGGAAGGCCGGCGCGCACGAGGATATCGACGATCGCCCAGGAGCAGCCCGGCACCAGTTCGGCCGGCTTGAAGACCACCGTGTTGCCGTAGCAGAGCGCCGGCGCGATCTTCCAGGCCGGGATGGCGATCGGGAAATTCCACGGCGTGATGATGCCGACGACGCCGACCGGCTCGCGGGTAATCTCGACGCCGATATTCGGACGCACCGAGGGCAGCACCTCGCCGGCAAGCCGAAGGCACTCGCCTGCGAAGAAGTCGAAGATCTGGCCGGCGCGCACCGTCTCGCCGATGCCTTCGGCAAGCGTCTTGCCCTCCTCGCGCGACAGCAGCCGGCCGAGTTCGTCCTTGCGGGCGAGGATCTCGTCGGCGGTCTTACGCAGGATGGCGTGGCGCTCAAGGATGCCGGAGCGCGACCAGGCCGGGAAAGCCGCCTTTGCCGCAGCGATTGCGGCTTTCGTGTCCTCGACGGAAGCGCGGGCATATTCGCCCACCACATCGTCGGTGTTCGACGGGTTGATGTTGCGGATCGCGTCCGAGCCGACCCATTCGCCGGCAATCAGGTTCTGGTGGATGGTCATGGGCTGTCGAGCCTCCTGTGTGTCATGGCGGCCGAGCGGCCGTCGCATCGATTACAATTGGCGGATTTCGATCTCGTCTTCCTTGGCGATCGCCAGCGGATTGCGCAGCGGCAGGCCAAAACCGTCGGCGCCGATCTCGAACACGTCGCCCTCTTCCGTGCGGATGCCGTCGCCGAAGGACAGCGTCGCCGTGCCGAACATGTGGACATGCACATCACCCGGCGCGCGGAACAGGCCGTATTTGAAGTGGTGGTATTCGAGGTTGGCGAAAGTGTGGGACATGTTCGCCTCGCCGGACACGAACGGCTTTTCCCACAGGACCGCGCCGCCACGCAGGATGCGCGAGAAGCCGCGGATATCCTCGGGCGCTGCGCCGACGCGGATTTCCGGGCCGAAGCTCGCCGGGCGCAGTTTCGAATGGGCGAGGTACAGATAGTTGATGCGCTCCGTCACGTGGTCGGAGAATTCGTTCGAGACGGCAAAGCCAATGCGGAACGGCGAGCCATCAGCCGCGATGATATAGATACCGGCCATTTCCGGCTCCTCGCCGCCATCGAGCGCGAAGGAGGGCGAGGTGAGCGCAGCACCCGGTGCAACGGCCTGCGAGCCGTTGCCCTTGTAGAACCATTCCGGCTGCACGCCCTTCTCGCCGGCTTTCGGCTTGCCGTTTTCGAGGCCCATGCGGAACATCTTCATGGAATCCGTCAGCGTCTCTTCGGCCGCTTCCGTCGTCTTCTTGTGCATGGAATCGCGTGTTGCAGCAGAGCCGAGATGGGTAAGGCCCGTGCCGGTCAGGTGCAGGTGGGCGGCGTCCGGATGGGTGATCGGCGACAGCAGCCGGCCATCGGCGTAGGCCTCTTCCAGATCGACCTCGTCGCCCAGCCCCTTGGCATCGATGACAGCTTTGAGCGACTGGCCGCCATTGGCCGCTTCCATGGCGAGCGCATAGACGCTTGCCGCACCCTTCACCGCGCGGCCCTGGCCGCCCTCTTCCCGCACGACGACCGTGATCGAACCGTCGGCATTTCCGACCTGCGAAATCAGCATTTCCATTTCCTTCCTGGAGCCGGCTCTAGCCAAGGCTCCGCACCTGCGGTGGACGGACGCCACCACACTGGCCGCCTCGGCGGCTCGTCAGAGACACATGCAATGCGGAGGGTTGGCCGGTTTCCGGTCAGCCCTTGTTCTTGTTGTAGACGTCGAAGAACACGGCAGCGAGCAGCACCAGGCCCTTGATGAGCTGCTGGTAATCGATGCCGATACCCATGATCGACATGCCGTTGTTCATGACGCCCATGATGAAGGCGCCGATGACCGCGCCGGTGATCTTGCCCACGCCGCCGGAGGCCGAAGCGCCGCCGATGAAGCAGGCCGCGATGACGTCGAGCTCGAAGCCGACGCCGGCCTTGGGGGTCGCGGAGTTGAGACGGGCGGCGATGATCATGCCGGCGAGTGCCGCAAGCGCGCCCATGTTGACGAAGGTGTAGAAGGTCAGCCGCTCTGTATTGATGCCCGAAAGCTTCGCCGCCTTCTCGTTGCCGCCCATCGCATAGATACGCCGGCCGATCGTCGTGCGCGTCGTGACGAACGTATAGAGCACGATCAGGAGGCCCATGATGACGAGAACGTTCGGCAGGCCGCGATAGGTGGAAAGCTGGAAGCCAAGGAAGATCGCCACCGCGCTGATGATGACCATCTGCCCGGCGAAGAAGGCGAAGGGCTCGTTCTCGGTCTCATGCAGCGCGTTCTGGCTGCGCTCGCGAAGGCCGGCATAGATGGCGTAGCCGACGAGCAGGATGACCACGACGAGCGCGAAATAGTTCTTGATAAGACTGGTTGCCGGGTCGGTGATCGACAGGAAGTCCGGCACGAAACCGGTGGAGAGGATCTGGAAGTCCTTGGGGAACGGACCGACCGGGCGGCCGCCAAGCACGACATAGGTCATGCCGCGGAAGACGAGCATGCCGGCGAGCGTGACGATGAAGGACGGGATCTTCTGGTAGGCGACCCAATAGCCCTGTGCCGCGCCCATCGCCGCGCCGACGAGAATGCAGGCCGGCACGACGATGATCGCCGGTACGCCCCATTTCACCAGCATGATCGCCGATATCGCCCCGATGAAGGCGACGATGGAGCCGACCGACAGGTCGATATGCCCCGCCACGATGATCAGCAGCATGCCGAGCGCCATGATGACGATGAACGAGTTCTGCAGCACCAGGTTGGTGATGTTGACCGGGCGGAAGAGCACGCCGTTGGTGATGACCTGGAAGAAGATCATGATCACGACGAGCGCGACCAGGAGGCCATATTCGCGGATGTTCTTCTTGAGGTATTCCCCCACCGAAGGCTGGGTCGTCTTTGTCGCGGTGTCGGTGGACATCAGTGTTTCTCCCCGGAGCGCATGATGGCGCGCATGATGGATTCCTGGCTTGCTTCCGCCTTGGAGAGCTCGGCCACGATGCGTCCTTCGTTCATGACATAGATGCGATCGCAGGTCCCGAGCAGTTCCGGCATCTCCGACGAGATCATGAGGATGCCCTTGCCCTCGGCGGCAAGCTGGTTGATGATTGTATAGATTTCGAACTTCGCGCCGACATCGATGCCGCGCGTCGGCTCGTCGAGGATCAGCACCTGCGGATCGGTGAACAGCCACTTCGACAGCACGACCTTCTGCTGGTTGCCGCCCGAAAGATTGACCGCTTCCTGATAGATCGAGTGGGACCGGATGCGCAGCCGCGAGCGGTAGCCGGAGGCGACCTTGGTCTCCTGGTGATTGTCGATCACCGCCGCCTTGGAGACGCCCTTGAGGTTGGCGAGCGTCGTGTTGTGCATGATGTTGTCGATCAGCACGAGGCCGAGATGCTTGCGATCTTCCGTCACATAGGCAAGGCCCGCATCGATCGCCTTGGGAATGGTGCTGACATCGACCGGCTTGCCGCGCATCGCGACCTCGCCGGTGATCTTGTGGCCCCAGGACTTGCCGAAGATGCTCATCGCCGTCTCGGTGCGGCCCGCCCCCATCAGCCCGGCAATGCCGACCACTTCGCCGGCGCGCACGTTGAGGCTGATATTGTGCAGGAACTGCCGGTCGCGGTGGTGCTGGTGGAAGACGTTCCAGTTCTTCACTTCCAGCAGCGTCTCGCCGATCTTCGGCTCGCGGGCCGGATAGCGGTCTTCCATCTCGCGGCCGACCATGCCCTTGATGATGCGGTCTTCGGAAATATCCTCGTGATGACAGTCGAGGGTCTCCACCGTGCCGCCGTCGCGCAGAATGGTGATCTGGTCGGCGACCTTTTTGATCTCGTTCAGCTTGTGCGAGATGATGATCGACGTCATGCCCTGCGCGCGGAACTCCACGAGCAGCTTCAGCAGCGCATCGGAATCCTTCTCGTTGAGCGAGGCGGTCGGCTCGTCGAGGATGAGCAGGCGCACCTTCTTGGAGAGCGCCTTGGCGATCTCGACGAGCTGCTGCTTGCCGACGCCGATATCGGTAATCAGCGTGCCCGGCGGCTCCCTGAGGCCCACCTTGTTCAACAGTTCCTGCGTGCGGCGGAAGGCGAGCTTCCAGTCGATGATGCCGTTGGTCGCCACCTCGTTGCCGAGGAAGATGTTTTCGGCAATCGACAGAAGCGGCACCAGCGCCAGCTCCTGGTGAATGATGATGATGCCCAGATGCTCGCTGTCGGAGATCGTGGAGAAACGGCGGACTTCGCCGTCGAAATGGATTTCGCCCTCATAGGAGCCGGCCGGATAGACGCCGCTCAACACTTTCATGAGGGTGGATTTGCCGGCGCCGTTTTCGCCGACAAGGGCGTGAATCTCGCCTTCGCGGACTTTCAGGTTGACGTTGTCGAGCGCCTTTACGCCCGGAAACGTCTTCGTGATGCCACGCATTTCGAGAAGGGTCTTGCTCATGTATCAGTTTCCAGCAGCCGGTCCTCCACCATGCGGCGGTAAACCGAGCCTATTCGCTCTGCGATCCGGAGAAAAGAGGGTTCGCGCAGCTTGGCGCGAACCCCGGAGAATGGAGAACGATCAGTTCTTCAGCTGGTCGGCCGTGTAGTAGGCCGAGTCCGTGACGAGGATCTTCTCGGCATTGGACTTGTCGACGGCAACCGGCTTCAGGAGGTAGGACGGAACGACCTTGACGCCATTGTCATAGGTCTTGGTGTCGTTCACTTCCGGCTCCTTGCCTTCGAGGATCGCGTTGACCATGCTGACGGTGACCTTGGCCAGTTCGCGCGTGTCCTTGAAGACCGTCGAATACTGTTCATCGGCGAGGATCGACTTGACGGACGGCAGTTCGGCGTCCTGGCCGGTGACGATCGCCATCGGCTGGTCGCCCGAGCCGTAGCCGACGCCCTTCAGGGCCGACAGGATACCGATCGAGAGACCGTCATAGGGCGACAGAACGCCATCGACGCGGCCGTCGGTGTAGGTCGAGGACAGCAGGTTTTCCATGCGGGCCTGGGCCACGGCACCGTCCCAACGCAGCGTGCCGACGGTTTCCATGCCGGTCTGGCCGGACTTGATGACGATGTCGCCGCTGTCGATCAGCGGCTGGATGACCGACATTGCGCCGTCATAGAAGAAGAAGGCGTTGTTGTCGTCCGGCGAACCGCCGAAGAGCTCGACGTTCCACGGCTTGGTGTCCGGGAACTTCGCCTTGAGGCCGTCGACGAGGCTGGTGGCCTGCAGAACGCCGACCTGGAAGTTGTCGAAGGTGGCGTAGTAGTCGACATTGCCCGAATCGCGGATCAGGCGATCGTAGGCGATGACCTTCACGCCGGCATCGGCCGACTTCTGGAGAATGTCGGAGAGCGTCGTGCCGTCGATGGCGCCGATGACGAGAACCTTGGCACCCTTGGTGACCATGTTTTCGATCTGGGCGAGCTGGTTCGGGATATCGTCGTCAGCAAACTGCAGGTCCGGCGTGTAGCCGGCTTCCTTGAAGAGCTTTTCCATCGTCTCGCCGTCGGAAATCCAGCGGGTCGAGGTCTTGGTGGGCATGGAAATGCCGACCATGCCCTTGTCCTGGGCGAAGGACGGCGCCACGAACGACGCGACGCTGATGGCGGCGGCGGCGAGAAGCGAAGTGATCATTTTCATTGAAAGGTCTCTCCCTTGTGCGCACTGGCCGATATTGCGGCCAGGCATTGTTCTGTGCGCGACGGGGTCGCATTCAGACGACGGTCCAGACTGGCCGGGCGCAAGACCCGCCGGTCCCCACTCCCAAGGACCCCAGCGCACATTGGCGCAAGGTCGTACGAATTGCCATAACTGTCAAATGCAATAAGCTTCTAAATCGATATCAGAACTGATATATTATGGGGCAAATGTACTATTTTATGGATTGGAGTAACCATGCGTTTGGAGGACGATATCGACGAACGCCTCTTTTCCGATGACAGCGCCGACAACCTGCAGGGCGTCGGCCTGCTGCGCAGCGGCCTGAAGCTCAGCCACCTGCGCATGATCGTCGCGATCGAGGAGCACAAGCAGGTGAGCGCCGCAGCCGATGCGCTGAACATCTCGCAGCCCGCCGCCTCCCGCATGCTGACGGAAATGGAGACGATCCTCAAGGCCCAGTTGTGCGAGCGCGTCTCGCGCGGCGTGGCGCTGACGGCCTTCGGCCGCGCCTTCGCACGCCGGGCACGCACCATTCTGCTCGAACTGCGCGAGGTGGACCGCGAGCTTTCGGCGCTGAAATCCGGCACCGGCGGCTCGGTCTTCCTCGGTTCGGTGACGGCGCCGGCGATCAGCCTTGCCGTGCCGGCGATCCAGCAGGTCAGCGCCGCCTATCCCGGCATCGAGGTGAATGTGCGCGTCGAGACGAGCAACGTGCTCGCCCGGGAGTTGCTGGCGGCGCGGCAGGATTTCATCATCGCCCGCGTGCCGGACGATCTCAATCCGCGCCTCTTCAACGTCACCGAGATCGGCATCGAAAAGGCCTGTCTCATCGTGCGCAAGGGCCATCCGCTTCTTGAAAAACCCGTCGTCGGCCTCGCCGACCTGCCGCATTACGACTGGGTTTTCCAGCCGGCCGGCACGCTTCTGCGCCGACGCATCGAGGAACTGTTCATCGCTGCCGGCGTCGCCCTTCCCTCCACCGTGGTCAACACCTCGTCGATCCTGCTCACCACCGCCATCGTCTGCGGCTCGAATGCGATTGCCCCCGTCGCCCGCGACATGGCGGTCTTCATCGCCGATGTCGGCGCGCAGGCGGGTGACGTGCGCATCCTGAACACCGATTTCGAGATTGACATCAAGCCGTACAGCCTCATTTCCGTCAAAGGCAGGGCGCTGCCGCCGAGCGCCAAACTGCTCTATGATCTGATCCTGCAACGCAGCCGGATGCTCTCTCCGGACTGAGGAGACTTTTGATGTTCGGCCTGACCGTTTTCGAATCCGTGCTGGAAAGGCTGAAGGCCGAGGCACGCCAAGCGGAGGAAGACGAAGAGCTTGAGGAAGAAGGCTCGGGCGAGATCCGCGGCCTGACCTCCGGCTTTACGGGTCTGGGAATGGGCGGAACCTTCGTGTCCGGCTCGCAGGCCGCCGCCGCCTATCTCGATCTCTACGAAGAGCCTGCTCCCGTGCCGCCGGAGCCGGAACCGTTGCCGCCCGAGCCACCACCGCATCTCCTGCGCATCGCGCCGGAAGAGGTAGCGGAAGACCTCGCCTTGCATGGCAAGGAAAGCGTGGACGAGCTGCTCGCCCGCCGCCGCAGCTTTGCGCGCGAAAACCACCCGGACGGCGTGCCGCCCGACCTGCGCGACAACGCGACCCTCCGCATGAAGATCGCCAACATGCTGATCGACGAGACGATCCGGCGGATCAATGTCGAGAAGAGTTTAGGGTTGTCGCGCTAGCTCTTGGGTTGCTCTTCCGGGGGCTTTGCGGCCGGATCGGAGGGCTTGAAGAACAGGATGAGGTTGGCAAAGGCATAGGCGGTGACGACGAGGAAGATCGTGCCCCAGGTCTGCTCGCCATTATAATATTCCACGCCCGTCCATGCGGCACAGACCCCGACCAGAAGCAGCCGCCGCCAGAGCGGACGGTAGAACGGATGGTCGGTATCGATGATTTTCATGAACGTCTCCTCACGCCTTCGCCCGTCTATAGGCGGTTTTTCCGCGCGGGGAAACCGGCTTTTCAGGCATCGAGACGATCGAGGAAAGCGGCAAGCTCCGAGGGCTCGATGCCGACGAGGTGCCCCTTCTCCGGATAGGCGCCGGAGCGCACGTCCTCCGCATATTCGCGGAAGGCGGCGATGCGCTCGTGCTGGAGCCGGTCATATTCGGCCGCGAAATTGCGATAGACCTTGGCATGGCGCGGATAATGGCCGCGGTTCTGGCCAAGCACATCGTCGGCAAAGAGATATTGCGCATCGCAGCCTGTGCCGGCGCCCATCGAGAGCATGAGGAGCGACGTCTTCGCGCTGATCGCAGCCGCAACCTCGCCCGGCACGACCTCGATTTCGGCGGCAAAGGCGCCGGCCTCTTCCAGCGCCTTTACCTGCCGCCAGATTTCCAGCGCACTCGCCACCGTCTTGCCGACCGCCTTGAAGCCGCCCGTCCACGTCGCCTTCGAAGGGATGAGCCCGACATGGCCGCAGACCGGGATGCCCTCCTCGCGCAGCCGCCGGACGGTGGAAAGGCCGGCCGCGCAATAGACCGCATCGCCGCCCGCCTTCATCACCTGGAAGGCGCCGCGCAGATAGTCGTCCGCGGTGACGAAATCGCCATATTCGAGGCCGGGAAAGGCGAAGACCGTAGGCGCCGCCTCGCGAAAGGCGGGTCCCAACAGCGCGGGCGGCAAGGAGACGAGGTCGATGCCCGCCTGTTCGGCAGCGGCAGCCTCCTCCAGCGTCACGACGCGCAGCATGGTGAGTTGGCGCTTGCCCTTCATCGCCTGAAGGTCGGCGACGGTCGGTCTCTTGTTCTTCACGGTGATCTCCAGGGTTCAGGCGGCAAGCAGTTTCTTGAGTTTGGTTTCCGGCGCGGCAAGCTCGGCCGGATCGGGATGGGCGCGCGCGGCGATCAGCATTTCCGCAAGGCGGATATCGCGCGCCACCGCATTGCCCGGCCCGATGCCGCTTGCGGCGATCAGACGGCCCTCGGCATCGAGATGGAACAGGATGAACGCCCCCTCGCCCATGTCGCGCCGAACCGTCGTGACCGCGCCATCGGCGAGGCCTGCGATCTGCAAGGTCATGTCGTATTGATCCGACCAGAACCACGGCACGGCGGAATGGGTTTCCACACCGCCGAGCATGTTGGCCGCTGCAAGCTCGCCCTGCTCCTGCGCATTGCGCCAGGATTCGAGCCGGATGCGGCGCTCACCGTAGAGCGGTAGCGGATAGGATGTGCAGTCGCCGGCCGCGAAGATATCCGGATCGGAGGTGCGCAGCATTCCGTCGACCGCGATGCCGTTTTCCGTCGCAAGACCCGCCGCTTCCGCCAGTTCCGTATTCGGCACCGCGCCGATGCCGACGATGAGAAGATTTGCCGAGACGACGCGTCCGTCCTCAAGCGCGATGCGAACCTCGCCCGGCAAGTCCTCGACACCCGCCACCTTGGCGCCGCAGAGGATCTCGACGCCCTCCGCCGCATGGCGCTCCGCCACGATCGCGGCGATCTCGGCCGGCACGCCGCGCGTCAGCACGCGGGGCAGCCCCTCGACCAGCGTCACCGTCGCCCCAAGCTTGCGGGCGCTCGCCGCAAGCTCCAGGCCGACGAAGCCACCGCCAAGGATGGCGATATGGCTGCCATTGACTAGATGCGCGCGAATGGCCGCGGCATCGTCATGGCTGCGTAACGCAACGATTCGCCCCCCGGCATAGGGCGCGCCCGGCAAGGCTCGTGGCCGGGCACCGGTCGTGAGCAGCAGCTTGTCATACGCAAGTGCGGAGCCGTCGCCGAGCACGATGCGTTTTCCGGCACAGTCGATCTCGGACACCGTCCGGCCGGTGAACACATCGATCCGCGCCTCCGCATAACGCTCCGCATCCGCCACGAGCTTTGGGCCGGCGCCTGCGACGAGCGCCTCCTTGGAGAGCGGCGGGCGCTCATAGGGCAGATGCATCTCGCTGCCGATCAGCGTGATCGTGCCGTCGAAACCCTTCTCGCGCAGCGCGAAAGCTGCGCGGGCGCCGCATTCGCCGGTGCCGACGATGATGAAATCTGCCATGACGGGCTCCTTACAGACCGATGAAGACGGTGCCGCCTTCGACCTTGACCGGATAGGTTTTCAGGTCGACGCAGACGGGTGCGCCCTTGGCCTCGCCAGTCTTGTAGTTGAACCGGCCGTTGTGCTTGGGACATTCGATGACGTGGTCCATCACGAGGCCATCGGCGAGATGGATTTTCTCGTGGGTGCAGAGCCCGTCGGTGGCGTGATAGGTGTCCTCCGGGCTGCGATAGACCGCGAAGGTGCGGCCCGCATGGTCGAAGCGGATGACATCCTCCTCGTCGATTTCGTCCGCTGCGCAGACCTCGATCCAGGTGTCGCTCATGGTTGTCTCCTCCAAAGACTTGGGGGTTATTCGGCGGCCGCGACGGCCGGTTCTGCGTGGAACTCTTCCTTGTAGGGCCGGGCCGTCATCGGTAGGTCGCGCTTCAGAAAGTAGTCCTCGTTGCGCAGCTGCCGCAGGAAGGCCGGCAGCATTTCCTTGTAGCCGTGCCACATGGACGGGTTCGGCGCCGGCAGGTCGTGCTTGATCATGGCGTGCAGCCGCGGCAGCGCGTGATAGGGCACCATCGGGAACATGTGGTGCTCCACATGGTAATTCATGTTCCAATAGATGAAGCGGCTGAAGGGGTTCATGTAGACCGTGCGGCTGTTCAGCCGGTGGTCGGTGACATTGTCGGCGAGGCCGCCGTGCTGGAGCAGGCCGGTCAGCACATGGTGCCAGGCGCCGTAGAGCCGCGGCAGGCCGATCAGCATAGCCGGCAGGATCGAGCCGGTGGCGAAACAGAGGGCGATGGTCGCGAGATAGATCGCCAGCCAGATGCGGGCGACGCGGATCGCCTTCGGCTGTTCCGATTCGGGAATGAAGGTTTTTTCGGCAGCGCTCATTACGCCGGAAGCATTGAGCACCATATCGATAACGGCATGCCAGGCGTCGAGCAGGCCGAAAAAATTGAGCACGAGGCGCAAAAGATCCGGCGGACGCATGACGGCGATTTCGGGATCGCGGCCGACGATGACCGTGTCCGTGTGGTGGCGGGTGTGGCTCCAGCGCCAGGTCACCGGATTGCGCATGATCATGAAGCAGGCGATCTGGTAGACGGCGTCGTTCATCCACATCGTCTTGAAGGCCGTGCCGTGGCCGCATTCGTGCCAGCGGGAATCGGACGCCGAACCGTAGAGCACGCCATAGACCAGGAAGAACGGCAGAGCCCACCAGGTTCCCCAGAACCAGATGCCGAGAGCGCCGGTGACGAGCATCGCGCCGAGCCAGATCGCCGTGTCGCGGATCGCCGGTCCGTCGCTGCGCTGCATCAGCGCCTTCATCTCCTTGCGCGGGATGTCGGTGTGATACCACTCGGCCGCGGCAAGGCCGTTTGCCACGGCCGCCTCGGCATCGCGGCCAAGAAGGCTGTAGTCCCGCTTCGTCGGCTTCATCGCCCGTCTCCTCCATCTGATGGGCAAACGATAATACCGATGCTTGCATCTCTCAATCCTGCCATGATAGAATGCGTCAAATCCTATCATTTACCATCATTCGATTATGATGGAAAGATTTCACGGAGGGGAACATGGCATCGCGGCCGACCATTACGGATCTCGCCAACGCGGCCGGCGTCAGCGTCGCGACCGTCGACCGCGTGCTGAACGGCCGCCACAAGGTGCGCGAGGAGACGGCGCGCCGGGTCTACGATGCCGCCAATGCGATCGGCTATCACGCGCTCGGCCTCATCCGGCAGCGCGTCTTCGAGGACCTGCCGCAATATCGGCTGGGCTTCAGCTTCCAGCGCCCCAACCAGGCATTTTATCAGAATTTTGCCCGCGAGATCGAAATCGCCTGCAATGCCTGCACCACCGCGCGCATCGTGCCGCAGATCGATTTCATCCCCACGCAGACGCCGGCCGCGATGGCCGAAATGCTGCGCCAGCTCTCGACCCGCAATCAGGCGCTCGCCGTCGTTGCACCAGACTATCCGGCGACCACGACCATGGTAGAAGACCTGAAAAGCCGCGGCATTCCGCTGTTCTGCCTGCTCTCCGACTTCGCCATGGATGTGCGCCAGGGCTATATCGGCCTCAACAATATGAAGGTCGGGCGCACCGCCGCGTGGATGATCGCCAAGGGCGCCAAGCGCCCCGGCAAGGTGGCGATCTTCGTCGGCAGCCATCGCTTCCACGGCCATGAACTGCGCGAGATCGGCTTCCGCTCCTTCTTCCGCGAGAAGGGCGAAGGTTTCGAGGTGCTCGACACGCTGGTCAACCTCGACACGAGTGAAATCACCCACGAGGCGACCGCCAACCTGCTGGCGCAGCATCCCGATCTGGTCGGCCTCTATGTCGCCGGCGGCGGCATGGAGGGGGCGATTTCCGCTGTGCGGGAAGAGGGTTATGCGGGAAAGGTGCAGTTGATCGTCAACGAGTTGACTCCGGAATCGAAGGCCGGGCTTGCCGACGACGTGGTCACCATGGCCATCCACACGCCGCTCGCAGCACTTTGTCGCGAACTCGTCACGCTGATGATCACCGCCATCGAGAAGGGTGGGAGCGCGGTTCCCGGCCAGACCTTCCTGCCGTTCGATATCTTCACGCCGGAAAATATCTGAAGTGGAAATGATGGTTTTCCCTCACGCGCGCCGCTAATCTTTCAGCGATGAGGGCGCATCTGCGACCTTCGGCTTTGACGCCAGCAAAACCCTTCCCGATCCTCATGCGTGCATGCGAGGCCGCCCGATCGCCGCCTCGAAGACCGGAGGACCCATTCCATGCCCGCCCTGACTTTCGCCCTCAACCACATGACGGCGCCCGCGCTGACGCTCGACGCCTTCTTCGCCCTTGCCGTTTCCCTTGGCATGACGGCCGTCGAAATCCGCAACGACCTTGACGGCAACGCCATTCTTGACGGCACGACGCCGGACGAGGTGAAGGCGCTTGCCGAGCGCCATGGCGTCACCATCATTTCGATCAACGCCCTCCAGCGCTTTAACGAATGGACACCGGCCCGCGCCACAGAAGCCAAGGAGCTCATCGACTATGCGAGCGCCTGCGACGCCCGCGCGCTCGTTCTCGTGCCGAAGAACGACGGTACCGGCCAGGCGGATGGCGAGCGGCAGGCGAGCCTCCGGGAAGCACTGACCGCACTGAAACCCCTGCTGGATGCCGCCGGCATCATCGGCCTCGTCGAGCCGCTCGGCTTCGAGATCTGCTCGCTGCGCTCCAAGCGCGAGGCCGTGGAGGCCATCAAGGCCGCCGGCGGGGAACAGACATTCCGTCTGGTGCACGACACGTTCCATCATCACCTGGCCGGCGAGCCCGACCTCTTCGCCGACCTCACCGGCCTCGTCCATATTTCCGGCGTCGAGGACCCCGCCGTCTCCGTTTCAGACATGCGTGATGGCCACCGCGTTCTCGTCGGCCCGGCGGATCGGCTTGGAAATATCAGCCAGATCAAGGCCTTGCACGCTGGAGGCTACACCGGCCCGCTCTCCTTCGAGCCCTTCTCGCCAGCCGTGCACGACGTTGGAGACCCGCAGGCAGTGGTCTCCGAAAGCGTTGCCTTCCTGCGTGAAAACATCTGAAAACCGGGTGCCGGCGGGCGCTCCGCCGGCACTTTTCCCCAAGCGGGATGAATCGCGCATCGGAAAAAATGGAACAGGCTTGACGTTCTCCGCAGAAAATGGAATAAACATTCCGTAAGACGGAATTCGCGGTTTGTTTATTCTGTTTTGACCCCTGCCTCCCGGGAGGAGCAAGGGTAGGCCACCCGCAAGGGCGCGCCATCCGGATCAGTCTGTGGTGCGACCGGACACCACGTTGAGGAGGAGAACGACATGAAAAAATTCATTCTTGGCTCGGCACTCGCCGTCATGATGTCCACCGCCGCCCATGCCGAGACGATCGGCGTGACGATGGCGCAGTTCGACGACAACTTCCTGACCGTCCTGCGCAACGGCATGTCCGACTATGCCAAGACGCTCGACGGCGTCGAACTGCAGATCGAGGACGCACAGAACGACGTCGCCAAGCAGCAGAGCCAGATCCAGAACTTCATCGCTTCCGGCGTCAGCGCCATCATCGTCAACCCGGTCGATACCGACGCCACCGCCGCCATGTCCAAGGCTGCCGCGGATGCCGGTATCGCGCTCGTCTACGTCAACCGCGAGCCGGTGAACGTCAACGAACTGCCGGAAAAGCAGGCCTTCGTCGCGTCCAATGAAATGGAATCCGGCACGCTGGAAACCAAGGAAGTCTGCCGGCTCCTCAACGGCAAGGGCAAGGTCGTCGTCATGATGGGCGAGCTTTCCAACCAGGCCGCCCGCATGCGCACGCAGGACGTCAAGGACGTGATTGCGACCGACGAGTGCAAGGGCCTCGAAATCGTCGAGGAGCAGACCGCCAACTGGTCGCGTACCCAGGGCTCCGACCTCATGACCAACTGGCTCTCCGCCGGCCTGGAATTCGACGCCGTCATCTCCAACAACGATGAAATGGCGATCGGCGCCATCCAGGCGCTGAAGGCCGCCGGCCGCTCGATGGACAGCGTCGTCGTCGCCGGTGTCGATGCCACGCAGGACGCACTCGCCGCCATGGCTGCGGGCGACCTCGACGTGACGGTGTTCCAGGATGCCGCCGGCCAGGGCAAGGGCTCGGTCGATGCCGCGCTGAAGCTCGCCAGGGGCGAAAAGGTCGAGACGAAGGTCTACATCCCCTTCCAGCTCGTGACCCCGGCCAACATCGCCGACTTCCAGTCGAAGAACTGATCGGCTCTCGCCGGTCAAGCAAGAACGGCTAGACTGTTATGGACGCGCGCACGCAGGCGTGCGCGCGTCCGACCCGTTTCAGGTTGCAAGGGAGGGGACGATGGTCAGTCCGACCACCATGGCCGCGGTTCGTGCCAGCGGCGCCATTCCGAATGCCGAATATCTCTTGTCCGCGGAAGGTGTCCGCAAGGAATTCCCCGGCGTCGTCGCCCTCGACGACGTCCAGTTCAAGCTGAAGCGCGGCACCGTGCATGCCCTGATGGGCGAAAACGGCGCAGGCAAATCCACGCTGATGAAGATCCTCGCCGGCATCTACACGCCGGACCAGGGCGAGGTGCTGCTGAAGGGCCAGAAGATCCGGCTCGGCTCGCCGCTCGATGCGCTGGAAAACGGCATCGCCATGATCCATCAGGAACTGAACCTGATGCCGTTCATGACGGTGGCGGAAAACATCTGGATCCGCCGCGAGCCGAAGAACCGCTTCGGCTTCGTCGACCACGGCGAGATGCACCGCAAGACGGCAGAACTCTTCAAGCGTCTCAACATCGTGATGGACCCGGAAGTGCAGGTGCGCGACCTTTCGGTCGCCAACCGCCAGATGGTCGAGATCGCCAAGGCCGTCTCCTACGAATCCGACGTGCTGATCATGGACGAGCCGACCTCGGCGCTGACCGAGCGCGAGGTGGAGCACCTCTTCACCATCATCCGCGACCTTCGTTCGCAGGGCATCGGCATCGTCTACATTACCCACAAGATGAACGAGCTGTTCGAGATCGCCGATGAATTCTCGGTGTTCCGCGACGGCAAGTATATCGGCACGCATGCCTCCACCGACGTGACCCGCGACGACATCATCCGCATGATGGTCGGCCGCGAGATCACCCAGATGTTCCCCAAGGAAGAGGTGCCGATCGGCGACGTCGTGCTGTCGGTCAAGAATCTCTCGCTCAAGGGCGTCTTCCACGACGTCTCCTTCGATGTGCGCGCAGGCGAAATCCTGGGCCTTGCCGGCCTCGTCGGCTCCGGCCGCTCGAATGTTGCCGAGACGATCTTCGGCGTGACGCCGGCCACGTCGGGCACGATCGAGATCAACGGCAAAAAGGTTACCATCGACAGCCCGAACACCGCGATCCGCAACCGCATGGCCTTCCTCACGGAAGACCGCAAGGAGACCGGCTGTCTGCTGATCCTCGACGTGCTGGAAAACATGCAGATCGCCGTGCTTCAGGACAAGTTCGTGAAGAACGGCTTCGTTTCCGAGGGCGCGCTGACCAAGGTCTGCGAGGAGATGAGCAAGAAGCTGCGCGTCAAGACGCCGAACCTGTCGGAGCGCATCGAGAACCTGTCGGGCGGCAACCAGCAGAAGGTGCTGATCGGCCGCTGGCTGCTCACCCATCCGCGCATCCTCATCCTCGACGAGCCGACCCGCGGCATCGATGTCGGCGCCAAGGCGGAAATCCACCGCTTCGTCACCGAACTCGCCCGCGACGGCGTCGCCGTCATCATGATCTCGTCGGAAATGCCGGAAGTGCTCGGCATGAGCGACCGCGTGATGGTCATGCACGAGGGCCGCGTCACCGGCATCCTCGACCGCGCGGACGCCACGCAGGTCGCGGTGATGGAACTGGCTGCCCAGTAAGTTTTTGGGCCGCCGAGCGGCCACAAGGGAGGTAATCATGAGCACGAATTCCGCAGCGCAAGCCCAGGTCGCCGCGCAGAAATCTGCCCGCCGGCTCCCGCCGGAACTCAGCATCTTTCTCGTCCTCATCGGCATCGCGCTGGTCTACGAAATCCTCGGCTGGATTTTTGTCGGCCAGAGCTTCCTGATGAACACGCAGCGCCTGACGATCATCATCCTGCAGGTCTCCGTCATCGGTATCATCGCCGTCGGCGTCACGCAGGTCATCATCACGGGCGGCATCGATCTGTCCTCCGGCTCGGTGGTCGGCATGACCGCCATGTTCTCCGCCAGCCTCGCGCAGTCCTCCACCTGGCCGCGCGCGCTCTATCCCTCGCTGACCGACATGCCCGTCATCGTGCCTGTCGCGCTCGGCATCGGCGTCGGGCTGCTCGCCGGCTTCATCAACGGCCAGCTCATCGCCAAGACCAAGATCCCGCCCTTCATCGCCACGCTCGGCATGATGGTCTCGGCGCGCGGCATTTCCAAGTGGTACACCAAGGGCCAACCGGTCTCGGGCCTCACCGACCAGTTCAGCTTCATCGGCACCGGCATCTGGCCCGTCGTCATCTTCCTTGTCGTCGCCGTCATCTTCCACATCGCGCTGCGCTACACCCGCTACGGCAAGTTCACCTATGCGATCGGCGCGAATGTGCAGGCCGCCCGCGTCTCCGGCATCAATGTCGAATCGCATCTGGTGAAGGTCTATGCCATCGCCGGCGCGCTGGCCGGTCTTGCAGGCGTCGTCACCGCGGCCCGCGCCCAGACCGCCCAGGCCGGCATGGGCGTGATGTACGAACTCGACGCCATCGCGGCGACCGTCATCGGCGGCACCTCGCTTGCAGGCGGCGTCGGGCGCATCACCGGCACGGTCATCGGCACCGTCATCCTCGGCGTCATGACATCGGGCTTTACCTTCCTGCGCGTCGATGCTTTCTACCAGGAAATCGTCAAGGGCGTGATCATCGTGGCCGCCGTCGTCGTCGACGTCTACCGCCAGAAGAAGCGCAAGACGTAGTTAAATGAGCGAATAGGGCGTGGCGAATAGCGAATAGTTCGCCGACAACCGCTCCCCATTCGCTATTCCCTATTCGCTAATCGCTCACATGAGGACAACATGACTGTAAGATTTGGTCTTCTCGGCGCCGGCCGCATCGGCAAGGTGCATGCCAAGGCCGTGACCGGCAATCCGGACGCCGTGCTCGTGGCCGTCGCCGATGCCTTCCCGGCGGCTGCCGACGCCATCGCCAAGCAATACGGCTGCGACGTGCGCACCATCGAGGCGATCGAGGCGGCCAAGGACATCGACGCCGTCGTGATCTGCACGCCGACCGACACCCATGCCGACCTGATCGAGCGCTTTTCGCGCGCCGGCAAGGCGATCTTCTGCGAAAAGCCGATCGACCTCGATGTCGATCGCGTGCGCGCCTGCATGAAGGTGGTGGAAGACACCAAGGGCAAGCTGATGGTCGGCTTCAACCGCCGTTTCGACCCGCATTTCATGGCCGTGCGCAAGGCGATCGACGAGGGCAAGATCGGTGACGTCGAGATGGTCACCATCACATCGCGCGACCCCGGCGCCCCGCCGGTCGACTATATTAAGCGCTCCGGCGGCATCTTCCGCGACATGACGATCCATGACTTCGACATGGCACGTTTCCTGCTCGGCGAAGAGGTCGTCTCGGTCTCGGCAACCGCCGCGGTTCTGGTCGATCCGGAAATCGGCAAGGCGGGCGACTATGACAGCGTCTCCGTCATCCTCCAGACAAAATCCGGCAAGCAGGCCGTCATCTCCAATTCGCGGCGCGCCACCTACGGCTACGACCAGCGCATCGAGGTGCACGGCTCGACGGGCATGGTCGCCGCCGAAAACCAGCGCCCGGTCTCCATCGAAATCGCCAACGGCGACGGCTACACCCGTCCGCCCCTGCACGACTTCTTCATGACCCGCTACACGGAAGCCTACGCCAACGAAATCGCCGCCTTCATCGCGGCAATCGAAAAAGGCGCCACCATCTCGCCGTCCGGCGCCGATGGCCTCGCAGCCCTGGCCCTCGCCGACGCCGCGGTAAAATCCGTACAGGAAAAACGCCAGATCTCCGTCGCCTGATGGAACCCTCCTCCCAAGGCAACTGGCCGGGCGATTTCGTCGCCCGGTCTTTTTGTGCGGCCCTCGTAATCGACCCGAGCATGACGGAGGAGAGGCGCCTGGGAAACCGGGAAAGCCGGAATGGGCTTTCCCCACCTGCCCTCAATCCCCATCGCTCTTGGCCGCAATAATATCGTGGTCCATCTCCCCCAGTGCACGGGCAAAGTGGCCCTCCAGCACCAAGGTCGCCTCTTCCGGCACGACCGAAATCGGCGGTGCGCCGAGCAGGCGCACCTGCTGCGACTGTGCCAGCCCCTCCTCCAGGCCGCGCTGGATGAGGTCGAAATAGCGGGTGCCGGGGCCGGTGATGGCGATGGGCATGTTTTCGTAGAGGCTGACCATGCGTGAAAGCCCCTGCCCCAGCGCGAGACCGGCCTGGCGGAAGGCATATTCCGACATCCGGTGGCCCTGGCGGGCGCGCAGCGCGATCTTGTCCATCTCGGCAAGCGGCACGAACTTCGCCGGGATCGTGTCCGGCGGCACTTCGAAGGCGGTGCGCAGGATGCCGTAGAAACCGGCGGACGCCTCGATGCAGCCCTGCGAGCCGCAGCGGCACAATTTGCCGTCCGATGAATTCAGCATGTGCCCGAAATTCGGCGCGGTGACGGAGAGTTCGCCGGAGCGATCGAACCGCGCAATGCCAAGCCCGATGCTGTGGCCGAGCGACAGCGCCGCGACGGCCTGCAGGTTTTTCACGCCCGCTTTTTCCATGCGCAGCGCCATGGCATGTGCCACGAGCAGCGTCTCGTTGCTGAGCAGGATTTTCGCCCGCCAATGCGGCTCCAGCAGCGCCGCGAAATCCACCTGCTGCGCGCCAAAAACCGGCGACCAGACGAGACGCGCCAGGGCGGGATCGACCAGCCCCTTGCTGCTGATGGAGACGACGAGTACCTGCCCCCGCTCTATGCGCGAGCGGCTCACCAGCTTTTCCAGCGCGGCAACGAAGGCCTCCGCAAAGGGCCGCGTCGAGGTGTCGGCGTGGTTGCGCGCTTCTTCGAACCGGTCGATCAGCGTGCCGGCATAGTCGGCCAGCGAATATTGCACGATATCGGACGAGATGCGCACCGTGACGAGATAACCCGCCCCGCGCCGCTGACCGAAGATGACGCGAGGGCGGCCGCGCGAGGCAGACGCCTGCTGCTCGCGGCGCTCCAGCACATCGGCCTTTTCAAGCTCTGCGGTAATCGCCGAAACCGTCGCCGAGGCGAGCCCGGTATGCTGGGAAATATCGGTGTGCGCGAGCGGACCATGCCGGCGCAGAGAGGCGAGCACGAGCGCGCTGTTCTGCTGACGCACAAGCTCCGTGCTCGACTTGGTCAGCATCCCCGGGTTCCACTCGTTTTCATAGGCTGCAACACATGCCCCTCCCAAAGCATCTGTCGTGCTGCCGATCAAGGTCTCGATGCCTTGTTGACAGCCCGAAAAACTTCTGACATTTATTTTCTCGACTGTCGAGAAAAAAGTCCCGGCACCGTCGGGAGGGGCATCGAGACAGTATTATCGTGGCCGGTCGTTGAAAGGGCGGGAGGTTCGTCCAAGCGGCCGGTATTCACTTGGGAGGATAATATGAAGTTCGTTCTGAAGCTGATGGCAGGGGCTGCCATCATCGTTTCCCTGCATTCCGTTGCGCACGCCAAGGACCTCGTGGTCGGCGTTTCCTGGTCGAACTTCCAGGAAGAGCGCTGGAAAACCGACGAAGCCGCCATCAAGGCAGCGCTCGAAGCCTCCGGCGACAAGTACATCTCGGCTGACGCTCAGTCTTCCGCAGCAAAGCAGCTGACGGACGTCGAATCGCTGATCGCCCAGGGCGCCAACGCCATCATCGTTCTCGCCCAGGATTCGGAAGCCATCGGCCCGGCCATCGAAAAGGCCGCTGCTGAAGGCATCCCGGTCGTCGGCTACGACCGCCTGATCGAAAACCCGGCCGCCTTCTACATCACCTTCGACAACAAGGAAGTCGGCCGTATGCAGGCCCGCGAAGTGTTCAAGGTGAAGCCGGAAGGCAACTATGTCTTCATCAAGGGCTCCTCGTCCGACCCGAACGCCGACTTCCTCTTCGCTGGCCAGCAGGAAGTGCTGAAGGAAGCGATCGACGCCGGCAAGATCAAGACGGTGGGCGAAGCCTATACCGATGGCTGGAAGCCGGAAAACGCCCAGAAGAACATGGAACAGTTCCTGACGGCGAACGACAACAAGGTCGACGCGGTCGTCGCCTCGAACGACGGCACGGCCGGCGGCGCAATCGCTGCGCTGACGGCACAGGGCCTCGCCGGCTCCGTCCCGGTCTCCGGCCAGGACGCCGACCACGCCGCGCTGAACCGCGTGGCGCTCGGCACCCAGACCGTTTCCGTCTGGAAGGATAGCCGTGAACTCGGCAAGCGCGCTGCGGAAATCGCAGCCTCGCTCGCCAGCGGCAAGACCATGGACGAAATCGAAGGCGTGACCACCTTCAACGGCGGCCCGAAGGGCGTCGAAATGAAGTCGGTCTTCCTCGCCCCGCTGCCGATCACCAAGGACAACCTGAACGTCGTCATCGACGCAGGCTGGATCCCGAAGGAAACGGCTTGCCAGGGCGTTGCTGCCGGCTCGGTCGCAGCCTGCAACTGAGTAGCCGCCATCCGGTACTGATCTGACCATCGCCAGGCGCCGCAACGTCAAACGTTGCGGCGCTTGCGCAAGATGGGCAGCGGGCGGAGGATGAAGACGGCGAACATCCTCGAAGCGGGATGCGGAAAAGTGGGAACCGGTTTTCCGTGACATCCCGCTTGAACTTCAGACCACGCCCGAAGAACACGTCAACAAAGTGGGGGGACGGCAAAGCCATGGCCGACATCACGACTACCGCACAAGCCAATCGCGCGCGATCGGCAAGCGAGAACCCGGTAAAGCGCTTCTTCCGCGCAACCGAGATCGACACGCGCCTGCTCGGCATGATCGGCGCCATGCTGATCATCTGGATCGGCTTCAACATCCTGTCCGGCGGCCTGTTCCTGACGCCGCGCAACCTCTGGAACCTTTCCGTCCAGACCGCCTCCGTCGCCGTGATGGCGACCGGCATGGTGCTCGTCATCGTCACGCGCAACATCGACCTGTCCGTCGGTTCCATCCTCGGCTTCGTGGGCATGAGCATGGGCGTTCTGCAGGCCGAACTGCTGCCGCAGCTGCTCGGCTTCAACCACCCCGCCATCTGGGTCGTGACGCTTCTCGCCGGCATCCTGCTGGGCGCCGCCATCGGCGCGCTGCACGGCTCCATCATCGCCTTCCTCAACGTGCCCTCCTTCATCGTCACGCTCGGCGGCCTGCTGGTCTGGCGCGGCGCAACCTGGTTCGTGACCAGCGGCCGCACGGTCGCCCCGATGGATTCGACCTTCCGCCTGATGGGCGGCGGCACCGAGGGCTCGATCGGCGCCACGGCGAGCTGGGTCGTCGGCATCCTCGCCTGCATCGCCATCGTCGCCACCATCATCAATTCGCGAAAACAGCGCCAGCGCTTCGGCTTCCCGCAGCGCCCGATGTGGGCGGAGTATTTCCTCACCGCCGTAGGCTGCGCGCTGGTGCTCGGCGCCATCGCCGTCGTCAACAGCTACCCCTGGCCCGTCGCCATCGCCCGCAAATATGCCGACGCCAACGGCATCGCCTGGCCGGACGGTGGCCTGTTCATCCCGCACGGCATCGCCATCCCGGTCCTGATCGCCATCGTCGTCGGCATCGTGATGACCTTCATCTCGACGCGCCTGCGCTTCGGCCGCTATGTCTTCGCCATCGGCGGCAACCAGGAGGCGGCGGAACTCGCCGGCATCAAGACCCGCTGGGTGACGGTAAAGATCTTCGCGCTGATGGGCATTCTCTGCGCCATCGCCGCCGCCATCTCCACTGCCCGCCTTAATGCCGCGACCAACGCGCAGGGCGAGCTCGATGAGCTCTACACCATCGCCGCAGCCGTCATCGGCGGCACGTCGCTCGGCGGCGGCATGGGCACAATCGCAGGCGCCATGCTCGGCGCCCTCGTCATGCAATCGCTGCAATCGGGCATGGTGCTGGTCGGCATCGATACCCCGTTCCAGCGCATCGTGGTGGGCATGGTCCTTGTCGTCGCCGTCTGGCTCGACACGGTCTACCGCGCCCGCGCCAAATAAGAGGAGCCCATCCAATGACGGACACCCGTACGCCCCTCGTGGAAATGAAGAACGTTTCCATCTCCTTCGGCGGCATCCACGCCGTGGACAATGCCTCGATCGACCTCTATCCCGGCGAGGTCGTGGCGCTGCTCGGCCATAACGGTGCCGGCAAGTCGACGCTGATCAAGATCCTCTCCGGCGCCTACAAGCGCGATGGCGGCGAGATCCTGATCAACGGCGAAGCCGCCGAGATCAACAACCCGCGCGACGCCAAGAAATACGGCATCGAGACGATCTACCAGACGCTCGCCGTCGCCGACAATGTCGACGCCGCCGCCAACCTCTATCTCGGCCGGGAACTCCGCACCCCCTGGGGCACGCTGGACGACGTGGCGATGGAGGCCAAGACCCGCGAAGTCATGGGCCGCCTCAACCCGAACTTCCAGCGCTTCAAGGAACCGGTGAAGGCCCTCTCCGGCGGCCAGCGCCAGTCGGTGGCGATCGCCCGCGCGATCCTGTTCAACGCCCGCATCCTGATCATGGACGAGCCGACCGCAGCACTCGGCCCGCAGGAGACGGCCCAGGTCGGCGAACTGATCAAGCAGCTGAAAAAGGAAGGCATCGGCATCTTCCTGATCAGCCACGACATCCACGACGTCTTCGACCTCGCGGATCGTGTCTCGGTGATGAAGAACGGCCAGGTCGTCGGCCACGCCCGCACGGAAGACGTCACCAAGGACGAGGTGCTCGGCATGATCATCCTCGGCAAGGTCCCCCCCAAGGCAATCCCCGGCCCCGGCGCCATGCAGACCGCCTGAGCAAATGAGGGCGCGGGGGGGGGGGGGGGGGGGGGGGGGAGAACAAAAAAAA
>NZ_JBXAFY010000001.1:0-664147 GCF_058793575.1 Shinella sp. GW835-FHT14H05 | reverse complement strand
GGCGGGGTGGGCGCCCCACACCACGAAACAGATCGCCTTTCGACATTTTCCCGATTGAAGCCCGCCCTCACCTAGGCTAAGAACCCTCTCATCGGACAGGCGAGTCATCGCCTAGGGCAAGCACCCGTAGCTCAGCTGGATAGAGTGTTGGATTCCGATTCCAAAGGTCGCAGGTTCGAATCCTGCCGGGTGCGCCAAACAATTCAGTAGCTTAGCAGGCGTTAACCAAGCCCACAAAATCCTACAGGAAGCAAATAGGAAGCACGCGGGACATGACGACGGGCAAGCTGGTGGTAATCGCAGCATTCAACAAAACGAACGATAGGGAATTGGTGCAGGCCTTCGAGCCGCGTCAGGTCGACACGGAAGAGCGCGCGGTGCGCGAGGCGAAGCTGTTGGCGGGGAGCCATGCCGGCGTGATGGCCTGGAGCCGCGATGCCGACCCTGCTCTAGGCGAATACGGGCCGCCAACTATTCTTTTCAAGCACGGCGATTTGCCGGACTTAGAGTGAAAGGACGCATGATGTTTTCGCCGAACGTGGAAAGCGGGATCGAGCGATTTGCCGAGCAGGAAAAGCTATCTCGCGAGGAAGCGCTGGCTCTGCTGGTGCGCGATTGGCTCGTCGGGCAAGGCTTTATAGATCCGGCCGACGCCGTCGACGCCGTCGACGTCTACGAAATCAACAATTAAGCCAGATCGCGGAACATCTGTTCCAACTCATGGTTAGCTCATCGCGGCAATGCGTAACCTGTGACGCGCCGTTACGGGGGGCCGCTTTCGTCCATGGAGCGGCCCTTCGCCTTTAATGGGGTCGCACTGTGCATTCCAGGCAGCTCACTCTTTTGATGCTAGTAACGCATGAACAAGGTCGACAAGCGTCTTGAGGTTCGTCGGCTTGCCGAGATGTGGTGCGCCGGCCAAATCGTCATCCTGAGCCAATTCAGTTGCAGCGTGGGCGCTTGCTATCATGAAGGGGACCTTCATCGCCTTCAGGTGGACGGCAACCGGAGTAACCCTCTCTCTCCCCAGGTTGACGTCAAGCACGGCAGCATCCGGGCGCTCTTCCGCCATCAGATCCATGGCGTCTACCACCGACCCACTGGCCCCAGGACGTGAAACCCGGCCTTGTCGAACGCGGAGAGTCGAGATACCCCTAACACCACGGCCGGCGCTTGCCCGTCCACCCCCTTGCATGCCCCATGGTGATAAGCAGCTCGCCAACGTCGTGCCCGTCCACAAAGACTAGTCCGGGCGTGCGGCCAAACCGATGTACCTGGCGCTTAGACATCGGGTCTCACGCTTGTCGAGTGACAGCACCTTAGCCATCGCATGTCCGCAGATTATGGCCCCAAAATATTCAACGCTAGCGAGCGAATTATAAACCGCTCAAATGCGTTCTGATAATGCCGCCGCCCTGCTGAATGGCGCCGGCTCCCCAAGCCATCTCGGCTGGGGAAGGCGGGTGGGAACCCGAGGGAGTTTCTCTTGAAAAAATTGGTAATGTTGGCACTTGCCGCGGGTCTGTTCTCTGGCGGCAGCGTAGTCGCGCACGCGCAGACCGTTGGCGATTGGGTGCTTGGGAATTGGCAGGGTGCTGGCTATTGGTATCCAGGCGTGGTTTCCAAGATTGGCGGCGGTAAAATCACCATTCGCTACGACGACGGCGACAAAGAAACGGTCTCGATCGGCGACGTCCGGCCCTACGACTGGATGATCGGAATGAAGGTCGAGTGCAATTACAAGAACGCTGGTGAATGGTACCCGGGCACGATTGCTTCGCTGGCCGGCGAAAAGATTGGTATCGCCTATGATGACGGCGACAAGGAAACGACCCGCACGGGCCGCTGCCGCACTAATTAATTTTCCAACAGGGGCAGGTTTGGCGCCTGCCCCCCGCTCGCTTTGGCTGAGGACACTTCCTTGATCCGCCCTCGTATCCTCCAGAGAAACCATATCGGAGTGCCGAACTCGGCAACCAGAATGACGGCAAGGACAACCAGGTGGTGGAGATAGAACAGGGCAAGCAGCATCACGAAGGGAATAGCGGATGCCATCCCGGCGACGAGGATCCAGAGCACGCGACGGACTTCTGACGTAACTGTCACCAAGCGCCGGGGATGATAGGGTCTGTTTCGAACCAGGGATCCAAGTCCGTTTTCTGTTGCCATTTTAAGAAATTACCCATGTTCCTCCCCCTGGTGACGTCAAGACTATGAGCGCTGCCGAATCCTGGCGCACAATACACCCCGCCAGTAAGGGGCTACATCGAAGGCCGCAGTGCGGCTTTCGTGTTCTTGTAGCGTGTGCTAAAATTCCATCTGCATGTAAGTGCGGTTTCTTTAGCCGGAGGAGGCTACAATGCAACCAGGCAAAGCTGTAGATGGATTGGATATACAGAGGGCCATCGAGGGACGAGACAGGCATGCATTGGCGGGTTTCTACGCCGACGATGCGGTACTGCGAATAATCGACAAGCACAATCCTCCCAGCAATCCGCGAGAGTTGGTCGGAAAGGCTCAAATCGCAGACTTCTGGAACGATGTTTGCGGCAGAGAGATGCAGCACAAAGTAGATGCGTTGGTCTCAGAGGGCAGCCGGATCTCCCTTACAGAGACATGCGCCTATCCGGATGGGACTCATGTGTTCTGCGCCGCAATGATCGACATAGCTGGCGGCAAAATTGCACGGCAAATGATGATCCAGGCTTGGGATGAATGACTGAAGGATAGCCGCGGGAGTTCCAACTCCACGAGCAAATTAACGAGCGCCCCGTCCCCCTCGGGCGCTCGATTTTTATTTTCTTCCTCCAGGCCTGTGCCTTGCCCGACTATTCGTCTTCATCGCACTCGACAATTTCGCATACCGAGTCAGTCGATGTCCGGTTTGCGCATTCGTTTAGTGCTCGCTCTCGGGCAGCACCCTCGTTGTCATAGCTGTAGCTGTACCCGTAGGTTCCTTCCTCGGACACAGCGGCGCAGCCCCATGCGAGGGCAGACGTATTCGAAAGCGCAAAGGCAGTTACGAGGACAAGGGCGCTAAGGCCCGCCCGTGCGATAGGTTTCATGAATTTCCCCCAAGAATAACATGCGCGGCTGCGCACTCCCTAATTAAGACAAATCTCCGAAAGTCACGCAAGACGGTTGGGTAGGTCGGGACGGCCAAATTTGGGCGTTGAGTTAATTGCGAAACGCTCGCGGTTGACGGGACTTGGTTGTTGAGCGTTATCTTCAGAGCAGCCGGAGGGGACGAATGCTAATCGAACACGGGAGCGAGCTGGATCAGTACGACATCCGCAGGAGCCCCGCAGGCCAGTGGGAAGTGTATTACCTCTCGACGGGACTCGTTGTTGTCCTCAATGGCAGGCCACTCCGCGGATTGTATGTTGAGGAAGCTCATCAAGCTGCCGGATTGCTAAATGAAGAGCAAGCGAGACAGGCACGGAGAAGCACGCATTGAACAAGGATACAAAGGAACTGGTTGAAGCCGTTTCGGCTATACACGCAGCGCATACCAACGCACTTATGGTGCTGGTGAAAACTCTCAACGAGAACGGACATATCGATCCTGCGCATTATGCCTCAAACATCCGCATGACAATCGACGCCAATCGAACCACCATCGGGCCGGGTGCTCAGCGGCTGTTGCTGGATATTGCCAGTTTGCTGGATATCGAAGAGGGCTCGGGTAACCTCTAATTTCGCTAATACAAAACGCCTAACGCCGCGTGCGTTGCAACCCTCGACACCAGGGTGCCTCTTTCTCCATATGTTCCTAGAATGCGCGGTCAGCTAGCGGAACTTCGACCGCGCGGCGTGGTTGAGACATCGCGATCCATCAGTGCCCCCAACATCACTGCTGGCGCAGGAGGAGGCCGCCATACGTCCCTGGCCCGGTGGCCTCCTCTCTTCAAACATCAGAACTTAGTCGAGGTACCCATGGCGGCCGAGATCACCCAAAACCAACTGTTTGAGGCGATGGAAGGCATCCAAACCGAGTTCCCGTAAATCGCCTTCGCCGTTCAGGGTCGTCATTCCGGTCAAATTCTAGGCTTCGACCTTGCCCCCAAAACAGGTGATAATCTTGCAGTCGGTTGTGGACGTCGACGCGCAGCTGGAAACCACGGCTCATGATAGTCGCGGCAGTCGAGTGGGTCTTCTCTACTTGAAAAGATCACCAGACCCTCACAGGAACACCGTCGAGACTAGCCGCAATTCAGGCGTCTTTAATGACATTGTCTGGGGAAAAGCGGGATAGGAGCGGTTCAGACTGCCGCGACACTGACGCGGCTACCATTCCCCTTCAAAAACTCCCTCAACTCCGCGAGATGGTCAATACCTCATACTCGCCCTCGGGAGAACCTCCCGTCCCCGTCACCTTAAAACCATGCTTCAGGTAGAATCCCTTGGCACGCTTGTCCTGCACGAGGCACTTCAAACGATACGTGTTATTTAACCAGCCCGGAAGTGCTCGAAGCAGCGCGGTTCCAACACCCCTGCCCTGCCATTCCTTATCGATGTAGAGCATATGAATAAAGCAATCAGGCTCCCAAAGCGATATAAAGCCCGCTATCTCTCCTCCATGCGCTTCGGCGACCAATATTAACTCGCCTTCAGTTTGAGAGGCAAAGTCTTCGAGGCGGAATGAGGTCGAAGCTATCCAGTGAAATGTATCTCGTCGGCGAGCAAGATAAATGTCTGCGAGCGCATCATGATCTGCGTCAATGCAATTTCGGATAATCCAGTCGTTGCTCATGATGCGCTTTTGCTACGGGTTGATGATATAATGCTGGAGATTACAGATGGCCAATTCTTTAGAACCGGTGATTCAGTCGGCGAAAAGAGCGGGATACGGCCCCGCAACAAGTTGTAGCTGATTTCGCTCCTGGCTCGAATGGATGCCACGAAGGCCTCCTGTGGCACCTCTGCTCATGGATACCGTCGATCGTCATTTACCCCGACACCCTGCGATAATGGCGGTGCCAGAATGGTTTGAACTCGCAGAACAGCGAGCATAACCCTATGCAACGTTGTAAGGCCAATGGCGAAAGCTTGTAGTAAAGGCGGAGTAGCCAACACTGGGAACGACTGCATTGCGCCTCCATGTCGGCCGTCAGGGTCATAATAGCCCTCGCCTGAAAGCGGACATAGTGTCAGAGTAGCGCCACGTCGCCTTTGCGCCAAGAGCAGACGCAAGTAGGTCGGCGTACCCAACTCCTAAAAGAGGGCACGCCAAGCTCCGAAAGACGGTGTCGCGTCAGCTCTGCTATATTTGCAACCGATCAGCCGATGACGAACTTGTCGCGGTTCTGCTCGATAAACTGATCGAGCGTGGTAAGCGGCAAGCCCCAGCCACTGACGGCATCGAGATCGACCTTGTATCCCTCTACGTTGTTCCATGCCTCACTTCTTACCATCAATGGATGTACGCCCTTCGCCAGCAAATCTTCTTCTGACGAACTTACGGACGTAACCGGCTTTCCTGTAGCTTCAGTCAATTTTGCAGCAAGGTCAGGCAACGTGATGGTGTCGGCCGCGAGGTCAATTTCATGACCGTGGAAACGTTCCGGATTGGCGAAAGCGGCGGCTGCAAAAGTACCGATGTCCTGTGCCGCGATCCAGTCGAGCCGTGTATCGGGTGCAATCGCGGTGTTAAACTGGCCGCGTTCGGTAAGTGAGGGGTACATCATGGAAACCATGGGTGGAATTAGGTTTTCCATGATCAGCGCTGGCTTCAGGATTACCCAATGAGGGAAACCTGCCGCCTTGACCATCTCGATCACTGCCGCCTTATTGTTCCAATATAACGGCTCCCAGCGACCTTCATCCCAGCCGACGAAGTTATGCTGATCTCCGGCGCGAGCAACAGATGTATGGACGACGACCCGCACACCAGCGCGAATAGCAGCGTCCACCAACGCCTTGCCCGTAACGATCTCGGTTTCGGGGTCACCTGGGTGCGAACCCATTTGCATAGAGAAGACGCCATCCACACCGACCAATGCGGCATCGAGGCTAGCCGTGTCGTTGAAGTCACCCTTCACTACCTCGACGCCCTGCGCCGCCAACGCTTGTGCAGCATTCGATTGGGGATCACGCGTCATTGCGCGAACGGAACGGCCTGCGTGCAAGAGTGCGGCGACGACAGCACCGCCTTGTTTGCCTGTGGCACCCGTGACAAGGATAGGGGAGTGGTTTGTAGTGGACATAAGGAACCTTTCTTAAGTGGTCGGCGCGTTGTGTGCCGCAGACGTTCCGACCCAAGATAGGAGCGGTAATACGAAACGCAATAGTTTCGGAAACATTGTGTTTCGATTTTTATGTTCTATATGATGGCCATGAGCACACAATTGAACGAACATCAGCGCCGCCTGCCTCCGGCAGACCGGGGACGCTCGCAGGACAAAAGCCGTGACGACGCCATCATCGAGGCGGCGCTCGAACTCCTTACGGAAAAGGGTTATAACGGTCTGACGATGACCGATGTGGCCACTCGGGCGGGCGTATCGAAAGCGACGCTATATCGGCGATGGACAGCCAAAGCGGATGTCGTTGCCGACGCTGTCGCGACGCTCAGTCCAATGAAGCCACCTCGCTATACCGGCGCGTCGCTGCGGGACGACCTGGTTGCCTTGATGGAGCAGGCTGGTAACTGCGACGACCGTCCAGAGATCGTAACGGCGACGTTCGAAATGGCGAGGTCACACCCTGATCTGTACCGAACCATGTCCGACCGCTTCAGCATGTTCGTCCGGACCGAATTAGAGACGCTGGCCAAACGGGCGGCCGATGAGGGGCACCCGTATCTTTCGGACGTCTCGCTCGACGTCATCAGTGATACGATAATCGCGCTTCTTGCTCATAGTGCCGGACCCGCTGGCAAATCTATTCCACGCGAACGCATATACACGCTGGTCGATCAAGTGTTGATGGTGCTGATAGTGGGAAGACGGATTGCATAGGTCTGCGCAGTGCGCCCGAACTTGCTTAGAGCATGGAGCCTTCAGCCGCCGACCCGCATCAACGTTTTAGTAGTCATTTAAGTTGGTCTATTGGCCGCTTTGGGCCGAACTCGGACAAGGGTACCCGTCCCTTTGCTGTCCGCTTTCGCCTTTCTATGTCCCAACATCGCACAGTCCGCACACGGCCCCAAATCAGTCATATTTCGACGTGATTTATGGCCAGGTCGTATGTCGTAGTAGACGAAGAAACCATCGCCGAGTGTCGCCAACGGGCATGTAACAGCAAGTCTCTTCGCGGTGGAAATTTCTCGCCCTTCCCCGCGTCACATTAAGTCGATGCCCCTTTTCGATATCACCCTTCCCCATACTGGCCTCACCAATAAAAATTTGCCGTTGACTCTCCCTTCGCCGGGAACATAATAAGAACAAACCGGCGATGCGGACGCCAATCTGACAATCAGGGGACTTGATGCCTGCTGTGGCACGACACAGGAGAATGACGACTTGCGCCCGCTCGAACGAGGAAATGACACCGCAAATCCGATTGATGAGGCGCTCGCCTGGCACGACGGAGACGCCCGCGCCACGATAGAGACCCTATTGGCCGACTGCGGACACTTGCGCAAACAGGTCGAGCTTGCCGACAAGGCGATGAGCCGGGGCTTCACGAGGGGCTGGCGTCCCGAGACCGATCGGAATACGTTGCCTGACGATCAAGGCGCATAGGATGCGGCAGAACGCGGCCGTTATCGCCGAGCTTCAAGAGCAGATCGACAAGATTGCCGGCGGTCACTCTCGGAAACGTAAACGCTTGCCTTTTGGCATTCATGAGATCGATGACCGCTTGAACGGAGGCCTAGCTTTCGGCTCGACGCACGAGATAGCGGGCGGCGGCATCGACGCGGTAACTGGCGCGACCGCACCTCTGTTCGCTGCCGGGATAGCTGCACGCACAACGGGGCCGGTGCTGTGGTGCATGGTGCGAGATGATCTGTTCGTCCCTGCCATCGCGCAGGCAGGGCTCTGTATGGGCCGGGTCACGTTCGTGCACAGCGAGAACGAGGATGGCGTCCTCGACAGCGCGGAAGAGATACTGCGGTTCGGAGGCGTGGCGGTGATGGTTGCCGAGCTTGTGCGCCTCCCAATGGTGGCATCTCGCCGTCTCCAGTTGGCGGCGGAGAAGTCGGGCACGATGGGGCTTATCATCCGCCGATGGCGCCGGCAGGCAGAAGCTACGGATTATGGCCAGCCGACCGCCTCGGCCACACGGTGGCGCATATCCGTCATGCCCTCAGAACGTCTGCCGGCGGCCGGTGTTGGCAGGGCGAGGTGGTTGCTGGAATTGATGCGCGCGCGAGCCGGCGAATGCTTCGACATCGAGGTGGGCGCCTGTGATGAGCGTGGACGGCTGCAAGCGGTTCATGCTGGTCAGGATCAATGGAGAATGGCGCAATGACGCGGCCAAGACTGAAGGATTTCCGCGGAGAGACGATCGACATGGACTGCGTTCGTTGCGACCGGCACGGCGTCTACGACCGCAAGGCATTGGTGAAGAAGTTCGGCGCCCGAATTGAGTTCATGGAAATCCGTCGCCGGCTCGCCATCGGCTGCGACCTCTACGGGACCGACCGATGCGAAGCGAACTTTCCTTGTTTGCTTGCCGCTAACATTCTGATCGATAGGGGAAAGACGTGAGCGACGGCACCACAAGAACGACGCCGCCCGGCATATACGAACATTATTGCGAGCATCCAGGCTGTAACGAATGGGGCGGCTTCGGATTTGCATCCTCGAAGTCAATGCCTATGCATTGGTGGTGCTGGGAGCATTACCCATACAAGGAGCCGGGGAAGCCTACCGCAAATGGTTCCTTGTAGAGCTGACAGCACCGCCCTATCCTTCACCCATGGCTATCCGTGGACCGATCCCGACAGAGGAAGGCGAAAACCGGTTCGTTCGATGCGAACAGGAGCTGGAAGCCGAGTTTCAGGCGCTGGTCTGGAAGGCCGTTGCGGCAGGGTGGGATGAAGGCGAAGCCTGTGTGGCTATAGCCTCCTTGGCGGACCATCATATCCTGGCGATGCATTTCGGAGACCAGACCAGCGTCGCGATACGAAAGCTGAAGGGCTGAGGGGGAGATATGTGCGGACGGTTCACGCAAATGCTGTCCTGGCGCGAGTTGGTCGCGCTCTACCGCCTCACCGACAATATCAAAAGCCGAAACACTGAGGCCCGATACAACATCGCGCCGACGCAGACAGTGCCATTTATCCGGCACGATGAGAGCGGTGAACAGATTGTCGAAGACGGCCGGTGGTGGCTCGTCCCCCACTGGGCCAAGGAGATGCCCAAGGCGGCGATGTTCAATGCCCGCATCGAAACGGTCGACACCTCTCCGGCATTTCGGGACGCCTTTAAGGCGCGGCGTTGCCTTGTCCCTGCTGATGGCTTCTATGAATGGACTAAGGCCGAGGACGGCGGAAAGGACCCATGGCTCATACAGTTGCCGGGCGGAGCGCCTTACGCCTTCGCGGGCCTCTGGGCGCACAACAGCAAGCTCGACGTCACGAGCTGCACGATTGTGACAGCGCCGTCCGTCGCCCCCATCAGCCAGATCCACGACCGCATGCCTGTCATTCTCGATCCAGGCGCGTTTGACGCCTGGCTAAGCCCCACTACGCCCGTCGAGAACCTGAAGGGCATGCTGCTTGGTCGGAACATCGACGCTGATGTGCGGATGCATCGCGTAAGCCGAGAGGTCAACAGCTCCCGCTTCACCGGCCAGCCGGCGCCGATCGTAAACTCATTATAGGGAACAATTGTTGAGGCGCCGCGTTTAGTGTTGGCCAATCCACTTTCAGTTCAGCACTTGCCCCGCCCCGCGCGGGGCATTTTCTTCTCTCGAAGGCCAACTCGCTTGAAGGCAATTTCCGACGTCGTCGCAGAATTGGTGCATGCCGCTAACATCGCTGGACGACTCTCCGACTCCGAGAAGCTACTGCTGTTGACCCGAGCTTACATCACCATCCAGGAAGGTGGCGAAGCCCTGGGTAATGTTGAGGCAGCCGCCGACTCTGATGTCGCGATCGACATTATCACCTCAACTGGAATGGTCTGCCAGCTGACGGACGAAGAATTCAAAACTCTCCTGCTTGAGGCTGCCGACCAAATCCGCGACATCAAAATCGCTTTGGATCGCAAGAGAGCCCGGTTCTCGTCTTCGTAAAACGATCGGAAAAAAAGCACTCGCTGGAACCTAAGGGCAATGGTGCCGTTCAAACATTGCGGTCAAGCAGTCTGCACTCTGTCATGGTCCCCAACCAGTTGACCGCGAATTCCAGGCCGCTTCAGGAAACTGAGGCGGCCTCTTTGTAAAGAATGCTCAAACCTTGGGAAACGGCCTTCGCGATCACGTGTCGTGAACCTTTTCTTGGGCTTGGATGGTTCGGAACACGCCACAAAGGAGCTGCGTAGATGAGCCACCAGAAAGACGAACGCGGAGATCCGATCTCGCGTACCCACGACCCCGTTCGAAAAGATTTTTCCGCGGCGGAGACTCGTCAGGGTGGCCGCGGCTTTCCTGTGCTGGCGGTTCTCGGCACAAGCTTGGCGCTCGTCGTCGTTGTATGGGCGGTGGTTGAATTGTGGGGCAATTATATCGACCCATCCCCTGAGAACGCTCGGCAAACGACGACGACCTCCGGCGAACCGACCCAAGACACGATCGACAACTCAGTACCGGGCGCCACGCAGACCGTCCCCACTGATCGCGACCCCACCCCGGAGTCCGGCACTGGCGGTGAAAGCCAAACTGTCACGCCGGATGGCACGTCAAACTGAAGGTCGCTACGGCCTTAGATAGCAGCTTGAACCGGCGGAACGTCGAATGGCTCAAAATCAAGTGCGTGCAGTCGGAGGGGTTCGCCATCGTCGGCTACGAGCGCTTGGCAGACGGGAAGCTGCGACACCCGTCGTACAAGGCGCTGCGGGAGGCGGCAGACGCGGACGATATCTATGAAATAGACTGATCAGAGAAAACCCGGCGGGATGCTCCAGCAGCCCGACCGGGAGCGTGTCGACGTCGCAACTCATCAACACGCGTAGCCTACATCGCGACGCGCCAGTGTCAACGCCGCCTTTCCGCGGACGGATATGAGCAGTTTATGATGTTCGCGCCTGACGAGCGTACGAGTCGACTTCCCTCATAAATGGCGTATGGTTGTGTGCACGCGAGGAAGCGAAACAGGCACCATCGCTGGATTTCGAAGGGACTTGCTCAAAATAAGGAGGGACCAGATGAATGTCTCCCTACGCAGCCAGGCCTACGAACCGGGCGAACTAACCGAACTCAAGACAGTCTACGACGAGATCACTTCTCAGAATTGGTTTCGTCGAACCGAGGAGGCGAAAAAAGGTTTCGCCAAGTACCTCTTCTCGACCTTCGAGGCAGGCCAGTTCGATCGACAGCGGCATTACGACGAGGTCGTGGCAGTCGCCCGACGATGCTACGCGCGCTAACGATCTGAATTTCTCAAAATTGACTTTCCTTGCACGCGAGACATAATCGGGCTTCACCTGAGTGCATTGACTGTCTCCAACCCCGCTTCACCGCGGGGTTTCTTTTCGCTTCTGGTGGGACTCAGCGTCGTCTCCCTGAAGCAGGCCGAGGGCCTCTTAGGTTCATATCGCTGTCTGTGTGGACGGATGCACCATCGCTGAACTACAAGGCTGAGCCATGAAAGCCTTTTCGAATGAAGAGCTGCTGAAGGCCCAATTGCAAGCCGAGTTCCTCCGAGCGCTCGCAAACTCAACGCGATTTAAGATTCTCCTTTTACTGCGAGGTGGCGAGTGTTCCGCCAGCGCGCTCGTAGAAGCCACTGCTCTGACCCACGCTGGTGTAGCCCAGCACATGACACTCATGGCGCGTTGGGGAATTGTCACAAAGAGGAGGACAAGGACAAATACGTTCTACGCCTCCACCCTGGCCGAACCTGACATTCTCGATCACGCCACAACGCCCCTGCCTAAGCGGCAGAACCGGTAAAGCTCGGCTGCTTATCGCTATCGCGGCGGCATACCCCATCCCATACTCCGGCAAAGTTCCTCACCAGCTGCCAGGGCTTCCTTCTGGCCGGCATACGGGCCAGGCAAATAGTAAGACAGGCCTCGGAACTCTATAAAAACGCCCTTTTTCACGACATCGTAAAGAATGAGCATTCCATCTTCGTATTTCATTTTCGTCACCTCCGAAGAGGTATACCCACCGTCGCCGTTTCGGATCTCTCACTTGGGAGGGGCAACCTTACCGGCCAACATGTCGAACTCTGCGGCGGGATTTCTTGATCGATGACGTTAAGGTTGTAGCCAGAATGTTCTATCCCAGACCGAGACCCGCCCACACACCTCTTGAATTATTTCGCGCGCTCTTTTAGCGGCAGCCGGCGGAACACAGCCGCTAATGACGATTGCCTGAGGCTCGAAACCGATGCCGATTTTGTGGTGAGAGCAAAGCTCGTCATACGAGACTGCCGCTATGATTGAGGCATGCAGTCCATGTTCACTAGCGCCAAGGCCGTCACCAAGAGATGCCTGAAACATCCCGCCCTCCAATTTCAGCTATAAATGGACAACGGAAATGTGCCTTCGCGGTTCCATGACCATCTAAATCGAACATCCTTGATAACGGAGGCTCCGCCATTCCCGTTGAAGCGTGAGCGCGTCGAAGTGGCGCGACGATGGCTTAGGGCCTCGAGACCACTGCGGACAGCGCCATTCAAAGCACCCTTCTCGAGCTTTCTAGCGCGAAAAGCGAAATTGCCGGACTGATGGAAATTGCTCTCAAATTGATAGTTTTTAAGGCACCGGCGACTAACAGGTGGACCGGATAAATGAAGCGGCTACAATCCGAGAGCGTCAGGCTAACGAGCTTATGCAGGCGCTATCCAGGCCGCGGCACGATTATTCTAAGTGCTTCAGTGCCTCTTTCAGTAGCAATCAAGGGTGTGCATTGATGATCGAGCCAGAATGGGAGCTTAGTGAGGATCGGACAACAATAAGGATTACCTTTCCCACGCAGCCGCCAATTGCCCTGGAACTGGACGCTTCCGGCGTGGATATGTTCCTCGAAAGTCTCGGCACGTTCAGAAGCGTGATGACGCCCGGAATTCCCAAAGGGCTGCCGAACGGGCTTGTTGAGTCTGTGCCCGACCCCAGCTGGCATGTGGACAAAGATGCGCTAACCGGAAAGGTCGCCCTTCATGTTCGGGATTCGAGGTACGGTTGGCTGCACTATCTCATACCTTCATCAGAGGCTGGCTATCTAAGCACTCTGCTTAACCGAATTGCAGATGACGGCGCGCTTCCCACTAACAGCATAAATTAACATCCATGCGTGACGAGGGAATAGAGTCACCATGCAGCTGCGTGGATAGCTCGCCATTTCCGATAAGCAGAAAATTTTTCGTCCTCCTATTGGAACCCCTAGGGACCTCCGAAAGTTATGAGCGGCCAAACCAACAGGACTTCAACCCGTTGCCGCCGCGCGACTGAGGAATATAATGCCTGCCGAAATACTATTTGCCACCCCCGTCTATGTGCGCTTTTCCAGCGGCATGAGCCGCGCTTTTCAGGGTGTTTACGACGCGCTCGATTTTCTCGAAAACGAATGGCCTCTTCGAAACGGTGAGCGGTATAAGCGAGCCTGCGACAGGTGCCGCACAGCACTTCAATTGCGTTCTGGCGCCCAGCTGGCACGCGACGCGTTCGTATCTGCTTGCAGTGAAGCCAGGATGCCCGTTGAGGCCATGCCGCCCGTGTGGCAGCGCTCTCTGCCTTCAACTCCGGCAGCCATGAACACTTAAGGAACATGCGACTGGCTCGTGAGTTCGATAGTGCGGTCTAGCAAGACCCGTTCTCAGGAGCCTCCGTCTTGCTGCGCGCAAAGGCCGTACTGGGGGTCGTTTTCGGCACTCGGGGCCCCTCTTTCACCTCATGAGGAACCCGAGCACACAATGGAGAAGAAATCACGAGTTGTCATCGGCCGTCGCGTGTCCGTGGCCCTCGCGATCGCCGCGATTCTTTTCCTCGGTTTCATGGCAGTTCTTGGAGCGCTTACCCTCATTTGAACCGACTAAGAGGTGGTGAGGCTCTCAATGTGGCACGCTCATGACAAAACGGCACGATTTTGAAAGCGAGCCCGCGACCTAACTGCTACCGTTCTACCGCCTTGCCCAATTTTGCAAGCAAGGAAGGCTCTGCGCAGAAACAAGCGGGCGTCGCCTTCGAATTTGGAAATAGGAGGCGACGCTTGCCCGACATCGTGGGGAAGTATGAGAACATTTTGAAAAAACAGGCGATTTGACGCGAACGCCACCGTCTCGCCCATCTGGGCTGCCTCAGTCGTTCGCGCCGTAACGTCAGCGCTTATCGGCGACGGGCGATCTAGCGAACAAATTTGGGGCCAGACTGCATATTAAATTCTCCTTAATCACACGCGCGCACCCTCAGAGTTGCAAATCTCACCACTTTTGCAACGCTGGAGGTGACGCACATGAATAATGCAAAGCGGGAAATAAGCCATCTCCTGTTGATGGCGAAGCTGTTGGCGGCGCGGCAGGAGAACGCACTGCTCTGTTATTTCATCGACATGGCAATCGTTGAAAACCGGGCATCGACCAAACCAACGGAAGTGCCCGAGAGCAAGTCCGACGCGGCCTAACGGAACAAAACCGGACGAAGACAGTTCACGCTACGCCACTATTTGTTTCAGCTCCCCTTTGCCCCGCCTCGTGCGGGGCATTTTGTTTATCGTGAGGCGCAAATGGATGCAGGCAGATGGGACGAGTCAATCACGTTTGAGACCGCGAAGCTTGGTCAATATCGAACGATTTCGAGCACAGCGGAGGCGGCAGAAGTTCTCCTGGAGCAATGGCCGGCGAGCGACGGAAAACAGCTCCGGCGAGCGCGGCGAGCGTGCCTAGATGTATTCCAAGGCACGAAGGAACCAGCCGCCGCGCGTGTCGCATTTCTCAAGGCTGCCGAAGAGGCTGGCGTCTTCATCCGGTCTTGAATGGATCGACACCCAGATTTGCGTATAGACTATCCGTGATCGCTAATCGGAGATGTTCTCTTCAGCGACGACTTCCATGTTCCGGGGATTATCAAGCCTCCACCGCTGTCCGTCTCGCCTTAAGTCGCCCGTCAACGCCACGGAGTTTTTTTCGTCATGTGCCGCCAGCGCCACCGTATACAAATCGGCGGGAAGTCTCGTCTTCACAGAGACGGTGCGGCCATCGATGAACGTTTTGAGTGTGACTTGCCCATCATCGTCCTCAATCCGTCTTCCGGCCCCGACCACGTACCCCTCAAGACGCTCGTCCGGCCTTGGCTCCTGGAGACGGAGCATGCGGGCCGCCTCTCGTAGAACTTCGCCTTCAGATCGTTGAAAGATCACCTGCCGGCGCGCCTCTGGTGTGGGCCGCGTCCGCGACCATGTAACCGAAACGTCCAGTCCCTCGCCAACATCGATTAAGCTTGAAAGCGCCTCGCAGAGATTTGCGCTGACCCCCTTCTGCACAGCTTTAGTGAACGCAATGATGCCGTCGCCGCGCACTACCTCCTCAGCCGCCTTATGAGCGGCTTGCAAGCCGTCCGCTAGATAGCGGGTCACCAGGCGGTCGAACGGTTCCTCAGTGGGCGACGGCCAGAAATCTGATTGCCTTGGTTCTGCCAACGAAGGCGGCACAGGCGCGAAGAGCGTTACTACGAAGCTGCCATGCTCCGTTTGCCCAAGCCGAACCCGGCTCATATATGCCGTCGCTTCTTTGTTTTTGCCTGTGCGGTAGGCCGGGCGCGGCTCATTAGCTGAGCATGCGGCCGAAAGGAGAATTTCACGCGCTTGAGCGAAAATGTTCACGCCCGCATCCACCTGCACCGAACCATCGCCGTCGGCTTCTGGAGCGCGAACACGAACGACGTCTCGATCTGATCCTATAAGGTCTCTGAAAACCTGCAACTCGGATCGGCTCTCGTAGCGAGCAAGCTCGTTGATGACCTCTGCCACGATCTGTGAGTAGTCACCAAGTTGCGCGGTGCCCGGAATGATGAGTTCGGGAGCGCCGTTCCGTGCATACACATCAGAGTGCTCACCGTATTTGTCGGTTCTCGTCCACCCCTCTGTTGTGACGTACGAAATCATAGAGGAGGGCGTTACAGAGTTCAGGGTCTCGGGATCGACAATAAGGGCTCTCATTTCAACGTTCCTGTCCGGGACATCTCCAGCAAGGCCTTAAGACCCCCAACATCGAACTTATTGGCGACGGGCAGATCGACCGTAACGGAAGTTGAATTTTCGGTCTTGGCGGCCCCAGTCAAGCAAACCCAATAAGCGCAGTTTTTCAGGACCAGCGACTCAATATCTACTTTCACCCAACTGATCTGATCGGGCGGGAGGTGCATCACAATCAAGATGCGCGGCGTTTGCGTCGGAATAATGAGATGATCGTAATTGCGTCTGGGCAGAGGAAATCTGAACACCTCGCCCGATTGCGGCAAATTGATCGTCGCCTTCACTTGTGCATCGACTTTCGGCCGGAAGCCACCTCCAGCCTCAACAGTGACATCGATGCCATCCCTGTCGAAGTTCTTCAAAGCAATGACATATCCCGCGGCCGCAGCTACAGAATGCACATAGGCAATAGAAAGTGCCTCTTCGATGTCCGTCGGTGCAAGCAAAGAATCCATACGCGCCCCCAGCCGAGGATTGCTTACAAAGATTTCGAAAGGATTTCCATCGATGTCTTGGATGCCCTCATGGCGGAGGGTAACGCGGATTGGAAGTAAAAAAAGCGCCCCGGCCGCTCTGGAGGGGCGCTTTCGTCGATTGGCGATCTAATCAACGGCCCGACCGCCGTACCATCTCAAGGGTCAGTGCATTGATTGCCACTGTCTGCGCCTCAACCGCATCGGTGTGGGCCTCAAGGCGACGACATAGCATGTGGGCGTGATCGGCGCTGGCCTTCGTGCCGTCGCGGATTGCTGCAGCAACCCCCTCGCCCGCTGCTGACGCGCGGTTGAGCGCCGAAGGGTCGACGATGACGGCAGCAACCTGAGCCGCCGAAGAAGAGCCCATCGGCGACGCGGCCTGCCCCTGTGCAAGGCCAAGGTATCGGACGAACCACCCTATCCCGATGGCTATCCCGACACCAACAACGGCAAGCGGAGGAAGCGACTTAAACAACTCTTCCATTGGCCGACTCTCCCTGGTCATGCGCAGCGCGATAGATGTTTGAAAGCTCCGCAACTACGAGCCAGGTGTAGACGGCCGCCCAGGTGCTTATCGCGCCGGACGAATAGAAACCCACGACGACGCCGAACCATATGATGAGGCCAAAGAATGCGGCCACCTGCCGGATTTGCGGCGTGACCCGCTTGCGAGCGCCGTTGACGATCAGCGCGCCGAGGCGAAGCGCGCCCATCGCGAACATTATCCAGCCGAAAATGTCCTGCGATCCGAAGAACTGCGCGAAGCCTCTCCAGGCCGGCTGCTCGAACACCGGATCGCCCCAGAGCAGCACGCAACCAAACGAGAATGTCACGGCACCGCTGAACCATTCCATGTTCCGCGGGCCGAACCGATGCGAGATCCTGATCCACAGACCGGGCGACCCGGTTGCCGGCGCCGTCATTTCGTCGCCTCGTCGTGCCGGGCGCACTCGTCGACCGTCCATGTCCGGCTTCCGCAAAGGCCGGCGACCGTGTCGTCGATCTTATCTTGATCGACTGCCGTTTTGCCGCGCGCGCCAATCAAGGACGTTCCGGTGATGGAGCGCGCCGTGCTATTCAGCCGATCCTTGCTGGCACTTACCTGTTGCGTTGAGGTACACGCCGCCGCGCTCCCGGCACAGGCGACGAGCAACACGAGCTTTGTCAGCTTCATTGGTGAGTTCTCCGATTGCTTTGGTGGTGGCGGCGTCGAGGGCGGCGCGCTCCAGGTCGCGGCCTCGCTGCTCGGCGCGAGGGATGAGCCAAAGGCCCGTGACGGTAGCGCACACGAGGAACGCGACGAATGCGCCGGCCAGCACACCGGCGCCGATCGCCAGCTTGTTGATCATGTCTCGGCCACCCTCTTAATGGCCTGGACGCGGCGAACGCCCCACTCGCCGAAGAACAGCACGAGAAGCAGGACGACGAGGCCCATGCCGCCGATCAGCGCGAGGCCCTGCCAGTTAATGCCGGCGATCCACGCCGTACCGCCGCCGCCGATGAAGAACGAGGACAGCCAGCCGGTCAGCCAGTTCGAATTCTTCTGCACGGCCTTCTCGACCGCCACCGGCACGACGGGCTTTTCGACCTCGACCGCCACCGGCACCTCGACGGATACTTCCTCGACCACCGGCGCGGTTGCGACACCGTCGGAAAGGTGCTGCGGGGCAGTCAGCTTCAAGAGGGCGGCGTGCAGCGCCGCGCGCGTGAGAGGGCCGGACGTGCCGGACGTGTCGTCCAGCTTGGCGAGCTTCTGGAATTTCGGCAGGTCATTCACGCCATGTCCGAGGAACGCCAGCGCAAGGCGGTCGTAATATTTCAGGCGATCGGCATAGCCGTTGAGGCCGCCATTCCATTTCCGCGTGATGTTCTCGATATCGCCGCGGTCGGCGAGACGATTCAGGCTCTTGCCGTCCGGATTGCCGTTGTCCCAATACCAAATGGCCGAAAGGCCCTCCCACGGGTCGGTATTGACCTTCTCCGGGTTCGCCTCGAAATTCGGTGCGGCCGGGTTAATGGTCTTGGCCCACTTCGTATAGACGCGGTGATTGCGGCGGCCGGTTACTTGCCCTGGCCCGTGGCCGCGGAACTTCGACCCGTCGCCCTTCTGGACGTTGCCGAGATCCTTGCGCCCCTCGTAGCCCCTCTGTGCCTTTGTCGGACCCCAGACTTCGCGGTCGTAGATGAAGCCGCCGGACTATGCATGAGCTGCGCGAGGTATTGAACGGTGCGGTGCGGCTGGAGCAGGCCGAAGCGGTCGCCGTATTCGGTCAGGGCGTCGATGACGCTCAAGGCGTTGGTGTTCTGCGTTTTGTTGAAGGCACGGCCATAGGCGCGCTCCAGCAGCGCGAGCGAAAGCGTCGCGTTCATGGAATTTCCTTTCGAGTTGATAGTTGTCAAGGCGCCCCGCAGACAAAGGGGTGCACCGTCAGGGTGAATCGGACATACTCCGAAGGCGTCCGGCTAAGGGGACCACGCGGGACGTAGTCGAGGCCCGGTCGAGCTTTTCCAGGTGGCTCCCGGGTCTCGTTCAGCAGCGAATGAGGGGAATAAAACGATGATCGAACCGGAATGGGAGCTTAGCGAGGACCGGACAACGCTACGGATTACCTTCCCAACGCAGCCGCCAATTGCCTTGGAGCTGGATGCGGCCGGCGTCGACCAGTTCCTCGAAAGCCTAGGAACATTCCGGAATGTGATGATGCCGGGAATTCCCAATGGGATTCCAACGGGGCTTGTAAAGTCGGTGCCCGATCCACATTGGCATGTTGAACAGGATTCGCTTACAGGACGCGCAGCTCTTCATATTCGCGACACGAGGTATGGTTGGCTGCACTACCTCATACCTTCACCAGAAGCGCGCCACCTGAGCGCTCTGCTTGCTGGAATTGCGAACAAAAGCCCACTTCCCCCGAGAAGCATGAACTAGCCAATCCATGACGCGTCGACGGCGTTGGCGTAGCCCGCGTCGTCATGCCGCCCATCATGATGTCCTTTCGAGGGAGTGGCGCAGAAAATTCCACCGAAGTGATGGTTGCCAGTGTCGGAGAGCTCGCCTGCCGGGATATCAGGCTTCGGACATACTGCAGAGGCTTTCGGCCCTCAGACTATCCCCCACCGAAAGCAGTCGAGGCCCGGCGGTGTGCCCCATGCCGGGTCTCGGTTATCTAAAGGACGCTGCCAGATGCTTGAAATTTCTCCAGCCTCAGGCAAGTTTCGCATGGAAAGGCATACCGCCGGACGCTCTAGCGGATTCGGCAACCAGCGATGCATGAAGCACCTCGGAGGTTACCTATGGTCTATGAATGGGACCCTGCCCGCGCCGACCGCGCGCGGAAGATAAAACTTGCGTCGCACGTAGCGCTGACGATTTCGGTTTTCGCCATTCCTGCCGCCTTCATCCTGGCGACAATCGCAGCATAAGGCGTTTGCAAGGGTCCACTGCTGTGGCATGCTGAGTGACTGCCATCGCCCCGATTTTGGCAGTACTCTCCGGCCCGGCGAGCTTGAACACGGCTCGTCGGGTTTTTAATGCCTCAGTTCAAATAGATGACCCACGCGATGGCGTGGATGAGCGCCGGGCCGACCAAGTCGAGGATGTTTTTCCACCTGATCCACATAAGAAGCCATGCCCTCGGGGAGCCGGATGGAAGCTTCAGGCCGGTTTCGCAGTCGCGTTTTTCGCGGCCGATATACCAGGCGAACGCCAGCGCACTGCCGAGAAGGAAACCTTCAGCCGGCGTGTAGGACAGCCAGCCGATAGCGGTCAGTCCGGAGTACGCCGCCATGACGACTATGGAGATGACGAAGGCCTCCAGCGCATGGCCGACGATCGACCTGTCGAGTTTGAAGGTGCCAAGCATCAGCGCGTGTCCTGATTTTCGAGGATGGTTTGCAGCTCTCGCCATTGGCGATCCTCGCGGGAGGTGCAGGCGGTGGTGAGCAGGCAGCACAAGGCGACCGCGAGTATGCGGGTGGGCATAGGTGATCCTTTCTCTGGGGCGATTAGGTGACGAGCAGACCCACCGCCGTTTTCTGGGTGCTAGCGCTCGCCCACTCGACGAGCTTCTGGAGCGCATCGTCTTCCTTAACGTTCGGCTGTGCGAACAGTGCAGTCTTCGGCGTCGTCGCATTGCTGGCGATCAGGGTCATTCCGGCGACGGTCGGGATGGCCACGTTCGCAGCGACCATGGTTGGCATCAACAACAAACCGGGCTTCGATGCCTTGATGGTCGGCATCGTCACATTGGTGCCGGTCGTCACAGAGTCGTAGGTGATGTCATCCACCTGGATGCCGCTGACGTCGCCCCGCAGTGCCACGAGGAAGCCATAACGACCGTTGCTGGCGGATGTGGTGAATGAGTATGACGCCGGCGGCGATGCCGGGACGCGATTGGCAAAGACGTTTAGGGTGTTGATCCGGTTGTTTTGCGCGAAGATGCCCTTCCAGGTCAGCGGCAAGGCGTTGGGCGGATTGATGTTGATATTAACTGTCGCGCCGAAAATGATTGCCAGCAGCGTATCATGCTCGGCAGCGCCGGCCGGCAATGCCAGCGACAATGCCGTCGTCGAGGTTGCGGTCGCGTAGGTCGCGCCAACGACTGAAATCGGAACCTTCGGCTCCCCACCAGCCTTCGCGACGCTTTCGATCCCGGCGACCGATCGAACCCGCCTCATCACGCGACCTCGTCGTAATAGGTGATCGTGGCTTCGGCATCACCATTGGCGGAGCCATTCATTTGCAGCTTGTCGCCCCCCATGAGCGCAAAGGCGCCGACGGTGGCAGGCCGCGCGTCCTTCGGCTGCACGGTGAGCAAATAGACCAGCCGGGTGACTGCGTCGGCGTTGCTCGCATCGGTCCACTGCACGGTGACATCCACCGGCGCCGACCCGTCGACGTTCGATAGGTGGATCATCGTAATGTGACGCACGAAGCCGTCCGGCGCTTCGAAAACGTCCTGCATCGTCGTGGTGATGATAAATCCGATCGTGTTCGTCATGGGGTCAGTATCCTATCCAGATTGAAAATCGACGGGCGGCAGCAGCAACCGACGCCATGGCATCAGCAAGGGTGTCCGGCTGGACCGCGCTGTCAGCCAAGCCTCCCTGTTCGGCGTTGGCAAAATCACCCGTGGATGCCCCGGCTGCCGTGCCCAGCGTTGGGCGCCCCGACAGATCAGCGTATTGACCAGACGTTGCGACGACGGCCGGCGCGGCACCGGTCTTGACGAGCTTGCCGCTCGCGCCGTCGAACAGGACGAGCCCGCCATCCGTTGCGCCGTCAGGGCCGACGACGTCGCCAGCGCCTATGCCGTCCAGTCCCTTGTCACCCGACCGGGAGAACGCAAATGCGAAGACGTCGTCAGGCGAAAAGGCTCCGCTATGTCCGATGTAAGCCACCGGCACCTTGCGATAGCCCGTCTCGACGGTGACATTCCCTGTCACCCGGAACGACGCCTGAACGGACCGATCGCTCGCGCTCGTCAAAGTGATCTGTCCACGATTGTTCATCGTCGTGGAGTCATCCAGCGCATCCAAAAATGCTGCCTGGTCGGCGCCGGCGGCATCAGTCACCGAGACAAAGAGAACGGTAGTCGAGGCCGGGCTTGCATCGTTCATCCGAAAGACGCCAGCGCCGGGATTTGCGTCGGCCGTCGGGTCGTTGAAGGCATAGGGCCGGGCTGCGGCCTGCGCGGCAGCGGCATATTCCTCCGCGGAGATCACCGCGTCGATGTTTTCAGCAACGGAGTTCACATCCGCGATCGAGCTGGCGACGGTGTTAATGTTCGCCTCGTTGCCGGCCGCAAGGAAAACGTAGCCGGCGATGCCAGCCACTGTGCTGACATCCTCGTTGATGCCAGCCACCGTGTTGACAGCCCCGGCGATGCCGGCAACCGTCGCGATTTCATCGTCTGCTGCCGCGACGATTGCGATTGCCGCGTCCCGATTGGCGACGGTTCCGATGGCCGCATCGCGCGCAGCTACGGTGGAGACCTGTGCCTGGATGCCTGCCACTGTCGTCACGTCGTCGTCGATCGCCGCAACAGCAGACACCTGCGAGGCGATGCCGGCCACGGTTCCAATCGCGGCGTCTCGGTCTGCGACGATGCCGATGTCGGCGTCACGCGCCGCCACGATCGCAATATCTCCGTCGCGATCGGCCACTGTGCCGATATCCGCGTCGCGTGCGGCGACAGTGCTGACGGCCGCGGCGATGCCGCCAACGGTCGAGACGTCCTCGTCGATACCCGCGACCGTCGCCACACTGGCAGCGATGCCGGCAACCGTATCAATGTCGGCGTCGCGCGCGGCGACCGTCGTCACCTGCGCCTGGATGCTGGCGACGGTCGTCACATTCGAGCTTATCGCCGAGATCGCCTCGACGTCGGCGGCAATACCAGCAACGACACCGATCGCGATATCGCGGTCCGCGACCGTGGCGATATCCGTGTCGCGGGCGGAAACGATTACAATGTCGGCATCCCGGTCGGCGACCGTGCCGATATCGGCATCCCTGTTGGCAACGGTGCTCACGGCCGAGGAAATGGCGGCGACCGTCGACACGTCTTCGTCGATGCCGGCAACGGTGGAAACCGCCGTGGCAATTCCGGCGACCGTACCGATGGCGGCATCCCTGTCCGCGACAATACCGATGTCCGCGTCGCGGTTCGCAACCGTGCCGACGTCAGCATCGCGCGCGGCGACCGTCGTCACCTGAGTATGAATGCCGGCGACCGTCGTCACATGCGTGGACACTCCGGCCACAGTTGTGACGTTTGTGGAAATGCCGGCAACAGTCGTGATGTTGGAGGCAATCGCCGCCAGGGTCACAAGCTGCGCGGAAAGTGCGGCAAGCGTCACGATCTGGTCGTCAATCGCCGCAAGCGTGGTGATCTCGTCGACGATCGCCGTGAGGGCCTGGATCTCCGCGCTGATGTCGACGACCGGTGTCACGGTGGTGTCCAGCCAAACGCCGATCAGCGTCACGTCGGCGGTGAGCGCGTAGAGGTTGATGCGATGGCCGCCGTTGGAAAACCCGAGCGGATTGGTCGACGCGTTGTAATCCCCGTTGTTGTAGCCGCTGGACAGCCGGGTAAGCGCGGCCTGCACGTCTGTCGGAATTGCCATCTATATGATCTCCTCGATATTGAAGCCTGTGCCGACATGGCCGAAGAACGCCTGCGAAAGCGGGTCCATCTCTTGAACCGTGCCGAGAAACGACCGCTTCTGGATGTTGGCAGCATCGTCCGGATCAGGGATCACGAAGACCTCCCCGTCGAAGCCGACGCGCTGCATGAAGCGATAGGCCTCGCCATAGCCTTCGGTCTCCGGCAGGAGGTCGAGCGTGCAGCGGAACTGCCGGGGATTGATGCGCCGCCAGAACTGTTTCGATCCGGAGAGCGCCGAGCTCGACAGGGCGTTGTTGCGGAAACCAAGCCCATTGTTGGAAAACGAGTAATTGATGGACGGCGACCAGGCGGACGGCATGAACAAGCGGCCGATCTCGATGAAGCGGTCGGTATTGTACTGGTCGTCGATCTCGACCGACCACAGGCGCCCTTCGATCGGCCCGGGGAAGATATGGATCATCCAGATGCCGCGGTCGGGATCGTCGTAAGGCTCGATGCCGAGCCAGAAGAACGGGTCTTCCCATTCGCGATCGAGCGGCCCACCGCCAGAGCCTTCGAAGGGCTTGATCCAGTCGCTGTCATAGACGACGGTCGTGAAGCCGCCCTCGGCATAGGACCGGATACGATACTGGTACGCCGTCGTGACGTTCATCGGCCCCAGGGAAATCGCCCGAAAACTCTGCGTCGCCGGCAATGTGATCCGGAAGCGTGTGTCTTCCGGATCAGAGCTCGCCGAACGCGCGACCTTGCGCAAGCGCTGGTTTGCGAGGTTGGCGAGCGGCAGACCGGCCGTCCACTCCCCCCAGGAGAATGCAGCCGCGTCCGACTTCGGCTCATAGAGCAGAAGAAGTGTTCCCATCAAATGTCCTCGATTTCAGCCGCAGTGATAGATGCAGGCGACGCGTCGCCATTGGTCGGGATGGTCGAAGGTCACGTCCTCGCGAGCCTTGGCGACCGTGTAGGAGCACATGATCTTGTCGTCCTGCCGTTCCGCCTTGCCGCGCATGGAGGAAGCCACCAGAAGGTCGCCCCTTTTGATGTCTCCACCCCGGCCGCACGCGTTGATCTGGCCTTCGCCGAGCGAGTTCACGACCAGGAAGTCGTAACGCTTGGCAAGCTGCTGCATGACAAAGGTGGGCTCGCCAGAGGTCTCGTTTTCACTGCGAGGCAGCGCCGCAAACACCATGTAAGGGTCGAGATCCGAACGCCGGGACACAACGCCGAGCACCGCGGCTTGCTGGCATTCTTCGCTGACCGCGACTTCGGTCAACGTGTCGTCAATACTGCCCCTTGCGATAACTTTCACATCGAAGACGATGTCGCCGACGTTCACATCGGTGCCCTTCACGATCACGGCATCATGCTGACCTGTGAACGGTGCAAAGCCGCCGGCTTGCGAATAGAAGGCATAACCGCCGCTGGCGCTTGGCATGCCCACGTAGCCGTGGCCGCCGCCGGACTGCGCATTTCGCGCGCTCAATGCCCTGTTGCCGGCGCTCGTGCCCCCGGTCTGGATGACTTCGACGACGGCCGGATTGTTGCCGTTGCCCTGAAATCTGGCGGCAGGGCCGGTGCTGTTGTTCTGAAAAATCGACAGCGGTAGGCTTGGAATGCTCCAACTGACCGTTAGAGCCGTGTTGCCTGGGACCGCGCGCAGAACCATGGACGGCGTCAGTCCACCCGGCAGCAGCACCATTTGCGTGCCGCTCATCTCGATGCGCTCACCGGATGCGGCTGTCTTAATGACCGTGCCGGTGATCGTGCCGCCATTGATCGCGACGCCGTTGACGGTGCCAGCGTTGATGGTGCCGAGATTTGCCGAGATCGCCGAAAGATCGGTCACATTGATCTTGCTGGCGGTGATGGCATTTGGCTGTACTTGGTCGGGTCCGACCGAGCCAGCCGGCGGCACCTCGTCCCGCGTCGTGGCGGAGACACCGGCATTCGCCCCGGCCGGGAACCAGTCGCCAAGATTGCCGGATATGTCGCGCGGCCGGACCCAATAGAACCGGGTGACGTTCCGCGCCAGGCCGGTCCTTGCAATCTGCGTCCCGAAAACCTCTACAATCTTCGTCGCGGCCGCGCGGTTGTTCGTCGTGGCTTCCCAGACCTCAACCTTGTCCAGCCGAAGGTACGGAATGCAGCTCGCCTCCGTCACCGACCAGGTGACAACGGTCTGTCCTACGCCGCCGACCGCTGTGAGGCCGGAAAGCTGAATATCGCTGTCTGCCATCTCAGCCCCAAACCGTCAGCATTACGGTATAGTCTCGAAGGTTTTCCTCGCGCCCGATCACCACCATGTTGCGGCCGGCCTCATAGCCGAACCTCGGCTGGACAATCGTCACCGTTCGCCCGACGCGGTACGCATCTGCATCGAGGTGGTTCATGGAGAAAGTCAGGACGTCACGGCGCACGCCGTACAGGGCGAGCAGGCGCGCGGCTTCGACCACTGCGGCAGCCTGGTCGATGATCAGGGTTTGAATGCGCAATTCCGGCGCAAGCAGGTGCTTGGTCCGGACCGCTGCACTTTCCGCCTTTTCCTCGCGGATTTCCGCCGCCAGGAAGCCGCGTCGAACCATATCGACGCACCCGCCGAGCACAGCGTCATCCTGCACGGTCCAGTTCCGCGCATATTCGAGGATCACGCGCCATGCCGGCAGTCCGCCGTCCGTGTCGTCGGAAGCGATGATGCCGAGCGTTTCCTTCAGCATGTCGTCTTCATCGATGATGCCAACCGGCGCGCTTGGCGCCAGCAGCCGGCCGACCTCGAAAGCGCCCGTAGCGCTCGGCGCGATCCACCCACCGACGGACGCGAGCACGTCGCCCATGGCCGCAAGGCCGGTCGTTTGCCCGTCGATCCAGATGCCCACCTCAACTGGCGATGCCGCATCGAGCGCGGCGAAGCTCGCAGCATTCACGTCGGCCGGTCCGGATAGACCCATCTTCGCAAGCATCCGCTGCACGACCGCGCCGGGATACCGGGCCGCAACCGTCGCTCCCTCGGTGACATCCGCCGTGACGGCGAAGGCCGGCGCTCCACCAAGGCGGAAGAGGCCAAGGGCAAGACAGGTATCGAACCGTCCCGGCCGGATCGCCGCCGCCTGGAGCGCTGACAGGGTGGCATGGTTGACGCCAAAGGTGAGCGCGACCCCTCCGTCATAGACCGCGATTGCCGAAACCGCGCCGTCATGCACCTGGTAGATCAGGTTGAAGCTGTTGGCAGCCACGGGAGAGACATTCAAGCAGCGACCGAAACACAGCGGCTTGACGCTGTCCTTCAGGTCGAGATTGCCTTCTGCAGTAGGCCCGGCCGACGTCGTCGTGCCAGCATAGACGTTCTCCTGGAGCGGCTTGTCGAGCACCAGGCGCCGGTCATAAAAGCGCAGGCGAAGGCTCAGCCAGGCATTGTCGGCGTCGAGCCGCTGGATTGTCCCTCGCAGAACGACGACGGCGCTGGAAAACGGTGCGCTCCGATCGGCGAGCCGTTTCACGACAACCGTCCGGCCGTCAAAGCCATAGTCGATCCAGTCGTCGAGCTCGCCGTCGGCATTCGAAAGCAGGATCTCGCCATAGCTCACCTCTGAGCGACCCAGCGTTCGCGAAGGGCCGAAGAGATGCCGGACGAAACTGCCGGGGTCGGCGACGACGTCGAGGTAATTGGTGTTGGCGGGCGTGTCGGCCGGGCCGGTGTTGTAGCCGATGGTCGCTACACGCAACACCTCTTCGGCCCCGCCGGTGTAAGCCGCGATCTCGATCAGATACTCTGGAGCGTTCATGTCAGTCGATCTTGATCTGCACGGCGCCGGAGACGCGGACATCATCGGGCATGTCGACCCACCCGCCTGGAACGCTGGCGCGCACGAAACCAGTCACAGGCTCACCATCCAGGTACACGGTGGCCGTCTTGTTATTGGCCTTCAGCCAGTTGGCGACATGACCGCCGTACTCACCCAGGACGGTGGATAATTCAGCCAGTTCCAGCGGTGGCCGCACCACGGGAGCCGGCGGGGGCGCCTTCTGCACCGATTTCCGCCCCAGCACCTCGTCGGTATCGACGGCCGGCAGCGGCCACCAACCAGAGACCTCCTCGACGACCTCGAAATCGCCGGTGACATTGTCGCGCGCCGTCCAGACGCCGGTCTCGTTGCTGAACGTTCCCAGGTCCAGCCGCCGCCTCTGCACATAGTGAAAGGCGTCGTCATCAGCGAAGTCGAGCGCCCATTCGAGCCACAGGACAAGCACGACCGTTTCGTTCGGCGCGTCGGCGGGGGATCGCATGTCATCCATTATGCGGGCCTCCTGAGATCCTGTTTGCCGAACTTGCGGCCGACTTCTCTGGTCGCTTCAGCGCCACTGTTCACAGCGGCCGCGACGTGCTCGGCGCCGGCAGCAACCACCTTGCTCTGGCTTGTCTGCCCAGCGCGAAGCGCGGCCAACTCCGCCTTGACAGCGCGCAGTTCTGCAACCACCGCCGAGTTATCGTTGCTGGGCACCGTTCCCGTGCGGTTGACGTGCTCAAGGAAGGGCCTGGTCTCACCGGTGACGGACGTCGCCCGGATAATCTGCTCGCCGCCGGCAAGGGCGATATTGCCGCCGCCGGCATAGCGCGCGATCACGCTGTCCATATTGAACAGGCCGTTGCCCACAATCCCGCCTTGAGCGTAGGCGCCGACAATCCCGCCGAGCTGCATGCCGGATTTGGGCATGAGGCTCTTCAGGATCTCGGTATAGGCCCGCGCCAGCATGTCGTATTCCTTGCCGGACCCGGCCGACGCGAAGGCGCTCCAGACGCTGGCGATCTCGCTCGGCGCTACGTCAGTGCCGGCCTGCTTCTTGTAGGCCTGGAGCTGACCGTAAAAGTCCTTCAATGACTTCGACCAGTGCGTCGCCGGATCGAAACCCGAACCGTTGCCGCCTAGGCCGTCGAGCGCGGCCACCGCGGAGGTCAAGGCCGCAATGCCATCGGCGACGGAAAGGACGCTATCGTTGATATCGATCAGTTTCGAAACCTGCGCCTCAAGCGCAGAGAGCGACTTCTCCTCAAGGGATAGCTGGCCCTTGGCCGAGGAAAGCGCCTGATCAAGGATGGCTTCCACCTGCTCGAAGATGGCGAAATACTGCTCGCTGGAGGCGTAATAGGCGCGCGCCTCGGTCAGGTACTGCCGCGAAACGTCCTCAAGCTCGCCCATGGCGGCCTCGTCGCCGGCAAGCGCCTTCGTCGAAATCTCCTGGAACCGCTTCTGCGCCTCGATCAGCTTATCCGAAGGCGAAAGGGGCGAAAGCTGATTATCCAGTCGCAACGACGCCTTGAAGTCCTCGATGCTGGAAATGAAGCTCTCCAGGCGGCCGATCGTCGCCTCTATCGCGCGAGCCTCTTCGTCGTAGGCCGCACGCAGGTCCGCCTTGGCACGATCGACCGCCGCTTGAGCTTCTGCGACCCCGCCTGTTGGCGAGATACCTTTGAGGATCGATGCCAAATCGGGGAAAAGTTTGGCGAGATATTCGAGGTCCTTGCCAGAAAGCCCAGCTTCGGTGGAAATCTTCTTCAGCGCCAGGGTCAGCTCGGTGAAGGCCATGGAAGTGTCAAGGCCAAGCGCCTTACTTTCCTTCAGCCTCTGCTCGTAAAGCTTCATGGCGTCAGTGACGTCGTTGATGTAGCCGGCGCCGGAAAGTTCATTGAGCGAGCGCGATAGGTCTTTGACGTAGTCTTCGGTCAGTTCCTTCAGCGCTTCGGTCAGGTCCTCCTCGATTGCGTCCGCGGCCTCGTCGGCGGTCATGCCGAGCTTTTCAAGCGTGGTCTGGAGCCCGGCCGCCGTGCCTTCAAGGGTCTGAATTTTCAGCTCGATCGCCGTAAACTCTTCGGCACCGGTCAACTGGCGCCGCGCCAACTCCTGCGCGGCCTCCTGCGCTTCCTTGATGGACTTCTGCAGTTCCTTTTCCTTGTCGATCCGGTCCTTGATCTGGTCGCCCGTCAGGATGTTGCCGAGGTCGTCGAATACGACGCCCAGGTCTTCCATCTTCTTCTTGAGAGCATCGACCGAGTCGTACGCCGCGATTTCGCTGGTGTCCTTGCCGGTTCCGGTCGTGAGGATGGCATTGATATCGAGCTTCTTCAGCTCGCCCTTGTAGCGCTCGACCGCGATGCGGTATTCCGACGAAATGGGATCGTAATAGCGCTTCTGGTCGTCCTGCACCGTCTTGAAGACGCTGCCGGTCATGGAATTGTCCGTCGCGGCCTTCGTAAGCTTCGCCTTCTCGATGTCCCCGCCCGTTTCGGCAAAGAACTTCGCATCTTCGACGAAGCCGACAAGCGCATCCTGAAGCCCGATCACCTCTTGCTGCGCCTGCACGAACGCGCTGTCCATGCCGTGGCCGCTCTTCATGGCCTTGATCACGCCGTCGAGGCCGTTGCGCCAGTCCTTGACCAGGAAGTCGAAGAAATTCTGCGACGCCTCGTTGAGCTCTTTCACGAGCGCGCTGTCACCGGCCTTGGACGCAAGCTTCCGGGCCTTGGAAATCTCGTCGGACATCTGGCGCCAGGCGCTTTCGTAGTCGCCGCTCGACGTGCCGTTCGCGCTATCGATCAGTTCGCGGATGGCGCCCATGTTGTTTTCAAGTTCGCCCTGCGCCTGCTTCCGCTCCTGCCGCTTCTGCCGGCTCTTGCCGAAGATGCCACCGAGGAAACCGAGCACCGCGCCGCCGATCAGGCCGACCGGCCCCGCAATGCCGGCGAGCGCCGGGAACGCCGAGCCGATGGAGCCAGCGGCACCGAAGCCCGACAGGGCGCCACCAAGCGCGCCGGTGAGCGGCGATCCGGAAGACGCACCCATACCGAATGCGCCGAGGCCGGCGCCCATAACGGCACCCTTCGGACCCTTGAAGAGATCGCCGAGCGCACCAAGGCCGGAGAGCGTGCCGGTTGCCGAGCCGCTGAACGCGCCGTCGCGCGCCCCCACCTCGACGGCCTTCCGCATCCCTGCCCATTTGTCATTGTCATTGGCCGGCGCCGCGCCGCTCGAACCTGAGAAGAGACCGTCGAAAGCCCGCTCCAGATTTGCAGCACCAAGGCGTGCGAACCCATCGATTACGCCGTCGAGGAATTCGTCCAGGTCTTCCATCGGCTGGCTGAAGAGGTCGGACAGGACCGAGCCGAGCGTGTCCTGGAGGTCCTTCGCCATTTCCTCCGAAGCGTTCTTGGTGTCCTTTTCGAGTTCACGGACGCCGAGCCGAGCCGCCTCGAACTGATCGGCGATACGCATTTCCACTGCCAGCCGTTGCACATCGGTGAGTTTTTCACCGTATTTATCAAGGGCGGCAGTCAGTTCCTCCGCCTCTTTCTTCGCATATTGGCCAGGGAACAGTTTTTCGGCCAGGCGGTCAGCCGTCCGCACAAAGCTGTCGAACTCGCGCTGTGCTTCCCGCGCTGCGCGCCCCGCTCCTTTTGTGTTTTTTGCAGCCTCCGCCAGGCGCTCGACTGCATTCTTGCCCGCCTGACCGCCGATGGTCTCCATTAGCTTGCCGGCGTAGTCGCTGCGCGCAATTTCGGCGACGGTTTTCTGGTATTCGACCGCACGGTCCTGCAAGTTCTCCAGCGCGTCGGCTCCACCGATCTCAAGCGTCACGCCGTCCAGATTTTCCGGTATCCAGTTGCCAGCATCCCAACCGAGCTTTTCGCGAAGCGCCTCCCCGCCGTTCCGGTCGATGAACCCGTTCATGGCTTCAGCAATGCCGCGGAGCGCGTTCAGAACTTCGTTGACCATCCAAACGATTGCTTTCACAAAGCCATTTGCCGCCTCTTGGCCGGCATAGATGAAGAGGTCCGGAATGGACGAGATATGGAATTTGACGCTCTCGTAAGCGAAGGTGACGCCCTGCACCATCGAGTTGAACGCCTCGCCAGAGCCGTCCCTAATGGCGTCCCATGCATCTTCAGCCTCCGGTGCGATGGCACGTATTGCCGGCCGCAGCTCCTCTTCGATCTGGTCGATTAGAACCTGCCATGTAGCCTTCGCCACGTCACCGAAAGTGACCTGCACCTTCGCCGTCTCGTTGATTTCATCTTGGAAGCCCTTGATGACAAGTGCAGCGGCAGCGGCGGCGACGCCAATGGGCGCGAACCGCTTCGCAATACCGCCGAGGATCGCTGCGGTGTCCTGCAATGCGGCGTTGACCCCACCCTGCCCAGCATAGAGCTGCAAGATTTGCGGACCCTGCTGCATCAGGATCATTGCCGGGTTCATGCCGAGCGCGCCGGTCTGGGCTATGTCGAAAATCTGATAGCCAAGGTTCCCACGGCGATGATTGTCATTCGCCGCGCCAAGTCGTCGTGTCGCCACAGCAGCGGTGTCTGTAGCGACCGCAACCGAGTTGATCGCGGCGGCCGCTCGTGTGGCGTCAGTCGTCATCTCTGCGAGCTGCTGCGCGTGTCGAGCCTCCATCATGCCGAGGCGGCGCAGCGCTTCTTCCTGGGTCGTGTATCCGAACGCAACAGCATTGGCCGCCGCAACGGCAGCTTTTTCAGCATCCCGGCGTAGCCTGATTTCTAGCCCGACCGCGCGGTCAATTGATCCAGACCAAGCTTCATAGGCGCGCTGCTCTTTCGAAATGCGATCGACTCGTTGCGTGGTGATCGCAAGTCCCTTTTCTTGCGCTGCCGTAACCTTTGCGATGGCCGCTTGATACCGATCGATCGCGCCCGTCGACTTCTGGGTCGCAACTGCGGCGCCTTCCATGCCATCTTCGAACTGGCCCAGAACGCGAAGCGCTCCCGAACCGTCGACGATGAGTTCCGTCACGACTTGCGTCATCGAACTTACCTTTCAACTCTGCATGGTATATCGTCCCGCGCATATCCATGCGGAGGGGGCGACTGTGGCATTCGTTTCAGCGATTTTTCGAATTGTTATCGGCATCATATTTGGGCTTATCGCCGCGTTGGCGTTGTCGCCCGCAGCGGCAGCTTTCTCGGGTGATCCGGATAGCAAGGCACCGCTTGTTATCCCCGTCGTCGTCTTGATTTGTGCCGTTGCCGCGTTCTTTGCACCAACCATCCGCCGCGCGTTCGGGCGAGGATTCTTGCTTGCCGGCGCAAGCTTCCTAGCGTTGCCGCTGTCCGTGATGTTGCTGTCCGGGAAGGCTGCGACGGAGGTCGTCAACGCTTCCGACGGGGTTAATCAAGGCGCGGCGGCTCTCGGGGCCGGAATAGCGGGCGTCGCGATGACTGGAATTGCGACGGTCGTCGGTTTGATCGTCGGAGCCGTCCTGCTCATCATCGGGTTAGTGCTGGCGTTGGGCGGTCGGCGTGAAGTGGTAATCGTGAATGAGCGGTCCAGGTGAAGGACCGCTCCGCAGGCGCCGCTTGGGAAGCCTGTGGTGCTATTCACTCCTCCTCGCCTTGCTCCTTCTTCTCGACGTGAGAGGCCAACCAGGCGTCGTCGATATCCTCCAGGATATCGACCTCCCATGGCGCCAGCTTTAAACCTGAAAATTGAACGAAGGCGGCAATATCGCCCCAACCAAAGGGCGCGCGACCGAAGCCGCCGGAATTAACGCGGCGGCGTATCCGGAAATAGGCTTTCCAGAGGTAATCCAGTGCTTCCGGTCGCGGCGGAACCCGAAGTTGCTCTTCGAGTTCCGCTCGCCTTTTCTTTTTCCGGCACCGGTCGAGAAGACCCTGTAGGGTTTCCCGAAGCGGGTGACCGTCTTTGTCAGGTGCCGCAAGGGCAAATTCCCGCTCCGCGTGGTCGATCAGGTCCCGGCGGAGCGCGGCGTAAAAGACCCTTCGGCCGTCAGGAACTCGGTCGCCTGGACGAACAGGGAGGCGCGCTTCGGATCGATCAGAAGCTTGAAGGCATTCTCCGGGCTGAACGGGTAGGCCGTCCCGTCAATGATCACTGGCGTCCAGCCGAGCAGGCGATTGACAACCCAGCGAACGCTTTTCGCGCGGACGTCGTCGAGCTCTTCCTCTGGAAGGGTGACCTTTTTGCCGTTTAGCCGCCGCTGCTCGATCTGACGTTCTTCGTGCAAGCGCACTTTCGTCAGCCGGTTATTTTGCTCGATCGTTTTTTCGTGGCCTGGGCCGGCGAACGTCCACACCCAGTCCGTCGGACGACCGTGGATGGCCACAGTCATCGTGGCGGTATCGGCGTCCTCGAAATCGGTGAAAGAGAAGTTCGAAACGGCTGCTTCGGTGGTCTTGGTCATTTTCAATTATCCTTTGTCGGAAGGGGTGCGGCCTGCGCACCGACATGCCCAGGCCGCGTCACAGTGACCTCGCTTTCGCGAGCTGTTCCGCTTGTCGGGCGGTTAGGTGGTAGGTGCGGCCTTGGCGGTCGCCGAGATGACGATGCGGTCAAGATCCTCGATCCGGAACGGCATCTGGACGACGTAGCCCTCGGCGCGTGCCGCCTCGATCGCGCTTCGCAGGACACCCGCTTGCCAAAGGACCGCATCATCGGTCGACAAGAGTGGCGAGCCTTCTTCATAGGGACCGAGGCCGCCGCTCTTCGCGGGGAAGGACGCGGTCGACGGGCTGGTAACGACTATTTCGCCGGCCAGCACCGGCGGGTTCTTTGCGCGCCGGACCATCACGCAGCACTCGTCTGCCAGATCGCCATGCAGCGCTCATAGGCGCCGCCGCGCTCATCGATGCCCGGCATGAGGTCGAGCGTCTGCGTGCGCGGGCCATCTTGTCCGATCGCCGATTTCGACGAGGAGGCCAGCGAAAGGAAGGGGATAACCAGCGAGATGAATTCCGACGGCTCGCCTTCCCTTTCGGCGAACAGCAGATGCAGGCTGAGGGTGTCTTCCTCCAGGAACGACTTGGTGCGGCTGAAGTCCTTGCGGAGGCCCGTGATGGAACCGGCGACGGTCATGTTGTTGTCGAAGACGTCGGGCGTCAGGTCGGAGCCGACGACAGGCGTGCCAGCGGCGCGTCGGTCGAAGGTCAGCGACAGGGAGGTGAGATCGACGACTTCCGTGGTTCCCAGAACGATCTTCGCCTCGACCGCGGTAAGGCCCGTGCTGGTCGTATAGGACGGGTTGGTGAAGTAAGGGCTTTGCGCGCCCTCCAGAACTTCCATGTTCCGGCCGACGATGCTGAAGTTGACCGTCGCCATGCCGTTCGGCTGCATTTCGAGCGCCATGGAGCCGATACGGCACCATTCGAACACTTCCGAGCCGTCGATATCGATTTCACGCTCTTCGAAGCAGAAGGCACGGCGCGTCATGCCCTGCGTGACCTTTTTCGGGCGGACGAAGGAGTAGGTGGCGATCGGGCCGGCCTCGACGGTCAGGTCTTCGGCCAGCGTGATCACGGCACCGGTCAGGCCGATGATGCGCAGGTTGCGGTTGAGGTTTTCGTCATCCAGACCAGCGGTCGCGCGGATGACGTCACCGACGCGCAGCCCGGCCGTGATCCAGGAGCCAGCGGACGCCGTGATCGTATTGGCGCCGACGGCAAGGGTCGCGCTCGCGAGGCCGGCCGTATCCTCGTCGATCGTCAGGGCCGGCGAGAACGTGCCCCACCAGGCAGCTTCGACCAGTTCGTCGAACGTGCCGACGGAGAGGTCGCCGCTGTAGTTTCCGGACACATTGCGCGAACCGTGCCGGCCGCGCGTGGTCATGCCGTCGCGGCGGTTTTCGTTCGAGTTGATCGGTTCCTTCGTGAGATTGAGGCCGCCTTCATTGAGCCGGAAGGCCTTGGCAGCCGAGTTCGAGGGCTTTGTGCCTTCGACGGTCTGAAGTTTGTACGAAACCTCGACCTGACGTGCGGTCTGGTACACCATGGATTATTCTCCAGGATATGGTGACGCCTTGCCGAAGGGCGGGGAAACGGCGTTCCGGTCGAGGCCGGAAACTCAGCCGAGATGCCAGTATTCGAACGGGCAGCTCATCGTGACGCGGTGCCAGGAACCATCATTGGTCCACTCGATATCGGAAGCGGAGACGGCCGGGCCGCCCTCGTCGACGCGCGGCGCTAAGGTGCGGACGTAACAGCCGTCATCGCGTTCGTCGTAAAACTTCTTGCCCCGGAATATTTCACCAATCGTCTCGGCATATTCGGTTGCGATCTCGTCGCCGGTGTCGGCAGGGACGAAGACGTGAACCATCACGAAACCATAGACCGTCCAGACCTGCTGCCCCGGCTTGCCGGCGCCGCGCATTCCGCCGCCCGGCATGGTCGAAATCTCTAGGAACACCCATGGCGCTGGCATCTCGACGTCCGGCGCCTGCGGTGTCGTCACCGTCGGCGGCCAGGGCGCTTCAGGCACCTTGTTCTGAAAGGCGATTCGGGTCAGCGTCCAGTTGTCGACAAGGCGCTGCCTGATGGCGGCCTTTCCGCCGCTATAGCTTCCCATCAGCGTATCGCCTCGATTTCGAGCGCCGGGAACCGATTGGCCGATTTGTTGCCGGCCTTCCCCGGCACCGTGCTCCGATAGGTGAACTTGATGCGCGCCTGGTTGCCGAAGCGCTGGCGAAGCAGGAATTCGGCCTGCTCATAGACGTGATCCGTGCCGGGAACGCGCATCTTCATCTTGCCGGCCTCGATCTTGCGCGAATAGGGCAACGGGTTGGTGATGGCCACCTCGCCGGTTCCGTCCCATGCCGCCAGGTCGCTGACCGCGGCACCGCCGACGAGAATGGTGTGCCCCAGGCGGTAATCGCCGGACAGAACAGGCGAGAGCTCGAACAGCAACTCCATCGCCGCGCGGACCACCTCTTCGAGGCGCGGGTATCGGTAGACAATCTGGCCATTGACCTTGACCGCTTCCTCACGGGCGCCGGTGACGCCGTCGACGGTCCTCGTGAAGCGCGCCGGCTTCGGATCGGCTTTTATAATCCGCGAATGCTCACGCTTTGCCGTGTCAATGAGAGCGTGCCGCGTGGCATCGACTGTGGCGCGCGCCGCGACGTGGAAGGCCTGCACCGAGTTCCGGGCCATCAGCTTACCCGCACGCGCAGCTCGACCTTGACGAGCACATTGTTCATTCGGAAGCGACGAACCGCCTCAACAGAGCCCTGTTCGTCCGCCGAGGCAAAACGATCCTTCTTTTTCGGCACGCCATAGGCACCAAGGCTAGTCGGCGACAGCAGCACCTTTCGGTCCGTCTGGTCGACGAGCCCGACCAGTTCCTCTTTGCTGTACTCGATGACGCGCGCCCGCATTTCTTGCTGCGCGCCGGCACCGCGGGCGAAGAATACCTTTTCGCCGCGGCGGGCCAGCGCGGCGTCGAGCCTGGCGATCGAGCCGGCGGGCGTGTCGGAAAGATCAACCATCACGCCACCGGGTTGTAGAAGCGGGCGAGCCGCGGCATGAAATCGGCCGGCAAGCCGGTCGCATCGGCTCCAGGCGTCGCGCCCACCCACCTGTCAGTCTGGATAGTCTCGATATCCGGGATCTCGATGCGCGTTGCCTTCACCAAGGGGTCGACTTCGGCCTGAGAGAGCCGGAGCCGCACCAGATCGGTGACGACGCCGACCAGGCTGAACGGCACCATTTCGAAGCCTGCCTCATATTCGACGACTATCTCCTGCCCTGTCCAAAGCCACTGACGGCCATCGGTCCAGCGGTAGAGAAGGCCGCTTTCCGAGCGAACCGATCGCGGATCGAGCGTGACCGCAATGCCGTCCTGAGTGACGCTGGCGATCTTGACGGCGTGGCGACGCGAGAGGATCAGCACTTCGTTGCAGGAGGCGGAAAACGTCTCTCGTACAAGCTCGCGCCTGAGTGTCGGTTCAACTTCCTCCCCGTTTTCAGCCTCCCCGACCGCGATCCGGCAGGCCTCGACGATCTCCGCCGACGCGCGCTGGCCAATGACGGTCAATTCCGCGTCGCGGCTCCCGTCATTGCCCGCCAGGCCGGCAGCCGTGCGCAGCGCCGCGATCGGCGCGAGCAGCCGGTCCGTCGCTGGCGCCACAATTTGGAAGAAGGAATTCGCCATCAGCCGCGCTTCTCGGCGACACGGGGTTTCACAGCGCGCTCGACGACTTCTTCGGCGACTGGGGCGGCGTACCCCGCCTCAACAAGCCGTTTCGCCTCGGCATCGCCAAAGCGGTCAGTCTCCTCTTGAGGGGAAAGAGCAAAGTCTGCCCCGGCCAAGCCTACGAGCATCTTGATTTTCATCGTCTTCTCCTTCGGTTTTGAGAGCGGGCCGCTGGAGCAGCCCGCCTTACAAAGCAGACCGTTCCTAGGACGCGGCGGTGATCAGGTGCTTGACTGCTGCAGTATCGCCGAGCTCACCGTCGAAGCGGATCAGGCCGGCGATGCCGAGATCAGGCCAGAAGCGCTCTCGCAGCACGCCGATGACCGGAGAACCAACCTTGCGGACGAAGTACTTGCCGAAGTCGCCGAAGAGCATGACCTTCTTGCCGGCGGCGAGCGAATCCATGGCTTGGTTGATGCTGTAGCGATGACCGAGAAGCGTCCCGGGTTCGCCCTTTGTGACGTCGCCCATCTGCCAGAGGAAATTGCCCTGCCCATCCTTCAGCTTTCGGATCGCGGCCAAAGTCGTGTCATTGAACATGAACCGGACCTTCGGGGCCTGCCGGTAGGCGGGATCGACGGAATGCACCAGGTCAATGATTTCGTCGGCAGTGATGGCAGCGGTTGCGGTCGCGGTCTTGCCGAGCGAAGACGCCGTGACAACCCCGTTGGGGTCGCCGGTGCCGTCACCGATGCTGAGCTCGCGGTTGGCAATGCGGCCGAGACGCTCACCAAGAAGTTCGCCGAGAAGGGCTTCGACGTTAAAAATCGAGTCCTGAGCAAGCTCCATGGACCACTTCACGAATTCCGTGTCGTAGACGTAAGCGCCCAGTTCCTTCTGACCGAAGGTGACATCCTTGCCGCCGTCATCCGTCAGCGCGGTAGCTTCCGCATGCTTCTCGGCAGTTACGGCGGTGTCGTCGACCGTCGGAATCTTGATGATGTTGCCGCTGGACGTGGTGATGACCGTGCAGAGGTCCTCGTTGTACATCGGCCCCCATGCTTTCATGGACTTGACGATCTGGTCTGCAAGTTCGACCGGAACCGTAAAACCACCGGCCGTCGTTGTTCCGACGGTCTGAGCCCGGAATTCCTTTGCCGATTGAACGCCAGCTTTCAAGACAGCGCGCTCCTCCGGTTCGAGCTCGCCCATGTCGGCGCCAGAAGCGAGAAACTTGTAGAAAACCTGCCGATATTCGAGCTTTTCGCCGTCGTCCTGGCCACGGGCCTCATCGTCATCCCTGGAGATCGGGCGCTTCCTGCCGCGCTCCTCCTCGGCGCGAGTTTCGAGTCGAGCAACGTGCTCTTCGCGTTCGATCAGTTTCTCCAGGCGATCGTGTTCGGCCATGGCCGCATCGTGCTGGGTTTCCAGTTCCTTCGCGCGTGCCTCATCGGTCGCGGCATTGATCTGGTCGAGACGTTCGCGCGCTTCGGTGACGATGGTCGCCTGCTTCTCGCGCAGTTCCTTGATCCGATTGCTCATCGGTCATTCCTTTCTGGTGTTCAGGAGGGAATTGGGCTTTGGCGCTAAGCCTAAGCTTTACTCCTCGCCCGCACTTGCAGGTCGAGGGAAACTTTCATGCCGACGCGCCGGGCGGCGGCGTTGAAATTCTGTTGGCGCTTTTCCTTCCGCGCCTCGTCAAGCGAGCGCAGCGCGACGGACGTGCCGTCATATGCCGGTTCGGAAACAATCGAGACCTCGCGAAGCTCCACCTCAAAAATGGTCCGCGTCGGGATGTCCCCAGTCTCGTCCCACTCCTGCCGGGTGACGATGAAGCCGAATGACATGCCGGTAATGTCGCCGCGTTCAATCAGTGTCCGCACGTCGCGGCCATCGCTGGTATCTGGCAGGTCGATTTCGACGGCGAGCCCTTTAGCGTCTTCAGCAAGACGGAGCGTTCCCGCCGACGACCGGCCGAGCAACCTGGCGCGCTCGTGGCCGTAATACGCCCGAACGTCTGCCGTCTGTAGCGTCTTGGTGAAGGCGCCGCGGGCAATAACCTCACGGAAGAATCCGCCGATGTCGGTCGTCTCGCCGAACACGGCGGCGTACCCAACGACAGTGTTGCCGTCCGAAGCCGTCGCGCGATGTTCAACCGGCAGCGAGACCGTGCGCTTCTCAGCGTCAGGCTTTGTCATCGTTTTTCTCTCCGTCGATGTCGCCGGCCGCCTTCGCCGGATTGGCAGGTTGTTGTCCGAGCACTACCGTGGCGCCCTGCACCAGCAGCTCATTGGCTGCCGGGTTCATGTGTTTGGGCCTGTTCTCAAGTGCCCGTGCCTCGTTCGGCGTGAGCTGCGCGGTCTGGATACCGCGCGCGATACCCTCGATCCGGCTCTTGAAGTCGCCGCGCATCAGTGCGTCCAGATTGTGCTCGACATACTGGCGGCCACTAAAACGACCGAACAGCTTGAGGTTCATTTCGCCTTCATATGCCGCGATCCATTGCCCGATCAGGTGCTTGACCAGGTGCAAATCCTGCTGCTCGGAATTGTTGAGCGTCGCGTGCGTCAGATCCTGCAGAAATACCGGTGGGAGCTGCCAAACGCGGGCGAGCTCTTCCACCTGGAAGCGACGGGCATCCGTCATCTGTCCCTTCTCAGGGTCCAGGCCGACCGCCTTCAGCTCGTGGCCGACCGGCACCGGGAAGATCGGCTTGTTGGTCTTCTTCGCTTCCTGGATCGCCTCATGGACGTCGGCGAGCGCGCGCTGGACGTTATTGCCTTTCGCGCCAGGCCCCATGAGTGCAAGGGGCGGAACACCGCCGCCGGCAAAGAACGTGCTGCCATAGTCGTTCATAGCGATGGCAAGCTGTATCGCCTTCGTCGCCATGCTGATCGGGCCGCGGTGCGAAATCTGGTCCTCCTTGAGGAAGAAGGGGACGTCGATCACATCTTCGGCCGGGTATTCCTTGTTGTCGTACCGGTAGGCGAGCGAAAAGCCGTCGCGGCGGATCGTCGTCTTGCGCGGGTTCATAGGCCAGAGCGCTTCGATCTGGTTGCCGTTGCGCTCGATCCAGGCGAGGCCGCGGCCGCCGGTGAAGACCTGCTGCCAGAACCATTGATCGAACTTGAATTTGTCCATCAGCGGGTTCGGGTTCTCGTGCAGGACCATTGCCGTCCGGCCCGCCATGCGCTCCGAGCTATCTTTCGTGCGGCGGTAGGCGTGGCGCGGGATTGCCGCCAGCGTCCGCGACAGGAACGTGACCGCGGCCATCACAGCCGGCACGGTCAATGCGCTATCGATCGTCACCGTCGGCAACGTCGCGGACTGGATGCCAAAGAAGGCCAGGAAGTTGCTCTCGCTGACCGGGATCGTCGCGTTTTCCGGTGAATTCGCCGAGCGCGTCTCGCGCGTTAGGTTGAAGCCGAAAAGTTTCATCGTGCCACCAGGGAAAAATTCGGATCATCCCAGGGCGACACCGGCGCCTCATAGGTCTCGACGACTTCGCTCGCCCCCGCGAGCATCGCGAGCACGACCAGGCCATCAATTCGCCCGCGTTGAACTTTCTTGACGAAGAACCGGTTGTTCTGAGCGTCGGCTTGCACAGCAGCGTTGCCCGAGCACCACTTCGTCACTGGGCTTTCGTCGATTGCGATCTGCTCGGTGAGGATCATGTCCTCAAGTTGCTGGAGGCTACGCGGCATCCAGAGAGCCTTTTTCGACTGCATGCCCATCCGACCTTGGCCGTGGATCATGATCTTGAGTCCGGACCCATATTCCTCCTCCGGCGACCAGACCCATGTTTCGAGCCCGATGCGGTCGCAGGCCTGGCGGAAGTCGGTCAGGAAAGCCGGGTCGACGACCATCACGTCGACGTCGTAGTCGTTGCAAAGTTTCTGCACTTCGGTAGCGACGAAGTCGTATTCGATCGACCGGCCCGGCACCGCGTTGATCAGGTTCGCCGCAGCCCACTCGACATATTGCGCGTGATCCTCTTTCGCCCGCTCGGCCAGTTTGTATTCCGGTTTCCAGTACCGCACCGCGGCGTGAAGGACCTCGTCCTCGTCACGGAAGCCGACGCCCAGCGCGGTCAGGTCGTTCTTTTTCGACAAGTCGAGGGACAGGAACACCGTCCGCTTCTTCGCCTGCCGAAGGTCGACCTTTCGCTGAACTCGCTCCCATGCATCGAGGTCAATCCAGTATTCCGAGGAGCCCACCGGCACGCCGAAATATAGCCGCTCCGTCTGGAGCCTGGTGCCGACCGATAGCCGCGAGGAGTTTACCTCGATCCGGACGTTTTCGATCGGGAATGTGATACCGAGGCAGGGCATGGCCTTCGACCAGCAGCTTTCATCCTCGAAAGGCTTATCTTTCGGGTCGACACGGGCGATGAAGGCGAATGCCGAATCGTCTTCGGCCTCGCCGCGCAAGATGCGCTGGTGCATCTCGCTCCATTCGGTTGCGATAATCTGGTCGGCTGCCGGCGTGTTCGTTGACATCCAAAGCAGGAAGTCACCCGGCATCTTGGCGCCGGCCGATCGCCACGTCTTCAGTGCACCATCCGACTTCCATTCGTGGATCTCATCCGCGGCAACGAACGACGGCCTCGGCCCATTGACCTTCTCGTCGCCGGCAAGAGCTCGAAATTTCGAACCGCTCTCCGGATGTTCGAGCATCCACGTCATATCGCCGGTGCCGCGGGGAAGAAAAATGCCCCTGGAAACCAGCGTCTCGCCTTCATATTCGGCGTCCGGCAGGTCGGCATTCACCATCGCCACCGCATCGCCGAACAGCACATTCGCCTGGTTGCGGTCCTTCGCGATGGCATAACACTCGGCGCGTGGAATTCCGCGAAATGCCACGGTGTAGAGGCCGATCGCTGCCGCGACGGGCGATTTGATCTGTCCCTTGCCCGCTTCAACCCACGCCGTCCTGAAGCGGAGGCGACCGTCGTTTCGATGCCACCCAAAAAGCGAGCCGACGACGAAGGTCGTGTAGCTGGGAAGGTTGAATGGCTCCCCAGCCTTCGCGCCAGCCGTTACGCTCAGCATTGCCGGGAAGAAGCCGAGAGCGTGCGCGGCCTTCTCCGGCCGCCACACCAGGCCGCGCTTGGCACCGCGCTCCAGATCGTCCAAATGCCGGCGGCATGCCCTTATCGCGAATTCACCGGAGACGATCCTTCCGTCAACGACCGCCCTCGCCCAGGCCGTCGTCGGATCATCCGGCGCTCGGCTTGAGGTAGGTGTCCGATTTCCGGCTTTGCCTTTTGCCACTCTGCACCTTTACAGCGCGGCCACGCTCCACCGGCGGGATGCCGAGAGCGGTTTCAGCCGACTGCATGCGCTTGGCAGCAGCATCGGCGATGGCCTTATAGGGGTTGTGCATCGGCACGCTGGTTCTGGGCGCCGGTACGATAGGGCCGTGAATGGCGACATGCGCCTCGGCCAGTTTCCAGTCGGCATATGCGCCGGCGGCGATCTCGATCAGCGCGCCATTGTCCTTGTCGAGCGTCTGTTTCAACGTCATGGACTTCACGAGCTGCGCCCACCGCTCTTTCGCGATAGCCGCCCGCTGTTGCCCCCATTTCCCGTCCTCGAATTCGATCAGCCATTCGGGCTCATCGAGAATGACCGGCGTGCCGGGGAAGCCGCCGTCGATGACATTGGAGGGCGCCGGTTTACGGCCTCGCATGTGACCTCGCTATCGCGGCACCGTGCCGCGCACGACGCCTACATGAGTTCGATTGGCTTGCCGGCCTTCAGGCCCTGCTTGATGGTGTATTCCGTCCCGCCTTTGCGGGCGGCGCTGACGAAAGCAATGATGCGGTCGCAGTCCGCGACGACGGCGCGGTTCCGCGCGTAATATGCTTCGGTGTATTCGTGCCGCTTCTTGCAGCCGGTCAGATCCGGAAGGTGTTCAACGACCGCCAGGCCGCGCGCCCGGGCCGCGTGTGTTGCCCAGGTGTCCGGCCCTTCGCACCCACCCGAAACCACGATCGTGCCATCTGGCAGATTGCGCACGGCGGCGATGACCGCATCCTGGTCGGTCCGTTCCCGGCTACCGATGATTGCTACCTTCATTTCACGGTCCCGCTTATCCAGGCGATTGCCATGGCCGGCACACCGGACTGGCGCAGACGGGTCAGCGCTTCTTCCAGATGCCAGCCGCTTGTTGCGACGTCGTCAACCAATATCACAGGTTGCGTCGGGTGCACTAGCATATTCAATTGCGGGAGCTTCGAAAATTCCTTTGGATGCGAGACGCCATCAACGAACCTGTCGGCGAAGAGCTTCGAGAACGGCACGTCCAGCCGGCCCGCCACCGCCTCTGCCATCCGGACCGCGAAACTGTCCGGCCGCCGCGAGTGGCCAACGGCAACAGTCGAAACCATCCAGTCGACGGGCCGACCGATCAGCATGCCAGCGAAGTCGGCGATCTCAGCCGCGGCGCCATCTATCACGACCTGGTCGACTGATCGTTTAGCCGATCGCAGCGCCGCAACGTCTTCCTTCCTCGCCCTGCTGCTCCATGCCCGCACCGAAAGCCAGGCGATCCCGTTCCGGGTATAGATCGAGCGGCGGGAAACCAGTGAGCCGAGGGGACTTGCGACCGGAACACCGGGCTCCACCTCGTCAGTCTCTGCCGGCATGGTCCACCATGACGACGATAGGCGGCTGGTCCAATCCTCGCTCAAGGAAAGTCCCCCCTGCGAATTTCATCTCAATGCGAACGATGGCCCCGGTCGGTCAGAGGCCCCGAGCCCTCCCAGAGGCGGCCCACCCCCCCCTGTTGCACATCCGCTACACGTTTGAATATTGCTTGGACGCGTAATATTCTTTCGTCTCAGGCCTTGGCCTTCAGGCCCTGTTCCATGGGTGGTTCGGGTCAAGGGGTTGGCCTGTCACGTCGCACCCTGAGACAATTAGCTTCCCGTCGTGCCGCCTCTTACCCGATGCAAGCTCTTTCACCCTGCCATCGTGGTTGCCGCATAGGGTGCGGGTGTTCTCGATGACGTCATAGCTGGTCGGGTGGTCTACGTTTGGCCTACGCATGACGTGGTCGCATGTGAGCCGATGCGTCGGTGTCTGACATCCCGGCACGATGCATCGCCATCCATCTCGCTCGTGTGCTGCCCTCTATAGGGCGCGCCAGTGTGGAGAGCGGTAGTAGCGGTTGCGGGCCATGCCTATCGACTCCTGCACTGTTGCTCTGCAATATTCGCGGATTGCAATGTAGCGTTGGCCGCCGACATTCGGCCTAGCGGGGGAGTTATGAGTTCTGAAGCAGACACGAGCGGAGCACGCGACATCGACCAATGGCGAGGTATCTGGTACTGCACCGCGCCCAAATGTGGCGAGGTCAATGGACAGTGCAACGTGGGGGTGACACCGGAAGGCGACGGCCTTTATTTCACCAACGAACTTGGCGACACGGCCGCTGGCATCGCGGAAGGTGGTGGTTTTCGCCTACCTCAGTGGGGCGACCTGTCAGTGCATATGTCCGGGGCAGGCGATCATGCGAGGCTGACATTTTCGAACGATACTTGGTGGACGCGCCGTCGAGTTTAGCGATTGGATGCGCTGGTGCTGTCTGCCACCTAGCATGGGAGGATGATCAACTGGCGGGCGCGTGGCGTCTGCCTCTCGACTCCTTCGATCAGGCGTTGCAAGTTCACCGCGAATATGACCGTTGGGAGAACCTTGAATATGCCGACTGGCTTCGATCTGTGCGCTACACTCGAGCAGAACGTAAATCCGAGCAACCTCAACCAGAATTGCTATTTCTGTACGGTGGCCGCTCTCAAGAACATGAGTGTTAGTGACCTTGTGGCTCTTGCAGGAACGATGCAGCAGGACACCGCCAATCGGGGTGAGATCGAAGCGTTATTTCGAGATGCCGGCCTGTCAGCTAAACCGTATGTTCGCGCCGGCTTTAACATTCGAGTTGCAGGCGCGAACGAAGGATCTACGATCCACCAGGCCCATTACCTCATCGCTTCGACAGTCAGTTCAGGGCAGTATTTCGGGATCGACTTCCGCCGACCGGACGGCTCCGGGCACATGGTCGTGGGATACCGCGAGTACAATCAATTTGGCAGCATAGTTTATGCTGACTTCCAAGTCCCGCCTGCTCAAAGGCAGATCCTCTCATGGCCGCCTGAGGGGGGACAGAACTACGTCTACGGTATCTGGCTCAACACTGCGAACGACATCCCTGCGTCCAGTTCATCGGCCATGGACGTAGACGGGTGACCTCCAGCGACGGTTTCGCTGCTGCTGTCTGTCGCCACGCAGCGGAGGGCGATGGGCTGGCGGGCGTAACAACAGACGCCTATCGCGAGAGGCATACGATGTTGGAATGGCTTGTGCTTCTGAGCCTTACTTTCCGCGAATTTGCTCTATTGCCTTATCCAGCCGGGTTTTCTGGATGGCCCTGAGACTAAACGGCAGCGTTAGTGACGCGATAAATGCGAGCACGGTTAGGAAGAACGTCACACGCTGCATGTACCAATAGGCGCGGCTTGCCGGGTCGATGAGCATGAAGACAAACAGGCTGATCAACAGGAGGACATAGACGATAAAGATGTCTGTTTGCCTGTGAATCTTTCTTTGTGTTTCCGCCGCTGACAAATAGCTGTGGCGCCATGATTGGTCCAGCAGCATGCTCGGATCGCCCAAGATGGATATGACCGCAATCAGGACGCCCGCAAGGATGGAAAAAATTGTCGCAATGAAGCTCAAAACGTCAGCTTCGTTAGAAAGCCGGCTTCCAAAGAGAACAGTAGCACCCGCAGCGACCATCAGCGCCGCAATAGCAGCCCCGATACGACTCCTCGCAAGTTTCCTGTGTCCCGGCTTGTCGGTCATGATCACGCTATGCCGTTGAGGAATTCGGTTATCTCGTTCCAGGCCATTACGTAGTTTAACACAGCTACCTCGCCGGGTTGATGGTAAGAGGAGGTCAGAAGAAGCTGTTCACGCGAAATTTTCGCCTTGTTGAGCGTTCGGATGGTGAACTCCTCGTCGTCTTCCACCGCGTCTGTAGCCAGCGCCGTAAGCGTGTCGATCTCCCCTTCAAGTGCGCGACGGCGTGCATTGATTGTCAGGCTGACATTCATGCTTGCCAGGTCGTCGATGTTCGCGTCCGGATGATCTTCTTCAAGTCTCGTCGACAAGGCAGTTGCGATCGCGCGGGCGACTGAGGTCCCGATAGTCACGGGTTGCGCGGCCACGACAGCCTGCGCATTAACGTGAGGAAGGCTAAGCCCGAGCTCAAACCGATCAACGCCCTGTGCGAGAAGTTCACGTATCGCGGCTTGGTCCGCACGTGCGGAAAGGTGCAAGCGGTTACCAATACCGTCTCCGTGCCCGAGTTGTATCAAGCCAGCGAGAACGTTCCGAACAGTCGTCGTCCGCGCTCGGCCTCCGACAACAAAGCCCACAGCGTCGTGCCTTACCACGATGGCGATTTCGCGCTCTGTGAATTCCGCACCACGAGGAGCTGCAGCAACAGAGAGATCCCCTGCCGGAACCCCAATCGCGCGCGGGCTGATGGCCTTGCGACGACCCGGTACGTGCAGTGATACGTGCAGCCGCACCTCTCCCCGTCGCGACAAGTCGCGGTGCCGGACCTCGCAGATTTCTCCGCCGGTCGGGAACTCAGTGTCACTCACGTTCGGCCTAGCCTCTAATGTCTGGCTAATCAGAGCGCGAAGATTTTCACGGGCGCCGAACCACTCGACGCTACGGTAATGAATCGTTTTTTGCATGATGCCCCCAAGTACGGGGTATCAAATCACACCAATTGCAAAAGGCGAGTCATTTCTTCAAATACCCGACATGGTTATAATCAGCTTCAGCGTACATTTTAGGACAATTTAAGCCAAAGAAGGCTATACACAGCGTACATTGTACGCTATAGCAATCTCACCGAAGCAGTTGCGCTTCGGGTCTAGAAGGAGGTGAGACGATTGAAATTCCGGCTGACGCTCAGGTTTAAGGCTTGCAGGCTAACCCTGACCTTCAGCTTCCGAATAACGGGGATCGGGCATCGGCCCGGTCCCTCCGGAAAACATTTCGTCTCACCCCTTCCATCGAGAGGAACGATACCATGACACCAGACGATTTCAAGGCATGGCGCGCGGTAATGGGCTTCAACCAGATCAAGGCAGCGGAGAAGCTGGGCCTGTCTAAGTCGACGATCGAACTCTACGAGAAGGGCGCACGGCGTGACACTGGTGCCCCTGTCGAGATCCCGCTTACCGTGGCCTATGCCTGCACTGCGATCTACTCCAACATGAGAGCGTGGCATGACACACTCGATTGCAAGGAAGCGCTTGCCTCGCCAAAGCTGGCGAAGATGAGACGCCAAGAGCATGTCGCAGATGTCATCATGTCGCTGGAGGATAAGCCTGCACAAGGTTAGCTCAGCCATTTTATCGGCCGTAGGACGTTCCGGTCCCTACGGCCAGCCAGCGCTCGAACGGAGGAGACAAGCGCCGACTATCTGGTTGCGGGCTCGGGAGTTGAACCCGATGTTTCCGGATTATGAGACCGGCGACTTACCGTTTGTCCTGCCCGCTGAAGCTGAAAAAGGGTGCAACTTCCCCATCGCGCCGAATGCATTTTGTTCGGCAGTGGGACCGGCAGCCTGTCAGCGCGAAGCATGAGGGGCGCAAGGAATTCAGTCATCCCGCGCAGGAAACTATACCGGTTCGCGGAAATCATCAAGACTCTTGTCCTGCTCAAGCCCGTCCAGCGCGGAAGCTATTCCCATAATCCTCGCCTGCGTCACCGCCGGCAGCGAAGCCATGCACTCGTCGGCGTAGACACGCAGGGAAACAGTCCGGCCCCGGCCCTTCGGCAGATGCCGGCCTAGCTCCGTGTTGAGGATCTGCTTTCGCTTGAAGCGAGCCTCCTCGGTCTTCTGCGCCTTCTGGAAAATGAAGCCCTGATGGCGGTCGAACATCGCGATCATCAGGAAACGCACATCCTCCTCGCTCACCGGAACTGGCCTGCCACCGATCGAAACGATATCGACGACGCCGTCCACATCCCTCACCGCGTTAAAGCCGAGGCCGGGGTTTCGAAGAATGAACACATAGCCGACGAGGAAGGGAAGTCGCTGCTCGCGCAGCTTGCCGCCCCGATGCCGTCGGTACTCGCGCCAGAACGACGGCGAATAGACGTCGATGCCAGCGTGTCGGAGGTTACGCTCCACGATGCTCTCCCCAAGTCGGTGGGGCTCTTCATCCGGTATTGGCCTCGCCATCTTTTGGGAACCGGGAGCAACACGAACGGCATACCAGTTCTCGCCAGCCTGTCGCGCCACGTCGCCGCATGCGCTCCAGTCCACGTTGATGACGGTCTTACTGGCCGGCCGCCCTCCTACCGCCTCAAGGTGCAGGCGACGACGACGGGCTGGCAGCACTATTGCATTTTCCCGGCCGGCCGCTGCCAACGCGGCGAGCACCCGGTTCCGGTAGAGCTTGCCGTCGGCAATTGTCCAGCCTCGGTGATCGCGGTCCACCACGACGTAGCTCTTTCCGGTTTCAGTTTTCGTTTCTGTCAACGCGCTTGTCTCCTGAAGCAAACATCCGCCTTGCACGGCAGAATTCCGAATGTCGTCTTGGGTATCTCGAAGGTGAAGGCATACTGGCGCTGGAACGTGCTCGCCTTCACCGTGGCGGTGCCGCCCTCAATCGTCATGTCCAGCGTGCCGAACGGCGACTTGCCGGTGGCGAACCATTTCCGGAACGTCAGGAAGTTCGCCTCGGTCAGGAAGTCGCGCGCCGAGCGGACAGCATCGAGCAACGGCGGGAACGCCTTTAGTGCTGCTTGCAGGCGCTCGCCGCGTGCCACGATCTCGTCGGCGGCAGCGTCTGCGCCGTAGCCCATCTCCCACTCCGGCAACGGCAGACGGGCGTCCTCCAATGCGGCGCGGATCTCCTCCAGCTTGTCGCACGGCCGGAAGTCGGGAGTGAAGAAATCCATGCCGGCGAGTTGGCCGGTCTTCGCGAAGCGGTCAGCCGACAACGGCACCGTGTGCTGCCCGGCCTGCACCCGATTGAAGAACGGGGCGAAGTCCTGCTCCTCCCATCCGAAATGCGATCTGCATTCCTGCAGGGCCTTCGCAACGGGCTTCATTTGCGCGGCCGCGGTGATCAGCCAGTGCACATTCGGCCCGATATCGGCCCACAGCTCCTGCGCCTTGATCGCCTTGAGCTCCGTGCGGAAGCGGACCTCCGCCAGCTTGAAGTCCTCCTCGAAGTGCCTGGCGGCGCAATCGTGGCCGATGAAGCGGACTGCACTCTCGGCGGGGAACCAGGCCATACGGCCGATCGCGAACTTCGGGCTGTTCGGAGAGCACACCGGGCAAGGCACCATCGAGCCGCCCTCGCGCTTCTGCACCGGGACGCGGACGTCGTCGGACAGGAGAAACATGCCCTCGCTGTTAACCGGCCTATCGGTCGAGACGCCCTTAAAGCTCTCCGGCCGCCCGGTTGCGTCGATATGGCGATGCCAATCCCGGAGGTATTCGGCGGTGGGGCGTGTGGCGTGCGCGCTCATAGGCCCATCTCCGAGTGAACGACGGCAGCACCCAGCAGGGCGGCGATGCCGAGGAAGAAAAACAGCGAGGCCGCCTCGGACGGCATGGTGTGGTAGCCGCTTGAAATGAAGCCGCCCGCCAGCAGCGTGAGCGCGTAGGAGAATTTCATGCCGCACCTCCAGAATTATCGGACGCGGGCGACACGACCGGCCGCCACGAGGCGTTGACCTTGTTGCACTCGCTATCGATGGCCTTCAGGTATGCGACGCGTTCGCTCTCGACCTCAGCGGCCGGCACGTCGGCAGCCTCAAGATGACGGCAGAAGGTTTCCATGGCGCGAGACAGGACGTGGTCGGCTTCGCGGTTGGTTCGGGCTTTGGAAAGCTGGACGGCGACCTTCCGAGCGTGGCCTGTTCGAAGGCGAGCCGGGAACGGGATGATCTTGCGCGGCGGCGTCCATGCGAAGAGAGGGAGATCGTCATGCGACATCGGGCGTACCCCCCATGGTATATCTATATGTGTCCCCTGCATGGGACTGTGAAACGTCGGAAATCGGCTTCACAGTCCGCTGGGTGGGGCTGTGAGGGGCAGTTTTCACCGTTTTCGATGCGGTCGTGTCCCGTGGGTGGGACTGTGTGTCCCCTGCATGGGACTGTGTTTTTTTCGCAAGGCCCCACCGCGTGAAGTCTTTTGTCGGCAATTCACCGGTGACGTCGCAGGGATATTCGGTCAGTCGCCATTCCGTGACGGCGCGGTTTTTGACGTTGAAACCGCTGCTCTTGGCCTTGGCGATAAAGCCCTTTTCCTGGAGAGCATCGAGTGACCGATTAGCCGTGTTACGGCCCATATTCAGCTCGTCGGCCAGATCGCGGCACCCAAGACCTATGCGTCCATTATTGGACCCATCGTATCGCCATTTGACTTCGATGTAGGCGCAACGATCTATGGGCGTCAGCGCTTTCCATGCCTCGCTGCGCTTCACGTAGCCGTCGATCATGACGAACTTGCCCTTGCCTTTGCGTTTGTATTTGCTGCTCACGGCCGCGCACCTTTCAGGAAGTCACAAATCAGCCGCTGGACAGCAAAGAGCCCGTCGCGCTGGTGGATGTCGTTGAGATCGTCACCTACTGCCGGCGGCAGCAGGAAGGGCACACCTGAGCGGCGTGCGTAGAATTCGCCGGCACCGGCGCCGCCGAATTGCGGGATGGGCCTGTCGTGGTCCGTGGCAATGTAGGATCGGCCTTGGGCGCCGCGTGCCACCGTTTCGACGTTGGATGCGGAGAAGCACACAAGAACCGTCGCCGTGTGCCGGAGGGCCTTCAGGGCGGCCCGGAGCGTCAATCCGGTGGCAAACCCTTCGCAAAGCCATCTATCGCGCCCGGTGGCGATCCTGTGGCTGGCCCCGCCCATCTCGCCGTTCGCGAGGAACTTCTTTTCCCCGCTCTCCCAGATAAGCTGGACGCTGCGCACCACCGCGCCGATGCGGGCGGGGATGACGATCGCGGCGCCGCCCTCGTCCGGCACGAGATACTTGCCGCCGATCCTGACGACGACGGCCGCGTCGACAACCAGCGCCAACTCGTCGGGGAAGCCCTTAGCGACGAGATATGCGTGTGTCTGAAGTTGTGCAGCCGCGACGAGGCGCGCGGCGATGCCGGCTGCCTCCTGCGCGCGACGGACTCGCTCGGCTTGCTGCTTGTGAATGTCCTGCCGAACCTGCTTTCGCACTGTCGGCGACGTGGCGTCCTTCAGCCACACAGTCGAGCTCTGGCCCGTCTGCCAATTGAACCCGGTGACGCACGCGTCGTTGATCATCACGCGCCCGTCGCCCTTGCCGTTCTTTCCGGAAAGGGTCGACGTCTTCAGCCACCGGCCGAAGTCGAGCTTGCCCGTCGGTGGCAAGATGCCGACGTCAGCGCAGGCGCGGGAAACGGCATCGTCCACCGTCATGCCGCCACCTTGCGCTTATTGCCCTTGCGGTAACGGCTGATTTCCCGCTCAACGAGCGAGGCTTCGTGCTGCGTGACCGCGGAAGGATAGGCCGGCGCGTCGTAAAGCCCCATCGGCAATTTGCTATCGGGATAGATGCCTCGCCAGACACCAAAGGCCCATCGTCGCGCTGCATCCTCCCCGCCCCTGCTGGCGACGAGGCAATGCGACAACGCGGCGTTCCAGACGGCCTTCGGGTCCTTCAGGCAATCCGCGCGCAGGCCGGAACGCGGCCTGAAGGCCGTTGCGGCAGACAAGTCGAGGTCGACGAGTTCGCCCTGCACGAACTGGATGGTGCTCGCCGTGGGACGCTCCCATCCGCATGCGGGGCACGATATTGCCACCGGGGCAAGCTGGAGCCCGCAGCAACCGCAGAAGTGCTTCGCCTTTTCCTTCTCGGCCGGCTCGCGCGGTTCGCTGTCCTTCTTCTGCGCGGTCGACAGGCTAGCGACGCCGTATTCGTAGAGCCAGGCCGTGTCATCGGCGAACGAAATGCAGTTCCCGGAATGGTCGAGCCAAAGGCCGAACTGCTTTCCGGGGAATGTCCGCATGACGCGGCCCATCTCTTGTATGTGGCTGGAGAATGACTTTGCGTAGGGCCGGCAGGAGATGCCGCACAGCACGTCCGGCACGTCGAAGCCCTTGGTCAGTACCGCACACGAGACAAGGCCATGGATCGCGCTATCCGGCTTGCGGAACTCCTTGATTTTCTCCTTGCGATCGTCATCCGACTTGTCGAGGTAGGAAATCTGCTGAAAGTTGAAGCCGGCCTCGGCGAACTGGCGGCAAAGCTCTTCGCCATGCTTTACCGAAGGCGAGAAGACGATTGTCTTCACCGGTCTGCCGAATTGCGCGACGGTCTGCTCTATCCAAGTCCGGACCACGTCGCCGATGATGACGATACCGCGCTGGCCGGCCTCCTCATCCTCATATTCGCCGTCGAATTTCTTCTTCGCACCTTTCATGTCAGGGGACACGCAGGCCTTGATTTTCAGGGGCGCGAGATAGCCTTCGGCGAGGAGGCGGTTCACGGTGGTGACGTTGACGATGCCATCCCAATGATCGGCCATGCCAGCGGTGAAGGGGGTTGCTGTGAGGCCGATGACGCGGGCGTCCTGCGCCTCGTCGATAAGCTTCAACACCGACTTATATTCGCAGTGCGCTTCATCCCAGAGGATGAGATCCGGCAGCTTACGGATGCTGCGACGGCCGAGCGTCTGTGCGCTGGCGATCTGCACAGGCTTGGAGTAATCGGTCAGGCGGTTATCGCCCTGGATGATACCGTGATCGATACCGTGGGCGAAGAACCGCTCGCTGGTCTGGTCGATCAGCGTCACCCGGTCCACGATGAACCACGCGGTCGAGCCCTTCAATTGGCTCCGGAGAATGAAGGACATGCCGATCTCGGTCTTGCCAGACCCGGTCGGTGACGCCAGGACGATACGGCGCGCGCCAGCGGCCATCTGCCCCCGCACCGCCGTCACGGCGCCCTCCTGATAGGGCCGAAGATCGATCTCGCGCGGCTTGAAGGGCTCGTCGAAAAGCGAATGCATGTTCAATGCCCCCCGCCCTCCGCCCCATTGACCGCGGCAAGGAAAGCCTCGTCGTAGTCGGCGGGAACATCAGCCGGCGCACCGTCCTGGCGCGTATCTCGCCATCCGAGTTCGCGAGCTTGCTTTTCCCAGAACTTCGCCTTGCGCATCCATTCGGCTTTGCCGGCGCTCTCGCTGTAGACCCGCGTTTCGAGGCCGCGGATCACCTCGTCTTTGCCGGCGACGACCTTGTCGAAGCCGCCCTGCTCGAACTGGACTTTCATGTCGCGGAAGGTTTTCAGCTCGGCGACATAACCACGGATATCGCCCTCAAGAGCAGTGACGTGGTCCATGAGCTCGAAGATGCGCTGATCCGGCGTAAGCCCATTGTAGTCGGGCGTGGCGGGCGTAATCGTCCGCACAGCGAGCGGGTCGAAATGCGGTTCGGGGATCTCCTCAGTTTTGAGGGCATCCTTCTCCGCCGTCTTGATCGCCTTCCGATCTTTCAGCGCTTTCACCTGCGCGTCGGCGGTCTTGTGCTTTGCAGCTTCAAGCAGTGCGGTGCGATTGTCATCGAGGCCGACTTCGCGTGCTGCTTCCTTGGCCGCTTCGGAAAGTCCGGCGACTTTCACGGATCGGTGAGCACTGTCCTTGGAAAGGCCAAGCTCGCGAGCCGCTGCGTTCACACCGCCCTCAGGACGCCCGCGATCTATTTTCGTCGCAGGTTGAGACGAAAATCGCTCAGCATTCAACTTCACCCAGAGCGCCACCTGTTCGTCACGCTCCAACGCAGTCAGTTCTGCACGATGCAAGTTCTCGGCAATTTCCAGGAGCTGCGCGTCAATCTCGTCGCCGTCAAATAGAACGAAGCACTCGATTTCACTCCATCCGAGACGCTTGGCCGCCTCCAGACGATGCGCGCCGGCTATGAGCACAACGGCATCAACGAAGTCGCTCTTCGGGAAATGCTCCGGTCGCTCCTCATAATATCGGACGGTTATAGGTGTATTCAGGCCAAGCATGGCCATTGAGAGTTCCAAGCGCCCGACCGCATCCTCCGAGATCGGCCGTAGCCGTCGGTGAACCTCAACGCTGTCAACATCAAAACGAGTGATCTCACGCTTTTGCATCATGCACTCCTCGCCGGCCGGTCGGCGGCGCGCTGGTAATCGTCAGCAGCCTGCTGCAACACGGTCAGGTGATTTCGCTGGATTTCGATTTCGTGGTCGGGCCGCTTCTTCGAGCCGGAAGAGAACGTCGCCAGCCAATCGGCCTTGGACGTGATCATCTTGCCGAGGCCTTCAACCATCTCGACATGGGTCAGGCGTTCGCCGTTCATGCACGCGCCTTCTTGTGCGTTTGGCGGTGGTCTTTCGCGGCCTGCTTCATGTAAGAGCGGACTCGGCCCATCGTTTCGGGCCAACAGCGGCGTCCGGCCCGCAGTTTCTTGACGAACTTTCCGTCGTTCAGGGCCGCGACGCCGAAAGCCGTCTCCTTCATGCCTGTCAGCGCCATGAAGCGGTCGATCTCATCGATGAAATCATTCATGCTCAACCTCAATATGGGAAATAGCCCATTAACCATTAGGCTATTTCCCAGATGACCGCAAGCGCTGAAATGGGCTATAAGCCCCCTCATGGAACAGATTTGGAAAACTCGACTGGCTAAAGCCCTTGAGGATGCTGGTATCAACATGCTCACGGCGTCGCGCCTTGCAGGCAAAGGCGATACCTATGTCCGCGATCTATTGAAGCGTGACAAAGAGCCGACCATTGAGAACTTCATCGCTCTCGCAAAGGTCGTTGGCAAACCTGTCGCCTACCTCATCGGCGAGAAGGATGTCGGCGACGCGATCGTTCCGCTGATGGGCTTCATCGGGGCCGGCGCCGAAATCATGCCGGAGTTCGAGCAAGTTCCACCCGAAGGCCTGGATCAAATCCATGTACCCTTCCTGCTTCCCGCAGACATGATCGCCTTGCAGGTTCGAGGGGATTCTATGCTGCCAGTCTACAAGGACGGCCACATCGTCGTCGTCTACAAGGACCAAAAGCGTCCGACCCACGCATTCTTTGGCGAAGACGCAGCGGTCCGCACAAGCGACGGCAGACGGTTCCTGAAAACCATCGTTCGCGGTGCAGGAAACGCCGTGACATTAATGTCGTTCAACGCCGCGCCAATCGAGAACGTTCAGCTTGATTGGGTAGGTGAAATTTTCGCTACACTTCCGAAGCAGTCCCCCCGCTGAGGAACTCACACAGCAAATATGGGCTATAGGCCATTGACAATATGGTTTATAGCCCATTAATAATCGGGCCAGTGAACGACTGGAGCCGATATGGTCACGCACCCCTCCCCCGTCCAAGCATATATTGACGCGCACCGTTTCACCGTCCTCGTCGACGAAGGGTCCTTCGACGCCAACGGCCTTGCTATCGACGCCTTACTGGCTAAGGCGACTGGCGCAATCGAGCGCGAAGCGTTTCTTGAGTTCGTCTCGGCACCGTGCAGATCGGCGGAAGACGTGCAAGAGAAGGTGGCATACCTCCTCGCCGGCACGGTCGGAGACCGGGACGCGCTTCTCGATTGCCTGCTCGAATACGGCGACGACCTCGGGGAACGATTCCTGCGGTCGCTGCTCATGGAAGAACTTAGGTTTCCCTTTAACCTAAGTGGCGTCGAAACCGGGTCCGTTTGCGACCCGGTTGGCGGGTCCGCTTTGCACCCGCCAATGATTTGCGCGTCGAGCGCTATGCGTGCATACGCACGCGCATGCGAGGGGAAGGCGTGATGTTATGGCACTTCACTCTCAGGCGAACGCGACAAAGCTTGATGCTCATCGATCCTGTCGAGGCCCGACCTGATAAAAAAGTCGGCCGCCGAATCTCTGTTGCCGTGTCGGGTGCTTGCAACGAATTCATCAAGCCGGTTCAGGGTTTCCTTGGGAACCCAAATAAAAGGCTCTTGGCGAAGGGATGCGCCATCGAACGGCGTCAGCCGGTCGGCCAATTCCTCGAGAGCTGCACGAAGATTGTACCTGTCGATCCCTCTCGTCAGGGCTGGGTCAATCGAGAGAATTCCCTTAATATCGTGGATAAGCTCTTCATCGGTCGGCGCTCGTGGAAAGAATTCTTCCAGTGCGGTGATGATCTCTTGGTTCATCGACCGGCCATTCTCCTCCGCAGATGCCTTGATGGTATCGCGGAGACCGTCAGGCATACGCAGCAGGAATTTATCAAGTTCTTCGTTCGGTGTCTTCGGTGGTCTGCCCATGCCCATCTCCATAATATCAATCCGATATAAAATAAATGATATCGGAACGATATAGCCGATTGACGAAACATGATATCGAAGCGATATTAGGGTTAACGGAGGGTTAAATGAAAAAGGAAACGACCGGACTGATGGTTCGCCTGCCGGCAGATGTACGGACCTTTTTGCGGGATCAGGCGGCTCATAACTTAAGTTCCCAGAACAGCGAAATCATACGCGCCGTGCGCGAACGGATGGAACGGGTTCAGCGGGAGGAAATGCCGGCTCCGGCCGGTCAGTAGCAGCAGGCGGGGAGAAGTTTCTGAGGCCGATCCCCGCTCTGCTGAAAGCCCACTCAAACACATAGGGATGCCTGAAATGGACAAGCAGTCCAATAGCACAACTGTGCCCGAAATTTCAACAGCGGAGCACCCGTGGATCAAGGCCCGCCGCTTGTCCAAGGAGCTGTCAGCAGCCCTCAAGGATTGTGACAATGCGGACTGGTATGCCCATGTCCTCCCGGCAGAACTGTCGGCGAACGTCTTTTTCGGTGCCCTTCCAATGGGCCTCAAGTTGGACGAGTTGCCTGTTGATCACGTCAACCGGCTTGCATGGGAGCTTTCCGACGCCCTGAACAATTGGCACGGCGGCGGCTATCAGGCGCTGGTTCTCCCATCGGAAAAGGCAGGGAACACGGTCATGTTCAGCAACATGACCGCTTGGGACCGGCGATCCGGCGAAGCTGCGGAGAGCCCGCAGGATGAACTGCGGCGCTTGTCGTCGCGCGTCATGGAGCTTCTGAAGGCGATCGACCACCGCACCGAAGTCGCAACGCTCACCGCTGTAGGGAGCGGCCTCACGCTGATGACCGGTTTCAATCTGCCGGTCCCTGGGTTCGATGAAATCGAAACCCTTTTTCAGCTCTGGAAGGACGCTGAAGCGCGAGAGGACGCTGCCGATACTGACGAAGACGCGGACAAGATCCACGTCGAATACAACGCCTTGCAAAATACGTTGGTCGAGCGCGTCCCGACGACAGCGCGCGAACTGGCAATGATCCTCGTCGCGGGCACAGATCGGTGGGCCTCAGTTCCAAGTTCAGAACTGATGGATGCAGTTCGAGTGTTGGCCGGCGACCTTATTCTCCCTGTCGATGTAGTCGATGGGAGGGCAACAGCATGAAAACGACCCGTCGCACCTTACTTGGCTGGATTGCCGCTACGGGATCTAGCGGCGCAATCGCTGCAGACGCGCCCCGTGAGCCGAGCGTCGATGCGTTTCTCGCCGTGGCGATGCCTGCCGAAAAAGCTCGTTACCACGCCAACGCTTTGGCCGAGGTTATGGCCGAAATGCACCCGGATTATTCTTGGCGTAGCGAGATCGACCACACGCACCATTTCGTGCTCACAGTCGGCGATCCGACTAACCGCAAGTCTCCCCGTGTTGCCAAGGTCCATGTCGATGACGGGCCGCTGCTCACCGATGATGTGACCGGCACGACGGCCTTCGCGAATTGGGAGGCGGGAAGATGAGAAGTCTCGCCATCGAAAACTTCCGCCGCGCCGAGCTGGAGCGCTGGATAGACGCCGCGATCGATCTACTGAACACCATGGACGGGGACGCTGACGTCGAGGAAGGCGGCGATGCCGACTGGTCCGGCTACGCTGAGGAACTTCCGACACGCCGTTCGTCGGGCGATGGCGTTCCTATAGCGCTGCGTATGATCGCGGCCTCTCCCGCGGCATCCAAGAAGGCTGATGAATATGCCGACAGCCCGCGGCTACCGCTGATCTACGATTTCCGGAGAGGTGCCGGCCGATGACCAAGACCGCGGCAACCAAGCTCGAAGATGCGTTCGGAGCAGTCCGAAGCTACCTCCACGCGATCCGCCTTGCCGCCGCCGGCATGCAAAACCAACGCGACATGTGCGCCTTCGGCCTGCTGGTCGAGCGCGCCGAGAACGAAATCAACACAGCACAGGCGGTCGCGGACACGCTGCTGGAGGATCGCCGATGAAACTCGTTACCGACAACACGACCACGTCACCGACGCGCCCCCGTCTCCGTCGCGCGGATGTTCCGGCTTACCTGCTGGAACACCACGGCTTGGAGATCGCCTATTCCACGCTGGAGAAGATGGCCACCAACGGCGGCGGCCCTCCGATGCAGTACAATGGACGCATCCCCCTGTATCCCGTCGACGGGCTCGATGCCTGGGTGGAGCAGCGGCTTTCGCGGCCGGTTCGCTCCACCTCCGAACAGCGTTGAAATCAGGCCCGGCGCGGGAGCTTCTTTACCTCCGCCGGGTCCGTCGTCATCATCTTCCAGACATGACTTGAAACCTTGTCGGCCGCGGCAACCAGAACGCTGTCGAGGTGATGGACATACCGTTGCGTGACATTGCCGGCGGAGTGGCCCAACAGCGCAGCGATGGTGATCTCGGTGAAGCCGAGGTCGCCGGCCACGCTGGCATAGGAATGCCGCAAGGTGTGCGAAGTCACGCCTTTCAGCCCTGCCCGCTTTGTCAGCCTGCCGATTGCATCGTCGAGCGCCGTGTAAAAACCTTCATCGCTTCGCGGGCCGGGCAGCACGTATTTGTTGTCGGCCTCCCGCTTCGCAGTGGCCAGCACATCGAATACGGCCCGGCCGATCGGGCGGGTTGACGCGCCGGTCTTGGAGTCGTCGAGCCGGATGCAGTTCCCGTCGTCATCGACCTCCGACCACATCAGGCCGGCAATCTCGCTCAGCCGGAAGCCCGTCAAGAGGAACAGCTTCGTTCCGACAATACCCTGCCAGATTTCGTCGTCCGCTTCCTCCAGGGCCTTGCCGAGCGCGCGGTACTCTTTCGGATCCAGCCGACGGTTCCGCTTGCCCACCGCGGGCTTCTTGATGCCGCGCAGCGGATTGTAGGCGATAACACCCTCTGAAACAGCGAACGTGAACATGCCGCTCAGCAGCGTGAGAGCCTGGGACGCGGTTCCGGCACCGCCCCGCACATTGGCCCGGCCGCGCAGCTTTTCCGTCTTTTCGACGATCGCCGTCTTCCCAGCCGTGATGTCGCGCATCATCTTGGTGCCTTCGGCGGCCGTAAAGTCCTTCACGATCCTCTTCCCGACGAGCGGCACGATATGCCGCTTGGCCCGGCCCCGATCGACGTAGATGGTGTGGTCCTTCTTCGGCATGTTCCGCTTGCCGAGGATGAGGCCCTTTTCAGCAGCGGCGAAGTAGTCGTCCACAAGCTCCTCGATCGTCAGAGACTTCCGGCGGGTGGCGCGATCCAGTTGCGGGTCGTCGCCGCGCGCGACGTCACCGAGGACGCCCTTCGCTTCTCGGCGCGCCTCCTCTACCGTCAGCGGACCATGCACGCCAATTTTGAAGCGGCGCGTCTGGCCACCGGCGCGGTACTGCGCGACGTAGGTCTTTCGACCGGAGGGCCATACTCGAATTCCGAACCCCGGCAGCTCGTCGTCCCATTCGAAATAGTCCTTGTCCCGGGGCTCAAAACCATCAACCAGTCTCTTCGTTAATTTGGCCATTCCAACACTCAAGCCCATTTTTACAGGAAGCAAATAGGAAGCAACAGGAAGCAGATTACGGGAAATTTGAGGAAGGACCGTTGGACTTCCCGGCAGTTGCTACTCCTTGATATCGGTAGCAAAATCTGGTTCAGTCTGGCAACAGGAAGCAGCCGGAAACAGCCGAGAATTGTATTCCGATTCCAAAGGTCACAGGTTCGAATCCTGTCGGGTGCGCCAATCTTATTTGCCCGGGACAAAACCGGGCACTGTCAGCGTGAAGCGTGTGCGCTCATCGTCCGACACGACGGTCAATGTTCCCCCGTGCGCCTTGGCTATCTCCGAGGCGATGAACAGGCCGAGCCCTAAGCCCTGAAGACTATCGCGTACTTTGCCCCTTCGAAACGGCTGGAAAAGTTGCTCCAGGGTTTCGGGCGGGATTTTTGTGCCGCCGTTTTCGACTACCAGCGTGAAACCGGCCGGATTGGTTGTCACTTCAACGCGGACGGGGCTGTCTTCCGAGCCGTGCGCGATCGCGTTTCCGAGAAGGTTCGAGAAGAGCTGCCCGAGACGGGCGTGATCGCCATGAACGTCATGGGCGAGCGCAAGACTGATTTCGATCTGTCGATGCGGAAAAGCGGCTTTGATCTCGTCCATAACGGTAACGAGCATCGGCTCCAGCGATTTGGTCGTTGTGGTCAACGTCAAACCGCCACCGAGGCGGCCCCGTGCGAAATCCATGACATTGTCGATGAGCCCCGCCATTCGCTGAACGCTGGCGGCCATCTTCTGCAGGACCGATCTCGACTGATCATCGTCGATCCTGCGCAAGAGGAAGTTCGTCCCTCCGCTGATTGCGGCCAGTGGATTGCGAAGGTCGTGGCCAAGAACGGCGATGAACTGTTCGCGGAGTTCCGAGGCAGCTTGCGCATCCAGCAATTTGCCCTGAAACGCGGCAAGTCTCTCATTCTCAAGGACGAGACTTTCTCGCGAGGCAATGAGGGCAGACCGGGCATCGACATGCACGGCGATCAGTTCGGCGAACAGCTTGAACATGCCGATGGTTTCCGGCGTGTTCAAGCGCATGGGTCGCGGATCGATGGCGCATAGCGTACCGAAAAAACTTCCATCCGCTAGAATGATCGGCATCGATATATAGCTTTGGAAGCCATACAGCGCCGGCGTATGATGGCTGGAAAACGTTTTGTCTTCAGACACGTGGTCGATGATCACGGCCTGCCGGCTATCGCGGATTTCGTTGCATATCGTGGTTTCGATGCGCAGCTCGCCGCCGGATTTCAAGCCAAAATCGATATTGTCCAGGACCTCGCAGGCGATCCATCGATCTTCGGTCACCCGTGCCACGGCCGCGAAGCCCATCCCTGTGACCTTGCAAACCACATCCAGGATCGATGGCACCGCCGGAATTTGGCGAACCATCTCGACATCACCCTCGTAATTCTGACCCATCAACCCAAAACACTCGGTACGTTATTGCTTGAAAGCACATTATCAAATGCCGCCCCTCCGTGCGAGGAACATCATGGGCTGATCTCGTTCGAAGCCTCGCGTGCTCACGTTATCAATAGGCTAGCTGGCTGAACCTGCCGCCCGTTCAAGATCTTCCCAGCTTTCATCCATCGCATAGGTCGGCGACAAAAATGGGACACCGATGTGACCGTAGCGGAGAGAGAGCTGGCGCTCGGCGGTTTCCTCGTCGATCTTTGCGATGCGGGCGAGGTAGATGACGGAAGCCAGGCCCGTGCGGTCGGCGCCGGAGCGACAATGGATCAGGATGGGGCGTGGGGCGTCGCGCAGGACAGTGAGGAGTTTTGCGGCGGTCGCGGAGTCGAGGCGGCGGTCGGCCTGCAGGGGGAAATCGATGAGGTTCAGGCCGAGGCTCGTGGCTGCCGCGGCCTCGTCCTTGTACCACCTGGCCGTTTCATGGCGGCCGCGGAGGTTGATGATGGTGCGGATGTTGTAGCGGGCGGCGTAGGTCGTGATGTCGGCGCTGGTGGGCTGGTTAGAACGGTAGACTTCACCGGGGACGACCGTGGCGAAATTGCCGGTCAGCTGGATGAAGGTGAGATATAGGCCGAGCGCGGCGGCTGCGGTGCCGAGAAAGAGGCCCGCCCTTTTCAAATGTCGGTTCATGAGGTCCTGTCCTGCCAATCGTGACGGCAGGATCACGCAAGCGGCTGACAGGGCGCTGAACGTTACAAGGAAGGCTCAGACGGGTTTGCGCAGGGCGGCGACATGCATCGGGCTGCGCAGCGTGAAACCGATCGCCTCGTAGAGGCTTATGGCGGCAGCGTTGCCGGCATAGGCGTGCAGGTACGGCTGGTCGCCGGCCTGCGTGATTTGGGCGGCGACATGCAGGGATAGCCGCCGGGCATAGCCTTTGCCCCGGTGATCCGGGTGGGTGCAGACGCCGCTGAGCTCGGTGAAACCGGGCTGCTTCATGCGCTCGCCGGCCATGGCGACGAGGGTCCTGCCCTCCCGCACACCCCAGAATCGGCCGAGCGCCTGGGACTTCAGCGAAAACGGGCCGGGCTTCGTCAGCGTCGCCAGCGCCAGCATGTCTTCGGCGTCGCTTTCGTTGAGCGGCACAATGGCCTCGTCCGGGGTAGCGGTCGGCACGTTCCGGGCGATCATCTGGACCGCGGGCGCGGCTGTCAGTACTTCGAAACCGGCCGGCGGCACGATGGGGTCGGCCATCAGGAAAATGAGCGTCTCGCCCGGTAGCGTCAGCGCCGCCAGATCCGCCAGCGCCTGCGGGTCATCAGATTCAGTCGCGGCGAGCGGCAGGATACCGGGCCGGTAGCGACGGGCGAGGCCTGCGCCCTCGCCGAGCTCTCTATGGCGGGTGGCGAGCGCGCTCCAGATCGGTCTGTCGAGCAGGGCTTTCATGATGGGCGTCCTTCGTTTTCAAGCGCGTGGCGATGGAGGGGTTTTTCCTGGAGCGCATCCTCCAGCCGGTCGAGCTGGGCGATGAAGTTGCCTTCGAGCCCGTCGCAGATGTCGCGCACCGCCGCCTCGATGGCCGGCCAGATGTCCTGTTTCGAACGGTCGATGAGCGCCTGGCCCTTCTGCGTCAGCGAGAGGCGCCGGATGCGCTGGTCATCCTTCTCCTTGCGCGCGGTGAGGTATCCTGCTTCGGCCAGCAGGCCCGCCGCCCGCGTCACGCCCGGCTGCGTGACGCCGAGCGCTTCGGCCAGCTCGCCGATCGAAAGGGGGCCGAGCCGGTCGATGGCAGCAAGGAGCGGGTATTGACCTGCCTGCAAGGGCACGTCCAGCCGCTCCATGATGCGCTGCGTATCCGACTGCACCTGCTCGCCGATGCGCTTGAGCCGGCTGCCGAGGCAGAGGTAGCCGAGGGCGCGAACGATATCTTCCATACCATATCCATTTCAAGTTATATAACGCGTTATATTTTTATCTGGAGATGGCGTCAAGGGCTCAGGCAGGCTTGACGATCGGCCGGCATCGCGTAAGCCATCCCCGTACGAACGCCGCTCTCGAAAGGCCGGAACCATGGACGCGATCATCTACCACAATGCGAAATGCGGCACCTCGCGCAACACGCTCGCCCTCATCCGCAATGCCGGTATCGAGCCGACGGTCATCGACTATCTCGCCACGCCACCCTCGAAAGACGATCTGAAGGCGATGATCGCGGCGGCGGGGCTCAGCGTGCGTGCAGCACTTCGCGAGAAGGACACGCCCTATACGACGCTCGGTCTCGACAATCCGTCGCTTTCCGACGACGCCCTGCTCGACCACATGCTTGCCGAGCCGATCCTGATCAACCGGCCCTTCGTGAAGACGCCGCTCGGCACGCGGCTCTGCCGGCCGTCCGAGCTGGTGCTCGACATCCTGCCGGATACGCACAAGGGCGCCTTCGCGAAGGAGGATGGCGAGAAGGTGATCGGCGAGGACGGCAAGCGCCTCGCCTGATTAGCCGTCCAACGGCGCCCGCCTCGCCGCAAGACCCAGGGCGGCACGCAGCGTCGCCTCGCTCTGCCGGGCGAAGCGGTTTGCGGCGAGACGCCCGCGGGCCTCGTCGCGCGGCGGCAGCGGCCCGGCAAGCCGTTCCGCTACACCATCCGCCGTTGCGGGCACATGCGTGAGGTTCTCGACAATACAGAGGCGATGCGCGAGCGACCCCTGCCGCACGACGACGGGTATGCCGAGCTGGGCTGCCCGCCCGAGCACGCCGGAAGCATGGTCGCCGACCGGCGGATAGAGACACCAGACCGCATCGCTCGCCGCATAGGCGCCGAGCAGTTCGGCATCCGAGACCGCGCGATCGACCGTGACGCCACCCGCCTCGCAGAAGGCCGCGGCATAGTCGGCGACATCAGACGCGAGCTTTCCGCATGCGATGAACTGGAAGCGCGTGCGCAGGCTGGCAATCCGGGCGTAGATATCGGCAAAGAGATCGAAACCCTTGTGCGGGCTCTGCGTGCCGATCGCCGTCAGCACCAGCCGGTCGCCCGGCCGCCGCTCGCTGCGCAGCAGCTCCACCGCCTCGCGCTCCGCATCCGTCAGGTCCCAGAGCTGGAAATCGTAGATCCAGCCTTTGGCGATGGCGGAAGACGCCGGCAGCACGCTGAAGGGCAGGATGGTCAGCGTCTCGATGGCGTGAAAGCGTTTCAGCCAGCCGAGCACCCGTCGTTTCCACCGGTAGCGTCGGCGTGGCGACACGGTGATGGGCATCGGCCGGAGCAGCAGGCCCGCCGTGCGCCGCCCGGTGAGCGCCCGCAGCAGGCTGACCGCCACATAGAGCAGGAAGACCTCCTCCACCATCAGGAACAGCACGGGCGCGCGGGAAAACACGAGCGCGCGCAGACCCGCCCGGCGGGCGCCGAACAGACGTTCCAGATGACGCAAATAGGCGGGACGGCGGCCACACTCCCGCCGCGAATAAAGCAGCGGCGCGTCGGGACGGATCGTCCCCTTTGCCTTGCGTGTCCGCCACAGCCATCGGCCTGCCGATGTGCCACGATGGTCCGGCCGCAGGTCCGATCGCGCAGATGGACCCGTTGCAGCCGGCAGCTCCGAGCCCGCCTGCATGATATTCCCCCGAAAATGGTCGCCAAACGCCTTCCGGGCCGTCCCTGCGCGGAAGGAAGGGGGCGGTGCGCCAGGTTCGCGTCCTTGGCCCACCACCCATTTAACGTCAATCTTTCGCGGATGTTTTTCACCCGCGAAATACAACCTTATCGCTAATATTTAGACTTTAACTTGCTATTATCAAAATTCAAGGCGGATTATACAACCTCCGCTAATTGTCCGGATGTGCCATTCTGGCCATCGCTTGCTGCCCCGCGCCCGGACGTTCATAAAGGCTGGAGCCTATCGAACAGCCGCAGGGAGGCAGGATGAACCTCAAGGAATTTGCCGCCCGCATCGGCCTTTCCCCCACGACGGTAAGCCGGGCGATGAGCGGTTATCCGGAGGTGAAGCCGCAGACACGGGCGCGTGTGCTGGAGGCGGCTGAACGGCTCGGCTACCGCCCGAACATCAGCGCGCAACGGCTCGCCACCGGCCGGGCGGGCGCGATCGGCATCGTTTTCCAGGGCGGCGGGCGCTTCGGGCCGCATTCCAGCGAGTTCATGGGCGGGCTTTCCACCCGCCTGCAGGAGGATGGCATCGACATTCTCGTGTCGACCGTCGAGACGGAGGCAGACGAGGAAGCTGCCTATCGCCGGCTTGCTGCCAGCAAGCGGGTGGATGCGGTAATCCTGCACATGCCCGCCTGCACGGACGCCCGTATTACGCTTCTGCAAGCGCTGGACCTGCCCTTCATCGTGCATGGGCGAAGCGCGGCGCAAAAACCCTTCGCCTTTCTCGACATCGACAATTTCGGGGCGATCGAGACGGCGACGAAGCATCTCGCCGGGCTAGGCCACCGGCGCATCGCCCTCATCAACGGCGACACGGTGAGCACCTATGCGCGCGACCGCGACGACGGATTTCGCGCAGCACTCGCGGTCCACGGCATCGCCGTCGATCCGGCGCTGATCGGCCATGGCGAATTCACCGACGAGACCGGTTTTCGCCTCATGCAGTCTTTCCTGGCGCAGCGCCCTGCCCCGACCGCCGTCATTGCCGGGTCGATGATGTCGGCGCTTGGCGCCATGCGGGCGATCCGCATTGCGGGGTTGACGGTCGGGCAGGACGTCTCCCTCATCGCCCATGACGACGTCTTCCCCTATCTGAGCCCGGACAATCTCATGCCGGCCGTCACCACGACGCAATCGCCGATCCGCGCGGCAGGCGCGCGGATCGGCGACATGGTCTTGCAGTTGTTGCAGGGCGAAGCGCCGGAGCGGTTGCAGGAGGTCTGGCCGGTCGATTTCCTCGTGCGCGGATCGACAGGCTCTGCCCCGGGCTGAACCTCAGACCTTCCGTTCGCAGCGGTCCTTTTCGGTCTCGATGGCAAGGTCGAGCACCTTCTGGAGCTCGGCGGCGTGGCGGAAGCCGGGCTCGATCCTTTTGCCGGCGGTCACGGCGGCGGCGAAGCGCTGGTAGTTGGTCGGCACCGTGCCGGCATCTAGCTCCCGCCAGACCGCCTGTTCGACATCCTCGCCGAGGCAGCCGCGCAGGCGCGAGCCCTCGGTGGAGTGGAGGACTTCGAGGGCACCCCTGTCGCCATGCATGCGCAGGCGCAGCTCGTTCAGATGCCCGGTCGCCCAGCGGCTGGAATGGATGACACCGAGCGCGCCATTGGCGAAATCGACGGTCATGGTGAAGCTGTCATTGGCATCGAGGTCGTATTCGCCGATGCGGTTTTCCGGCGCTTTGTCGAAGGCCTTCAGCCGCGCGAAGACGTGCTCCACCTCGCTTGCCGCGCCATAGCTCGCAAAGTCGAGGATGTGGATGCCGACATCGCCGAGCACGCCATTCGAGCCGTGCCGGGTGGACAGCCGCCAGAGCCACTGGCTTTCCGTCGCCCAGTTGCCCCAGGCCTTCGAGACGAGCCAGCTTTGCAGATAGGAGGCCTCGACATGACGCACATGGCCGATCTCGCCGGCGAGCACCATCTCGCGCGCCTTCTGCAAGGGGGCGACGTTGCGATAGGTGAGGTTCACCATGGTGACGAGGCCGGAGGCGTCGGCGGCGCGCGCCATCTCATCCGCCTTGGCGTAGTTTTCCGCGAGCGGCTTTTCGCACATGACGTGTTTTCCCGCCGCCAGCAGCGCCAGCGTCGTCGGGTGATGCGCACGGTCGGGCGTCACATTGGTGGCGGCGTCAAAGCCGTTCCAGGCGATCGCGTCCTCCAGCGAGGTGAAGACATTGGGAATGCCATGCGTGTCGGCGAAGGCTTTGGCCCGCAACGGATCGACATCGACCGCGCCGACCAGCTCGACGCCCTCGATTGCGGAAAAATGCTGGGCATGGCTGTTCGCCATGCCGCCGGTTCCAAGGATGAGAAGACGCATAATAGGCCTCAGCGGTAACCGGCTTCGCCGGCTTCATGCAGCTTGGGGCCGCGCTCGACGATCGGCTCCAGCGCGTTTTCCACCGGCACGTTCGGCGCATCGTGGATCGCCGCGTAGGTGCCCTGCGGGTTGAAGGCCCATTTCACGCCGTTGCCGAGCACCTTCTGCACGGTAGCATCGTGATAGGTCGGATAGGTCTCGTGGCCGGGGCGGAAGTAGAAAATGTTGCCGGCACCGCGGCGCCAAGTCATGCCGGAGCGGAACACCTCGCCGCCGGCGAACCAGGAGATGAAGACCGTTTCCAGCGGCTCCGGCACGGAGAACTGCTCGCCGTACATTTCCTCGTTTTCCAGCACGAAGTTTTCGCCAAGGCCTTCGGCGATCGGGTGGCGCGGGTTGATGACCCACAGGCGCTCGCGCTCGCCGGCCTCCCGCCATTTCAGCGCGCAGGGCGTGCCCATCAGGCGCTTGAAGATTTTCGAGAAATGGCCGGAATGCAGCACGAGCAGGCCCATCCCCTCCCAGACGCGCTTGGCGACGCGCTCGACCACCGCATCGTCCACGGCACCGTGGTCCTTGTGGCCCCACCAGACGAGCACGTCCGTCTCGGCAAGCCGCGCCTCGCTCAGGCCGTGCTCCGGCTCCTGCAAGGTCGCCGTCGTGGCACTGATCGCCGGATCGCTGTTGAGCGCCTCGGCGATCGTGTTGTGCATGCCGTTCGGATAGATCGAGCGCACGATCTCGTTCGTCTGCTCGTGGATGTTTTCACCCCATACGATGGTGCGTATAGCCATGTGCCATTCCTCTTAAGCCGGAAATTGAAACCGCTTTCAATTTGCCGGAATCGATTAAGACCAGACCCGCTTCTTGGCAAGCGGGGGGCCTGTCGATTCCGGCTGCCTTTCAGTGGAATGTCGATTTGGAGAAAAGGTTCAGCACAAGCACGCCGGCAATGATGAGGCCGAGGCCGAAAAGTGCTGCCGGATCGAGCTTCTGGCCGAAGGCGAAATAGCCGACGGCCGAGATCAGCACGATGCCGAGACCGCTCCAGATGGCGTAAGCAATGCCGACCGGCACGTAGCGCAGGCTCCAGGACAGGAAGAAGAAGGCGATGGCATAGCAGACGATCATCGCGGCCGTCGGCACGACGCGGGTAAAATGCTGCGCGGCCTGCATGGCCGAGGTGCCGAGCACTTCGAAGATGATGGCGACGACGAGGGCGGCATAGACGAGGGGCAGGCTCATGACGTGTCTCCGGCGCGCATCGCGCCAATGGGCGCCTGCGGGCGCGAAGTGTTGGATCAGGAGCGCGAAAGCGCGAGCAGCCGGCCCAGCATGGCGGTGCGCGTTTCGGCGTCCAGTGTCGGCGCGCCGAGCAGGTCGGCGAGCCAAAGGCCGTCCACGGCATAGCGGACGAGCACGGCATCCGGCGAAGAATCCGTGCCGATGTTTTCCGCGAGATGCCGCTCGACCCATTGTCGCCAGCGTTCCCGCAGGTGCGGCTCGGAAATCAGCGCGATGGTCAGCACCTTCCATTGCTCGCTGTCGTCCATGCCTTCCGGCACGAAGAACACCGCGACATAGGCCCGGGTAAAGCGCCCTTTCGGCTCCGGGTCGGACTGCATCTTTTCCGCCAGCACCCGGTCGAGCTTTTCTGTCAGGTCGCTGAACAGGCCGTCGAGCAGCGACAGCTTGTTCGGGAAATGGTGCAGCAGGCCACCCTTGCTGACGCCGGCAGCCTGCGAGACTGCATCGAGCGTCACGCTTCCCGGCCCCTTCTCCAGCGACAGCCGCGCGGCGACCTCCAGCAATTGCTGGCGGACGGCTTCCGGGTGCTTCTTGCGGTGATGTGCCTTGCTCATGCTAAAAACATACCGTCTGGACGGTTTCTTGTCAATCCGTCAGAAACGCGCGCTTCGTCGCAGGCAAAAGGCCGCCATTGCCTGCCGGATGGCCGGGCGCTAAGACCGGAGAAACGGGAAAGCGGCGATGGCGGATACGACCGGCGGCGAGGAACGGCAGGGCGAGACGATCACCCTCTATGAGGCGATCGGCGGCGATGCGGGCGTGCGAGCGCTGACGCACCGTTTCTACGAGTTGATGGACACGCTCCCGGAAGCGGCACGCTGTCGCGCGATCCATCCGCCGGATCTCTCCGGAAGCGAAGAGAAGTTCTACGAATACCTGACCGGCTGGCTCGGCGGACCGCCGCTCTATACGGACAAGCGCGGCCACCCCATGCTGCGACGCCGGCATTTCGTAGCATCGATCGGGCCGGCGGAGCGGGACGAATGGCTGCTCTGCTTCGGGCGCGCGCTGGAGGAGACCGTGCCGAGCGAGGGCTTGCGCACCATCATCCTCGAGCCGGTGACCCGCCTCGCCCACCACATGCAGAACCAGGAATAGGAACCCCGATGTCGTTTTCGCTTCGTTCGACGACGCTGCTCGTCGCCGGTCTGATGGGTATCACGGGCGTCGTCACCGCGGCTGCCGCGTCGCACGGCAGCGACCCGCGCCTGATGGCCGGCGCCTCCGCCATGTGCCTCGCGCACGCCCCGGCACTAATCGCGCTTTATGCCGCGTGGCCGACCATGCGGATCGCCCCGCTTGCCGCCCTGCTGCTCGCCGTCGGAACCGCGCTCTTTGCGGGCGACCTCGTCTTCCGCCATACGGCCGGCCACGGGCTCTTCCCGATGTCGGCGCCGACCGGCGGCGTGGTCATGATGGCGGGCTGGCTGGCGGTGGCGCTTGGTGCGTTCCTGCCGCGCAAGGAAACCTGATCAGCTCTTCGGAATACGGCCGAAACGCAGTAGGTTGCCGTGCGGATCATGGATGTAGAACTCTTCCATGTTCCAAGGCCGCACCGCCATCGGCGTCAGGCTGGGCACCGCGCGTGCAGTGAATTCGCGGTGCAGGTCTTCAATGCCGCCACCGCGAAGGTAGACGGTCGTGTTCTCGCAGAGCGACCGGTCATCGACGAGCGCGAAATGCAGCTCCATGCCGGCCACGCGGCGCAGGATGAGGTAGTTGTTCGCCTCGTAGACGACCTCTTCGAAGCCGAGCTGCTTCGTATAGAAGGCCTTGGTTTCCTGGACGTCGAGCGACGGCAGGACGGGCAGGACCTCGACGCGGTCGGGATCGTCGAGCACGCTCATGCGCCCTCGACCACGCTGAAACCCTCGAATTTCGGCGGACCGAGATAGATGCCCTTGTCGGCCGCCGCATTCTTGTGCGCCTGCCGGAAGTTTTCCGATTTCGTCCAGGCGATGAAATCGTCCTTGCTCGCCCAGATCGAATGGGAGGCGAAGAGGGTGAAGCCCTCTTCCGCATTGGTATCGCCACGAAGCAGGTGGAAGGACTGGAAGCCGGGGGTGCCCGCCAGGCTGGAATCCCGCCCCTTCCAGATATTCTCAAAGGCCTCTTCGTGGCCGATTGCGATCCGGAAACGGTTCATGGCGAAGAACATGAGAACACCTTGATGTCAGAGCGAATCCCGCCGCACGCGGCGCGGCACGGGGAAGGCTACGACATTGTCATTGCGTGCTTCAAGGGCGGATGTGCCCTCGAAGCTCGCCGTGCGCGACGGCGGGCGGGCGTTCTGGACCGGGAATTCCGTGACATTCTCGGTTTCGAGCACCTCCGCACGACGCGTCAGCAGGGCGTAAAGTTCCGGCACAAGGCCGTCGCCGTTCTGGGCGGCCAGCTTGTGCAAGCCGATCATCATGAAGGCTTCGGGTCTTTCGTCATTCACTGCGCAGTCTCTCCCTGGCTCATGCTCTGCAGGGCACGCTCGAAGGAGGATTTGCTGCCGTTGCGCAGCGGCACGAAGGCCTTTTCCCACTTCTTGCAGCCCGTCTTCACGCGGATGCAGGCATCATGGCTGATACAGTCGATGGGGCAGAAGACGCAGTCGACCGAGGGCAGCACATTGTCGATGCGCGATACCGCTTCGCGCAGGCCGCCATCGTGATGGATGAGGTTGGCCCCGTAGGAACTGGCGATCTGGCGCAGGTGCGCCACCTGGCAGTCCCGGCCGCCGACATAGAGGAAGCTGCGCCCTTCGAGCGTCGCCTTGCTGTCCGCCTTCTGGGCCGCGTCGTCCTGGTGGCCGCGGGCCTGCTGCTGCTGCCTGTGCTTCTCGCGCATCGCCTTCCTCTCCGCTTCGCCGGTCCGGCGCTTGATCTTGGTGACTTCCACGCTGCGTGGCGCCTGCGGCACCCGCATTTCGACGCGCGGGGCAACGGCGGGCACGTCCGCCACCGTGGTTTCCGGCGCGGCCGCGACCTGCTTCCTGAGTGTGGCGACCTGGCGTTCCAGGTCCGAGATGCGCCGGTCGCGCTCGGCGATCATCGATTTCAAGACCGCTTCCGCGCGGCCTGCAGTCACGTAATTCATGCAAGTTCCCCTTTGGCACTCCGCATCGCGAAGCCTCAGTCACGGGCAACCTACAAAACCTGAGTTTGAGAGTAAAGTATAAACATGACTACGAAAGTCATATTTTCGTGCAAAAATTCCCGCCATCGCGCTCATGGCGGGAATGCGCGTCTCAGTTGAAGACGATCGGCACGTTGAAGGCCCAGGACGAGCGCCCGGCAGCCTCGGGAATCTTGGCAAAGGGTGCGGCGCGCTGCACCGAATCGACTGCCGCCTTGTCGAGGGCCGCGCTGCCGGAGCTGCGCGCCACGCGGATGCCGCTCGCCTGGCCGCTGGAGCCGACCGTGAAGCTCACGACCACACTGCCGCGATCGCCGCCGGAGACGCGGCGCTTGGCGCGGTTGATCTTGTTGCGCACCTTGCCCGGATAGTTGCTGACGGCGGCATTGCCGGCCGCGGACGAATTGCCCTTCTTCTGGCCGCCGACCGCCGCGGTCTTCACATCCGCCGAGCCGTCGACCTCGCCCTTGGTGGCGTTCTGCTTGGCCTTGCCCTTCTCGCCGGCCTTCTTGACCGGCTTCTGCTTGGGCTTCTTGCGCTCGACCTTCTTGACCGGCTCTTCCTTCTTCACTTCCGGAACGGGCTCGATCGCTTCTTCCGGCACGATTTCCGGCTTGATCTCCGGAACCGGGATGGCGGCGATCTCCACCTCGGCGGATGGCACGAGCAGTTCCTCGACCGGCTCGGAAACGATCGGGTCGGTGGGCTGCACCATCTCCGTCACTTCGGGCTCGATTTCGGTCGGCTGGATTTCCGCCACTTCCTGCGGCACCGGCTCGGTGATGTCGGGCTGGATCGTCTCGGGCGTGATCGTATCTTCGGGATTGCCGGATTCCACCGCCTCGAAGGCGCCGTTGCCGAGCATCGCCACTTCCGCGACGACGCCGCCGGCGATCAGCGCCTGCTCTTCTTCAGGCGCCGGCGCCATGGTGAGGATTGCGGCGGCCGTGGCGTGCGCCAGCAGGGAAAGGACGCCTCCGCCAACCCAGAGCCACTTGCTTCCAGACATGATATCACCCGTCATTCCGTTTCATGCACCGCAGCGCCTCATGCGCCGCGAACGCGATACTCATCCTTCAAGGCTGGCCGTCGCCTTGCTGCGCGTGACGATGCCGTCCATGCAGCGGCCCTTCTCCAGGCCCTCGCCTTCGCAGACCGGCGCATCGTTGATCAGCAGGTTCTTCACCGTCTCGCACTTGATGCCCGGCACGTCGAACTGGCGCACCTTGGACTTGCCGGCCGGCAGGTCGCGGAAATCCAGCAGCGCCAGGCGCTCGACCGTGCCCTTGTCGTTGAAGATGACGAATTCGAAGGAGACCTTCGAGACGTTCTGCGCAAAGCCGTTGGCCGCCACGAAGGTGAAGAGGCAGCCCTTCTGCGAGCTTGCGAGCGCGTTGAGCTCGACGTCCAGCCCCTTGGGCGCATCCTGCGCTGCGGCATGCGTGATGGCGGCAGCAGAAAGCATCGCCGAAAGAAGAATGGTGCGTACGGTCATTGGCCCGCCTGTTTCATACCGGTTTTAAGGTCGGCCGAGAGCGCCGGCCGCGGTCGTTCCTGCCGGCTGCCTCACACAAGAATTAACATCCCATTGTGGCGCCGGTATTGCGTGCATAGATAAATATGAGTAATGAAGTCAAGATAGTAAACGCAAAATCCCCGTCAAACCCCTGTTCCGGCAACTGAATTTACCGTGAAGGGCCGGCGTGGCAGACATTCGATCAAGGCCGAGCAATGAGCAACACGACCCGACCGACCCCCGCCGAAATCCGCGCCTTCCGCGCCGAGAACCCCAAAATGCGCGAGCGCGACATCGCCGCCCAGCTCGGCATTTCGGAAGCCGCGCTCGTTGCGGCCGAAGTCGGCCTGACGGCGGTGCGCATCGACGGCGACGCCAACCGTTTCCTCGAGCGCTCGGAAGCGCTTGGCGAGGTCATGGCGCTGACGCGCAACGAGAGCGTGGTGCACGAAAAGATCGGCGTCTTCGAGAAGATCACCACCGGCAAACATGCCTCGATCGTGCTCGGCGAAAACATCGACCTGCGCATCTTCCCGGGCACCTGGGCGCATGGCTTCGCGGTCACCAAGACGGATGGCGACCAGGTGCGCCGCAGCCTTCAATTCTTCGACAAGGCCGGCGTCGCCGTGCACAAAGTGCACCTGCGCCCCGCCTCCGATCTCGAAGCCTATGAGGCCATCGTCGCCGACTTCCGCCTGGAAGACCAGTCGCAGGATTTCGTCGAGGTGGTGTCCCAGAAGGTCGACGACACCGGCCCGGTCGACGTCGCAGTCCTGCGGGAAGGCTGGGCGGCGATGACCGATACCCACCAGTTCTTCAGCCTGCTGAAGAAGCTGAAGATCGGCCGCCAGGATGCCGTGCGCAGCGTGGGCGAGGATTTCGCCCATGAGGTGCGCGCCGATGCCGTCGGCGACCTGATGCGCGCCGCCGCCGAGCGGGATGCCGACATCATGTGCTTCGTCGGCAACAACGGCACGATCCAGATTCACACCGGTCCGGTGAAGAACATCCAGCCGATGGGGCCGTGGCTCAACGTCATGGACCCGACCTTCCACATGCACCTGCGCATGGACCACATCGCCGAGTGCTGGGTGGTACGCAAGCCGACCGTCGACGGCCATGTCACCTCGCTGGAGGCCTATGACGCCAGCGGCGAGATGATCATCCAGTTCTTCGGCAAGCGCAAGGAAGGCATGGTGGAACGCACCGACTGGCGCGAGATCCTCGACGGCCTGCCGCGCCCCGACAGCGTCGCCGCCTGAGGAACAAGCAATTCCAGCAAAAGTGTGAAGCGGTTTTGCTTGCCGAGAATTGCGTCAAAACAAAGAGACAGAGTGTTTTCGCGTTTCGTGAAAACACTCTTGCGACCCGTTAAGGAACCGACCATGAGCAAGAGCTTCGATTTCCGCCGCGCCCGCCCATGGGAAGTGGCCCTCACCGTGTTTGCCCTGTCCGCCCCCCTTCTGCTGCCGCTGGCGGGCACCGGCTCGAACGGCTTCATCCGCAAGGCCGTTGCGCAGGAAATGCAGCAGGTCGACAGCTCGAAACTGGTGGCGATCGGCGGCGCGGTGACGGAAATCGTCTATGCGCTCGGCGAAGGCGGCCGTCTCGTCGCCCGTGATTCCACCAGCACCTTCCCGGAAGACGCGCTGAAGCTGCCGGATGTCGGCTATATGCGCCAGCTCTCGCCGGAGGGTGTCATCGCCGTCAACCCGACCGCCATCCTCGCCGTCGAAGGCAGCGGCCCGCCGGATGCGCTGGCCGTGCTGAAGAGCGCCGGCATTCCCTTCGAGACCGTGCCGGAAGGCTATGACCGCGCGGCGATCCTGAAGAAGATCGACGTCGTCGGCAAATTCCTCGGCGTCGCCGACAAGGCCAAGGAACTGGAAGCCACGGTCGCGGCCGATCTCGACGCGGCGATTGCCGACGCCGCCAAGCTGCCGGAAAACGAGCGCAAGCGCGTGCTCTTCATCCTCTCCTTCCAGAACGGCAAGGTCATGGCCGCGGGCGGCCACACGGCGGCCGACGGCATCATCGGGCTTGCTGGTGCGATCAACGCGACCGAAGGCGCCTTCGAGGGCTACAAGCCGCTCACCGACGAGGCGATCATCAAGGCCAAGCCCGATGTCGTCATGATCATGACGCGCCCCGGTGCCGGCAGCAGCGACGAAGAGATCCTCGCGCATCCGGCGATCTCGGTGACGCCGGCCGCCGCCAACAAGGCGATCCTGCGCATGAACAGCCTGCACCTGCTCGGCTTCGGCCCGCGCACCGCCTCCGCCATCCGCGACCTCAACAAAGAACTCTACGGCAATGTCTCTCAATGATGTCGTGCGCGGCTCCGTGCTGACGCGCTCCGTCCAGTCCCGGCATGCCGGCGACCGGACGGCGATCGCGCGACTGACGCTCGCGGCCCTCGTCCTCGTCTCGATTGTCGCGCTCGCCTTGTCGATCACGACCGGCGCCTCGGATGCCTCCGCGATCAACGTCATCGGCGCGCTGTTCAGCGGCGCGGAAGACACGGCGCTCAGCATGCGCGACCGCATCATCGTCTTCGACATCCGCATGCCCCGCGCGCTGCTCGGCTTCCTGATCGGCGCCGCACTCGCGATGTCCGGCGCGGTCATGCAGGGCCTGTTCCGCAATCCTCTCGCCGATCCCGCCCTCGTCGGCATCTCGTCCGGCTCGGCACTCGGCGCGGTGCTGATGATCGTGCTCGGCGCCAGCCTGCCGGCCGGGGTGATGATCGCGCTCGGCGCTTTCGCCCTGCCGCTTGCCGCGTTTGCCGGCGGCCTGCTCACGACGCTGCTGCTCTATCGCATCGCAACGCGCGGCGGCCAGACCTCCGTCGCCACCATGCTGCTGGCCGGCATCGCGATTTCCGCACTTGCCGCCGCCATCACCGGCATCCTCATCTACATGGCCGACGACAAGCAGCTGCGCGATATTACCTTCTGGAGCCTCGGCTCGCTCTCCGGCATGACCTGGGCAAAACTCTTTGCCGCAGGCCCCATCATGCTGGTGGCCCTTCTCGTCGTGCCCTTCCTGTCGCGCGGCCTCAATGCCATCACGCTCGGCGAGGCCGCCGCCTTCCACATGGGTGTGAAGGTGCAGCGGCTGAAATATATCGCGGTCGTCGCCGTTGCCGGCGCGGTCGGCGCCTCGGTCGCCGTTAGCGGCGGCATCGGCTTCGTCGGCATCGTCGTGCCGCATCTGCTGCGCATCGTCATCGGCCCGGACCACCGCTACCTGCTGCCGGCCTCAGCGCTGTTCGGCGGCGTGCTGATGCTCGGCGCCGACATGCTGGCGCGCACCATCGTCGCCCCCGCCGAATTGCCGATCGGCATCATCACGGCGCTGGCCGGCGCGCCCTTCTTCCTCTGGGTGCTGCTGCGCGACCGCACGCGCAACGGCTGGTAGGACAATGATCACCGCAAAGAACCTCACGGTCAGCCTGTCCGGCAAGACCATCGTGCATGGCGTGGCGCTCGAAGCTAAGGCCGGGCAGCTTACCGCCATCGTTGGCCCGAACGGCTCCGGCAAGACGACGACGATGAAGGCGATTGCCGGCGAACTGCCGAGCAAGGGCGAGATCACCATCAACGGCCATGCGCTGGGGGCACTCGAACCCTGGCAGCTCGCCGTGAAGCGCGCCGTGCTACCGCAGGCCGCCACCATCGCCTTCCCCTTCACGGTGCGCGAGATCGTCCGCCTCGGCCTTACCGTCGGCCCGAACCGCCATGCGGAGCGCATCGACGCCATTACCACGGAGGCGCTCGCCGCCGTCGATCTTTCCGGTTTCGCCGGTCGCTTCTACCAGGAGCTTTCGGGCGGCGAGCAGCAGCGCGTGCAGCTCGCCCGCGTGCTCTCGCAGATCTGGGAACCGGTGCTCGACGGCGAACCCTGCTTCCTGATGCTCGACGAGCCCGTCTCCGCACTCGACATCCGCCACCAGCTGACCATCATGCAGCTTGCGCGGCGTTACTGCGAGGGCGGCGGCGGGGTGATCGCGGTCATGCACGACCTCAACCTCACCGCCATGTTCGCCGACCACATGGTGATGATGCGCGCCGGCCGCATCGAGCGCGCCGGCCGGCCCGCCGACGTCATGACCGACGATGCGATGGAAGCCGTGTTCGGTTGCCGCATGCGCATCAACGGCGTGCCCGCCACCGGCGTGCCCTTCGTGCTGCCGCACACCGCTTCGGCCTGATTCTCCAGCGCCTTACGGAACTTTTTGCCCCGCCCCACGTTTCCTGCCCCGGAAAGACCGTTCCGCCAAGGGGGTGGAGCGCTGTTCGGCCCGCGCACCGCGCGGGCGACCGCAAAAGGAGAAACGGCATGGCCACCGGATTGTTTTCATCGCGCAGCAAGAGCCTGCGCAACGGCCTTCATCACGACGACGCACAGGCCGTCGAGGAGCAGATCGCGGAACTGCGCGACGAGATCGCGTCTCTCGCCAAGCTGCTCGCCAGCGACGCATCGGACGGCGCAAGCGGCATTCGCAAGAAGGCTCGCGCGGTCAAGGCGCAGGCGAGCGACGCCGCGCATGACCTGAAGGACCGCGCACAGGGCGACATCCGCGACATGATCGCCGCCGGCGAGGACATTCTGGCAGAGTTCCAGACGCGCTACCAGGATTCCGGCCGCCGCGCCCGCAAGGCCGTGAAGGAGCATCCGCTCGCCACGCTCGGCGTCGCGGCTGCCGCGGGCTTCCTGCTCGCCGCACTTCTGCGTCGCTGATTCCATCCTCGCACGTTTCAGGGACGCCATCCGGCGTCCCTTCCTGATTTCCGGAGCGCCATAGCATGCTGTCACTGGGGGCCATTCTCATGCAGAACCTCGTTACCCGCGTCACGGACCGGGTGGACGAGACGATGGACATTGCCAAGCGCAATGCGATCGCCGGCCTGATTATCGGCCTCCTGCTGATCACCGCCTATGTGCTCGGCGTGGTCGCGACCGCCGTGCTGCTTGCGCAGCACTACGGCACCGTGCCGGCCCTTTTCGGCCTTGCCGGCGGCTTCCTGGTGCTTGCGCTGATCGTGCTTGCGGTTGTCGCCATGCGCAACAAGCGCGAGCGTGAACTGCGCCGCATCCGCCGCGATCAACTGGCGGCGCGCCGGGACCTGATGGCTGCCGCCGCCACCGTCGCCGTGCGAAAACCCTTCGCAGCAACGGCCGTGGCCCTCGCGCTTGGCTTCCTGCTCGCGCCCAAATCCCGCCGCGACGACTGATTTTCCTGACTTCTTAGAGCTTAGAGCGGCATGCGGATGACGGCCGTGACGCCCTTCGGCAGATACTCGACATGCACGCTGCTGCCGAGGATCTTATCGAGGCTGCGCTCGATCAGCACCGAGCCGAAGCCGCGGCGGCCTTCCGGCTTGACCGGCGGCCCGCCGACCTCGTGCCACGTCATGTTGAGCACGCGCTGGCCGTCCTCGTTCAGGACACGCGCGGTGATCACCACCTTTCCGCTGCGTAGCGACAGGCCGCCATATTTGCGGGCATTGGTAGCAAGCTCATGCAGCACGAGGCCAAGCCCGACAGCCTGGTCCGGCCCGAGCTCCACCTCGTCCTTGTGGATCTCCACCTGGCTTTCATAATCCATCGCATAGGGCATGATCTGCTTCTGCAGCAGCATTTTCAGATGGATGACACCCCACTCGTGGTCGCTGAGCAGGCCGTGCGCCTCGGAGAGCGATTGCAGCCGGCCGGCAAAGGCATCCATGAACTCGACCGGGTCGCTCGTCTGCCGCAGCGTCTGGCGCGCCAGCGATTGCAGCATGGCGAGCGTGTTCTTGACCCGGTGGTTGAGCTCGCGCAGCAGGAGGCGCGTGCGCTCGGAGGCGAGCTGCCCGTCGGTCACGTCGACATTGATGCCGAGAAACACCGTCGGCTTGCCATCCGCGTCCCATTCATGCACGCGGCCGCGCCCGAGCAACCAGCGCCCGGATTTCGCGGCCCGGAACAGGCCGTCATATTCCTTGCCGGAGGCGAGCGCATTGCGCAGGCGGCCGATGGTGACCTTGCGGTCCGCCGGATGCACTGCGGTGAAGAATTTGCGCGCGCTCATCGGCTGTGCCGGCTTAACGCCGAGCATGCGGTAGAAGGTCTCGTTGCCGGAGACGATGCCCGTCGAGATATCCCACAGCCAGCTTGCGACATTGGCCGCATCGAGCGCCAGCGCATGGCGCTTTTCGTCGCGCGAGAGAACTTCGGCCGCCAGCGCACGCCGCCGCGCCTCCTCCTTTAGCCCGAGCAGCGAGGTGGCGAGTGACGCCAGTTGCTTCAGGCGCGGCAGGAGATCGGGGGAGACGCGCGGATGCGGCTTCACGTCGAAGACGCAGACCGTACCGATCGGCTGCCCGCTGACGACGATCGGCACGCCGGCATAAAAACGCAGATGCGGCTCGCCGGTCACGCTCGACAGGCCGGCAAAACGCGGGTCCTTGGTGGCATCGGCGACGACCAGCGGTTCGTCGAAATTTTCGGTGATCAATCGCACACAGAAAGAATCCGCCGAGGGCGCTCGGATCTCCCGCGTGCCCTCGCGCGCCAGGAACCACTGGTCCGTACGGCCGAGAATGGTGACGAGGGCGATCGGCGCGGAAAACAGCCCCGCGGCAAGTCCAGCGATGTCGTCGAAATCGGGATCGGGGCCGAGAAAGACCGGCATCACAGCCTCAAGCGCCGCCAAACGGTCTGGCGCGCCCAGAACCGCTTCAAAATCGGACGGTAGTGGCTGAACGTTATCCTTCATACACTTTCGGTAAGCGATTCCACGTCCCATTTCACCAGCCAGTCATGCCGGCAGACGCAGATTCGTCCCAATCCCCTCAATCTTTCCGCCGCCCGTCATCATGACAGGCGGCGTTTGGTAGAATTACGATGCGAAGGCGCGCGACGTGATCGGCGCCGAAATGGCATCCGGCCCGTAGTCACCCTCGCCGCTGACTTGCAAAAGCTCCTGCAAGCGCTGGCGGGCCCGGTTCACGCGGCTCTTGATTGTGCCGAGCGCGCAGCCGCAGATTTCGGCCGCCTCCTCGTAGGAGAAGCCGGAAGCGCCGACGAGGATGATCGCCTCGCGCTGCTCGTCCGGCAGCTTTTCGAGCGCCTTCTTGAAATCCTGCATGTCGAGCGAACCATATTGCGAGGGATGCTGCGCGAGGTTCTCGGTGAAGATGCCGTCGCTGTCCTGCACTTCGCGGCCGCGCTTGCGCAGCTTGCTGTAGAGTTCGTTGCGCAGGATCGTGAAGAGCCAGGCCTTCATGTTCGTGCCCATCTCGAACTGTTCCTGCTTGGCCCAGGCCTTCATGATCGTGTCCTGCACGAGGTCGTCCGCCTGGTCGTGGCGGCCGATCAGCGAAATGGCGAAGGCGCGCAGGCTGGGAAGAACTGCGAGGAGTTCACGCTTGAAAGTCGTCTGTCGCTGTTCCATCTCGTCCTCACTCGGCCCGTTGAACGCTGTTTTCGACAGCATCCAGCTTTTCGAGAAGATCCAAGAACCGTTGGGGAAGCGTCTCGTCCTGTACCGAATGGTAGAATGCACGAAGTTTTGTCGCGATCTGTGCATTGGGATCATCCGGCCTCTTTCGAGGCTTGGCGGCATTCGTTTTATGTTCCACGCTATTCACTCTTGGCCACTTTCATTGTTCATCGCGCCCTAGTGACGAATTCGGCTTGGAAATGCCCCGCAGCAAAAAAGGTTCCATGCTTTGGAACTTAAATTTGGTTCCCGCGTTCAAACCGTCAACTGCAATTGCAGCAATTTAAGAACAGGGGACCAATCATGCCGATTTCCGACCGCATCGGACCGCACCTGCCGGCGCTGCGCCGTTACGCACGCGCCCTCACGGGCACCCAATCCTCCGGCGACGCCTATGTGGCCGCCACGCTCGAAACGATCCTCATCGATCCTTCCGTCATGCCGGAGGGCGAGGACGACAAGGCGAAGCTCTTCGGGCTCCTGAGCCGCATCATTTCTTCCCTCCCCGTTTCGATGAGCCGCCGCGCCGGCGCCATCGCGCCCGGCCGGGAAGCGCCCTTCGACCTCTCCGGCGTTCCGCCGCTCGGCCGCCAGGCGCTGCTGCTCGCGACCGTCGAAGGCTTCTCGGTGGAACGGACCGCGGAAATCCTCGAAGCGGAAACGACCGCCATCCGCGCCCTGCTCGACGCCGCCTTCGCGGAAATCGCCGCCCAGGCACAGACCGGCATCATGATCATCGAGGACGAGCCGCTGATCGCACTCGACCTCGCCCACATGGTCAATGGCATGGGCCATCGCGTCACCGGCATCGCCCGCACGCAGGCCGAAGCCGAGACGCTGTGGAGCGACAGCCGCCCCGGCCTGGTCCTTGCCGACGTGCGGTTGGCCGATGGCAGTTCCGGCATCGACGCGGTCAACACCATCCTGTCGCGGACCGACATTCCCGTCATCTTCATCACCGCCTATCCCGAACGGCTCCTGACCGGCGAGCGGCCGGAACCGGCCTTCCTCGTCTCGAAACCGTTCAATCCGGAGCAGGTGAAGGTCCTGATCAACCAGGCCCTTCTCTTTACCCCGCAAGCGCGCGCCGCGGCTTGATCTAGCTCCCGGATGGCCGCAGCGGCGGCGCGGCCGGCGGCGGTGGGAGGCACGCCCACCGCCGCCTTCGCTTTTTCTAGTGTTCGTCACCCGCACAAAAGAAAACAGCCAGCGCCTGGGAGGCACTGGCTGCTTGAGTATCCACGGACCGGAGGGGGACACGGTATCGTGGTCGATCACCAGTCGAGGGCCTCGCATTTGGGGGATATGCGCAGACCGGTGACGACACAAAAACACGCGACAACGGATTTGGTTCCGCCGGGCTGCAAATTTTTTTGATCTTTTTATTCGATCGTTTCGAGCTCTGCCCGGTGCCGGTAAAGCGCGAGGAAACGGCGGTAATCCCGGTCGTAGCGACCCTTCACATCCGCCCTATATTCGCTGCCGCCCGGATACATGCCGGCACCCGCCGCCGGAAGATCGGCATAAAGCCCGCCCGCCACCGCCGCGACCATCGCCGTTCCGAGCAGCACGGCATCGTTGGTATCCGCCACGACGACGCGGCAGCCGGTGACGTCGCGGTAAAGCTCCATCAGCAGGGGATTGCGCACATGGCCGCCGGTGACATGCAGCGTATCGAGCACGTAGCCGCAGGCACCGAGCTTGTCGAGAATGTGCCGGATGCCGAGCGCGATGGCGACGCACGTGCGCCAGTAGAGCCGGCAGAGCCCGTCGAAGGAGGCATCGAGCGCCAGCCCGCTGATAACGCCCAGCGCATGCGGATCGGCGAGCGGCGAGCGGTTGCCGTGAAAATCCGGCAGCACATGCAGCCGGTCGGCGAAAGCCTCGCCCTCCTCCTGCTGCATTTCACGGATGCGGGCGACGATGCGCGCATGGTTTGCCGCCGAAGGCTCGCCGCCGGCGCTGTGCAGGCGCACGATATGATCGAGCAGCGCCCCCGTCGCCGATTGCCCGCCCTCGACCAGCCACCAGCCCGGCAGCACCGCCTCGTAATAAGGCCCCCACATGCCGAAGCCGAATTTCTTCTCGCGCGAGAAGGCGACGATGCAGCTCGACGTGCCGCCGATCAGCGCCAACTGTCGCTCCAGCTTCTCCGGCTGGCTGGCGAAGGGGCCAAGCACGCCGAACGTGCCGGCATAGGCGTCGATCAGGCCGGTCGCGACAACGCAGTCCGTGTCAAGCCCGAGGTCGCGTGCCGCCTCTGCCGTCAGCCGCCCGATCGCCTCGCCCACCGCCAGCGTCTCTTCGGGCAGCGAGCCGCGCTCGCGCAGGTCCTCCAGCCCGATCGCCTGCAGGAAACTTTCGCTCCAGGGCTTCTCCTCATGGGCGAGGTAGTTCCATTTGCCCGTCATCGTGCAGCGCGACCGCGCATTCGAGCCGGTCGCCCGCCAGGTGATGAAATCGGCAAGATCGAAGAAGAAGCCGGTTTTCGCCCATTGCTCCGGCCGGTGGCGCTTCAGCCACATCAGCTTCGGCATCTCCATTTCCGGCGACATGACGCTGCCGGAATGGGCGAGCACCGGATGTTTGGTCGCGGTGCAGATGTCGGCTTCCTTCAGCGCGCGATGGTCGAGCCAGACGATGGTGTCCCAGCGCGCCTCCTCGCCACCAGAAACGGCAAGCGGCTGGCCCTGCCTGTCGCGCACCACCAGCGAGCAGGTCGCGTCGATGCCGAGTGCTGCGATGCGCGACGCCGCGACGCCCGCAACCGCAAGTGCTGCCTTCAGCGAAATGCAGACCGCCTGCCAGATGTTTTCCGAATCGTGCTCGGCGTGGTCGGGGCTGGGCCGGCGCATGGCGATCGGGTGTTCGGACCGCCCCAGGAGCGTGCCGCTTCGGTCGAACACGCCGGCGCGGGCACTGCCGGTGCCGATGTCCACCGCAACGATCAAATCGCGCATCAATGCTCTTTCCCGTCGGCCTCTTCCGTGCGGACAAACTGTAACAATTCCCGCATGTCGTCAAACAGGGCGTCGGGGTTCAGGCTGAGAAGCGTATCGCGATGGCGCGGCGTGCGGGCATGGGAGCCGCCGGTGAAGGCGACGACGCGCATGCCAGCGGATTTCGCCGCCGAAATGCCGGCCGGGCTGTCTTCCACCACGACGCAGTGTCCGGGCGCGACACCCATCGCGGCGCTCGCATGGAGAAAAAGGTCGGGCGCCGGCTTGCCGCGCGCCACCATGCTGGCACTGAAAATGTTCGGCTCGAAACGGTCGATCAGGCCGGTGACGGTGAGCGACAGGCGGATGCGTTCCGGCTGGCTCGACGAGGCGACGCAATGGGCGATGCCGAGCCCGTCCACCGTCTCGGCAATGCCCTCGATCGGCTGGAGTTCGGCGCGAAACCGATCGTAAAGCACCTTGCGCATGGCTTCGAGAAAGGCCGCGTCGATCGCCAGGCCGTATTCGTCATGCAGGATTTCCGACATGCTCTTGAGGCTGCGGCCGAGGAAGCGGTCGTGCGCCTCCTCCTCGCTCATCGCAACGCCGGCCGCCGCCAATGCCTCGACCAGCACCGTAAGCGATATCGGCTCGCTGTCGACGAGCACGCCGTCGCAATCGAAGATGACCAGTTCTGTCTTGGTGGCGGCCATGGTTTTCGTTCCGTTTCTGGCCCCCGTGGTAACGTCTGCCCCCGCCGATGGAAAGCCCCGTCTTTTGTGGGGTTTTCTCAGTTGGAGAGCGAATTTCCGAGATAGCGCTTCAAGGTTTTGCGCGTGCCGTCGCGCTGGAGAGATGTCAGGGCGTTGGCGAAGCGCTTCTGGAACAGGTCCGACTGCGCGACGGCGCCGAAAATGTCGTCAAGCGCGAGGAAGGCCTGGGGGTTGTCCTTCGCGGCACTTGCGGCGGCCTGGATGCGGTCGGCATTGGGATCGTTGAGGGGGATCGGCTTGCCGCTGTCCGTGGTGCCGGCGAGATAATGGCACCAGAGCGCGGAGACCAGCGCAAGGCCGGTAACGTCCTCGCCGCGGGCAAGGCGGTCGGCGGTGGACGGCAGGATAAACTTCGGCTGGCGGTTGGAGCCGTCCTGCGCGAGGCGCGGGATCGTGTCGGCGATCTTCGGGTTCGAGAAGCGGCGTTCGATCAGCGCGAAATAGTCGTTGAGGTCGGTGTCGGGCACCGGCGGGATGACGGGGATGATTTCCTCGCGCTCCAGCTTGGCGAGGAAGGCGCGGATATCCGCATCCTCCATCGCCTCGTGCACGAAGTGGATGTCGAGCAGGGCGGCGGGATAGGCGATCGCCGCATGGCCGCCGTTGAGGATGCGGATCTTCATGTGCTCGTAGGGCGCGACGTCGGGCACGAACTGCACGCCGACCTTTTCCAGCTCCGGGCGGCCTTCCGGGAAATTGTCCTCCAGCACCCATTGCTTGAACTCTTCGCAGAACACCGGCCATTGGTCGTCGATTTCGTAGTCGTCGGCGACAATGGAGATTTCGCGTGCACCCGTCGCCGGCGTAATGCGGTCGACCATGCCGTTCGGGAAGGCGACATTGCCGTCGATCCAGTCGGCCAGATCAGGATCGGAAAGGCGCGCAAGGCCGGAGACGGCGGCATGCGTCACCTCGCCATTGCCGGGAATGTTGTCGCAGGACATCACGGTATAGGGGGGGATGTCCTTGTCGCGACGGGCCTTGAGGCCGGCGAGGATGAGGCCGAAGACAGTCTTCGGATCGGCCGGATTTGCGGCATCGGCGGCGATGGCCGGATGGCTCGGGTCGAAATGGCCGGAGGCCGGATTGATGAAATAGCCGCCTTCGGTGATGGTGAGCGACACGATGCGGATCGCAGGATCGGTGAGCTGGGCAATGGTCGCCGCCGCATTGCCGGGGGCGAGGTAGCCGGTCATCGCGCCGGTGACGCGGGCACCGGAGCGGTTGTTGTCCTGCTCGACGACGGTCGTCAGGAAGTCCTGGCCTTCGAGCTTTGCCCGCATCGCCGCGTCGGACGGCAGGACACCGGCGCCGATGATCGCCCAGTCATGGTCGAGGCCGAGGTTGAACAGGTCGTCGAGATAGACCGCCTGGTGCGCCCGGTGGAAGTTGCCGACGCCGAAGTGCACGATGCCCGCCTTGAGGTCTTCGCGCCCGTAGGCCGGCACGCCCGCGGTCTTTGCGACATCCGTCAGGGTGGCGAGCGACAGTTTCGTGGTCATGGTCCATTCCTTCCGGTTGTCCGGTCTCTGCTTCGTGCCGGGGCCTCGCGATGCGCGTGCGGCCCCGGCTCGTTCTGGTGTGCCTCAGCGGATGGCCAGGCCCTTGTCGTCGAAACGATGGATGCGGCCCTCTTCCGGCGTCAGGTAGACGGTGTCGCCATGGGTGACGGGGAAGTCGCCGCCGGCGCGCACCGTCATCATGCCGATGCCCTCGGCATTGACGTGCAGGAAGGTGTCGGAACCGAGATGTTCGGCGACGCCGACGAGACCCTTCCAGGTGCCGCTCTCCTTGGAGAGCTTCAGGTGTTCCGGGCGGATGCCGACGGTGGGGGCGTTCCACGGCTTGGCCGCCTCGCCCTTGACAAAGTTCATGCGCGGCGAACCGATGAAGCCGGCGACGAAGAGGTTGTCGGGCTTGTTGTAGAGGTCGAGCGGCGAGCCGACCTGCTCGATATTGCCGGCGTTGAGCACCACGATCTTGTCGGCCATGGTCATGGCTTCCACCTGGTCGTGGGTGACGTAGATCATCGTGGTCTTCAGCTGGTGGTGCAGCTCGCTGATCTCAAGCCGCATCGTGCCGCGCAGTGCCGCATCGAGGTTCGACAGCGGTTCGTCGAAAAGAAAGGCCGACGGTTCGCGCACGATCGCCCGGCCGATGGCCACGCGCTGGCGCTGACCGCCGGAAAGTTGACCCGGACGACGGTCGAGGTAGTTGGTGAGGTTCAGGACGCGTGCGGCGTCCGTCACCTTCTTGTCGATCGCTGCCTGGTCCATCTTCGCCATCTTCAGCGGGAAGGCGATGTTGTTGCGCACGCTCATATGCGGATAGAGCGCGTAGGACTGGAACACCATGGCAAGCCCGCGCCGTGCGGGCGCCTCGCCGGTGACGTCGCGCCCGTCGATCTCGATCGAGCCGCTGGTGGTGTCTTCAAGCCCAGCGATGAGGCGCAGCAGCGTGGACTTGCCGCAGCCGGACGGGCCGACGAAGACCACGAACTCGCCGTCCTCGATGGTGAGGTCGATGCCCGGAATGACCTGCGTCGCGCCGAAGCTCTTGTTGACTTTCTTCAGAATGATCTTGCCCATGATGGCTCCTCCCCGATCCTGGTCTTTACTTCACGGCGCCGAAGGTCAGGCCGCGGACAAGCTGCTTTTGCGAAAACCATCCCATGATGAGGATGGGGGCGATGGCGAGCGTGGAGGCTGCCGAGAGTTTCGCCCAGAACAGGCCCTGCGGGCTGGAGAACGATGCGATGAAGGCGGTCAGCGGCGCAGCGTTGGTCGTCGTCAGGCGGATCGTCCAGAAGGCCTCGTTCCAGGCGAGGATGATGTTGAGCAGCATGGTCGACGCGATGCCCGGCACCGCCATCGGCGTCAGCACGTAGACGATCTCGCCCCAGAGCGATGCGCCATCCATGCGGGCCGCCTCCAGGATCTCGCCCGGAATTTCGCGGAAGTAGGTGTAGAGCATCCAGATCACGATCGGCAGGTTAATCATGGTCAGCATGACGGTAAGGCCGATGCGGCTGTCGAGCAGGCCGAAGTCGCGGAACAGCAGGTAGATCGGCACCAGTACGGCGACGGCCGGCATCATCTTGGTGGAGAGCATCCACATCAGGATGTCCTTGGTCTTGGCGGTCGGCGAGAACGCCATCGACCAGGCGGCCGGCACGGCGATCAAAAGCGCCAGCAGCGTCGAGCCGAGCGACAGGATCACCGAGTTCAGGAAGAACTTGAAGTAGTTGCTCTGCGCCTGAACGGCCTGGTAGCTCTCGACCGTGCCGGACGGAACGATGTTGAAGCCCTGGATCGCCTCGGTTTCGGATTTGAACGAGGTGATGATCGTGTAGAGGATCGGGAAGAAGATGATCAGCGCGATGATCCAGGCGGCGATCGTGAAGACGACGGTTCTTCTCGTTGAAACGGCTCTAGCCATGATCTTGCTCCCTACTTGTCCAGGTTCTTGCCGACGGCGCGCATCAGGAAGAAGGCGACGATATTGGCGAGGATGACGGCGATGATGCCACCGGCGGAGGCGTCGCCGACGTCGTAGCCGAGAAGGGCCGTGCGGTAGATCAGGAACGGCAGGTTGGTGGACGCATAACCCGGTCCGCCATTCGTCGTGACGAGGATTTCCGCATAGACGCCGAGCAGGAAGATCGTCTGGATGAGGATGACGACCGTGATCGAGCGCGAGAGATGCGGCACCGTCAGGTAGATGAAGCGGGAAACGAAGCCGGCACCATCCATCTCGGCCGCTTCCTTCTGCTCGCCGTCGAGCGATTGCAGCGCGGTCAGCAGGATGAGCGTGGCGAAGGGCAGCCATTGCCAGGCGACGATGATGATGATCGAGAACAGCGGGTATTGCGCAAACCAGTCGACCGGCTGGAGACCAAGGGACCGGTTGATATCCGCAAGCACCCCGTATCCCGGATGCATGATCATGTTCTTCCAGACGAGGGCCGCCACCGGCGGCATGACGAAGAACGGCGAGATGATCATGATGCGCACGATCCCCTGCCCCCACATCGGCTGGTCGAGCAGCAGCGCAATCCCGATCCCGCCGATCACCGTGATCAGCAGCACCCCGCCGACGATCAGCAGCGTGTTCCAGATCGACTGGAAGAAGGCCGGATCGGTATAGAAATACTGATAGTTGAACAGCCCCGCCCAGCTGACATTCGCCGGGTTCAGGAGGTTGTAGTTCTGGAACGAAAACCACAGCGTCATCGCCAATGGCACGATCATCCAGATCAACAGCAACCCCACCGAGGGCGCCAACATCATCCGCGCTAAACCGCGCGTGTTCTCCGTCGCCATTGTCGTGACCTCCCTTTTCGCCGGCCGCTCCCCGCGCCGGACAGGCATCGCATCCATATTGGATAGAGCCCGAGTGCCGTTGTCACACGTTTTTTACAGTTCCGGCGCGGAATGGCCGCGCCGGATGCAAAGACCCCGTTTTCGGCTGCCCGGAACGCATCCGGGCAGCCTGTCCTTGGGGAGGAGGTTTACTTGATGTAGCCGGCGCGGGTCATTTCGCGGGTGGTGACCTGCTGTGCCTGGGCGAGCGCATCGTCGACCGTCATCTGGCCGGCAAGGGCTGCCGAGAAGAGCTGGCCGACCGTCGTGCCGAGACCCTGGAATTCAGGGATGGCCACGAACTGCACGCCGACATAGGGCACCGGCTTGACGGCCGGGTTCTTCGGATCGGCGGCGTCGATCGAGTCGAGCGTCATCTTGGCGAACGGAGCCGCCTTCTGGTACTCGGCGTTTTCATAGAGCGACTTGCGCGTGCCCGGAGGCACGTTTGCCCAGCCTTCCTTCTCGGCGACAAGAGCGGCATATTCCTTGCTGGTTGCCCAGGCGATGAACTTTTCTGCCGCTTCGGTCTTCTGCGAACCTGCCGGGATGGCGAGGTTCCAGGCCCAGAGCCAGTTGCCGCGCTTGCCGAGGCCCGTGTCGGGAGCAAGAGCGAAACCGACCTTGTCGGCGACCGTCGATTCCTTCGGGTTCGTTACGAAGGATGCGGCGACCGTGGCGTCGATCCACATGCCGCACTTGCCCTGCTGGAAGAGCGCAAGGTTCTCATTGAAGCCGTTGGAGGACGCGCCCTGCGGGCCGGCGTCGGTCATCAGCTTGACGTACATGTCGAGCGTGTTCTTCCATTCCGGCTGGTCGAACTGCGGCACCCACTTTTCGTCGAACCAGCGGGCGCCGAAGGCGTTGGACGTGGCGGTCAGGAACGCCATGTTCTCGCCCCAGCCGGCCTTGCCGCGAAGGCAGATGCCGTTGATGCCGGCCGCGCGGTCGGTCATCTTGCGGGCCGCGTCACCGATGAACTCCCAGGTGGGAGCGTCGGGCATGGTGAGCCCGGCCTTCTCGATCAGGTCCTTGCGGTACATGACCATCGAGCTTTCGCCGTAGAAGGGTGCTGCATAGAGCTTGCCGTCGTCGCCCGTCAGACCGGCGCGAATGGCCGGCAGCAGGTCGTCGACGTCATATTCGGCACCGAGATTGTCGAGCGGCACCAGCCAGCCCTGCTTGGCCCAGATCGGAACCTCGTAGGTGCCGATCGTCATGATGTCGTACTGACCGCCCTTGGTCGCGACATCGGTCGTGACGCGCTCACGCAGCACGTTTTCCTCGAGCGTGACCCACTCGAGCTGAATGTCCGGGTTTTTCGTCGTGAAGGCTTCCGTCAGGCCCTGCATGCGCACCATGTCGCCATTGTTGACGGTGGCGATGGTCAGCGTTTCGGCGTTGGCGAAACCGCACAGGAGAGCAGCCGAGCTGACGCCCAGCAGAAGGGTTCTCAAATTCATCATCTTCCTCCCAGAAGGGTTTTGAGCATTTGCTTCGCTCATGAGCAATTACCCATAAATTGCCATGATAAGTCAACGCGAATCGTTGCTGCACCGCACAAAGCGGAGCAATGCTCATTGAATTTCATGGGAAATTTCTGTGTGGAGACCCGCTCGGCTCAAGCCGAAAGCAGGTGGCGCGCGGTCGACTCATCGGTGATGACGCCGTTGATCATGCCGCCGCGCAGCGCCGAAAGCAGGGCGAGATGCTTGCGCTTGCCCTTGGCCAGCCCGATCACCGTCGTCGTCTCACGCGGCGGCAGCGGCACGGAGGCGACACGCTCGTTGATGCTGCCTTCGAGCAGCTTGCCGTCCCGGTCGAACATCCAGCCGCAGATCTCGCCCGCGGCGCCCTCCTCCATCAGCCGCGCCATCTCCTCCGGATCGAGGAAACCATCGAGGCAAAGCGGCGCATCCGCGCCGAGCTCGCCGATACCGACGAAGGCGACGTCCGCCTCGCGGCCGAGCCGCAAGGTGGACTGCACGAGGCTCTGCTTGTGCAGCAGGTCGCGCTCCTCGGTGGAGGAGACGAGCACCGGCAACGGCATCGGATAGTGCCGCGCCTTCACCGCATCGGCCATGGAGAAGATGACGTTGTAATAGGCAGCCGACCCGTCCGGCCCGATATTGCCGGTCAGCGACATGATGCGATGCTGCGGACATTCCATGGTCGGCAGCTGGTCGATCGCCGCCTTCAGCGTGCGCCCCGTACCAACCGCCAGCACGATCGGATCGGTCTTCTTCAGCCAGCGCTCGATTTCCGCCGCACCCGCCTCCGCAATGCCGATCGTCGTGGACGAGGAACCCGGATCGCTCGGCACGATATCGACATGCACCAGCCCGAATTTCTTGCGCAGCGCTTCGCCGAGTTCCAGGCATTCGGCGATCGGATGATCGAGCCGCACCTTGATCAGGCGCTCGGCGACGGCGAGCGACACGAGGCGCTGCGCCGACTGGCGGGAAATGCCCATGGCGGACGCGATCTCGTCCTGCGTGCGGCCCGCGACGTAATAGAGCCAGCCAGCCCTCGCCGCATCGTCCAGCCGCCCGGCTGTCTCCGTCCGCTTCGCCATGGTTTTCCCCGATTGTTTCAAACGATTTGCTGCATCTTTTCACGCCCTCTGTCAAACGTCACATGATGCCGCAGCAGGGACAGCCTCCGGCATGCGTTACCAGCAATGCGCTGAAAACATAACTTAAAATCTCATGTTTTTGCGCGCTGGACCGCCTGAGAAACCGGCATTTCTCCGTAAATTTTACCGTTTGATAAAAAAATAAACCTGAGTTACCGTTCTGTCATTCAAAAGCCCACGCGAATGGGAGAATAACATGGGAACGACGCAATCTGGGATCCATCGGGGGCGACTTGCGCCCGCCGAATACGAGACGAATTTTTCCGACCTCCATCCGCGCCTCGACGACCATGAGGCGCTGGTCGCGGCAGACCGCTGCTACTTCTGTCATGACGCGCCGTGCATGACGGCCTGTCCCACCTCCATCGACATTCCGCTGTTCATCCGCCAGATCTCGACCGGCAACCCGATCGGCTCGGCGAAGACGATCTTCGACCAGAACATCCTCGGCGGCATGTGCGCCCGCGTCTGTCCCACCGAGACGCTGTGCGAACAGGCCTGCGTGCGCAACACCGCCGAACACCGCCCCGTCGAGATCGGCCGCCTGCAACGCTACGCGACCGACGTGGCGATGACGGAGAACAAGCACTTTTACGAGCGTGCCGCGCGCACCGGCAAGGCGATCGCCGTCGTCGGCGCCGGCCCGGCCGGCCTCGCCGCAGCCCACCGCCTCGCCATGAACGGCCATGACGTCGTCGTCTTCGATGCGCGCGAAAAGGCCGGCGGCCTCAACGAATACGGCATCGCCACCTACAAGGCGGTCGACGATTTCGCGCAGAAGGAAGTCGATTATGTGCTGGCGATCGGCGGCATCGAGGTGAAGAACGGCCTGAAGCTCGGCCGCGATTTCTCGCTCGCCGACCTCACCGCCAATTTCGACGCCGTCTTCCTCGGCATGGGCCTTGCCGGCGTCAACGCCTTGCGCGCCGAGGGCGAAACGCTGCCGGGCGTCGTCGACGCCGTTGATTTCATCGCGGAGCTGCGCCAGGCCGAGGACAAGGCCGCCATTCCGATCGGCCGCCGCGTCGTCGTCATCGGTGGCGGCATGACGGCGGTGGATGCCGCCGTACAGGCGAAGCTGCTCGGCGCGGAGGAAGTGACCATCTGCTACCGCCGCGGCAAGGAGCACATGAACGCCTCCGAATTCGAGCAGGACCTCGCGGCCTCCAAAGGCGTGATGATCCGCCACTGGCTCCAGCCGAAGCGGGTCATCGCCAAGGACGGCCATGTCGCCGGCATCGAGGTGGAATATACCGAGATGCGCGACGGCACGCTCACCGGCACCGGCGAGACCGGCGTTCTCGCCGCCGACCAGATCTTCAAGGCGATCGGCCAGACCTTCGAAGCCTCCGGCCTCGGCTCGCTGGCGATGAGCGGCGGACGTATCGTCGTGGATTCCGAAGGCCGCACCTCCACCGCCAATGTCTGGGCAGGCGGCGACTGCGTGAAGGCCGGCGAAGACCTGACGGTCACCTCGGTGGCGCAAGGCCGCGATGCCGCCGATTCGATGAACCGCATGCTGGCCGCCGGTGCGCAGCCCGCCTTTGCCGTCGCTTGAGGGAGATGAGACATGGCTGATCTTCGCAACAACTTCGTCGGCATCAAATCGCCCAACCCATTCTGGCTCGCCTCCGCGCCGCCGACCGACAAGGCCTACAATGTCGAGCGCGCCTTCAAGGCGGGGTGGGGCGGCGTGGTCTGGAAGACGCTCGGCGAGGAAGGCCCGCCGGTCGTCAACGTCAACGGCCCGCGCTATGGCGCAATCTGGGGCGCCGACCGCCGGCTGCTCGGCCTGAACAACATCGAGCTCATCACCGACCGCGACCTCTACACCAACCTGCGCGAGATGAAGCAGGTCAAGATGAACTGGCCGGACCGGGCGCTGATCGCGTCCATCATGGTGCCCTGCGAGGAGGAGAGCTGGAAAGCGATCCTGCCGCTGGTGGAAGAGACCGGCGCCGACGGCATCGAGCTCAACTTCGGCTGTCCGCACGGTATGTCCGAGCGCGGCATGGGCGCCGCCGTCGGCCAGGTGCCGGAATATATCGAGATGGTCGTGCGCTGGTGCAAGCAGTACACGCGCATGCCCGTCATCACCAAGCTGACGCCGAATATCACCGACATCCGCAAGCCCGCCCGCGCCGCCAAGGCCGGCGGCACAGACGCCGTGTCGCTGATCAACACGATCAACTCGATCGTCTCCGTCGACCTCGACAATTTCGCGCCGAACCCGACGGTCGGCGGCAAGGGCACCCACGGCGGCTATTGCGGCCCGGCGGTAAAACCCATTGCCCTCAACATGGTGGCCGAGATCGCCCGCGATCCGGAAACCTACGGCATGCCGATCTCCGGCATCGGCGGCATCACGACCTGGCGCGACGCGGCGGAATTCCTCGTTCTCGGCAGCGGCAACGTGCAGGTCTGCACGGCGGCCATGACCTACGGCTTCAAGATCGTGCAGGAAATGATCACCGGCCTGTCCTCCTGGATGGACGCCAAGGGCCACCGCGACCTGGACGACATCTGCGGCCGCGCCGTGCCCAATGTCACCGACTGGCAGTATCTCAACCTCAACTACATCGCCAAGGCCAAGATCGACCAGGACGCCTGCATCAAATGCGGCCGCTGCCACATCGCCTGCGAGGACACCTCGCACCAGGCGATCACGCAGTTCGTCAACGGTGTCAGGCACTTCGAGGTGATGGAAGACGAGTGCGTCGGCTGCAATCTCTGCGTCAACGTCTGCCCGGTGGAAAACTGCATCACCATGGTCGGCCTCGAACCCGGCGTCCTCGACCAGCGCACCGGCAAGCCCGTCGATCCCAACTACGCCAACTGGACGACCCACCCGAACAACCCGATGGCCAAGCAGGCCGCGGAGTAACCTTCTGCCACAGATCGATCGCAGGACTTCGCGTTCTGCGATCGATGCTTGTGGTAGGGACGTCAGCGTTTTCTCAAGATCGGGAAGACCATTCCGAATGTTATGCTGGCGATTGCGATCATCTGGAAAGGCGTCAGTGTTTCACCGAGCACCGCCATGCCGGCCACCGCCGTCGCCACCGGAATGCACGGCATGAACAGCGAAGCCTGTTGCGGGCCAAGTTGACGAACCACGTAGGTGTAGAGCACCACCGCAACCGCACCGGCAAGAAAACCCTGGATCACCAGTTGCGTGGCGATCTCGGCCACGGATGCCGATGCCAGCCCGCTCGGCGCCAGGGCGTGCAGCAAGGGAAGCGGCAGGCAGGAAAACAGGACGACAGCGATCGTCGTGGTCACCGCTTCGAGCGACCAGAGCCTCACCAGCACCGCATAGACCGCAAACATGATCCCCGATCCCGCAAACAGCAGATCGCCGCGCAACGTGTCGCCTGCGACGGCGCCTGCGTGGAAAACGAACAGCAGCAAGCCGACGATGACCGCGACAATGCCGACCATGCGCGCGCCGGAAACCTTGTCCTTGAACACGATGCGCGAGAACAGGAAGGAGAAGAACAGAATGGAGGCGGGCGACAGGGCGGCGGCGTGGCTCGCCGGTGCATATGCAAGCCCCTGATTGATGATCAGCGGATAAGGCAACCCGGTCAAAATGGCCAAGGGAACGGCCTTCCGCCAGCCGAGCGCCCTCAGTTTTCCGGTGCCAGTCATCCATAACACCGGCAAAAAGACGAAAGCGGCACCGAGAAATCGCAGGCCCACAATATCGGCCGCCGTCAGGTGTTCGCGCAGGCTGAAACGGGCGGCAACGAACTGGATGGTGGTGATTGCAACGAACACAATGCCCGCCAGAATGGCCAGCCGCTTGCTGCCGGCATTGTCTCCGATCGTCGCGATATGCACGTTTGCCTCCCTCGTGGCGGGACGGGCCTTGGCCCGTGACAATCACATGCTATTGCTCACTCGTGCGCGGCTAAATATACTGAATTCCTGCGTTTGAAGTGAAAATCACCATCTACCGGATGATATAGCGTGAATCATGAACTTGCCGATCTCGACACGATCGACCGCAGCCTGCTGAGGCTGCTTCAGGAAGACGGCCGCCGCACCACGCTCGAACTGGCGAACCGGGTCGGCCTGTCGCCGACTGGCGCCAGCCAGCGTGTCAAGCGGCTGTTTCGCGAGGGTTATATCAAAGCCGTCAGGGCGATCCTCGACCCAAAGAAGATCGGCCGCGGCACGGTGGTGTTCATACAGGTCCGCCTCGACCACACGGCACCGCATATTTTCGAGCGGTTTTCCGATGCGATCTCGAAGGCGCCGGAAGTGCTGGAATGCCACATGGTCATCGGCGGCTTCGACTATCTCGTGAAAGCGAGAATTGCCGACATGTCGCTGTTTCAGGATTTTCTGGAGCGGGTGATCCTGCCTTTGCCCGGTGTCAGGGAGACCCACACCTACGCATCGGTGGGGGATGTAAAGCCCGACGCCGTGCTGCCGATTTAGTCATAGCCGGAACTCACCCGAAGAGGCTGAAACTCTGCCCCGCGCTGTACGCCAAAAGCGCCAGCCCGGCAAAATACACGATCGTCAGCACCACCATCACGTAGCCGCCCAGCACCACCAACCCGTCGCGCTGCGAAATGCCGGCGGCGAGCAGCAGGATGGCGACGCCGGGCAGCGTGTTGGAGAAGGGAATGAGACCGAGCGGCGCCATGAGCAGGAGACCCGCCCCCATGAGCACCAGACCGTTGACGCGGTTCATCACCGCGCCGGAGGTAAGCCCGATCAGACGCGGCTTGAAGAACCGGTCGATCTTGCGCAGGAACTTGACGCCGCGCTCCAGCACCGGGCGCAGCTTGCCGCTTTCCAGCCGGCGGTCGGCGACCTTTTGCGGCAGCCAGGGCAGCCGGTTCAGCGTGATCGCGGCGCTGATCAGCACGATGCCGGCGCCGAACACCGTCGAAACGCCGGGAATGGAGACCGGAAACAGGAACGGCAGCGACAGGAAGGCGCAGAGCAGCAGCAGGCCGCTTTCGCCCATCATCGACAGCAGGTCGCGCAGCGTGATGTGCTCGCCCTTGATCGCGTGGATGATGTCTTCGAGCAACTCGCTCGTCTTACGGTCCGTGTCCTTGAAGCCGATGGCTGACGTCATTGCATGTCCTCTTCTGTGCCGTCGGATTTGGGCGAGAATTGCGGCAATCCTGTGTGGAGTGGCGCAGAACGGCAACGCGGTCTATGACCGTGCCGCAGGCGAGACCATAGGATCATTTTCTTGACGAAGCGTATGCCGGCCCGGGCGGGCCTCAGTGTTCATGCCACAGGCCGCGAAAAGCTCAAAGGCCATATCGCCATGCTGCTCTTCGCGGTGCTGATCGCCGGGTCCTTCTCCTTCGGCGGGCTCGCGGCGCGCACCATGGAGGCCGAGCCGCTGACGCTCTGGCGCTACCTCATGACGATCGTCGTCATGGCCGCCCTCGCCTTCGGTGTCTTCAAGGTTCCGCTCGCCTTGCCGAAACAGGCCTGGCGTTTCCTTCTTCTCGGCGGCCTGATCGCGCTCTACATGCTGACCATGTTCTGGGCGCTGGAATTTACGAGCCCCATCGCCACCGGTGCCGTCTTCACCCTGATGCCGCTGATGAGCGCCGGCTTTGCGCTGCCGGTGCTGGGCCAGCGGACACGGCCGGGCGTTCTCGCCGGCCTGCTCATTGCCGCCGCGGGTGCGGTCTGGGTCATCTTCCGCGGCAATGTCGACGCCATCCTCGCCTTCGACGTGGGCACCGGCGAGATGATCTTCTTTGCCGGCGTCATCTGCCACGCGCTCTACGTGCCGCTGATCCGCCGCTTCGACCGCGGCGAACCCGCCGTCGCCTTCGGTTTCTGGGTCACTGTGGGTGCCGCTCTCTGGCTGATACCGCCGGGCATACGCGGCCTTGTCGAGACGGATTTTTCCGCGCTGCCGCTCGCCGTCTATGCCGCCGTCACCTATCTCGCGGTCGTCACAACAGCCGGCACCTTCCTGCTCCTGCAATATGCCTCAATGCGCTTGCCGGCCTCGAAAGTGCTCGGCTACGGTTACCTTACGCCGAGCTTCATCATCCTGCTCGAAGGCCTTCTTGGCCACGGCTGGGCGAGCCCGCAGGTCGCCCTCGGCGCGCTCATCACGGCCTGCGGCCTCGCCTTGATGGCCTTCCTGCCCGACTGATTTTTCTGGGAACGATCTTCCGTCTCGTGCGTTCGGGCCCCGTTGGGGCGCACGGAAAATAATGACGGAGCGCATATTTTGAAGCGGTTTGACATCATAGATGGCATGCGGGGCTACTTCCTCGTCTTCATGCTCATCAACCACCTGATCTTCGTCGGCGGCTACTGGATGATGGAGGTCAACCACCGTCAGTTCGCCTTTGTCGAGGATGCCCAGGGCTTCGTCTTCCTCTCCGGCCTGCTGATCGGCATGGTCTATGCCCGCAAGATGCTGAAATACGGCTATGACGTCGGGCGCCAGCTCATCCGCAACCGCGCCTTCGAACTCTACCGCTACGCCATGGGCACGGTGATGGTCATTCTCGTCGTCCAGATGGTGCTGCCCGATGCCTACCGGCTCTGGTACAACTGGCTCGGCACGACGAATTTCGACGAGCCCCTGAGGCTGGTGGCAATCGCCACCTTCCTGTTCCAGCCGACCTTCATGGATATCCTGCCGCAATATATCGTCTACATGCTCTTCGCGCCGCCGCTCGTCTGGCTATGCCTGCGCGGGAAATGGGCGCATGTGCTGGCGGGCTCGCTGATCGTCTGGATGGCCGCACAGCTCGGCCTGCAACGCTTCGTCACCGATCCGCTGCACACCTTCTTCACGGGCTCGGATGGCCAGGGCATCCGCACGAGCTTCAATCTGCTCGGCTGGCAGATCGTCTTCTTCTCCGCTCTGGTGATCGGCGCGCTGACGGCGCAGAACAAGATCGACTGGGAGCGCATCTTCTCGCCGGAAAAGACGCTGCTGCCGAAGGCCGCACTTGCCATCTGCCTGTTCTTCCTGCCGTTGCGCATCGTCACGGCCTGGGACCTGCTGCCGCAATCCGTGCTCGACAAGTTCGCGACGATGGAAATCCGCGCGGATTTCGGCCCGGTCTACCTCATCAACTTCGCGGCCGTCGCAATCGGCCTCACCTGGCTGCTGATCGCCGGCCCGAAACACCACAATCTATGGGTCCGCAAGCTGGCGGGCGGCGTCACCGCCGTGTTCACGCTCCGCTTCCTGCGCCTGCTCGGCCGCCATTCGCTGCAGGTCTATGTCTGGCATGTCGCCATCGTCTACGCGGTCTATTACGCTGATGGCCGCTCGCCCGAATTGTCGCAGCTCACAAAGACTATGATCGCCGTCACCGGCATTGCGCTTCTCGCCCTGCCCGCCCTCTGGCGCGAACGCGAGGAGATCGCCGCCAGCCTGTTCGGCCCGCCGAAAGCGGAGCCTGCAAAAGAAACTAGGCCGGCTGCTCGCTGACATGCAGTCCGGTCAGGAAGAGCTGTTCGAGGAAGCGTGCCGCATCCTCGAACCGCCCGTCGCCGGCATGACCTTGCCCCAGCACCGCGCGCACCTGCACGTCGAAGTCGGCATAATGCTGGGTGGTCGACCAGATCGAGAAGATCAGGTGGTAGGGATCGCATTTGGCGATCTTGCCCGCCTTCGCCCAGACGCGGATGACCTCCGCCTTCTCGTCGACGAGAGACTTTAGCGGCCCCTTCAGCTCGTCCTCGATGTTCGGCGCGCCCTGTAGGATTTCATTGGCGAAAAGCCGGCTTTCGCGCGGGAAATCCCGCGCCATTTCCAGCTTGCGGCGAATGTAGCTGCGGATTTCCGACACCGGATTGCCCTCTGCATCGAATTCGCGCAGCGGATCGAGCCAGGTATCGAGCACGCGGGTGATCAGCGCCCGATGCATGGCCTCCTTGGTGCGGAAATAATAGAGCAGGTTCGGCTTCGACATGCCGGCCACTTCGGCGATCTGGTCGACGGTCGCACCGCGAAAGCCGTGGAGCGAAAACACCTCCAGCGCCGCCTCGAGGATCTGCTCCTCCTTCGCCTCCTGGATGCGTGTGCGCCGTTGTGTCCTGGCCGCCCTCGGTAATGCCATCGTGCTCCCCCCGGCCTTGACCGTCGATCCGGAAAAGTGCCGCCAAATTCACCAGTTTAACCAGCCGCCATTTTCTTGGGCGCACCCATATGCTTTTTGGTTTTTCGGCTTGAGTGCCACAACGGAAGCTGTAATGTTTACCAACCGGTCAAATTATCAGACAGTTATCAAGTAAAGGCAACTGCTGATCGGAAGGCGCGAAAACAACAAGGGCGCCGCCAGCCGGTGGGAACGAAATGGGGCTGCAAAAGCCCGAAGACGTGGGAGCATAGGACATGGCCGCACCCGGCGAGAACATGCGTGTCAACGCGGACCGCCTGTGGGATTCCCTCATGGACATGGCGAAGATCGGCCCCGGCATTGCCGGCGGCAACAACCGCCAGACGCTGACCGATTCCGACGCCGAAGGCCGCCGCCTGTTCCAGGCCTGGTGCGATGGCGCCGGCCTCGCCATGGGCGTCGACACGATGGGCAACATGTTCATGACGCGCGAGGGCACGGACCCGGACGCGCTGCCTGTCTATATCGGCTCGCATCTCGATACCCAGCCGACCGGCGGCAAATATGACGGCGTGCTCGGGGTGCTGGCCGGCCTCGAAGTCGTGCGCTCGCTGAACGATCTCGGCATCAGGACGAAGCACCCGATCGTCGTCACCAACTGGACGAACGAGGAAGGCGCACGCTTCGCTCCCGCCATGCTCGCCTCCGGCGTCTTCGCCGGCGTGCACAGCCAGGATTACGCCTATGCCCGCAAGGACCCGGACGGAAAGACCTTCGGCGACGAGCTGAAGCGCATCGGCTGGGTCGGTGATGAAGAGGTCGGTGCCCGCAAGATGCACGCCTATTTCGAATATCACATCGAGCAAGGCCCGATCCTCGAAGCGGAAAACAAGGATATCGGCGTCGTCACCCACTGTCAGGGCCTGTGGTGGCTGGAATTCACGCTGACCGGCCGCGAGGCGCATACCGGCTCGACGCCGATGACCATGCGCGTCAATGCCGGGCTTGCCATGTCGCGCATCCTCGAAATGGTGCAGACCGTCGCCATGGAAAACCAGCCGGGCGCCGTCGGTGGCGTCGGCCAGGTGTTCTTCTCGCCGAATTCGCGCAACGTGCTGCCCGGCAAGGTGGTCTTCACCGTCGACATCCGCTCGCCCGACCAGGCGAAACTGGACGGCATGCGCGCCCGCATCGAGGCTGAGGCGCCGAAGATCTGCGATGCGCTCGGCGTCGGCTGTTCCGTCGAGGCCGTCGGCCATTTCGACCCCGTCACCTTCGACCCCACACTGGTCGCAACCGTGCGCAAGGCCGCCGAAGACCTCGGCTACAGCCACATGAACCTCATCTCCGGCGCCGGCCACGACGCCTGCTGGACCGCCCGAGTGGCCCCCTCCACGATGATCATGTGCCCCTGCGTCGGCGGTCTCTCGCACAACGAGGCGGAAGACATCTCGAAGGAGTGGGCCGCCGCGGGTGCCGACGTGCTGCTCCACGCGGTGATCGAGACGGCGGGGATTGCGGAGTAATCCGTGACGGGCGGCCTCACGCTTTGCGTGCACAAACGATTCAAGACAGGGAACGAACCAAAATGAGCACAGTCATCAAGGGCGGAACCGTTGTCACCGCCGACCTCACCTACAAGGCGGACGTCAAGGTCGAGGGTGGGAAGATCGTCGAGATCGGGCCGGACCTTTCCGGCGACGAGGTGCTGGATGCGGCGGGCTGTTATGTCATGCCGGGCGGCATCGATCCGCATGTGCATCTCGAAATGCCCTTCATGGGCACCTATTCGGCGGATGATTTCGAGAGCGGCACACGGGCGGGCCTTGCCGGCGGCACGACCATGGTGGTCGATTTCTGCCTGCCCGATCCCGGCCAGTCGCTGCTCGATGCGCTGAAGCGCTGGGACAACAAGTCGACCCGCGCCAACTGCGACTATTCCTTCCACATGTCCGTGACCTGGTGGGGCGAGCAGGTCTTCGACGAGATGAAGGCCATCGTCGAGGAAAAGGGCATCAACACCTTCAAGCACTTCATGGCCTATAAGGGCGCCCTGATGGTGAACGACGACGAGATGTTCGCCTCGTTCCAGCGCTGCGCCGCCTTGGGCGCGCTCCCTCTCGTCCATGCGGAAAACGGCGACGTCGTCGCCGCCATGCAGGCCAAGCTGATGGATGAGGGCAACAATGGACCGGAAGGCCATGCCTATTCGCGCCCGCCGTCGGTCGAAGGCGAGGCGACGAACCGCGCCATCATCATCGCCGACATGGCGGGCGCGCCGCTCTATGTCGTGCACACCTCCTGCGAACAGGCGCACGAGGCCATCCGTCGCGCTCGGCAGAACGGCATGCGGGTCTATGGCGAGCCGCTGATCCAGCACCTGACGCTCGACGAGAGCGAATATTTCAACAAGGACTGGGACCATTCGGCGCGCCGCGTCATGAGCCCGCCCTTCCGCAACAAGCAGCACCAGGATTCGCTCTGGGCGGGCCTTGCGAGTGGTTCGTTGCAAGTGGTCGCGACCGACCATTGTGCCTTCACCACCGACCAGAAGCGCACCGGCGCCGGCGATTTCCGCAAGATCCCCAACGGCACCGGCGGCCTGGAAGACCGCATGCCGATGCTCTGGACCAACGGCGTCAATACCGGCCGCCTCACCATGAACGAGTTCGTCGCCGTCACCTCGACCAACATCGCCAAGATCCTCAACGTCTACCCGAGGAAAGGCGCAATCCTCGTCGGCGCCGATGCGGATATCGTCGTGTGGGACCCGAAGCGCTCGAAAACCATCTCCGCCAGGAGCCAGCAATCCTCGATCGACTATAACGTCTTCGAAGGCGAGGAGGTCGTGGGCCTGCCGCGCTACACGCTGACGCGCGGCGTCGTGGCAATCGAGGAAAGCACCGTAAAAACCCGCGAGGGCCACGGCCAGTTCGTCAAGCGCGAACCCTTCACGGCGGTCAACAAGGCATTGTCGACTTGGAAGGAAATCACCGCGCCGCGCAAGGTCGAGCGCAGCGGCATTCCGGCGAGCGGCGTCTGATGCGCGCCGGCCGCCTGCTCCCCGTCCTCCTTCTCGGCACCGCTCTCGCCGGCCCGGCGGTGGCGGCGGCCGACATCGTCGACGGTTCCTACGGCAACAAGGAAGGCTGCCAATATGCGGCGACCGGCGATTCGTCCGGCGCCGATTTCTTCTTCCTCTTGAACAAGGACGGCGTCACCACGGCGGCCTCCTATTGCGAATTCAAGGGCGAGGCAAAACAGGTGGGCGGTGCCACGGTGGTGCCTGCGGAGTGCCATGAAGAAGGCTACGAGGAGACGACGCCCTACGATCTGACACTGACGCCGGAGAATGGCGGCTACACGATCAGCTTTCCGGACGGCACGCGCTGGGGGCCGATCATGCGGTGCGAAAAGTGACGGTCGGAGGGCGTAGATATACCCCTCTCTGTCCTGTCGGACATCTCCCCCTCAAGGGGGGAGATCGGCTGGCTGCACCGCCTCGTCAGATCGCAGGCAAACCGTCAGGGGGCTGCAAGCCCCACCGCCTAAACCGCAACGAGCGCCTCCAAATGCGGCAGAAGCACCACGCTCTCCTGCTCGTGGGGATCTGTCCGGGCGATAACCGCCGAGGCCGGCTGGTCGGAGAGATTGGCAGGAAGGTGCGGCACGCCGGCGGGGATGTAGAACATCTCGCCCGCCTTCACGATGACATGGTTCTCCAGCCGCTCGCCATACCAGGTATGCGCCTCGCCGGAGAGCATGTAGATCGCCGTCTCGTGGCTTTCATGCATGTGCGCCTTCGCCCGGCCGCCCGGCGGGATCGTCAGCAGATGCATGCAGATGCCGGACGCGCCGACGCTCTCGCGGGCGATGCCCTCGAAATAGCTGAACCCCTGCTTCCCGTCATAGGTGCTGCCCGGGCGCACCACCCGGCATTCGGCCTTCGTTTCCCCCGCCATCGTTTCATCCCCCGTGAGATTTCCGTGCCCAAAGTGATAATGAAGACAATGCCGATTGCAATGCTGGAAATGGACATGCAGTCTGCCGGAAACCGCGCCGTGAGGGGCGCCGAAAGATGACCAGCATGTCCGATCGATCCCTGTCCGATACCGTCGTTTCCGCCAAGGAGCTCGGTCTCACCTTCCAGACCGCCGACGGCCCGGTGACCGCGCTGACCGGCGTCAACCTCACGGTCGAAAAGGGCGATTTCGTTTCCTTCATCGGCCCGTCCGGCTGCGGCAAGACGACGTTCCTGCGCGTTATCGCGGATCTCGAAAAGCCGACCTCCGGCACCATCACCATCAACGGAATGTCGCCCGAGGAAGCCCGCAGGCGCCGCGCTTATGGCTATGTTTTTCAGGCGGCAGCACTTTATCCTTGGCGCACCATCGAGAAGAACATCGCGCTTCCGCTGGAAATCATGGGCCATTCCCGCGACGAGCAGAAGGCGCGGGTCGCGCGCACGCTCGATCTCGTCAACCTGTCCGGTTTCGAGAAAAAATATCCCTGGCAGCTTTCCGGTGGCATGCAGCAGCGCGCCTCGATCGCCCGCGCGCTCGCCTTCGACGCCGACCTGCTGCTGATGGACGAGCCCTTCGGCGCGCTCGACGAGATCGTGCGCGATCACCTCAACGAACAGCTCCTGGAACTCTGGGCCGCTACCCACAAGACGATCTGCTTCGTCACCCACTCCATTCCCGAGGCCGTCTATCTCTCGACGAAGATCGTCGTGATGAGCCCCCGCCCCGGCCGCGTCACGGACATCATCGAATCGCCGCTGCCGAAGGAGCGGCCGCTCGACATTCGCGAGACGCCGGAATTCCTTGAAATCGCCCACCGCGTGCGAGAGGGCCTGCGCGCCGGCCACAGCTACGAGGAGCACGCCTGATGAAGCTGCCCTACGTGCTCTGGCTCTTCGCCGCGACCGCCGTTTTCATCGGCGCTGCCACCTCGTCGCGCGCCTATATCGGCACGACGAACCTCCTCTACCTGCTGCTCTCCATGACGCTCTACATCGTCGGCAACCTGATGATGCTGAAGCTGATGCGCGAGGGCGGGCTTGGCCTTGCGGTGTCGCTGTCGGCCATCACCCAGCTTTTCCTCATCAACATCATCGCCTTCCTGTTCTTCGGCGAACGGCTGAGCGGCACCCAGCTTGCAGGCGTCGCTCTCGGCATCGTCGCCATGGGCCTCATGCTGATGCCCTCCCCGGCCAGGAGCTGAGCATGGAACAGGCCAGCTTCCTCCGCGACCGCCTGCTTCCCATCGGCACCGTGCTGCTTGCCCTTCTGGCACTCTGGTATGCCTTCGCCGTCGTGCTGAACGCGCCCTTCGAGCGCGACCAGGCGGCGCGCGCCGGCGGGACGATCGGCTTCATGGAACTGCTGCCTAAAACGATGGCGCAGGAGCGGCCGGTGCTGCCGGCACCGCACCAGGTCTTTGCCGAGCTGTGGGACACGACCGTCAACAAGGCGATCACCTCCAAGCGCAGCCTCGTTTATCATTCGTGGATCACGCTCTCGGCGACGCTGCTCGGCTTCTCGATGGGCGCCGTGCTTGGAATATTGCTGGCCATCGGTATCGTGCACAACCGCGCCATGGACCGCTCGCTGATGCCCTGGGTCATCGCCAGCCAGACGATCCCAATCCTCGCCATCGCGCCCATGATCATCGTGGTGCTGAATGCTGTGGGCATTTCCGGCCTGATGCCGAAGGCGCTGATCTCGACATATCTCTCCTTCTTCCCTGTCGTGGTCGGCATGGTGAAGGGGCTGCGCAGCCCCGAGCAGATCCAGCTCGACCTGATGCACACCTACAATGCCTCGCCCGCGCAAACCTTCTGGAAACTGCGCTGGCCAGCTTCGATGCCCTACCTCTTCACCTCGCTGAAGGTGGCCGTCGCCATTTCGCTGGTCGGCGCCATCGTCGGCGAACTGCCGACCGGCGCCGTCGCCGGCCTCGGCGCACGCCTGCTGGCGGGCTCCTATTACGGCCAGACGGTGCAGATCTGGGCGGCGCTCTTCATGGCGGCGGCTGTCGCGGCGCTGCTCGTCATCATCGTCGGCATTGCCCACACGCGCGTCCTCAAGCGCATGGGGGCACGGACATGAACCTCTCCGTCCTCCTCGCTGCCATCGTCTTCTGGCTCGCCGCCTGGGTCTTCAATGAATGGCTGGTGCGCCGGAAATTCGTGAACCCCGCCGCCGATCGCGCCGCGCGCATCGCCGTGCCGCTGATCTTCGGCGCCACCATCCTCGTGCTGTGGGAAGGCATCGTCCGCGGCTTCAACGTGCCCTCGGTGCTGCTGCCGCCACCGAGCATGATCTGGGTGCGGCTGATCAATTCCGTGCCGACGCTCTGGGCGGATTTCCGCCAGACCTTTCTGAAGTCCGTGCTCGTCGGCTACGCGCTCGGCTGCGGCCTCGGCTTCCTCGTCGCGATCCTCATCGATCGCTCGCCCTTCCTGCAGAAGGGCCTGCTGCCACTCGGCAATTTCGTCTCGGCGCTGCCGGTCATCGGCGTGGCCCCCATCATGGTCATGTGGTTCGGCTTCGACTGGCAGTCGAAGGTGGCGGTCGTCGTCATCATGACCTTCTTCCCCATGCTGGTGAACACCGTCTCCGGCCTTGCCGCGACGAGCCACATGGAGCGCGACCTGATGCGCACCTATGCGGCAGACTGGTTCCAGACGCTGGTGAAGCTGCGTCTTCCCGCCGCCTGGCCGTTCATCTTCAATGCGCTCAAGATCAACTCCACGCTCGCGCTGATCGGCGCGATCGTCGCCGAATTCTTCGGAACGCCCATCGTCGGCATGGGTTTTCGCATCTCCACGGAAGTGGGCCGCATGAATGTCGACATGGTTTGGGCCGAAATCGCGGTCGCCGCGGTGGCTGGCTCCGCCTTCTACGGGGTGGTCGCGCTCATCGAGCGGATCGTCACGTTCTGGCACCCGTCTGTCCGTGGTGGGCAGGCGTAACAAAAAGAAAGAGGGAACTGACATGAAAACGAAGATCGCATCGCTGCTGCTGGCAAGCGCCTTCTCGCTTGCCGCGTTCCAGGCGCACGCCGCAGACAAGGTGACGCTCCAGCTGAAATGGGTCACCCAGGCCCAGTTCGCCGGCTATTACGTCGCCAAGGACAAGGGTTTTTATGAGGAAGAAGGCCTCGACGTCGAAATCAAGCCGGGCGGCCCGGATATCGCGCCTGCGCAGGTGATTGCCGGCGGCGGCGCCGACGTCGTCGTCGACTGGATGCCCTCCGCGCTCGCCACGCGCGAAAAGGGTGTACCGCTCGTCAACATCGCCCAGCCGTTCAAGTCTTCCGGCATGATGCTGACATGTCTCAAGGAATCCGGCGTCACCGGCCCGGAAAACTTCAAGGGCAAGACGCTCGGCGTCTGGTTCTTCGGCAACGAATATCCATTCCTCTCCTGGATGGCGCACCTGAAAATCCCGACCGATGGCGGCCCGGACGGCGTGACCGTGCTCAAGCAGGGTTTCAACGTCGACCCGCTGATCCAGAAGCAGGCGGCCTGCATCTCCACCATGACCTACAACGAGTATGGTCAGGTGCTCGACGCCGGCATCAAGCCGGAGGACCTGATCACCTTCAAATATGAGGACCAGGGCGTCGCGACGCTGGAAGACGGCCTCTACGTGCTGGAAGACAAGCTCGCCGACCCGGCCTTCAAGGAGAAGATGGTCAAGTTCGTGCGCGCCTCCATGAAGGGCTGGAAATACGCCGAAGCGAACCCGGACGAGGCCGCCGACATCGTGCTCGAAAACGACTCGACCGGCGCCCAGACCGAGGCGCACCAGAAGCGCATGATGGGCGAAGTCGCCAAGCTGACGGCCGGCTCGAACGGCGCGCTCGACGAAGCGGACTACAAGCGCACCGTCGCCTCGCTGCTCGCCGGCGGTTCCGACCCGGTCATCTCCAAGGAGCCGGAAGGCGCCTGGACGCATGCCGTGACGGACGAAGCCCTGAAGTAGAACCGACCTTCCGAAGGTTTTTCGCGTGCGGGGCTTCGGCTCCGCACGTTTCGTTTGAGGGGATGAAACCTGCGACAGTGCGTCACGATTGCCATGGAAATGCCAAACGCATAAAATAATGAGGCACCATTCCGTTACCTCTTGTAAGGGTGACGGACGCCGATTACATACACCCATCAGTTGGAACCTGGAGAGGCCGCCAAGCCGTTTCCGTGTCCGCCAATCTGCTCGGGAACAGCATAAGTCCGGCAAGAACTTAAAAAGAACGCCCGGACCTTGATCGTAAAGTCATGCTTTTGGGAAAGTTCGGCCTATGGCTTCTGGACACAGGAAAGTCCTCTTTTTATCCGTCGCCGCTTTCATGACGGTCCATCCGATTGTTCTATTCGCCGCCGATGCGGCAACGACCGACGCCGCCGCCACCACGCAGGTGCAGAACTTGCCCGCGATCGTCGTCACCGCCGCTGAAACGCGCGAGGTCATCGACCGCGTCATCGCGACCGGCTCGGTGCAGGCGGTCGAGGAAGTCTATGTGACGCCGCTCGTCGACGGCCTTTCCATCCGCACGCTCGCCGCCGATGTCGGCGATACGATCGCAGCCGACGGCACGCTCGCAACCCTGAACGACGATGCGCTGGTGCTGGAAAAGAGCCAGACCGAAGCCTCGCTCGCCAAGGCGAAGGCCGCGCTGGCGCAGATCAAGGCGCAGCTCGTCGAGGCCCAGGCCAATTCCGACGAGGCCATCCGCGTGCGCGAGCGCGCCCAGAAACTCGTGAAGTCCGGCTCGCAGTCGCAGGCCGCCGCCGACCAGGCGCTGGCTGCGGCAGACGCGGCACTTGCCCGCGTCAACTCCGCCGAACAGGCGATCGCGGTCTCCGAAGCCGACATCACCGTGGCCCAGTCCCAGATCGACGACATCGACCTGCGGCTTGCCCGCACGGCGGTGAAGTCGCCGGTTGCCGGCGTCGTCTCCGTTCGCACGGCAAAGATCGGCGCCATTGCCACCGGCGGCGCCTCGCCGCTCTTTACGGTCATTCGTGATGGCGAGATCGAGCTGAAGGCCGATGTCTCCGAAGACGGCATCCTCAAGCTGGCGCTTGGCCAGAAGGCGACGGTGACGCTCGCCGGCGGTGCTGCCAAGCTCACCGGCACGATCCGCCTCATCGAGCCGACGCTCAACCCGGACAGCCGTCTCGGTCGCGTCTATATCCGCTTCGACGAGCCCGGCAAGGCACGCGCCGGCATGTTCGCCAGCGCAGAAATCGTCGTCGAGCAGCGTGAGGGCGTCGTCCTGCCACTCTCGGCCATCACGACGGCCGATGGCAAGACGGTGGCCCGCAAGGTCGAGGACGGCGTCGTCAAGCTGGTGCCGGTCGAGACCGGCATCCAGGACGGCCAGGTGATCGAGATCGTCAGCGGCCTTGCCGCCGGCGACGAGGTGGTTGCCAAGGCGGGCGCCTATGTTCGCGATGGCGACCGGGTCAATCCGGTGCAAGCCGAACAGGCTTCGGCCACGAAATGACGTGAAGGCCCCGCGGATAGCGGGGGCAATGCCGGGCGTGGGGCGCCTGGTCATATACGGGTCAGCCGGAGTGGGGCCGGCAGACTGAACAACGTCTGGTCTCTTATCGAGGACTTTGGGGACATGAACTTTTCAGCTTGGTCCATTCGCAATCCGATTGCGCCGCTGCTCGCCTTTTTCCTGCTGATGTTCGTCGGCATCCAATCCTTTTATGCGCTGCCCATCACGCGCTTCCCCAATATCGACGTGCCCGTCGTCGCCATCACCGTGAACCAGAGCGGTGCGGCCCCTGCGGAACTCGAATTGCAGGTCACCAAGGAGATCGAGGACGCGGTCGCCGGCATCGAAGGCGTCGATGACATTACCTCGACGGTCACCGACGGCAGCTCAGTCACCTCCGTGCTCTTCGAGATCGAAAAGCCGACGGACCAGGCACTTCAGGACGTCAAGGACGCGATCGACCGCATCCGCAGCGACCTGCCGGCCTCGATCGAAGAGCCGGTCGTCACCAAGATCGACGTGGAAGGCCAGGCGATTCAGACCTTCGCCGTCTCCTCGCCCAACATGACGCTGGAAGAGCTCTCCTGGTTCGTCGACGACAAGGTGAAGCGCGCATTGCAGGGCCAGGCCGGCATCGGCAAGATCGACCGCTATGGCGGCGCCGATCGCGAGGTGCGCGTCGACCTCAACCCGGACAAGCTCGAATCCTTCGGCATCACCGCCGCCGATGTCAGCCGCCAGATCCGCAACATGAATGCCGACGTCGGCTCGGGCCGGGGCCAGATCGCCGGCGCCGAACAGGCGATCCGCGTGCTCGGCGATGCCCGCTCCGTCGAAAAGCTCAACAACACGATGGTGGCGCTGGCGAACGGCCGCTTCGTGCGGCTTTCGGAACTCGGCACCGTCACCGATACCTATGAGGAGCCGCGCTCCTTCTCGCGCTTCAACGGCAATCCGGTCGTGACCTTCGCCGTCTTCCGCTCCAAGGGCGCCAGCGAAGTGACGGTCGCCGAATCCGTCGCGAAGTCGCTGGAGAAGGTGCGCACGCAATTCCCGGACGTCTCGATCCAGCTGGTCGACGACGCCGTCTACTTCACCTACGGCAACTATGAAGCCGCCCTCCACACGCTGATGGAAGGCGCGCTGCTCGCCGTCATCGTGGTGCTGCTCTTCCTGCGCAACTGGCGGGCAACGCTGATTTCCGCCGTGGCGCTACCGCTGTCGGCGATCCCCACCTTCTTCGTCATGGACCTGATGGGCTTCTCGCTGAACCTCGTTTCGTTCCTGGCGCTGACGCTCGCGACCGGCATTCTCGTCGACGACGCGATCGTGGAGATCGAGAACATCGCGCGCCACATCCGCATGGGCAAGACGCCCTACCGCGCCGCGATCGAAGCCGCCGACGAAATCGGCCTCGCCGTCATCGCGACGACCTTCACCATCATCGCCGTCTTCGTGCCGGTCTCCTTCATGCCGGGCATTCCAGGCCAGTATTTCATCCAGTTCGGCCTGACGGTGGCCGTCGCGGTGTTCTTCTCGCTCGTGGTCGCGCGCCTGATAACACCGGTCATGGCGGCCTATCTCATGCGCTCGGGTGATGCCGATGGCCATGGCGAGGAGAAGGAAGGCGTCTTCATGCGCGGCTATACCTGGCTCGTCAGCAAGACGACGGGCAAGTGGTACGCCCGCTATGCGACGCTGCTTGCCGCCATCGCCTTCCTCATCGGCTCGGTCATGCTGCTCGCTACCGTTCCCGGCAGTTTCCTGCCGCCGGAAGACGCCTCGCGCGTCGTGCTCTCCGTCGAATTGCCCCCGGATGCGATGCTGGAGGATACCGACCGCACGACCACGCAGATCTTCCAACGGGTCAAGGGCATCAACGGCGTGGAAAGCGTCTTCGTGCTCGGCGGTTCGTCGCCGAAAGGCGACCTCGAACTGCGCCGCGCCTCGGTGACGGTCATCCTCCACAAGCTCGAACATTCGCTCGTCCATAAGCTGGTGAACGATGTTGCCGGCCGCATTCCGGTGATTGGTCCTTACCTGCCGAAGGTCGAGACGACAGGCCGCATCCGTCCGCAATGGGACATTGAGAAGGAACTCTTCGCGACGCTGCGCGAAATCCCGGACGTGCGCATCATCAAGCTCAATGACCGCGGCGAGCGCGACCTGGCGTTCAACCTGCTCTCCAACAACGAGGCGGACCTCAACAACACCGTCGCCGTACTGGAATCCAAGCTGCGCGCCGATCCGGTTCTGTCTAATGTCAGCTCGGAAGGCTCGCTGCCGCGGCCGGAACTGCAGATCCGCCCGCGCGACGACCAGATGGCCCGCCTCGGCATCACGACGGCGCAGATCTCCGAAGTGGTGCGCGTCGCGACCATCGGCGATATCGACGCGCAGCTGAGCAAGGTCTCGCTCGACGACCGGCTGATCCCGATCCGCGTGCAGGTCGACCGCAGCTTCCGCACCGACCTCGCCGCCATCCGCAACCTGAAGGTCCAGGCGGCGAACGGCCAGGTCGTGCCGCTCTCCACCGTGGCGGACATCGATTATTCCGAAGGCCCGAGCTCGGTGAAGCGGCATAACCGCAATCGCGTCGTGCAGATCGGGTCCGACCTTCAGCAAGGGGTAGCACTCGATACGGCCAGCGCCCGGTTCAAGGAGATCGCCGCCAGCACCGACATGCCATCCACCGTGCAGTTCGCGGAAAGCGGCGACGCAGAAGTTCAGGCGGAAATGCAGCAGTCCTTCGGCAATGCCATGCTGCTCGGCGTGCTGCTCGTGCTGATGGTGCTGATCCTGCTGTTCAAGGACGTCATCCAGCCCTTCACCATCCTGTTCTCGCTGCCGCTCGCCATCGGCGGCGTGGCGGCGGGCCTGATCCTCACGCAGAACGCGCTCTCCATGCCCGTCCTCATCGGCATCCTGATGCTGATGGGCATCGTGACGAAGAACGCCATCCTGCTCGTGGATTTCGCGATCGAGATGATGCACCACGGCATGGACCGCGTGGAGGCAATGATCGAGGCTGGCCGCAAGCGCGCCCGCCCGATCGTGATGACCTCCATTGCCATGTCGGCCGGCATGCTGCCCTCGGCCCTCGGCGTTGGCGAAGGCGGCTCGTTCCGCTCGCCGATGGCGATCGCGGTGATCGGCGGCATCATCGTCTCGACGGTGCTGTCGCTCGTCGTCGTGCCGTCCTTCTTCCTGATCATGGACGACGTCTCGCGCTTCCTCGGCTGGCTCTTCGGCCGCTTCGTCGGCAAGAAGGACGATGAGTTGCTGGCCATGGAGCCGGAGGCGCTGACCCGCCTTGCCGACCAGACCGCCCGCGACGTCTCGGACCTCGAAAAGCGCATCGAGACGCTGGAGAAGAAGAACGGCGATCGAAAGCCGTTCAGCGTGGTACACCACTCGGCGCTCGCCGCGGAATGAAACAAACGGCCGGTGCGAAACCGGCCGTTTTTGTTTTGATTGATCGAAATCAAGTCGGACTTGCCTGCCCTCGCCTATCGTCTTGTCATCGAAGACCGAAGACACTACAGCGCCGCGCGTCATTCATGACGCGCAAAGGTCGCTGTAGCATGTTGAATCTGCTTCATAATTTTATCCTTTCAGGATGAAATTATGAAGCGGCGAGGAGCATGGAGTGAGATCGATGAACAGGCTGATGAAACCCGGTGCACGGGAACGGGAAACCCTGCTGAATTCCGGCCTCCTGTCCGTGCTCGGCGTGGAAAGCGTTGCGGCGATGATGGAGATCGCGGCCATCGGCAACCTGCCCGCCCGCCAGATGCTGTTTCGCGAGGGCGAGCCCGCCGACATGCTGCATTGCGTGCTTTCGGGCTATATGCGCGTCTACAAGCTCGATCCGGACGGACGCGAAGCCGATGTCGAACTCTACGGCCCGGGCGACCTCATCGGCGCCAGCGTCGTGCTCGATGGCGGCCGTTATGCCGCAACCGCCCAGGCCGCCGAACCCTCGCTGATCGCCCGCTTCGACCTGAGACGCGTGCGCGATATCGCGAGCCGCCGGCCGGACCTCGCCATCGCGCTCGCCAGCGCGCTTTCGGCGCAGCTTTCCCGCGCCTTCGCCAGCCTCGCCGACGACCGGCTGCACACCGCCCCGCAGCGCGTGGCGCGCTACCTGCTTGCCCATTGCCCGGTGGAGGGCAAGCCGACGAGCTTCCGCCTGCCCTACCAGAAAAGCCTGCTCGCCGGAAAACTCGGGCTGGCACCCGAAGCGCTGTCGCGCGCGTTCTCCATGCTGCGCAGCCACGGCGTCAACGTGCGCGGCCGCCTCGTCCATATCGGCGATCCGGAAGCGCTGCGGCGGATCTAGAGCCCGCCCTGCACCTTGAGAAAGTCGACGATGCGCTCGACGCCCTCGCCCCGCTTCATGTCGGAAAAGACGAAGGGGCGCGCGACGCGCATGCGCCCCGCGTCCCGCTCCATCACGTCGAGATCGGCGCCGACATGCGGGGCGAGATCCTTCTTGTTGATGACGAGCAGGTCCGAGCGGGTGATGCCCGGCCCGCCCTTGCGCGGGATTTCCTCACCCTGGCAGACGGAAATCACATAGATCGTCAGGTCCGCCAGGTCCGGCGAGAAGGTGGCCGCCAGGTTGTCGCCGCCGGATTCGATGAAGACCACGTCGAGATCGGGAAAGCGTCGGTTGAGATCGGCGATGGCCTGGAGGTTGATCGAGGCGTCTTCGCGGATCGCCGTGTGCGGGCAGCCGCCCGTCTCCACGCCGACGATGCGGTCTGACGGCAACGCCTGCATGCGCACCAGCGCCTCCGCATCCTCCTTCGTGTAAATGTCGTTGGTGACGACGGCAACGGAATAGTGTTCGCGCATCGCCTTGCAGAGCTTTTCGGTGAGCGCCGTCTTGCCCGAGCCGACGGGGCCGCCGATGCCGACACGCAGGGGACCGTTCTTCGATGTCATTCCAAATCTCCGTCCTGAAAAATCTGCCGGCTCATGAGCGGAACAGCCGGACCGATAATGTCTCGTGCCGAAGGCTCGTGATATCGGCGCGGATGGTCGACGAGCCGAGGTCGTCGAGCGTCGATGCCGACGCCGTTGCTGCAAGCGCGACGATGCGCGCCTCCAGCCCCGCCAGCGTCGCCACCCCGTCCCGCTGGCCGATGACGCCGCAGCGGATGGCGACCGAGACGAGGTTCGAGACGACCGCATGCAGATAGGCTGCAAGCGCCGCCTCGGCCGTTATGCCATGCGCACCGGAAACGGCGCCGACGGCCACCGGATAGGCCGCCTTGTCCAGCACCTCCAGCACCGGATGCGGCCAGCTCGATGCCGCGGCGAGAAAAGCCTCACCCTGCAACATCGTCTCGCGGTGCCGCTCCGCCGAGCCCGAAAGCGCCTCCGCCAGGGCCGCAACTTCCGCCAGCCGCTCCCGGTCGTCGGCGATACGGTGCGCCTCGGCGAACAGCACGGCGTCGTTCCAGAGATTGCCATGCGCCAGAAGGCTCGCGAGCCAGTCGCGCAGCGCCTCGGCATCTACAATATCGCCGTCGCTCACCGCCTGTTCCAGGCCGCCGGAATAGGAGAAGGCGCCGACCGGGAAGGCCGGCGACAGCCAGGTCATCAGCCGCACCAGTGCGACGGGCGATGCCGTCTCAGCCATGGTCGTGGTGGTGATGGCCATGTCCCGTGCCGTGATAGGCGCCGCGCAGCGGATGGAAAGGTTCCGACACCTCGCGCACCGACGCACCGAGCCCGATCAGCATGTCGCGAATGACGTGGTCGCGCAGGATGAGGATGCGGCCCTCCTCGAACTCCGCCGGCAGGTGTCGATTGCCGAGATGCCAGGCGAGCTCGACGAGGTGCAGGCGGTCCTTCGGCGTCACCTCGTAGAGCGCCTCCTCCGCCGCGATCACCTCGATCACCTCGCCTGACTCGGCAAGCAGCAGGTCACCATGGGAAAGCTGCACCGGCTCCTTCAGGTCGAGCATCACGACGTCGTCATGCTGCATGTGCAAGAGCTTGCGGCGCACATGGCGCTGGTCGTGCGACAGCACGACGATATCGATGGGCGTGCGGTTTCCGCCGGTTCCGTGTGGCAGGATTTCCGTGGAGCGATAGGGCAAAGGGCGACCTCGGGCGTCGATGCATAGGACGGCGAGAAAAGCATGTTTGCCCGGCCAAGGAAACCATCGAAACAGCGACCTACGTCATTTGCCGTAGGTGGCGACTTGCCTTCGCATTTCCGAACGCAAAACCGTTTCACACTTTTGCTGGAAATGCTTAACGCCTGCGCCCGCCCGCCGCGACCCGGCGGCTCGGCTCCAGCAAGCCCTCGCCCTCGTCCTCATGGATCGCCCGGTCGCGGCCAAGCGACTTGGCGAGGTAGAGTGCATGGTCCGCCGCCTCGAAGACGGCGTCGAACGGTCGGTTCGCCGGCCGGTCGGCAATGCCGGCCGACATGGTGACGGCGACCGTGCCATGGGCGGTCTCGACCCGGCGCGCGGCGACGGAGCGGCGCGCCTCCTCGACCAGCAGGCTGCAATCGCCGCGATCCTCGCCATGGATGAAGACGGCAAACTCCTCGCCGCCGAAACGGCCGACGAGATGAGTGGGCGCAAAAACCCGTTGCAGCTCCTCGGCGATGGCGACGATGACCTCATCGCCCGCCGCATGGCCATAAACGTCGTTGACCGCCTTGAAGCGATCGACGTCGAACAGCACGAAGAAACCGTTAACGTTCGCCGCCACCATCTCCTCGGCGAAGGCGCGCCGGTTGAACAGGCCCGACAGCGGATCGAGCCGGCTCAGCCGCTCGAATTCCGCGCGCGACAGCGCCATTTCATGGACGGCGGTGCCCAGCAGCCAGGCGAGCAGCGCGGACACGCTCGCCGCGATCATCACCGTCGTGGAGGTGTTGAAACCCAGCGCTTCACTGAAAGGATAGGGGAAAAAGCTGAAATTCGTGAGGATTGCCGCAACCATGAGGTAGGTCGCGGTGGCAAGCGTGATCGCCACCAGAACGGTGTTCAGCACGAAAGTCGAAATGTCGGCCCGTGTCCGGAAGACACCGACCTCCCACTGGGCCCTCAGCCAAAGGGCCAGCCTGCCACGCATAAATCTCTCCATCTTGAACGGAAGGATATTACGCGACTTCCTTTCAGATTCGTCTAAAGCAGTCGGTACAAGTTTAACTGTCCCGTTTTGAGGCTAGAACAGGAAATAGCGCTGCGCCATCGGCAGCACGGTCGCGGGCTCGCAGGTGAGCAATTCGCCGTCCGCGCGCACCTCGTAGGTCTCCGGATCCACCTCGATATGCGGCGTCAGGTCGTTGAGGATCATCGAGGCCTTGGAGATTTTTCGCGTGTTGCGCACCGGCAGGAGCTGCTTGGCGACGCCGAGACGATCGCGCAGGCCAAGATCGATCGCCGCCTGCGAGACGAAGGTGACGGAGGAATTGGTGCGCATCTTGCCGAAGGCGCCGAACATCGGCCGGTAATGCACCGGCTGCGGCGTCGGGATCGAGGCATTCGGATCGCCCATCGGCGCCATGGTGATCGTGCCGCCCAGGAGCACCATGTCGGGCTTTACACCGAAGAAGGCCGGGTTCCACAAAACGAGGTCCGCCCGCTTGCCGACCTCGATGGAGCCGATCTCGTGGCTGAGGCCCTGGGCGATGGCCGGGTTGATCGTGTATTTCGCGATGTAGCGGCGAATGCGCAGGTTGTCGTTTTCACCCGTCTCGCCGGTAAGCCTGCCGCGCTGGCGCTTCATCTTGTCGGCGGTCTGCCAGGTGCGGATCGCCACTTCCCCGACGCGGCCCATCGCCTGGCTGTCGGAAGAGATGATCGAGAAGGCGCCGATATCGTGCAGGATGTCCTCGGCCGCGATGGTCTCCTTGCGGATGCGGCTTTCGGCAAAGGCGATATCCTCCGGGATCGACGACGACAGGTGATGGCAGACCATCAGCATATCGAGATGCTCGGCGATCGTGTTGACCGTGTAGGGCCGCGTCGGATTGGTCGAGGACGGGATGACGTTGGCGTGGCCGCAGACCTTGATGATGTCCGGCGCATGGCCGCCGCCCGCCCCCTCCGTGTGGAAGGCGTGGATGGTGCGGCCCTTGATGGCGTCGATCGTGTCCTCGACGAAGCCGCTTTCGTTGAGCGTGTCGGTGTGGATCATCACCTGCACGTCGTATTCGTCGGCAACGGACAGGCAGCAGTCGATCGCCGCCGGCGTCGTGCCCCAGTCCTCGTGCAGCTTCAGCGACGAAGCGCCGGCCTTCACCATCTCCTCGATGGGTGCTGGAAGCGAGGCATTGCCCTTGCCGGCAAGCGCGAGGTTCATCGGGAAGGCGTCGAAACTCTCGATCATGCGCTCGATATGCCACGCGCCCGTGCAGGTCGTCGCGAGCGTGCCATGCGCCGGGCCGGAGCCGCCGCCGAGCATGGTGGTGATGCCGCTTGCCAGCGCCTCGTCGATCTGCTGCGGGCAGATATAGTGGATGTGGGCGTCCATGCCGCCCGCCGTCAGGATCTTTCCCTCGCCGGCGATCACCTCCGTCGAGGGGCCGACGATGATGGTGACGCCCGGCTGCGTATCCGGATTGCCGGCCTTGCCGAGCCCGGCGATGCGGCCGTTCTTCAGGCCGACATCGGCCTTGAAGATGCCGCTGTGGTCGATGATCAGCGCGTTGGTGATGACGGTATCGACGGCGCCCTCGGCGCGCGTCGCCTGGCTCTGGCCCATGCCGTCGCGAATGACTTTGCCGCCGCCGAACTTCACCTCGTCGCCATAGGTGGTGAAATCCTTCTCCACCTCGGCGAAGAGCTCGGTATCGGCAAGCCGCACCTTGTCGCCCGTGGTCGGGCCGAACATGTTGGCATAGGCGGCGCGGGACATTCTGTAGGACATGGTTCAGGTTCCCCGGGAGGCAGGTGTCGTGTTCTGGTGGTCGAGACGTTCGAGGCGGCCGGCGGCGATTTGCGCATCCGCCCAGCGCCGCTCCGCGGCGAAGGGATGCCATTCCCAGCCCTCATGGCCGAAGCCGGCGATCGAGACGCGGTCGCCCTCCCCGGCGATCGCGTCGAGCACGTGGGCGATGACGATCAGGCCGGAACTCGGCACCACATAGGGCGGCGGATCGAAGGCCGAAAGTGCGGCGTCGAGCGCCTGGTGGGTCGCGGCCGGAACGACGCTCAGCCGCCGGCCGGTGGCGCGGGCGAAGGTTTCGAAGCCGATCGTGTAGTCGTCGCAGAAATCATCGAGATCGGGATGGCTTGTGGCAAGCGGCGCGCGCATGGCGGCAAACGTTTCCGAAGCCCGCACGCACCAGAATTCCCCCGCTTGTTGCACCGGTTCGCTCGCCTTCCAGCGCCCGCCGCCGAGCATGCCGAGCGCCGGGCGGCCGGTGTTGCAGACGGCGACGACATCGGTCCTCTGCCCGCCGCGGCCCGCCGAGCGGCAATCGTTGAAGCGGATCACCAGGTCGGCGGCATCGATCGCCCCCGCCACGCCTTCGGGGATGCTGCCGTTTCCGACGATGGCGATGCTGCGCGACACCGGCGGCCCTCAGTTTTCCGATTCGTAGACGGTTTTCAGTTCCGCCGTGCGCTTCTGCGTGAGATCGGCGAGGCAGCCGGAAACCAGCATCGGCTCCATCGAGCCGCCACGCGCCGCAAAACCGGCCAATTCGCACTGGCCGTCGCGATAGCCGATCCAGGCCCGCTGCGCGCGCTTCAGCGCATCGACGGCGCCGACATAGTGCTCGCCCATGTCCTTGGCCTGCACGTCCATCTCGCGCGCCGCATCCATCGCCTTCTTGTAGACGGCGTTCAGCTCCGTATCGGCGGTCTCGTAGTCGCGGTGGGCGCAGATGTTCATGTCCATCTGCGTCATGGCGTTATCGCAGTCGACCTCCGGCTCGTTGTCCTGGGCGGCCGCGAAGGTGGCCGGGACGAGAAGGAAGGCGGCGGCAAGAAGGGTCCGGAAATGCAACGCCATGTCAGAGTTTTCCCATCACGCTCTGGCGGAAACCGTAGATCTCGCGCTTGCCGGTGAAGGGAATGAGACGAACCGTGCGCGTCTGCCCCGGCTCGAAGCGCACCGCCGTGCCCGCCGGGATGTCGAGGCGCAGGCCGCGGGTCGTCTCGCGGTCGAAGGCGAGCCCGGCATTGGTTTCGTAGAAATGGTAGTGGCTGCCCACCTGGATCGGCCGGTCGCCGGTATTGGCGACGTCCAGCGTGGTCACCGGCAGGCCGGCATTGAGTTCGATGTCGCCGCTCGCGGCGATGATTTCACCCGGGATCATGGTCTTCCTCTCACGCGGCCTTTGCCGGCCCGCAGCCTTCGGCTTTCAGGACCCGCTTGGTGGATGCCGGATATTTTGCAAGCAGCGCCGCCGGCCGCACCGGCCGGCGCGTGAAGTCGCCGCCGCAATTCGGGCAGGCGCCGCCAAGAACGCCCGTCACGCAATCGGCGCAGAAGGTGCATTCGAAGGTGCAGATCATCGCGTCCAGGCTTTCCGGCGAAAGATCGCGGTCGCAGCATTCGCAGTTGGGCCTGAGGTCGAGCATGGTCCTACCGTATCGGTTCGTGCACGGTCACGAGCTTCGTGCCGTCGGGAAAGGTCGCTTCCACCTGGATGTCGTGGATCATCTCGGGGATGCCCTCCATCACCTGGTCGCGCGTCAGCACATGGGCGCCCGCCTCCATGAGGTCGGCGACGGAGCGGCCGTCGCGCGCGCCCTCGACGACGAAATCGCTGATCAGCGCGATCGCCTCGGGATGGTTGAGCTTCACGCCGCGCTCCAGCCGCCTGCGCGCCACGATCGCCGCCATGGCAATCAGCAGTTTGTCCTTTTCGCGGGGAGTGAGATTCATAGGCAGTCCATCGCTTGATTCCGATCGCGCCTACTATGCAAAGGTTTTGCGCGCGCGACATACGCAAAACAGGAAGGTGGCGCGCGGAGGCAAATCCATAGGATTGCTTAGCGCGCTATAGAGTCCAGACTTTCGGCACGCTCGCGCCGTTACGCAAGTGCGAAATAAGCGGCAGCAGTTTTTTTCTCAGGGCGAAACCGTCGTCCGCCACCAGGCGCGCGACGAGCTTGTCCTGCCAATGGCTGACGCCGCCATCGGTTTCGCTGAGAAGCCGGCGCAGCGGCTCCAGATGGGCTTCCGCCTCCGGCCCGCAAAAGAGCACGGTGGCGAAGGCACGCGCGCCGGCCAGCACAGCGCGCTCGCCCGTCAGCGCCGCCACGTCACCCGAAAGGCACGCCTCCTCCGCATGGATCAGCCTGCCGGCGCGGCGGATGCGCCAGCGGTCACGGAAGAGCCCCGTCTCCATCTGCTCGCCCATCGCCTTGCGGCCGAGCAGGATGGCCTCGACCGCCAGGAAGCGCGCGTCTTCCGCAAGGTCGACCTCCAGCCGGCGGGTGAGCGAGGAGCGATCGAAGAGAATGGTTTCCTGCGGCAGCCAGTCCACCCGCGCGCCGGCGCCGACCTCGATGCGCGTCTCGACCGTCGCGGTGGAGGCGCTCGCCTTGTAGATCCGCTCGCAGGCCTGCGTCGTTGCCGTCAGCCGCGTGCCGGCGGCCGCCGAAAGATACCAGTCGATGCGGTCGCCGCCCGTCAGCCCGCCGGCTGTGTTGATGAGCACGGCCTCCATCGTTCCGTCGAAGGTCTTTGGCAGGCGGATTTTGGCGCAACCATCCTGATAGAGCACGTCGAGGCGCGTGCCGGCGGCGGACGCTTTCGCGGCAAGCCGCCCCTGCCCGCGCGCCCGTTGCGGCCGCGGCAAAGCGCCTTCCCCTTGCTGAACGGGTGGTTGTTCCATGGATGCTGTCATGCCGGCAGGTTCCCCGATGCGGCCCTCCGGCGCAAGCGCTTGCGCGTGCGGGCGGCCATAAAAAAGCCCGGCGCGAAGGCCGGGCTCGAAGCTGAGACGGTCGGGCGGCGTGCATGCGCCGCCCGTCCCGCGTGAGACGATTATTCGTTCTCGACGTAGGTGTACTTGCCGTCTTCACCCTTCTTCCAGGTGTAGAGGACGTAGTCCGGGCGGGTGATGTCGCCCTTTTCGTCGAAGCCGAGTTCGCCGATGGCGGTCTGGAACGGACCCTTCGACTTGATGGCTTCAGCAACAGCCTGCGGATCGATGCCACCGGCAGCCTTGGCGCCTTCAGCGATGACCTGGACGGCAGCATAAGCGTAGAGCGTGTAGGCTTCCGGCTCGAAGCCGGCTGCGCGGAACTTCTCGACGAGGTCCTTGGCAGCTGCGTTCTTGCGCGGATCCGGAGCGAAGGTCATCAGCGTGCCGTCAACGGCGTCGCCAGCGATGGAAGCCAGTTCGTTCGAGACGATACCGTCGCCCGAGATGAACTGAGCCTTCAGGCCCTGGTCGGCAGCCTGGCGCTCGATGAGGCCGAACTCGGTGTGCAGGCCGCCCCAATAGACGACGTTGACGCCGGCTTCCTTCATCTTGGCGATGAGAGCGGAGAAGTCCTTGTCGCCGACGTTGACGCCTTCATAGATCACTTCCGTGATGCCGGCTTCGTTCGTCGCCTTCTTGGTTTCGTCTGCGAGACCCTGGCCGTAAGGCGTCTTGTCGTGCAGAACGGCAACCTTGCCATCCTTGAAGTTTGCAGCGATGAAGGCACCGGCTACCGCGCCCTGCTGGTCGTCACGGCCGCAGGTACGGAAGGTGTTCCACAGACCGCGTTCCGTGTAGGTCGGGTTGGTGGAAGCCGGCGAGATCTGCAGGACGCCGTTTTCAGCGTAGATTTCCGAAGCCGGGATGGAAACGCCCGAGTTGAAGTGGCCGACAACGAACTTCACGCCGTCAGCAACGAACTTGTTGGCAACGGAAACGCCCTGCTTCGGGTCGGAGACGTCGTCGCCGAGCACGATCTTGACCTGCTCGCCGTTGATGCCGCCAGCAGCGTTGATGTCGGCAGCAGCCTGCTCGGCACCCTTCTGGAGCTGTGCGCCGAAGGCAGCGTTCGGGCCGGTCAGCGGGCCGCCGACGCCGATCAGGATGTCGGCCCATGCGTTGCCGCTGAATGCGACCATTGCAGCCAAAGCAACAGCCGACAGGAGAGACTTCTTCATTGTGTTACTCCCAAAATTAAACGCGGGCTCGTTTTCAACCGGTCGCAACACCCGCATCATTGCGCCGATATGCTTTATCCCGCGACCAGGAGGCGGTCGCGGAGTTCCCTCTGGTTATTTAGACTTCCATGAAAAAAGCGACGCCTTTTCATAGAGCCAGTAGTAGTTGTTGGTCATTTGCCGCGTGCGATAGTAGCGGTAACCGAGCGTAGCAAACAACAAAAGCACGGCGGTGTCCACGACATAGTACTGCACCGTCAGCATGCTGCCGTGGAACAAAGCGTGGTGGATGAAGCGGATGGCGACGCCGAGCAGAGCCACGTAGATCAGCAGCGTCGTATAGTTCTGCCAGTTCTCCGCAACGCTCTTGCCGGTGCGCCAGGCAGTCCAGCCGCCCATGATGACGGTGATGAACAGGAACTGCCAGATGGACGGTTCTTCGTAGAGAATTCCCTGCATTTTTTTCTCCTCTCGACCGCCCTAGTGGCGCCCGCCTTCAAGATAGGCGGCGCGCACTTCCGGATTGGCCAGAAGTTCCTTGCCCGAACCGCTCATCGTCACCTGGCCGTTGACCATCACATAGGCCCGGTTGGAGAGCTTGAGGGCGGCGAAGGCGTTCTGCTCGACGAGGAACACGGTCAGACCCTGCTCCTGGTTCAAGACCTTGATGGCGTCGAAGATCTGCTTGATGATCAGCGGTGCCAGACCGAGCGACGGTTCGTCGAGAAGCAGGAGCTTCGGACGCGCCATCAGCGCACGGCCGATGGACAGCATCTGCTGCTCGCCGCCCGAAAGCGTGCCGCCGCGCTGGGCCTGGCGTTCCTTGAGGCGCGGGAAGAGCGTGAAGATCTTCTCCACGTCCTCGTTGAAGAACTTCAGATTGTCGAGGCTCGCGCCCATCTGAAGGTTTTCATAGACCGTCATGCGCGGGAAGATGCGGCGCCCTTCCGGCGATTGCGCAATGCGGCGGCGCGCGATCAGATGCGTCGGCACGCGCGTGATGTCTTCGCCGTCGAAGGTGACCGTGCCGGTGCGCGCCTGCGGGCTGCCGCAGATCGTCATCATCAGCGTCGACTTGCCGGCGCCGTTCGCACCGATCAGGCTGACGATCTCGCCCCTCTTCACCTCGACATTGACACCGGCGAGCGCGCGGATGTTGCCGTAGTAGGTTTCCACGCCCTGGACGCTGAGAAGCGTATCACTCATGCGTGCGACCCTCCCTGCGGGCCTTCGCTCTCGGCGATAACCTCGATCTCTTCAATCACCTCTTCGACCTCATCGTCTTCCACACCGAGATAGGCCGCGATAACCTTCGGATCGTTCTTCACATGGTCCGGCGTGCCGTCGGAAATCTTCTGGCCATATTCGAGCACGACGACGTGGTCGGAGATTTCCATGACCACCGACATGTCGTGCTCGATGAGCAGGATCGACGTGCCGCTGTCTTTGCGGATCGAGCGCAGCAGCTCGTTGAGCGTCAGCGATTCCCGCGGGTTGAGGCCCGCCGCCGGTTCGTCGAGGCATAGGAATTCCGGCCCCGTGCACATGGCGCGGGCGATTTCCAGGCGACGCTGCGCACCGTAGGGAAGGTCGCCGGCCGGATCGTCGGCGCGATCGATGAGGTTCGCCTTCTCCAGCCAGTATTTGGCGATATCGACCGATTCGCCCGCAGCCTTCTTGTAGGTCGGGAAACCGAGCAGGCCGAGGATCGTATAGCCGGACGCCTTCATCAGCATGTTGTGCTGGGCGACGAGCAGGTTTTCCAGCACGGTCAGGCCCGAGAAGAGCCGGATGTTCTGGAAGGTGCGTGCCACCTTCGCATCGCGATTGACCTCGAAGTCGGTCATGCGTTCCAGCAGGAACTCCCGGCCGCCCTTCTGGCGCATGGTGATCATGCCCATGGTCGGCTTGTAGAAGCCGGTCACGCAGTTGAAGACCGTGGTCTTGCCCGCACCGTTCGGGCCGATCAGCGCGGTGATATCGCCGCGATGCGCCTCGAAGGAGAGGTCGTTGATGGCCATGAGGCCACCGAAGCGCATCGAGAGATGCTCGACTTTCAGGATGGGATCGTTCGTCATGGTCTTTGTCGCTGTGTTCGTCGCCACGTTGGTCAGGGTCGCCATCAGCCGTGCCCTTCCTTGGTGAAGCTGCCGGAGACCGCCTTGCGTTCCTTGAGGAACGCGGTCGGCTCACGGCTTCCGACGAAGCCACGCGGCTTCCAGACCATGACCACCACCATCGCGATGCCGAAGATCAGCATGCGGTAGAGTTCCGGCGTGAAGTCCGGGCCGAAGACCGCCTTCAGGAAGGTCATCTCGCGCAGGAGCTCCGTGCCGCCGACCATCACCGCCGCAGCGATCGCGATGCCGACGAGCGAACCCATGCCGCCGAGAACCACGATGGCGAGGATGATCGCCGATTCGAGGAAGACGAAGCTTTCCGGCGAGACGAAGCCCTGGCGCACGGCGAAGAAGGAGCCGGCAAAACCGCCGAACATCGCGCCTATGGAGAAGGCCGTCAGCTTGGTCGTCACCGTGTTGATGCCGAGCGAGCGGCAGGCGATCTCGTCTTCACGCAGCGCTTCCCAGGCCCGGCCGATCGGCATGCGGCGCAGCTTGATCGTCACATAGGCGGTCAACAGCGCGAGCGCGAGGATGAGATAGAACAGGAAGATCTTGTAGTAGGCCGACGACATCGGCAGGTCGAAGGCCTTGGCGAAGTTGTTCGGCGCGCTGACATCGAAGGACCAGATGCCGAAGACCGAGGCTTTCGGAATGCCGGAGACGCCGAAGGTGCCCTTGGTCACTTCCGTCCAGTTGATGAGCACCAGGCGGATGATCTCCCCGAAGGCGAGCGTCACGATGGCGAGATAGTCGCCCTTGAGGCGCAGCACCGGGAAGCCGAGGATCATGCCCCAGAAGGCGGCCAGAATGCCGGCGAGCGGCAGGAGCACCCAGAAGGAGAAGCCGAACTGCTGCGACAGCAGCGCGTAGGAATAGGCGCCCACCGCATAGAAGGCGACATAGCCGAGGTCGAGCAGACCGGCGAGGCCGACCACGATGTTCAGGCCCCAGGCGAGCATCACGTAGATGAGGATCTGGATGCCGAAGTTGTCGACCCACTTCAGCGAGCCCTGCACGCCGAACAGCATGACCATCAGCGGCGGATAGACGAGCAGCGCGACGATCGCGATCTTCGAGAAGTTGCGCTTGAAGAAGCTGACGTCCTCGTCCACCGGCCTGGCCGCGGCGCTCGCCTTGCGGGCTGCCGCCCAGGGCCGCAGATAGGCGACCGAGAGGAAGCGGCCGACGGCGGCGACGATCACGAAGATCGCCAGCAGCCCCCAGCGCTGGTTGATGACCAGCTCGTTGCGGATGTTCTGCGTGGTCTCGAGACCGACGAAGAGGACGAAGAGGCCGAGCGAGATGACGCCGGCATAAAAGCCCTCGCGCAGAGCCTGCGCCGTCAGGTTACCGCCGGCGCGCTCAGACGTGTTTGCAATGTTGGTCATGGATCAAACCTTCTCGACTTCCGGTCGTCCGAGAATACCGGACGGCTTGAAGATCAGGACGATGGCGAGGATGGAGAACGTCGCGACGTCCTTGTAGTCGATGGTGAAGTAGGCGGACCAAAGGCTCTCGATGAGACCGATGAGCAGGCCGCCCAGAACCGCGCCCGGAAGCGAGCCGATGCCGCCCAGAACCGCGGCCGTGAAGGCCTTGACGCCCGGAATGAAGCCGTCGGTGAAGACGGTCACGCCGTAATACATCAGGTACATCGTGCCGGCGACGGCCGCGAGCGAGGCGCCCATGATGAAGGTCACGGAGATCGTCCGGTCGACGTCGATGCCGAGCAGCGCCGCCATCTTGCGGTCCTGTTCGGTCGCCCGTTGCGCTCTACCCAGCGAGGTCTTGTTGACGATGTACCAGAAGGTCGTCAGCAGGATGACCGTCAGCACCATGATGATAAGCTGTTTCAGCGAGATCGAGATGCCGAAGACATTGTAGACCGACGACACCAGCGGCGGGATCGGCTTGTTGCGCGGACCCTGCGTGACCTGGATGAAGTTCGACAGCGCGATCGACATGCCGATGGCGGTGATCAGCGGCGCCAGGCGGAACGAACCGCGCAGCGGCCGGTAGGCCACCTTTTCGATCGTCCAGTTCCACAAAGACGCCGTCAGCATGGCCGCGGCGATCATCACCAGCAGCAGCAAAACGACCGGAAGGCCGGCAAACACGCTGGTGAGGAGAAGGAAGACGATGAGAGCGGCGAACCCGCCCAGCATGAAGATATCGCCATGGGCGAAATTGATCATGCCGATGATGCCGTAAACCATGGTGTAGCCGATGGCTATCAATCCATAGATAGATCCAAGCGTCAGCCCATTGACGAGCTGCTGGACAAAATATTCCATTTGCAATCCCCCGGATGCGGTTCCTGATCGGCCACATCTCTTGTTCTTAACGCTCTTTTTTGAGCTTGTTAGACGAAGGGGATTCCATACCGCTTTCGATACAAAAGGGAAGCCCAAAAAGCCGGGATCGACAATTTCTTTAGCAAGAACGGTTAAATGACGCATTTAACGCCAGGGAAACCAAAAAATCGGCAGGAAAAGCCACGCCCTTGCCCGAAAAGATGCATGAAAGCAGCAGGCGGCGCTGTCCCGTTTTGAGACAGCGCCGCCTGAACGGAACACTCAGCCGCGCATTTTCGCGCCGGAGGCGTCGAACATCGGTTCCGGCTGCGGGCGCGCCGCCAGGATCTCGCCAAGAAGCTCGATCGACCAGCCGCTTTCGACGTCGGCGATCTCCTTCGGCACGTAGCCGACCGCGACGGAAACGCCGGCTGCATGGGCATAACCGCCGGACGTCACCCAGCCGCGCACTTCGCCATTCAGGTAGATCGGTTCATCGCCGATGACATCGGCATCCTTCGCGTCGAGGATGAAGGTGCGCAGGCGCAGCGCGCCGCCTGATTCGCGCTCGGCCTTCGCCGCCGCCTTGCCGATGAAGTCGGCGTCCTTCTTGACCGCCACGAAACGCTCCAGCCCCGCTTCGAGCGGCCCATAGAGCGGGCGGTATTCGCGCGACCAGCTTCCGTAGGATTTTTCGAGGCGGAGCGCGTTGAGCGCGCGCAACCCGAAGAGCTTGATGCCGAATTCGGCGCCGGCCTCAAGAATCAGATCGTAGAGGTAGCGCTGGTATTGCGGCTTCATCCAGATTTCGTAGCCGAGATCGCCGGTATAGCTGACGCGCCCGACGATCGCCGGCGCCATGCCGAGATCCATGCGGCGCACCGCCATGAAGGGGAAGGCCGGGGTCGAAAGGTCCTGGTGCGTCAGATTCTGCATGACGTCACGCGCCTTCGGCCCGGCAATCGCGAGGCCGACGAGCGCGAGGTTGAGCGCTTCGAGCGTCACCGAGCCGTCCTTCGGCAGGTGCGTCTCGAACCACCGCATATGATAGTCCTCGGCGATGCCGGAGCCGATGAGCAGGAAATCCCCCTCGCCGAGCTTTGCCAGCGTGAAATCGCCGATCAGCTTGCCATCGTCCTTCAGCATAGGCGCCAGCGTCATGCGGCCGGTCGCGGGAATGCGGCAGGTGAGCAGCCGGTCGAGCCAGGCTTCTGCGCCCTCCCCCTTCACCGCATATTTGGCGAAGCCCGATGTCTCCATCAGGCCGACGCTCTCGCGCACTGCTTTCGCTTCCGCGCCGACGGTGTCGAAGTCCGTCGAACGGCGCCACGAGAAATGATCCTCGACGCCTTTTGGCGCAAACCACAGCGGCTGTTCAAGGCCATAGGAGGCGCCGAAGACGGCACCGGCCTCCTTCAGCTTGTCGTAGATCGGCGTCGTCAGCAGAGGCCGGCCGGCCGGCAGCTCCTCGTTCGGATAGCGGATCGAGAAGCGGCGCGAATAGTTTTCGCGCACCTTGGCATTGGTATAGGCGAGCGTCGCGAAGTCGCCGTAGCGGGAAACGTCCATGGCGAAGACATCGAAGCCCGGATCGCCGTGGATCATCCAGTTGGCGAGCGCCAGCCCCACGCCGCCGCCCTGGCTGAAGCCCGCCATGACGGCGCAGGCCGACCAGTAATTCGTCATGCCGCGCACCGGGCCGACCAGCGGATTGCCATCCGGCGAGAAGGTGAAGGGGCCGTTGATGATCTTCTTGATGCCCGCCTTGTTGAAGGCTGGGAAATGGCGGAAGCCGACTTCCAGTTCCGGCGTGATTCGCTCGATATCCTCTGCCAGAAGCTCGTGGCCGAAATTCCAGGGCGTGGTGAGCGGCGACCACGGGCGGCAGGCCTTTTCATAGGTGCCCATCAGCATGCCGTTGCGCTCCTGGCGGAGATAGATTTCCCCGTCGAAGTCGACGCAGTGCATCAGCTCCTTGCCGCGCGTCTGGTTGAACTCGATGACCTCGGGCATGTCCTCGGTGATGAGATACATGTGCTCCATGGCGAGCACCGGCAGCTCCAGCCCCACCATGCGGCCCACCTCGCGCGCCCAGAGGCCACCGCAATTGACGACATGTTCGGCGATGATTTCGCCCTTGTCGGTGATGACGCGCCAGGTGCCGTCCTCTCGCTGCACGAGGTCTTCCACCTTGGTGTGCAGGTAGATGTCGGCGCCGTTCTTCTTGGCCGATTTCGCATAGGCATGCGTCGTGCCGTAGGGGTCGAGATGGCCTTCGACGGGATCGAACACCGCGCCGACGAACTGGTCGGGATCGAGCAGCGGCATCAGGTCATGCGCTTCCTTCGGCGTCAGCAGATGGGCGTCGAGGCCCATGTAGCGGCCCTTGGCGAGGATCGACTTCATCCAGTCGAACCGGTCCTTGGTGGACGCCAGCATCATGCCGGAGGTCATGTGCAGGCCGATATCCTGGCCGGAATAGTCCTGGATCTCCTTGTAGAGCTCCACCGTATATTTCTGCAGCTTGGCGACGTTCGGGTCGCCATTGATCGTGTGCATGCCGCCGGCCGCATGCCAGGTCGAGCCGGAGGTCAGCTCCGAGCGCTCGACGAGCACGACATCGGTCCAGCCGAATTTGGTGAGATGATAGAGGACGGAACAGCCGACGACGCCGCCCCCGATGACGACGACCCTTGCATGGCTCTTCATGAAAAACTCCGGCTTTCGGCGGGTTGAAGGGAATTGCTGCGAACGAAGCGCAGCCTATTTTGTCCCGCGGATGCCCGACAAGCCCGTGGTGCGAAACCTCATGTCGCTTTGCCGATTTTGTCAGCGCGTGGCGAAATCCACCGACAGGTCGAAGCTCCGCGCCATCACCTTCAGGTCGCCCACCAGCGCCTCGGCGAAGCTGCGCATCACGATGAGATCGAAGCTCGCCTCACCCGTGCGGGCGAGGTTGACCGAGAGATGGTTGCACAGGACGTTCGCCGCGCGGCCGACCGGAAAGGCCTCGGGATGCAGATCGACAGCGATGCCGTTCGCCAGGATGCGCGCGGCATCCGGGCCGGAAAGCGTCAGCGCGACGCGGCCATGGCTCTGGTCGGCGACGAAGGCGAAATGGCCGAGGCGCAGGCCGAGTTCGGCGGCGAGCGTTTCCGGCGCGTGCACCTCGGACAGCACGAGCCATTCGCCGGGGCCGGAAAAGCGGGCCTCGAACTCGCCGTTCGCAACCAGGATGCCCGCCGCCTCCGCCGTCTGGCCGGGCGCCGCCAGCACCGTGGCGATCGCCGTCGTGCGGTGGGCAGCGAGGTGATTGAGCCGCCGCTCGGAAATCGCACCAATCATGCCATCCAGCGCATGCACCGCCTGATAATCGTAAGCCATCGCCCTCACCTCACGCCATCAGCTTGCGGTTTTCCGGATCGACGAAGACCGGATCGCAGACCTCCGCCATCGCCTCGACGCCGCGCAACTGGTCCCAAACCACGATTTTCTCGCCGTAACGCTCACGGCCGGACTTGAGGAAGCCAAGCGCAATGTGGCTGCCGAGCGTCGGCGAAAAGCAGGCGGAACTCACCCAGCCTTGGTCGTTCAGCGTCGAAGGCTTCGCGCCGTCCTTCAGCAGGTGCGCGCCGGCGCGCATGTCCTTGTCCGCCTCCAGCGCCCGAAGGCCGACGAGCTGGGCGCGGTCCGCCGCCGTCAGGCCGAATCGCGTCGACAGCCGCTTGCCGATGAAATCCGGCTTGGCCGAACCCATCATGCGGCCAAGGCCCGCATCGTCGGGCGTCACGCGGCCGTCGAGTTCGGCATGGGTGACATGCCCCTTCTCGATGCGCAGCACGTTTAGCGCCTCGACACCATAGGCGCAAAGCCCGTGCGGCTGACCCGCCCGCATCAGCGCATCCGCCACCGCCTCGCCATAGCCCGCCGGCACCGCCAGCTCATAGGCAAGCTCGCCGGAGAAAGAAATGCGGAAGAGCCGCGCCTTCAGATTGCCCTTCAGCCGCACCTCGCGGGCGGCGAGGAACGGGAAAGCGGCAGGCGACAGGTCGTCCTCGACAACGGCTTGCAGGATGGCGCGCGCCTTCGGCCCGGCAATCGACATCTGCGCCCATTGGTCGGAGACGGAGAGGAAGCGCACGCGCAGTTCCGGCCACAGCACCTGCGCGGCGAACTCCATATGCGAGAGCACGCCGCCCGCAAGGGCCGTCGTGGTCGTGACGAGGAAATGCTCCTCCGCCAGCCGGCTCACCGTGCCGTCATCATAGACCATGCCGTCCTCACGCAGCATCAGGCCATAGCGGGCCTTGCCGACGGGCAGTTTCAGCACGGGATTGCAATAGAGCCGGTTCAGGAACTCGGCCGCATCCGGCCCGAAAACCTCGATTTTTCCGAGCGTCGAGACATCGCAGAGGCCGGCATTTTCGCGAACATTCCTGACTTCCCGGTCGATGCTGTCGCGCCAGGTCTTTTCGCCCGCTTTCGGGAACCAGGAGGAACGATACCAAAGCCCGGCATCGATGAAGACCGCGCCGTTGCGCGCCGCCCAGCCATGCAGCGGCGAGCGGCGGGTCGGCATGTTGTGTTCGCCGACCGATGTGCCGGCGAGCGCGCCGAAGGAGACGGGCGTGTAGAACGGCCGGAAGGTGGTGGTGCCGACCTCGGCGGGGCTGACGCCGCGCATGGTCGCGAGAATGCCGATGGCATTGATGTTGCCGAGCTTGCCCTGGTCCGTCGCCATGCCGCCCGTCGTGTAGCGCTTGGCGTGTTCGACATGGCCGAACCCTTCGCGCACGGCAAGGCCGAGATCCTTGGTGTGAACGTCGTTCTGGAAATCGACAAAGGCCTTGGATTTCGCCCCCGGCACATGCCAGAGCGCCGTGAAAGACGGATCGATCTCCTCGCCGATGGAAGGGCGCTCGAAGCCGGCGACCGGCCGCCCGAGGCTCTCCACGATGGCCGACGCCTTGCGCGCGCCATCCTCGAAACATTCCGACAGGCGATAATGCCCTGCCGCTGCACCGGCCATCACCAGCCCCGCACCCGCTTCCGGCGCGAGAAACGCTTGCAAGGCCTCCGACCAGGCCGCCTTGCCGCCGCGCTGGCAGGCGAGGTGGATCACGGGGCTCCAGCCGCCGGACATCGCCACGGCATCGCAGGCGATCAACTCTTCGAAGCCGCCGCGATCGGTGACGACCGCGCGGACACGCTGGCGCCCCTTCGTATCGATGATGGAGCCGCCGCGAACCAGCCGCACGCCAGCCGGCGCGCTGTCGGCGGCATCCGCGCGGCTATCGATGAGGGCCGCGACCTCGATGCCATGAGCGACGAGATCCTGCGCCGTGCGATAACCGGACGCGCCGTTGGTGAACACCGCGACGGACTTGCCGGCAGCCACGCCAAAGCGGTTGGCATAGGTGCTGACAGCGCTCGCCGTCATGATGCCCGGCCTGTCGTTGCCGCCGAAGACCAGCGGCCGTTCTTCCGCGCCGGTGGCGAGGATCGCGTGCTTCGCCACGATGCGCCACAGGCGCTCGACGGGCTTGCCGGGATCGATGGTCACGCCGTGCTTCTGCACCCGCTCGACCGCGCCGAAGACATTGTCGTCGTACCAGCCGAACACCGTGGTGCGCGGCAGGAGGGTGACATTCGCATGGTTCTGGAGCTCGTCGATGGCGCGCCGGGCAAAGACATAGGGCGCCTCGCCATCCAGCTTCGTCGCCTCGGAGAGCAACGCGCCGCCGAGAACGAAATCCTGCTCGGCGAGAAGGACGCGCAAGCCGGACCGGGCGGCCGTGAGCGCCGCGGCAAGGCCGGCCGGGCCGGAGCCGACGACGAGCAGGTCGCAATGCGCCCAGCTTTTCTCATAGCTATCCGGATCACGCGGCAGGCTCGTGCGGCCGAGCCCGGCGGCGCGGCGGATCAGCGGCTCATAGACCTTTTCCCAGAAGGCGGCGGGCCACATGAAGGTCTTGTAGTAGAAGCCGGCCGAAAGGAAGCGCGACATCAGGTTGTTCACCGCGCCGATATCATAGGTGAGGCTAGGCCAGCGGTTCTGGCTCACGGCTTCGACGCCATCGTAGAGTTCGGCGCCGGTCGCTTTGGTGTTCGGATCGCGCCGCTCGCCCGTGCCGATGGTCACCAGCGCATTCGGTTCGGACGGCCCGGCCGTCACGATGCCGCGCGGGCGGTGGTACTTGAAGCTGCGGGCAACGAGCAGGCGGTCATTGGCGATGAGCGCCGAGGCGAGCGTATCGCCGGCATGGCCGGTGAGCGCGGTGCCATCGAAGGAGAAGCGCACGGCATGGCTGCGGTCGACGAGGCCGCCGGTGGCGAGGCGATAGGCGGTCATCGTTCGCCTCCCCTTGCCGCCGCGGCATCGCTGACGGAAAACACCTCATGGGTAAAATTGTCCCGCTCCACCACCAGCCAGCGCCGGCAGCCGGCGACATGCTGCCAATGTTCGCGGACGCGGCCGCGCGGATTGGCGCGCACATGCACATAATCGTTCCACACGTCGTCGCCAGCCATCGGCGCGGGACGAACCGGCGTCGCATCCCCGCGGATGAAAAACTCTTCCTTGGCGCGGGTGCCGCAATGCGGACAGGAAATCAGGCTTGCCATCACTCACTCAATGCAGGTTCGGCTGGGTGCCCACACCCGCCTCGTCGATTGGGAAGCCGCGCTCGAAACGATCGAGCCTGAGCGCGCGCGCCACATGATGGCTCTCGCCCTTGGCGATCAGGTGGGCGAAGCAGAAACCGGAAGCCGGCGTCGCCTTGAAGCCGCCGTAACACCAGCCGCAGTTCAGGTAGAGGTTTTCGATCGGCGTGCGGTCGATGATCGGCGAACCGTCCATCGACATGTCCATGACACCGCCCCATGCGCGCAGCACCCGCACACGCGAAAGACCGGGGATCATCGTCACCCCCTCCTCCATCACATGCTCGGCCGTCGCGAGGTTGCCGCGTTGCGCATAGGAGGAATAGCCGTCGATCTCCGCGCCGAAGACCAGGCCGCCCTTGTCGGACTGCGAGATATAGAAGTGCCCGGCGCCATAGGTAATGACGTGGTCGATGCAGGGCTTCAGGCCCTCGGTGACGAAAGCCTGCAGCACATGGCTCTCGATCGGCAGCTTCAGCCCCGCCATCTCGCCGACACACGAGGTGTTGCCGGCAGCGGCGAGCGCCAGCTTGTTGCAGCCGATGAAACCCCTCGTCGTCTCGACGCCCGTGACGGCACCGTTTTCCCGGCGGATGCCGGTGACCTCGCAGTTCTGGATGAGATCGACGCCGAGCCGGTCCGCGCCGCGCGCAAAACCCCAGGCGACGGCATCGTGGCGCGCCGTGCCGGCGCGCTTTTGCAGCAAGCCACCCATGATGGGGAAACGCGCATGCTCGAAATTGAGGAAGGGCAGCATCTTCTTCAGCGACTCGCGGTCGAGAAGTTCGGCCGCCACACCTTCCATCATCATGGCGTTGCCGCGGCGGATATACTGATCGCGCTGGCCGTCATTGTGATAAAGGTTGATGATGCCGCGCTGCGAGAACATCACATTGTAATTGAGCTCCTGCTCCAGCCCTTCCCAGAGCTTCAGCGAAAACTCGTAGAACGGCTCGTTGCCGGGCAGCATATAGTTGGAACGCACGATGGTGGTGTTGCGCCCGACATTGCCGGAGCCGAGATAACCCTTCTCGACCACCGCGATGTTGCGGATACCGAATTCCCGGGCGAGGTAATAGGCCGTCGCCAGCCCATGCCCGCCGCCACCGACGATGATCACGTCGTAATGCGGCTTCGGCGCCGGCTCCCGCCAGGCGGGCGTCCAGCCTAGGTTTCCGGCAAAGGCTTGCTTGAAGATCGAAAGGGCGGAATAGCGCATGCAGAATCCTGGATCAGTCGCCCCACATTCGCATATGCAGCACAAACAGCAAGGCCGGCGGCGTCTTGCCGCACCGGAAACTTTCCGCGTGCAATGGCGAGGCGCGGCATTTGCTTTCGCGCGGCACCGCGTCTAAGGCATGGGCAAGAAACGGCAGGACGAGACGCATGCAGCCAGACAGGACAGAGCTGAAGCAGGTGATGGAAAGCGCAGCCCTTGCCGCCGGGCGCGCCATCATGGCCATCCATAGCGCCGGGGCGGACGTGCACTACAAGTCGGACCGCTCGCCGGTGACCGCCGCGGACGAGGAAGCCGAACGGCTCATTCTGGAGGCGCTCGCGCTGCATTTTCCGACAATCCCGGTGGTTGCCGAAGAGGCCGTCGCCGCCGGCAGCGTGCCGGATATTTCCGGCGGCACCTTCTTCCTCGTCGATCCGCTCGACGGCACGAAGGAATTCATTGCCGGCCGCAGCGAATTCACTGTGAATATCGCACTGATCCGCGATGGCGCGCCGATTGCCGGCATCGTCTATGCGCCTGCGCTGTCGGTGGGTTTCGTCGCCGAGGAGGATCGGGCGGAGCGTTTCGAGGTGGCCGACGAAACCACGATTTCCCGGCGTCAGGCCATCGGCTGCCGCAGCCGCGGCAATGCGCTGACGGCGGTCGCAAGCCGCTCGCACGCCACGCCGGAAACCGCGCGTTTTCTCGACGACCACGGCATCGATGCCTGCACGGCGATCGGCTCTTCGCTGAAATTCTGCCTTGTCGCGGAAGGGCTTGCCGACGTCTATCCGCGCTTCGGCCGCACCATGGAATGGGACACTGCGGCGGGCGACGCCGTGCTGCGCGCCGCTGGCGGCATGACCCACACGCTGGACGGCAGCCCCCTCCTCTACGGCAAGACCAACCAGGCCAGCGACGCAGACTTCGCCAACCCGAATTTCATCGCCGCCAGCGCGGATTGGCGCACGGACCCGGCGGCGAACACAAAATAACCAGATTGCTCGACGAGGAATGCGCGCCGATCGCAAAGGCACCGGTTGAAGGAGGCTTATCCCCTTCTTTCCCGGCGGATGCACGGTATTTCCCGCCACCGGTCGAATGCGGCATTTTTATTGTCTGTAAAGGCAAATTCGAATAAGTTGCGGCGACAAGCATCGAGGCGACAAACCAGTTTGCTGTTGGAAAAGAGTGAGCCGACGTGAAAGATGAAAACGCGCCCGTCGCGGCGGAAACCCCGACCCACGTCGACGACCAGACGAGCAGCCTGCTCGATCTCGCCAAGAAGCGCGCGCAACAGCGCCTTGCCGACCAGAAAATAGTGAAGATGAAGCAGGCGCCGAGGCGCAGGGCAGAGCCCGCGATCGACGACGAGGAAACCCTCCGGTCTCGCGTGGAACCGCGGGTTCGCAAGCCCGTCGACATTACCAAGAGCGTCCTGACCCTGCCCGATATGCCCAAGCAGAAGAAGGAGCGTCCTTGGGCGCTCATTTCCTTCGTGCTGGCGGTCATCGTTCCGACGATCCTGAGCGGGCTCTATTACGTCTTTGTTGCGACCCCGCAATATGTGGTCGAGACGCAGTTTGCCGTTCGCGGCGCGCAGCAGGCGTCCCTCAATGCGCTCGGGCTGACCGGGCTCGTCGGCTCTGCCGCCCAGGCGGGCGATTCCTACATCGTCTCCGACTACATCCATTCCTCGCAGATCCTGCCGGATATCAAGGAGCAGACGGGCCTCGACATCCGCACGATCTATTCGCGCCCCGCAATCGATTTTCTCTATCGCGAAAGCGATACGAGGCCCCTCGACGAGTTCCGCGATTACTGGCGGGACATGGTCGAGATCAGCTACAATTCGACCACCGGCAACGTGACGATGCGCGTCTTCGCCTTCTCGCCGACGGACGCAAAGCAGGTGGCGGATTCGGTCCTCACCGTTGCTGAAAACCTGGTCAACACGCTTTCCGACAAGTCCCGCAGGCAGTTCATCGAGGTTGCCAACCATCAGGTTGCGCGCTCGGAAGAACGTCTGCGCAACATCCGCAACCAGATCACTGACCTGCGCATCACCGAGCAGGCCGTCGACCCGACGGCCGTCGCGACGATGGAAGCAACCATCATCAGCTCGCTGGAGCAGGAACTGGCCTCGCTTCGCACCCGCTACAAGGCCCTGGTCGATTCGATCAGCAAGGATGCGCCCTCCGCCCGCGTCATCGAGCGACAGATCAGCGCGCTCGAGGCACAGCTCGTCGAACAGCGCAACCGGATCAGCGGCGAGAACGAGAGCGACGATCCCACCAGCAAGACGACGCGCAGCGGCCTGGATGGCGGCCGCGCACTGCCGGCGATGATCGACCGCTTCACCGAACTCGGCGTCGAGCAGGAATTCGCCGTCAAGGCCTATACGACCTCACTCGCCGCGCTGGAAACGGCTATGCAGGAGGCCCAGAAGCAGGAGCGTTATTTCGCGGTCTACGTGCCGCCGCGGGAGCCGGAAATCGCGCTCTATCCGCTCGGCGCCGTGAACACGGCCATCGTCCTTGCGGCTGCGGCGTGCCTGTGGCTCATCGGCTACTTCGCCTTCCGATCCGTGAAGGATCACGCGATCTGATCGCGCTGCAGAAACGAGTGGCGTCATGGCCCTGCTAGCAGAAAAACCCCTGAGCTACGCCCTGCGCGAGAACGCGCGGGTGATCTCCGCCCTCGTCGTGCGCAGCGCTGTGACGCGATTCGGCGAAAGTCGCCTGGGTTTCGTCTGGATTCTCATCGAGCCCGCCGCCTATATCGGCATCTTCCTGCTGATCCATGCCGGCATGAAGGCGCAGATTCCCTTTGGCGACAACGCGCTGCTGTTCATCCTCGCCGGCGTGTTCGGCTTTCGCATGACGCGCGGCATTTCGCGCAAGACGGAGCGCGCGATCTCCAACAATCAGCCGATGCTGACTTATCCGCTCGTGCGTCCCCTCGATACGATCATAGCGACCTTCCTGCTGGAATCGACGATCTGGCTGATCATCTGCGCCCTGTTCATGTGGGGGCTTGCGATTTCGCTCGACCGCGACGTCATCGTCTATCCCGGCGAATTCACGGAATGCATGTTCGCGATCCTCTATTTCGCCTTTTCCTATGCTGCCTTCAACGCGATGGCGGGGTCGCTCATACCGCGTTACGACACGTTCATGAGCATGGTGAGCATGCCCCTGATGCTGCTGTCCGGCGTCTTCTTCATGCCCGCTGAAATGCCGCCGAGTTTTCAGGCCGTCCTGTGGTGGAACCCTTTCATGCATTGCGTGGAATGGTTCCGCACCTCCACATATCTCGATTACAACGCCCTTCTCAGCAAGTCCTACCTGCTTGGTCTGTCGACCGCACTGCTGACCTCAGCGCTCATCTTGGAACGGGTTTTCCGCAGCAGGATTATAAGCGCATGATCATCTTCGACAATGTCAGCAAGGCCTACCCTCGCCCCGGCGGCGGCAAGAAGATTATCCTCGACCGGTTCACCGCGGCCTTCCGTCCCGGCACCAATGTCGGCATCCTCGGGCGCAACGGCGCCGGCAAGTCCACGCTGATGAGCCTGATCTCCGGCGGCGAAATGCCGGATTCCGGGCGCATCCTGCGCGAGGGCAAGATTTCCTGGCCGCTCGGCTTCAATGGCGGCGTGCACAGCAAGCTGACCGGCGCCCAGAACACGCGCTTCATCGCCGATATCTACGGCAAGAACCGCAACCACGTGCTGGATTTCGTTGCCGACTTTTCCGAGCTTGGCGCCTATCTCGACATGCCGGTCAAGACCTATTCCGCCGGCATGAAGGCGCGGCTCTCGTTCGGCATCTGCATGGCGATCGGGTTTGAATATTACCTGATCGACGAGGTGATTGCGGTCGGCGATTCCACCTTCAAGCAGAAGTGCAAGGACGTCTTCGACGAACGGCGCGAGAACGCCACCCTGCTCTTGGTCTCGCATTCTTCCGGCCTGCTGCGGTCGTTCTGCGACATCGGCGGCGTCATGAACAACGGCCAGCTCACCTTCTACAATGACATTGAAGAAGCAATCGAGGTCCACGAAGAAATCCTTCGCACCTCTTCGGCCAACCAGCGCCGTTCCGCCTGAGTTTTTCTAAGAAATGCAAACGCCACAGCCGTCGGGGAGCAAACCCCGAGGTTCTGAATAGGCGTGTCTATGAAGGATCAGCCGGCTTTATTGCGATTGCGCGAGCAGGGGCAGGACATTGCTGGCCCGGGGAAGCTGGCCGGCGGCCCGCGCCTCCTCGTCCATGGCGCGAAGCTTTTCTAGAAGCGAATTGGTCGCGACCTCGATGCCCTCATAGGCGTAATAATCGCCAGGATGCAGGCATTGCTGGGCAATCCAGTTGAGGTAATCGCGCCGCAACGCCGCCGAGCCGACATGGCCGGACGACCAGAAACTATCGAGCTCGATGCCCTTGTTGACGCAGAAGGCGAGCGAGGGATGGCGGTAGAAGGCCTGCCCGAGAACGGCAAGCGGAATGCCGTGCTGAAGCGCCGATAGGCCGGACGTGCTGTTGATCGTCACCATGCCCGCCGCGTGCCGCGTCATCAGGCCGAGCGAACCGCTATCGAGAATGTGGATTCGGTCGGAGACATTGTTCAGCACGCCCACCTGACGGATGAACTGCTTGTCCTGGCTGTGTCCACGCTCCATGGGGTGGATCTTGAACACCAGCTGATGGGTCGGCGGCGCATTTCGCGCGAAGGACACGATCGTCTTGAGGATGAGCTTCTGGTTGTTCCAGCCGCTCGCGGCAGCACCAAGTTGGCTGTCATCGTGCACCTGCAGCGGCACAAGGTAATATTTCTTGTCGTGATGCTCCAGCAACCGTTCCATGCTGCGATAATTGCTGCCGAGGTTGCGGAACTTCCGGTAATAATTCTTGACCCAGTAGAAGGCCTCGGGCGCCAACGACCGCTTGTGCTTGTGGAACAGCTTGCGCTCGCTCAGCGTCGAAAAGATGCCGCGCACGGAGAAATAGGTGAAGGCATAGGTCGCCATCGCGCCGAAGGACGAGGGATAATTCGTCGTCCGCGGGCGCTCCCGGCGCTTTTCCTCATCCTTTTCGGAGGGCAGCAGGCCGGCGATCGGCGAACGCCAATTGTTGCCGCCGGTCTCCATGGTCACGAAGCCGGGACGGATGTAACCTTCTTCCAGGCTGAGAACGGGGATGTTCGCAGCAGCGCATTGCTCGATCGCGATCTTGTGGATATCGCGTTCGCAGCCGAAGAGAACCACATAGTCGAAGCCATGCTCGCCGACGATTTCGGTGAACCAGTCGCGCCAGACGTCCGCGGTGCCGGAAAAATGCAGGATCTTGTTGCCGCGGGCAAAAAGCCTGTCGCCGGCATTGAAACAGATGCGCCAAGTGTCGAAGCCACTATCGTTGAGCAGCGCCTGGGCCTTGCGGAAGAACGGGCCGACCGGACCCTGCAACAGGAGCACGCGCGGCGCACTCTTGGAGGGAAAGCGCTTGGAAAGTTTGCGACGCAGCGACAGATTGATCAGCCGGGATCCACGCGCAGCACCATTGGCTTCGGCGTCGGAGCGGCCAACCTTCATATCGTTATCATGCTGTACGCTCATGACAGGTCGGCTCTACTCAAAATGTGATGCTGGGTAGAATGGTATTCGCACAAAGGCGCCGTTTTAGCAACCACATCTACTCTATTCCCCGATTTTTGCCGCCAGCCCCTCGACTGGCAGATACCCGCATCCTGAGGCGACTCGGACCGTCCCACGGTTTCGAGCCAAGTTTACCGCAACCGCGAGTCGCGAAGCAACACCCCGACACGGTTGATTTGTTGCGCCGCACACAAAAAGAGCTTCTGCGCCAGTCCGGGCGATTTCAAGGCGCCGGCGGAAATTTCTTCCACCAGGTCCTCCGGCCGGCATGGCAAACCGCTCAGCGGGTGCACATAGAGCGGGTAGAGAATCAGGCTCGCGGCGACGAGCGTCTCCAGGTCAATGTGGCGCGTCCGGCGAGGAATGGGTAGACGATCGTCGGTAAGCCCCCAGCCCGCATAGAACGGCGCGCCATGAACGCCGACGGCCTTGCCGCGCAGCAACGCCTCGAAGCCGGCAAGCGAGGTCATGGTCTCGACCCGGTCCGCCCAGCCGATCCATTGCAGGATATCCCCGCTGCCGACGGTGAGATCGGCTTCCTGCGGCTCGTGGCCGCCGTCACGCACCCCGGAAACCACATCCGGATGCGCCTTGTAGACGATGAAGGCTTGGGGAAAGAATGCGCGCACGGCAGCCACCAGCGCGGCATTGGAACGAACCTCGGGGGAACCGTAGCGGATGGAGGCGTCCTTCTCCACCTGCCCCGGCACGAGAATTTTGGTCCGCCCTTCGGCCACGACCGGCAGCTCGGCGTCCGTCCCGAGATTGTATTTGGAAACGCCGCGCTGGATCAGCAGGCGGACGAGATCGCGCGCCCGGACCTTGAGGCTTTCATCGAAGTCATTATGGGCGATCAGCGCTTCCAGCCGGCTTTCGCCGCGCGCATCGTAATAGACATGCTCGCCATCGAGCGCGACAGAGGACGGCATCGTCAGGTTGACACCGAGACCCCGCGAACGAATGAAGCCGTCTTCGAGCCGGATGGCCGGCACGTCGGCGGGCAAAGCCGCATCGCTGCCCCAGACGGCGACTATCCCCTCGGCCGCCCGCGCGGCTGCCGAGGCGGCGTCCAGCGAGCGTGCATGCACCGGCCCACCGGCCATACCCTTCAGGAAGGGCGTCATGGCCCTACGCTTCCAGGGAGAAAATCCGGCGGTGAAAACCTTGCGCTCGATGCGCGCACGCTGGTCCCGCACCATGATTGCCTGCTGCACGGCATGTTCCGGCGTGCAAGGCTGGCGCGTGTGCAGGTCAAGATAGAGCGAATAGTCGATATAGGCGGCGTGAAAGACCTGCTCCAGCGAGGCCGGCGACCGCCCAGCGGACAGACCATTGTGATCGACGGTGAGGCCGCGGCCGGAATAATAGGTGGTGCCGAAACAATGGACCTCGCGGTCCGCCATCAGCGCCTCGAAGCCGAGCTGGCTCGACACGGTGTAGACACTGTCGGCCGCTTCCAGCAGCGGCCAGGGGTTCATGCGGCCGGGCACAGTGATCTCGATGCCCATGGCAGTCGCCGCCTGCTGCAGCAGGCTGCGGTTACCCGCCGCCGGATGCATGCGCACAACCAGCGTCTTGCCCGGATTGTTGGCGGCCGCATGCTCCAGCATGGCGCGGAAACTCGCAGCACTCGCCCCCGCCCCGGCAATCGAGGCATCGCCCGCCACCTGGTCGACGAGCAGCACGAACGGCCGGCCCACCGGCACGCCTGCGGCCGCGGGCGTGAGCAACGGGCTGTTGTTGTATTTCGACAGGCGCTCACGACGCAGCAGCGCCATCAGCCGGCGCGCCCGGTCGAGCGCTGCGGCATCGGTGACCGGCCGGGAGAGCAGCCGGTCGAGGCCGCTTGGATGGAGCGCATCGAAATAGATGCCGTCCCGGTCCACCACAAAGGAATGGCTCGGCTCTCCCTGCCCCGGCGAGAAACCGCGCAGAAAACCGTCTTCGAGGGTGATCACTTCCTTGCCCGAGCGCGCTGCAAGCCACGCGGCCCTGCGGCCGGAAGCCTTGCGTCCCCAGCCGATAAAACCGTCGATCCGGCCCGGCAGCGCGAAAGGCCACGCGACGATCTCGGAGTCGAGCAAGCGGGAAATATCGTTCCGCTGCTGCCAGAGACCGAAGGAAAGAAGCGCGTAGGTTTTGCGTGCCCGACCGGCCATGCAGCCCTCTAGAGTTTGTCAGGGAAAAGCGGGGATCGGTTTTCCCGAAAGGACAAAGAAAATAAAGAAACCTGGAGTCTGTCTGATTCAGAATGAACCAGACAGACTCCAGGGTCAAAACTCGATCAACCGACATTGAACGCGGTGGACGCTGGTTAAAGCAGATCCGCCGTACGCTGGATATTGTAGGCCGCGGTCGAGCCGCTGGAGACGATCGTCAGGAACTTCGCGAGGTCCGTGGCGACATGGCGCGCCAGATAGACGACGTCCTTGTTCCGCACGGGGAAGTTCTGCGCGACGATGTAGCTCTGCGTCGCGCCCAGATCGAGGCGATAGACGATCGGATAACGGCCTTCCGAATCCGGCATCATGCCGCGCGAGATCAGGTCGCGGAACCGGTCGTCGCCGACGACGCTGCGGTAGACGCTTTCATCCTCGTAACGGAAGACGAAATAGCCCTTCGGGTCCGCCGTCGCGACATTGCCGCCGCCGGCAAGTGCTGCCGCCTCGACGAGGCTGAGCTTGGCCGCATCGAACGGGATCTTGCCGCTCTTCTTCGTCTGGCCGAGGGCTGCGAAGGTCTGCGGATCATAGGTCAGGTAGATTTGGTCGTCCGGCTTGACGTAGATGTCGTCCTTCGGACTGTCGATGACCGACTGGAGCAGCACGCTGCGCGACTTGCCGCCGCGCTTGAGGGTCACATAGGTGTCATAGGACGGTTTGGCCGCACCGCCCGCCATGGCGATCACTTCGCTGAGACGCTGGCCGCTGAGGCCAAGCGGCACGATGGCCGACTTGTTCACATCGCCCTGGATGGACACGGTGCGCGAGGCATTGCCGGCAAGCGTGACGATCACGTCTGGCTCGACGGCCTTGGCCTTCAGCGCATCGACGATCGTCGCGCGCGCCGAATCGATCGTCATGCCGGCAAACCGGACAGACCCGACATAGGGGATCTGGCCGTGGCCATCCGGCTGTACGATGACAGGAATGGTCGTCGACTTGCGCTCAGCCGTGGAGAACAGGCCGTCCGGTCCCGCTTCGAAGATCGTAACATCCACGCGGTCGCCGATACCGATGACCGGCGTGCCGCCACCGCCGCCGAAGCCGAACGTGCTGGACAGGCCGAGGCGCGTGGCCGCGCTGACGCTATTGGCAACGCGCTGGTCGACGCTCACCACGTCGAAGATCAGCTTCGTCTGGGGAATTTCGTAAGACTTGCCACCGGCGCCGGCGGACAGGACCTCGTGGGTCAACGGACCATCGCTGGGAACGACACATCCGGCCAGCGTCAACAGGCAACCCGCCGCGAGAACACGCACGAATGCGTTCAAACCCTTGCGCGGCCTGTTCACGTCTTCAATTACGATCATCACACTGCATTTCCCTTCGACCGTGCCACACAAGGCACGGGGCAAGAGCCAGCCGCTTGCCACGACAGGGCGCCATAGACATGCAGTTCCAACGTCTCGTCAAGTCCCATGACCAAACCTTGTCCCACCCATGCGGCCCCCGCCGATACCATGGAGCAAATCCCTTGCACATTCGTTACGGCCTGAAAAGACGCTTCCCCCTTTGGCGTTGAAAATCAACTTTTTCCACGGGCTTTTTCACAGCGGGTGCGGCAAAAAAAACGCAATCTCCCTTGCCTGCCCATGCGTCAAAACATCGCCGCGAAAAGCCATGACGGTGGAGATGGGCGAAAATATGAGGCGACTCATGCCGCCTCCTGGGGTTCGGCTTCGGGCGGCGGGGCGGCCTCTGCCTTTTCCGACGGCTTGATGCGGAACCAGGCGATGTAGAGGGCGGGCAGGAAGAGCAGCGTCAGCACGGTGCCGACGATGATGCCGCCCATCATGGCATAGGCCATCGGCCCCCAGAACACCTCGCGCGAGATGGGGATGAGTGCAAGGCTCGCCGCCGCCGCCGTCAAAAGGATCGGCCGCATGCGATGTTCCGTCGCCTCGCGCACCGCATCCCACGCATGCATGCCCTCCCGCCTCAGTTCCTCGATCTGCACGACGAGGATGACGGAGTTTCGGATGAGGATGCCGATCAGCGCCAGCACACCCAGGATGGCGACGAAGCCGAGCGGTGCGCCGCTGCTGAGAAGGGCCACGACCACCCCGATGAGCGCCAGCGGCGCCACCGCGAAGACGAGGAACAGCCGCGAGAAACTCTGGAGCTGCACCATCAGGATCGTCGCCATGGCAAACAGCATCAGGGGCACCACGGCCACGATGGGCGCCTGGCTGTCCGCGCTCTCCTCGACCGTGCCGCCCACTTCCACATGGTAGCCGGTCGGCAGGTTTTCGCTGAAGGCAGACACGTCCTTGTCGAGTTGCGCGACGATCGTCGCCGGCTGCACGCCACCGGTGATGCTGGCCTTGACGGTGATGGTGGGCTCGCGCGAGCGGCGCCAGACGACGGGCTGCTCCATCTCGTAGCGGAAGTTCGCGACCGCCGCGAGCGGCACTGAAGTGCCGTTTGCCGTCGGAAGCTGGAGCTGGCGCAGCGTCTCGATGGATTCGCGCTCGCCCGCCCGCGCCCGGCCGATGATGTCGATCAGGTAGACGTCGTCGCGGACCTGGGTGACGGTCGTACCGCCGACGACGCCGTTCAGCGCCGAGGCGATGTCCTGCGAGGTGACGCCCAGCTGCCGGGCCTTGTCCTGCAGCACATCGACCTTCACCACGCGGGCCGGCTCGTTCCAGTCGTAGACGATATCGCCGAGCCGGTCGTCCTTGCCGATGAGTTCGCCGAAGGCGAGCGCATGTTTGCGCACCTCTTCGATATCCGGGCCGCTGACGCGATACTGGATCGGCCGGCCGACCGGCGGGCCGATGTCGAGCAGCTTGACCAGCGCATCCGTGCCGACGAAGGTTTCGCGCAGATAGGCCTGGAGATCGGCCCTGAGGCGATCGCGCGCCTCCAGGTCCTTGGCGACGATGACCGTCTGGCCGAAGGCCGGCGACGGCGGCTGCACGTCGAAGGAGAGCAGGAAGCGCACCGCGCCCTGGCCGACATAGGACGACCAGCGCTCGATATCGGGATTGCCCTTGAGCTTCTCCTCCTCGAACTTGGCGATCTGCGCGTTGGTCTCGGCAATCGAGGCGTTCTGCGGCAGCGACCAGTCGACGATGAGTTCCGGCCGGTCGGAAGACGGGAAGAACTGCTCCTGCACGAAGCGCATGGCGAAGACCGACAGGCCGAAGACCAGAACGGTCGCGACGATGGTCGTCCATTTCCAGTGCATGCAGGTATCGAGCAGGCGCGCGAAGGTGCGGGCGAACCAGCCCTTCTGCCCATGGAGGTTCTTCATGGTCTTCGGCAGGATCGCGACGCCAAGCAGCGGCGCGAAGACCACCGCGACCACCCAGGACACGACGAGCGAAATGGCGATGACGACGAAGAGGCTGAAGGTGAATTCGCCGGCCGCACTGTTGTTGAGGCCGATCGGGATGAAGCCCGCCACCGTCACCAGCGTGCCGGTGAGCATGGGAAAGGCGGTGGACGTATAGACATAGGTGGCGGCCTTGCGCAGCGTATCGCCCGCCTCCAGCCGCGCCACCATCATTTCCACCGCGATCATCGCGTCGTCGACGAGCAGGCCGAGCGCGATGATGAGGGCGCCCAGCGAAATGCGCTGCAAGGATATGCCGTCGTAATACATGAAGACGAAGGTGATCGCGAGCGTCAGCGGAATGGAGAGCGCGACGACGAGGCCGGCGCGGATGCCCAGGCTGACGAAGCTGACGGCGAGCACGATGATGACCGCCTCGAACAACGCCCGCGTGAAGCCGGACACCGCCTCCTCGACCACCTTGGGCTGATCGGAAACGAGATGCACGTCGACGCCGATCGGCAGATCGTGCGAGAGAAGCTCGATTTCCTTCTCCACGGCCGCGCCGAATTCCAGCAGGTTCGAGCCCTGCTTCATGCCGATGGCAAGCCCGATCGCCGCCTCGCCGTTGAACCGGAACAGCGCCGATGGCGGGTCTTCGTAACCGCGGGTGATGGTCGCGATGTCGCTCAGCCGGAAGAAGCGGTTGTTGACGCGCAGATTGACGTCGCGAAGGCTGGCCTCTGAGGAGAACTGCCCGCCGACGCGCACGCTGACGCGCTCGCCGCCGGCCTCTACCACGCCGGAGGGCGCGATGGCGTTCTGCGCCTGGAGCGTCGAGACGACCTGCTGCGTGGAGATGCCGAGGGCCGCGAGCTGGCGCGTCGAGAATTCGAGGTAGATCACCTCGTCCTGCGCACCCACAAGATCGACCTTGCCGACATTGGGAACGGTGAGGATTTGCCGGCGGGCGTCTTCCACATAGTCGCGCAGCTGGCGCGAGGTCAGGCCATCGGAGGTGAAGGCGTAGATATTGCCGAAGACGTCACCGAATCGATCGTTGAAGGCGGGGCCGACGACGCCGGACGGGAAGTCGCCGCGGATGTCGTTGATCATGTTGCGCACCGTCACCCAGGTCGGCCCCACGTCCCGCGCACGCGTCGTCGGCTTCAGGTTGACGAAGATCAGCGTCTGGCCGGGCGTGGTGATGGAGCGCGTGAAATCGAGCGATTCCAGCTCTTCCAGCTTGCGCTCGATGCGCTCCGTCACCTGCAACGTCGTTTCTTCCACCGAGGCGCCGGGCCAGGCGGCGCTGATCGTCATGATCTTGATGGTGAAGGAGGGGTCCTCCTCGCGGCCGAGATTCTGGTAGGTGAAGAAACCGAGCAGCGCGAAGACGATCATGAAGTACCAGACGAGCGACGAGTGATCGAGCGCCCAGTCCGAAAGGTTGAATTTCTTCATAGGCTTGCCCCGTCTTCGATTCTGACTTTCTGGCCTTCTTCGAGGCTGTTCACCCCGGCGGTGACGACACGGTCGCCATCCTTCAGCCCGCTCGCCACCTGGAGATAGCGGTTGGCGGCAGCACCCGTCTCGATGGGCGCGAGATGAACTTCGCCCTTGCCGGCATCGACGAGCCAGACATGCGGCTTGCCGTCCTTCAGGAGCACCGCCGTCTCGGGGATCATGATGGCCGTCAGGTCCGGCCCCTCCAGCTCGGCGGTGATCGTGGTGCCGAGCCGCACCGTCTCCGGCGGGTTCTCCAGCGCGATCTTGACGCGGCGCGTGCGGGTTACGGCATCTGCGGAGGGTGCGACTTCGCGCACCGTGCCCATGACCTTCACCGCCGGATTGATCTGCAACGACACCGCAAACCGGCTGCCGATCGCAATTTTTTCCGCCGTCTCCGGAATGTCGACCACGGCATCCCGCTCATCCGGCCGCGCGACCGTGACGATCGCCTCGCCGGGCGAAACGGTCTGGCCGACCTCGGCGCCCGTGGCGACCACGACGCCATCGAATTCCGCCAGGATGCGGGTGTAGGACAGCTGTTCCTCCGCCTTCACCAGTGCGGTGCGCGCCCTGACCAGCCCGGCATCCGCCGCCTCGCGCGACTGTTCAGCGCTTTCGACGGCGGCCTGTGCGGCGGCATTCGACTGGAGCAGCGTCTTCTGCCGCTCCTCGGTCGCCACAGCACTGGAAAGCGTGGCTTCGGCGCTGGAAAGCTCGGCGCGCGCCGAGCGCACCGCAAGCTCATAAGCCGTCGCGTCGAGCACGGCGAGCGCGTCGCCCTTCTTCACGAGATCGCCGACATGCACCGTGCGCGAGACGAGACGCCCGGCGACGCGCGAGCCGAGGGCGGCCTGTACCTTCGCCTGCACCACGCCGGCAAACCGCGTGCCCGGCAGCGCGGTGGGCGTGACGACCAGCGACAGGACCGGCCGCGGCGGTGCGGCGGCCTCCTCTTCCTTTTGGCAGCCGGCAAGCGCCGTCGCGGCAAGCACGACGGTCGTCAGCAGGATGGATGTCCTCATGGCGCGGCTCCTTCGGTCGCGGTGATGGTCTGGCCGGGCCGGAGCAGCTTCGTCCCATCGGACACGTAGGTCTCGCCCTCCTCGATGCCGCCCGAAATCAGCGCCGCGCCGGTCTCGAAGGACATGACCTCGACCGGGCGCAGATCGACCGTGTTGTTCGCCTTGTCGACGATCCATAGCGCCGGCTTGCCATCGGTGCCCGAAAGCGCCTGCCAGGGCACGACCGCGACCCGCCGCGGCGCCAGCGACCCGACGCCGACGACGGAGGCCCCGAGCGTCATTTCCGGTGGCGTCTCGGCCATGGCGATCTTGACGCGCACCGTGCCGGTCTCCGCGTCGATCGTCGGCGAAACCTCGCGCACCCTGCCCTCCGTGCGCACGCGGTCGTCGCTGAGCAACGTGATGACCACGCCGTCCTCGGAGGGCTGCGAGAAGAACAGCGATTCGTAGACCTCGAAGACCGCGTCGCGCGGGCCGTTGTCGGCGATGGTGAACATGGTCTGCGCCGCCTGCGCCACCTGGCCGCTTTCGGCAAGCCGCCCGGTGACGATGCCGTCTGCCGGTGCGCGCAGCTCCGTATAGGACAGCACTTCCTTCGCCGTATCGCGCTGGGCGATCGATGCCTCGCGCGCGCTTTCCGCCGTGCGCAGCGCCGTTTCGGCATCGTCGAAATCGCGCTGCGTGCTGATGCCGTCATTCAGAAGGGATTTCTGGCGGTCGAAATTGGTGCGGGCGAGCTTGAGCTGCGCGTCTGCGGCGCGCACGCCGGCCTCCGCCGCTTCGACATCTGCCCTCTGCTCCTCGGGGTCGAGCCGCGCGAGCACCTGGCCTTCCTTCACCGCGGCGCCGACATCGACGAACCAGCCGGTGATGCGCCCGCCGACGCGGAAGGACAGATCGGTTTCCACCCGCGCGACGACTTCGCCCGTAATGGTGATCGTCTGCTCGCGCTCCTGGAATTTGACCGGCGCGACATGCACCGGCCGTGCGGCGCTATCGGCAAACGCCGGCCCGGCAGTGGCGGAGAACGCCAGCATCGCCAGCATCATCCCGCCTGACAGGACCAGCGATCGCGGCCCCGAGACAATCGGCGATCTCAGCATTGTCGTCCCCACCCTTGCAGATAACCCATTTAATATGGGTCCTCATTATATCGCGAAGATCAGACTGACAAGCCGCAGCACCACCAGATGTTGAACTTGTCGCAGCCGAGTGTGGCGGAACCTTTGAAAAAAGCCAATCGGCAAGGCGCTAAGACAGAAAAATATAATAAATCATATTTTTCAGCACCCTAAGGGCAGAGACAAGAAAGCCGCCGGCAGCTTCGAAACCATACGGTTTTCATCAAGCTGCACGGCGGCTTTACCGGAGCGCCATTCGTTGGACGCTTCTATCTCGGTCCCCTCTGGACCTGCCTAAGAGAAGCAGGAAGCGTGCCAAGTCAGTGAGATGCAAAATAGAAAAATGATTTCATATTACTAAAGGCGCAGCTAACAAACACCGGTGCCGGCCGCCTGTTCCGATCCTGGCCAATTCTTGTGCATCGCACAAAACTTGGGCGTATTTCACCGCCCAACAAAAAAGCGGCCCGGTTCAACCGGGCCGCCTTCGTTTTGTCCGCCGAACGGGAAGGCTCAGAATTCTTCCCAGTCCTGCGCCGCCGTTGCCGTGGCGGCTTGCCCGCCGCCGAAGGCGCGGGTGAGCTTGTTGCCGAGCGCCCGTGCGCCGGATGCGGCCGGTCGGTGCGCGGCGGGGGCGACCGGACGGGCCGCGACAGCACCCGTTGCCAGGCGGAACTGCGAGATGAGGCTGTTGAGGGCGGCGGCTTCCGTCGCCAGCGCATGGCTTGCGGCCGTCTGCTCTTCCACCATGGCGGCGTTCTTCTGCGTGCCCTGGTCGATGGAGTTCACCGCCGCGCTGATCTCGTTGAGGCCGGTCGACTGTTCGCGCGCCGAGCGCACGATCGCTGCAACGTTCTGGTCGATCTCCTGCACCTGGTTGACGATTTCGGACAGCGACGAGCCGGTCTCGCCGACCAGCGCCACGCCGAGATTGACCTGCTCGCCGGACTTGGTGATGAGCGCCTTGATCTCTTTCGCCGCATTCGCCGAGCGCTGGGCTAGTTCGCGCACCTCCTGTGCGACGACGGCAAAGCCCTTGCCTGCCTCGCCTGCGCGCGCCGCCTCGACGCCGGCATTCAGCGCCAGCAGGTTGGTCTGGAAAGCGATCTCGTCGATCACGCCGATGATGTTGGAGATTTCGCGCGACGAGTTTTCGATTCCGCTCATGGCGCTTACCGCCCGGCGCACGACGTCGCCCGACTTTTCGGCACCGGCACGGGTGCGCTCGACGAGCTGGCCGACATCTTCTGCCCGCTTGGTCGCGTCCTTCAGCGAGGTCGTGGTCTCTTCCAGCGCCGCCGCGGTCTCTTCGACCGAGGCCGCCTGCTGTTCGGTGCGCTTGGCGAGATCGTCGGAGGCCGCGCGGATTTCCGCGGAGCCGGCCTGGATGGCATTGGCATTGCTGCCGACCGAGCGAAGCGCCGATTGCAGCTTTTCGACCGAAGCGTTGAAATCGTGGCGGACCTCGTCGAGCGAACCGGCAAAGGCCTGCTCGATGCGATGCGTCATGTCGCCATCGGCGAGCTTCTGCAGGCCTTCGGCCAACGCCTCGACGGCGATGCGCGTCTCCTGTTCGCGCAAGGCGGCTTCTTCGGCGCGGTGGCGGCGCTCCTCTTCCGAGAGCGCACGGTTCTGCGCGGCCTCGCCTTCGAGGCGGACCTTGGCAAGCGTCGCATCGCGCAGCACGGCGAGCGAGCGGGCCATTTCGCCGATTTCGTCCTTGCGCTCGGATTCCGAGAGATCGACATCGGTACGGCCAGCGGCGATTTCGCTCGTCGCGGTAATGACGGTGGCGAGCCGCTTGCGGAAGCGGGCGGCCAACGCCCAGCCGATCGCGATCATCAGGCCCGCCGCAATGGCGATGACCATGATGGAGGTGAGAGCAAGGTTCGACAAACTGGCGAACAGAACGGATTTCGGCACAGAGACGACGACGAACCAGATTGACCCGGGGTTCAAGTTGACAGGAACGGCAACCTTCATGGAGGCGACGCCAGTCTCATCCGTGACCTCAAAGGCCTTGCTGGGGTTGTCGATCAGCTGCTGCCAGGCAACAGCGTCAAGACCGGAATCCTTCAACGGCTTCCCGAGCGCTGCGCTGTCCGGATGGCTGACGATACTGCCGCCGCTGCTCAAGAGTGCGACGTAGCCCTCACCCAGCGGCTTCAGCTTGGCGATATCGGTCGCCAGCGCATCGAGTGCAATGTCGGTACCGGCCATCCCCTTGAAGGCGCCATCGAGCATGAGCGGCGCCACGAACGACGTCATCAGCGTGTCCTTGCCGCCGACATTGTACATATAGGGCTCTGAGAGGTAATCCTTGCCGGTCTTCTTTGGCACCTGGTAATAGTCGCCCGGTCCCGGCTTGTCGTAGTCGACCAGCGCCTCGATTACCGTGCCGCCGTTCGACCGAATGGCGTATGGAATATAGCGGCCGGTAGCGTCGTGGCCGGGTTTGCTCGTATACTCGGCGTCCTTGCCGTCGAAGGCCTCTGGTTCCCAGGCCGTATAGACACCCACAGCCATCGGGTTGTCCAGCAGCAGCCGCTTCAACATTCCATCGAAAACTTCACGGCTCGCTCCACCGCCCTCTTTCATCGCGACGAGCGTAGAGCGCATGTTCCAGCTCAGCGTCTTGACCTGCGCGAAGGTGGTTTCCACCTTGCCGGCGCTCGCCTCCGCGGCATTTACCATTTCGGAAATCGAGCGTTCCTCGACGGCGCGGTAGGAGAGGAAGAGCAGCACGCCCGCCGTCGCGACGGTCGTGGCAACACCGGCCGCCACGATGGCGAACATGTTTCGGGCAGTCGCAGTCTTGGGCAGCATCAATCGTCTCCTCGCAACCGTGCGGAAAATCCGGACCGGCAATCATCGGAACTGGCGGAACATGCCGGCGGACGCGGCGGAGCAGAAGACGAAGTCATTTCGCAGGGCGGCAGCGTAAGCGACCCTTGGTTTATGAAACGATAAAATTCGAATGAACTGATAATGGAACAGAAAGGGAGGAAGAACGCTCTATAGAAAAGGGCACTTCGGCCCGTTGGCGCTGCGAACGAAAAGCGCGTTCAGGAAAAGTGAACAATCCGTTCGCCCGGCCCGGTCTTCCGACAGCCCATGCGAGAGGCGATATTCACCTCGACGCAAGGCCCCGATAGCGGGGTACGCACCAGAACGCCCCGGACGTTTCCGAGGAGGAGTTTCATCATGGCTCTACAGCTCACAGGCATCCACCACCTGACCGCGATCACCGCGAACGCGCCGGAGAACCTGCGCTTCTACACGCACGTGCTGGGCCTGCGCCTCGTCAAGAAGACCGTCAACCAGGACGATACGAGCGCCTACCATCTCTTCTATGCCGACGGGCTCGCCTCGCCCGGCACCGACCTCACCTTTTTCGATTGGCCGGTGGGCCACGAGCGGCGCGGCACGCACAGCATCGCGCGCACCGGCCTGCGCATCGCAAGCCTCGCCACGCTCGAATGGTGGAAGGCCCGCTTTGCCGAATTGAAGGTCCGCGCCGGCGAAATCCGCGATGTCGGCGGCCGCGCCACGCTCGATTTCGAGGACGGCGAAGGCCAGCGCTTCCGCTTCGTCGTGGACGATGCCGGCGCTCCGTCACACCCGTGGGACAAGAGCCCCGTGCCGGCCGAACACCAGATCAAGGGCCTCGGCCCCATCACGCTCAGCGTGCCGGATATCCGCAACACGCAGACCGTGCTGGTGCAGGTCATGAACATGACGGAGACCTCGACCTATCCGAACCCGGAAGGTGCCGGTGACGTGCATGTCTTCTCGATGGGTGAAGGCGGCCCGGCGGCCGAACTGCATGTCGCCGTCGAGCCGGACCTGCCGGCCGCCCACCAGGGTGCCGGCGCCGTGCACCATGTCGCCTTCCGCGCACCGGACGAAGAGGCCCTGCATGCCTGGACGGAGCGTCTGCGCGGCTTCCGCCTGCCCTCCAGCGGCGAGGTCGAGCGTTTCTACTTCCGCTCGCTCTATTTCCGCGAGCCGAACGGCATCCTGTTCGAGATCGCCACCGACGGCCCGGGCTTTGCCGTCGATGAGCCGCTCGAAACGCTCGGCGAAAGCCTGTCGCTGCCGCCCTTCCTCGAGCCGCGCCGCGCACAGATCGAGGCCCGGCTGAAGCCGCTCGCCTAACTCAGATGAAACCCCGGCGTGACAAACGGTCCGCCGGGGTTTTTTATGCCCGTTATCAAGAGGAGAAGTCGGATGACGAAACTGGTGGCCATCTCGGGAAGCCTGCGCAAGGGCTCCTTCAACACGGCGCTGCTGCGCGCGGCGCTGACCATGGCGCCCGACGGCGTGGACATCGTCGAAGGCTCCATCCACGGCATTCCACTCTATGACGGCGACGTCGAGGCGGCCGACGGCATCCCCGAAGCGGTCACGCGGCTGAAGGACCAGGTCGCGGCGGCCGATGGCGTGCTGCTCTTCACCCCGGAATACAACAACGGCATTCCCGGCGTCTTCAAGAACGCCATCGACTGGATGAGCCGCCCCTCCGCCGATATCGGCCGCGTCTTCGGCGGGAAACCCTTTGCCATTACCGGCGCCTCGCCCGGCAATTTCGGCACGCTGCTCTCGCAGGAAGCCTGGCTGCCGGTGATGCGCACGCTCGGCACCGTGCCGTGGTTCGGCGCCAAGCTGATGGTGTCGCGCGCCGGGATGGTCATCCAGGACGGTAAAATCGCCGACGAGGCGACAGAAAAGAAGCTCCGCGATTTCGTCGCCGGCTTTTCAGCCTTCGTCGCGGATTACAAGCGATAGGCGGAACGGCACGAATCAGAAGGGCGCGCCGGTCTCCCGGCGCGCCCTTTTTTGTCAGCCGATGATTCGCTCCTTGTAGGCCTTGGCCAGTTCCGCATCGGCGGCGCCGATATCGTGGCCGGCGGCGAGCAGAGTGTTTTCGACCGAGGCACCGGCCGCCTTCAGACGCGCTTCGAGTTCGGTGGCATGGGTGCCGTAGGGGTCCGACTCGCCGGTGAGCATCAGCACATTCGTGCCCGAAAGGTCGATCTCGGGCCGGCTCTCCAGCACGTTCATGCCCCGCAGCAGCACGGCGTTGCGGATGATGCCCGGATAGAGCTGCATGACCGCGCCGATCATGTTCGCCCCGTTCGAATAGCCGATGAACAGCGTTTTCGCCGGATCGAGCCCGTAAGCCGCATTCGCCTCCTCCACGAAGGCCGCGAAGGCTTCCGCTTCACCGGCAATGTCCTTCTGGTCGAAGGTGAGAGCGGTCAGCCGGCGGAAGAACCGCGGAACGCCCTCATCGAAACTGCGCCCGCGCGGGCTGAGCAACGCCGCACGCGGCGCCAGCCGTGCGCCGAAGGGCAGCAGGCTCGTCTCGTTGCCGCCGGTGCCATGCAGCAGCACGATGGTCGTGCCGTCCGGATCGTCCGGGCGGTGCAGCCGGTGCACGAACGGCAGGTCGCGCTCGCGCATGCGCTCCTCCCCCGGCAGCGAAAACTGCGGAAGCCGCGCCCGGACGTCATCCGGATCGGCCCGGAAATGCCGGGGCACGAACAGCGCGCTGCCAAGCGTCTCCAACGGCTCGTCCACCGTCATGCCGGGGCCGTCCGTCGCATATTCGACCAGCGACCCGCCGGGCTCGCGCGCATAGAGCGAGTGGAAATATTTCCGGTCGTGCATGTTGGTATCGCCCACGTCTTCCGCGGCAAGCCGGGCGGCGACCGCTTCCACGGCGGCCAAATCCGGTGCCCTCAGCGCGATATGATCGATCGTGCCGGTGCCGGGCGCCGAGGTCCAGAAGCCGCTGGCATTGCGGATGTCGAGCACGTCGCCCGCCTCCCCCGCAAGCCGGGTGATGCCGTTCGCCTCGGCAACCGTGCGAAAGCCGAAATGCCCGGCGATGAAGGCCGCCGTCTCCGCCGGCTTTTCCGACAGAATCGTCGCACCGCGGATGCGCTGGACGGCGTCGGCGGCCACAATGTCCTTCGTGACATACGGCGCCGGCCCTTCGACATCCGCCTCGCCGACGAGCTTGACGATGATGCCGTCCGGATCCTTCAGCCGCAGCACGGGTTCGCCGAATTCCTGCGACGGTCCGGTGAGCGCGATATTGTATGTCAGCGCACGCGTCAGCCAGAAGCCGATCGCTTCCGGGCGGATGGAAAGCGCAATCTCCGACGGCTGGCCGAGCCCGACGCGGCCAGGGGAGCCATCTTCCCAGGCCAGGAAGGTGACCAGCGAGCCAGGGCTCGCGGCCGCATCGCCGTAAATCAGGTGGAGCTGGTCGGCGTCTTCGTAACCCGCCGTGCGCTTGACGAGCCGGAGGCCGAGAAAACCCACGTAGAAATCGACATTCGCCTGGATTTTCCGGGTGATCGCCGTGATGTGATGGATGCCGCTTGTCATGGAGCACCTCCTTTCGGTAGGTACACAAGCAGGATTTGGCAACGCGCGCCAGCGGATGGCCGGTGAATGGACTGTCTACAAAACAAGACCGGCCCCGCTGTCGAGCGAGGCCGGCCGATGATCGGCGCGAATGGCGCCAGATTGTTCAGAATCCGGGTTCAGGCGGCCGCAATATTGGCCGGGGACCGCGCCCGCGCCGAGGCGGACGGATCATTGAGGAGACGGCGGATCGCCACGCGCACTTCGTCTGCCGACGAGAAGCGCTGGGAATCCAGATCCCACACGGAATATTTGACCGCGACGAACTTCAGTCGATCCTCATCGGGAACGACAACGCCGACGGCCTCACCACCGATTTCGATAACCTGCTTTTGCATAACAACTCCTGCCGTACCGAGGGCACAGCCAATTCTCATTTGCGCTTAATTCGAAGAGGGAAACCAACTCACATTCGGCGGAGGGCCGTATGCGCTTTCCCTGTAATCGTTTCACGACAGGAGTACGCCACACGCACGGAGGCGATGCAGTTGATATTGTACATGACACACTCCCTCTTGTTGGCGCTGGAGCCTTGAAATGAAGGCTCCAGAGTGTGGACCGGGGGAAACGCATGCGGTCCTCATGCGATGCTCAAACACATAATCAGCTCTCCCTTCTTTGTCAATGGAATCGGCATAATTTTGGAAAAAATTGCTGCCGAATTTGTGTGACAATTCGAATCGCAAAATAATGTTCGCGCTTGCAGCATTTTTCAGGAAAATATGTCGCGAAGACGGATATTCCGGGGAAATGCCGTGGCGCAACCTGGCGGGGCGTTCAAAATCGGAATCTTCCGCTAAACGGGCAAAGGTGCGACATCGGAGCAATTGCCCCAGTTGCACGGCGGACACACCCCTTCAGGGAAGCGGGGAAAAAACGTTGTGGGACCATTCTTTTTTGGACGGGGGCTCGATCTTCCGTCCAAACATGAATAAAGAGTGAATCTCGATTTTGTTCAGTTAATATGCCGCGACGGCCGACAAGGTATGACCATGAATTTCACCAGGACGCTTTTTCCTCTGAGCATGCTCCTCCTGTCGGGCTGCGTCGTAGGCCCCGATTATCAGAAGCCCGACACCGCGCTGCCGGCGAAGTTTTCGGAAAGCAAGGCAACGAGCGGCGAGAGCGTTTCGCTCAATCCGTGGTGGGAATCGTTCCGCGACCGGCGCCTCAATGATCTCGTGCACCAGGGTCTCGGCGAAAACCTCACCGTGCTCCAGGCGCTGGAACGCATTACGGCGGCCGAGGCCAATGTCATCGTCGCCGGCGCCGGCGCGCTGCCGAGCATCGGCGCTTCTGCGGACGCAAATGCCAGCGGCCAGGACGGCAACTACCTGCGCCGCACCTCGGGCCGCGATTCCTCGTCGTCGAAGCAGCTCAATGCCGGCTTGAGCGCCTCGTGGCTGCTCGACTTCTTCGGCCAGTACCGCCGCTCGAAGGAAGCCGCGAATGCCTCGCTCGACGCCGCCTATGACGATGTCAGCGTTGCCCGCCTCGCCTATCTCTCGGATCTCGTGTCGAGCTATGTCAATGCGCGCTACTTCCAGGAAGCGCTGGCGCTCAACCGCAAGAACCTGGTATCGCGCCGCGAAACGCTGAAGCTCACCAACGAGATCAAGGAAGCGGGCGCCGCTTCCAGCCTCGACGTGCTGCAGGCCGAAGGCCTCGTCAACCAGACGCTCGCCGACCTGCCGGCGCTCGAAACCGGCTTCCATCAGGCGGCCAACCACATCGCGACGCTGCTCGGCGTGCCGGCCAGCACGATCACGTCCAGCCTGATCAAGGGCTCCGCCCAGCCGATGCCGCGTTATGCGACGCGCACCGGCGTGCCGGCCGATCTAATCCGCAACCGTCCGGACATCCGCGCGGCCGAGCGCCGCCTGCAGGCGGCAACGGCCAGCATCGGTGTCGCGGAAGCCGATCTCTACCCGAGCATCGAGCTCGGCGGCTCGATCGGCGCAACGCGCAACTTCACCAATGCGGCAACCGGCAACCTGACGAGCTGGTCCTTCGGCCCGACGCTCAGCCTGCCGATCTTCAATGGCGGCGCGCTGAAGGCGCAGGTCAAGATCGCCCGCTCTGAAGCCGAGCAGCAGTACCTGACCTGGAAGTCGACGGTGCTGCAGGCGGTCGAGGAAGTGGAAAACGCCCAGACGGCGCTGATCCGCGACGGCCAGACGGTCGCAGCCCTGCGCAAGGTCGTCAGCACCTTCGAGCAGACCCTGAACCTCGCGCGCGAAAGCTATCGCGGCGGCGCCAGCACCATCCTCGACGTGCTCGATGCCGAACGCAACGTCGCTGATGCCCGCCTCGCGCTCGCTTCGGCAATTCGCCAGCTTGCCCGCGACTACGTGGCCCTTAACGTGGCGATCGGCGGCGGTGCCGAGATCGGCGCGCCGACGGCCGTCGCCAGCAAGTAAGCGTCAAACCTTGAAAAAACCCTCGAGCGCTGCGGCCGTCCGGCCGTAGTGCTCGCGGAGCGCCGCCGCCGCCCCCTCGGCATCGCGCGCCAGCGCAAGCTCCATCAGCCTGCGGTGCTCGCCCGTCACGTCCCGCGCGCCGCCGGTGAGGCTGACCGACAGGCGCCGGTAACGATCGGCGCGCGAAAACAGCTTCTCACAGATCTCCAGCAGGGTCGGCGAACCACAGGCCGCAATCAGCGCCGCGTGAAACGTCGCATGCCGCGCTTCCCAATCCTCCCGCATGGCCGACGGAATGTCTTCGCGCGCCTGCGGAATGCGCGCCATCAGGTGATGCGCGGCAATGAGGCCCGCCTCCCAATCCCCATCCCCCTTCGTCACCGACAGCCGCAGCGCCTCGCCCTCGCAAAGCTGCCGCGCGGCGGTGATGTCGCGCAGTTCCGCAAGCGAGAGGCTGGCGACGCTATAGCCGCGATGATCGTCCAGCACGGTGAACCCTTCCGCCGTGAGCCGCGCCAAAGCCTCGCGCACCGGCGTGACGCTCATGCCGCACAGCGCCTGGAGGTCGGCGAAGCGCAGCCGGTCGCCCGGCTTCACCGCGCCCGTGCGGATCGATTGGCGGATCGCCTCGTAGGCATCGCCCGCGAGCGTGCGCCCGCCCGGCTTCTTCTGGTCCATCGCCCCTCACCATCTTATAAAATCACATGGATTTTCGAAAATCGTTGACTCGATGTAAAACCGGATGGAAGGTGCGCGCAACCGAAATCGGTGAAACGGACAGTTTACGGAGAATCTCATGAAGCTGGTGCGCTTTGGCGCGGCGGGCGCGGAAAAGCCCGGAATGATCGATGCAGACGGCAAGGTGCGCGACCTTTCCGGCTTGGTGGCGGATATTGCCGGCGACGTGCTCGGCCGCGAGGGCCTGAAGCGCCTCGCCGCGATCGATCCGAAGAGCCTGCCACTTGCCCCGGACGACAGCCGCTTCGGCGCCTGCGTCGGCCGCGTCGGCAATTTCATCGCCGTCGGCCTCAACTATGCCGACCACGCGGCGGAAAGCGGCATGGCCGTGCCGAGCGAACCGGTGCTGTTCAACAAGGCCCCCTCCTGCATCGTCGGCCCGGACGATACGATCCTCATTCCGCGCGGCTCGGAAAAGACCGACTGGGAAGTAGAACTCGCGGTCGTCATCGGCGAGCGCGCGTCCTACGTCTCGGAAGCCGACGCGCTCGACTATGTGGCAGGCTATTGCGTGTGCAACGACGTCTCCGAGCGCGCCTACCAGATCGAGCGCGGTGGCCAGTGGACCAAGGGCAAGGGCTGCCCGACCTTCGGCCCGATCGGCCCCTGGCTGGTGACGACGGACGAGGTGGAAACCGGCGACCTCGCCATGACGCTCAGCGTCAACGGCGAACTGGTGCAGAACGGCTCCTCCAGCACCATGGTTTTCAAGGTGCCCTTCCTCGTTCACTACATCTCGCAGTTCATGGTGCTAGAACCCGGCGATGTCATCACCACCGGCACGCCGCCCGGCGTCGGCATGGGCATGAAGCCGCCGCGTTACCTGAAGCCCGGCGACCGCATGGAAGTCTCCATCGCCGGCCTCGGCACGCAGCGTCAGGTCGTGGCCGCAAGCTGATTCGCTTAGCGATCCTCAAAAAGCGAGAGGGGCCTCAAGGGCCCCTCTTCGTCTTGGCAATCAGTGGAAAGTCGCAGGCGACGCTTCGTCGTCGAGAATGCGGAAGGCCTCGTCCAGCGCGGCCACCAGGATGTCCGTCAGTTCGTCCGCATCGTTTTCGAGGAGGAAGAGCGCGACCGTTGCATTGTCCGGATCGCTATAGCGCTCGAGGTCTTTCGACATATCATTGTCCCTTTCCAGCCGGCACCATCCCGGTTAACGGAAAGCATAGGACCGCAGGCTTGCGCATGGCTTGTGCCGGAAAGGCACAGGTTGTGCAAGCGTCAAAGCCATCAACCGCACCAGGATTGATGACGCCCCGTCCACGGTTTCGCGAGGCCTTCCCGCACCATGCGGTGACCAATCGACTGCCCGCCGCGCAGCACCAGATGCGGGGCCGCCTTCGTCTTTCCCTCCGCGCCGCTTTTGGCCGAAACCAGCGTCACGTCGCCCTCGTTCAGGATTTCGCGCAGCCGCAGCTTGGCATCGCCGCCGCGCGAACGCTCCGCATCGCAGCGTGCCTCGGCGATCGCCGGCGCATCGATATCGGCCAGCCGAACCTTGCGACCGGCATAGAGGATCGTGCTGCCGTCGAGCACGCAATAATCGGTCTGCGTCGTGCAGATGAACCATTTTCCAGAAAAGGCGGGCAGCTTTTCTGCCGCAGGCAATGCCTGCTCCAACTCTTCGGCCGGCCGCTGCTTCGGCCGCGGCAAAACGGCCTCCCGCTCCACCGTCTTCGCCTTGCGCTCGATCGAGGCCGTGCGGATCCCGGTCGCCGCCGTTTCCGGCCCCGGCACCCAATTGTCCATATAGACAATCCCGCCCACGACGGCCGCGCCCAGCACATACCAATGCGCCATGCCGCCCCGCCGCGTCGCCGTAGAACGCTTCGTCCCCGACGTCTTCTTCCGCCTGGTCGTCTTCTTCACCATCGCCTGTCTCCTGCGCGAGACAGTGCTACGATCTCTTGAAGATATGGTTACCGGGATGTGGATGCGGCAGGCAAAGAGGCCGACAACACCTCGGTGGACGCTGGCCATTGCCACTCTCGGTCCCGTGCTCTTGCATGCACCCTGCCAAGCATGACATCAAAATCCTGTGCCTCCTGTAGGTGCCGATTTCCCGTCTGGCGGACACTGAGGATAAGGGCGATGCGATTTTTCCATTCCTCGCCCCGTCGGTGCCTCGCCCAAGGAGCCATCGTTCCCCATCCGTGGCGGGTGCATTTCCGGACGCGTCGGATATGATCCGGACTCTGGCGACAAAAGAGTCTGGATAACATGTTGCGCAACCTCGATTTCAGCTCCTGGTACAACCTTCTGGCAACGCTGATCGGGCTCGCCCTGTTCACCCTGATCAGCATCGGCATCCGCCTGATCATGATGTTCACGATCCAGCAGCGCCGGGAGCGCACGAACCGCCAGATCAACGAACGCCTGAAAACCCTCATCGCCGCCTACAAGACCTTGGGCGGTTCCTTCACCGGCAATCTCGCCGTCGATCCCACGCATCTTCGCGATCTGCGACGACGCGCAGAACCATCCGCCGAGCCGGCAGATGAAGACGCGGACGGCATCGTCGCGAGCTCCGAGCGTCGCAGGCGCATACGCGACGACGTCGAGGCCGCACTTTCCGATATCATGCTGCTGGGTACGGAGGCGCAGGTCCGCCTGGCGGAGAAAGCGGCCCGGGAGCTCATCGCGGGCCGTCCCGTCCACACCCACGAACTCGTCGTCTCCCTCCGCGCCTTCATCCGGGAAGCGCTCGATCTCGACCCCGTTCCATCCGACCTGGCAATCCCGATGCAAGGCCCGACCCGCCCGGCAAGCAGCGGCGGCCGCACCAAGGGTGAGCGCGGAAAAGAGGGCTCACGGGGTGGAGGTGAAGGTGGAGGTGGCGGCGGTGGCGGCATGGGAATGGGCGGCGGCCTAGGCCCTGCCGGCGGAGGCGAAGATCCCACACCGGCGGACCGGAACTGACAGCGAGATTTGAGAAGGTGACGTCTTAGGCGGCGGCGGTGGTAATGACGAACTGTCTGGCGACATGGGTGGCGACACGCTATCCGGCGGTCCGAGAATGGATATCCTGGACGGCGGCCTGGGCAGCGATGTACTCTCAGTTGGGCTCGGCATAGACACGTTCATCTTCGAGAAGAGTAGCCGCCTACCTCAAATTGGCAAACGCGCGGCATCTCCCAATCCCGCGACGGAAGGTCGTGACTCGCGCGTGACATCCGGCGCCGAACACTACCGGTCTGGCACAACCGCCCTTCCCGATACGTAGATCAAATCAACAAGCCGGGTATATGCTTACCCCTAATTGGGGAAGCGACCATGCAGGATGTTATCATCAGAGCCTATACGAATGGAGGCGTCCGTGAACTATTGGCTCTCATCCCTGTCCCTGACGACGGCTGCGCTACCGATAGCCAACTGATTGCCTTGGCGATGATAGCGCTTCGAGAGCAGGGACGGTTTGCAGATACCGAGATCGAGACCTTCCAGTATCGGCTGGACCGCCCAAGGGCATCAACGCTCCAGTCCCCATTCCCGCGACGCCTCCAGGCGCTGTAGCCGAACGGTTCCGCGGCCGGAAGCGACTGTGGGCGGAACACTCGACCAACGGCAAGGCGGCCCTGACGAAGCGATCAATTGATGAGGGTCGGCTGCGAATACGCTCGTTTCGTCACAGGGCAACCCTCTTGGATCTTGGTCCAGGACGAGACGTTGAGCTTCATCTCACAGCGCGCGAGGTAAGAGCCTCCATCAACCCTCAGGCAGGAGGTCTGGCCAAGCTCGAACATGACACCACGATTTCGGCATTTGCAATTGTGGGCATCCGCCAAGGTGGGGATCGAGGCAATTGCCAAACCAGCGACGAGCACTCCAACACGCATGGCTGATGCTCCCAATGATATGCAGGCAGATTACACCTGTCCGCCAGCATCGTCAAAGCGAGCGACCGATCAGCCGAGCGGCATCGCCGGCGGTAACCTACGAAATCAAAATCAAGGGACCATGTGGCCAGCTTAATCGATGCGGAACTACCAGTGGTTCCGGCTGGTAGCGGAGGAGGGATTCGAACCCCCGACACAAGGATTATGATTCCTCTGCTCTAACCTACTGAGCTACTCCGCCGACCGAAGGGACGATGGAAACGAGGTCCGTTTTCCGTCCGGTGGGCGGCTTATAAGGTGCTGTTCCCGCGGGTGTCAAGCGACGTTCGCACAAAAATCGCTTTGTCCGCAAAGGCCTTGGCGGGCGTGGCTTTTCACGCGGCCACGGGGGTGGAGAGAATGCGCTTGAGGGCGTCTTCCGCTGCCGTTTCGCGTTCCGAGCGCTGGATGAAGCCGCCGCCGTAGATGCGGGCGTCCTCGCCTTCGCCGGAATAGAGCGCGCAGGCCTGGCCCGGAGCGACGCCGGCTTCGCCTTCCGCAAGCTCGACATAGATGCCGCCAGGGCCGGACTGCAGGCGCGCGGGGCGCGGCGGACGCGTCGAGCGCACCTTGGCGTAACAATCGAAACCGGCCGCAGCGACGGTTTCGAGATCGCCGTCGCCAAGCCAGTTGATATCGCGCAGATAGAGGCGGCGCGTTTCCAGCGCTTCCTTCGGGCCGACGATGACGCGGCGCGAGCGGGCGTCGAGATAGACGACGTAGAGCGGCTCGCCGGTGGCGATGCCGATGCCGCGGCGCTGGCCGATCGTATAGTGCAGGATGCCGTCATGCTGGCCGAGCACGCGGCCGTCGATATGCACGATATCGCCGGCAAGCGCCGCGTTCGGCTTCAGCTTGTTGACGATATCGGTGTACTTGCCCTGCGGCACGAAACAGATGTCCTGGCTGTCGGCCTTCTTGGCGACGACGAGGCCCATCTCTTCCGCAAGCGCCCGGGTTTCGGCCTTCGAGAGATGGCCGAGCGGGAAGCGCAGATAATCGATCTGCTCCTGGGTGGTCGCGAAGAGGAAATAGCTCTGGTCGCGCTCCGCATCGACCGGACGGTAGAGCGCGCGGCGTTCCGGCGCTGCAGCGGTCGGGTTCGGGCGCGAGCGGATATAATGGCCGGTCGCCAGCGCATCCGCGCCAAGCTCCTTGGCTGTCGCCAGGAGATCGGCGAACTTGACGGTCTGGTTGCAGGCGACGCAGGGGATCGGCGTTTCGCCGGCGATGTAGCTTTCGGCGAAGGGGTTGATCACAGTCTCGCGAAAGCGCTTTTCATAATCCAGCACATAGTGCGGGATGCCGATCGTTTCGCAGACGCGGCGCGCATCGTCGATGTCCTGGCCGGCACAGCAGGAGCCCGCACGGTGCACGGCGGCGCCATGATCGTAAAGCTGCAAGGTGATGCCGAGGACGTCATAACCCTCGCGTTTCAGGATTCCGGCCACCACGGAACTGTCGACGCCGCCGGACATGGCGACGACGACACGCGTATCTTCTGGCTTCCGGTCGAAATCGAGACTGTTCACGCGAGGTCCGTTCCGATGTTGCGGCGGCCGCCTTCGGGGCTTGCCGCAGACACCTTTGACTGAAACGCCGGAAACCGGCCATTGCGGCGCCCCGTCACTATCGGGACGCCTCTGGGGCGACATATAGAAACTTGCCGCCCCGAGGGCAAGAGAAGGCCGGAAACCTCGTCTTTCCGGCCACGCACGGGATCGTCCCTCCCGGTCCGCAGAGAGGGGTTGTCGCGCGCGAACGAAAAGTCAGATGAGCCGCAGGCGCAAGGCGATCGCGATCGCCTGCATGCGGTTGACGGCCTGGAGCTTTCGGGTGGCGCTCTTGAAATAGCTGCTCACCGTATAGACCGAGATGCCGAGGATGATGGCGATCTCGTCGCTGCTCTTGCCGGCGGCCGCCCAGCGCAGGCACTCGACCTCGCGGCTCGACAGCTTTTCCCGCCCCGCCGTCGCCGCGACAAAGGTCTTTTCCAGACATTCGAACAGTTGGAGGGCGGCGAAATGCAGCTCCGTCAGCTCCGGCCGGGCAAGCGGCGTGCGCGTGCCGGAAAAGACCATCAGATAGGGATCTGAGGTCGTGGAATGCATGAGCAGCGCCGTGGAGCCGGAAAGGCCGTAGCTTTCGGCGAGCGTGATCGCCTCGCCGGCCTGCCCGCTTTCCCAGTCCGATGGCGCCAGAAGCGAGCTGTCGCCCTGGACGGGCAGCTTCGTCATACCGGTCTCGATCGCGAGACGGCTTACGTGGAACAGATTCATCGCATCATATTTGCGCACGAGATCGGCCGGCCAGTTGCTGACGAGCAGGCGCTCGGCAAAACGCTGCTGGCCGTTGGCCGGAAAACGCGACACCAGGAAATGGCTGAAGCGAAAATGGTTGGCGCACTGGCGCATGAGGTGCAGCACCTCATATTCGGTCTGCACGGATTCAATATTGGCCGTCGACAGGAATTCGGGCGACCAACCCTGCTGCAGGAGCATGTTGTCTGGATCTCTCATTTTCCGTTTCCAACAGCCGGCGCGGACGCGCGCCGGGCTCGTGTGCATTCTCGGTCCGGAAAATTACAGGAGCACCATCGCTTACAAACACGACGAAAAACGCCGCGTCAGCCATGTCCCAAAGGGAAACAGCTCGCGGATAGAATTCATTTGGATGCATCCTGGGGGCTTCCGGTGACATCAACGATGCCGCCCCCAAATTTTGGGGCTTATTAGCAGTATTTGAATAAAAGAGAAACGTTTTATTTGCATGGCTCCCATGCAGGCTCTGCGCGAGCGCGCATAGACAAACGTAACGGAAACCAGCGCTTACAGAGCCCCGCACGATCGGCGAAGCCGCTCAAATGATTAGAAAATTGTTAGCATGCGTTTAGGCAAATCTTAAATGTGGCAAGCTACAGTCCGGGGATATGGTCTTGAGTTTATGTAGAGAGTCCAATGACCGATCTGATACGACCACGCGTTAAATACGTCATCGGCCCCGATGGCAGCCCTCTGACAATTGCCGATCTGCCGCCGGCTAATACGCGGCGCTGGGTGATTCGCCGGAAGGCAGAAGTCGTCGCCGCGGTGCGCGGCGGGCTCTTGAGCCTCGAAGAAGCCTGTGAACGTTATACGCTGACGGTCGAAGAATTCCTCTCCTGGCAGTCCTCCATCAACGACCATGGCCTTGCTGGCCTGCGCACCACGCGCATCCAGCAATACCGCCACTAGCGTCCCATTTTTGATCAAGACCCCTACGGCTGCGCCTTGCGCAGCCGTAGTTCTTTTTATCAATATTCAGCGCGGTTGCAGCTTCATCTGCAGGAGCCCGGTCATGATGGCCGAGGCGGCGTAGAACCACAGGCCGGGCTGGGTGAAGGCCGAGGCCATGCCGCTCGTCTTCGCCGCGACGATGACCAGCGCCACCAGCATCACATCCATCATCGACCATTTGCCGAGCAGCGGAAGCAGCCGGGCGATCCAGTTCGCCTTGCCGTCAGCCGGCGTCGGCGCGGTCGCCTCCAGCGCTATGGCGAAGAGCTTGATGACCGGGAAGACGATGGAAAACAGGCCGACCAGCACGGCCAGCGCGCCGCTGCCCTGCACCCAGAGCGAGACGACGATATCGATCAGCGAGGGCGTCTCGTTGAAGAAATACAGTTTTTCGAAGCGCACGAGCGGCAGGACGAGACCGAAGGCCAGGAACAGCGCGGAGAGCACGAGAAGAGCGGGTACGGCGAGAATCATGGGCACACGTCGGAGGTTTCGATGCGTCCTGCATAGCATTCGCCAGGCTCTGACGCAGCACACTCCGTTCACATCCGGATGGCTTGCCGGATCCGCCGGGACAGGAAAGGATGGCGCCAACGCAACCGCAAGCGAGGACCATCATGGATATCAAGGACGAAGAAACCGGCTCGAAGGGCCGCTATTCCACCATCGTCGAAGGGCACGAAGCGGAGGTGACTTATTCGCGCACCTCGCCGAAGCTCGTCATCGTCGATCATACCGGCGTGCCGGATGCGCTGCGCGGCAAGGGCGTCGGCCAGGCGCTGGCGGCCCATGCGGTGGAGGCGGCGCGGGCGGGTGGCTGGAAGATCATGCCGCTCTGCCCCTTCTTCCGGGCGCAGGCCATGCGCCACAAAGACTGGCAGGACGTCGTCAATCTCTAAACGGAAATTGACGCAACGCGAAGAACCCTCGTGAGCGGTCTTCCGGCCGCTCGCGAAGGTCCTTCGAATTGAAACGGATCAGGCGCGAAGCCGAACCGCGTTGTCGCGCTCTTCCAGCGCCGAAGCCTTGGCGAACTCCGCCTCCGCCTCTTCCAGTGCCAGTTCCGCCGCATCCTGCTGCACCTTCAGTTCCCGAATGGAGACCTGAAGATTGTCGGAGCGCTGACGCGCTGCCTTGGCGAAGGTGGGATAAGCGAAGTGGTTGGGATCGGTGATCCCGGACTTCTTTTCCTCGATGGCGATCTGGGTTTCCAGTTCCTTCGACATCCGTTCGAATTCGGACATCATCAACTGAAGCTGGGCCAGCTGCCGTCTCTTGTCTTTCACCTGAAATTCCTTCAGGCGAACTAGGCTCTCACGCGACTTCATACGCAATACTCCCGTGGATAGCGAGACCCCGGCATTGGAGCGAATGGCGGCCTGATTCTCTCGGCAACCACGCACTCCGCATTCCAAATCAGCCCCCGAAGCGCGGTGTTTTCCACACGCCGGAAGCCGTCTTGCGCCCGAAACCCGGCAAAACGCACCAGGCCCCGAAAAAAATTCAGCGATATTAATAAAACCCTACCGCTGGTAACCTTTCGTTTACGGGCATCGTTAATCATAGGTGCGAGGATTTAAGGCTCAGTAAATGCGGTTCGCAAAAAAGAGGTGGGGCGCATTGATGAGTCGAAAGAGTCGGTTAGCTGTGTTTCTTGAAGGAACATATTAAGAGACACAATTCTGATTCATCCATAAAATCAGGAGCCTGCCTAAAATAATTAACAGATCGATGCATCTTGCCAAAGTGAATCAGGATTTGTTAACCATTTCGTGGCAGCCTCCAAATCAGGCAACGACTGGATCCGTATCGCGTAGGGGGCCAGAAACCTTGAGCGGCGGAAAAGGGGACAGATATGCGGGTTCTACTCATTGAGGACGACAGCGCGACGGCGCAGAGCATCGAATTGATGCTGAAGTCCGAAAGTTTTAATGTGTATACCACCGACCTCGGCGAGGAAGGTGTCGATCTGGGCAAGTTGTACGATTACGACATCATCCTGCTCGATCTGAACCTCCCCGACATGTCGGGTTACGAGGTTCTGCGCACGCTTCGCCTGTCCAAGGTCAAGACGCCGATCCTCATCCTCTCCGGCATGGCCGGCATCGAGGACAAGGTGCGCGGCCTTGGCTTCGGTGCCGACGACTACATGACCAAGCCCTTCCACAAGGACGAGCTCGTCGCCCGCATTCACGCCATCGTGCGCCGTTCCAAGGGCCATGCCCAGTCGGTCATCTCGACGGGCGAACTCATCGTCAACCTCGATGCCAAGACGGTCGAGGTCGGTGGCCAGCGCGTCCACCTGACGGGCAAGGAATACCAGATGCTGGAGCTGCTTTCGCTCCGCAAGGGCACCACGCTCACCAAGGAAATGTTCCTGAACCACCTTTATGGCGGCATGGACGAGCCGGAACTGAAGATCATCGACGTCTTCATCTGCAAGCTGCGCAAGAAGCTTGCGAACGCCGCCGGCGGCGCGAACTATATCGAGACGGTCTGGGGCCGCGGCTACGTGCTGCGCGAGCCCGATGGCGACTTCGCCGAAAGCGCCTGATACCACCCTCCCCGCTCCAAAATTCCAACCCGCCGCTTTGCCGGCGGGTTTTTTCGTTGTGTGTCAGGGAGATAAGCCCGGAACGAAAAACGCGGCCGGCTCTTCACGAGCGGCCGCGTTGATGTCGTCAGATTAAGGTCGGTCGTTTCAGGCGGCGATCGAAAGATTGCCGAAGACCTGGGTCAGGATCTTGCGGTCGAACGGCTTCAGCAGGAAGTCGTCGGCACCGGCGCGCTTGCCCATCATCATCTTCTTGAGGTCCGCCTCGACCACGCAATAGTAGATGCGCACCGACTTGCCCTGCGGCAGGTTGCGGATATTGCCGATCAGCTCGATCGCACCGTCCATCGTCGCATCGACGATGATGATGTTCGGCAGCTCCGCCTCGCAACGCACCAGCGCTTCGAGCGAGCTCGACGCTTCCAGCACGAGGAAATTGAAACCGGAGAGAATACGCTTGCCGACCTTACGGACGACGTCGGAACCATCGGCGATCATCAACCGCTGCATTAGCTGCTCCTAGGGTCTCCCGCTCTTGAGCTGCGGGAAGATTACAGGTTGCAACTGTACCGGCGGCTGGCAAACAAAGCGTTAGCGGCCATGGTTAACAAACCCTGGCCGCATTGTTTTACGCCTCGGCGGCGACCACGCGGGCGGAAAAGACGATCTCTTCGGGCGAAGCCGCCACGTCGAGCTGCATGCCCGCCTCATCCGCCAGCAGCACCGTGTAATAGGGCTGGATGGAATGGGCGTCGACCGACTCTTCCGGCGTGCCGGAGAGGATCTCCATGAATTTCGGCGGCACGCGCAGCATACGGCCCTTGGCGGTGAGCTTGAAGACAGCGTCCGTTTCCGGGTTCTCCAGCGTCACGTCGATCGAGCCGCCGCGCGGGATGGCGCCGTAGGCGACGAGAAACAGGTTGAGCAGCAGCTTGACCCGGTTCTTCGCGACGATGGCGCGCGGCCCCGTCCAGGTGATCTCGGTCTTCTTCTCGGCGACGGCGAAATCGCGCGCCGCCTTTTCCGCCTCGCCCGTATCGATGGATGCGCCAACCGAGCCGGAGGCGCCGAAAGCGAGCCGTGCGAACTTCAGCCGGACGGAGGCATTCAGCGCGCTGGTGCGGATGAGGTCCATCGCCTCCGAATCAGCGCCGCCCTCGTCGAGCAGTTCCAGCCCGTTGTTGATCGCGCCGACGGGCGAGATGACGTCATGGCAGACGCGGCTGCAAAGAAGCGCTGCCAGATCGGGACCGGTCAGCGTAAGGTTCGGATTTTTCGCCATAAATTTCTCCCAGGTCCACGTATTCTTGCAACGCGGCGGCCTCACAGGGCACTGTCGCGGGCATCCTGCGCGACGCATAACACGTCGGAATTGCGCGAGGCGTACCCGAATTGAAGACAGCCATAATGACACCACATTTGGTAAACCGATTGTTAAGACGATCGGATCAAATTGCTGCATGGAACGGGGCCGAGACATGAAGGAAGGCGAACGGGACATGCGTGTTTCAAAAACGGTCACGACGGCGTTCAGGATCGTCACAACGGCGCTGCTGGCGCTCTTCTGGATTTTGCCGGCTCAGGCACAGCAGAGCAACGGCCAATATTCCATGCAGGAAATCGTCGATGCCGGCCACGGCTTCTTCGGCTCCACCTCGGGTGGCCTTGCCAAGGTGGTCGAACGTGCTTTCGAATCCCACGGCCTGCCCAACGGCTACATTCTCGGCCAGGAAGGGTCCGGCGCCTTCGTCGCGGGCCTGACCTATGGCGAGGGCACGCTGAACACCAAGAATGCCGGCCAGCATTCGGTGTTCTGGCAAGGCCCGTCGCTCGGCCTCGACTGGGGCGGCCAGGGCAGCCGCACCATGATGCTCGTCTACAATCTGCCCGACGTCAATGCGCTCTATGAGCGCTACGGTGGCGTTTCCGGCTCGGCCTATGTCATTGCAGGCGTCGGCATGCAGGTCAATGTCAACCGCGACGTCGTGCTCGTGCCGATCCGCACGGGCGTCGGCGCCCGCATCGGCATCAATGCCGGCTACCTGAAGCTCACCCGCGAGCCGACCTGGAATCCCTTCTGATCGCCCCCTTGGTCGAATGAACGGCGGCCCTCGCCCGTCAGGTTAACCGAGAGTTGATTTCGCCGGGCATCCCCCTGTGAAAGTTCGGGTGAGCCGCTATAGTGCGCTTGCTTGAACCGTTTTGGGCCGTTTTGGAACGAGTGGACCTGTGATCGAGTATGCCCTTCTCTTCGCGCTCGGCTTTCTCGCCGCCACGCTGACCGGTCTGCTCGTCGCGCCGGCCATCCAGAAACGCGTCGTCAAGTTCACCGAAGAGCGCATGCGCGCCACGATGCCGCTGAGCCCGCAGGAAGTACGGGCGCAAAAAGACATGGCCCGCGCCGCCTATGCGGCGGAAAACGCCCGCCTGTCGCAGAGCGTGCGCCGCGAGCGCGAAAAACACACGCTGGAAATGGTGCGCAACGAGAAACTGCTGGCGCAGGCGGCGGCGATCGGCACGGAAAACGCCGAACTGCACGCCCAGATCGCCGACATGAACATCGAGGCCGGCGACATGCGCTCGGCGCTGCGCCGCGAGGAAATGAAGACCGAGCAGTTGAAGACCGCGCTGTCGACCGCCGACCGCGAGATCCGCGGCAAGGAAGCCGACATCGAGAGCCTGCACGGCCGCATCGACCATCTCGAAGCGGACCTCGACAATATGAAGATCGACCTCGCCACCCGCGACACGGCGATGGAAAACCTGAAGAGCCGCATCGGCAATCTCAAGGACGAGCGCGACAAGCTGCGCGAGGACATCAAGACGGCGAGCCAGGCGGCAAAATCGCTGGAAATTCGCCTTTCGCGCGAAGAGGGCCGCGTGCGCCAGCTGGAAACGCGGCTGACGCGCGAGCTCGCCGGCAGCGCCGACAAGGACAATGCAATCGAACGGCGCATCGCGGAAATCAACCGCCTGCGCGACAAGGTGAAGACGTTGACAGCGGAAAACAAGGACACGGTGAAAGCGATGCGGTCCACCGGACTTGCCCGCACCATCGCAACGAGCCGCATTTCCGCCCGCCGCACAGAAAAGCTGGTACCGCCGCCGATCGACATCGGCGCGCTGGAAGAGGACGTGCGCAACCAGGGCACGGCGCTTTCGGAACGGCTGCTCGCCGCGAAAACCGGCGACAACGACGCCGCACTGCGCGAGGAAATGGCCGATCTCGCCAGCAAGATGATCGTGCTGACGGCGGCACGCGAGGGTGCCGGCTCGCCGGTGCACGATCTCATCGCCACGATCGACCCGGCGCTCGACGGCGACGAACGCAGCCTCGCCCAGCGCGTGCGCGAGCAGATCAGCGGCGACGAAGCTTGAAACGTCCCCGGAGGGCGGCATGAAGGCAGCAATCCTGGCATTGGTGATCGGCATTTCCGGCGCGACCGCCCCCTCGCCCAAGCAGGCGATGAGCATCGACGGGCGCTATTGCGGCCGGCTGTGGAGTAATGGCGACCTGGTCGAGGCGATCACCGTGCTATCGCTGACAGGCGACGGCCGGCTGACCGGCACCTACGAATTCGCCGACGGCGACGGCCGGAGCACCGGCACGCTGACGGAAGACCCACCCGGCAAAGGCCTCGACCGCCGGCTCGACTGGCGCGACATGTATGGCACCGGCAAGCTCTTCATCACCATCAGGCCGGATTACAGCGGCTTCACCGGCAAATGGCAGGATCAGACCGGCTCGCCGAACGAATTGTGGGACGGCGTGCGCTGCTAGGCGACACGCCCCATGGTGAGCGCGATCTGGTAGAGCGCGATGCCGCTCGCCGTCGCGACATTGAGGCTGTCCAGTCCCGGCCGTTGCGGAATACGCGCCGTGCGGAAGGAGGACAGGATGGTTTCCGGCAGCCCCTCGCCTTCCGTGCCGAGCACGAGCGCGATCTTTCGCGCTGACGGGATTTCCCCTACCGGAACCGCACCGCGTGGCGAAAGACCCCAGATCTCGTAGCCTGCTTCGGCGAGGCCCCGCAGCATCGCCTCGGCAGCGAGCCCGCGCGAAAACGGCACCGTCAGCACGGAGCCGACGGAAACCCGGATCGCCTTGCGGTAAAGCGGATCGCAGCTCGTCTCGTCGAGAAACACCGCATCCGCGCCGAAGGCCGCAGCATTGCGGAAGATCGAACCGACATTGTCATGGTTGGAGAGGCCGCAGCCGGCGAGCACGAGGCTCTTTTCCTGCAGCGATGGCAGCAGTGGCGTCGCCTGCGCCGGCTTGCGGCCGAGCGCCAGCACGCCGCGATGCATGTTGAAGCCGGCAATCGCATCGAAGACGGGCGCCGCAGCGACATAGACCGGCACGGTCTCCGGAAAGGCGGCAAGCACCTCGGCGACGCCGGCGACACGGCTTTCAAGAAGCAGGATCGCCTCGGCGGCAAAGCCGTTTTGCCGCGCCCGCGCGCTGCCGAGCATGCGCAGCACCACCGTGCCCTCGGCGATGAACAGGCCGTCGCGGCCCGTGAGATCGCGCTCGCGGATCGAGACGAAGCCGGCAATGCGCGGATCGGCTGGATCTTCTATGCGGAGCGGTTCGGCCGCCATGGCGGATCAGTTGCCCTTGACGTCGATCTCCGCGACGATGCGGCTTGCCGCGATGTCGAAGAGGAAGGCCTTGCGCACGCCGTCCGCCATCACGCCGTAGAACAGGATCTGGCCGGCCGACTGCGACACGGCCGAGACGGCGAAACCATCGGGCAGCGTCGCGGTCGCCTTGACCGGTGCATCGCTCGGCACGGCAACGCCGCCAGCGACGGCGGCTTCCGGCTTGCTTTCGCGCGTGTTGATCTTGTAGACAATGGCCGCAAGCACCGCCATGAACATCAAAAGCATGATGCCGCCCGAGACCAGTTGCAGGCGCATCATCTTGCGACGAACGTTTTCCATCACCGGGTCGAGCGGCTTGTCTTCCTGATCGTCGTTTTCGATGTTGGACATGGCAAGGCGACCTTCCGGCAATGAGCTGAGTTGAACGATGACCGACCCCTTTAAAGAAGCCGAGGCGACAAGAAAAGTCCTGACGGTGCCGGAAGACGCCGAAGGACGCATCGACGCCTGGCTCGCGGCCACACTCGCCGGTGATTTTTCGCGCAACCGCATCAAGGCGCTGATCGAGGAAGGGGCCGTGCTGGTCAACGGAACGGCGGTCGGCGAGCCGAAGCGCAAGGTCCACCCCGGCGACCGCGTCGAGATCGCCCTGCCAGAGCCGCGCGATCCCGAGCCACAGGCCGAAGACATCCCGATCGACGTGCTCTACGAGGATGACGACCTGATCGTGCTGGTGAAGCCGGCGGGCCTCGTCGTGCATCCCGGCGCCGGCAACTGGACGGGCACGCTGGTCAACGCGCTCATCCACCATTGCGGCAAAACCCTTTCCGGCATCGGCGGCGTGCGCCGTCCCGGCATCGTGCATCGGCTCGACAAGGAGACAAGCGGCGTCATGGTCGTCGCCAAGAACGACGCCGCGCACCGCCACCTCTCCGACCAGTTCGCCGACCACGGCCGCACCGGCCCGCTGGAGCGCGCCTACCAGGCGGTCGTCTGGGGCCGCCCGCGTCAGCTGAAAGGCACCATCGACGCGCCGCTCGGCCGCGGCAACGATCGCACCAAACGCGCGGTGAAGCGCGAGGACGCCGACGATGCCCGCGAGGCGATCACCCACTACGAAGTGGTCGAGCGCTACGGGGAGACTCCCGACGCCACCAGCCTCGCCTCCCTCGTGGAATGCCATCTCGAAACCGGCCGCACGCACCAGATCCGCGTGCACATGGCCCATATCGGCCACCCGCTGGTCGGCGACCCGGAATATGGCGCCGCCTTCAAGACCAAGGCGAACCGCCTGCCGGACGAGGCGCGCAACGTCGTCAACGGTTTCCGCCGGCAGGCGCTGCACGCCTTCATGCTGCAGTTCGAGCATCCCGCCACCGGCGAGACCATGCATTTCGAAGCGCCGCCGCCGGAGGATCTCGAACGACTGATTTTGGCGCTGCGCGCAGTGGAAAATACCACCAAGCCTTGATTTCCGGGTACAAAACCCCACCTTGGGAATGTATCGAAAAATCCGTTTCGCCCGGCCCGCTTTCACGTATCCGTGAAACTCGCGGACGCTTGAACCATTGTTTCGCCATACCTATCTGTACACTCAGTGGGGTCGCCATGACCCACTGGGGAGCATGGTTGCTGACGGGGATCCGGTTTCAGAGGATCGTGCTCCGTACCAAGGCTTGCCGAATGGAAGCCGCTTCAGAAAGGGGTGCTGAATGGCCCGCAATACGCTGCCGTCGATCACGGCCGGAGAAGGTGGTCTCAACCGCTATCTCGATGAAATCCGCAAGTTTCCAATGCTTGAGCCGCAGCAGGAATACATGCTCGCCAAGCGTTACCAGGAGCACGGCGACCGCACGGCGGCGCATGAGCTCGTCACCAGCCATCTTCGGCTCGTGGCCAAGATCGCCATGGGCTATCGCGGCTACGGCCTGCCGATCGGCGAAGTCGTTTCCGAGGGCAATGTCGGCCTGATGCAGGCCGTCAAGAAGTTCGACCCGGAACGCGGCTTCCGTCTGGCGACCTATGCCATGTGGTGGATCAAGGCCTCGATCCAGGAATATATCCTGCGCTCGTGGTCGCTGGTGAAGATGGGCACGACTGCCAACCAGAAGCGCCTGTTCTTCAACCTGCGCCGCATGAAAAGCAAGATCCAGGCGATCAACGACGGCGACCTGAAGCCCGACCAGGTCAAGGAAATCGCGACCAAGCTGAAGGTTTCGGAAGACGAAGTCGTCTCGATGAACCAGCGCCTCACCGGCGATGCCTCACTCAACGCGCCCATCAAGGCCGGCGAAGGCGAATCCGGCCAGTGGCAGGATTGGCTCGTCGACGACCACGACAGCCAGGAACAGACGCTGATCGAGCAGGACGAGCTGGACACCCGCCGCGCCATGCTGGCGCGCGCCATGGGCGTGCTGAACGACCGCGAACGCCGCATCTTCGAGGCCCGCCGCCTCGCCGAAGATCCGGTGACGCTGGAAGAGCTGTCGTCCGAGTTCGACATCAGCCGCGAGCGCGTGCGCCAGATCGAGGTCCGCGCCTTCGAGAAGGTGCAGGAAGCCGTGCAGAAATATGCGGCCGAACAGGCCCGCGCGGTGCGCGTCATCGAAGACGCCTGAAGCGCGAAGCGATAATCCAAACGAAAAGGCCCGGCAGCGATGCCGGGCCTTTTTTGTTGTGAGAAGCGAGCGGCCTTACTGGCTGCCGGCCGCGCCGAGCGTCGTCCAGGCTTTCATCACCGTGTCGAAGGCTTCCGTGCCCGCCGTGCCCTTGTCGAGCGTCATCAGCGCGCGCCGGCCGTTGCGGTAGGTGATCGGAATATCGATCCAGCTGCGCGTGCGCAGGAGTTCGGTATTCTTGGCGATCGCCTCCGGGAAGTCGTTGAGGGCGATCATGTGGAAGTCGTCGGTGATCTTCGCCGGCACCGCGATCAGCGCATCGCCCCGGTCCTGCTCGGTCCGCTTCATCGCCACGCGCTGCACGCTCTCGATGCCGCCGCCTTCGAAATTCTCCGGCAGCGAGAAGACGAGCTCGACGAGATGGCTTGCCGGCAGGGATCGGTCGCCGTTGCGGCGGAAGGTGATCAGCGCGGTCAGGCCCTTGGAGGGCACGTTGATCTGCGCGCGCACCACCGGCTCGGCCTTGGCCTCGCCACCCGGCGATTCTTCCGCGCTCGACCAGGCGACCGTGCCTTCGATCGCCGTCGGCGCCGTCTGGCCGAGGCGCTCCTCATAGAGGAACATTTTCTGCGTGACGCCGATGGCGGCCGGCTGCTCGCCGGTGGTTGCGGGTGTCTGCGTATCCGTCGTGGTCGCGGTGCCGGTGCCAGTGGTGCCGGCCGGCGTCTGCGTCGTGCCGTCCGTCGTGGTCGTGCCCGCGCCGGTGGTGCCCGCGGCGGCCGCGCCGTCCTCGGTTACCACGCCCGCGGTTTCCGTCGACTGGGCGGCAACCGACTTGCCCTCTTCCGGCGTTGCGCCGTCCAGCGCTGCCGCCGGGCCTTCGTCCACTTCGGTGCCATCCGTCAGCAGGCGCTGGGTGAACTTGCCGTTGCCGGTCGGCGTGGCAGAGGCCACCTCGGTGTTCGCTGTGGTCGTGCCGGCGGCATTGTCCGTCGTCTCGGCCGTGTCGGCCGGCGTGGTGTTGGCCGGCAGGTTGCGGCCGCCTTCGGCGGTGTCGGTGGTCTGCTGCTGGGTCTCGGCCGGCGTCTCGGTCGACGGCGCGGTGAACGAGGCGATGCGCTCGTTGACCCAGCCGTTGACGGTATCGCGGTTGAACCAGTAGCCGGCACCCACGCCGCCAACGATGGCGATGAGCGCGATCACGGCGGCAAGCGCGCCAAGATTGATGCGCGACTTGCGCGGCTCGGCGCGGAAGGAGCGCTGCGGCGCACGAGCCGGCTCGAAAGCGGGCGTGGATGGTGTGGCCTCGGCAGTGGTGGCCGCCGCCACGGTGGATGCGGCGGCGACGCCGGCCTTCGGCGTATGGCCGAGAAGGTCGTCGAGATCGCCCCATTCCTGGGTCTTGGCGGTTTTTTCCCGCTCGGCGTCCGGCTGGGCAGCCTTGTCGTCCGGCCAGTCCCAGGCGAGCGGATCGCTGGCCACCGCCGGCGTCGGCTCGTGTTTTTCAACATCGACCGCGACGGGTGCGGCCTCGTTCCAGTTCCACTGGGCTTCCGCCGAGGGCATGCGGGCATCCGCGACCGGCTCGGCTTCGGGTAGCTTCTCGTCGTGAACCGGGTAGACCCGGGCCTCCGGCTCCACGGCCGCGACGGTCTCCACCGCTTCGGCTTCCACGGGGCGATCCGGCTCCGGCTCCTGCCAGGAGGGCACGTAGTCGTCGGCGGGCGCGGCCTCGACATGCCAGGACGGCTCGCTATGCGCCTCGGCAGCAACCGGCTGCGGCTCGTCCGCGACGCGCTCTTCCTCGACAACCGGCTCGGGTTCGGGCTCGATGGTGGTTTCGGCAACCGGCTCGTCTTCGATCACCGGCTCGACCGGCGCCTCGTGGACATGCTCCACCGGCTCGTCGTGCTGCTCCGGTTCCGCTTCCGCGACCGCCTCTTCCGGCTCGTTGACGGCAACGGGTTCTTCCGCCACCGGCTCCGGCTGGAGGATATCCTCGACGGGTTCCGGTGCGACATCGTCGGCGGGAAGCGCCTCGGCATGGTCTATCTCGACGCTGTCGATCGCCGCTTCGAGCTTGTCGAGCTGACGTTTCACCAGGTCATCGGAAGGGCGCGGGTTCATGGATTCGAGTTGCCGGCGCACGGCACCGCGCGCCTTCTCGTAAACCTTCTGCCGCATCTCGGCATTATTGTCCGAGAGGCCGTCCACGGCCCTCCGAATGACTGCTACAAAATCCGCCATCAGAACTTTCCGTCGTGTCCGCTCGCTATCTCATTGGAATACGTCACGGAACTGGTGTTGAGCTTGAGATTAGTCCTCAAACGGGTCGGTCACAAGTATCGTGTCCTCCCGCTCCGGACTGGTCGAAAGCAGGGCGACGGGGGCGCCGATCAACTCTTCGACCTGTCGTACATATTTGATCGCCTGGGCCGGCAGGTCCGCCCAGCTGCGCGCGCCGACCGTCGATTCCTTCCAGCCTTCGAGCGTGATATAGACCGGCTCGACGCGGGCCTGCTGGCCCTGGCTTGCCGGAAGATAGTCGATTTCCTTGCCGTCAAGCTTGTAGGCGACGCAGATCTTCAACTCGTCGAGACCATCCAGAACGTCGAGCTTGGTGAGCGCGATGCCCGTGATGCCCGAAGTCTTCACGGTCTGGCGCACGAGAACCGAATCGAACCAGCCGCAGCGGCGCGGACGGCCGGTATTCACGCCGACTTCGCGGCCGACGGTCGAAAGGTGCTTGCCGATCTCGTCATCGAGTTCGCACGGGAACGGCCCCTCGCCGACGCGGGTCGTGTAGGCCTTGGTGATGCCGAGAACGTAACCGATCGCCGTCGGGCCGAGGCCGGAACCGGCGGCAGCCTGTCCGGCAACCGTGTTCGACGAGGTCACGAAGGGATAGGTGCCGTGGTCGTTGTCGAGCAGCGCGCCCTGCGCCCCTTCGAAAAGGATGCGGGAACCGGCCTTGCGGTGGTCATCGAGAATACGCCAGACCTGGTCGACATAGGGCAGCACCCGGTCGGCGACTTCCATCAGTTCCTTCTCGATCGATTCCACCGAGATTTCCGGCAAGCCGAGGCCGCGCCGCAGCGCATTGTGATGGGTCAGCAGCCGGTCGATCTTCGCCGGCAGCGCTTGCCTGTCGGCCAGATCGATGGCGCGGATGGCGCGACGGCCGACCTTGTCTTCATAGGCCGGGCCAATGCCGCGCCGTGTCGTGCCGATCTTCGTGCCGCTGTTGGAGGCGGCATCTTCGCGGAAACCGTCCAGGTCACGGTGCAGCGACAGGATGAGCGGGGCATTGTCGGCGATGCGCAGGATCTCCGGCGTGATGTTCACGCCCTGGGCGCGCAACTTCTCGATTTCGGCGACGAAGTGGTGGGGATCGACGACGACGCCGTTGCCGATGACGCTGAGCTTGCCGCGCACGAGGCCGGACGGCAGCAGAGCCAGCTTGTAGCTCACGCCATCGATAACCAGGGTATGACCCGCATTGTGGCCGCCCTGATAGCGGACGATGACATCCGCGCGTTCGGAAAGCCAGTCGACAATCTTGCCCTTGCCTTCGTCACCCCATTGCGATCCGACCACCACGACGTTCGTCATTTCATCTTTCCCGTATTCGCAAGCGGATAGCCGCGTGCCTGACACAAACCCGCGCATCTATACTGTGTTGTCTTTGGGAATGCGACCCTGTTATGACGGCCACAATCCGCTTTTTACATGACATTCCGCGCTTTTTCGCCTTATGTGGGCCGCCTGCCGACGCACCCCGCGCCCTTCCCTCCACCGTCCGGATCACCCCGCCTTGAACAGCAGAGCCTATTTCTATCTCAGCGTCACCGCCCTTTTCTGGGGCGCGAACTCGGTGGCGGGCAAACTGGCGGTCGGCCATGTCAGCCCGATGGTGCTGACGACCTATCGCTGGATCGTCGCGCTCATCATCATCCTCGCCTTCATGATGCCGCAGGTGAAGCGCGACTGGCCGATGATCCGCAAGCACTGGCTCCAGCTTCTGCTCTACGGCATTTTCGGCTTCACGGCCTTCAATGCCCTGCTCTATACCGCGCTGGGCTATACCAGCGCCATCAATGCCGTCATCGAGCAGGCCGGCATTCCCATGCTGATCTTCGTCTTCAACTTCGTGCTGTTCCGCATCCAGGCCTCCATCGCCCAGATCGTCGGCTTCAGCGTCACGCTCATCGGCGTGCTTGTAACAGCCGCTCATGGCGAATTCTCGGCACTGGCGGAGCTGGAATTCAACTTCGGCGATGCGCTGATGCTCTGCGCGGCCATCGTCTACGCGGCCTATACCGTGTCGCTGCGCTGGAAGCCGGAGTTGCACTGGCAGAGTTTCATTGCCGCCCCCGCCTTCGGCGCGCTCTTGAGCGCCATCCCGCTGTTCTTCTGGGAACTGTCGCGTGGTGCTGCGATCTTCCCGGATACGACCGGCTGGGCGATCGTGCTCTATGCCGGCATTTTCCCGTCGCTGCTCTCGCAGGTTCTCTACGTGCGCGGCGTCGAGATGATCGGCGCCAACCGGGCCGGCCTCTTCATCAACGCCATCCCCGTCTTCGGCACCATTCTCTCCGTGCTGCTGATCGGCGAGACGCTCTACTCCTTCCACGTCGTCGCCCTCCTCCTCGTGCTCGGCGGCATCGCCATTGCCGAGTGGGGCCGGCCGAAGGACAACAAAAAACCCGCCGGATGAGCCGGCGGGTTTCTTTTCGTCTTGGGAGGACGAAGTTTAGTCGACGTTGAAGACCAGCGACTTGACCTGGCGGATCGCGTCGTTGGTGCGCAGCTTGTTCAGCACATCGTCGGAGAGGGCGGCATCGACATAGAGCAGCGCGATCGCATCGCCGCCCTGCTTGTCGCGGCCAAGCTGGAAGTTCGCAATGTTGACGCCGGCCGCACCGAGCGTCGTGCCGATGAAGCCGATCATGCCGGGAACGTCCGTGTTGGTGATGTAGACCATGTGGTTGCCCACATCAGCGTCGAGGTTGATGCCCTTGATCTGGATGAACCGCGGCTTGCCATCGGAGAAGACGGTGCCGGCGATCGACCGCGTCTGGTTCTCCGTCTTGACGGTCAGGCGGATGTAGCCGTCGAAGACGCCCGACTTGTCGCGCTTGACCTCGGACAGGATGACGCCCTTTTCCTTGATCATGACCGGCGCCGAAACCATGTTGACGTCGGAAACCTGGGTGCGGATGAGACCGGCAAGTGCAGCACTAGTCAGCGCCTTGGTGTTCATCGTCGCGGTCGCGCCGTCGTAGAGGATCTCGATTTCCTTGATCGCGCTTTCCGTGACCTGGCCGACGAAGGCGCCGAGCACGTCGGCAAGCCGGATGAACGGCTTCAGGATCGGCGCTTCCTCGGCGGTGATCGATGGCATGTTGATGGCGTTGGAAACGGCACCACGCACCAGGTAATCCGACATCTGTTCGGCGACCTGCAGGGCGACATTCTCCTGCGCTTCCGTGGTCGAGGCGCCGAGATGCGGCGTGCAGACGACGTTCGGCAGGCCGAAGAGCGGGCTTTCCTTGGCGGGTTCGACTTCGAAGACGTCGAAGCCGGCGCCGGCGACCTTGCCGGACTTCAGCGCTTCGGCGAGATCCGCCTCGACGACGAGGCCGCCGCGGGCGCAGTTCACGATGCGCACGCCGTCCTTCATCTTGGCGATCGCCGCCGCATCGATGATGTTGCGGGTCTTGTCCGTCAGCGGCACGTGCATGGTGATGAAATCGGCCTCGGCGAACAGTTCGTCGAGCTCGACCTTCTTCACGCCCATTTCCTCGGCGCGCTCCTTTGAGAGGAACGGGTCATAGGCGATGACGTGCATCTTGAGGCCAATGGCGCGCGAGCAGACGATCGAGCCGATATTGCCGGCGCCGATGACGCCGAGCGTCTTGCCGGTGATCTCGACGCCCATGAATTTCGACTTCTCCCACTTGCCGGCCTGCGTGGAGGTGTCGGCGGCGGGAAGCTGGCGGGCGACGGCGAACATCAGGGCGATCGCGTGTTCCGCCGTGGTGATCGAATTGCCGAAGGGCGTGTTCATGACGATGATGCCGCGGCGCGAGGCGGCCGGGATATCGACGTTGTCGACGCCGATGCCGGCGCGGCCGATGACCTTGAGGTTGGTCGCCGCCGCGATCAGCTTTTCCGTCGCCTTGGTGGCGGAGCGGATGGCGAGGCCGTCATAGTTGCCGATGATCTCGGCGAGCTTGTCCTTGTCCTTGCCGAGCTGCGGCTGGAAATCGACATCGACGCCGCGATCGCGAAAGATCTGGACGGCGGTTTCCGACAGTTCATCGGATACGAGTACGCGAGGTGCCATGGGAGGCCTCCTTCAATTGGGTGAAGCAATTCCAGGAAAAGTGTGAAGCGGTTTTCCGTCCGGAATTGCGGTAAATAAAGGGAGATGAGATCAAAGGTGGCTTCGCCCGAAGGACGAAGCCGGTCGCGAAAAAATCAGGCCGCAGCCTTGGCAAGCGTCGCCTTCTGGGTCTCGAAAGCCCACGTCAGCCACGGCATCAGCGCTTCGAGGTCCGCGGTATCGATGGTCGCACCGGCCCAGATGCGCAGGCCCGACGGGGCATCGCGGTAAGCGCCGATGTCATAGGCGACACCCTGCTTTTCGAGCAGGGCGACGAGACCCTTGGCAAAGGCGGCCTGTGCATCGGCGTCGAGCGCTGCCACGTCCTTGTCGGCGATGGTCAGGCAGACCGAGGTGTTGGAGCGCGTTTCCGGCTTTTTCGCCAGGTTGGCAATCCAGTCGTTGGCCTCGACGAAGTCGAAGATCACCTTGGCATTCGCATCAGCGCGCGCCATCAGCGCCTTGAGGCCGCCGATCTCCTTGGCCCAGAGGAGTGCATCGATATAGTCTTCGACGCAGAGCATGGAGGGCGTGTTGATCGTCTCGCCCTGGAAGATACCCTCGATGATCTTGCCGCCCTTGGTCATGCGGAAGATCTTCGGCATCGGCCAGGAAGGCGTGTAGCTTTCGAGACGCTCGACGGCCCGCGGCGACAGGATGATGACGCCATGCGCGCCCTCGCCGCCCAGCACCTTCTGCCAGGAGAAGGTGACGACGTCGAGCTTGGCGAAATCGAGGTTCTGGGCAAACGCGGCCGAAGTCGCGTCGCAGATGGTCAGACCCTTACGGTCCGCGGGAATGAAGTTCGCATTGGCGACGCGCACGCCAGAGGTGGTGCCGTTCCAGGTGAAGACCACGTCACGGTCGAAATCGATCGTGGAAAGGTCGGGCAGCAGGCCGTAATCGGCCGTGATCTTGCGGGTATCGGGGAGCTTCAGCTCCTTTACCACGTCGGAAACCCAGCCCGAGCCGAAGCTTTCCCAGGCGACCATGTCGACGCCGCGCGGGCCGAGCAGCGACCACAGCGCCATCTCGACGGCGCCGGTATCGGAGGCCGGCACGATGCCGATGCGGTAATCCGCCGGCACTTCCAGGATTTCACGGGTGAGGTCGATGGCCTGCTTGAGCTTGGTCTTGCCGACCTTGGCGCGGTGCGAACGACCGAGCGCGGCATCGGAAAGCGCTTCGAGCGACCAGTTGGGGCGCTTCGAGCAAGGGCCAGAAGAAAAATGGGTGTTGTTCGGACGCACGTCCGGAGCGGCGACGGTCTTCGTCATGATTGCTATCCTTCCAGATAGATAGCTCCTCGTTGGGGAGGAGTGTCCCGCCGCCGTGAATATGGAAGAGACCTTTTGAAGTCAAGCGGATTATGTCGCGAACGAAAAATAATCCGGCGCAATGGAAACGGCGCGCCGGTTGCCCGACGCGCCGCTCCAGAAACCAATGGGATGGATATTACCAGGTGGTAACGCGAATGCCGGCGCGGATCTCGTGCTTCTGGAAGCCGTCGTCACGCCCGCGGGCGCTCACCGTGCCGACGCCCGGCACGTCGGTGCTGCCGCCAAACATCTTGCCGCCCGCCATGTCGGTGAAGCGGTAGCCGAGGTCGAGCTTCACGCGGTTGGTGAGATCGACCGAGGCGCCCGCCATCAGCGCATAGGTGAAGCGCCAGCTGTCGCCGCCCTTCACCCGGAGCTCTTCGAAGGTCTGCCCGCCGCAGGAACCCGTGCCGTTTTCGCAGTTTGCCTTGGCCCGGAAGCTGTCCCAGTTCATGTAGGTCACGCCCGCGCCGGCGCCGACATAGGGCGTGATGCCGGCATAGGTGCCGAGGTCCACATAGCCGTTGGCGAGGAGATGCGCAGCGTTGTAGTCCGCCTTCTGGCCGAGGCGGCAGGTCGTGCCGGCCGGCGCCGTGATGCAGGGCGAATCGATGTCCGAACCGCCGCGCAGCGAACCGCTGAAGAAATCCGTCGTCAGATCGGCGCGCAGGAAATTGTTGAACTGGTAGCCCATACCGACGCCGTAGGAGACCGGCTTGGAGAAGCGCGCATCGTCGAAGTCGCCCTCGGCAAAGGTCGATCCGAACGCCTCGATCCGGTAGTCCGGCTTGTCATGGTTGACCCAGCCGGCATAACCGAGATCGCCGCGGATATACCAGCCTTCCGCCACGCCACTCTCGGACACGTCGATTTCCGGCGCGTTGATGATGTCGAGGTCGCTCGCCGGCGCGCTCGTCGCGATGAGGCCGGCAAGAACGGCGATGCCAAGCGGTGCAATACGACGAAACATGGTCTCATCCCTTGAGGCCGGCACGGCCGGCGGTTGCGTGGAGGGTGCTAGGCCACGCATCGGGGGCCGCCTTACACCGTTGGTTAACCATAAATCTTAAGGAATGAAGAAACGGTTAAGTGGCCGGTTTTCCAGGCGATCGGCAAAACAAAAGGCCGCCCCGAAGGGCGGCCTTTAGAAGAGGTTTGGCGTGATGCCGCTTATTTGTAGACCGGCTGCTCGACCGGGATGTCGACCGGCGGAATATAGGCCTGCTGTTCGCAGCCGTTGAAGGAGTAACGCAGGCCAGCGCGCGCCTCGTGGCTGTAGAAGCCCTTGTCGCGGCCCGGACCGCCGCCGACATTGTAGCCGAACATGTTGCCCTTGGTGACATGGCGGAAGCGGTAACCGAGGTCGGCCTTCAGGTTGCAGGTCAGGTCGACGGAGGCGCCGGCCATCAGCGCATAGGTGAAGCGCCAGCTCTTCTTGCCGCGGTGGTGGAAGGTCGGGTCGCAGTTCGTCGGATCGCCGTCGTCGCACGAGGTGTTGTCGAGGCCCTTCCAGTTCACGTAGGTGCCGCCGATGCCGGCGCCGACATAGGGCGTGATCGAACCGTAGGTGCCGATATCCACATAGGCGTTGGCGAGCAGGCTGAGCGCGGTGAGCGACGAGACGTCCCGCGACGTGCAGTTCGGCGAAACGCCGCAGCCGCCCGAGGTCGAGCCCTTGAACTTCGACTTGAACATGTAGTCGAGCGTCACGTCCGTGCGGAAGTGCTCGTTGATCTGGTAACCAACACCGCCGCCGAGCGTGAAGCCGCTCTTCAGGTCCGTGGAGTCGAATTCACGCACGCGGTCGTTGGAGCCCTGGAAGTATTTCGCGCCGCGCAGCTTGTTGTAGGACCAGCCCGTGTCGCCGCGCAGATACCACCCGCCCGTCTCGATGATGGTTTCCTGAACCGGCGCCTCGACGACCTCCGGCTGGTAGATATCGGCTGCGTAGCCGGTCGTGCCCGTCAGCAGGACCGCAACGACGCCACTCAAAACTTTCCTCATGGCCTTGCTCCAATAGGCTTTTGCTTGGCATGCCCGGCACACCGGATTCCAAGTCCCTCGATCAGGAGTGGATAATGGCGAGGAAAGGTTAAGGGCCGATTAACTACAAACATTTACCGTCTTTGTTAACGAGCGTTCACGAATTCGGTAAACAACACCTAAAATTCGAGTAATCTTCCAAAGAACTTCATCGGCAAAAAAGAAAAAGGCCGGCGCATCGGCACCGGCCCTTAAGAATAGATGAATCGAACAGGATCAGGCGGCGTTGCGCACGGAGCCGATCACGGCGACCAGGTCGTCGACGATGCGTTCCACCTTCGCCCGGTCGTCGCCCTCCGCCATGACGCGGATCAGCGGTTCGGTGCCGGAGGGGCGGATGAGCAGGCGGCCGCTCTTGGCGAGCTCGCTTTCGGCATCGGCGATCGCCTGGCGCACCGCGGCATCCTCCAGCGGCTGGCCCGCCTGGATGCGCACGTTCTTTAGCACCTGCGGCACCGGCTCGAAGCGGTTGCACACCTCGCTCACCGTCTTGCCGTTGCGCTTGACGCAGGCGAGCACCTGAAGGGCCGCGACGAGACCGTCGCCGGTCGTGCCGAAATCCGACAGCACGATATGGCCGGACTGTTCGCCACCGACATTGTAATCGTGCTGGCGCATATGCTCGACGACATAGCGGTCGCCGACCTTGGTGCGCTCAAGGCCAAGACCCTTGCCGGTGAGGAACCGTTCAAGCCCGAGGTTCGACATGACGGTGGCGACGATGCCGCCGCCGCGCAGCATTCCATCGGCCGCCCAGCTTTCCGCGATGACGGCCATCAGCTGGTCGCCGTCGATGATCTTGCCGTTCTCGTCGATGATCTGCACGCGGTCGGCGTCGCCATCGAGCGCAATGCCGATATCGGCGCGCACCTCGTGCACCTTGCGCTGCAGGGCATCCGGATGCGTCGAGCCGCATTCGAGGTTGATGTTGAGGCCGTCCGGCTCATTGCCGATCGTCACGACGTCGGCACCCAGTTCCCAGAGTGCCGCCGGCGCCACACGGTAGGCGGCGCCATTGGCGCAGTCGATCGCGACGCGCAGGCCCTTCAGCGTCACGTCGCGCGGCAGGGTGCGCTTGGCATGTTCGATATAGCGATCATGCACGCCGTCGATGCGCTTGGCGCGGCCGATCTCGGCGGACTTGGCGAGCTGCGCCGTGATGTCCTTGTCGAGCAGATCCTCGATTTCCATCTCGATCTCGTCGGAAAGCTTGTAACCATCCGGGCCGAAGAGCTTGATGCCGTTGTCATAGAACGGGTTGTGCGAGGCGGAGATCATCACGCCGATATCGGCGCGCAGCGAGCGCGTCAGCATGGCGACGGCGGGCGTGGGGATCGGGCCGAGGATGAAGGCATCGATGCCGGCGGCGGTGAAACCCGCCACCATGGCGTTTTCCAGCATGTAGCCGGAGAGGCGCGTGTCCTTGCCGATCACCACGCGGTGGCGGTGCGCGCCGCGGCGGAAGAGCGTGCCCACGGCAATGCCGACCCGCATGGCAAGGTCCGGCGTCATCGGGAAGATGTTGGATTGTCCCCGGATACCGTCCGTGCCGAAATAACGACGTTTCATGTTCTCTCCTGAAAATCGCCGGCCTGGGCTGCGCTTATAGCGCTGCGCCCGGCTCTCAAGCGTCCATTCTGCCGCCCGCGCGCCCATCTCAGGGCAGAAGGCCGAAATACAATAATTCCGCCCTGTAATCTAATCCTTAAAACGGCGTAGAGCTGTCATACTTCTTTGCCACAAAAGCCGGCAAAGAGCATCCACCGCCCTATCAGAATTCATTACAGCCCGTTACCTAAAGAAAACGGCCGGAAAAGGATTTCCGGCCGTTTTCAATTCGGTCGATGGGATCGCTTATTGCGGCTGCGGTTCGAGACCGCCTTCCGCCTCGCCACCCTTCTTGTGGCCGGCCTTCGGCACGGCCGAACCGCGGTGCGGCGGCGTGTCGTCGCCGAGGTCGCGCGCGGGCTTTTCGCCACGGATCAGCGCCTTGATCTCTTCACCCGTCAGCGTCTCATATTCGAGCAGGCCTTCGGCCAGCGCCACGAATTCATGGTTCTGTTCGGTGATGATACGCTTGGCCTCGGAATAGGCCTCGTCGATCAGGCGGCGGATCTCGTTGTCGATCTTCTGCGCGGTCGCTTCAGAAACGTTCTTCTGCTGCGCGACCGAATGGCCGAGGAAGACTTCCTGCTGGTTTTCACCATAGGCGACCTGGCCGAGCTGGTCGGAGAAGCCCCACTGGGTCACCATCGCGCGGGCGAGCTTGGTCGCCTGCTCAATGTCCGAGGATGCGCCGGAGGTAATGTTGTCCTTGCCGAAGGTGATTTCCTCGGCAACGCGACCGCCCATCATGATGGCGAGGCGCGAGACCATCCACTTGTAGCTCATCGAGTAGCGGTCGCCTTCCGGCAACTGCATGACCATGCCGAGTGCACGGCCGCGCGGAATGATCGTCGCCTTGTGCAACGGATCGGCGAGCGGAACCTTGAGCGCGACGATGGCATGGCCGGCCTCGTGATAGGCCGTCAGCTTCTTCTCCGCCTCGGTCATCGCGGAGGAGCGGCGCTCTGCGCCCATCATGATCTTGTCCTTGGCGTCCTCGAACTCCTGCATGGTGACGAGGCGCTTGTTGCGACGCGCGGCCATCAGGGCAGATTCGTTGACGAGGTTCATCAGGTCGGCACCGGAGAAGCCGGGCGTACCGCGGGCAAGGATCTTGAGGTCGACGTTCGGCGCGAGCGGCACGTTGCGCACATGCACCTTGAGGATGCGCTCGCGGCCGACGATATCCGGGTTCGGCACGACGACCTGGCGGTCGAAACGGCCCGGACGCAGCAGCGCCGGGTCGAGAACGTCCGGACGGTTGGTCGCAGCGATCAGGATGATGCCTTCGTTCGCTTCAAAGCCGTCCATCTCGACAAGGAGCTGGTTCAGCGTCTGCTCGCGTTCGTCATTGCCGCCGCCGAGACCGGCGCCGCGATGACGGCCGACGGCATCGATTTCGTCGATGAAGATGATGCAGGGTGCGTTCTTCTTCGCCTGCTCGAACATGTCGCGCACACGGGATGCACCGACACCGACGAACATTTCGACGAAGTCCGAACCGGAAATGGTGAAGAAGGGCACGTTCGCCTCGCCCGCGACGGAACGTGCGAGCAGCGTCTTACCGGTACCGGGCGGGCCGACGAGCAGCACGCCGCGCGGAATGCGGCCACCGAGGCGCTGGAATTTCTGCGGGTCGCGCAGGAATTCGACGATTTCCTCGAGGTCCTGCTTGGCTTCATCGACGCCGGCGACATCAGCAAAGGTGACGCGGCCATGCGCTTCGGTCAAAAGCTTGGCCTTCGACTTGCCGAAACCCATGGCGCCACGCGAGCCACCCTGCATCTGGCGCATGAAGAACAGCCAGACGCCGAGGATCAGAAGCATCGGCAGCAATGTGCCGATATAGCTCAGGAACCCGGACGAACCGTCCGTCTCCGGCCGTGCGCTGACGACGACGTTCTTCGCCTCCAGGCGCTGGACGAGCGAGTTGTCGCCGGTCGGCGCATAGGTCTGGAAGGTCGCGCCGGTCTCGACATAGCTGCCGACAATCTTCTCGCCGGTGATGACGACTTCCTTCACCCGGCTCGAGTCGACCTCTTTGAGGAACTGCGAATAGGGGATTTCCCGCGAGCCGGTCTGCGCCGGGCTCGTCTGGAACATGCTGAACAGCGCGATCAGCAGGAGGGCGATGATCGCCCACAGGGCGAAGTTTCGGAAATTGGGATTCATCGAACTTTCCGGGCACTTTCCCGGCCGGGGTCTCCCGGCCGCTTCTTTGATGCCTAACATAGGGTCGCCGTGCGGCCTTGCCAAGGCAAAGCGCGCGCCCCCGGGGCTTTTCTCATAATATCGTCAACGCCGGAGAAGCTTCGGCATCGACAGTCATCGATACTTTAGCACAACGCTTTCGCCCGCGCCTTCATTCGTTAGGCGGAGACGAAAACGCCGGGCGCCCGAAAATTGCCGCGAGCGCATTGGCAAGCGGCAGATCGAAACGCGGCAGGAAACGGGCATAGGGCGCGATCTGCCGCTCGATTACCGCTTCCTCCGCAGGCACCACCCCGCCCTGCTCGAAATTCAGGCATAGCATGGCACGGCTGGCGCGCAGAGCCGGTCCGCGAAGGCCGGTGCCATCGGTTTCACCGGCCGGCGACACCACGATCGTCTGGCCGCTCCGGTTGGTCACGCGGAACCTGCCGTCCCACATGGCAGCCTCCCCTGCCGGGAGCACGGCGCGCTCGATTCCGCGATATTCGCGATAGAGGAACAAATCCTCGCGGCGGCGGTCGAAGACCACGCGGCCGGCGGTCAGCCGCGACAGTGTGCCGCTGGCGAGAAAGGCCCGCAAGCGCTCGGCCGACGCTGCCTCCAGCGCATGCACCCGACCTCCCACCGTCGCCGCCAATAGCAGCAGGCCGCGCCATGCCGACGGATCGGCCAGGACGATATCGATCGCGGCCGATTCCATCGCGACGAAGGCCTCGCCGGCTCGAACATTTCCGGCGAGAAAGCCCGCCGCGCGCTCAGAATGCAACGCCCTGTCATCGTTGGCCTGTTCTGGCGCCTCGCCCCTTTGGCGCAGGCGCACCCGTTCGAAACGGGGATTGTCGTTGCTCGGGTCGTCGAGCCAACTCTCGCCATGAGCGACGAGAAACGCCCTGATAACGGCCCGTTCCACCAAGAGGAACGGCCGCAACAGCCATACAGAGCCGTTCAGCAAAACGGCATCCGCCATGCCGGAAAGGCCGATGCCCTCAGGCGCACGCGCGGCGCGCATCGCAACCGTTTCGTTCTGGTCATCGCTGTTATGGGCGGCGAGGATTGCGTCCGCGCCCATTTCGATGGCGGCCTCGGTGAGCAGGTCGTATCGTTTTTCACGGGCGGCGGCTTGCAGGCCGGCAGCGGGTTTGTCGCCGTGCCAGCGGCGGGTGACATGCGCGATGCCGTGTCGTGCGCAAAGCGCTTCGACCCACCTTGCCTCCTCGGCCGAGCCGGCGCGAAGATCGTGGTCGATGGTGCAGGCGGAAAGGGTGATGTCCGGATAGCGCCCGGTGGCGCAAAGCGTGGCAAGCGCCACGAGGAGCCCGGTCGAATCGCTGCCACCGGAAACGGCGATCAGCAGCCGCGCGGGGCGCTTGAAACTTTGCAGCAAACGGCCGGCTGCCTCTGCGAGGGGATTTCCCGCGCGGGCCACGGCGTTTGCCCGGTCGGCAATCAGCAGGACAGGCGGCCCTGTTCGGACGTGACCTTGCTCTTCACGGCCTTGGAGGCGTTCGGGTAACGCTTGTTCACTTCGCGCAGCGTCGCGCAGGCGGTCTCGCGGTTGTCGAGAGCGGCAAGCGACATGCCGAGCTTCAACAGCATTTCCGGCGCCTTCTTCGACTTGCTGAACGTCTGGTGCGCGTTCAGGAAGGTCTTTGCGGCATCGTTGAAATTGCCCTGCGAATATTGCGCCTCGCCGAGCCAGAAATTGGCGTCCGCCGCCTTCTCACCGCTCGGGAAGATGTCGAGATAGTCGCGGAACTCGCGCTCGGCGAGCTGGTAGTCGCCGGAAAGCACATGGCCGTAGGCGACCTGGTAGAGGTCGTCCGGATTGTCGAGCGAAGCCGTCGACGACTGCGAGGCCGCCGGCAGGCCGCCATCGACGCCCGGCAGCGAATTGTCGTTGCCGATCGAGGCGCTCTGGTTGTCGAGGTCCGGGTTCGTCGCGGCACCGATCGGGTTGCCGTTCTCGTCGAACTTGATCGAGCCGAGCTCCTGCGGCCCGGCGCCGCCGTTGCCGTTTTCGGCGCCCAGCGTGTCGGTCCCGGCGGTATCATCCGCCGGCACCCTGTTCGAAGCGATCTGCTGGTCGGCAGTGCCGCCGTTCACCGGCTTGTCGAGCGCGCCGCTCTTGCCGGAGCCGCCGCTCTTTTCGATTTCCTGGAAGCGGTACTCGTTGTCTTCCTGCGTCTTGCGGAGCTGTTCCTGCATCTGGAGGAGCTGGTAGCTCATTTCCTCGATGCGGCCGTTGAGGCTGCGGATCTGCTCTTCGAGCTGGCCGACGCGCGGATCCATGGCCTGCGCCAGGATCACGTTGCCCTCACCCGACCGTTCGCTGTGGGCCGGCAGGAAGCCGTTCGCCAGCGCCGACAGCGGCGAAGCGCTGATCGGCCCGACCATGCCTGCTACCGCTGCGAGACTGAGAACGCCTGCCGCGACAAGTTTCTTCATCTATCTTCGTCCTGTTGGTCCCATGATGCGCCGAAGCGCCGCCGAAGAGTTTTCCCATATGCACTCAAAAAGCAACGGAGTTCGGCCAAAGTGTGTTGAAAAAAGAAAGGCGGCCTCTCGGCCGCCTTTCGCACCATCCTTCCGAAGAAGGAATTACATGCCGGCGCCGCCGAGAACGGTGACAGCGCGGCGGTTCTGCGACCAGCAGGAAATGTCGTCGCAGACGGCGACCGGCTTTTCCTTGCCGTAGGAGATGGTCTTCATGCGGTTTGCCGGAATGCCGCGCGATGCGAGATACTGGCGGGTCGCGGCAGCGCGGCGTGCGCCGAGCGCAAGGTTGTATTCACGCGTGCCGCGTTCGTCGGCATGGCCTTCGACCGTGATCGCGTAGTTCGGGTAGCGCTGCAGCCACTGGGCCTGGCGATCGAGCGTCGCTGCGGCATCGGCGCGAACCGACGAGGAGTCGGTGTCGAAGAAGATGCGGTCGCCGACATTGACCGTGAAGTCCTGCTGCGAGCCCGGCGTCGCGGCACCGGCGCCGCCGTTGAGGCCGAGGTCGCCGGCATTGTTCGGCATGTTCTTCTTGGAGGCGCAGCCTGCAAGGGCGAGCGTCATGAACAGGGCGATCATCACCGGGTTGCGGGCGATGGTCTGCATGCGGCCAGCGGCCGGGGAATGAATGCGGCTCATGAGCCGGTCTCCTTGCGTCAGTTCTTGCGTCAAGTTCATTGAAGCAGCGGTTTCAATCAGGGTTGCCAGACTGTAACCGCGAGCGGTTAATCCGCATTCAACGATTATGGTTAACGATTGCTTGTAAGACCGTCCCCGGCCCCTTGCCTAAAACGGAAACGGGCCTGCCCGTCTCGCCTTGCGCCCTGATTTACAGGACTTTGCGGCAAGAACGCGGCAGGCCCGCCACATATATGGTGCTACTCCAGAAGCGGCGACCAGGCCGGGTCGGAGGCGAAGCCCTTGGTCTGCACGGCCTGCTCGTTATAGCCGGAAAGGTCGATCGAATAGATCTGCGGACCACCAGCGCCGGCCGCCTGGCGGAAGAACATCAGCACGCGGCCGTTCGGCGCCCAGGTCGGGCCTTCATTGTGGAAGCCGGAGGTGAGGATGCGCTCGCCCGAACCGTCCGTCTTCATCACGCCGATCGAGAACTTTCCGCCCGACTGCTTGGTGAAAGCGATGAGGTCGCCGCGCGGAGACCAGACCGGCGTGGAATAGGAGCCGTCGCCGAAGGAGATGCGACGCTGGTTGGAGCCGTCGGCGCCCATCACGTAGAGCTGCGGCTTTCCGCCGCGGTCGCTTTCGAAGACGACCTGCGTGCCGTCCGGCGAATAGGAGGGCGAGGTATCGATCGCCGCCGTCGAGGTGAGCCGCGTCGTGGTGCGCGAGCGCAGGTCCATCGTGTAGATGTTGGAATTGCCTTCCTGCTGCAAGCTCATGATGACCTTCTGACCATCCGGCGAGAAGCGCGGCGAGAAGGTCATGCCCGGGAAGTTGCCGACCACTTCGCGCTGCCCCGTCTCAAGCTGGAGCAGATAGACGCGCGGCTGGTTGCCCTCGAAGGACATGTAGGTGATTTCCTGGCGGTTCGGCGAGAAGCGCGGCGTCAACACCAGTTCGTTGGCGTTGGTCAGCGCGCGGGCGTTGAAACCGTCCTGGTCCATGATGGCGAGCTGGCGCTTGCGGGCCGTCTTCGGGCCGCTTTCGGCGACATAGACGACGCGGGTATCGAAGTAGCCCTTCTCACCGGTCAGGCGCTCATAGATCGCATCCGCGATGATATGCGCGACGCGGCGCCAGTTTTCCGGCTGGGTGTAGAACTGCTGGCCGGTCAACTGCTGGCCGGCAAAGGTGTCCCAGAGGCGGAACTCGGCGCGCAGGCGCCCGTCGCCCTCCTGCGTCACGCGGCCCGTGACGAGCGCCTGCGCATTGATGACCTTCCAGTCGTCGAAGCGCGGCGGCTGGTCGGGGTTGGAAATCTTCTCGATGAAGGCCTGCTTGTTGACCGGTGCGAAGAGACCGGACCGCTTCAGGTCGGCCGCGATCACGTCGGTGATGCGCTGGCCGAGATCGCCGGCTGCGACGAAATCCGTCACCGCGATCGGCAGCGGTTCGACGTTACCCTTGTTGATGTTGATTTCCACGAGCGCCCAGGCCTGCGGCAGGCTAGCCACAAGGCCGGTCAGCACGACCAGGAATCGGAGGAGGTTGCGTCTGAACATCTATCTAGGCCTTCCTAGGTTCTTACATCATCTGGCTGGGGTCGAAGTTCACGATGACTTCGCTCCAGGCGTCATATTTTTCAGGTGGCAGGCCCTTGAAGGGCCGCGATTTCATGATGGCTCGGCGGGCACCGCCGGCAAGCGCGCGGCGTGCGGAATCCGAACCGCCCGTCGCCACAACTTCCGGCTCGCCGATAATGTCGCCGTTCTGGTCGAGCTGCATCTTGACCTGGATGCGCACGTCGGCAGCATCGGCAAGGCCGGGGATGATCGACCAGTTGTTCTGGATCTGGCCGCGTAGCGCGTCCATTTCGCTCAAGGAGAGCTTGGTGCCGCTTGTCGTCTTCTTGCCGCCGAGGGCTGCTTGCTCCTGCGAGCGCTTGGCGCCGCCGCCAGCCGCTTTTTCCTTGTTGAGAAGGGCTGCAACCTCGTCGGCGTTGAAGTCGCTGTCGTTCAGCGAACTCGCCTTTTCCTGCTTCTTCTTCTGGTCCTTCTTGCGGTCCGGCGTCTTGGCGGTCTCGGCCTTTGCCGTTTCCACCTTCTTTTCCTCGGGCTTTTCCGCGGTTTCCGTTTTCTTCGGCTCGATCTTCGGCTTCATCTCGGGGAGCGGGATCTTGTCGGGAAGCGCTTCGGCTTCCTCGGCTTCGGCCGGCTTTTCCTCCGAGGGCGTCGCCTCGGGCTTCGGGTCCGGCTTAACCTCCTGCTTGGTCTCGGGAAGTGCCGCGACCTCGGTCGAAGGCTCGCTGGCGGTCTCTTCCTGCTTGACGTCCTCGACGGGCTTGGTGTCCGGCGTCTGGACGACCTTTTCGGCCTTTTCCGGTGCTGCCGCGGTCTCGATATCGCTCGGCTTTTCCTCCGGCGTCGGCAGGTTCTTCAGGTCGACATCGTTTTCGCCGGCATTTTCCGCATTCTCGACCGGCGTTTCTTTCTTGGTCGGGACGGGCGCCGCCTTTTCCTTCATTTCGGCTTTCTTGTCGCCCTGCTGGATCTGCGTCAGCTCCTCGATCGACACGATGTCGACCGGCATGGCCTCGACGTTGGCGACGTCGAAGCTCTCAGGACTGCCGAGCGAAACCAGCGCCCAGGTCAGAACCAGGGTGTGGAGCACGGCGGATGTGGCGAGACTGCCCTTCATGGCGCGCAATCAATTGTCCGGTTTCTGATCGGTGACGAGGCCGATATTGGTGAACCCGCCCGCCTGGATGCGCGACATCACGTCGGCGACGATGCCATAGGGCGCATTGCCGTCGCCGCGCACGAAGACGCGCTCGGTGTAACCCGTCGTCGCCACGGCCTGAAGTTTAGCAGCGACTTCGTCGATCGGGATCGGCGTTTCCTGCAGGAAGACCTGGCCGTCTGCCTTGACCGAAACGGTGATGGGCTGCGTATCGGCATTCAGCGCGCTCGCCTTCGTCTTCGGCAGGTCGATCGGCACGCCAACCGTCATCAGGGGTGCTGCCACCATGAAGATGATGAGCAACACCAGCATGACGTCGACGAACGGCGTCACGTTGATCTCGCTCATGGGAGCCTTCTTGCCCCCGCCGCGACGACGGCGGCCACCGCCCGAATTTTTTGTACCGACTGACATGCCCATGGCGTTGTCTCCGTCTCAGGACAGGATTACTGCGCCGCGGCGCGCGGCTGCAGCTTCTCGTCGATCTGGCGCGAGAGGATGGCGGAGAACTCGTCCGCAAAGCCCTCCATGCGCGCCGTCAGCTTGCCGGCATCTGCAGAGAACTTGTTGTAGGCAATAACCGCCGGAATTGCGGCAAGAAGGCCGATGGCGGTCGCAAGAAGCGCTTCGGCGATACCGGGTGCCACGACCGCAAGGCTCGTCTGCTTGGAACCGGCGATCGCCTGGAACGAGGTCATGATGCCGACGACCGTGCCGAACAGGCCGACGAAGGGCGCCGAGGAGCCGATGGTCGCCAGCGACCCGAGCCGCGCTTCGAGCGTTTCGGATTCGCGCGACAGCGTCACGTCCATCGCCCGGTCGATACGCATCTGAAGCCCGATCGGCGATCGTGCGCCGCGCTCGAAACTCTTCTTCCATTCCCGCATCGCCGCCACGAAGATGGCGCTCATGCCGGAGGTCTGGCGGTCGGAGAGGGTGCGATAGAGCTCCTCCAGCGACTGCCCGGACCAGAAGACCTGCTCGAAACTATCGAGCTGGCGACGGGCCTTGCCGTAGCTCACCGTCTTGTCGACGACGATCGCCCACGTCCACACGGACGCGGCGATGAGGCCGAGCATGACCAGCTTGACGACGAACCCGGCTTGCATGAAGAGCGCCCAAAGGGTCACGCTGCCTGCCGCTTCCAAACCCACTTGTTCCATAGACCTATGTCCCCGAATCCAAACACCCGGCACGGGCCTTTGCGGCCACGACCGGGTAACATTCACGCCCTCGCGGTCTCCTGGGAGGTGGAACCCGCAATCGGCATTCACAAACACGACGTCGCAGCCAAGGATTTTCACCCGCACCCGCTTCGCATGTCCGTCAAGAATGTCCGGTTGATGCCGCCGGCCGCCATGCCGGTCAAACGCTTACAACCTGCCTTCTTGACGGCAAATTTGGTTAAAGGATGACGTGCAGTGCACAAAATCCTCACCACCTGAGTAAGACATCATTATGGTTAAGGGAGCGTTACTGCTAATGCGCGCCGGACGCTTCCTGCGCTTTGGCAAGAAAACGCGCCGCCAGACCTTCCGGCAGACGGCGTGGCCGACCGGCAGCATTGATGACGGCGATGATGACGCGCGCGGCGATCAGCAATTGCTCGCCGCGACGGATCTCCTGGTTCAGGATCAACTTCGCGCCGCCCGCCTTTTCGGTCGAGGTGACGATGGTCAGGATGTCGTCCATGCGCGCCGGCGATTTGAAGTCGATCTCCATGCGATGCACGACGAAGACGAGCCCTTCGCGGTCCTCTTCCAGCACGAGGCTGCCCTGCTCGACGCCGAGCAGCCGCAGGTAATCCGTCCGCCCGCGCTCCAGGAAATGCAGGTAGCGGGCGTGATAGACCACGCCGGAAAAATCCGTGTCCTCGTAATAGACCCGCTGCGCGAGCCGGTGACCCGTTTCGGTCAGTTCGCCTGAGAGGTGATGGTTCAAGTCGCTCATGGCGCTTCTCTCCCCCAAAGCGCCCGGAAATGCAAGGTTGCGGCGCTCACCCGAGTTCGACGACCATGATCTCCGGCGGCGAGCCGAAGCGCACCGGCGCAATCGAGCAGCCGAGCCCGCCGGAAACGCAGAGATGCCGGCCATCCTCGACGACGTGACCATAGGCGTAGCGGTTGCCGAAGGCGGAGGGCACCATGGGCGAATAGCCGAACAACCGCACCTGACCGCCATGGGTGTGGCCGGACAAGGTCAGCGAGACCCGCGCCGGCACCTGCGGAAAGATATCCGGCTCATGCGCCAGGAGGATGACCGGCGCGTCGTCCGTCACATGCGCCAGCGTGCCCGGCAGGTCATCGAGCCCGACATAACCGTAGCGGTTCCATTGCCGGCCGGGGCGCAACGCGATCTGGTCTTCCAGCCCAGCGAGCCAGAAGGCACCAGTCGTCGTCTCGATCCGCGCGGCGCTGTTCGAATAAACGGCAATGCCGGCATCGCGCAGTGCCCGGTGGCTGAAGGTCTCCCCGCCGCCGATCGCCTGCGCATCGGGATCGTCCCACCAGTCATGGTTTCCGAGCACCGCATGAACGCCAAGCGGTGCCTGAAGCGTCGAAAGCGAGGTCGCCCACGCCGCCGGCGGCACCGTGCCCCAGACGGCGCGCATGCTGGAGAGATAATCGCCCAGCAGCACGATGATATCGCCGCCGAGATCGTTGGCATGGCGGCAGATGTCGCCGATGCGGCGCGCGCTCATCCAGGGCTCGCAGGCATGGATATCGGCAAGCGCGACGATCCGCAGCTTCTGCCCCTCCGGCCAGCCGGGTGGCGAAATCCGGTAGGTCGTCGTGCGCAACCGCAGCAGCGGTTCGACGCCCACGGCATAGGCGGAGGACGAAAGGCCCGCGGCAAACAGTCCACCGAAGGCCTTCAGCATCCCGCGCCGCGTCAGCACATCAATCGTCCTCGGAAAACAATCTGAACTGCGTCGCCTCGAGATCCTTGGGCGGCGTCAGGCCCATATGTTTCCAGGCATTTACGGTCAAAACACGGCCGCGCGGCGTGCGCTGGATGAAACCCTGCTGGATCATGTAGGGCTCGATGATGTCCTCGATCGCATCGCGCGGCTCGGACAGACCCGCCGCGATGGTCTCGATCCCGACCGGCCCGCCGCTGAAATTGTGCGCGATCATCGACAGATAACGTCGGTCGAGCTGGTCGAGCCCCATATTGTCGACGAGCAGCCGCGTCAGCGCGTCGTCGGCGATGACCCGGGTTACCGCCTCGGCCCGCGCCACTTCGGCAAAATCGCGCACCCGGCGCAGCAGACGGCCGGCGATGCGCGGCGTGCCGCGCGCCCGACGCGCGATCTCGTGGGCACCGTCTTCGGTGATGCCGAGCCCCATCAGCCGCGCGCCGCGGCGCACGATCGATTCCAGCTCCTCGACAGTGTAGAAATTCAGCCGGACCGGAATGCCGAAACGGTCGCGCAGCGGCGTCGTGAGGAGGCCAAGCCGGGTCGTCGCGGCAACGAGGGTGAATTTCGACAGGTCGATCTTCACCGAGCGCGCCGCCGGGCCTTCGCCGATGATCAGGTCGAGCTGGAAATCCTCCATGGCCGGGTAGAGGATTTCCTCGACGGCCGGGTTGAGGCGGTGAATTTCGTCGATGAAGAGCACGTCGCGCTCTTCGAGATTGGTCAGCAGCGCCGCAAGGTCGCCCGCCTTCGCGATGACCGGGCCGGAGGTCGAGCGGAAATTGACGCCGAGTTCCTTCGCCATGATCTGCGCGAGTGTCGTTTTGCCGAGGCCGGGCGGGCCGACGAACAGCACATGGTCCAGCGCCTCGCCGCGGTTCTTCGCCGCCTCGATGAAGATCTTGAGATTGGCGCGCGCCTCCGCCTGGCCGGTGAAATCGTCCAGCGTCTGCGGCCGCAAGGCGGTATCGATGTCCTCGCCGCGCTTTTCCGGCGCCAGCAGTCTGTCCTCTTCGCTCATGAGCGCCTAATCCCATTGTCCACGGCGGAAGGCAACCGCATCACCGCGACAATTCCTTGAGGCCGAGGCGGATGAGCTTGGCGCTGTCCGCCCCCTCCCCGCCATTCTTCAGCGCGGCGGCGACGGCATTGGCCGCCTGGTCACGCGAATAACCGAGATTGGTCAGCGCCGAGACCGCATCGGAAACCGGCGCCGAAGCCACGCCCTCGCCCAGTTCCTGCTTCAACCCGATCGAGGCCGATGCCTCCCCCGCAAAGGCCGGCGCCTTGTTGCGCAGTTCGGTGACGATGCGCACCGCCACCTTCGGCCCCACACCCGGTGCCCGCGAGACTGCCGTCTTGTCCTGCAACGCGATGGCATTCGCCAGTTCGCCCGGTGTCAACGTCGAAAGCACCCCGAGCGCCACCTTCGAGCCGACGCCCTGCACGCTCTGCAACAGCCGGAACCACTCCCGCTCCAGCGCCGTCAGAAACCCGAACAGCCGGAACTGGTCCTCCCGCACATAGGTCTCGATGAACAGCACCGCCGCCTCGCCGGCTGACCCGATCTTGCCGAGCGTGCGCGCCGAACAATGGGCGACATAGCCGACCCCATGCACGTCGATGACCACATGGTCGTCGCCGATCTCATCGATTGTGCCTTTGAGTTTGCCGATCATGAAAGGGGTCCGTCAGGGATAGGTTTCGGGAGAGATGATGTCGAGCGCGGGAAAGTAGGTACGATAGCGCCCGGTGTCGCGCGTGAGCAGGCGATGTCCCCGGGCTTCCGCATGCGCGCCGATCAGAAAATCCGGCAAGGTGCGCTCCCGCTGCCCGCCCGCCTTCCGATAGTGCTGGTGCACAAGCCCAGCCCGATAGGCTGCAGAAAAGGGCAGAGCCTCACGCTGCAGGTTGAGCCTCGATAGCGCGAGCGCCAGCTCGTCTTCGCTCGGCAGCAGCCCGGCCAGCTCAGACCAGACGACCGGCGTCATGATGAACTGCGCCTGCGGCTTGAGCGCCAGGATGATTTGGGAAGACCAGATCTTGAACGGCGTCTCCGGTCCAAACACATCAATGAAGATGTTCGTGTCAACCAGGACCGAGGTCATCGCGCGGCCCCCTCAGCCATTCCATATATTCGTCCGTCGTCATGCCGCCGGTATCGAACGTGCCGCTCACGCTTTTAAGCCAACTCTCGAAATCTTCAGGCTCCTGTGCCTTGCCGCCCGAGACGACAATCAGCCGCGCCCCCCTGTCGTCGGCGACAAAATCCACCTCCGATCCCGGACCGATATTCAAACGGTCGCGGATATCCTTCGGGATCGTCACCTGGCCTTTTTCCGTCACACGCATGGTAATACCTCTGCGGTATTACTTATCGCCCCACCCGGAACAAGTCAAGAACAAATCAGCCGACGAGCTTGGCGAGGCGGCCGGAGAGGCCCTGGCGGTTGTGGGCGTGGCAGATGGCGATGGCCAATGCATCGGCGGCGTCGTTGCCGGTGAAGGTCGCCTTCGGCATCAGCACCTTCAGCATCATGTGGATCTGCTGCTTTTCGCCATGGCCGACGCCGATGACGGCCTTCTTGACGGCATTCGGCGCATATTCTGCCACGCGCAGGCCGGCCCGCGCCGGCACCAGCATGGCGATGCCGCGCGCCTGGCCGAGCTTCAGCGTCGCCACCGCATCCTTGTTGACGAAGGTCTGCTCGACGGCGGCTTCATGCGGCTGGTGGCTGTGGATGATCTCGGCAAGACCGTCGTGCAGCTGGCAGAGGCGGGAGGCGAGATCGGCGTCGCCATCGGAGGTCACGGTGCCGGAGGCGACGAAGCGCAGCGAATTGCCCAGTGTCTCGATGATGCCCCAGCCGGTGCGGCGAAGCCCCGGATCGATGCCGATGATGCGAATCGTTTCCTGCATGCGAAAACCCTAATCCTGTCCACCGGACCCTGCCAGCGAAATGTGAACAAAACAAAAACAAATGGCCGTTTGCAGAAGCGCTCGCGAAAAGCTGGCGCGGATCGCTTGGATTTCACAAAACTGAACCTACATGGGAGCACAATCAAATCTACTCATAGCGAGGCCGCTCCCATGGTGCCCTTCTCCATCCTCGACCTTTCCCCGGTCATCGAAGGCGGCACAGTCGCCCAGTCGCTCGAAAATTCGCGCCGTCTCGCGCAGGAGGCCGAAGCCTACGGCTACAAGCGCTTCTGGCTCGCCGAACATCACGGCATGCGCGGCATCGCCAGCGCGGCCACCTCTCTCGTCATCCAGCATGTCGCGGCGGGCACGCAGAAGATCCGCGTCGGCTCGGGCGGCATCATGCTGCCGAACCATTCGCCACTGGTCATCGCCGAACAGTTCGGCACGCTCGCTGCGCTCTTCCCGGACCGCATCGACCTCGGCCTCGGCCGCGCGCCCGGCACCGACATGCGCACGGCCCAGGCGCTACGCCGAAACCTCGACAGCGCCGCCAACAATTTCCCGCAGGATGTCGTCGAACTGATGCAACTAATGGGGCCGACAAGCCCGCAGCAGCAGGTCATCGCCATTCCCGGCGCAGGCACCAATGTGCCCGTCTGGCTGCTTGGCTCCAGCCATTATTCGGCGCATCTCGCCGGCATGCTCGGCCTGCCCTTCGCCTTTGCTTCGCATTTCGCGCCGGACATGCTGCTGACGGCGCTGGAAATCTACCGCGAGCGCTTCGAGCCCTCGCAATATCTCGACAAGCCGCATGCCATGGTGGGCGTGATGGGTGCGGCGGCCGATACGGATGCGGAAGCCGATTACCTGTTCACCTCAATGCAGCAATCCTTCGTGCGCCTGCGCCGCGGCACGCCCAGCGCCTTCCCGGCACCGGTTGACGACATGGATCCGCACTGGAGCGATGGTGAGCGCATCAATGTCGAGCACACGCTGCAATATGCGGTGGTCGGCGGGCCGGACAAGATCCGCCGCCGCATCGCCGATTTCCTGTCGATCACCAAGGCCGACGAGTTCATCGTCTCCATGCCGATCTACGACATAGACGCCCGGCTGAAATCGGTCCGGCTCTTCGCCGAGGCGCAGCAGGGGCTCGCGCTCGCCGCCTGAACGAAAAAGGCCGGGGCCTCGCGGGCACCCGGCCTTTTCTTTGACTGCGACCTAGCGGATCAAGCCGAAAGCTTGGCCATGACTTCGTCGGAGACTTCGAAGTTCGAGTAGACGTTCTGCACGTCGTCGTCGTCTTCCAGCGTGTCGATGAGCTTCATCAGCGACTGCGCCTTTTCCTCGTCGACCGGCACGGTGTTCTGCGCCTTCCAGATCGCCTTGACGGTCTCGGCTTCGCCGAGCTTGTCTTCCAGCGCCTTGGAAACGTCGCCGATATCCTCGAAGCCGCAGATAATCGTGTGGCCGTCCTCGTCGGTCGTCACGTCTTCGGCACCGGCATCGATGGCAGCTTCCATGACGGCGTCAGCACTGCCGACGGCCAGTTTGTAGGTGATTTCGCCGACGCGATCGAAGGAGAAGGACACCGAGCCGGTTTCGCCGAGCGCGCCGCCGGCCTTCGAGAAGGTCGAGCGGACGGAGGAGGCGGTGCGGTTGCGGTTGTCGGTCAGCGCTTCCACGATGACGGCGACGCCGCCGGGGCCATAACCCTCGTAGCGGACTTCCTCGTAGTTCTCGCCATCGACGCCGGAGGCCTTCTTGACGGCACGCTCGATATTGTCCTTCGGCATGGACTGCGCCTTGGCGTTCTGGATCGCCAGGCGCAGGCGGGCGTTCATCGACGGGTCGGGCAGACCGGTCTTCGCCGCCACCGTGATTTCACGGGCAAGCTTGGAGAACATTTTCGACCGCACGGAATCCTGCTTGCCCTTGCGGTGCATGATATTCTTGAACTGTGAATGGCCAGCCATGGCACCCCTGTCTCGTTTTTTGGCACCCGTCTCCGGTCGCCGATCACTGTGCCGGAGCCCCTGCCGCGGTGACGCGCCAGCCTGCTGCCCCGATTTTCGAAATGCCGCCTTATAATTTCATTGCCGCCGGACGTCCAGCAGTCCCGCAAACAAAGCGGCGACCGCCTCAATCGGCCCGGACGCGGGCGCGGCTGAGCAGGAAGGAATGGCCGTCATTGCGCTCGCAGGTCAGCCCCGTGCGCTCCGAATAGCAGGTGAAAGGACCGGCAGACCAGGTTTCGCCATAGTCAAGCGTGTTCGCGCTGCCGCAGCAGCCCTGATCGCCGACATTGCTTTTCACGGAGGCCTTGCCGCTGCGCCCGAGCGTCGCGCGCAGGTATTTCGGCTCGACGCGGTCGCAGGACAGTTCCGGTCCGCCATCGGCCGGTTGATAGACCGCCGTGCCGCCTTCGGGAATGTAGATGCAGCCAATATTGCCGGACGGCAGGATAAAATCCTCCGCCACGCCGAGGGTGCGCGTCGGGAGCTTTTCCACCGGCTGGGTGGCGAGCCCGCGCGGCTGGCCGGATTCGCCGCCGGGGCCTTCTGGCGTCGGCGCACCGCTCGCCAAGGCAAGCGTGCAGGAAAGCAGAAAGGCGGGCACGGCAATGAGAAAGCGCATCAAAAACTCCGGAATCAGACGCCGGAGAGAATATGGATCGTCGGCCGCTTGGGCAAGCTGCGGATGGAAACGGTCATCGTCGCATCGTCGTCGGTCACCGCGTCGAAGCCCGTGCCGAACATCGAGAGGAACTGGCTGATCGGCGGCCCGCGGCGGTGCATGGGCAGGATTAACGACGAGCGCAGGCGCTGCACGACGCGGCTCATGCTCTCCGCCCCCATCGTCAGGCCGCCGTCGACCGGCACCATCAGCACGTCGAGCCGGCCGATCTCGGCATATTGTTTTTCGGTCAGTTCATGATGCAGGTGGCCGAGATGGCCGATGCAGAGGCCCGCGACCTCGAAGATGAAGATGGAATTGCCGTTCGCCTCCATCGATCCGCCCCAGTTGCGGATGTCGGTCGGTACGTTGCGGATATAGGTGTCGCCCACCACGACATCATGGTCCGCGCCCTTCGGCGAGCCATCCTGCCAGCCATGCAGCACATATTCGATGCCCGGTTCCGGGTTCGTCGTGTAGTGGCTGGAATGCGCCTTGTTCATCGTCACCACGGTCGGCAGCGCCGGCGGCTTGTACCAGCCGTTATAATCGGTGGCGATCTTCACGCCTGCGGGCGTTTCGATGAAGAAGGTCGAGTGGCCGATATAGGTGATCTTCACCTCCTCGTTCGCCTTGGCCTGCACCTTGAGGGCGGGTTCAGCGGAAAAACTGGCGAAGGTGACGTAGGGAAGCGAGCGCGCGATCATCTGGCACTGGCTGACGGGCGTTTCCGCCTGCGCCGATGCTGGCCGCGGTGCCGCGAACACGGCGAAGGCTGCAACGATCAACGGAATGAGCAGGAGATGCGGCATCAGCGGCTCCGTTCATTGGGTCGGCGGGACTATGCGCCCGCAAGCATCGCGGGTCGAGATTTGCCGGCCGGCGCGGCGATCACAATCCGTTGACCGGCCGCTGGCCGGAACCTTGGCCGCCCGCTCACGTTTCCTTGCCATCAACGCCAACAGACGAGAGGAATATCCATGTCCAATCTCACCCGTGCCCGCGAAAACCCGAAGGAACAGCTCTTCGACGAAATCGACAAGATCCATGCCGGGATGCTCGGCGTCGAGGGCAGCCACATGCATATGCAGCCGATGGCGCCGCAGCTCGACCGCCAGACGGCGACGATCTGGTTCTTCACTCGGACGGATGCGGAAATCGTCGACGCCATCACGCCCGGCTCGCGCGCGCATTTCTGCGTCGTCGGCAAGGATCATGACTACCATGCCTGCCTTGCCGGCCGCCTGTCCGTGCGCAAGGACCCTGCCAAGATCGACGAGTACTGGAGCTCGATCGTCGAGGCCTGGTTCGACCATGGCAAGGACGACCCCCGGCTCACCATGCTGGCGCTGGAAATCGAGGACGCCGAAGTCTGGGCCTCGACCGGCAGCAAGCTGAAATTCGGCTGGGAAATCGCCAAGGCGAACTTCAATCCGGACGAGGAGCCGGATGTCGGCGTGAAGGCGCACCTGACCTTCAACGGCGGCTCGGCCGATCACCTGCGCCACATGATCTGAGACTTTTGTTTTTCCCGCATTATCCGACGTCGAAGCGATCTCGCTTCGACTGGGAATGCTCTAGCGCCAGAACTCCGGCACCGCTTCGGCCAGCCGCGGGCCGAGTCGGAGCGGCGCGATCTTCTCGGCAAGGCCCGTGCGGTCGGAAATTTCGACCGCAAGGCCGCAGATCGTTGCCGGGCCGGAAGCCGCCTCGAAGCGGCTTTTCGGCATTTTCGAGATGAAGCGGTTGAGCGGCTCTTCCTTCTCCATGCCGAGCGACGAATCGTAATCGCCGCACATGCCGGCATCCGACATATAGGCCGTGCCGCCGTTCAAAATCTGGCAATCGGCGGTCGGCACATGGGTATGCGTGCCGACGACGACGCTGGCGCGGCCATCGACGAAATGGCCGAAGCACTGCTTCTCGCTCGTCGCCTCCGCATGAAAATCGAAGATCACGGCATCCGCCTGCTCGCCCAGCGGGCAAGAGGCCAGAATGGCCTCGCCCGACTTGAAGGGGTCGTCGAGCTCGGGGTGCATGAAGACGCGGCCCATGATGTTGGCGACGAGCACCCGCGCGCCATTCTTCGCGATGAAGAGATTGGCACCGCGGCCGGGCGTGCCGGCGGGATAGTTGGCCGGGCGCAGGAACTGGTCGTGGCGGCCGGCGAAGGTCACAGCCTCCTTCTGGTCCCAGACATGGTTGCCGGTCGTCACCACGTCGGCGCCGGCATTGATGGTTTCGAGAAAGATTTCTTCCGTGATCCCAAAGCCGCCGGCCGCGTTCTCCCCGTTGACGACGACGAAATCCAGCTTGAAATCGCTGATCAGCCCCGGCAGGCGCTGCCAGACGGCCGTCCGTCCGGTCTTGCCCACCATATCGCCCAGAAAGAGAAAACGCATCGAAACTGCCTTACGAAACCTGTTGGAACGAACGGAAACCGCTTTCGGTGAGGATCGCGTCCAGCGCGACGTCATGCGGTTCCGCGGGTACTGATGCCACTTCCTGGCAGTCGAACGCAATGCCGATCAGTTTTGGCACATGGCCCTTTGCCTTCAAACGGTCGATTGCGCGGTCGTAATGGCCGGCGCCGTAGCCGATGCGGTGGCCGGCCTTATCGAAGGCAGAGAGCGGCACGAGCAGGATATCCGGATCGAGCACGGCCGCCTCCGGCCCCGGCCCGGTCGTGCCGAAGCCGGTCTTCACCACCGGCGCGCCGACGACGAGTTCGCGGAAGACGATCGTCTCGCGGTCGAGCACGACGGGCAGGCAGAGCCGCGCGCCGCGCGTGCGCAGATGGGCGAGCAGCGGCCGGATATCGGCCTCCGAGCGGATCGGCCAGAAGCCGGAAATCACCATGCCCGGCTCAAAGTCGATGCGGTCGCCCGCATGCTCCACCATGGCGAGGCTGCCCTCGATGCGCGCTTCCGGCGTCATCGCATCGCGCAATGCCAGCCGCTCGTTACGGATCGCCGCCTTCAGTTCCTTGGATGTCACGGGGGATGTCACGGATCTCTCCAGCCTTTTGCGCGTGGCTTACCAGCTAGCAGCGCCGAAAGGCAAATCCCCGTGTTTTTGCGACGGGTCGAAGTCGCAGAAATGCGTCCCGCAACGGGACGAAAAAGTCCAAAACGGCGCGCTCCCGTTAAGCATTAGAACAGCTTCTGCTTTGCGCGGCGCCACCCAGCCATTAAGCGGAGCCGCATGACGTCCTCGGAAAATGACCCTTCCCGCCTTCCCGAGCTGACCGAAATCGAAAAACGGTGTCTTGAACTTGCCGCCAACGGCAGGACGCCGGCCGATATCGTGCTCGAGACCGACATTGCGATGCCGCGCGTGACCGAGGCCATGCGCAGCGCGATAGACAAGCTCGGCACGCGCAACATCACCGCCGCAATCATCCGCGCCGCCCGTCTCAACCTGATTTAGGCAGCCGCAGACGTCTCGGCGAGCCGCAGCATGGCGAGCGCCGCACCCTCGTCGGTGATCAGCGTGTTGCAGCCGACGCGGCGGATGGTGGCGCGGATCGCGAGCGCCCGGTGCTCGCCGCCCGAGACGAGCACGATATGGCGTGCCTTCTTCACCGTATCGAGGTCGATCGACATGACCCGGTGGCGGATCGGATGGTCGATCGTGTGGCCGTCGGCATCGAGGAAATTGCACATCGTATCGCAGACGCAGCCGGCGGCGATCAGCTCGTCCAGCTCGTGCCGGGCGATGAAATCGCGCGACAGTGAGGAGGAGCGCGGGCCGATATCGCCGCAGCTCACCACCGCAATGTCCATGTTTTCCGCCAGCTCGAACAGCGTCTTGAGACCGCACTTTTCGATCAGGCTGCGCTTGGTCTCCCGCGAATCGACCAGCAACGGTGCGAGGAAAAGATAACATTCCGCGCCGAGCTGGCTCGCCAGCCGCCAGGTATATTCGATCGGGTTGATGTGGTGCGCCTCGACCACGCCGCCGAGCAGCGAGACGACCTTCACCCGCTCGCGCCGCGCCGGGCGGAAGCTGGCGAGCGAGGCGGTCAGCGTGCGCCCCCAGCCGACACCGATCGTGCAATCATCCGGGATCGCCTCGGTCAGGAACTGGCCGAGCGCCAGGCCGACGCCCCTGGCATTGGCCTCGGCACTCTCGGCCGCCGGGACCACCACGGCCTCGTCGAGCCCGTAGGCCTTCTCCAGCCGCACGGCGAGCTCGACGCAATCGGCCACGCCCTCATTGATCCAGATCTGCACCTCGGAGCGCTTCAGCGCCTCATCGAGCATGCGGATGACGGTGGTGCGGCTGACGCCGATCTTCTCCGCCACGTCCTTCTGGGTGAGGCCCTGGTTGTAATAGAGCCAGGCGGCCCGCAGCCTCAGCGCCGCCGATTCCGAATAGGCCGTGTGTGTGTCGCGCCGGAGCCTTGCCACGGTGCCTCCATCTCTTTGCAATCGTTCCGGAACACCTTAACACAGGAAACGAAAAATGCGACATATGTTCAGAAGATTGATCAAAAGTGCTTGACTTTTGCCGCCGGAAACGACGATAGTCCGCCTCATATCGGCTGGCGCATTCCGTCGGCGGATTGGTTGTGCCGGCACGCGCGACGACTGAAACAGGAAGCACAGTCGTCGAGCGCGCCATCACGAGCAACTGGAGGAGGGCCTGGCGTTTCCGTGCAAGGAAAGCGGCCCAGCAACAACCATTTCGGGATATCGATATGACGTCCAAGCTTGAACAACTCCGCGCGATGACGACCGTCGTGGCAGACACCGGCGACATCGAAGCCGTGCGCCGCCTGAAGCCGGTCGATTGCACCACCAACCCGACGATCGTGCTCAAGGCACTCGGCACGCCGATGTTTGCCGACACCGTCTCCGAAGCCATCCGCTGGGGCCAGTCCCAGGGCGGCAACCGCGAAGGCGTCGTCTCGGCGGTCGCCGATCGCCTGGCCATCTCCGTCGGCGCAGCGCTGTCCGAACTCGTGCCCGGCCGCGTCTCGACGGAAGTCGACGCCGACCTCTCCTTCGACACGGAAGCCTCCATCGCCAAGGGCCGCGAGATCATCAAGGCCTATGAGGCGCGCGGCATCACCCGCGACCGCATCCTCATCAAGCTCGCCTCCACCTGGGAAGGCATCCGCGCCGCGGAAGTCCTCCAGAAGGACGGCATCGACTGCAACCTGACGCTGCTCTTCAACAAGGCCCAGGCGATCGCCTGCGCCGATGCCGGCGCCTTCCTCATCTCGCCCTTCGTCGGCCGCATCCTCGACTGGCACGTCAAGGCTTCGGGCAAGACGTTTTCGGCGGAAGAAGATCCGGGCGTCGTCTCGGTCCGCGCGATCTATGACTACTACAAGTCCAACGGCATCAACACGATCGTCATGGGCGCCTCGTTCCGCAATACCGGCGAAATCGAAGCCCTTGCCGGCTGCGACCGCCTGACGATCAGCCCGGCGCTTCTCGAAGAGCTCGACGCTGCCGAAGGCACGCTGGAACGCAAGCTCTCGCCGGAAAAGGCCGCCAAGGTTTCGCCGATCAAGATCGACGAAAAGACCTTCCGCTGGATGCTGAACGAAGACGCCATGGCCACCGAAAAGCTCTCCGAAGGCATCCGCGCCTTCGCCAAGGATCTCGGCAGCCTGCGCGCGATGATCGACAAGGAACTGAAGGCCGCCGCTTAAACCCGGGACCTCGACAAAAAGCCACCCGAAAGGGTGGCTTTTTTGCATCGTGGCCTACGGCAAAAGAGAAAGGACCCGGCTCCTTTGCGAACCAGGCCCCCTCACCCCCGGATAACTGGAATTTTACGCAGCCGAGGATTCCCGGCAGTAGAACATCCGCGCGGACGCGGCGGCGACGGACCGATATCGCAGCGCATCGAATGCCTCAGCCGGAAACGTCTCGATCAGATATTTTGCGAATGACACTTTCGCGTCCGGATCGAACCATGGCTGGGCCGTGATATCGTCGAAGATCGACTTCAGCTCGGCAAGCTCTTCTGGCTGATATGACGATTTAACGAAGAGGTGGTCCACTAAGGCCTCCTGACCTGCGGATAAATCGGCAAATCGCTTTGTTTGACGTAATTTTATGGGGCGCTTTGCCTATCGCATGTGCGGAAATTCTAAGCCGAACGGCAAAGTTGTCTATTAAGTTTGACATAGCCAAACCCACATTCACCGTCGGGAATTCACGGCAAAGCTCGACAGGAAGCGACTTGCACGCCGCTACAGTGGCGAGGCGGCAGCCAGTCAAGAATACTGTAATGAAAGGCGAAGTGCGATCCACGGCGACCGATGGATGTTTACGATCCTGGGTGCCTACAAACGTAGGTGGGCGCCATGTGACCAAGCCCACGGGCCGGGTCAGGGACAGCTCCCTTTGGATCGAGTATGGCCCCAGGGATTGTGGTTCCTGTCGGGAAGCGCAGACCGCATCCGATATATAGGCGCAAAGCGGCCTCTTCGCCAGTGGCAATCGTAAGCGTCAGTTGACCGGCGGCTTACCCGAGAGTTTTGCTGCCATGCCCTGGATCTGGCTGGTCAGGTCGCCGAGTGCCTGCGCGATCGCGTCCTCGCTCTTGGAGACCTCGCTCATCACGCCTTCGCGGCCCTTGCGCAGCTCCTCGGCTTCCTTTTCGAGCTTGGTGAGACGGCGGGTGACCTCGTTCAGCTCGTCCATCACCATGATGCCGGCCATGACGGTGAGGCGCAGGTCGCCGATCTCGCCGAACTGTTCCTTGAGGTGGCCGACATACCGATCGAAGCCGGCGGCAAGCTCTTCGAGATGCCCCTCCTGGCCCTCTTCGCAGGCCATGCGATAGGCCTTGCCATCGATCTGTACGGTTACCTGTGCCATGCGGAATTTGTCCTGATTGCTGGGAAGGCGGGCGGCTAGCGGTCGAGCACGGCCCGGATCGTTTCCATGGCGGTGACGAGCCGCCGGGAGACCTCGCGGTTGACCTCCTCCAGGCGGTTGGCGCGGAATTCGGACTGGTCCAATTCCTGGGCGAGCCGCGAGCGGTCGGTGTTCACACGCCGCACCTCGCCCTCGACCTCGCCGTGATCCCGTTCGCGGTCGAAGCGCATGTCGAGCGCATTGTCGAGGGAGGAAATCGCCCTGCGCAACTCCTCGATCGCTGCCCTGACTGTTTCCCCGTTCGTCATAAAGCCTTCACCGGCACTCTCAAAAAACGCGAATCGCCGCCGCCAGCGCCGGTTCTCTCGGCCTGACAGTATTCAACAGCGGGCGGCAGCGTCAACAGCGCGGCAATCCGCGGCGCAAACACCCTGTGGATCAGATAGCGGGACCGCGGCCTCGGCCGCTGTTCAATCGATTTAAAAAACGCTAAGAAATGCGGCGGAATTGGTCGTGGAAACCCGCAAAAGCAGCCGAATTCGTTGACTCCGACGGCGCACCTGCTATGTGTCTCCCGCTTCCTAACCGATGCCCGAAACGGCATCGGCCCTGACACCCCGAAGAATACGGAACAGTCATGATCTCTCGCGAAAAACACGACCGGATGGCGAACGCAATTCGCTTCCTTTCCATGGATGCCGTGGAAAAGGCGAACTCGGGTCATCCCGGCCTGCCCATGGGCGCAGCAGACATCGCAACGGTTCTTTTCACCCGCTTCCTCTCCTTCGATCCGAAGACACCGTCCTGGCCGAACCGTGACCGCTTCGTGCTGTCGGCCGGCCACGGCTCGATGCTCCTCTATTCGCTGCTCTATTTGACCGGCTACGAGGACATCACGATCGACGAGATCAAGAATTTCCGCCAGCTCGGCGCGCGCACCGCCGGTCACCCGGAATACGGCCACGCCGCCGGCATCGAGACGACCACCGGCCCGCTCGGCCAGGGTATTGCCAATGCAGTCGGCATGGCGATCGCCGAGCGCAAGCTGCGCGACGAGTTCGGCGCCGACCTTATCGAGCACTACACCTACGCCATCGTGGGTGACGGCTGCCTCATGGAGGGTATCAGCCAGGAAGCACTCTCGCTCGCCGGCCACCTGAAGCTCAACAAGCTGATCGTGTTCTGGGACGACAACAACATCTCGATCGACGGCCCAATCTCGATTGCCGACTCGACCGACCAGCACGCCCGCTTCCGCGCCTCGCACTGGCACACGATCGCCGTCGACGGCCACGATCCGGACGCAATCGCTGCCGCCATCGAGGAAGCACAGAAGTCCGACAAGCCGACCCTGATCGCCTGCAAGACGACGATCGGTTTTGGCGCGCCGAACAAGGCCGGCACGCACAAGGTGCATGGTTCGCCGCTCGGTGCGGAAGAAATCGCCGCCACCCGCAAGGCGCTGAACTGGGAATCGGAAGCCTTCGTCGTTCCCTCCGACGTGCTCGACGCCTGGCGTCTGGCCGGCCTTCGCTCTGCCAAGACCCACAAGGAATGGGACACCCGCCTCGAAAAGACCGAAGGCGAGAAGAAGGCCCAGTTCGTGCGCCGCTTCGCCGGCGAACTCGAAAGCGGTCTCGACTCGGCGATTGCCGCCTACAAGAAGAAGCTCGCCGAAACCAAACCGAACCCGGCGACCCGCAAGGCCTCCGAGGACGCGCTGGAAGTCATCAACGGCGTGCTCGCCGAAACGATCGGCGGCTCGGCCGACCTGACCGGCTCGAACAACACCAAGACCAGCCAGACCAAGTCGATCACGCCGACCGACTTCTCCGGCCGCTACCTCCACTACGGCGTGCGCGAGCACGGCATGGCGGCCGCCATGAACGGTATCGCGCTGCACGGCGGCCTGATCCCGTATTCCGGCGGCTTCCTGATCTTCTCGGACTATTGCCGTCCGTCGATCCGCCTTGCCGCGCTGATGGGCATCCGCGTCATCCACGTCCTGACCCATGATTCCATCGGTCTCGGCGAAGACGGCCCGACGCACCAGCCTGTCGAGCACATGGCCGCACTGCGCGCCATCCCGAACCTGCTCGTCTTCCGCCCGGCCGATGCCACGGAAACGGCAGAGGTCTGGCAGCTGGCGCTCGAAAGCCACAACCGCCCGTCGGCGATTGCGCTGACCCGCCAGAACCTGATGCCGGTGCGCCTGGAATACGAAGAGGAAAACCTCTCCGCCCGCGGCGCCTACGACCTCGTTTCGGCAAGCGATGCACAGGTCACGATCTTCGCCTCCGGCTCGGAAATCGAGATCGCCGTGAAGGCCCAGCAGACGCTGTCGGCCAAGGGCATCTCGACCCGCGTCGTTTCCGTGCCCTGCGTCGAGCTCTTCGCCGAGCAGCCGGAAGCCTACCAGCAGGCGGTCATCGGCAATTCGCCGGTCAAGATCGCCGTCGAAGCCGGCATCCGCCAGGGCTGGGATCACTTCATCGGCTCCGACGGCATCTTCATCGGCATGTCCTCCTTCGGCGCCTCGGGTCCCTACAAGGAACTCTACAAGCACTTCGGCATCACGCCGGAGGCTGTCGTCGCCGCTGCGGAAGCCAAGCTCGCCTGAGTGTCGCCTGAGTGTCCTGGGGGCGCGGCCACCCGCCGCGCCCGCTCAGACTGCCATTAGATTTTTGATAGGGAGAGACCCCAAATGACTGTGAAAGTTGCCATCAACGGATTCGGCCGCATCGGCCGCAACGTGCTCCGCGCCATCGTCGAATCCGGCCGCACCGACATCGAAGTCGTCGCCGTCAACGATCTCGGCCCGGTCGAGACCAACGCGCATCTCGTTCGCTACGATTCCGTCCACGGCAAGTTCCCGGGTACCGTCACGGTTTCCGGCGACACGATCGACGTCGGCCGCGGCCCGATCCGCGTCACCGCCATCCGTGACCCGAAGGAACTGCCCTGGGGCGACGTCGACATCGCGCTGGAATGCACCGGCCTGTTCACGACGAAGGAAAAGGCCGGCGCGCATCTCGCCAACGGCTCCAAGCGCGTCATCGTCTCCGCACCGTGCGACAATGCCGACAAGACCATCGTCTACGGCGTCAACCACAACACGCTGACCAAGGACGACCTCGTCATCTCGAACGCGTCCTGCACGACGAACTGCCTGGCGCCCGTCGCCTACATTCTCGACAAGGCCTTCGGCATCGAGAAGGGCTACATGACGACGATCCACTCCTACACGGGTGACCAGCCGACGCTCGACACCATGCACAAGGACCTGTACCGCGCCCGCGCTGCAGCCCTGTCCATGATCCCGACCTCGACGGGTGCCGCCAAGGCCGTCGGCCTCGTGCTGCCGCAGCTTGCAGGCAAGCTCGACGGTTCGGCGATCCGCGTGCCGACCCCGAACGTCTCGGTCGTCGACCTGAAGTTCGTGCCGTCGCGCAATGTCACGGCTGACGAAGTCAACGCCGCCATCAAGGCCGCCGCCGAAGGCGAGCTGAAGGGCATCCTGGACTACGTCACCGGCCCGCTCGTCTCCATCGACTTCAACCATGACAGCCATTCCTCGAACTTCGCTGCCGACCAGACCAAGGTGCTGGACGGCAACCTCGTTCGCATCCTGTCCTGGTACGACAACGAGTGGGGCTTCTCGAACCGCATGTCCGACACGGCTGTTGCCCTCGGCAAGCTGATCTAAGGACGCCGATCATGTTCCCGCCCCTCACCCTCAAGACGGTCCGCTGGCGCCCGTTGGAGGGCGAGGGGCTGGAACACCTCACCGTGCGCGCCCTCGACGGCGGCATTCGTGTGGAAAGCGCCGTCATCGGCGAGCGCGAGCCCAGCATTCCCTATGGCGTTCACTACCGGGTCGATCTCGACGCGGCCTGGCATGTCCGGTCCTTCCTGGTGGAGGTCACTACGGGTCAGCGCATCGCGATGACATCGGATGGACAGGGGCACTGGCGATCGGAAGACGGAACGCCGCTTCCCGCCTTCGACGGCTGCATCGACATCGATCTTGCCGGCTCGCCCTTCACCAACACGCTGCCGATCCGCCGCCTAAACCTCGCAAAAGGCGAAAAGAGCCCGCTGCTGACCATGGTCTACGTGCCCTTCGACACGTTCGAGCCCTTTCCGGACGGTCAGTTCTACAACTGCCTCGCGGCGGATGCGCGCTACCTCTTCGAGGAAGAGGACGGCACGTTCACCGCGGAACTTCCGGTCGATGCCGATGGCTTCGTGACCGACTACCCCACCCTATTCGCAAGACTCTGACGGGAGCCCTCCCCCAATGACCTTCAAGACCCTCGACAACCTCACCGACATCGCCGGCAAGCGCGTGCTCGTCCGCGTCGATCTCAACGTACCGGTCAAGGACGGCAAGGTCACCGATGCAACCCGCATCGAGCGCGTCGCGCCGACCATCCTGGAACTGTCGAAGAAGGGCGCCAAGGTTATCCTGCTCGCCCATTTCGGCCGCCCGCAGGGCGCCGTCGTCGCCGACATGTCGCTGGAGCAGATCCTTCCCGCCGTGAACGACGTGCTCGGCACGAAGGTGCATTTCGCCGCCGATTGCATCGGCGAGGCTGCCGCAGCCGCCATCGCATCGCTGCAGAACGGCGACATCCTGCTTCTCGAAAACACCCGCTTCCACAAGGGCGAAGAGAAGAACAACCCGGACTTCACCGCAGCGCTCGCCGCCAATGGCGACCTCTATGTCAACGACGCCTTCTCCGCCGCACACCGCGCCCATGCCTCGACCGAGGGCCTCGCCCACCTCTTGCCCGCCTATGCCGGCCGCACCATGCAGGCCGAGCTCGAAGCGCTGGAAAAGGGCCTCGGCAATCCGTCCCGCCCGGTCGTCGCCATCGTCGGCGGCGCCAAGGTCTCCACCAAGATCGACCTCCTGATGAACCTCGTGAAGCGCGTCGACGCGCTGGTCATCGGCGGCGGCATGGCGAACACCTTCCTCGCCGCCCGCGGCACCAATGTCGGCAAGTCGCTCTGCGAGCATGACCTCGCCGAAACCGCCAAGCAGATCATGATCGAGGCGGCGACCGCCACCTGCGCCATCGTGCTGCCGGAAGACGGCGTCATCGCCCGCGAGTTCAAGGCCAATGCCGAGAACGAAGTGGTCGATGTCAACGCCATTCCCGCCGATGCCATGATGCTCGACGTCGGCCCGAAGACGGTCGAAGCCGTCAATGCCTGGATCTCGCGCGCCGCGACGCTCGTCTGGAACGGCCCGCTCGGCGCCTTCGAAATCGCCCCCTTCGACACGGCGACGGTCTCCGCTGCAAAACACGCCGCCGCCCGCACGAAAGAAGGCAAGCTGGTCTCCGTCGCCGGTGGCGGCGACACCGTCGCAGCCCTCAACCATGCCGGCGTTGCGGACGATTTCACCTATGTCTCGACGGCCGGCGGCGCCTTCCTGGAATGGATGGAAGGCAAACCGCTGCCGGGCGTCGAAATCCTGCACCAGCAGAAATAACGCCGGGGGGCTTGCGCTCAGCCGTAGATCGCCTACATTTCTAGTCAGTATCAACGAACAGAAAGGAAGGTGATCCAATGTCTAATGAGATTTCGGTCTTGGCTTCGGGCATGGGAATTGTGGTGAACGAAACGAGGCAGCCCTCGTTCTGATCCCGCCTTCCTTCGGGTCGCAAGACCCGGGTCCGCACCGGACCAAACCTCATGGGGGCCACCTTCGGGTGGCCCTTTTGCGTTTCGGCTATCTGGTGGCTGTAGGCTCCCCACACCTCCAACGTCATCCTCGGGCTCGACCCGAGGATCCACCGCCCACCCGCGGCATGGATGGTCGGGTCAAGCTCGACCATGACGACAGAGAGGTAGCGGCAACTGGGGACTACGGAGAACCTTCCTTGGGGAAGTTGTTCAAGGCCGGATTAAAACCGTCAGCATCATCAGCACGATGGCGACGACCGCGATCTTCCAGAAATCCGCGCGCCGCTTCAGCCCCGGCAGGCCGATGGGCCGGATGAGATGCAGCAGCATGACGGCGAGCAGCAAAGCGGGAAGGATTTTCGACATGGTGGCCTTTCTCCGCCCTTCCTGTCACACCCGAGACACTTTTCCAAGCGATCAGCGCAGGGTCTGAAAATCGTTCGCGTGTCGCCTTTGTATCTGGCAATCGGCAGCGAGTGCGCTATTCCTTACCCATTGGCGAAACTCACGAAAATATCATGCGTAACAACCTCATCTCCGTCTTCGCGCTTCTCATGGGCACGCTGTTCCTTTTCCTTGGAAACGGCCTGCACGGCCTGCTGCTGCCCATGCGCGGCGCCTTCGAAGGCTATGAGACGACGATGCTCGGCCTGCTCGGCACGTCCTGGGCCTCCGGCTTCGTGCTCGGCTGCCTCATGGCGCCGACCATCGTCAAGCGCATCGGCCATGTGCGCGCCTTTTCCGGCTTCGCCTCGCTGATCGCCATCATCGCGCTCCTGACCGGCATGCTGGTCGATCCCTTCTGGTGGATCGTGCTGCGCGCCGTCACCGGCTTCTCGATTGCCGGCACGTCGATGATCATCGAAAGCTGGCTGAACGAGCGCGCCACGAATGAAAGCCGCGGCCTGATCTTCTCGCTCTATATTGCCATCACGCTCGTCGGCACCGTCGGTGGCCAGATGACGGTGGCGCTCGGCGACGTCACGACGCCGATGCTCTTCATGTTCGCCGGCATTCTCTACTGCTTCGCCATGCTGCCGACGACGCTGTCCACCGCCGCCTCGCCGCAGCCGCTGAAGCAGGTCCGGCTCGATATTCCCGCCCTCTTCCGCACCTCGCCCGTCGCCTGCGTCGGCATCGTGCTGATCGGCATTGCGAACGGCGCCTTCGGCACGCTGGGTGCCGTCTTCGGTGCCAATGCCGGCCTCACCTCCAGCTCGATCGCCATCATGATGAGCGTCGCGATCTTCGCCGGCGCCGTCATGCAGCTTCCGGCCGGCCGCATGTCCGACCGGATCGACCGGCGCATTGTGCTCGCCATCCTGTCGGCCGTCGCCGCCGGGGCCGGCCTCGCCCTCTTCGTCTTCCAGCCGGCCTCCGTCACGGTGCTGCTGGTGCTGACGGCGCTTTACGGCGCGACGGCGAACGCGCTCTACCCGATCGCCGTCTCACACGCCAACGACTTCGCCAGCCCCGAGGACTTCGTGAAGGTGTCGGGCGGCCTGCTGCTGCTTTACGGCATCGGCACGATCATCGGCCCGACGATCGGCGGTCCCATCATGTCGGCCGTCGGCCCCTATGCCCTCTTTATGGTTACCTGCTGGGCGCATATCCTGATCACCGCCTACGCGATCTTCCGCAGCCGCCGCCGCGCCGCAAAGCCCGCCGAGATGCGCGATTCCTACACCACCATCAATCCCGGCACGATGACGACGCCGGAAAGCCTGCAGCTTTCGCCGCGCGCCCTGCCGCAGCAGCAGGCGAGCGACGACCTATCGGAGGAGAAAACGGCATGAGCCTCTTCGACGACGACCGCCCGCAAAAGAAGATCGCCCACGAGATCGGCAGCGACCTTTCGCTCCTCTCGGTGGACGAGCTCGCAGCGCGAATCGCGCTTCTGCGCGAAGAAATTGAACGGCTCGAATCGGAGAAGACGAAGAAGGGTGCGAGCCGTTCGGCGGCCGAAAATCTGTTTCGTTAACCACGCGCCAGATTGCCGCACCCTTGCCGAAAAGGCACAGGAAAGGGCAATCGGACAATAGAGTTAACCGGCCATTAAGCCTTATACGTTATTACTTTTGTCATCCGGTCTTCCGGGTTCAGACATTTTCTCCCTTCGGGGTTTCGGTCTGATTTTTCTCCCTGTTTTACCTTGAGAGCCGCTTTCCGCGGCTCTTTTTTTGTTTGCACGAGGGCGCCACAGGCACCTGTGCCGAAACAATTGTGGAGATTAACCCTTTATTAAGAATGCCCTTGCGCGAATTAGGTTATGGGATCATCCTTGAGACATAAAAGGGCGGCTCGGAACATAGGGCCCTCACCTTCCGTTACCTGCATTGTGATGCGTTCAACAGGGATGACACCATGTCCGATCGTGGATTGAATACCGTCAGCTTCGCTGGCCATGTTGCGTCGTCGGCGCAATTCAAGTCCCTGTACGCCGAAGGCATGGGTCTCGTCGAGGAAACGGCAAGCTATCTGGACGGCGTCGGTCGCCAGGCCTCCAAGGTCCTGCCCCGCATGGCCTCGGTACTCTATGCAGCGGAATCGATGCGGCTGACCACCCGCCTTATGCAGATGGCCTCCTGGCTGCTGCTCCAGCGCGCCGTCAACAATGGCGAGATGAGCCGCGACCAGGTTCTCTCGGAAAAGAACAAGGTGCGCCTCGACAGCTTCAACGTCGACAAGACCGCGCCCGGCTGGAATGACCTGCCGGAAGCCTTCCGCGACCTGATCGAACGGTCGTTGCGCCTGCAGAACCGCATCGCCCTGCTCGACCGCGAAATCTACCGCCCGCAGGACGTCCAGACCTTCTCGCCGGACAACCAGAACAGCGTCCAGGCCCAGCTCAACCTGCTGCAGACCGCCTTCGGCAACAACTGAGCGACAGTCGCAGACGAAATGACAGGACCCGGCTTCGGCCGGGTTTTTCGTTTTTGTCGCACGAATAAAAACAGGCAACAAAAAACCCGGCCGAAGCCGGGTTCTTGAAACCGTCTAGTAGAAGCAGATTAGAGGCCGAGGCCCGAGAAGCGCTTCTTGAACTTGGAAACGCGGCCGCCGCGGTCCAGCATCTGCTGGTTGCCGCCGGTCCAGGCCGGGTGCGAGGTCGGGTCGATTTCGAGGTTCATCGTTGCGCCTTCCGAACCCCAGGTCGAGCGGGTTTCGTACTCGGTGCCGTCGGTCATGACGACCTTGATGACGTGGTAGTCGGGATGGATATCAGCCTTCATGACAATCTTCCTGCTTGTTCCGGGGGCCATTTGTCGCAACGCATTGCGACAGCGGGGCCAAAGACGTAAATGAAGCCGCGGTCGGCTAGACCTACGGCTTCCCAATTCGATGGCGAGCCTATACATGAAGGCCGTCTGGATAACAAGAGCCGAAAGACAATTCGTGCCGCCAGGCACTGGAAACGGGGGTATGGTGTCCGCAGACAGAGAAGCAACCGCGCCGGCGAAAACCGAGCGCCGGACCGTCCGTCCGCTGGGCAGGCTCCTTCCCTATATCGGCCGCTATCGCGGCCTCGTCGCCGGTGCGCTGGTGGCGCTCGTCATGGCTGCGATCACGACGCTCATCCTTCCGCTCGCGGTGCGCCGGATGATCGACCACGGCTTCTCCGGTGCCGATGCGGGCTTCATCAACACCTATTTCATGATGCTCTTCGTGCTGGCCGGCCTGCTCGCGGTCGCCAGCGGCATGCGCTACTATTTCGTCATCACGCTCGGCGAGCGTATCGTCGCGGATCTCCGCCGTGACGTGTTCGCCCATGTGACGAAACTGTCGCCCGCCTTCTTCGATGTGAACCAATCCGGCGAGATCGTCTCGCGGCTCACCGCCGATACAACGCAGATCAAGTCCGCCGTCGGCGCCACCGCTTCGGTCGCATTGCGCAATCTCATCCTCTGTCTGGGTGCGATCGCGATGATGGTCTATACCAGCCCGAAACTGTCCAGCCTCGTCATCGCCGCCATTCCGGTCATCGTCTTCCCGCTCGTCGCCTTCGGCCGCTCGGTGCGCCGCCGCTCGCGCGAGGCGCAGGATACACTCGCCGCAGCCTCCGCCTATGCCGGCGAGGCGATCGGCGCGACCCGCACGCTCCAGGCCTTCAATGCGGAAGAAGCCGCCCGCGCCCGCTTCTTCGGCAATGTCGAAAGCGCCTATGAAGCCGCCCGCGCCGCCATCCGCGCCCGCTCGCTGCTCACGGGTTTTGCGATCGCCATGATCTTCGGCTCCGTCGTCGCCGTCCTGTGGTTCGGCGCCCGCGACGTGCTCGCAGGCAATCTTTCCCCCGGCACGCTCGGCCAGTTCCTGCTCTACGCCGTCTTCGCCGCCGGCAGCCTTGGCGCCCTGTCGGAAGTCTGGGGCGAGCTTTCGCAGGCCGCCGGTGCCGCCGAACGCCTGACCGAACTGCTTGCCGAACAGCCGGCGATCACCGCACCCGCCAATCCGGTCGCCCTACCCCTCCCCGCCCGCGGCGAACTCGCCTTCCAGGACGTGCACTTCTCCTACCCTGCCCGTCCCGGCTACCGCAGCGTCAACGGCCTGAGCTTTGCCGTCAAAGCTGGCGAGACCGTCGCCATCGTCGGCCCCTCCGGCGCTGGCAAGAGCACGATCCTGTCGCTCGTCCTGCGTTTCTACGATCCCGATGCCGGCACGATCACGCTCGACGGCGTGGACCTGCGCGCCGCCGACCCGGAAGAGCTGCGCCGCCGCATCGCGCTGGTGCCGCAGGACGTCACCATCTTCGCCGCGACGATCCGCGACAACATCGCCTTCGGACTGACCAATGTAAGCGACGAGGCCGTGCAGGCCGCCGCCCGCGCCGCGCAGGCGGAAGAGTTCATCGCCCGCCTCGACAAGGGTTACGACACGATGGTCGGCGAACGCGGCGTGACGCTGTCCGGCGGCCAGCGCCAGCGCATCGCGATTGCCCGTGCGATCCTGAAGGATGCTGCGCCGCTCCTGCTGCTCGACGAGGCGACCTCCGCGCTCGATGCCGAAAGCGAGACGCTGGTGCAGAAGGCGCTCGACGGCCAGATGGGCAAGCGCACGACGATCGTCATCGCGCACCGTCTCGCGACCGTGCTCAAGGCCGACCGCATCCTCGTCATGGAGGCGGGCCGCGTCGTCGAGGAGGGCACCCACCAGTCGCTGATCCGCCAGGACGGCCTCTATGCTCGCCTTGCCCGGTTGCAGTTCGATCACGGCGGCCAGGCCTTCCTGGGAGAGGACCGCGCGGCGAGTTAACCGTTACCTGCCCTTGCCTCCCCGGCCTGCCGCCCTATTGTGAAGGAGCGACCTGCGTCACTCTTGGCCCGCGTCACTCTTGGGAGGAGAACCCCGTGGCATTTTCGACGATTACCCGCCGTACCCTCATGGCCCTCGGCACCACCGTGCTGGCATCGCTGGCACTCGGCCTGCCCGCCAGCGCCCAGCAATTTCCCGACCGGACCATCACGCTCGTCGTGCCCTTCGCCGCCGGCGGCTCGACGGACGTGGTCGCGCGCATCATCGCGCAGAAGATGTCGGAAGGGCTTGGCCAGCAGGTCATCGTGGAGAACGTCGGCGGTGCCGGCGGCAGCCTCGGTGCGGACCGCGTGGCGCGCGCGGACCCGGACGGCTACACGATCCTGATGGGAACCGTCGCCACCCACGCGCTGAACCCGCTCATCCTCAAGACCAAACCCTATGATGCGGAAAAAGACTTTGCGCCCGTCTCGCTGCTCGTCGTCGTGCCGAATGTGCTGGTGGTGAACCCGGAACTGCCGGCAAAGAACGTCGAGGAGCTGCTGGCGCTGCTGAAGGCCGATCCGCAGGGCTACAGCTATGCCTCGTCGGGCAACGGCACGCCGCTGCACCTCTCCGGCGAACTCTTCAAGAGCATGGCCGGCGTCAGCATGCAGCATGTGCCCTACAAGGGCTCCGGCCCGGCGCTGAACGACGTGATCGGCAACCAGATCCCGATCATGTTCGACAACCTGCCCTCCTCCTCCGCCCATATCAAGGCCGGCACGTTGCGCGCGCTCGCCGTCACGACGAAGGAACGCGCCGCCTCCTTCCCGGATGTGCCGACCATCGCCGAATCCGGCATTCCGGGCTACGAGACCTATACGTGGAACGCGCTCTTCGCGCCGGCCGGCACGCCGACGGAGGTCGTGGCGAAACTCAACGAGGCGGCCAACAATACGCTGAAGGATCCCGCCGTCATCGAGCGCATGAAGGAATTCAGCGCGACGATCGTCGGTTCCACGCCGGAAGAACTCGGCAAGCATGTGACCGCCGAGCTTGCCAAGTGGAAGCCGGTCGTCGAAGGCGCCAAGATCCAGATGGATTGATCATCTCCGGTCGGCGCTTTCAGGCGCCGACCGCCCTTCCCGCCACGCGGCCGGAAAACAGGCAGCCGCCGAGGAACGTACCCTCCAGCGCATTGTAGCCATGCAGGCCGCCGCCGCCGAATCCGGCCGCCTCGCCCGCCGCATAGAGGCCCGGCACCGGCTTGCCGGAAAGCTCCAGCACCTGCCCGGACAGATTGGTCTGCAAGCCGCCCAGCGTCTTGCGCGTCAGGATGTTGAGCCGCACGGCAATCAGCGGCCCGGCCTTCGGATCGAGCAGGCGGTGCGGCCGCGCCGTGCGCATCAGCCTGTCGCCGAGATAGGCGCGCGCGCCACGGATCGCGGTGACCTGCGCATCCTTGGAGAACGGATTGTCGATCTCCCGGTCACGCGCCTCCACTTCGGCCCGCACCTGCGTTACGTCCAGAAGCGGCTCGCCGGTGAGCCCGTTCATGGCGGAGACGAGGTCTCCGAGATCCTTGCGCACGACGAAATTCGCGCCCTTGTCCATGAAGGCCTGCACCGGGCCGGGCGGATTTCGGCCGAGGCGCTTCAGCAGCAGCGGGATGTCCTTGCCGGTGAGATCGGGGTTCTGCTCGGAGCCGGAGAGCGCAAATTCCTTCTTGATGATCGCCCGCGTCAGGATGAACCAACTGTGGTCGTGGCCGGTCGCTCGGATGGCCTTCAGCGTCGCCAGCGTGTCGAAGCCCGGCATGGCGGGCGCCGGAAAACGCCGGCCCGTCGCATCGAGCCAGAGCGAAGACGGTCCCGGCAGGATGCGGATTCCATGGCCCGGCCAGATCGGGTCCCAGTTTCGGAGGCCCTCGGTATAATGCCACATGCGGTCGCCATTGATGACGGAGCCGCCCGCCGCCTGCGCGATTGCCAGCATGCGCCCGTCGACATGGGCCGGCACGCCGCTCACCATGAAACCCGGCGGCTCGCCGAGACGGTCGCGCGGCCAGTTCTGCCGCACCAGATCCGAATTGCCGCCGATGCCGCCGGAGGCGACAAGCACGGCGCCGGCGCGCAGGCTGAAGTCACCCACAGCCTCGCGTGAGGTCGACCGGCCCCGCGCGGCATTGTCCGGCTTCAGCACCGCGCCATGCGCCCCGACGACGGTGCCATTCTCGACGATGAGGCCGTCGACCCGATGGCGGAAGCGGACGAAGAGCGCCTTGGACGCACGCAGCGCCTCGGCGCGCCGGAAGAAAGGCGCCAGCACGCCGGGACCGGTGCCCCAGGTGACGTGAAAGCGCGGCACCGAATTGCCGTGGCCGGTGGCAAGCCCGCCGCCACGCTCCGCCCAGCCGACGACGGGAAACCAGCGCATGCCCATGGCATGCAGCCACGCCCGTTTCTCGCCGCTGGCGAAATCGAGATAGGCGTCCGCCCACAGGCGCGGCCAATGATCCTCCGGCCGGTCGAAGCCCGCCGAGCCGAACCAGTCCTGCCGGGCAAGCCCGAGGGTGTCGCGAATGCGCAGGCGCCGCTGTTCTGGACTGTCGACGAAAAACAGGCCGCCGAGCGACCAGAAGGCCTGCCCGCCAAGGCTCTGCTCACCCTCCTGGTCGATGACGATGACCTTGAGGCCGCGGCCCGCCGCTTCCGTCGCCGCCACGAGGCCCGCAAGCCCAGCCCCGATTACCAACAGATCGCAATCCACCGCAAAGCCTCCCGCCCCTGTCGGGAAAACTTACGCGCACGTCTGCGTAATATCAACGAAGGCGGCTATCGTTCAGTGAGCTTCAGCTCGATACGCCGATTGGTGGCGCGCGCTGCATCGTCCTGCCCTTCGGCAATGGGCTGGAACTCGCCAAAGCCGGCCGCGACGAGGCGGTTGGCCGGCACGCCGTTGGCAATGAGGAATTTCACGACCGAGGTCGCGCGGGCGGAGGAGAGCTCCCAGTTGTCGCGGTAGCGGCCCGTGCCGGAGAGCGGCACATTGTCGGTATGGCCGTCGACGCGCAGCACCCAGTTGATCTCGGCGGGGATTTCACGCGAAAGGTCGAGCAAAGCGGTGGCAAGCTTGCCCATCTCCGCCTGCCCTTCCGCGTTCAGCTCGTTGCCGCCCGAGGGGAACAGCACTTCCGACTGGAAGACGAAACGGTCGCCGACAATGCGGATATTTTCGCGATCGGAGAGGATTTCGCGCAGGCGGCCGAAGAAGTCGGAGCGGTAGCGGTTGAGCTCCTGCACGCGCTGCGCCAGCGCGACGTTGAGGCGGCGGCCGAGATCGGCGATCTTCGCCTGCGAGGACTGGTCCTTCGCCTCGGAGGCCTGAAGCGCTTCCTCGACGGCGGCGATCTGGCTGCGTAGCGCCGCGATCTGCTGGTTGAGCAGCTCGATCTGGCTCATGGCGCGCGCTGTCACCTGCTTTTCTGCATCTAGCTCGCCTTCCAGCGTGGTCGCGCGGGCCGTGGCGACATCGGAGGCGCCGGCACCGCTGTCAAGCAATTGCTGCAGGCGGGTGCGGTCGCTTTCCGACTGGGCAAGCGAGGCCTGGAGATTGGCAAGCGAATCTTCGAGATCCTGCTTGCCGCTCTTTTCCAGCGCCAGAAGCTGCGTCAGCTCGTTGATCTGGCTGGTCAGCCGGTTCAGCACATCGTCCTTGCCGGAGATTTCGCGGCTCAGGAAGAACTGCGCCAATACGAAAACCGTGAGCAGGAACATGATGGACAGCAGCAGCGTCGACAACGCATCGACGAAACCCGGCCAGTAATCGACCGTCCGCTGGCTGCGCCGGTTGCGGGCGAGCGCCATTTATTCGCCCCCGGCCTTGTGGGCTTTTTCCGTGACGCGTTCCGGCAGTTTCTCCACGGCCTTTTCACCGCTGCGCGCCGCGATCCTGTCGAGCGTACGGCGCAGCGCCTTTGATTCCTCCTGCTGCGCCTCGATCCAGTCGCGCAGCATCTGCTGCTCGCTGCGCATGTTCTTGACGAGACCCTGGATGCCTTCGGCAAGGCTCGCCATCGCCGCGGTCGAACGGCCGGGGCCGCCTTCCTGCGCGAGTTTCAGGATCTGCTGGGCCAGCGCCTGCACGTCGGTGGCGGAGGACGCCGCGAGGTCGGCAGCCGGCTGGAGCTCCGAGCCGACATCGGTGACGGAGGAGAGCCAGTTTTCCAGCTCCGTATAGAAGCGGCTCTGCGCACGGCCGGCCTGAAGGTCGAGGAAGCCGAGAATCAGCGACGAGGAGAGGCCGAAGAGCGATGTCGAGAAGGCCGTGCCCATGCCTTCGAGCGGCGCGGAGAGACCCTCCTTGAGGGCGGCGAGAATATCGTTCGCCGTGCCACCACCAGCATCGAGCGACTGGATGACCGTGCTGATCGAGCCGATCGTGCCGAGCAGGCCCCAGAACGTGCCGAGAAGGCCGAGGAAGACGAGAAGGCCGATGAGGTAGCGCGACGTATCGCGCGATTCGTCGAGGCGGGTGGCGATGGAATCGAGGATGGAGCGCAGGGCCGCCGTCGACAGCGCCATCGAATGGCGCCGGCCGATCAGCGCGCGCATCGGCGCGAGCAGAACCGGATCACGCCCGACTTTTTCCGCGCTGCCGGCGGCACGGAAGGAATTGAACCAGCGCACTTCTGGCCGAAGCGCCAGCACATGGTTGAACACCAGCAGGATGCCGATCAGCAGCACGCCGATGATGAGGCCGTTGAGACCCGGATTGCTGAGGAAGGCCGATTGCGCCTGGCGGAAGAGAATGGCGGCAACGAATCCGACGATGATGAGGAAGATCACCATCGTCCAGAAGAACGCCATGGGGCTCGAGAGTTTGTGGGGATAATCGTCCCCGGACTCGGCCGACCCTCCCCAACCCGACAGCGCCAGCTTAGCCATGTAGTCGCATCTCCACTTCCTCGGTCGGGCGGGAGACTAGAGGAAGATTATGCCGAATTGAAGGGCTTCGCGGCCACAGCGGCGCAGGAAAGCGCCGCTATCACACGCTGTTAGCGCGTCGGCACCGGGCGATGCACCACGTCGCGCAGCGCCTTGTGGATATATTCGTTGCCGGCGACCACTGTGCCGGTATCGAACATGGCATTGCCGCCGTCGAGATCGGTTGCATAACCGCCAGCTTCGCGAATCAGGAGAAGGCCGGCTGCGAGATCCCAGGGCATGAGGTCGCGCTCCCAGAAACCGTCGAAACGGCCGGCTGCGACATAGGCGAGGTCGAGCGAGGCGGAGCCGAGGCGGCGCATGCCGGCGACTTCGCCCATGACGTGGCGCAGCTCGACGAGGAACTTGCCGTGGTTGCCGCGGCCGAGATGCGGCACGCCGCAGCCGATGACGGCATCCGACAGGTTCTTGCGGGCCGCGACGCGCAGGCGGCGATCATTGACGAAGGCGCCGCCGCCGCGCTCGGCGGTGAAGAGCTCGTCGGTCGCCGGGTTCAGCACCACGGCCGCGACGATCTCGCCATTGCGCTCCAGCGCGATCGAGACCGCGAAGGCCGGAATGCCGTGCAGGAAGTTGGTCGTGCCGTCGAGCGGATCGACGATCCAGCGATGCGCGCCGTCCGTGCCGATGATCTCCTCGGATTCCTCGCCGAGGAAGCCATAGGTCGGCCGCGACTTCAGCAGTTCCTCGCGCAGCAGCTTCTCGGCCTTGCGGTCGGCCTGCGAGACGTAGTCGCCCGGACCTTTGAGCGAAACCTGCAGGTTCTGCACTTCGCCGAAATCGCGGGCGAGCGACTTGCCGGCCTTGAAGGCGGCCTGAACCATGACGTTGAGAAGTGCTGAACGAGCCATGTAACAAAAATCCTTCGGGAATGTCCGGCGCTTCGGAACGGCAAGCCGCGGCGCGAAAACGCGCCAGGACCGGAATATGGCGCCTCAAGACCACAAATCCCCCGAAGTTTCAAGCCTTCAGCCCCTGCATCCGCTGCAATGCAGGGTATGCAATCGCGCAACAGGGTAAATGCGGGAGGCTTCAGGAGCCCGAGCGGTACTTGTTTGCGGCGTCGACTGCCGCCTTCTGCTGGTCGTCGTTGAGGCCGAGGTAGAAATCTTCGAGCAAGGGGTCGTTGAGCCCGGCGCGGCGCGCCAGCACGAACCATTTGGCCGCCTGGATCGGATCGGGCTTCGTTCCAAGCGCATGGATATAGAGCTGAGCGAGCTTGCTCTGGGCGACCGGATTGCCGCCATCGGCTGCGCGCTTCAGCCATTTGAAGCCGGCATCATAGTCGCGCTCGCCGCCCGTGCCGTTCACCAACCAGATGCCGAGATCGAGCTGGGCGGTGTCGTAGCCGGCGCGGGCGGCGCGCAGCAGCCATTCGCGCGCGCGCTTCGTCTTTTCCTCCGGCAGGCCCTTCAGGTTGAGGTAGATCTGCGAGACGGCATATTGCGCATCCGCAATGCCCTGTTCCGCGGATTTCTCATAATAGGGTAGTGCAGCCGCAAGGCCCTTCTCGCCGGGAGAATCCGCCACCAGCACCTGCCCGTAGTTGAATTGCGCCGAGGCATTGCCGAGATCGGCCGATTTCTTCATCAGCTCGTCGGCCTTGGCGCGATCCTCCTTGGAGCGCGAGCGCTCCATCAGCAGGATTGCATATTTGAACATGCCGGTCGGGTCGCCGCCATTGGCCGACTGCTCGTACCAGAACATCGCTTGTTCGCGGTTGCGCTTGACGCCGAGGCCGCGGTCGAGGATTTCCGCCACCAGCGTCTGCGCCGCAGGGTCGCCGAGCTGGGCGCGCGGCAGGGCAAGCTCCATCGCCGTCAGGTAACGGCCGCGCTGGAAAGCGCCGAACGCCTCGTCGATCTTGCCAGTAAACGGCTTTTCCGCCGGCAGCGCCGGCAGATCCGCGCCCATGCGGTCGAGCACGGAGAGGCCGGTCGACGGGCCGTCGGCGGACTTGTCCTCCTCCGCCTTGATGGGGGTCTCTTCCGCGGAGGCAGGCGCGGTCTCCACCAGGGTGTCCTTCTTCGGTATCGTTCCGTTATCGCCGGCGGTGACGGACGGGCCTTTCTTGGCCGTCTGCGCCCAAACGGGCGCGGCCACGAAAACGCCCGTGGCGAGGAACGCCACCGGCACGATACGGCAAGCTTGCAACAAGAGGACCCTGATCATGGCGCCTACTATTGCCCAAACCGTGGCGCTTTTTCGTCAAGCAGCGCGTTGACCGCGGCCACCACATGCGGCGCCTGCGCGGGGTCGGCAAAAACCGCCTTGTCGAGCGCCACGAACTCCGCCCCGGCTTCGGCGACAGCCAGCGCCGATTGCGGATCGGCACCGCCGAGCACGATGCAGGGGATCTCGATCATGGACGCCCACCATTCGGCGAGCGCCACGTTCTTGGGATGCGCCTCCGGCTTGATGTCGCCGCCGATCTTGCCGAAGAAGATATAGTCCGGCTGCACCTCGCCAATCTCCAGCGCCTTGTGCCGGTCGGTCGCATTGCCGCCGCCGACGATGAACTGCGGCGTGAATTTTTCGATCACTTCGCCAAGATCCTGCGCGCCACCCGTCACATGGATGCCGTCGGCCTTCACCCGGCCGGCCACGCGCGTGTCGCCGGCGACGAGCGCTGCGGCGCCGGCCTGCTGGACGATCGCCACTAGCGTCTCGGCATGTTTCTGGAACTGGCTGTCGTCGAGCCCGTATTGCGGCAGGATCACCGAGGCGACATCGCCGCCCTTCAGCGCGCCCTCCAGCATCGCGGCACGCGCGGACAGGTCCTCGCCCTCGGGAAGGATCAGCACCAGGCGGCAGCGGGATTCGACGTCAGACATGAATGTTGCACTTCCTTGAATTTCAGCGGCCGGTCGCGACCTTCGGGGCTCGTCATAACAGATCAAAGCGGATAGACGGAAGAACCAACAGGATCAATCGCCCTCCATGTCCATCGACCCCTCAATCTACTACGCCGCCATACCCGCCGTCATCCTCGTCGGCATGACGAAGGGCGGCATGGGCGAGGCGCTGGCGCTGATGGGCGTGCCGATCCTCGCCATGGCCGTTCCGCCGGTGCAGGCCGCCGCCATTCTGCTGCCGATCCTCGTCGTCATGGATGTCGTTTCGCTCTGGATCTGGCGCGACCACAACGACCGCACGCTCCTGAAGATGCTGCTGCCCGGCGCCCTTGTCGGCGTGGCGATCGGCTGGGCGACATCCGCCTATGTGCCGCGCGATGCGCTGCGCTTCATCATCGGCGTCATCACCGTGCTCTTCGCGATCCGCTACTTCTACAACAGCTACCGCGCGCGCCACGGTTATGTCGTCCAGCCGAAGCCGCATCGCATCGTGCCCGCCGCCTTCTTCGGCACGCTCGCCGGCTATGGCAGCTTCGTCGCCCATTCCGGCGGTGCACCCTTCCAGGTCTACGGCCTGCCGCTGAAACTGCCGCCGCGCGACTATACGGGTGCGGCCGTTCGCTTCTTCGCGATCATCAACTTCATCAAGCTCGGCCCCTATTTCGCGCTCGGCCAGCTCGACACGACGAACCTGACGATCTCGGCGACGCTTGTGCCGCTGGCGATCGCCACGACGGCGCTCGGCGGTTTCGCCGTCAAGCGCATGAAGCCGGATGTCTTCTATCCCTTCATGTATGCCATGGCCTTCATCGCCGGCCTGAAGCTGGTCTACGACGGCATCGTGGCCATTCTCTGAGGCCTGAAATTCAGGCTCTTCGCAGCGCACAAAAAGCTTGCCGCACATGCTGCTTTGCCATAGCTTTCGGCCATGGCGCACCCGGACCCCTTCTCTGCGATTGCCGATCCCAACCGCAGGTTCCTGCTGGAGGAGCTGCGCCGCGCGCCCCGCACGGTCAACGAACTCTCCGAAGGCCTGCCGATCAGCCGCCCGGCGGTGTCGCAACACCTCAAGGCCCTGCTCGACTGCAATCTCGTCAGCGTCAAATCCGAGGGCACCCGGCGCATCTACGCGATCAATGCCAAGGGCTTCGACGGGCTCAATCTCTGGCTCGACCAGTTCTGGTCCTGAACACCTGTTCCAAAACAGAACGCCCCGGCGCGTCGATCGACGGCCAGGGCGCCTGATTGTCTATGACTACGTTTACCGGAGGCAGTTTCGCGAATTGGGCTCCTACCCTGGTCCTCCCATTCAGACCAACTGTTTCGCGACCGTCACTCCATCTGTAACTTTGGAAAAATCCCTGTCTTTCAGTGAGTTGAGGAGCGAAGACGCTCGATCTCATCCTTGATGCGCAGCTTGCGACGCTTGATGTCGGCGATCGTACGATCTTCAGAAGAAGGTTGGTTCATCGCTTCATGCAACTCCTCTTCCAGAGCGAAGTGCTTCTTTTCGAGCGTGGCCAGATGAGCCTCAATCGTCATGTGACAGTTCCTTCCTTTTGCTTGCACCCGGTCATTCGCACGCCGGGTGGTCCAGGTTGCAACAGTTTCAGTGTGCCATGTCATTTTTCATTTGTCGAAGGCGAAAACGTGGCGAGGGATAACTTCCCGTTACCAGGGGTTTCGTGGTACGAGCAGCCTTCATACAGGCTGGGGGACGCGGGTCAGCCGCGCCTCCGACGACGGGGAACGAATAGCATGCCAGACCAGGACCAGGCTGAATTGCGGCTTGCCGTTGCACGGCTGAGGCAAGAACACGAAGACTATGATGCCGCGATCAACGCCATGATCCAGATCGGCTGCGAAGCCCTCAGAATCCAGCGCATGAAGAAGAAGAAACTGGTCATCAAGGACAAGATTTCCAAGATTGAAGACCTGATCATCCCCGACATCATCGCCTGATAAAAAACCGGACGAGAAGCCTTGGACACCACAGAAACGCCCCCCGTCGCCATCATCATGGGAAGCCAGTCCGACTGGGAAACGATGAAGAATGCCGCCGATACGCTCGATGCCCTGGGTGTCGATTACGAGGCACGCATCATTTCGGCGCACCGCACGCCGGACCGGCTCTACAGTTTTGCGCGGGGCGCGAAGGCGGAAGGCTTCAAGATCATCATCGCCGGCGCCGGCGGTGCCGCACACCTGCCCGGCATGGCGGCGGCGATGACGCCGCTGCCGGTCTTCGGCGTGCCGGTCCAGTCCAAGGCGCTCTCCGGCCAGGATAGCCTGCTCTCCATCGTGCAGATGCCGGCCGGCATTCCGGTCGGGACGCTGGCGATCGGCAAGGCGGGCGCGGTCAACGCCGCGCTGCTCGCCGCCGCCGTGCTGGCGCTGAGCGATCCCGAACTCGCCCATCGGCTCGACGAATGGCGCGAGAACCAGTCCAACGCGGTTGCCGAATATCCCGTGGACGGCCCGCTATGAGCGTTCGCACGATCGGCATCATCGGCGGCGGCCAGCTCGGCCGCATGCTCGCCATGGCCGCCGCCCGCCTCAACCTGCGCACCGTCATTCTCGAACCGCAGGCCGATTGTCCGGCCGCACAGGTGGCGAACGCCCAGATCGTCGCGGCCTATGACGACCCGGACGCACTTGCCGAACTCGCCCGGGTCTGCGACGTCGTGACCTACGAATTCGAGAACGTGCCGGTTTCTGCCGCCGAGGCGCTGGCGAAGACCGTTCCGGTCTATCCGCCGCCGCGCGCGCTGGAAGTCTCGCAGGACCGGCTCGTCGAAAAAACCTTCATCCGCGATTGCGGCATCGTCACCGCCGATTTCGCCGCCGTCGACAGCCAGGCAGACCTCGAAGCCGCCCTCGACCGCTTCGGCGGCGTCGGCGTGCTGAAAACCCGCCGGCTCGGTTACGACGGCAAGGGGCAGCGCATGTTCCGCTCGCCGGCCGAAAGCCGCGAGGGCACCTTCGAGGCGCTCGGCGGCGTGCCGCTGATCCTCGAAAGCCTCGTGCCCTTCGAGCGGGAAATCTCGATCATCGCCGCGCGCGACCGCGACGGCACCATCGCCTGCTACGATCCGGCGGAAAACGTCCACCTGAACGGCATCCTGCACACCTCCACCCTGCCCGCCGGCGTCAACGAGGCGACGGCCGACCAGGCCCGCAAGGCGGCGCGCGCCATACTCGACCAGCTCGGCTATGTCGGCGTCATCGGCGTCGAGTTCTTCGTGCTGCAGGATGGCGGGCTCGTCGCCAACGAGATCGCGCCGCGCGTGCACAATTCCGGCCATTGGACGGAAGCCGCCTGCATCGTCTCGCAGTTCGAGCAGCATATCCGCGCCGTGGCCGGCCATGCACTGGGCGATCCCCGCCGCCATTCGGATTGCGTGATGCAGAATCTGATCGGCGACGACATCAACGACGTTCCCGCCTGGCTCGCGCGGCCGGGCGTTCTCGTGCATCTCTACGGCAAGACGGAAGCGCGTCCCGGCCGCAAGATGGGGCATATCACGCAGATTCTCGACTGAAACGCCGTCGCGGCGGTTGGAAAACCGGCCTCGATGGTTGACAGCGGAAATGTGACGGGGTACATGCCTGCCAACCCGAAAGCGCGCCCGAAACGGCGCGTTTTTGATTGAAGAAATCCGGCGAACTCGTGTCGCCCTGCAATACGCGGATCAGAAAAATGAAGATCAAGAATTCGCTCAAGTCGCTCAAGGCTCGCCACCGCGAAAACCGCCTTGTTCGCCGTAAGGGCCGCATCTACATCATCAACAAGCAGAACCCGCGCTTCAAGGCTCGTCAGGGCTGATACGGCGCCGGTCGCCACCCTTTGGGTGTGATGATCGAGAAATATTGATTTGAAGTTCGGCGATGGCGGTCTACCATGACCGCCATGCGCTTTTTCATGCTTTCCACAGTCTGCCTTTCCCTCGCCCTTGCCGGCTTGCCCCCGACCGTCGCGCTTGCGCAGACGGTGGACAAGGCCTCCACCGGCGCCGCCTCCGGTGCTTTCACCACGCACGCCCAGCGGCTCGAAAAACTCTTCGACGAGTTGAAACATGAGGGAAATCCCGATGCCGCGCGCGGCATCGCCGACCAGATCCGCCGGGAATGGCAGGATTCCGGCAGCGCCAGCATCAACCTCCTCATCCAATGGGCCGACAAGGCCATCTCCGAGGAAAAGAACGCCGCCGCGTTCGATTTCCTTGATGAAGCGATTCGCTTGAAGCCGGACTATGTCGAGGGCTGGAACCGCCGCGCGACGCTGCATTTCAAGCTCGGCAACTACCGCAAGTCGATGTCCGACATAAACCGCGTGCTCGCCATCGAGCCCCGGCATTTCGGCGCGCTCGCCGGCATGGCCGCGATCATGGCCCAGACCGGGCGCGACGAGATGGCGATGAAGGCCTGGGAACGTTTCCTGGAGGTCTACCCAACCGAGCGGCAGGCACAGAAGGAAATGGGCGATCTGGCGGAAAAGCTGACCGGCCAGCGCACATAACCCTGGCAAGTGAAAATCCCGGCAAGTGAACCGGCATGGCGCCGGTTGCGTAGATCGGCTATCTGACAGGAAAACCGGACCCTTCCTTGCCCTCCCCTTTCCGCCTCATGCTGCTTGCCATCCTCACCGCTCCCGTCGTCCTCGCGTTCGCCCTCTATGCCTTCACGGCGTGGAAGGCGCGGGCGATCGAGCGGCAATTTCCCAATGTCGGTGAACTTATCGATGTCGGCGGCCTGCGGCTGAACAGCGTCTTCGTGCCCGCCGGCGACAAGGCCGACCTGCCGCCGATCGTCTTTATCCATGGTGCGAGCGGCAACCTGCGCGACCAGATGCATGCCTTCCGGGCAAAGCTGGAGGGCCGCGCCGACCTGCTCTTCCTCGACCGGCCGGGCCACGGCTATTCCGAACGCGGCGGGCCGGAAAATGCCTGGCCGGACGGCCAGGCCCACGCCATCGCCCGGCTGATGGAAAAACGCGGCATCGCCAAGGCGATCATCGTCGGCCATTCCTTCGGCGGCGCCATCGCCGCGAGCTTCGCGCTGGAACATCCGGAGAAGACGGCTGGCCTGCTCTTCCTCGCGCCTGCGACCCATCCCTGGCCCGGCGGCGTCGACTGGTACTATGACCTTGCGAAGATGCCGGTCGTCGGCTGGCTCTTCACCCGCCTCGTCGCGCTGCCGGCCGGCCTTTCGCGCATCGACAGCGGCACGCGCTTCGTCTTCGCCCCGAATGCCCGCCCGGACGATTACATGGAGGCGACGGCCCCCGCCCTGGTGCTGCGCCCCGCCGCCTTCCGCAACAACGCCACCGACGTCGCCAATCTCCTGGACTATGTCCGCCGCGTGCAGCCGCGTTACGCGGAGATCCGCACGCCGACGGTCATCGTCACCGGTGATACGGATGGCGTGGTCTATGAGGAAATCCACTCGCGCGGGCTGGCGCGCGACATCGCGGGGTCGGAACTCATCTGGATCCGCAACCTCGGCCACAAGCCGGATTATGTGGTGACAGACCTCGCCATCGAGGCACTGGAAGAGATCGCCGGCAGGGATCGCGACCTGCAGGAATCAGCAAGGCGGGCCGAAGCCCGCCTTGCAAAGGATCATCAGGAGTAAAGCAACTCCAGGAAAAGTGTGGAGCGGTTTTCCGTCCGGAATTGCGTAGACAGAAGAGCCCGGATCAGACGCCGCTGACGCCGTCCGCGCCGATATAGGCAATGCGCAGCATGTTGGTCGCGCCGGGCGTGCGCAGCGGCACGCCGGCGGAGATGATGATGCGGTCGCCCGGCTTGCCGAACTCTTCGGTCACGACGATGCGGCAGGCGCGGTTGACCATGTCGTCCAGGTCTTCCGCATCACCCGTGACGACGCAGTGCAGGCCCCAGACGACCGAGAGGCGGCGTGCCGTCTCTATGACCGGCGACAGCGCCAGAACCGGCACTTCCGGCCGCTCGCGCGCGGCGCGCAGGCCCGTCGTGCCCGACGAGGTGTAACAGACGATGGCCGACAGCTTCAGCGTCTCGGCGATCTGGCGGGCAGCGAGCGAAATCGCATCGGCACCGGTCGCTTCCGGCGTCGAGCGCTGGGCATAGATGATGCCCGGATAGTGCGGGTCGCGTTCGACCGTGCTGGCGATCGACGCCATGGTGGAGACGGCCTCGACCGGATAGGCGCCGGAGGCGGATTCGGCCGACAGCATGATGGCGTCGGCACCTTCGAAGACGGCGGTGGCGACGTCGGACACTTCGGCGCGCGTCGGCACCGGGGCGGAAATCATCGATTCCAGCATCTGCGTCGCAACGACGACCGGCTTGCCCTGGCGGCGGCAGGCGCGGATGAGCTGCTTCTGGATGCCCGGAACGGCTTCCAGCGGCATTTCCACGCCGAGGTCGCCACGCGCCACCATGAGCGCGTCGGAAAGCTCGATGATCTCCTCGATGCGTTCGATCGCTTGGGGCTTTTCGATCTTCGACATGATGCCGACGCGGCCGCGCGCGATCTTGCGCACTTCGGCCAGGTCCTCGGGGCGCTGGACGAAGGAAAGGGCTACCCAGTCGACGCTGCCGGTCGCGAGCACCGCATCGAGGTCGACGCGGTCCTTCTCGGTCAGCACGCCAACGGCGAGCAGCGTGTCGGGCAGGCTGACGCCCTTGCGGTCGGAGATCTTCGTGCCAGCAATGACGGTGCAGACGATCGCCTTGCCGTCGGCGGATTCGGCGCGCAAATGCAACTTGCCGTCGTCGATCAGCAGGCGGTCGCCGGTCTTGACCGATTCGAGGATTTCCGGATGCGGCAGGAAGACGCGTGTGTTGTCGCCGGGCACGTCCTTGTTGTCGAGCGTGAAGGTCTGCCCGGGCTTCAGCTCTTCCGAGCCGTTGGCAAACTTTCCGACGCGCAGCTTGGGACCCTGCAGGTCGGCGAGAATGCCGATCGGGCGGCCGCAACGGGCTTCGACGGCGCGGATGCGGCTGATCAGCGAGCGCATCAGGTCATGGCTGGCATGGCTCATATTGATGCGGAACAGGTCGGCTCCCGCCTCATGCAGCTTCTGGATCATCTGCTCGTCGGACGAAGCAGGTCCGAGCGTCGCGAGGATTTTGACTTTTCTGTTCCGTCTCATCAGTTCTGGCTTTCCTGGGTCCCTGGCGTATCTGAGAGCTGCACCATCCAGCTCCCCTGTCGGCCCGTGTCATATTCCTTGAAGCCCATGCGCTGGAAACCGCGAGCGAAGCAATCCTGCACACCGGTGATCTTGAACTCGTTTTCGGCAACGCACATGTTGACGTCGCCGGTCCAGCGGCCGCCGCGGGCGGCGTCTTCGGCATAGAGGTAATAGTAGCGCGACTGCAATTCGCCCTCGATCAGCGTGGCGCAGGTCGTGGCAGGAACCTGCCACCAGCCTTCGGTCATCCAGCCTTCCTTGGCACGGTAACCGATGGCGACGCCGACAAGGTTCTGCGTGCCGTTGCAAACGCGGAAATCGGCCTTCGCCTCATCCGGCGCGGAAAGGGCGGCGAACCCCGTGAAAACGAAAAGGCCGGCCTGGAGAAGGCAGCGGGCTTTCGGGAAAAACGGGCGGTGGCTCTTGGCTCTCACGGCTTCCGATGCAACTCCGTTGATTTGAATATGCGCTTTCTTGCGACGGCGGGGCATGAATGTCAACGCAACACTACTGCGCCGCGCGTCATTCGATGACGCCCGGAGGACGCCGCCGAAATTTCAATCTGCCGCATAGCTTCCTGCATCGTTTTAGATACGGGAAGCTATGCGGCGGTCGATTACACTTTCACGACAACAAGGGTAATCATTCGGGCGACCACGGGCGTCCAGCCTTGCGGGGCGCAACGCCCCGTGCGATCAGTCGGCATCGGCGGCGCACATTCGGCTGAAATCATGCAGGACCATCCCCCCTTCGAGATCATTGACGGCGATACCAGCCTCGGGCTGGTCATCCTGGCGGACCACGCCACGAACCTCCTTCCCGAACGCTACGGCCGCCTCGGCCTGCCCGAAAGCGCCTTCGAGCGCCACATCGCCTATGACATCGGCGTCGAAGGCGTCGTGCGCGGTCTCAACGCCCGGCTGAACGCGCCGGTGATCATGAGCCGCTTCTCGCGCCTCCTGATCGACCCCAACCGCGGCGAGGACGACCCGACGCTCGTCATGCGCATTTCCGACGGCGCGATCGTTCCAGGCAACCACCCGATCACGCCCGAAGAATGGCAATACCGGCTGCTGACCTTCCACCGCCCCTATCACGATGCCGTGTCCCGCACGATCGGCACGGTAGCGGCGCGCACCGGCAAGGCGCCGCTCGTCATCTCCATGCATTCCTTCACGCCGGCCTGGAAGGGCGTCGCCCGCCCCTGGCAGGTGACCGTGCTGTGGGACACCGACCATCGCGCGGTGCGCCCGTTGGTGGCCGGGCTGGAGGCATTGGGCGACGTGGTGGTGGGCGACAACGAGCCCTATGACGGCGCGCTGCGTGGCGACACCATGTTCCGCCATTGCATGAAGCCCGGCATTGCGCATGCGCTGATCGAAATCCGCCAGGACGAGATCGGCAATGAAACCGGCATCGCCCGCTGGGTCGAACGCCTCGCGCCCATCCTGGCCCGGTTGAATGCGGACCCGGCGCTGCACACATACGAGATATTCCCCTCCCGCACCGGACCCTATTGAGGCCAAGACGATGACCGACCTGAGCAAGGACCAGCAGACCGAATTCGAGGCGGCCGCCTTCCGGCGCCTGCTGAAACACCTCAACGAGCGCAGCGACGTGCAGAACATCGACCTGATGAACCTTGCCGGCTTCTGCCGCAACTGCCTGTCGAACTGGTATCGCGAGGCGGCCAACGAGGCGGGCGTCGCCCTCGACAAGGAAGCGTCGCGCGAAATCGTCTACGGCATGCCCTACGAGGAATGGCGCGCGCTTCACCAGCGCGAGGCGAGCGACACGCAGAAGGCGGCCTTCGAGGTCAACCGCCCGAAGGAATGAGGCCACAGGCCCGACGAAAATGGGTGGGGACCGCGCGATAGGCCTTGATCTTGCCGGAAGTTCGCGGCAAGTCACGGCACCTTCGAATTTCAAAGTCTACCCAAGGAGATTATCATGTCGGATGCCCACGGCGTCGCCCGCGACCAGCTTCGCGCGTTCATCGAGCGGATCGAGCGCCTCGAGGAAGAAAAGAAAACCATCGCCGACGACATCAAGGACGTCTATGGCGAAGCCAAGGGCACCGGTTTCGACACCAAGATCCTGCGCAAGGTCATCCAAATCCGCAAGCAGGACAAGGACGAGCGCATGGAGCAGGAAGCGATCCTCGACACCTACCTCCAGGCCCTCGGCATGATCGCGGCACCCGCGGACGCCGAATAAGGTTTTTGAAAGCCAAAGAAAAAGCCCGCCGGATCGCTCCGGCGGGCTTTTTTGATGGGACTGTTTCGCGGGCTAGTTCTGGCTGCCTTCGAACTTGCGGACTTCCATGAAGTTCACCGCCGTGCCGCTGAAGCGGCCTGCATCGATCGACTTGCCCTCCGGCTGGAAGCCGGCCATGTAGACGGTCGTCGGTGCGGCGCGCAACTTGCGGCTGACGAAACGCGGCGCCTTGACGGGCTTGGAGAGCGTCTCGACGCGGCTCTGGCTCAGCGCCCATTGCGAGATGATCTTCTGCGTCAACTTCGGCTCGGTGCGGATCGCGCCGCGGCTCGCCGCATCGGCATCCTTCTTCTTCGGACGGCCGCCCTTGGTCTGCGTTTCTTCCGCCGGCTTGCCGTCGAAGGCATCGAGGCCGGCGAGCGAACGCGTGCTGCCGCTATTGGTCGAGACGAGTGCCGCCATTTCGACCGGATTGCCGGAGAATTCATCCTCCGTCGGATCGGCAAGGGCTGCAAGCCCCGAGCGGTCGGCCGTTACCGGCAGCGCCACGTCGGCTTCGGCTGCGGCCATCAGCGCCGTCTGCGACTGGTCGAGCTCGGCGACCGGACGAAGGCCCGGCACCGGCACCATGGCCAGTTCCTCGGCGTCCTCGACAGTGGCTTCCGTAGCCGCTTCCGCGGTCAGGACCGTGCCCGGCTCCGCATCGCCAGCCTCGGTGCGCGCACCGAGCATGACAGGAAGCGGGATCTTATAGGCGGCAAGGTCCTCGAATTCAGGCTTCTGTTCTTCCTCGACCGTGGCCGGCGTGGCTGCTTCGAGGGCAGCAACAGCGCCGCTCGTCGTCGGCGCGACAAGAGCGAGTTCGCTCGTCGTCTCGGCCGTCTTGAAGGCGGGGCGGCTGCCCGGAACGGGCGCAGTGAAGGCCACTTCCGTCTCGGCTTCCGTGACGACGGGCTTCTTCTCTTCGACAGCCTTGGCCGTTGCGCCAGCGGATGCACCGCCTTCGTCGAGGGCTTCGCCGCTGGCGATTGCTTCGGGTTCTTCATCCTCGTCGCCGCCGCCGCCGAAGAGGGCAGCAAGGAAGCCGCCCTTGCGCTTGGACGCGGTCGGCGTCGAACCGCCGCCGGCAACCTGGATTTCCTTGGCGCCGACACGGCGCTTGTAGTCTGCGACCGCCTGCTGGTAGCCGGGCAGCGGCTTGCCATCGGTCGGGACGTGCATGGTCTTGCCGTCCGGGAAGATGCGCACCAGCTCCTGGCGGCTCATGCGCGGCCAAGCGCGCACGCTACCGACGTCGAGATGCACGAAGGGCGAACCGGAGGTCGGATAGTAACCGACGCCGCCGACCTGGAATTTCATGGCCGTGGCGCGCAGCGTCGCGAGCTTGACGCCCGGAATATAGAAGTCCATCGCCTTGCCGAGCATGTGCTGGCTCTTCTTGGCCACGCCCTTGGAGCGCGAGCGCAGCATGCCGTTGGTTGCCGGCGAGCGATAGGCGGAGACGACGTTGATGTAACCGGAGGCGCCGACCTTCTGGTAGACTTCCCAAACCAGGTCGAAGAGACGCGGGTCCATCTTCGTCGGTTCGTTGCGGCGCCAGTCACGCAGGAACTGGCTGAGCTGCTTCAGGCCGCGCGCATCATAACGCCCGTTGCGCTTGAAGGTGATCTCGGCCTTTTCCTTGGTATGGATGAAATAGAGCTTGAGCGTGCGATTGCCGCTCTCGGCCTGCACCGTCGCGGGAATGGCCGTGGGCAGGATGAGGGCAGCCGACAGGACAGCCGTGGTCAAAGCCTTGGGCAGCTTGTGCAACACTCTCTTGCAGAGGCTGCTCAGGGTGGCCCCTGGGCGCTTCATCGATGCGAACAAATTTGCCAACTCTTTCCCCGTCCGAAGGACAACGAACGTCCGTTATCCCAGATGACTGCCAATTGCGGTGAGAGCATGGCAAATCCGCCACACTCATCACCGCGCACCCGTTATAGTGAACAATCCACTAACAGGGAATAAACGGCAATCAAGAAATCTCAAGTGGCCGGGATTCCAAGGGTTTTTACGCAGCTTCTTTCAACGGATTGTCTGGGTCGATGCCATAATCCTTCAGTTTGCGATAGAGAGTCGAGCGGCCAATGCCCAATTTTCGGGCAACCTGGCTCATCTGGCCATGATAAAACTTCAGGGCAAAGCGGATCAGTTCCTCTTCCACCTCGGCCAGTTTGCGCACATGGCCGCCCTTGTCGACGCTGGAAATGGCGGTGTCGGCGCCGGCATCGGCGCTCACTGATTCGTTCGGCCGGAAGTCCGGATAGACACTCGGCAGACGGGATTCCGACGCGGGTTCCGGCGTGCGGATGTTCGCCGCCTCCCAGGTCACGGCGCCGTCTTCGGCAAGCCCGTAACCTGGAACCTGTGCGGCGATCTGCGGGAAGTCGGCCGCATTCAGCTCCGCCCCTTCCGACAGCACGACCGCGCGGAAAATCGCGTTTTCGAGCTGGCGGATGTTGCCCGGCCAGTCATAGGCCGTCAGCAGCGCCATCGCGCCGGCCGACACGCCGAGCGGACGGGCAAGCTTCTGCTCGCCGGCAAACCGCTGCACGAAGGCGCGCACGAGAACCGGAATATCCTCCTTGCGCCGGCGCAGCGCCGGAATGGTGATCGGGAAAACGTTGAGGCGGTAATAAAGGTCCTCGCGGAAACGGCCCTCGCGTACCTCGTTGATGAGGTCGCGATTGGTCGCCGAAATGAGGCGGACATTGACCTTCTGCGGGAAGCGCGCGCCGATCGTCTCGATCTCGCCCTGCTGCACGGCGCGCAGCAGCTTCACCTGCACTTCGAGTGGCAGGTCGCCGATCTCGTCGAGGAACAGCGTGCCGCCGTCGGCCTCCATGAACTTGCCGGTATGGCGCTCCGTGGCGCCGGTGAAGGCGCCCTTCTCATGGCCGAACAGGATGCTTTCAACCAGATTGTGCGGGATCGCGCCGCAGTTGACGGTGACGAAGGGCTTGTGCGCCCGCTCGCTCGCCGCCTGGATGGCACGCGCCACCATTTCCTTGCCGACGCCCGATTCGCCTTCCAGGACGACCGGAATGTTCGATTGCGCGGCGCGGCGGCCGAGCTCGATGACGCGCAGCATTTCCGGGCTTGCCGAAACGATGTCGTCGAAATGCACGGTCTCGCTGCGGTTGCGGCGCCCGCCGCGGCCGCGGCCTTCGCGCTGGTCCATCTTCAAGGCATTGCCGACCGCGGTGTTAAGACGCTCTGGCGAGACGGGTTTCACCACGAAATCGAAGGCGCCGGCCCGCATGGCCATGACGACCGTCTCGATGCCGCCCTGGCCGGTCTGCACGATCACCGGTATGGTGTTCTCGCGTTCGCCGAGTGCTTCGAGGAAGGCCGAGCCGTTCATTTCCGGCATCATCAGGTCGAGCAGGATCACATTGATCAGACCGCCCTTACGATCGAGAAGATCGAGACCGGCGCGACCGTTTTCCGCCATATGGGCGACATGGCCGGAACGCTCGATCATGTTCTTCAAAAGCCTGCGCTGGACAGGATCATCGTCGATGACAAGAATATGGGCCGTCACTGGAACCTCCTTGCCTCGAGGCGTGCCTCATGCACGCCCAAGGGAACTGAACACCAGCGGACCTTGGCAGAAAGGGTTGAACATGCCGTTTTGAGAAAGGCTTGCATTTTAACCAACGCCGACGCAAGCAAGACAACCGATCCGACCACCTGGAAGAGAGAGTGAAGATGACCCGTAATGTCCCCGAAGCCCGCATCGTCTTCGCGCCGGCCGACGCCGCCGCTGCCGCCGAGCTGGGCGACCTTCCCGGCTGGAATCTGACCGATCTCTACCCCTCGCCGACCGCGCCGGAATTCCTGGCCGACATGAAGAAGGCCGAGGCGGATTCGCTTGCCTTCGAGGCCCGCTGGAAGGGCAAGCTGGACGCCGCGACCGAGAAGACGGGCGACGAGGGCATCGGTGCCGCCGTGCGCGAATTCGAGGCGCTGGAAGACTTGCTCGGCCGCATCGTCTCCTTCGCCGGCCTCACCTATTTCACCAACACCACCGATCCGGCGAACGGCAAGTTCTACGGCGACGTCCAGTCGAAGCTGACCGACCTCGGCGCGCATCTCCTGTTTTTCTCGCTTGAACTCAACAGGATAGCGGACGAGCGCATCGACGCGGCGCTTAACAAGGATGCGCTTGCTGCGCACTATCGCCCCTGGATCGAGGACCTGCGCAAGGACAAGCCCTACCAGCTCGACGACAAGACGGAGCAGCTTTTCCTCGAAAAATCAATGACGGGTGCGGCCGCCTGGAACCGGCTGTTCGACGAGACCATGGCCTCGCTGCGCTATGATATCGACGGTGAGGAAGTGCCGCTGGAGATCGCCCTCAACCAGCTCCAGTCGCCCGATGGCGAGGCCCGCCGCAAGGCCGCGCAAGCGCTCGCGGCGACCTTCAAGGCAAATATCCGCACCTTCACGCTGATCACCAACACGCTCGCGAAAGACAAGGAAATCTCCGACCGCTGGCGCGGCTTTTCCGACATCGCCGACAGCCGGCATCTGGCGAACCGCGTCGAGCCCGAGGTGGTCGCAGCGCTGGCCGCGGCCGTGCGCGAAGCATATCCGCGCCTCTCCCACCGCTACTATGCGATGAAGGCGAAGTGGCTCGGAATGGAGCAGATGCAGTTCTGGGATCGCAATGCGCCGCTTCCCGAGACATCGGACGCGACGATCTCCTGGGACGAAGCGCGCGACACCGTGCTCTCCGCCTACAGCGCCTTCGCGCCCGAAATGGCCGATATAGCCAAACGCTTCTTCGACCACGGCTGGATCGACGCCCCGGTACGCCCCGGCAAGGCGCCGGGCGCCTTCGCGCATCCGACTGTCCCCTCCGCGCATCCCTATGTGCTCGTCAACTATATGGGCAAGCCGCGCGACGTGATGACGCTCGCCCATGAACTCGGTCACGGCGTGCATCAGGTGCTGGCCGGCGGCCAGGGTGCGCTGATGGCCTCGACGCCGCTGACGCTTGCCGAAACCGCCTCCGTCTTCGGCGAGATGCTGACCTTCCGCAGCCTGCTCGACAAGACGAAGGACCAGCGCGAGCGCAAGGCCATGCTCGCCCAGAAGGTCGAGGACATGATCAATACGGTCGTGCGCCAGATCGCCTTCTACGAATTCGAGCGCAAGCTGCACACCGCCCGCAAGGAAGGCGAACTCACCAGCGACCAGATCGGCGAACTCTGGCTCTCCGTGCAGGAGGAAAGCCTCGGCCCGGCGATCCGGATTTCCGAGGGCTACGAGACCTATTGGGCCTATATCCCCCACTTCATCCATTCGCCCTTCTACGTCTATGCCTATGCCTTCGGCGACTGCCTGGTGAACTCGCTCTATGCCGTCTATCAGCAGGCGGACACGGGCTTTCAGGCGAAGTATTTCGACCTGCTCAAGGCCGGCGGCACCAAGCATCACTCCGAACTGCTGAAACCTTTCGGCCTCGATGCGAGCGATCCGTCGTTCTGGAGCAAGGGACTGTCGATGATCGAGGGGCTGATCGACGAGTTGGAAGCGCTTGATAAGGCCTCATCGTAAAAGAAGCCGGATGCCCGCATGACCGACCGCGAACGTTATGTGCTCCTCAGGGACGACCGCGAGGACAGGACGGTGGTTTTCGCCGATCCGGTCGCGATCGTCACCGTGCGCGAGCGCGCCGGCTTCGAGCCGGCCTTCGCGGCCCTGCAGGCGGCGCATGAAAAGGGCCACTGGATCGCCGGCTTCATGAGCTATGAGGCGGGCCATCTCTTCGAGGCGAAGCTGGCGCCGCTCGCGGTGGAAAACCGCCCGACGCCGCTGATGAGCTTCGGCATTTTCGAAAAGCCGGCGGACGACCACCCACTCGCCAAGCCGCGCCAGCGTACCGAGAACGAGCCTTTCCTCACCGAGCCGAAGGCCGACTGGAATTTTGACACCTACCGCGGCCGCTTCGAGCGGCTGCACCAGCATCTGCGCCAGGGCGACTGTTACCAGGCGAACCTCACCATGCCGATCCGCGCCCGCTGGACCGGCGACCCGCTCGCCGCCTTCTGGTCGCTGATCGAGCGCCAGCCGGTGCGCTACGGCGCCTTCGTCTCGCTGGATGGGCCGCAACTGCTCTCTCGCTCGCCGGAGCTGTTCTTCGACATAGATAAAGAGGGCTGGGTCGAGACGCATCCGATGAAAGGCACGGCGCCGCGCGGGGCGAGTGCGGCCGAGGATGCGAGGATCATTGCGCAGATGCAGGCCGACCCGAAGTCGCAGGCCGAAAACCGCATGATCGTCGACCTCTTGCGCAACGACATCTCGCGCATCACCGAGGTCGGCACGCTTCATGTGCCTAAACTCTTCGCCGTCGAGACCTACCCGACCGTGCACCAGATGGTGAGCCATGTGCGGGCGAAGCTCACGCCCGGCACCTCGATCCGCGACATCTTCGCCGCCCTCTTCCCCTGCGGCTCGATCACCGGCGCGCCCAAAATGCGCGCCATGGAAATCCTGCACGACCTGGAGGACGGCCCGCGCGACGCCTATTGCGGCGCCATCGGCATGATCGCGCCCAACGGCACCATGCGCTTCAACGTCGCCATCCGCACCATCTCGCTCTTTCCGGATGGCCAAGCGGTCTTCAACGTCGGCGGCGGCATCGTCTTCGATTCCACCGCGGAGTCGGAATATGAGGAAGCGCTGCTGAAGGCGCGCTTTGCGGTGGGGGATCAATGGATATCTCGCTGATCGAGACCTTGCGGTGGGAGCCCGGCGCGGGCTTCGTGCGGCTGGAGCGGCATCTGGCGCGGCTTGCGCGGTCGGCGGCGGAGCTTGGGTTGCCGGGAGCGGATGGCGCGAGGTCGGCGCTCGCTGCTGCGCTACCCCCCTCTGCCCTGCCGGGCATCTCCCCCTCAAGGGGGGAGATCGATGGGGGACCCTCACCGGCCCTCCTATCAGCCGGCGGAGCGGGAGCAACGACGCCCGTTCTTGGTGGAAAGCAAAGCGTCTGTCCAATCTCCCCCCTTGAGGGGGAGATGCCCGGCAGGGCAGAGGGGGGTGAGCAGTACCCTCAGCCCCTCCGAATCCGCCTCGAACTCTTTGCCGACGGCCGGATCGATGTGCAGACGGCCCCCTTCACGTCGCTCGCGCCCGACACAACCTGGCGCCTTAAGATCGCCACGACCCGCCTCGCTTCCAACGATCTGCTGCTGCGCCACAAGACCTCCCGCCGCGCCGCCTATACCGCCGCCCGCGCCGAAATTCCCGCGGCGGAGGCGGAGGAAGTCCTCCTCCTCAACGAGCGCGGCGAGCTTTGCGAGGGCACGATCACCTCGCTCTTCCTCGACGACGGTTCCGGCATCCTCAAGACACCGCCGCTCACGTCCGGGCTGCTGGCCGGCGTGCTCCGGCAGGAACTGCTGGACAGCGGCAAGGCCGCCGAACATGTCCTTCGATCCGAGGACCTCACCCGCGGCACCATCTTCGTCGGCAATTCGCTGCGCGGGCTCATCCGGGGCAGCCTCGCATGAAACAACCGACCTACACGCCCTATGACGGCTCCGCCCGTCTCTTCACCATTGGCCTCGGCCCGCTCGACCCGGCCCGCTGGATCGAGCCGGACGGCGATCTCGAACGTTATCTCCGCGAAAAGGACCGGCTCATCGCCGATCACCGCGACACCGTCTTCGTCGAAGAAGCGGACACTCGCGAGGCTCAGCAGGAGGTTCTCGACCTTCTCACTGACCACGTCACGGAGCAGCACTCCGCCCTCTACCACCGCGAAGGATCGACGATCCGCATCGGCGAACGCACCATTGCGCTCGATACCGACGAAGCACCGCTGGTCACGGCCGGAGCGCTGGTTCAGGAGGATCTCGTCCTCATGCGCCGCGACGAGACCGGCTGGCGGCTCGTGGCCGGCTATGTCGCCTTCCCCTCCTCCTGGACGCTCACGGAAAAATTCGGGCGCCGCATGGAGGATATCCATGCGCCCGTGCCGGATTTCGGCGACGGCACCCGCAATGCCACGCTGATCAACCGCATGTTCGACAATCTCAAGGTCGAGCAGCCGGTCTTCCGTTTCAACTGGTCGATCAACCCCGATGCCGACCTGCACTACCCGGCCTCCAAGGCGCACGGCGCCCTGCCGGAAGGTCATACGCTGTCGCTGGAAACCACCTTCGCGCGGGTCGAGCGCCAGACGCTGCGCAAGCTGCCGGCCTCTGGCGACATCCTCTTCACCATCCGCATCTACAATGATCCGCTCGCCGCGGTGCGTACGCTGCCGGATGCCGCCAAGGTCGCGGCGGTCTTCGCCGACCAGCTCGAAGCGCTGAGCCTGCCGCAGGCCGAATACAAGGGGCTTATCGCGAAAAGGGCGACGCTTGCGGCGCAATTGCGGGCGATTGCGGCCGGTTAAGAATATCACCGCAGAAATCCGTGGCCGCTCTTTATTGTGACAGAAATCTGTGCTCTAGCGCTGCGATACTATGCTATGGGGCCCTCAGAGGCCCTGTTTTTGCGAAAAGCGGCCGTCCGCAGGAGAACCAAATGGCAGACAGCACCTATCCGGTTTATGGCGAAATCACCGGTCCGATCGTGATGATCGGTTTCGGCTCCATCGGGCGCGGCACGCTGCCGCTGATCGAGCGCCATTTCAAATATGACCGGAACCGGCTGATCGTCATCGAGCCGCGCGAAGACGCCGCTGATGCCGAGATCTACGCCCGCCACGGCGTGCGTCACATCAAGGCGCATATCACCAAGGAAAACTACAAGGACCTGCTGAAGCCGCTCCTCAAGGAAGGCGGCGGCCAGGCGTTCTGCGTCAACCTCTCGGTCGACACCGGCTCGCTCGACCTGATCAAGCTCTGCCGCAAGCTCGACGCGCTCTATATCGACACGGTCATCGAGCCCTGGCTCGGCTTCTACTTCGACAAGAGCATGAAGAATGCCGACCGCACGAACTATGCGCTGCGCGAGACGCTGCGCCACGAGAAGGACAAGAACCCGGGCGGCACGACGGCCGTTTCCACCTGCGGCGCAAACCCGGGCATGGTCTCCTGGTTCGTCAAGCAGGCGCTGGTCAACCTCGCAAAGGATCTCGAGCTGAAGTTCGAAGAGCCGGCGCAGGACGACCGCGAAGGCTGGGCGAAGCTCATGAAGAAGGTCGGCGTCAAGGGCGTGCACATCGCCGAGCGCGATACCCAGCGCACCAAGAACCCGAAGCCGTTCAACACCTTCTGGAACACCTGGTCGGTCGAGGGCTTCATCTCGGAAGGCTTGCAGCCGGCCGAACTCGGCTGGGGCACCCATGAAGAATGGATGCCGAAGAACGCCAAGAAGCACAAGAAGGGCTGCAAGGCCGCGATCTACCTGGAACAGCCCGGCGCCAACACGCGCGTGCGCTCCTGGTGCCCGACGCCCGGCCCGCAATACGGCTTCCTCGTCACCCACAACGAGTCGATCTCGATTGCCGACTACTACACGGTGCGCGACAAGGACGGCGACGTCTCCTACCGCCCGACCTGCCACTACGCCTACCATCCGGCCAACGACGCCGTGCTCTCGCTGCACGAAATGTTCGGCAATGGCGGCAACCAGCAGCCGGTCCTGCACGTCCTTGACGAGAACGAACTCGTGGACGGCATCGACGAACTCGGCGTGCTGCTCTACGGCCACGACAAGAACGCCTATTGGTATGGTTCGCGCCTGTCGCTGGAAGAAACCCGCCGCATCGCCCCCTACCAGAACGCGACCGGCCTGCAGGTGACCTCCGCCGTGCTCGCCGGCATGGTCTGGGCGCTGGAAAATCCGAAGGCCGGCATCGTGGAAGCCGACGAGGTCGACTACAAGCGCTGCCTCGAAGTGCAGACGCCGTATCTCGGCCCGGTCGAAGGCCACTACACCGACTGGACCCCGCTCGACGGCCGCCCGGGCCTCTTCCCGGAAGACCTCGACACGAAGGATCCGTGGCAGTTCAAGAACATCCTGGTTCGCTAAAGCGACCTGACAAATCGAATGCCGGATGCCCGCGGCTTGGCCGCGGGCGTCTTCGTTTGAATGAGGCTTTCGGTGGGGCTTTCAATGGGATAATGCCGGTTCGCCCGGCGGCCCGTCTTGCTTTCGACGTCTCTTCGCGGCATGGTCTGGCGAATTGGACGGGTGGTTCGCGCCACCGTGACCTTGGGAGATTGTAGATGAAGCCGATCACCGCCCTCAGCCTGCTGGCCGCCTCTGTCGCGCTCGCCTCCTGCCAGAGCGACCGCGCCCCCCGGGATTTGCCCCCCATCCGCCAGCAGCAGCAGACCGGCGTCGAGGGCGCCTGGGTCGATCCGAACGGCATCGTCTCCACCTTTGCGGCCGGCACGTTCTCGACGCGCACGACCGACACGAACCAGCTCCTGGCATCCGGCACCTACATCAACACCTCGCCGACGCTGGTCGAGATCAACATGACCTCGCTGGTGCGCAACACCCAGTCCAAGGTCAATTGCGCGCTGGTCAGCCAGGCGCAGCTCAACTGCACCACGGCCGAAGGCGCGCAGTTCTCGCTCGCCCGCCGCGCGGTCTGAGCGACGGCACATCAAGAAGAGAGGGCCGCGAGGCCCTTTTTTCGTTTTAGCGCATAAATATGCGATCGTTTCGGCGTCGTGTCTTTTCTCTTGAAGTTGCCGACAAGCGGTGAAAACATCCGCCGGCCGGCTGTCATGTTTCCGGCCTATCGTGCAGCGGACAGCCTCTCCCGCGCCACGCCGCGGGCAAACAAGGAGAACAGGACCATGACGATTTTCCGATCCGGCCTTCTGGCCGCCTCCCTTATCGCGCTCTCCAGCGGCTCCGCGCTTGCGGATTACGAGCTGAACATCCTGCACATCAACGACCTGCATTCGCGCATCGAGGCGATCAACAAGTTCGATTCGACCTGCTCGGCCGAGGAAGAAGGCAAGGGCGAATGCTTCGGCGGCGTCGCGCGCCTCAAGGCTGCGATCGATGCCCAGCGCCAGGCCCAGACCGGCAAGAATCTGCTGCTGCTGAATGCCGGTGACAATTTCCAGGGCTCGCTGTTCTACACGACCTACAAGGGCGCGGTGGAAGCGGAATTCCTGAACCTGATGAAGTTCGACGCCATGACCGTCGGCAACCATGAATTCGACGACAGCGAGGATGGGCTCGCGACCTTCCTCGACAAGGTGCAGTTCCCGGTCGTCACCGCAAACGTCGCCGCCAGCGCAAGCTCGAAGATCGGCGACCGCATCAAGCCGTTCATCGTGCTCGAACAGGGCGGCCAGAAGATCGGCATCGTCGGCGCGGTTGCCAACGATACGGCGGAACTCTCCTCGCCCGGCCCGAACGTGCTGATCGGCGATGACGTCGCCGACATCACGGCCGCGATCGGCGAATTGAAGAAGCAGGGCGTCAACAAGATCATCGCGCTCACCCATGTCGGCTATCCGCGCGACCTCGCGGCGATCGCCAAAATCCCGGATGTCGACGTCGTGGTCGGCGGCCACACCAACACCTTCCTGTCGAACACCTCGGACAAGGCGGAAGGCCCCTACCCGACGCTGGTCGACAATCCCGGCGGCTACAAGGTGCCCGTCGTGCAGGCCGGCGCCTATTCGAAATATCTCGGCAACCTGAAGGTCGTCTTCGACGACGCCGGCGTGGTGAAGGCAAGCTCCGGCGAACCGATCCTGATCGATGCGTCGATCAAGCCGGACGAGGCCGTTCTCGCCCGCATCAAGGAACTCGGCGGTCCGATCGAGGAGCTGAAGAACAAGATCGTCGCCGAAAGTGCCTCGCCCATCGACGGTTCGCGCGAAGTGTGCCGCGCGGCGGAATGCGCCATGGGTAACCTGGTGACGGACGCCATCCTCGACCGCACCAAGGGCCAGGGCACAACGATCGCCATCACCAACGGCGGGGGCCTGCGCGCCTCGATCGACGGCGGCCCGGTCTCGATGGGCGAAGTGCTCTCGGTCCTGCCGTTCCAGAACACCGTCGCGACCTTCCAGCTCAAGGGCTCGGACCTCGTCGCCGCCCTCGAAAACGGCCTCAGCCAGATCGAGGAAGGTGCCGGCCGCTTCCCGCAGGTCTCCGGCATGAAATATTCCTTCGACAAGTCGAAGCCGTCCGGCAGCCGCGTGGTCTCCGTCGAGGTGAAGGAGGGCAACGCCTTCGTGCCGCTCGATGCGGCCAAGACCTACAACGTGGTCTCCAACAACTACATGCGCGCGGGTGGCGACGGCTATTCCGTCTTCGCCAAGGCGGGCATGAACGCCTATGACTTCGGCCCGAACCTCGAACTGGTCGTCGCCGACTATCTTTCGGCAAACCGCCCGTACAAGCCATACACGGACGGCCGCATCACCGAGGTAGCAGCCGCCACTGTCGTGGAAAGCCCGACGACCACCGCCGAGACCGCAACCAGCACCGAGACTGCGCCGGCAACGGGCGAAACGGCGACCTCCACGGATACCGCCGCCAAGTCCGTCGACAGCGCCGCAACACCAACGACAGGTGAAGCCGCAGCCGGTTCCGAAGCCACGACCACGGCGACCGAAACCGCGGCGACCACCACGACGGCCGGCGGCAAACATGTCATCGCGCGCGGCGATACGCTGTGGGATCTCGCCAAGGTCGCCTATGGCGACGGCACGCTGTGGCGCCGGATCGCGGAAGCCAACGGCAATCCGCGGCCGCGTGCCCTGCATGTTGGTACGGAACTGTCGATCCCGGCCAAATAAGGACAATTTGTCTCCACTTTTTCTGCCGGCCCGGGCTTTCCCGGGCCGGCATTTCTTTTTAGAACGATTCTGAACCAACCCGGCTCCGCCCGCGTAAACGGGCGATGACCGAAAACCCGCACGTACAGGACCGCATCATGCCGCACCCAGCCGCCACGCCCGCCAGCCATCCGCCCGTCAAAAACGGCAAGGTCGGCGTGCTGCTCGTCAATCTGGGCACGCCTGACGGCACCGACTACACCTCCATGCGCCGCTACCTGAAGGAGTTCCTGATGGACAGGCGGGTGATCGAATGGTCGCGTTTCGCCTGGTATCCGATCCTCTTCGGCATCGTGCTCAACACCCGCCCCGGCAAGGTCGGCAAGGCCTATGAGACGATCTGGAACAAGGAGAAGAACGAGAGCTATCTGCGCACCTATACGCGCAGCCAGGCCGAGCTGATGGCGAAATCCTTCACCGATCAGACCGAGGTCGTCATCGACTGGGCCATGCGCTACGGCCAGCCCTCCATCGCGTCGCGCATGGATTACCTCCAAAAGCAGGGCTGCGACCGCATTCTCGTCTTCCCGCTCTATCCACAATATGCCGCGGCAACCACAGCGACCGTCAACGACAAGGCCTTCGAGACGCTGCTCAAGCTGCGCTGGCAGCCCGCACTTCGCACGGTGCCGCCCTATCACGACGACCCGGCCTATATCGATGCGCTGGCCGTCTCGATCGAGAAGCACCTGGCGACGCTCGACTGGGAACCGGAAAAGGTGCTGACCTCCTTCCACGGTATTCCGAAAAGCTATTTCGAAAAGGGCGACCCCTACTATTGCCAGTGCCAGAAGACCGCGCGCCTGCTGCGCGAGCGTCTCGGCTGGTCGGAAGACAAGCTGATGATCACCTTCCAGTCCCGTTTCGGGCCAGAAGAATGGCTGCAGCCCTACACCGACAAGACGGTGGAAAAGCTGGCGCAGGAGGGTGTTAAGCGCATCGCCGTCATCAATCCCGGCTTCGTCTCCGATTGCCTGGAAACGCTGGAAGAGATCGCCGAGCAGGCGGCCGAAAGCTTCCACCACAATGGCGGCGAGAAATTCACCCACATCCCCTGTCTCAACGATTCGCCCGAAGGCATGGCCGTGTTGGAGAAGGTCGTGCGGCGTGAACTCGCCGGCTGGATCTGAGCACCGATAAATCTTCCACCCGTCCAAATAGACTGGCGCCGCGGCGCGTATTCCTTAAAGTGGCGCCGCGCGGCCTGCAAAGCGCGCGCGTGCTTTGGATTATTGAATTTACGCATGTCGTTCCCGCGAAACCGCTGAACACGGTGCGCGATATGCTTTGGGGAGAACACCATGGATTTGGCAGGATTGGATATCGTCGTCATCGCCCTCGTGGTCCTGGTCATCCTGATCCTGTTTGCCGGGATCAAGACGATCCCGCAGGGCTACCAGTACACGGTGGAACGCTTCGGCCGCTATACGCGCACGCTTGAGCCCGGCCTCAACCTGATCATCCCTTTCATCGACCGCATCGGCGCGAAGATGAACGTGATGGAGCAGGTGCTCGACATCCCGACGCAGGAGGTCATCACCCGCGACAATGCGAGCGTCTCTGCCGATGGCGTCGCCTTCTACCAGATCCTCAATCCCGCCCAGGCCGCCTATCAGGTCGCCAATCTGCAAAACGCCATCCTCAACCTCACCATGACCAACATCCGCTCGGTCATGGGCTCGATGGACCTGGACGAGCTGCTCTCCAACCGCGACGTCATCAACGACAAGCTGTTGCGCGTCGTCGACGAGGCGGCCAATCCCTGGGGCATCAAGATCACCCGCGTCGAGATCAAGGACATCGCGCCGCCGAAGGATCTCGTCGATTCGATGGGCCGGCAGATGAAGGCCGAGCGTGAAAAGCGCGCCCAGGTTCTGGAAGCCGAGGGTGCCCGTAACGCGCAGATCCTGCGTGCCGAGGGTGCGAAACAGTCCGCGATCCTCGAAGCCGAAGGCCAGCGCGAAGCCGCCTTCCGCGACGCCGAGGCCCGCGAACGCCTGGCGGAAGCCGAAGCCAAGGCGACCAAGGTTGTGTCGGAGGCCATCGCCGCCGGCAGCGTGCAGGCGATCAACTACTTCGTCGCGCAGAAATATACCGAAGCCATGGCCGCGATCGGCAAGGCGCCGAATTCCAAGATCGTGCTGATGCCGATGGAGGCCTCCGCGCTCGTCGGCTCGCTCGGCGGCATCGGCGCCATCGCCCGCGAAGTGTTCGGCGACGGCGGCCCGGCGCAGGGTGCGGTCACGCCGCGCACGCGCCAGACGACGACGACCCCGGCAACGACCACCACCGCCTCGACGCCCACCTTCCGCAACCCGTTCGACCCGACGTCGCAGGGAGGCTGAGCATGATCGAGCGCGTCGTCACGGAACTCGGCCCCTGGGCCTGGTGGGTGCTGGGCATCGTTCTGCTGATTCTCGAAGTGCTGATGCCCGGCGTCTTCCTCGTCTGGATCGGCATTGCGGCCATCATCACCGGCGCCCTTTCGCTCGCCCTGTGGGAAACCGCGTTCTGGACATGGCACGCGCAATGGCTGGTCTTTGCGGTGCTGTCGCTCATCGCGGCGATCATCGGCCGGCGCATCGTCAGCAGCCACGGACAGACCTCCGACCAGCCGCACCTCAACCAGCGCGGCCACAGCCTCATCGGCCGCACGGCGACGCTGGAACAGCCGATCGCGGAAGGCCGCGGCCGCATTCGTCTCGACGATACGATGTGGAACGTTCAGGGACCGGACCTGCCGGTCGGCACCCGCGTGCGCGTCACGACCAGCAGCGGCGGCAATCTGACGGTCGAAGCTATCTAGTCAAACAAAACCCCCGCATTTCCAGGAAATGCGGGGGTTTTGGCTTGTACCTGTGGACGTCCGGATCAGGCGACGCCGATCCTGAGCAGATCGTGGAAATGCACGACGCCGACGGGGCGGAAAGTCTCGTCGGTGACGATCAGCGCGGAAATATTGTACTGGTTGAGCAGGCCGAGCGCCGCGGTCGCGAGCGTCGTCGGCTTCACGGTCTTCGGCGCGCGCGTCATGATCTCGTTGACGCTGAGTTCGGCGAGGTTGCGCGAAAGATTGCGCGCGATGTCGCCATCCGTGACGATGCCGACGAGGATGCCCTCGTCATTGATGACGCCGACGCAGCCGTAACGCTTCTGCGAGAGCAGCAGCACGGCATCGGGCATCGAGGTGCCGAGCGCCACGAGCGGCATGTTCTCGCCGCTGTGCATGATATCGCCGACATGGGAAAGGCTCGCGCCGAGCTTGCCGCCGGGATGGAAGGTCTTGAAATCGGTCGCGGTGAAGCCGCGCGCTTCGAGCAGGGCCACAGCGAGCGCATCGCCAAGGGCGAGCTGCATCAGCGTCGAGGTGGTGGGTGCGAGACCGTGCGGGCAGGCTTCCTGCTCCTTCGGCAGCAGCAGCACCGTATCCGCCTCGCGGGCAAGTGCGGAGCGTTCGCCGGAGGTGATGGCAATCAGCGGGATCGAGAAGCGGCGGGAATAGGAGACGATGCCCTGCAATTCGGCGGTTTCGCCGCTCCAGGACATGGCGAGGATGACGTCGTCGCGGGCGATCATGCCGAGGTCGCCATGGGTGGCCTCGACGGGATGCACGAAGAAGGACGGCGTGCCGGTGGAGGCGAGCGTCGCGGCGATCTTCACGCCGATATGGCCGGACTTGCCGACGCCGGTGACGATGACGCGGCCGCTGATGTCGCCGATGAGGCGCACGGCCTCGCAGAACGCGTCGTAGAGCCGACCTTCGAGGGCCGCCGAGAGAGCGGTGAGACCAGCTTTTTCCGTTTCAACGGTGCGGAGTGCGGAGGCGATAGCGCCGTCGCTGTCAACTTGTGCCTGTCTTTTGATCATGCGCCTCGTTAGCGCTTTTGTAAGAAACTGTCCATGCACGAATGACAGCAGATTGTTACGGCGAGTGATTCCGCCCGAAAGCAACCAAGCGTTAACCACAACGGTTTACGTTCGCTTAGGAAATTGAAAGAATCGCAGGCCCAATCATGCCAGAGGCAAACGGAATGGATCGCGGGGCAACGTCGCCCCGCCTGTCACGGCGTCTGGCCGGGCTGCTGCTCGCCGGCACCGTCCTTGCCGCCATTCCCGCCTTTGCCCAGCAGCAATTGCCTGCCGAAACGACGACGTTCCAGCAGCCGCTCAATCCCCTCGTCGACGATCCTGACGCCGATCCCGACGCGGACCCGGCCGATGCGGCGACGACAGCCACCACGACAACGACGACCCAGCCCGCTTTGACCGACGACCAGGCCGGTGCGCTGGCCGAGGCCGCGGACGAGACCGGCGCCATCCGGCGCACCGCCCGCGAAGGCGAACGCCTGAACGCGCGGGAAGGCAACGTCGACAATGTGACGAGCGAATTCGGCGACCCCTATGAGCCGACCGGCATCCGCCTCGGCGCCTTCGTACTGAAGCCCTCGCTGTCGCAGGGCATCGGCTACGAGAAGACCAAGACGGGCTCCTCCTCTGAGAGCCGCAGTTTCTCCGAAACCGGCTTCCGCGGCTCGCTCGTCTCCGACTGGTCGCGCCATCAGCTCTCGATCGTCGCCGACGGTGTCTACCAGCGCAATCTCAGCGGCAGCGGCGAGACGGAGCCGGAATTCAACATCAACAGCGATCTTCGGCTCGACCTCAGCAACGACACGATCGCCAACCTGACCGCCGGCTACAATTTCGAGCGCGAAAACTCCAGCGATCCCAACGCCATCGACGGCGCCAGCGTGCAGTCCGGCGTGCACAATTTTACCGCCGGCGCGCGTGTGACCCGCGATTTCGGCGTGATCCGCGGCACGATCGCCACCGATATCGAACGCGAAATCTACGGCTCGGCGAAACTCGCAAACGGCGACAAGCTCAGCCTCTCCGATAGAAACTTCACCGAAGGCACGATCACGGGACGCGTCGGCTTTGAAGTCTCGCCGGCGCTGATCCCCTATCTCGAAGCTTCCGTCGGCCGGTCGATCTACGATCACAAACGCGATTCGCTGGGCTACGAGCGCTCCGCCGCCACACTTGGCGCGCGCGCGGGCGTGGAAGTGGATCTCGGTGAAAAGCTGCGTGGCGAACTCGGCATCGGCTACCAGCGCTCCGCCTTCGACGACAAGCGCCTCAAGGCCATCGAGGCGGTGGCGATCGACGGCTCGATCTTCTGGTCGCCGCAGCGCGGCACGGACCTGAGGCTCGGCCTCAGCACGGAAATCGAGCCCTCGACCAGCGCCGGCCAGAGCGGCTATGTCGCCTATGAAACGACGGCGGAGCTGACGCACGAACTGCGCGAAAACCTCGTGGCGCGGCTGAGCGGCGCCTATACTTGGCGCAACTTCCCCTCTTCCGGCAGTTCCGACCAGAACGTCTACCTCGTCGGCACCGGTCTCACCTGGGACCTCAACCGCTGGCTGGCGCTCACAGGAGACGTCTCCTATGAGCTGACGACCCAGTCCGGCCCCGACACCGGCATCACACGTGCCGGTATCGGTCTCGTACTGCGGCGCTAAACCTTATTTCAGCTTGGCGACGAGCTCCCGCAGCGGCCCTTCGACGGAGGGACGAATGTCCGCACGCGCGAGCGCGAAAGCGATGTTCGCCAGGATGAAACCGTCCTTCGCGCCGCAGTCGTAGGTTTCCCCGCGGAAGTGATAGGCCGCGAACTTCTGATCGCCGGCGAGCTTCACCATGGCGTCGGTGAGCTGGATCTCGTTGCCCGCGCCGCGCTCCTGCGTGGAGAGGATCGGGAAGATTTCCGGCTGGAGGATATAGCGGCCGTTGATGAAGAAGTTGGAGGGCGCCGTGCCCTGCGGCGGCTTCTCGACCATCTTGGTGATGGCGAAACCGTCGCCGATCGTCTCTCCGACGCCGACGATGCCGTATTTGTGGGCCTGGTCCGGCGCGCATTCCTCGACCGCGATGATGTTCGCGCCGCTGTGCTCGAACAACTCCACCATGCCCTTCAGGCAGCCCTTCTCGCCCTTCATGATCATGTCGGGCAAGAGCAGCGCGAAAGGCTCGTTGCCGACGAGTTCGCGGGCGCACCAGACGGCGTGGCCGAGACCGAGCGGCTCCTGCTGGCGGGTGAAGCTCGTGGAGCCCGCGACCGGCAGGATGCTTTCGAGCAGCGTCAGCTCGGCCGTCTTGTTGCGCTGGCGCAGCGTCTGCTCCAGCTCGACCTGGATGTCGAAATAGTCCTCGATGACGGCCTTGGAGCGCCCGGTCACGAAGATCAGGTGCTCGATGCCGGCATCCAGCGCCTCGTCGACCACGTACTGGATCACCGGCTTGTCCACGACGGTCAGCATCTCCTTCGGCACGGCTTTCGTTGCCGGAAGGAAGCGGGTGCCGAGGCCCGCCACTGGAAACACTGCTTTGCGAACCTTACGTGTCTGAGACATTAATCACCTCGTTGAGCCCCTGCCCTCATGGCCAGGACATATCTGCGCCGAAATAGAGTCAAATTGCTATTTTTTTGCAAAGCACGACTTTTTTAGGAAAGAAGACGGGGGAAAAATTTGATGGTAAAGAATTTGTTGACTTCGTTTTTATAAGTTTTGCGAACAGCCGATGGTTCCCTGCCGTCGAACCGAAATTTGAAAACGGACATGATAGCCGATGACACAGAATCTGAAGACCGTTCTGCGCCGATCCGCGCTCACCTTCCTGCTCACGGCCGGGCTTTTCGCCCAGGCCACCGCCGCCCATGCGGATGCCCGCTTCCAGAAGTGGATCGCCGACTTCTACGCGACGGCATCCGAAGCCGGCATCAGCAAATCGACCTACCAGAAGGCGTTTTCCGGCGTCAAGACACCCGACCCGGCCGTCCTTGAAAAGGCCGCCTACCAGCCGGAATTCAAGCACAAGATCTGGGATTATCTCGATTCGCGCGTCAACCCGTACACGGTGCGCGTCGGCCAGGAGATGGCGGCGAAACACGGCCGCACGCTGGCCGCCCTCGAACGCCATTTCGGCGTCGACCGCAACATCCTGCTCGCCATCTGGTCGATGGAATCGAACTACGGCGCGGTGCTCGAAAAGGATGACCGGCTGCATTACGTGCCGCGCGCTCTGGCGACGCTCGCCTATGCCGACAAGAAGCGCGCGAAATTCGCACGCACGCAGCTCATTGCAGCGCTGAAGATCATCCAGCGCGGCGACATCGCCGCCGCCGACATGACCGGCTCCTGGGCCGGCGCCATGGGCCACACCCAGTTCATCCCGACGAGCTACCTGATCTATGCCGTCGATGCCGATGGCAACGGTCACCGCGACATCTGGAACTCGGTGCCGGACGCGCTGGCCACCGCCGCGAACCTGCTTGCCAAGAACGGCTGGCAGGCCGGCAAGACCTGGGGCTACGAAATCGTCGTGCCAACCGGCGGCAGCAAATATTCCGGCCAGACGAAGACGCTCGCCCAATGGGCGAAGCTCGGCTTCACGCGCCCGAACGGCTCCGGCTTCAAGAACGGTGCGGACCGCGCCGAGCTGAAGCTGCCGGCAAACGGCGGGCCGGGCTTCCTGATGACCAAGAATTTCTTCGTCATCAAGCGCTACAACGCGTCCGACTCCTACGCGATGGGCGTCGGCATGCTGGCCGACCAGCTTGCTGGTTATAGCGGCGTCAAGCAGCGCTGGCCGCGCCCGGAGGGCACGCTCGACATCACGGAGAAATTCGAGTTGCAGACGCGCCTGAAGGAACTCGGCTACTACGAGGGCGAGGTCGACGGCAACTTCGGTTCCGGCTCCAAGGCCGCGATCCAGGCCTTCCAGAACCGCATGGGCCTCTCCGCCGATGGCGAGCCAAGCCTGCAAGTGCTGAAGGCGCTGCGCCGCTAACGGCCGACTTGGACGACATCAGGGGCGCTTCGGCGCCCCTTTTTGTTGCCGGGCGCTTCCGCTTGCGCACTTCATTTGCCATCATGCCGCCACCGATATCCCGCAGGATCGCGGTCAAGACGGAGAGCCCATCGCGATGAGCATGACCACGACGTTCCGGATTGTGCGGCTCAGCCTCGCCTTTACCGTGGCAGCGAGCGTCGTCGTGACCGCCATCCCGGCCGGCGCGCAGGAGCGCCGCGAGCGCAAGACGATCCTGGAACTGCTGTTTGGCACGCCCAAGCGCAAGGAAGTCGTGCGCGAGCCGCAGGTCAAGAAACCGCGCACCGCCAACCGCAAGAAGAAACAGACGACCACCGTCGCCACCAAGCCGGAACCGGCCGCGATCGAAAAGCTGCCGGACGCCAAGGTGGTTCTCGTCGTCGGCGACTTCATCGCCGGCAGCCTGGGCGAAGGGCTGATCGCCGCCTTCGAGGCGACACCCGGCATCGTGGTGGAGCGCCGCACCAACGGGTCGTCCGGCATCGTGCGCGAGGACTATTACAACTGGCCGACCTCGCTGCCCACGCTGATCACGGAAACCAAGCCCGCCTTGATCGTCGTCAGCATGGGCGCCAACGACCGCCAGCAGATGACGGTCGGAGGGGAAAAGGAAAAGTTCCGCTCCGAGGCCTGGACGAAGGAATATGAAGCCCGCGTCGGGCGCCTCGCGACCCTCGCCCGCAATGGCGGCAAGCCGATGATGTGGATCGGCATGCCGGCCTTCCAGTCCTCCGCCATGACCGCCGACATGACGACGCTCAACAATATCTACCGCGCCGGCGTCGAGAAGGCAGGCGGCGAATTCGTCGATATCTGGGACGGTTTCGTCGACGAGAACGGCAAGTTCGTGATCTCCGGATCCGACATCAATGGCCAGCAGGTGCGCCTGCGTGGTTCTGATGGCATCAACTTCACCAAGGCCGGCAAGCGCAAGCTCGCCTTCTACGTGGAAAAGGAAATCCGCCGCGTGCTGGGTGATGCCGCCGCCGACGGCCCCGGCCTGCAAGGCGACCTGAAGGACCTCGTGGTGACGGCACCGGCCGAGGACACGGAAATCACCAAGACGCAGCCGATCAGCCTCGCCGACCCGGCGCTCGACGGCGGCACGGCGCTGCTCGGCGGCGCGGTCATCAAGGGCAACGGCAAGAGCCTGCGTGAAAAGCTGGTCGAAAAGGGCGAGATCGCCGATGCGCCACTCGGCCGCGTCGATGATTTTCGCGTGAACAAGGTCGCGACGCCCTAAGCGACGATCCGTGGCAGGGTGATGCGGGCGCAAAGTCCCGGCTGGCGGTTTTCCAGCGCGAAGCTGCCATTCGCCTCCTCGACGAAGCTCTCGACAATGGCGAGGCCAAGACCCGCGCCCTCGCTCGTCGTGTCGAGCCGGCTTCCGCGCTTCAGCACAAAATCGATCTCGCCTTCCGGAATGCCCGGCCCGTCGTCGGTGACCTCAATGATCGCATTGTGATCCTCCATGCGGGCAAAGATGCCGACGGTGGTCCTGGCATAACGCGCGGCATTTTCCGCAAGGCTGCCGAGGATTTCCGCGAGATCCTCCGGATCGATGCGCAGGATCAGCCCGGGCTCGATTTCCTGCTGCCAGTCGAGGTCGCGCCCTGCCGGCGTGCGCGAGACGACGCTGACGACCTGCGAGGCGACGCGACCAAGATCGCTGCGGCCGGCATGACCGCGTTCCGCCTGGCGCGCGCGGGCCATCTCATGGTCGACATGGCGGCGCATGCGCAGGATGATCGCCTCGATATCCTTGGCGACGCTCTCCTCCCCACGCTCGCGCAGGCGCAGCACGTCGCCGGAGAGGATTTGCAGCGGCGTCTTGAAACCATGCGCAAGGTCGGCCGCCCGCTCGCGCGCCTTGCGCAACTGGTTTTCGCGCGATTGCAGCAGGGCATCCACCTCGCCGGTCAAGGGCAGGACCTCATCGGGAAAATCATTGCCGAGCCGTTCGGCCTTGCCGGCCCGGATGGCGGACAGGCGTTCGGTCAGCGTCGCAAGCGGCCTGAGACCCACGAAGATCTGCACGAAGCTCGCGGCCAGCAGAAGGGCGGCAAGGGCCTGGAGATACGGCAGGAGATCGCCCTCGAACTCGTCCGTCGCGCGGGAAATATCGGTCCGGTCGATCGCCACCGCCACCCGCAACGGCCGTGCACCGGCGCGCTCGGGCGTCACCACCTCGCGCTCCACGAGAAGCAGCGGCACCGCGCCCGGTCCTGGAATGGTTGTCGTATGCACGCCACCGGCCGGGATATCCGGCAGCGTGAGAATATCGTCCCAGAGCGAGCGGGAGCGCAGGCGCTTGCCCTCGCCTTCGATCTGCCAGTAGAGGCCGGACAGCGGGCGTTCGAAGCGGGGATCGACCGGCGGCTTCACGAGATCGAGCGCCGTGCCCGGCTGTTCGGCAAGCCCGGCGATGATCTGGTTGAGATGCAGCGCCAGCTCGGCGGCGATGCGGCGCTCCACATGCCGCTCGAACAGGGTGGAAAGAACGAAGAACGCCGCCACGAGGGCGGCGATGATGGACGCAGCGCCCGCAAGCGCAAGGCGAAGGCGCAGCGAGCGGCGCGTCACGGCGCGCTCTCGCCCATATAGTAGCCGAAGCCGCGCCGCGTGCCGATGGCGACGGCCCCCAGTTTCTTGCGCAGCCGCGCGACCAGCGCCTCCAGCGCATTGGCATCGCGCGAATAGTCGTCGCCGTAGAGGTGCTCCTGCAATTCCGTCGGCGGTACGATTCGGTCGCGGTGATGGCCGAGATAGCTGACGAGGCGGTATTCCAGCGGCGTCAGCGATTGCGGCACGCCATTGACGCTGACGCGCATCGCGCGCGTATCGATCGTGACCGCGCCAATGGCGATGGTCGCCGCGCCATGGCCGACCGAGCGGCGGATGAGGGCGCGGGCGCGCGCAAGCAATTCCTCGAACTGGAAGGGTTTCGGCAGGTAGTCGTCGGCGCCGGCATCGATGCCCTCGACGCGTTCCGCCCAGCTTCCCCGCGCCGTCAGCACCAGCACCGGCATGTGCCGGCCGTTCGCCCGCCAGCGCTTCAGCAGCGACATGCCGTCCATGCTGGGCAGGCCGAGATCGAGGATGATGAGGTCATAATCCTCGGTATCGCCGAGGAACCAGGCGTCCTTGCCGTCAGAAGCCGTCTCGACGGAGTAACCCGCTCCGCTCAGGACGGTGGAGACATCGGCCGCAATGCGGGCATCGTCCTCAACGAGAAGCAGGCGCATCAGTCGGCATCGTCCTCTACGATCGCCATCGTCTTGGCATCGAGCTGAAGCTCGACGATCTGGCCGGACGGCTGGATGAATTCCAGCTCATATATATAGCGCCCGTCCTCGCGCTCAAGCTCGACTTCGATGAGGTCGCCCTGAACGTGCTTGCGCGCTTCCACGATGATCTGTTCGAGCGGGCGCACGAGGCCCTGTTCGAGCGCCCGGCGGGCTTCCTCGTGTTCCACCGCATCGTCGTCGTCATCCGCCTGCGCGCCCATGGGCGGCGCGATGGAGAGGGCGACGAACAAAGCGAGCGCCAGCGGAAAAGGGGTCAGGAGTTTCTTGATCATGCCCCTACCTATACGCGAGCCAAGCTGACAAATCGCTGACAGCGCCTGTCAGGCAAGCAACAGGCGGCCTGTGCGAATCCTCTCCTCAACAACGACAGGAAAGGACTTCGCAATGCGCACCATGACGACCGGCCTTCTCGCCGCAGGCCTCCTCGCCCTCGCCCTGCCCGCCCAGGCGGAAACCACCAAGGTTTCGCCCCGCAAGACCCTGGAGCAGGTCGCCAACGAACTCTCCGCCAAGGGCTACACGATCCGCGAGATCGAGATGGACGACGGCCACTTCGAGGCAAAGATCGTCGATGCCAAGAACGTGGTCAGCGAAGCCAAGATCGACAGCTACACCGGCGAGATCCTGCGCCTGGAACGCGAAGACTGATCCTCCCCCAACCTCTCCCCTGAAGACCCTATCAAAAAAGGACATTTCCCATGGTAAAGATCACCGGCACTTCCAAGGCCAACACGCTCAAGGGCCAGTCGACTTCTGACGACATCTACGGCTATGCCGGCAACGACAAGCTCTTCGGCTACGGCGGCAACGACGACCTCGAAGGCGGCGCGGGCAACGACTGGCTGCAGGGCGGCACCGGCAATGACGAGCTGACCGGCGGCGCCGGCCGCGACACCTTCGTCTTTTCCAGCGGCCGCGACGAGATCGACGATTTTTCGAGCCGTGACGACACGATCGTCATCGACAGCGCGCTCGGTGTGAAGAATTTCACCGAGCTGAAGGCACTCGCCAAGTCCGTCGATGGCGGCGAGGACCTGCGCTTCGACTTCGGCAATGGCAACACGCTGACGCTGGACGACACCAAGCTTTCGAGCCTGAAGGCCAGCGACTTCTCCTTCAAATCCGTGAACACCGACGAGCCGAAGGACCCGCTGTCGGGCGATGACGTGCTGAACGGCACCAGCAAGGCCGACAAGCTCTCCGGCGGCGCCGGCAATGACAAGATTTCCGGCTTCAGCGGCAACGACAAGCTTTCGGGCGATGCCGGCAACGACAGGCTCTATGGCGGCAACGGCCATGACGACCTGGAGGGCGGCGCCGGAAACGACATCCTCTCGGGTGGCGCGGGCAATGACGACCTCGAAGGCGGTTCCGGCAATGATCGCCTGAACGGCGGCGCCGGCAACAACGAGCTGGAAGGCGGCGCCGGCCGTGACACCTTCGTCTTCACCACGGGCAAGACGGAAATCGAGGACTTCCGCGCCGATTTCGACACGATCGAGATCGCCAAGAGCCTCGGCGTCTCGAGCTTCGCCGACCTCACCGACATCGCCCGCACCGCCGATGGCGGCAAGGACGTGGTGTTCGATTTCGGCCAGAGCGAACTTCGCATCGAAGACACCAAGCTTGCCGATCTCTCGGCGTCGGACTTCCTCTTCGTCTGAGAACCCAACAGTCAGCAAAAAGGGCGCGCCGGTTTCCCGGCGCGCCCTTTCGTCGTTTCAAAAACCTCAGCGCGGCAGCGTGGTCGAGCCCATCAGCGATTCGTCGATCGCACGCGCCGCCTGGCGGCCTTCGCGGATCGCCCAGACGACGAGCGACTGGCCGCGGCGCACGTCGCCGGCAGTCCACAGCTTGTCGACCGAGGTCTTGTAGTCGCGTTCGTTGGCAATCACGTTAGACGAACCGCGCTTGTCGGTGTTGATCGCGAGCTTGTCGCCGAGATCCTTCAGGACACTGTCCGTGAAGGGACCGCGGAAGCCGATGGCGATGAAAGCGAGGTCGGCCTTGATGATGAACTCCGTGCCGGCGATCGGCTTGCGGCGATCGTCCACCTGGCAGCACTTCACACCGGTCAGAACGCCATCCTCGTCGCCGACGAATTCGAGCGTGCCGACCTGGAACTCGCGCACCGCGCCTTCGGCCTGCGAGGAGGAGGTGCGCATCTTCGTCGCCCAGAAGGGCCAGACGGCGAGCTTGTCTTCCTTTTCCGGCGGCTGCGGGCGGATGTCGAGCTGCGTGACCTTGACGGCGCCCTGGCGGAAGGCCGTGCCGACACAGTCGGACGCCGTATCGCCACCGCCGACGACGACGATGTGCTTGCCGCCGGCGAGGATCGGCTCGGACGGCCAGCCGACGCTGTCGATGTTCTCGCGGCCGACGCGGCGGTTCTGCTGCACGAGATAGGGCATGGCATCATGCACGCCGGTGAACTCGACGCCCGGAATGCCGGCATCGCGCGGCGTCTCGGAGCCGCCGCAATAGAGCACGGCATCATGCTCGGCGAGCATTTCTTCCATTGGCTTGTCGACGCCGACATTGACGCCGTAATGGAAGGTCACGCCCTCGCCGCGCATCTGGTCGACGCGGCGGTCGATGAAGTTCTTCTCCATCTTGAAGTCCGGAATGCCATAGCGCAGCAGGCCGCCGGCCTTGGATTCGCGCTCATAGAGGTGGACTTCGTGGCCGGCGCGGGCGAGCTGCTGGGCAGCCGCCATGCCGGAGGGGCCGGAGCCGATGACGGCGACCTTCTTGCCGGTCTTCACCGTTGCCGGCTGCGGCACGATATAGCCCATCTCATAGGCCTTGTCGGCAATCGCCTGCTCGACGGTCTTGATGGAGACCGGCGCGTCTTCCAGGTTCAGCGTGCAGGCTTCCTCGCAGGGTGCGGGGCAGACGCGGCCGGTGAATTCCGGGAAATTGTTGGTCGAATGCAGGTTGCGGATCGCCTCTTCCCAGTTGCCATTATAGACGAGGTCGTTCCAATCCGGGATCTGGTTGTGCACCGGACAGCCGGTCGGGCCGTGGCAATAGGGAATGCCGCAGTCCATGCAGCGCGCGGCCTGCTTCTGGACCTCGGGGTCCGACATGGGAATGGTGAATTCGCGAAAATGGCGGATGCGGTCGGAGGCCGGCTGGTACTTTGCTACCTGCCGATCGATCTCCATGAAACCTGTAACCTTGCCCATCGTATTTTCCTGATCTCAAGCGTGTTCAACGAGCGCCTTCCGGGCGCGTGAAAAACCCTCCGGGACTGCCGGAAGGTCGCAGTCTTGGCGGCCGGGTTACTCGGCCGCCTCCGCCATTTTCATGCGTTCCATGTCTTCCAGCGCACGGCGATACTCGACCGGCATGACCTTGCGGAACTTCGGACGGAACTCGGCCCACTGGTCGAGGATCTCCTTGGCACGCGGCGAGCCGGTATAGTGCAGGTGGTTGGAGATGAGCTGGTAAAGCCGCTCCTCGTCGTGGCGCGTCATGTCGCCCGAGACGTCCACCATGCCCTTGTGCATGAGGTCGCCGCCGTGATGGTGCAGCTTCTCCAGCATGTCGTCCTCTTCCGGCACCGGCTGGAGCTCGACCATCGCCATGTTGCAGCGGCGGGCGAAATCGCCCTCCTCGTCCAGCACATAGGCAACGCCGCCCGACATGCCGGCCGCGAAGTTGCGCCCCGTCTGGCCGATGACGACGACCACGCCGCCCGTCATATATTCGCAGCCGTGGTCGCCCACGCCCTCGACGACGGCAATCGCACCGGAGTTGCGCACGGCGAAACGCTCGCCGGCCACGCCGTTGAAGTAGCACTCGCCGGCAATCGCGCCGTAGAGAACCGTGTTGCCGACGATGATCGACTCGTGCGGGATCGCCTTGCTGCCGGTCGGCGGGCGCACGATGATGCGGCCGCCGGACAGGCCCTTGCCGACATAGTCGTTGCCTGCGCCGACGAGGTCGAAGGTGACGCCGCGCGCCAGGAACGCCGCGAAGGACTGACCGGCCGTGCCCTTGAGCGTCACGGAGATCGTGTCGTCCTTCAGGCCCTTGAAGCCGTAGCGCTTGGCGACGGCACCCGACAGCATCGCGCCTGCCGAACGGTCGACGTTCTTGATGTCGACCTCGAAGGCCACAGGCGTCTTCGATTCGAGCGCAGGCTTTGCCTGCTCGATCAGCTTGCGGTCGAGGATGTCGTGGATCGGGTGATCCTGGCGCTCGGTCCAGTAGGTTGCCTCCTTCGGCGCATCCACCTTGTGGAAGATGCGGGAGAAGTCGAGACCATTGGCCTTCCAGTGCGAGATCATCTTCTCCTTTTCGAGCAGTTCCGAGGCGCCGATGATCTCGTTCAGCGAGCGAACGCCGAGCGAGGCCAGGATTTCGCGCACCTCTTCGGCAACGAAGAAGAAGTAGTTGATGACGTGCTCCGGCGTGCCCTTGAAGCGCTTGCGGAGAACCGGATCCTGCGTCGCGACACCCACGGGACAGGTGTTGAGATGACACTTGCGCATCATGATGCAGCCGGCTGCAATCAGCGGAGCGGTGGCAAAGCCGAACTCGTCGGCGCCCAGAAGCGCGCCGATGACGACGTCGCGACCGGTCTTCAGGCCGCCATCGACCTGGAGCGCGATGCGCGAGCGCAGCTTGTTGAGCACGAGCGTCTGGTGCGTCTCGGCAAGGCCGATTTCCCAGGGGGAACCCGCATGCTTCAGCGAGGTGAGCGGCGAGGCGCCCGTGCCACCGTCGAAGCCGGCGATGGTGATATGATCCGCGCGCGCCTTGGCGACACCGGCGGCAACCGTGCCGACGCCGACTTCCGAGACGAGCTTGACCGAGATATCGGCTTCCGGGTTGACGTTCTTCAGGTCGTAGATGAGCTGCGCCAGATCCTCGATCGAGTAGATATCATGGTGCGGCGGCGGCGAGATGAGGCCGACGCCCGGGGTGGAGTGACGGGTCTTGGCGACCGTCGCATCCACCTTGTGGCCGGGCAGCTGGCCACCCTCGCCGGGCTTGGCGCCCTGCGCGACCTTGATCTGCAGCATGTCCGCATTGACCAGATATTCGGTCGTCACGCCGAAGCGGCCGGACGCGATCTGCTTGATCGCCGAACGCTCGGGGTTGGACGAGCCATCCGGCAGCGGCAGGTAACGGTCTGCCTCCTCGCCGCCCTCGCCAGTGTTCGACTTACCGCCGATCCGGTTCATGGCGACGGCGAGCGTGGTGTGCGCCTCGCGGGAAATCGAGCCGAAGGACATGGCGCCGGTGGAGAAGCGCTTGACGATATCCACCGCCGGCTCGACCTCGTCGATGGAGATCGGCGTACGACCGACGTCTTCCGCGCCCTTGATGGCGAAGAGGCCGCGGATCGTGTTCATGCGCAGCGACGAGGCATTCACCAGCTCCGCGAATTCCTTGTAGCGATCGGCCGCGTTGCCGCGCACCGCATGTTGCAGCGAGGCGATGACGTCCGGCGTCCAGGCATGTTCCTCGCCGCGCATGCGGTAGGCATATTCGCCGCCGATATCGAGCGTGTTGGCCAGCAGCGGATCGCGGCCGAAGGCCGACTTGTGGCGTGCGAAGGTTTCCTCCGCAATCTGGTCTAGGCCGATGCCCTCGATCGTCGTCGCCGTGCCGAAGAAATACTGATCGACCAGCTCAGACGACAACCCGATGGCGTCGAAGATCTGCGCACCGCAATAGGACTGGTAGGTCGAGATGCCCATCTTGGACATGACCTTCAGGATGCCCTTCCCGATCGCCTTGATGTAGCGGTAGACGACTTCCTCGGCGTCCACTTCCTTCGGGAACTCGCCGCGCTTGTGCATGTCGGTGAGCGTGTCGAAGGCCAGGTACGGGTTGATCGCCTCAGCGCCGTAGCCGGCGAGAAGACAGAAGTGGTGCACTTCGCGCGGCTCGCCGGATTCGACGACGAGGCCGACCGAGGTGCGAAGACCCTTGCGGATCAGGTGGTGGTGCACGGCGGCGGTGGCGAGCAGCGCCGGGATCGCCACGCGGTCCGGCCCGATCTGACGGTCGGAGAGCACGATGATGTTGTAGCCGCTGCTGACGGCCTTCTCGGCGCGCTCACAGAGCCGGTCGAGGATTTCCGGCAGGCCTTCGGCGCCGCGGGAGACGTCATAGGTGAAGTCCAGCGTCTTGGTGTCGAAACGGTCTTCGACATGGCCGATCGAGCGGATCTTTTCCAGATCGCCGTTGGTGAGGATCGGCTGGCGCACTTCCATGCGCTTGGCCTTCGCCGCACCGCCGTGGTCGAGGATGTTCGGACGCGGGCCGATGAAGGAGACGAGGCTCATGACCAGTTCCTCGCGGATCGGGTCGATGGGCGGGTTCGTCACCTGCGCAAAGTTCTGCTTGAAATAGGTGTAGAGCAGCTTGCGCTTGCTGGACATGGCCGAGATCGGCGTGTCGGTGCCCATGGAACCGATCGCCTCCTGCCCCGTCGTCGCCATCGGCGACATCAGCAGGCGGGTGTCCTCCTGGGTATAGCCGAACGCCTGCTGGCGATCACGCAGCGATACGTCGCGGCGCAGCGCCCGCGGCTCGACCGGGCCGAGGTCTTCGAGGATGATCTGGGTGTTGTCCAGCCACTCGCGGTAGGGATGCTTGGCGGCGAGCGCAGACTTCACCTCCTCGTCGGAGATGATGCGGCCCTCTTCCATGTCGATCAGCAGCATCTTGCCCGGCTGGAGACGCCACTTCTTGACGATGCTCTCTTCCTTGACCGGCAGCGTGCCGGCTTCGGAGGCGAGGATGACGCGGTCGTCATCCGTCACGAGGTAACGGGCCGGACGCAGGCCGTTGCGGTCGAGCGTCGCGCCGATCTGGCGGCCATCGGTGAAGGCGACGGCGGCCGGGCCGTCCCACGGCTCCATCAGGGCGGCGTGATACTCGTAGAATGCCTTGCGCTCGGCCCCCATCAGCTGGTTGCCGGCCCAGGCTTCGGGGATCAGCATCATCACGGCATGGGCGAGCGAATAACCGCCGCGGATCAGGAATTCCAGCGCGTTATCAAAACAGGCCGTGTCCGACTGACCCTCGTAGGAGATCGGCCAGAGCTTGGTGATGTCGTCGCCGAAGAGCGGCGAGGAGACGGAAGCCTGGCGGGCCGCCATCCAGTTGACGTTGCCGCGCAGCGTGTTGATCTCGCCGTTATGGGCGACCATGCGGTAGGGGTGCGCGAGCTTCCACGACGGGAAGGTGTTGGTGGAAAAGCGCTGGTGCACGAGGGCGACCGCCGATTCGAAGCGCGGATCGGCGAGGTCCTTATAATAGGCACCCACCTGGTAGGCCAGGAACATGCCCTTGTAGACGATCGTCGTCGAGGAGAGTGAGACCGGATAGAAGTTGCTCTCTTCGCCTTCATATTCGTCATAGATGCGGTTGGAGATCACCTTGCGCAGGGTGAAGAGGCGGCGCTCGAACTCGCCGTTCGTCGCGGCGTCGCGTCCGGCGCCGATGAACACCTGAACATGGCGCGGCTCGGTGGCGGCGATTTCCGGCGCCTTGGAGAGCGAGGAATTGTCGACCGGCACGTCGCGGAAGCCGATGAGGATCTGGCCCTCTTCTGCAACGACGTCGGCGATGACCTTCTTGAAATGTTCGACGAGCGTCTCGTCCTGCGGCATGAAGATGTGGCCGGCAGCGTATTCGCCGGCCTTCGGCAGGGTGATGCCCTGCTTGGCCATCTCCTCGCGGAAGAAGCGGTCGGGAATCTGCACGAGAATGCCCGCGCCGTCGCCCATCAGCGGATCGGCGCCGACGGCACCGCGATGCGTCAGGTTTTCGAGCATGAACAGCCCGTCCTGCACGATCTGGTGCGACTTCTGGCCCTTCAGGTGCGCGACGAAGCCGACGCCGCAGGCATCGTGTTCGTTGCGCGGATCGTAGAGGCCCTGTCGTTTTGGCATGCCGGTATTGGAGGTACGCGTTTTGGCGTCCGTCGCAGTGATCTGCGCGTGGCTCTGCCGAAACCCGTTTGATGGCGTCATGTCCGTCATCGTCTTTCCTCCTGTGGCGCCCGGCACCGTGCGGGCATTCGTTTCCGCCCGCGTAGCGACCGTTTGCCTTTCAGCAATCCGGCCACGCGAGCGTCTGTTATATAACCCTGACCCGACCGTAAAAAGACGACGGCCGACCAGGCATGATCATCCAGGACCGTCGGACGGCCGGGCAGCATCCGGAGAGGGTCTCCAATGCCCGGCGCCATCTTCGGCGTCCCGTCGCGGTCGCGGGGGACGCTTCATCGGTCTCTTGACCGAAATAGGACAGCAACACTGTCCTATTTCATAAGCTCTATGCCAGAAACGACCCTTCGCTGCAAGGCCATCATGCCAAATAATCACCACCTCATGAAGAAAAATTGCCTGCACGGTCGCGGGCTTGAAATTAAATTACGACATCGTAGCACATTGTTTCCGTTCCTTTCATTTTACACAGGAACGGCTGCCGTGCCGCGCGGCGGCGATTGATCGCCATCATTTCTCCATTATGGTCCCCCCGAAGCCCTCAATCGCATTGGAAACCGCATGTTCTTCGCATCCGACAACTGGGCGGGCGCCCATCCCGACATCGCAAAAAGCCTCGTCGAGGCCGCCGGCGGCTTCGCCTCCGCCTATGGCACGAGCGACCTCGACAAGCGTGTGGAAAAGACCTTTTCCGAAATCTTCGAGCGCGACGTCGCCGTCTTCTTCGTCGGCACCGGCACGGCGGCGAATTCGCTGGCGCTCGCAAGCTTCAACCGCCCGGGCGGCCAGGTCTTCTGCCACCGCGAAGCGCATGTGAACGTCGACGAATGCAACGCCCCGGAATTCTTTGCGACCGGCGCCAAGCTCGTGCCGATCGACGGCCCCGCCGGCAAGTTGCAGGCCGATTCGCTTGCCGCGGCGATCTCGCGTTTCCCGCCCGATTTCGTGCATGGCGGCCAGCCGATGGCCGTTACCATCACCCAGGCGACGGAAGCCGGCACCGCCTATACGCTGGACGAAATCGCCGCGCTTTCGGAGGTCACAAAGAACGCCGGCCTGCCGCTGCATATGGATGGCGCCCGTTTTGCCAATGCGCTCGCCCATCTCGGCACGACCCCGGCGGAAATGACCTGGAAGCGTGGCGTCGACCTGCTCTCCTTCGGCGGCACGAAGAACGGCTGCTGGTGCGCCGAGGCGCTTGTGCTCTTCGATCCGGCCAAGGCGCAGCAGATGCATTTCCTGCGCAAGCGCTCCGCCCAGCTCTTCTCGAAATCCCGCTTTATCGCCGCGCAGTTCGACGCCTATTTCCGCGATGGCCTGTGGCTGGAACTCGCCCGCCATTCGAACGGCATGGCCGCCCGCCTCGCGGCTGGTTTCAGCACTTCCGAAAAGGCCCGCCTCGCCTGGCCGACCGGCTCGAACGAACTCTTCGCCATCATCCGCAACGATGCGACGAAGGCGCTGAAGGACAAGGGCGCCGTCTTCTACGACTGGCCGGCCGGCCCGGAGCTGAAGGCGAGCATGCGCGAGGACGAAACCCTGATCCGCCTCGTCACCAGCTTCGCCACGACCGAATCGGACGTTGACACTTTCCTCTCGGCGCTCTGAGACTCCCGGCAGCCCCTGGGACACAAAAAAGTCCGCACCCCCTCCTCCGTCATGGTCGGGCTTGACCCGACCATCCACCCTCCGAACACGCCGGTGGATCCTCAGGTCGAGCCCGAGGATGACGTCGTGGGTGGGGGATCGCCTTGCACACCAAGAAAACCGATAACAAAAAAGGCGGTGCCTTGCGGCACCGCCCTTCTTCATTCCTAAACGAAGCGACAGATCAGTTGGTCTGCGCTTCGATCTGCTTGGCTTCGCGGTTGACGGCCGAAATCTCGATACGGCGCGGCTTGGCGGCTTCCGGAATGTCGCGCAGAAGATCGATGTGGAGAAGGCCGTTCTTCAGCGAAGCGGCGCGCACTTCCACATGATCGGCGAGCTGGAAGCGGCGCTCGAAGGCGCGCTTGGCAATGCCGCGGTAGAGATACTGGCTTTCCTCGGCCGTTTCGTCCTTCTTCTCGCCCTTGACCGTCAGCGCATGTTCGCGCGCCTCGATCGACAGTTCGCTTTCGTCGAAACCGGCAACCGCCATGGTGATGCGGTAGGTGTTTTCGCCGGTGCGTTCGATGTTGTAGGGCGGATAGGTCTGGGCCTGCTCGGGCTGGCCGAGGCTATCGAGCATGGTGAAGAGACGGTCGAAGCCGACGGTGGAACGATAGAGGGGGGAGAAATCGACGTGACGCATGGTGTCCTCCTTCAGAGCAACGGTTGCGATCGATAAAAGGCGGCACCCGATTTCTGGAAGGTGCAGCCCGGTTCATCCGGCGTCCGACCCTCTTTGGCGACGGAAGCCTCGACGGACCCTTTCGGCGCCCGTGACGATGAGATGGGAACGCTTTTCCGGCGGTTCAAGGGGGGCTGGACGGCCGAAAATTACCCGCCGAAGAAATTTTCGAGATGAACGGCGGATGAACGCCCGCTTCGGAAACCGTTCAGCTTCACCTTGCTAGAACGGCAGCATCGGAAGCGAAAACTTCTGAGACCGGGGTGCAACGTCCCTTCCTCCCTGGTCAAATTGCGCCGGACTGCATGAGGGCTACCCCCGTTGCCCCATGCATCCGGCTTTTTTCTTTGACGGCACGAAACCCAGCGCCTATCCATCCAGGGAGCAATTCCCGCCGAGACCCGCCCCGCGCCATGGATTCCATCCTGCACGCCACCGCCGACAATCCCGTTCCGGAGAACCATTTTGCGGGTTTTCTGGAAGGCCGCGGCGGCGTGAAGATCCGCTATGCCGTGTTCCGCTCGAAGGAGCGCGAGGCCAAGGGCACGGTCGTGCTGTTGCAGGGCCGCAGCGAGTGCATCGAGAAATATTTCGAGACGATCAACGACCTTACCGCCCGCGGCCTCTGGGTCGCCACCTTCGACTGGCGCGGCCAGGCGGGTTCCGACCGGCTGATCAAGGGCAACCGCGCCGGCCATATCGGCCGCTTCGCCGATTACGAGGCCGACCTCTCGCTTTTCCTTGAAAAGATCGTGCTGCCGGACGCCCGCCTGCCCTTCTTCATCGTGGCGCACTCCACCGGCGCGCTCGTCGCGCTTTCGCAGGCGCCCTATCTGGAGAACCGCATCGAGCGCATGGTGCTCGCCGCCCCCTTCATCGCGCTTGCCGGCCAGTCGATGAGCCAGAGCAAGATCACCGTCATCGCCCGGCTCGCCTCGCTTTTCGGGCTTGGCAAGCATACTTTCCGCAAGGGCGATCCCGGACACGATTTCCCGCGCAATGTCGTAACCTCGGACGAGCGCCGCTTCATCCGCAACGCCGCCATCTTCACCGAACATCCGGAGCTTTCCATCAGCTGGCCGAGCGCGCGCTGGCTGAACGAGACGCTGCGCACCATGGCCCGCGTGACGCATCAGGATCACCTGACGCGCATCCGCATCCCCACCCTGCTGCTTTGCCCGACGGCCGATGCGCTGGTGCCGCGCCGCGCGATCGGCGATCTCGCGCGCATCTTCCGCGCCGCCCGGCTCATCGAGATCGATGGCGCGAAACACGAATTGTTCCAGGAGGCCGACCGTTTTCGCGCCCAGGCGCTGGCCGCGATCGAGGCCTTCATTCCGGGCAGCGACGCCGAAGACACCAGCCTCGGCGCCTGAAGCTAGATTAAACCTTGAGAAGCGCCATCGCCTCGTCATAGACCTTGCGGCTGCCGGCCGCGATGATCTCGCCGCCCATTTCTGCCGGCCCGCCATCCCAAGCCGTGATGATGCCGCCCGCCTGCTCGATGACGGAGATCAGCCCGCCGACGTCATAGGGCTTCAGCCCGCATTCGACGACGAGGTCGACATGACCGGCCGCGAGCAGCGCATAGGCGTAACAATCGACGCCATAACGAAACAGCCGCACCTTGTCCTGCACCGCCTCGAACCGCGTCTTGCGGGTGTCCGTGAAGAGATGCGGCGAGGTGGTGAACAGGATCGCATCCGACAGCTTTTCGCACGGACGCGTCGAAAGCACCTTGCTGCCGTCCGGGCCTGCATAGTGCGAGATCTTGCCATCCGCGAAATAGCGCTCGCCGGTGAAGGGCTGGTCGATGAGGCCCATCACCGCCTCGCCGTTGCGATAAAGGCCGATCAGCGTGCCCCAGACGGGCACGCCGGAAATGAAGGCGCGCGTGCCGTCGATCGGGTCGATGACCCAGACATATTCCCGGTCGAGCCCAACCGAACCATGTTCCTCGCCCAGGATGCCGTGCTCGGGAAAACGCTCTTCGATCAGCGCGCGGATCGCCGTCTCGGCGGCGCGGTCGCCTTCCGTCACCGGATCGAAGCCAGCGGCCTCCTTGTTGACGACATCGGCGCCGACGCGAAAGCGCGGCAGGGTCTCCTTGGCCGCAGCATCGGCAAGGCGGTCGAAAAAGGCGCGATCAGGCAACATGGGGGATCTCTCGGAGGGGACTGCGGACTGCCCTTCCCTTACGCTATCGCGCGGCAAAACGGAACCGGATTGACGCAGAACATGTCCGCAGCGCCGCGCAGGAAAATTGCTTAACGGATCTCAAATTTGTCCCGCAGTTGCGCTTGACATTTGTGCAGCGCAACATTATTGTTTCCCTACAGTCATTCGTGACTGTAAATACCCTCCTTGGGTGTTTCCTCCCTAGACTTAACCGCGCCCAAAGCGCGGTTTTTTTTGAGAGGAATGCGGCTTATTCGGCTGCCAGCGCCCGGTCTGCGGCATATTCCTCGACATGGTCGGAAAAATCCTGGAGGAAGGCGGAAATAGCCGTCTGCAACACCGCGAAATCCGGCTTCTTGGCGAGCGTCGTCTCGTCGACGTAAAGGCCGCGGTTCACCTCGATCTGCAACGCATGCAGCCCCTTGGCGGGCCGGCCGTAATGCTCCGTGATGAAGCCGCCCGCATAGGGCTTGTTGCGCACGACGGAAAAACCCATGTCCTCGAGCAGCCGCATGGCGGTGCGCGAAAGCTCGCCGGAAGCGCTGGTGCCGTAGCGGTCGCCGATGATGAAATCCGGCCGCACGCTGGTGCCCGAAACCCGGATATTGCCCGGCATGGAATGGCAATCGATGAGCACCGAAAAGCCGAAGGTCACATGGGTGCGCACGACGAGACGGCGCAGGCAGGCGTGATACGGCTTGTAGACCGTCTCCACCCGCTCCAGCGCATCCGCCACCGGAAAGCGTTGGCGATAGATCTCCATGTTCTCCGCCACGACGCGCGGCACGGTGCCGAGCCCGCCGGCGACGCGGATGGAGCTGATATTGGCATAGGACGGCAGCGACCCCTCGAACATGCGCGGGTCGAGCTCGTAGGGCTCGCGGTTGACGTCGAGCCAAGCCCGCGGGAAATGCGCGACCAGCATCGGCGCGCCGAGGGCCGGGGCGACCGAGAAGAGCTCGTCGACATAATGGTCTTCCGAACGGCGGATGCCGAGCGCGTCGAGGCGCGACTGCGCGAGGAAGCTCTGTGGATAACGCCGGCCGCTATGGGGGGAATTGAAGACGAGGGGCACGCTCTGCGAAACCGGCTCCAGCACTTCGAAGTGGCTGTTTTCGCTCAGAGCCTCCGCCATTGCCGTCCTTTACCATGCCTGAAAGTCATACCGTCGCCCATGTTGCCAGCGGCCTCCGCCCGTGTCCATACTGAGAAACGAGGGATTAGGGGCTTGCCCTGCCCCATTCACCGGATATTTACCGGAATACGCTCTTGTAACAGAACCGCCCGTCCGCGGGCCGACAACCTTAGCAACGGTTCCCGAATTCCATGACACCCAAGATTCTCCTCGCAGAAGACGACAACGATATGCGCCGGTTCCTCGTGAAGGCGCTCGAAAAGGCGGGCTACCAGGTGCTGTCCTACGACAACGGCGCCAGCGCCTATGACCGGCTTCGCGAAGAACCCTTCTCGCTGCTCCTCACCGATATCGTGATGCCGGAAATGGACGGCATCGAGCTGGCGCGCCGCGCGACCGAACTCGATCCGGACCTGAAAGTGATGTTCATCACCGGCTTTGCCGCCGTGGCGCTGAACCCGGATTCCAAGGCCCCGAAGGACGCCAAAGTCCTCTCGAAACCTTTCCATTTGCGCGATCTCGTCGACGAGGTCAACAAGATGCTGGCCGCCTAAGACCCGGAAAACACCACAAAATCGGGCCGTAAAAAAAGCTTCAAAAAGCTATTGACGGCGCCCAAGGTTTTGTGGTCTATCCGCCGCATCGGATGGGCGTGTAGCTCAGCGGGAGAGCACTACGTTGACATCGTAGGGGTCACAGGTTCAATCCCTGTCACGCCCACCATCCGAACCGCCGGCCCGTCAGGCGTTTGCGCAATTCGCATCATAATCTGTATTCCCTCTCAAGTTCCGTTGCCCAAGCTTTGCCCATTAAACCGCCTTTTTGCGGCCTCCAGGTGCTTGGGCGAATGGTGGCCATAGGTGTCTCGGATCACCTTTTCCGACGCGCCGAGGAAGCCGGCTACTTCCCAAATCGGCACCCCGCGCTGAAGCATCCACGTCGCGCAAGTGTGACGCAAAATATGCGGCGTCACCTCATCGCCGAGGCCGGCCAGATCCGTGGCGCGGTCAAAGGCTTTCCGCTCTTTCTTGATAAGCCGGCCGTGATACTCGACCGGCCCGTTGACGGTCAGCTTTCGCCAGCGGCGCACATGCGGAGCAAGGTTTTCGGGGATGGGAACGGGCGGTCGGCGCTTGCTCGTCTGCTTTTGCCCCTGCCCTCGCCGATACATGATCCCGCGATCGAGATCGAACCAGCCGCCGCTGGAGTTGACGCCCCAGCGCAAGGCCAAAATGGCCTCGTGCCTCGTGCCGGTATACAGAGCGATGAGAATGAAGCGAGCCACGTGATAGGTGGGCCGGAACATCCGTCCCCATTTCACGGGCTCGCGGCTGATAACGTCGCTCGCAATGGGCACGATCCCCAGCGCGGCCGCCAAAAGCTGGGCCGCCTCGGAACGCTCCAGCCAGCGTTCCCGCGGTGGCGCCTTGTCAGGCAAGGTCACGAAAACCGGCAGCACCAGCTTCTTTTCCTTAAAGGCGAAGCCGAGGGCAGATTGTAGGGTCTCCAGTTCGCGCCGTGCCGTGCCTTGCTTAACGGCCCGGCGACCATCTTCTCCGCCCATCCGCCGCCGCACATAAGCGCGGCAGGCGGATCCATCGATTTCGGAGCACACCTTGTCACCGAAGTGTCGGAGGAGGTGCTCGACGTGGAACCCCACAAGTTCGGGATGAGCGAGCTGCGGGGCACGCTCTTGGCCGTAGAATGCCAGGACATCAGCGACGGCTACCTGCCCCGGCTCGCCCTGTCGCCATTGCGGCTTATGCTTCTGCGCTAGGTATTCTTGGAGCTGGACTTCAGCCGCGCTGCGATCGTGCTCGCCGCATCCTGTGCCGACCTCAATTGTTCCGTCGAGAATGACCCATACGGTCGGCCGCCCGCTTCGCTTGCGCAGGTAGAGCCGCGCGCCTTTTGACTTTCGCGGCATTTTTCCCTCATCCGCTTGATGTTGTTCAATGTGGTGAAGAGCTTCCCCGCAATTCGCTCGCACTCAAGGTTGCCCTTGCGAAACTCTGTTTGCAGACCGCTTTCGCTCAAAGCTCCATCAGGAAACGCGAGCCTCGCCGCCTGGTTGAGGCGCAGAGGAGCATCAGGATCCAGCGTCGCGCTCATTCGAAAAGCCCCCTTCGTCCCAAGCTTCCAGTTTTCGAATGATGCGAGGGCAAGCCCCCATCCTGACAACGTCGCCGACCAAGCCATGGTGGCCGACTAGGCGTCCCCAGAAAAATTCCCCGCCAGGGATGGGGGTGCCGTCCGATACCCGGCGCTGGACATCCTTCTGAAGCCAATATGTGACAACGCTCCCGCCCATGGTGCTAAGTTCGTACACCCCTTCGCCGCTGTATTGCAGGAAGCACCGGGTGCCCTGGATACTGAGTCGGAAGGTACCGTCGTCGTTGGAAAAGACGCTGTCATGCACTTCGTCCACGACAGGGTGCCGGCGCTTCAGGATATCGCGAATTTCGATGATGCAGGCCTGTAGCCGGTCATCGTCGGCACGCCGTGCGGAGATTGCAGCACTGGCAGGAATGAGGCTAGCGCCGCTGACAGCCATGAAACCGCGTCGGGAAATTGTGTGGTTCATCAATTGTCCCCTCTCCAACGCTTCAAGGTGAGGGTCTCGGGAAACTCAAGCTCCTCTACGTCGGCAACAATATCGGTCAGGATTGCCACGGCGCCTTCGACGAGTTCCGCGACCACATAGCGATCGGGCAATCTCGGCCCATCTGCATCCCGAACCAACAGGGCTTTTAGGAGGCAAGTTGCCGCAACGATTGTCTCACTCAGAGGCATGTCCGGCGCGTCTTCATTGACAGCCGCTTGAAACGCCGGACGGTGACCACCTCGCTCGGTGGTCACGCATAGCAGCGACGATAGCAGAACGCGTACTGCCTCTTCATCATTACCCAACCACTCGGTCATTTCCGCGTCGGCCAAAATAGTGCCAACCTTGGTGACAAGCATTTCCGGTGATAGGCAGGGGAAGGCAAGCAAGCGCAAGAACTGCTCATTGAGGATCTTGACGGCAGTCTCTTCCTCATCCGTACCCACCGCCGCCCTCCAGGCCATTTCTCGACGGCGGTATTCCTCCAGGCTCGACACGAAATTTCGCACCAACACCCTCGGCGTTGAGAGGAAGTATCCGGTATCGCAAGACGTGCTTGCACGCCCCGACAATTCCATTGTAGGGTTCGTTGTCATCATATGACCTTTCTCGGTTATGACAGATAAAGCCGGCGCAGAGTTTCCAAGGCTCGTGATGCGTCGGCTTTTTATTTTCTTCTCATCTAGGTCTATCGATTGCTGGCGTGAGGCTCCGTTCCTAAGCTGAGACGGAGCCATTTCTATTTTCCGAACAGTTGCTTTCGTGTGCGATCGTAAGGCCCATCCGTATGAGTTCACGGATGGCGCGTGTGCGGTTCTCCATGCCCGCCGGCACCCCCCAACGATCGATCTCCGCCACCTCTGAAGGCGGCAGGAGCACCACAACTCGCCGACTACGTTCGGCGCAACGCGTATAGGATGACACAGAGATTAACCTTTCAATGTCAATGATAGTTACCATACTAGTGACAATTGATCGATTGCAATGAGGATGTCAATAGACAGTGACATTGGAGGTGACACATGGCGAGATCGAAAGATGCGAATGTAAGGCGTGTTTATGTATTGCCGATCGAGTTGGCCGATCGAATTACCGCTTACCAAGAAAAAAAGGGATATAATTCCGAAGTTGAGGCTGTTCGTAAGCTAATCGAGGTTGCCCTCAATATGTCGGAAGATCCAAAATCGATGTTGATTCGGTATGTACAGACACTTGCGCATGTGAAAGCACTCGATGACGCCGCAAAGGTCGTATTTATTGGACATCCACTTGTAACTGATGTCGGATTTCATAATGATTACATACAGATATTTCTAAAAGATCTTAGCGGCGTTTATAGAATACATGAAGATGGAAGAGTTTTAATATCCGATAGAGAACAGGGCGATTGGAAAGAGATAAATCTAAATATACCTGAAAAGGACGACAAATAATTTGAGGATCTACACACCTTAAACCGCAACAATCCATTTTTTAGAGAACCAAAAAATTCTCACTTTAACAAAGCAGAAACAAAATAGGCGCGAGATCCATGAGCGACACTGATGAAATCGAAGCGGAGCGTCTCGCCTCGCTCAAGAGCATTCAACCCATCGATCCCCAGAAATTCCATCCTGGTTCCTACGGTTGTCATGAAGCGCTCCACGCGGCTTCCATGCTAACGGACTTTGCTTCGACACAGCTCCTGGCTCACCCTGCCATCCTTCTCGACAGCGACTTTTACCGGCGTGCGCACGATATTCATGCAGCCCTTTTCGACCTCTACCAAGCGATCGGGGAAAAGCATCTCGCAGACTGAGCAGCGTGAGCCAGCAGGCTACGTTTGACGATTTTGCACTAGTGACGCATCAGCGTTGACGCGCGCGCGTCAACGTTAAAATTGACGCTTCTGCGTCAATGCAGGTCGCTTCCAACTCACGTTATACCGAGAAGGTGGTGACCATCTGGTCGCCACCTTCCGACAATGAAGTAAGAAGGAACCCACTTCCAAGTCGGAACCGACACTCGCGATCTGCACGTCCTACAATGGCAAGGGCCGGAGGCGAGCCGTTTTATTAATGGGAACCTCATGCATGGAGGGCGGGGCAAGCAGTTTCGCGACCTGAACGATTTCCGGCCACCGCCAAAGAATGATCGACGCGACCTGGTGTAAGGGGTGCTTCTGATAAGCCGGGGCAAGAATGAACCCGTGCAGGCCGGCCGACCGCAACGCCGCGCGTTCGGCCGGATTCTTTAAAACGCGGCCATCGCCCGAAATGAAGATCCAAGCGTCATTTGAGCGGCGTAAAAAATCCAGCCACTCCACATCGGCCGAGCTGCGTCCCTTTGGCAGACCCTGGACATCTCGGATGTGGACGGCGGAATGCCCTTCATGTGAAATGAAGCCGTGCAGCGTGCTGGCGAGCGTGGGAGAGGTGCAGTTATCGAAAAAGACCTTCACGCCGCCAGCCGCTGTTCCATCATGGTTTCAAACTCGGCCGCCCGTCGAACCGAGGATTCCGAAACATCGTATGCGCGGGCGGCGGCCGCAACGCCACCTTCCTGCTTGGCAACGGCCGCAAGAATCGCGGTCGGAACGCTACTATCGGCGTCGATCGGCTGGCCAAACGCGCGCGCCGGGTCGACCACGACATTGAGCCGCCGGCCGGCCGGCCACCACACCAGCGGCGTTCCATCGGTCCCAAAATCCACTGTTTGCAGAATCGGCTCGATGATCCCCTTGAATTCGAATTGACGGCGAAAGAGGTTCAGAAGCCTTTCACGTTGCTCGCCATCCTCATCTTCCTCGATGATGTGAAGGAAGATCTCGCGGCCGTCTGTGCGAAAGCGGTTAGTGGATAGCGGCCGCGCTTGCCCAATTATCTCTTTCGCTAACTCGATAGCGGCACGAACCCGAACTCCAGATACTCCAGCCCGGATAAATGCATCGGCGACCCGCACCTCCATCAGGTCGCGAAACCCGAGGTAGACACGATCGTCGCCCAAGGAAACTTGCGGCTCCCAAAGCGCAGGGCATTCGCGCCCGTTGATCTTGTGGCCCCGCAACCAGCGCGAAATCTTTTGCGCCGGCACGTTGAGAAGCCGCCCCGCTTCCGCAGGGGTGTAAAGGCCCACACCGATCAAATCATTTTTTTTCATACACGCTATAGTCCATTCGGCAATTCGGGTGTCAACGGCGATGGCACGCAATTGCCGAGAATGGGCGAGATGGCCTTCAAATCTCGATACGTCTCTTGCGTGATTTCACAGAGCACGGCAACTTAAGGAAACAGGGAGGTGTTTCATGCGGCTCAGCGGCATACCGAGATCTATGTTCAGTATTGTAGACCAAGATGGACAGCCTAAAGGCTCGGTCCAGGGAATTTTTTCGTCCAAGATGATCACTGTCTTCGATCATATGGCGAACATAGTAGTTGGGGACGAAATGCGGCGCGTCATCCCAAATGGCTCGGAAGAAGCTTTTGAGGTCGTTGACCCCGTTTTCTATGAGAGCGGGCCAGGTATCCCGGCACATTTTCAAGTGAAAATCCGGCGCAAAGGGACGTTTCCCTCCGGCGCAGGCGGCAACTACAACGTCCACGTTTCAGGCAACAACGCGCGCGTCAACGTCCATTCCGTGGACAAATCAGTGAATACCGTCAATGACGCGCGAGTGTTCAGCGAATTAAAAATAGCGATAACGACACAGGTACCTGCCGGTGAATCACGCGACAGGCTTTTGCAATCGGTCAACGACATGTCGTCTTCCGTCGAAGATGGCCCAGGTTTTCAGGGGGCATATCAGCGGTTCATTTCAAGCGCCGCTGATCATATGACAGTTATAGCACCGTTTCTTCCCGCCTTAGCCGCATTTTTTGGGTGACCCGTGGACATCAAGACGTTTGTATCGGAAGCGCTAATACAAGTGCTCGATGGGATAAGGGAAGCTCAATCCAGAGAGGGCGGCCAAGAAGTTGGAGCAGTGGGATTCAGCATCGAGGCCGATGGGGGCCGCTTGATAAACGGTGGTACCAGCGGAATCTTTACCACTGTGGACTTCGACATTTCCGTTGTCGCTGAATCGACCGAAGGCGGAGGCACAGTCCGCGTTGCTGATACTCACTTCGCTGACGGCAACAGCAAGATGACGCAGAACGCAAGTCGCGTAAAATTTGCGATACATCTTCGACTTCCGAAGGGCGGCCCGCTTCGAGAAGACTGGTGAGGTCCATGACGTGGGATGAACGTAGTATGCCATACAGATGCGCTCTAGAAAGTCCCGGCAATGCAGAATAATTGCCGGCCCTTCGTTTGGGCAATGACGGTCTGTATGGCCGTCGCCCTAAGCGTTTATATGCTGCAACATGGCCCTGTCAGCGAAGAAGGCCGGTCGACTAGTCAGCTATTGGGAGTGTTATACGACTTTCAAAGTTTGTTTACTGGTCTGCTCGCGGTCGCCGCTGCCTACCTCACCGTAAAAGAGATGCGTAAGACGGATGAGAATAGCGAGAAGCGTCATCAAGCAGCAATGCGGCTGGCGATACGGGGAGATCGACTAAATGTCCATCGAGCGCTTCATCCACAGTTTCAAGAATTGCGGCATATCGCAAAAGAAATGGAAGAACTCGACCGTTTAAAAGGTCAGATGGATCGTGACCGCGTGGAAGCTATGCGGTTTGGTCAATTCGCCTCTTACGATAGGAATGATATGGAAACTCTCATTCTGCAAACGTACCCACTTATTAGGCAGATAAAATCTGTACTCCATCGACATCAACTAGAGCAAGGAGCTGACCTTTTTGATGGAGATCTAACATACCGCCTGACAAATCTTAAAGAAAAGACTGATATAGCGGTTGATGGCGGCCGATTTGTGTATCAGTACTATCAGATGGAGGAGAGAGACCGCTCCGGAGATGACGACCGCATGTTTACAAATGAAGTTAATGCTGGCCACGATGATCTAATAACGGATTACCCAGCTTATTTCGCAGCCTCGATTGATCACGTTCTAGGAGGCATGAGCCGAATGGCAAAACTGTATGATGTCAACGAAGAATGGATACCTGAGTAGGGTTCGCAAACTTTGCGAACCCTCTCCTACTAGGCAATCTCCCAACCCGTATCGGCTTGGATGCCGGCAAGTTCCGACTTGATCCTGTGTCCGATTTCATCGCCGACTAGCTGTCCGATCGCGGCTGGATCTGCGGCGCTGGTGACGTGCACCGTTACGCCGCCAACATTTATCGGCGCGAGAACCGGCGTCGGATTTGTCACCTGTACGTGCTGCACCCCGGACGGCTGAGAAATCACCGTGGGTGTTCCGGTGAGGGTAACCTCGCGCGGGCCGGCCGCTGACACATTGAGCGGTTCTGATTTATCGAGTTCGTCGAGGATACCGCCTTGCCTGGGTGGTCTGTGCTGTTGCTCCTCCATCTCCACGCCGAACATGCCGTCCATCCCGAGGAGAGCGGGATCAACATCCCGCAGTCTCTGACGACGCTGCTCGCGCGTCATTTTCCGGCTCTCCTCAAGCATCCACTCGCGATAGGCATCTTTCCCGCTGACATCGTAAGCGCCCCTTCCGGGGTAACCCATCAGGCGTCGCTGGACATCGTTCTTGCGGCGTGCCTCTTCATCTTTCTGTTGTGCTTTCTCCTCGGCCGATCCCGGTCGCCAGCGAGGCAGAGGGACGGTCTCACTGCCGTTATCAGCGGCCGCATCTTTCACCTTGTCAGGGTTATAAGTGCCTCGGCTCGGTTCTTTGGCGGTTCGCTCGCCCCCACGTCTGGCGCCGTCAGCACGATTGAGTGTGTCGAATACAGTTTTAGCTTGCCCGCGACCAACTTTCCGCACCTCATCGAAGTAAGCCCGGTTGACCTCCCAAAACCACGCATCCGGATTCTGCTGGCGGTAGCGCTTCTCAAAATCGCGAGCCTGCCAGTTTCGCTTCTCTTCATCCATGCCCTGTAGGCCGCGCGAGACAGCTTCGGCGTCGTCAATCGCATCGGTGAAAGTCTCAAGCACAGGATTGACGGTCCCGGCGGCGCCAGATCCGAGCTTGACCTGCAATTTCTCCCACAAATTCCAGAACCTCTGGATTTTCGCGGCAGAATCATCGGCAATTTGATTGAAGTCGCGCAGGGTTGAACTATCCACGTTGGAAAGCGCGAGCGTGAACTTCTCAAGATCTGACCGGCCCATCAAAAGGGCGCGCACGCCCTTTTGCATCTCGGCGTCGGTGAAGAGCTGCGTCAGCTTCGAAAGGTCGCCTTTCGTCGCCAACTGGGCTAGGTCTAGGAAGACGTCAAGAACGTCCTTCCCTTCCTTTTTTGCTTGGTCGAGCGCCTTCGGAAGATCCACGCCAAATTTTTTGAACTTCTTTGCGGTCTCCTCGGAATACATCTTCTGGAAGACGTTCCCCAGGTAAGTCGCCGCTTCCGAGCTGCTGCCGGCCTGGTTGCGAACAACCTGCAACATGGCGACGATCTTTTGCATGCCCTCGGTTCCCTCATATCCGAGGGCTGAAAACGCCGGCAGAAGCGATGGCAGATATTGCGCCATGTCTTTCAGCTCGAACTTGCCGGCCTTACCACCGGCAACGAGGATGTCGAACGCCTTCTGCATCTCGCTGCCGCTGATTCGCATCGAACCCGCCATGGCATCTGCCGAAAGCGCGATATCGGAAATTGCTGCGCCGGAAGCCTGTGCCGTCATTGCAACGGAGGGCAGGAAAGCCATCGAGTCATCAAGGCTGCGGCCCGACGCGACCAGCGTTTCAAGTCCGTTCGAAACATCCTCGAAACTGAGGGCTGTTTCCTGCGCAATATTCTGCAGTTTCGTGAGGGTCGGCCCGACGACTTCCGCGCCCTTATCGGCGTTAAGTGCGACGCGCCCAATTTTGCGTTCCACCTCTGCGAACTGAGAATAGCTCTTGGCAACGGCATAGCCGGCCGCCGTCGCGGCGAAGGTCACACCGCTGTAAAAAACTCCCATGCGGCGCTGGCGCTCCGCCAAGGCTCTGTCCCGATCCATTTCTAGTCGGTGCGCGTCGCGATCACGGGCAATTTGCAAGGCCTCTTCGGCGCGATCGACACGCATAAGCCGCCGGTTGCGCCGGGCAAGTTCAAGATCGCGCTCCGCCCGCTGTATGTCTGACAATGACTTTTTGACGTTGCGCGCACCAGCCGCCGTGCGATCCGTGAGCGAAACCACTAGAGACGCGGAAAGCTTACCCATGGAACTCTACCTCATCGACAATGAAGGATGGCAGGACATCTTTGAATGCAATGTGGAGAGCTTCGCTGTCCGGCCATTTCAGAGCCCGGATGGTATCCGGATGCAGGCCTGTCAGCCTGCACAGGACATCGCGAAGAGATCTCAGCTCACCGGAAGCGTAATCATCGATATCGCCTTGGGCGGGATGCTGAAGGGTGACTTTGCGCACCCAACGCCCGTCCACCTTGAGAGGAAAAAGAAGCGACCGAGCCCACGCTACGGCCGCTTGTCGGTCAATTGCCGGCATGGCGCGTGCATCCGCAACAGCAGGTAGGCTCTCTGTCACTCCGCTACTGGGATCGAATTCATCAGGTATCAAAGAGAAATCTTCCATCATCACTCTCCTTTCTTTGAGAGTTTCAAAATTTGTTTTGGGGGTCGGACCGAGGAGACATTGGGCCGCTCTCGGCCTCTGAGGCCCGGGCTTTCCAGGGGCATGGGCCCCGAGGCGTCAACCCCGTCAACCTGGTCGTCAACCCCGTCAACCCCGTCAACCCAAGTTTCGAGGGTATCCGTCTGGCACCAATCCGGGCCGTTCTCCGCCCGAGGGTTCGGCTGGCCGGAATACGGTCCCTAACCCTAGGGGGGGGGTCAGTTAGTGAGCCGATACTCCTCCTCCCAAATATCCCCCGATATAACAGAATTGAGAAAGGAACCCGGCGTCTCTCTGGTTTGCCGGCCGTAGGGCCGTGATGCCGGCTCACGTCGTTCGGTTTTCTCCGTTGAAGATGCAGCCCCGCCAGAGCCGCATGCTTTCCTGACAACGTTTTCCAAGCTGCTCGCTGACGACGAACCCGTGATCTCCGCATAACTAAATGAGCTTGTCGCCTCGACGGCATACGTGGCCGCCTCATTCAGCGCGCCGTCAGTAGTTATCGAGCTGGCTACTGAATTGGCTAACGCGTCATTGGCACTTGGTGCTTCCACGGTCACCGCCTCAACCGCTGCATGAGACGGCGACACTCGTTCTTTCAGTGCGCCGGCCGAGGTCACTGGCGCGCGGCTGACGCGCCGCGCTGAAAATACCCCCGCCGCGAAGTTGGAGGTGAACACCGCAGCCGACTTTGCGCGACCAGCGGGAGCGGACTCACTTGTCCCCTCGCCGCCCTTCGTGAAAGCGGCCCGTCGATTTGCAAACACCGACGATGCGCTCAACCCACCGGGGGAAAACGATCTAGCTGTTGGCGCGACGGTGGACACCTTGGCCCCCAGCGTCGCCAATACTTCCTCGCGGGTATAGGGCCGAAATACCTTTTTCGCAGTCATGGCAGCACCTCGTCGTGGGCGAGGACAGCGCGCGGATCGGCATCGCGTCGGCGGAAGATCGGGAGCCCTGACACCTCTGCGGAGCGGATGATGCTCTCTTCCGCAAGTTCCGCATCAAGCAAGCGCCTGTCCACGTCGCGGATAAGCTGCTGGCGCTCACCATCGCTTACGCTTCGCGTTTTCTCGTAGAAATCGCCAATGCCATCGCACATGGCCGTCAAGATCTGATCTGACAAAAACGCTGACATCAGCATCGTCGCGTTTACGTTGCTGTGTTGATAATCGGGCCGCGCGAAGTCGGACGGCGAAGGATAGTGATATCTGCTCATCTCCGTCAGCAAAGCGATAAGCGAACTGGCGCGCTCCAATGCTGTTTCCTTGGAGACCGGAAGTGCCCTGATCGAATTCCGCTCGCTTTTCAGTTCCCGTACAAGATCCCGAACCTCTGCCAGGCCATCGCTGACGCGCTTGCTTGCCAGGCGGGAGTTTGCCGACACGTCGGACGTAATCTTCTTTACGTCAATCATTGGCCATGCCCTCCATCGCGAATTTTTTGCAAGCTTCGAAAAGGTCACTGGCCTCGCTAAACCTCAGCATTTCTTGTTCTGAGATAGCCGTAGCTTCAGCACTTTTGCGATCAACCTCCGCAATTTCCTTAATCAGGCGATCTTCCTTCTCGTAAAACCCCTCCATCACTTCTCTGCGAGAGCGGCTCGGCGCGAGGCCATCCGTAATGACGGCACCGGAACCTCGATCGGCGAGAGCCTTGCGGACGGCTTGAAGCTGACCTGTTAGCGACGTTGAGCGCTCATTCAGGCTCTTTACCCTTTCATAAGCGGCCCTCGACGCCCCGCTGGCGCGATGCCGATGCTGTTCGATTGCGTTCAGCCGACTAAGATCAATCAAGTGATGTGAATTCATCGTGGTCTCCTTTCTCAGACTCACCGACAGTCGGCCAGTGACTTGGAAATTCAAACAGGTCTTGAATTTCCCCCTCTAGGATTTGCCCGAGACGCTTTGCACCAGGGATTTTTGCCCCGGCCGAAAGTATGCGCCACCACGTTGCGGCCGGCTCATCCGGTGGCAAAACGCCATTTCGCTCGCGCAACCATCGCTGGCTTTCATACCTCCGCGCGCTCAAGGACATGAGCGGGGCAACGGCGATGGCGTTCTTCTCACGCCATTCAGTAACGACGTCGCGCACACCTCGAATTAGATGATCGCGTCGGTCGAGGACATCACGTCGGGCCGGCGATATACCACCCCATGCGCCTTTGAGGCTAAGAGCACGGTCCAGAGAGGAAGTTCGCCCATGGTCGATGTCGTCGAGGTAGGCGCCGATGCCATCTGCAAGAAAATGGAGGTCGCGCTCGATCAAAGGTTTCTTCTCGACAAGCCGGCTGTGGATGCGGCGCAAGCGAGTAACCAAATTTGCGCCCTCGGCAGTGCCATCCAGATCCTTGGTTTTCGAGCTACTTGCCATTGGCGATGTGTTCGTTAACCGCGTTAACCCAAGCGTTAACTGCGTTAACCCCGTTAACCCAAGTTTTCGAGGTATTCGCCTGGCAGCAATCCGGGCCGTTCTCCGCCCGAGGGTGTCGTCGATCGGCGTACGGTCCCTTGACCCAGGGGGTGGGGGTAGGAACCATGTTACGCATTGCCCACCACCATCATCGGCTGCATCGTGATCCGCTGCATAACATCCCACTGTAAGGCCTTGGCGATGTAGTCCACGCCGCCGTGCCGCCGTTGCATCTCCGCACTTGTTGCCGCCTCACGCCGGTCTTCCGTCATCCACTCGATGAGGCGAGCGTGCACGCCTTGGTCAAGTTTCTGCACCCAACCGTACCAACGCTTCTCTGCTGCCACTCTAGCGGCCTGGTCATGGCTGACGCTCGGAGATCCCCGCATTGGCGGAGAATGGCACGTTTCACCAAGCCCACCTCTCCCCTTCCAGAGCCCATTGGGCGGCATCTGCCGGGGCTGAACCTGAGATTTTTTAGCCTCCGTTTCCACAGGCTCCGTCCTCAAGGGTTCTTTCGATTGGTTCATTCGAAGGGTTTGTGTCGCATCGCTGCGACCTTTAACGTCGCAGCCCTGCGACTTTGAAAGTCGCACGCTTGCGACGTTGACAGCCGGCGCGACAGAGCCATTATCGCTATCGGCAAATTCTTCCTTCGTGACATCACGGCTCTTCATCCGGGCGTCCCATTCCGCAACTTTTTCACGGAACGTATTCCAGTTCGGAAAATAACGGGCGCAGTGTGCCTGCCCCCCGTGGCTGACCTTCCGAACATATCCTTGTCGATGCAGCTTGTCGGTCGCACGGATGACTGTTGCTCGGTCTATGCCAAGCAGCCATGCGAGGCGATCGATACTCGGATAGCACCGCCCGTCTTGCTTATTGAAATGATCGATGATCGCGCCAGCGACACGTCTGGTCGCCTCTGTGAGGCCTGGCAGAATGTTTATCGCCTTATGCGCGAAAAGAACGTCGTTCCGATTAAGTACCGCCATGGTCAGGTCCCCACGCACAAGGCGCGGCGCGCGAAGCTGGAGGCGGGGCCGGCGATAGGAGTGGCGGCATATCTATCGGGCTTGCGCGCCGCCCAATACTCGCCCAAGAAATCGGTCGTTTCGTTGGGTTGCGGGCCTTGCAATTGACCCACATGCCAAATAGAAACCCCGGTGTCCCGGGCAATCAACCGTGTTGACATCGTAGGGGTCACAGGTTCAATCCCTGTCACGCCCACCATTCGATCCCCTTCGGAAACATTTGCGTTTTCGCCGGGGACTTTCTTTCGAGATAATTGGCCGAGTTCTCTGCCGTCCCAAGCGGACGAAGAAATGGCCGCTGTTCGAAAGCAAGGCGGGAAATGTCAGTTTCAGGCCGACCCTCAACGCTTCTCCAAAATCTCTCGTTTGCGGTGAAACGGCGCTCTCGTGCCGAAATTGCCGTTAAGGTCTGCCTCGATGCGCAGCACCCAGCACAAGATTGGGTCTTTAGAGTTGGGCAGTGTTTTTTTCACAGCACAGACTGATGAACCTGTTACGGTAATTCGTAACGGCGCAGCTGTTTTGGAGAACGGCGTCCACCGAGGCTGTCAATGGTTGTCGAAAAGGGTGCGGCATGCTGAACGCAGAATATACAAACGCTAGTTTCTACAGCCTGCCGAAAAGCCATCAGGCAGGTTTCGCTCCCGGATCTTGGCGCGTGGTCACGGTCCCTGCCGGTACGAAGCTTTTTAAGCTCAGCCAATTCGATATTACAAGCAAATGGGGTACGACACCATGGTGGAGCCCCGTCGACCCATTCCTAGATGATAAGTCGGGGGTACGCGGGACCTTCCAGAAAGCCATGTCTGATGGCCAAACGTTGGCACAAGTCATCCGACATCTTTCGTCCGTGTGTATTGATTGGAACGAACTCACGAAATTTCAGCAGATCAAACTTCGCGTCGACGCGAAAGCATTCTGGGGCACGTTTAATCCCATGCCGAAGTTCTCCAACGCTCCTTGGCTTGTCGGAAATGACAATCCGGATTCCACTGAGACGTTGAAAAAGGTCAAGAAGATGAACGAAATCGAGAAGAAGGATGGGCTCAGAAACAAGTCCGAAGTCAAAGGCGCGAAATCGTGGCAGCTCCACATCGCAAACATGAAGCCAGAGCACTTCGAAGTTCTGCCCGAAATTCCTAGCCATGAGACAGCGGCAATCGGGATCGCGTTAGGGTTCATCAAATAAGAATCTTCGTAGCAAGACCGACCGACCAATCGATCGAGATTGCCGCATGCCATCGACGACATCCGCCTTGCGACACCGCTGGCAAAAAATGAAGCCACCGGCGATTGATCAAAGCTTTGGTGGTGGGCCAAAGAAAGCGGCAACTGTCGGAGAAGACGTGCTCGTCGAGCGCTGGCATACGCACGCGGCGACGCTGTTGCCCTAAAGGATGAAGTCGCTGGCTTTCAGGTTTACGCTAGAATCCAACACAATCGAAAAATCGGCTTTCCCGTCGCCATTGACGTCAGCGAATACGAACGTGTCACCCGCCTTCTTTTCGTAGCGCAATTCGCCGGCCTTCTTATGGAAGCCGTCGGTCCCGATAAATTTGAAAGCCTGATCGCCGCCCGACTTGGTATTCGCGTCGATTTTCGTTAGATCGACTTTGTCCTTTTGCGTCTGCTTGAAATCGAAAATCGTATCTCGCCCTTTCGCGCTGGTCGTCGAATCCTTCGTGCTCTCGAACACAAACGAGTCCGCGCCGCTTCCTCCGTAGAGTTTGTCGGCACCGCTTCCTCCTTCAAGCCTGTCATTTCCGGCACTGCCTTTCAGCACGTCATCGTCACTTCCGCCGATGAGGTAATCGTCGCCGGAGCCGCCTTCGAGAGTATCCCTCCCGGTATAACCAATCAGAAAGTCGTCGCCGGAGCCGCCCAGGATTCGATCATGTCCCGCATTGCCATTGATGGTGTCGTCTCTCCACGTTCCGGTGATGACGTCATTTCCGCCTAGAACTATATCGCTGAATGGATTGTCGTTATCTTCCCAGTTCACGGCCTCCCAGAGAGGGTTAAAAGCAACATTCAACTCGTCAAACAAACCATAGAGCTGTCGCTCTGCCCCGAAGACGGTCAACGAATCGACCGTTCCAGAGTTCAGATTCCTCGAAAGGCCCTTTCCCGTAATGACGATAGTCGCTTCAGGGTTTTCGAGATCGGACTCGCTATAGAAATCGATGACGAGTTCCGTCGAGGATGCCTGCTTCACCTGCTTGGTCAGGCCACCCAAATAGGGGTAGGGGAACATCCGGCCATACAGCATGCTGGTCCAAAGAACGTTTGCCATCAAAACGGCTCCTTTACCGCAAGCTGACGTGTCATTGCCCGAGCGATATCACGTATATGGAGGGCGAGATAGGAAGCCAAATACGGTCTTCGAGACGATCGTGAGAACGTGTCTTCGCTCGTGCGACAGATGGTCCTCGAGGCGGAAGGAGCCTGGCCTGGTCGGATCGTATGCTGGCGGTCTCGACAAGGATACCAGAGCCGTTCGAAACGCGATCACCTCACCGTTATCGAATTGGCAGCTTGAGGGGCAGATCACACACCTCAAGCTGTCCGGCGGTTTTGGCGTCGATACGTTCGTCCTCGGGAAAGCCGAAGGCGACGAGATCATCACGGCTTCGCTTTGCTCAGCCTCCAGGCACAGCAACATCTCTCGCATGACCTTCAGATCGGCTGCGTGGCAATACACATATGCCATAGAGGAAAGAGTTGACGGCGGGGGCCGTTTTGCTGTCAGATAATGGTCGTTCATCTGGTGCATTTCGCCACAAAACGGCGCCGAACGGGCGGGAATTCAGCCGCTTTGCCGATATAAGGACAGCACAGGACCGAAATACGCGACTAACGATTTCCCCATGAATGCGTAAAGTGTTTATTGCCTGGCTATACTTGCGGCTTGCAGCCCGACACGAAAGATAGCGCACCCCGTTGGAGGACGGGCTGTGGTTGGTCGACGTGATCGGAGGAGTATCCATGAGCGACATATCCAGCATACATCCGGTGGACGAGAAGCTGCCTGCCAGCAGGCTCGCGACGCTGGGCATCCAGCATGTGCTCGTCATGTATGGCGGCGCCGTCGCGGTGCCGCTGATCGTCGGGCGGGCCTTGCAGCTGAGCCCGCAGGACGTGGCCTTCCTGATTTCCGCCGACCTTTTCGTCTGCGGCCTGGTCACCATCATCCAGTCGCTCGGCATCAGCCGCCATGTCGGCATCCGCCTGCCCGTCATGATGGGCGTCACCTTCGCTTCCGTCGGCCCGATGGTCTCCATGGCGACCATGGCACCCGGAGCGGAAGGGGCGCGCATGATCTTCGGCGCCATCATCGGGGCCGGTTTCGTCGCCCTGCTGATCGCGCCCATCATGGGGCGGCTGCTGCGCTTCTTCCCGCCGGTGGTGACAGGCACCATCATCCTCGTCATCGGCGTGTCGCTGATGCGCGTCGGCATCAACTGGACATTCGGCAATCCCTTCGGCCCGACCGCGCCCAAACTGATCGACCCCACCCATACCGAGTGGCTCGCCCAGATGAAGACGCTTGCGGAGACCGGCGGCCCGGCGGTTCCGGACGGTTTCGCCATCGCGCCGACCGTTTCCAACCCGGTCTATGCCGAGCCGAGCCACATCGCGCTTTCGGCGCTGGTGCTGATCTCCATTCTCGTCATCGCCCGCTACGGCCGCGGCCTCATCAGCAACATCGCGGTGCTGGCCGGCGTCGTCATCGGCTGCATTGCCGCGTCCATCCTCGGCATGATGCATTTCGACCGCGTCGCCGATGCCGGCTGGTTCGCCGTGGTCACGCCGCTGCGCTTCGGCATGCCGATCTTCGATCCGGTGCTGATCGCCACCATGACGCTCGTGATGATCGTCGTCATGATCGAATCGACCGGCATGTTCCTGGCGCTCGGTGAAATCACCGACCGGCCGGTGTCGCAGCAGCAGCTCACTGCGGGCCTGCGCGTCGATGGCATCGGCACGATGATCGGCGGCCTGTTCAACACCTTCCCCTATACGAGCTTCTCGCAGAATGTCGGCCTCGTCGGCGTCACCGGCGTGAAGAGCCGCTATGTCTGCGTCGCCGCCGGCATCATCATGATCATTCTCGGCGTCATTCCGAAGATGGGCGCGCTGGTGGAAGCCGTGCCGACCTTCGTTCTCGGCGGCGCCGGCCTCGTGATGTTCGGCATGGTGGCGGCGACGGGCGTGCGCATCCTCTCGAATGTCGACTTCAAGACCTCGCGCAACAACCTCTTCGTGGTCGCGGTCTCCGTCGGCTTCGGGCTGATCCCGCTGCTTGCGCCGAACTACCTGATGTGGATGCCGCATGCGATCCACCCGATCATCGAATCGGGCATCGTGCTCGCCTCCATCGTCGCCGTGCTGCTGAACGCCTTCTTCAATGGCGTCCGCTTCGAGCAGGCCGACGCCGTGGAAGCAGCCCGCCTGGCCGACAGCCACTAGGCAAGCCACGCTCTTCGGGAAAATCCGGCTTGCCGCGAGCGAGCCGGGTTTTTTCATGCCCAATGTGGACCACGGCATTTTCTTGCGCCCGCTGACAAGGCATAGCAGGGGAAAGAAACCGCGGCTTCGGGAGCATTCATGGCGGGCATGATGAGGGCGCGCGAGGCGCTCATTCTGGCGGTCACCCTCTGGACGGCGCTCTCCATCAACGATTTCCTGCTGCTGCCGGGTGGTTTCCTCATCCTCGCCCCCGGCTGGATAAGCAGCATCCTGCTGGCACTGCTGTTGGCGCAGGTGCTGCAACGCCTGGAAAACCTGCCGCGCCAACAGGCGATTGGCTTTGGCGTGCTGGCCGTCATGGCAACTGCGGCAAGCCAGGCCGTCTTTGATGTTACCGCCATCATGACAATCGGCCCGCATGTGCTTCCCGGCGGCACCGGCGTGCCCGGCTTTGCGATCGCCGACACCTTCGACAAGGCCATCCTGCAATTCCGCATGGGCCTGATGTGGAACACCGTGGCCTTCGGTTTCTATGCAGCTGCAATCTCGCTGCTCAATGCGCAGCGGCGAAAGCTCGATGCGGAAATGCGGGCGCTGCGCTACGAGCTCAATCCGCATTTCCTTTTCAACACGCTGAATTCCATTGCCGGCCTCATCGAGGAGGGATCCGGCGGGCGGGCGGACCGCATGGTGCTGTCGCTCTCGCGCTTTCTCCAGACGACGCTCACGCTCGATCCGTTGCATGATGTGCCGCTTGCCGACGAGATCGCGCTCCAGCGCGACTACCTGGAAATCGAGCGCGAACGCTTTGCGGACCGCATGGCCTTCGACATCCGCTTGCCGGCCGGGCTGGAGACAGCACTCGTGCCGAGCCTCATTCTTCAGCCGCTGATCGAGAATGCGGTGAAACACGGCGTTGCCGCATCGCGCACGCCGGTGACCATCGTGCTGGAAGCACGCCAGGAGGCGGATCGTCTTTTGCTGAGCGTCGAAAACGGGCTGCCGGAGAGCGGTTCGGCTCATCCCAAGCCCGCGGGCATGGGTGTTGGTCTCAGGAACATTGCCGACCGGTTGCAGGCGCGTTTCGGAAACCGGTGGCGTTTTTCGACAGGCCCGGTGGAGGGCGGGCTTTACCGCGCCTCAATCGAGCTGACGCTTCGAATGGCTTGAGGATGCAGTCCCGGCGAAATCCGGCCGGAACTGCATGACACCTATTAGTTCAGCGGGATCTGAAAGCCGCCCGAATCCGCGGGCCGGGCATAGGTCGTGTTGTTGGCTGCGGTCGTGCTGCAGCCTGCGAGCGCCAGAACCGCGAGTGCCGCGACGACGAAACCAGATATGGGGCGCATGTGCCTCTCCTTTGTGTTTGCCCGTATGACATAGGGATGCGAAGCGCTTCCGTCTACCGAGGTGTGGACATGAAAAAGCCCGGCGCGAGGCCGGGCTTCTCCAATTCGTTCTTGGGGTAGTTACCACTCGGCCACGCTGCCATCCTCATGACGCCAGACGGGGTTGCGCCAGCGATGGCCTTCCTTGGCCCGCTCGATCACATAGGCCTCATCCACCTCGATGCCGAGGCCCGGTCCCTGCGGGATCGATACGAAGCCGTCCGCATAGTGGAACACCTCCTTGTTGGAGATGTAGTCGAGTATGTCGTTGCCCTTGTTGTAATGAATGCCGAGGCTCTGTTCCTGGATGAAGGCATTGTAGGAGACCGCATCGACCTGCAGGCAGGCGGCAAGTGCAATCGGCCCCAGTGGGCAATGCGGCGCCAGCGCCACGTCATAGGCCTCCGCCATCGCCGCGATCTTGCGGCATTCCGTGATGCCGCCGGCATGGCTGAGGTCCGGTTGCAGGATATCGACATAACCATCCGCCAGCACCGACTTGAAGTCCCAGCGCGAATAGAGCCGTTCACCCAGCGCAATCGGCGTCGAGCAATGGTTGGCGATCTCCTTGAGAACCTCGCGGTTTTCCGACAGCACCGGCTCCTCGATGAACATCAGCTTGAACTGTTCGAGTTCCTTGGCCAGCACCTTGGCCATCGGCCGGTGCACGCGGCCGTGGAAATCGACGCCGATGCCGATATAGGGGCCGACCGCCTCGCGGATCGTCGCGATGGTTTCCACCGCCTTCTCGACCTTGTCCCAGGTATCGACGATCTGCATCTCCTCGCAGCCATTGAGCTTGATGGCCTTGAAGCCGCGGGAAACCACCTCGCGGGCATTGTTGGCGACGTCGGCGGGGCGATCGCCACCGATCCAGCTGTAGACCTTGATCTTGTCACGCACCTGGCCGCCGAGCAGCGCATGGATCGGCTGGCCATAGGCCTTGCCCTTGATATCCCAGAGCGCCTGGTCGATGCCGGCGAGGGCCGACATGTGCACCGCACCGCCACGATAGAAGCCGCCGCGATACATGACCTGCCAATGATCCTCGATCAGCAGCGGGTCCTTGCCGATGAGGTAATCCGACAGTTCCTCCACGGCCGCCTGCACGGTCAGCGCACGGCCTTCCACCACCGGCTCACCCCAGCCGATGATGCCCTCGTCCGTTTCCACCTTCAGGAACAGCCACCGCGGCGGCACGATATAGGTCGTCAGCTTCGTGATCTTCATGGGTTTCCGTCCCTCGTCAGTTTGTCTTCAAATCGCCGGCATCGCCCATCAGGCGGGAGAGGTCGCGTGCGGCGAGATCGAGAATGTGGCGCGAGCAGGTTTCTGCCCGCGCGCCATCGCGCAGGCGCAGCGCATCGACGAGCTCGCGGTGCACGTCGAGCGCCTCGTCGCGCTTGACGGCCGCGCGGTTGGACGCGTGCAGCGCATAGGAGAGCGCTGCGTGGATGATCGAGGAGAGCTGGTGGAAAACCTTGTTGTGGCTCGCCTTCAGCAGGGTTTCGTGAAAGCGGGCATCGGCGGCGGTGAAGGCTTCGAGGTCACCCTCCGCATCGCCCATGTCGTCGCAGGCGCGTTCGAGATCGGCGATCTCCTGTGCCGTGGCGCGCGAGGCCGCGAGGAAGGCAGCGGCCGGCTCGACGGTGCGGCGCGCTTCGAGGATCGAGCCGAGCAGTTCCGCCGACAATACGTCCGGCCCCATCCATTCGAGGATCTGCGCGTCGAGCACGTTCCATTCCGCCCGGTCGCAGACGAGCGTGCCGACCCGCGGGCGGCCGCGCACGAGGCCCTTGGTCTCCAGCACCTTCAGCGATTCGCGGATGACCGTGCGGCTGACGCCATAGGTCTCGCAAAGGTCACTTTCGCGTGGCAGAACCGTGCCGGGCGGAAAACGCCCGCCGCAGATATCCGCGCCGATCGCCGCCGTCACATTGTGGCGCACGCGCGGGCGGCGCGCCGGCGACCGCTGCGCCTGTCTCGTTGCCTTGTCCGCCAAAGTGCCTCCCGCAAGCCACGCTAAATCATCATACAATTAGTCAATAATTATACGACAAATTGATGGCAAGCGCCAAGATGCGCGGCCTCGTCGGTGCGCAAAATTGCTGATATTGACTTTTGCTGACAGAGTGCATAATGCGCCGAACCCAACCGCAGGAGCCGCCATGCTCGCCGAACTTCCCGCCGTTCTCGTCCTCAACGCGAAAGACAATGTCGGGGTCGCGCCCGGCAACGTCGATGCCGGCCGGGCGCTCGTCAACGGCGTGACGGCCGCCGAGCGCATACCGCGCGGCCACAAGGTGGCGCTGGCGCCGATCGCCGAAGGCGCGCCCATCCTGAAATACGGCCAGATCATCGGCTACGCGACGAAGGCGATCCATCCCGGCGAACATGTGCACCTGCAGAACCTCGCCATTCTCGACGTCGCGCTGAAACACGAATTCTGCGTCGACAATGCACCGCCGGTGATGGTGCCGGAAGCCGAGCGTCGCACCTTCGAAGGCTATGATCGCGGCAACGGCCGCATCGGCACGCGCAACTATATCGGCATCCTCTCGACCGTGAACTGTTCCGCCACGGTCTCCCGCTATGTGGCGGAGCACTATGCCCGCAAATTCCGCGAGACCGGTCACGAGAACATCGACGGCGTGGTGGCCCTCACCTACGGCGGCGGCTGTGCGCTGAACCTGAAATCGGAGGGCGGGCGCATCCTGACGCGCACCTTCAAGGGTTATGCCCGCAACCCGAATTTCGGCGGCATCCTGATGATCGGGCTCGGCTGCGAGACCTTTCAATATGGCCCGCTGGTCGAAGAGGCCGGGCTGGAGGAGGGAAAGACCTTCCGCAAGATGATGATCCAGGAACAGGGCGGCACGCGCAAGACGATCGAGGCGGCCTGCGCGATGATCGACGACATGCTGCCGGATGTCGGCCGCATCCGCCGCTCGCCGCAGCCGCTCTCCGGCATCAGGCTGGCGCTCGAATGCGGTGGCTCCGACGGCTATTCCGGCATTTCCGCCAATCCGGCGCTGGGCGTCGCCTCCGACCTCCTGGTTAAGGAAGGTGCGACGACCGTGCTCTCCGAAACGCCGGAAATCTACGGCGCCGAACATCTTCTGACGCGCCGCGCCGCCCGGCCGGAGGTCGCCGAAAAGCTGCTTTCCCGCATCGACTGGTGGCGTGACTACACCGCCAGGAACGATGCCGAGCTCAACAACAACCCGTCCTTCGGCAACAAGGCGGGCGGCCTCACCACCATTCTGGAAAAGTCGCTCGGCGCCGTCGCCAAGGGCGGCTCCATGCCGCTCAACGCCGTCTACGAATATGCCGAGGAGGTGACGGAGACGGGCTTCGTCTTCATGGATACGCCGGGCTATGACCCTGCCGCCGTCACCGGCCAGATCGCCGGCGGCTGCAACCTCGTTGCCTTCACCACCGGCCGCGGCTCGGTCTCCGGCTACAAGCCGGCTCCCTGTATCAAGATCGCCACCAACACGCCCATGTACGAGCACATCAAGGAAGACATGGACATCAATTGCGGCACGATCGTCGACGGCACGGAGACGATCGAACAGGCCGGCCGCCGCATCTTCGAATTCGTCATCGACACCGCCTCCGGCCGCAAGACGGCCAGCGAAGCCTATGACTACGGCGACAACGAATTCGTCCCCTGGCAGGTCGGCGCCATTACCTGAAGCGGCCTCCAAAACACATCAAGCAACGAGAATAAATCTCCCCTGAAATATCCATTATAAAACGGTGAATTATCAGCAGTTTCAAACCGTTCTGGTAATGCCGCTACCAAACATGCCTGGTGCGGTTTCCCCAGCCATTTTGGTTAGGGAGGACGGGCGAGAGCCCAGAGGAGTACTTTCTTGAAGAAACTGGTGATGTTCGTGCTTGCCGCAGGCCTGTTCTCTTGCGGTAGCGCAATCGCTCACGCCCAGACAAAGGGCGACTGGGTACTCGGAAACTACAAGGGCGCCGGCTACTGGTTCCCGGGGGTCGTCGAAAAAATCGGCGGTGGCCAGATCACCATCCGTTACGACGACGGCGACCGCGAAACCGTATCGGTCAACGACGTCCGGCCCTATGACTGGATGATCGGCATGAAAGTCGAATGCAACTACAAGGGCCAGGGCGAATGGTACGGCGGCACGATCGCGTCGCTGGCCGGCGAGAAGATCGGCATCGCCTATGATGACGGCGACAAGGAAACGACCAAGACCGGCCGTTGTCGCACGCAATAAAAGGCTTGGAAAAAGGGGGCGGGTTCGACCTGCCCCCAGATTCGAGCGTCACGCGTGCATGAGGATATTGACGAGCGTGCCGGCGGGATCGCGCACGAAGAAGCGCCGCACGCCCCAAGGCTCGTCCGCCGGACCGTATTCGATCGCATAGCCGCCGTTCAGCGCGGACTGATAGGCCGCCTCCACGTCGTCTACCTCGACCGAAAGCCGCGGCACCGGCGTGCCGGAGCCGCCTTCGGAGGCAAAGCTCACCTGCAAGGGCATGGTGCCGCCGGTGCCGTAGGTGGCGATCCAGCCGTGATCCATGAGAAGATCGAGGCCAAGGATGTCTTTGTAGAATTTCGCGACGGCCGCCGGGTCGGCTGTTTCGACATTCGCGACGATGCGCTTGATCTTCATGACGACCTCCTCAGCGCGCAATGGGGCTGGCATAGACCGGCATGTCGGGCCGATGCGCCGCGCGCAGCTCCGCGACGCGCTGGATGACCTTGGGCAGCGACACGGTGATGTGGTGCTGCAGGGTCTCGGCGGCACGCTCGCTGTCGTCCACATCGAGCGCGCGGAACACCGCGAGATGCTCGGCGATGAAGGGCTCGCTTTCCGGCATGCGGTGCGAGACGCCGATGATGTGCTTGCTGACATTCAGCATGAAACGCGCACGCCGCAGCGCGATCAGCAGCTCCCGGTTGGGGCAGTAGCCGAGGCAGGTGATGTGCAGGTCGGTTTCGAGATCGTCCATCGCCGGAACGGAGAGGTCCGGATAGACTGCCAGCGCCTCTTCCAGCCGATGCGTCATCGCGCGGCGCTCGGCGGGCGGAATGAAGGGGGCCGCCCTAGTCAGCGCCAGAGGCTCCAGCGCCACGCGGATATCGTGCAGGTCGCGCATGCGGCTTTCGTCGAGCGGCACCAGCGTCCAGCGCATGCGCTCGTCCTTCTCCACGATGCCGAGCGCTTCGAGCCGCGTCAGCGCATCGCGCGCCACCTGCCGGCCGACGCCCCGCGCACGCGCCAGCTCCACCTCGTTGATGCGGTGGCGGCCGAAGACGGAGATATGCACCATCTCGCGCTCCAGGCTCTCGTAGATCGCCTCCCAGCCGGGCGCCTTGCGCAGGCCCGGCGCCTCCTCGTCGAGGCCGAGCATCTCGGCGGTCAGCGCCACGCGCTTCGGCCCGCTGCGTCCCTGCCCCACCAGGAAACCGCGCCCATCGAAACGCCGGATCGAACCCGCCGCCTCCAGCAGCGCGAAGGCCTGGCGGACGGGCGTGCGCGTGGACGCAAAAACGCCCGCGACCGGGCCTTCGAGCAGCAACGCGCCTCGTGGCAGGCGGCCGGCGGATATCGCATCGGCCAAGACATCGCGAATACGCAGGTAAAGCGGGCTCTTGTCGAGCGCCGCTTCGGCGCTTTCCGCGCCCGTCTCCGCCAAAACCTGACCCGCTTCGTTCATGGCGCGGACCATGGCATGAATGCCTTATGCCGACAACGGTCATGTCCGGCGCAAGCAGGCAGCAAGGAAATTGCGCCGCACCGTCAAAAAATCGTCATTCCTTTCGTGACGCGCGGGGCGTTTTGCGCTAGGGAAACCCTCTCAAGGCTCGCAATCCGGCCCTAGAAGGGCCATATGCGAGCAACGTCCTATGTCAAGGAATGGAACCATGCCCGCATATCGCTCCCGAACCACAACCCACGGCCGCAACATGGCCGGTGCCCGCGGCCTCTGGCGCGCGACCGGCATGAAGGATTCGGATTTCGGCAAGCCGATTATCGCGGTGGTGAACTCCTTTACCCAGTTCGTGCCCGGCCACGTGCACCTGAAGGACCTCGGCCAGCTCGTCGCGCGCGAGATCGAGGCTGCCGGCGGCGTCGCCAAGGAATTCAACACGATCGCCGTCGACGACGGTATCGCCATGGGCCATGACGGCATGCTCTACTCGCTGCCGTCGCGCGAGATCATCGCCGACTCGGTCGAGTACATGGTAAACGCGCACTGCGCCGACGCGATGGTCTGCATCTCGAACTGCGACAAGATCACGCCCGGCATGCTGAATGCCGCCATGCGCCTCAACATCCCGGCCGTCTTCGTTTCCGGCGGGCCGATGGAGGCCGGCAAGGTGGTGCTGCACGGCAAGACGGTTGCGCTCGACCTCGTCGACGCCATGGTTGCCGCCGCCGACGACAAGATCTCCGACGAGGACGTCAAGGTCATCGAAAGATCGGCCTGTCCGACCTGCGGCTCCTGCTCCGGCATGTTCACGGCCAATTCGATGAACTGCCTGACCGAAGCCCTCGGGCTGTCGCTGCCCGGCAACGGCTCGACGCTGGCGACGCATGCCGACCGCAAGCGCCTCTTCGTCGAGGCCGGCCACCTGATCGTCGATCTCGCGCGGCGCTATTACGAGCAGGAAGACGAGAGCATCCTGCCACGTTCGGTCGCTAACAAGCGCGCCTTCGAAAACGCCATGTCGCTCGATGTCGCCATGGGCGGCTCGACCAACACCGTGCTGCACATCCTCGCGGCCGCCTATGAAGGCGGCATCGATTTCGACCTCAACGACATCGACGCGCTGTCGCGTCGTGTGCCCTGCCTCTCCAAGGTCGCGCCTGCCAAGCAGGACGTGCACATGGAAGACGTACACCGGGCCGGCGGCATCATGCGCATCCTTGGCGAACTCGACCGCGGCGGCCTCATCCACCGCGACACGCCGACCGTGCATGCCGAAACGCTCGGCCACGCGATCGACCGCTGGGACATCACCCGCACCAACAGCGAGACGGTCCGCACCTTCTTCCGCGCGGCGCCGGGCGGCATCCCGACCCAGGTCGCGTTCAGCCAGTCGGCTCGCTGGGACGAACTGGATACGGACGGCGAAAACGGCGTCATCCGCTCCGTTGAGCACCCCTTCTCCAAGGACGGCGGCCTCGCCGTGCTTTCGGGCAACATCGCGCTCGACGGCTGCATCGTGAAGACGGCGGGCGTCGATGAATCGATCCTGAAGTTCTCCGGCCCGGCAGTGGTCTTCGAAAGCCAGGACGCGGCGGTCAAGGGCATCCTCGCCAACGAGGTGAAGGCCGGCGACGTCGTCGTCATCCGCTACGAAGGCCCGAAGGGCGGCCCCGGCATGCAGGAAATGCTCTATCCGACGAGCTACCTGAAGTCGAAGGGCCTCGGAAAGGCCTGCGCGCTCGTCACCGACGGCCGCTTCTCCGGCGGCACCTCGGGCCTGTCGATCGGCCATGCTTCGCCGGAAGCCGCCCAGGGCGGCACGATCGGCCTCGTGCGCCAGGGCGACCTCATCGAGATCGACATTCCGAACCGCACCATCAACCTCGCGGTTTCGGAGGAAGAGCTGGCCGTGCGCCGTGCCGAGCAGGACAAGCTCGGCTGGAAGCCGGCGGCACCGCGCAAGCGCAACGTCACGACGGCGCTGAAGGCCTATGCCGCCTTCGCCGCCAGCGCCGACAAGGGCGCCGTGCGCATCCTGCCGGAATAAGCGTTTTGCCGGGCGCCAGGTTTTCCTCGCGCCCGGTCTCGTCTCACAGGTGGCGCGTCTCTTCCGGCGTGTTCCACCAGGCATTGTTCCGCCCGTCGAAATATTGCACCGGCAATGCCGCAAGCTCGCTGTGCTCGATATCATCGAGGCAGGCGACGTTGATCGAGACATAGGCGCCGCTGATCGCCTCGACATAACCCCGGCCGAACGACGAGACGCCGCAGTTCTTGCAGAAGTGGTGGTGCCCGCTCATCGTGCCGAACTGGTAGTCGCCGAGATCCGCCTCGTCGCATTGCAGGCGAAAGGCATCCGGCTTGATCTGGGCGCCCCAATACCGCTTCTTCGAGCAGATCGAGCAATTGCACCGGCCCGTGCCGGCGGAAAGGTCGATATCCGCCTCGTAGCGGATTTTCCCGCAATGGCAGCTTCCCTTGTAGGTCTTCAACATGATGTTTCCTCGCTTGCGCTTCGCGCCCATAAATGACAATATGCTGTCAAATTTACTTTTGCAGAATGACAACATGTTGTCAATATGAATCCGGATCGCACCCCCGCCGGCGACGCTTTCGCCGCCTTCGCCATTTCCGTGCTGCGCCTTGCCGGGCACTTGCACACGGCCGGCGATGCACTGGCCAAACCCGCTGGTCAGACCAGCGCGCGCTGGCAGGTTCTCGCCGCCGCCGACCATGCGCCGATGTCCGTTGCGGAAGCCGGCCGCGCGCTCGGCATGACGCGGCAGGGCGTGCAACGCGTCGCCGACCTGCTCGAAAAGGACGGCCTGATCCTCTATGCGGAAAACCCCGCCCACCAGCGCGCCAAGCTGATGGTGCTGACCGAGGCGGGCAAGGTGACGCTCGACGCCATCAAGGCCCGCCAGGCGGTGTGGGCCAATGCGCTCGGCGAACTCTTCGATAAAAAGCAACTCCGCGAGGCAACCGAGACCGTCATCACGGCGTTACAGGCCGTTGAGAAACAGTCCGTGCCGGACGACTGAAACCGGTCGACGCTTTGACACGGGCCATAAATGTTGATACCAACTCTTTTGTCGAAAGCCCGTGAAAGAGGAGTCCCGAGCATGAGACCGAACCACGAGATCGTATCCCAGGAAGAATGGCTCGCCGCCCGCAAGGCCCTGCTGGCCCTGGAGAAGGAAGAGACCAAGCTGCGCGACAAGGTGCGCGCCGAGCGCCTCACCCTGCCCTGGGTCAAGGTGGAGAAGGACTACACCTTCGAAACGCCGGAAGGCCGCAAGACGCTGGCGGAACTGTTCGACGGGCGCAGCCAGCTCATCGTCTACCACTTCATGTATGGTCCCGATTGGGAAGCCGGCTGCCCCGGCTGTTCCTTCATGGCCGACCATATCGACGGCATGCTGCCGCATCTCAACAATCACGACGTGACGATGGTCGCCGTTGCCCGCGCGCCGCTGGAAAAGCTCGAGGCCTACAAGAAGCGCATGGGCTGGGAATTCCCCTGGGTGTCGTCCTTCGGCAGCGATTTCAACTTCGACTACCACGTTTCCTTCACCAAGGAGGAACTGGCCCGCGGCAAGGTGATGTATAACTTCCGCGAGACCGACGCCGCCGATGCGCATGACGAGCTTCCGGGCTTGAGCGCCTTCTTCAAGGACGAGGACGGCATCGTCTACCACACCTACTCGGACTATGCCCGCGGCGGTGAAGAGGCGCTCGGCACCCTGATGATCCTCGACCGCGCGCCAAAAGGCCGCAACGAGACGGGAACGCTCAGCTTCGTCAAGCGCAAGGACGAATATGACGATGCGCCCAAGGCGCATTCCTGCTGCGACTGAAGCCCAGAAGACAACGAAGGAACGACGACATGCACAAGGACTATGGCCGGTTCTGCTGGTACGAACTGATGACGAACGACGTCGCGGCCGCCGAGCGTTTCTACGCGACGGTCGTCGGCTGGTCGATCCGCGATTCCGGCATGCCGGACATGAACTACCTGCTCGCCTATGCCGGCGACACGCAGATCGCCGGCATGATGGCCCTGCCGGCGGAAGCGAGCGGCATGCCGCCGGCCTGGATGGGCTATATCTTCACCGACCGGATCGAGGAGACCGCGCGGGAGATCACCCAAAACGGCGGCTCGGTCATGCGCGAACCGGCCGACATTCCTGGCATCGGCCGCTTCGCCGTCGTCGCCGATCCGCACGGCGCCGTCTTCTCGCTCTTCAGCACCGAGGATGAGGGTCCGGCGCGGCCCGAAATGATGACGCCCGGCCATATCGGCTGGAACGAGCTGATGGCGGGCGACCTCGACACCGCCTGGGAGTTCTATTCGAAGACCTTCGGCTGGACCAAGGACCAGGCCGTCGACATGTCGGACGCCGGCATGGGCACCTACCAGACCTTCGCCGCGGGCGGCGGCAACGCCATCGGCGGCATGATGACCACGCCGCCCGGCATGCCCATGCCGCCCGCCTGGGGCTATTATTTCGTGGTCGAAGGCCTCGATGCCGCGGGCAAACGCGTCACGGATGGCGGCGGCAGCATTATGATGGGACCGATGGAAGTGCCCGGCGGCGCTTGGATCCTCAATTGCGTCGATCCACAGGGAGCCTATTTCTCGCTGGTCTCCATGACCCGCTGAGCCTACGCCCAGGTGGAGCGGCTCCCGCCGCTCCACGCAGCTTTCACAAAATCGTCACAGACCCGTCATGACCGAAGGTCATATTGACGACGGTCAGAACCGGGTCTCGCCCCGGCCGCAGGATGCGCTTTCTGGCAGCCGCTATCGGCATGATCTGTAGCTGCGTATTTTTCAGAAACCATTCCCATGCGTCTTTCTATAAAGCTTTCGCTTGCAGCCCTGCTGTTGGCCGTCATTGCCATTTCCGCAACCAGCGTCGCGAGCCTCTATCTCAGCGCCAGCCAGTCGACCGAGGCGGCGGTGACGAAGCTCGAAACGCTGGCCGACGGCCGGCGCAACGAGCTGGCGCAGTACCTGCAATCGATCGTCAAGGAGACCCGCGATCTCGCCGGCCAGAAGGTCGTCGCCAAGGCGCTGGACGACCTCTCGGGTGAACTCGGCGCAATCGGGGGCGACCGCGCCGCCGAGTTGCAGCGGCGCTATGGCGGCAAGGCCGATCTGAAATCCGCCGAGATCGACAAGTTCGACCAGATGCATGGCCGCTACCACGGCTTCTTCCTGCGGCAGGCCGAAGCGCAGGGTTTTGGCGACATGCTGCTCGTCAATCTCAGCGGCGACATCGTCTATTCGCTGAAGAAACACGATGATTTCGGCGCGAACCTGACGACCGATATGCGCTTCGCCGGCACCGGCCTTGCCAAGGTCTTTGCCGAAGCGGCCCCCAGCACGGAAACCGCCATCGTCGCCTTCGGCGATTACCAGGCCTATGCGCCCGCCGGCCGTGCCATGGCCTTCCTCGCCGCCCCCGTTGCCTCCGTCGCCGGCAAGATCGGCGTGCTCGTCGTGGCCCTGCCGACCGAGCGCATCGCCGCCCGGCTGAACAATCCGGTCGGCCTCGGCGAGACCGGCGAAGCCATGCTGCTGAACGCCGATGGCACACTCCTCACCCGGCCCTCGCATGGCACGGATGCCGACGTGCTCTCGATGCGCATCGCGCCGGAGCTGCTTGCGGCCGACGACGGCGCGATCGCCAAGGCCACCCTGCCCGATCACCGCGGCCGCGAGGTGAAACTCGCCGCCGCCAGCTTCGATTTCCTCGGCCGCACCTGGACCGTCGCCGCCGTCATGGCGTCGAGCGAAGTCTTCGCCGGCCTCACCCGCCTCATCCACTGGACGCTGCTCGTCTCGCTCTGCGTGCTTGTGGTGACCGCCGCCGTCGGTTTCCTCTTCGCCAGCCGCCTGTCGCGCCCGATCACCGCGCTTGTCTCGGACATGAACCGGCTTGCCGGCGGCGACACGACGATCGCCTGCGACGGCCAGGCGCGGCGCGACGAGATCGGCGACATGGCGCGCTCCGTGCTCGTCTTCCGCGATGCCGCAATCGAAAAGGAACGCCTGCAACGCGAAACCGCGTCGATCCGCGAGGAGGCCGACAGCGAACGGGCGGCCCGCGAAAGCGCCAAGGAGGCAGAAGACGCCGAGACCGAAGCGGCCGTGCTGCGCCTGGCGGGCGCGCTGCAGCACCTCGCCCGCGGCGACCTCACGCAACGCATCGACACGCCCTTCATGCCCGCGCTCGACCGTATCCGCACCGACTACAACGCCTCCGTCGAGCGCCTCGCAGAGGCGATGACCACGGTGCGCGTCAACACGCACCGCATCCGCGACGATTCCAGCGAGATGCAGGAGGCGCTCGTCCAGCTCTCCAGCCGCACCGAACGGCAGGCCGCCTCTTTGGGCGAGGCCGCGACGGCGCTTGCCGAAATGACGCAGGCCGTACAGTCCGCCGCTGAACGCACGACGGTCGCAGAACGCCTCGCCTCCGACACCAAGAAGAGCTCGGCCACCTCCGAACAGGTCGTCGACAACGTCGTCAGCGCCATCGGCAAGATCGAGACGTCATCGCATGAAATCGGCAACATCATCGGCGTCATCGACGACATCGCCTTCCAGACCAACCTTCTCGCACTGAACGCCGGCGTGGAAGCCGCGCGGGCTGGCGAAGCCGGCAAAGGTTTCGCCGTCGTCGCGCAGGAGGTGCGGGAACTGGCGCAGCGCACGGCAAGCGCGGCGCGCGAGGTGAAGGCGCTGATCACCAAATCCGCCGACGAAGTGGCGCGCGGTGCGGGCCTGGTGCGCGAGACCGGCAGCGTGCTGCGCGACATCGCGGGCAAGATCAGCGCGATCGACACGGAGATCAAGGAGATCGCGCGCGCAGCACGCGACCAGTCCGTCGGCATCCACGAAATCAACACGACGATCCGCCAGCTCGACGCGGTGACCCAGCAGAATGCCGCGATGGTCGAGGAAAGCAGCGCCGTCACACATCGCCTTTCCGACGAGTCCGCCACGCTTGCCCGCCTCGTCGGCCAGTTCGAGACGCCCGGCGAGGCGTCGCGCCAACCCGAGGCAAGGCCGCACCTGCGGGCCATCGTCTGACCGACGGTGACGGCACGCAGCGATCCCGCTTGCAATCTCTCTTCGCATTGCACAAACTCTCCTCGATGGCGGCAACAGACCGTCACCGAGGGGAAAAAGAGAGCGCATGTCGATCAAGGCCGGTATCTACCACCTCACCCATTACAAGTACGACAACCCGGTCCGGCTCGGACCCCAGATCATCCGGCTGAAGCCGGCCGCCCATTCCAAGACCAAGGTCATCAGCCATTCGCTGAAGGTTTCACCGGCAAACCATTTCGTGAACCTCCAGCAGGACCCCTACGGCAACTATCTCGCCCGCTACGTCTTCCCCGATCCGGTGACCGAACTGAAGATCGAAGTCGATCTCGTCGCCGACATGACGGTCTACAATCCCTTCGACTTCTTCATCGAGGAAGAGGCCGAGCACTGGCCCTTCGATTATCCGGAGGACCTGCGCGAAGACCTGAAGATCTATCGCGCGCCCGAGCCGATGGACCCGGCGCTCGAAGCCTATATGAAGACGATCGACCGCTCGCGCCGGCGCACGCTGGACATGGTCGTCGCCCTCAATGCCCAGGTCCAGCAGTCGGTCGGCTACGTCATCCGCATGGAGCCCGGCGTGCAGACGCCGGAAGAGACGCTGACCACGGCGCTTGGTTCGTGCCGCGATTCGAGCTGGCTGCTCGTGCAGATCCTGCGCAATCTCGGCTTCGCCGCCCGCTTCGTCTCCGGCTATCTCATCCAGCTCAGCCCGGACCTGAAGGCGCTCGACGGCCCCTCCGGCACCGAGGTCGACTTCACCGACCTGCATGCCTGGTGCGAGGTCTATCTTCCGGGCGCCGGCTGGATCGGCCTCGACCCGACCTCCGGGCTGCTCACCGGCGAAAGCCATATCCCGCTTGCCGCAACACCGCATTTTCGCAATGCAGCACCGATCAGCGGCGGCTATTTCGGCGAAGCGAACACCGAATTCGATTTCGCCATGACGGTGGCGCGTGTCGCCGAGCACCCGCGCATCACCAAGCCGTTCTCCGACGAGAGCTGGGAGGCGCTGAACGCGCTGGGCCGCAAGGTCGACACCGTGCTTTCGGACAACGACGTGCGCCTCACCATGGGCGGAGAGCCGACCTTCGTCTCCATCGACGATTTCGAATCCGAGGAATGGAACACCGCCGCCGTTGGCCCCACCAAGCGCGAGAAGGCCGACGAGCTGATCCGGCGCCTGCGCGAGCGCTTCGCGCCCGGCGGCTTCCTGCATTATGGCCAGGGCAAGTGGTATCCGGGTGAAAGCCTGCCGCGCTGGACCTTCTCGCTCTACTGGCGCAAGGACGGCAAGCCGATCTGGCATAACCCGGACCTGATCGCCACCGAGGGCGCCGACACCGAGGTCACCGAAAAACAGGCCGAGGCGCTTCTTGCCGGCATCGCCGCCGAGCTTGAGATCGAGCCGGACATGATCATCCCCGCCTTCGAGGACCCGGCGGAATGGATCATCAAGGAAGGCAGCCTGCCGGAAAATGTCGACCCGTCGAACTCCAAGCTCGAAAGCCCGGAAGAGCGGGCGCGCATCGCCAAGGTGTTCGAGCGCGGCCTGACGACTGCGACCGGCTACATCCTGCCGGTGCAGGCCTGGAACGCCAAGGCCGGCGGCCGGCGTTGGGTGAGCGAACGGTGGCGCACCCGCCGCGGCAAGATCTTCCTCATTCCCGGCGATTCGCCCATCGGCTTCCGCATGCCGCTCGGCACCCTGCCCTACGTGCCGCCGTCGCAATATCCCTACATCCACCAGGCCGACCCCTCGATCCCGCGGGAGCCGCTGCCCGACTACAGCGCGCCAGCAAGAACCCTGGCGCAGGCGTCGCTACGCGCAAGCGAGCCCCAGCAGGACCGCAACGAACAGAACATCGCCGGATCGACCGGTGACATCCGCGGCGCCGTGCGCACCGCTCTCAGCGTCGAGCCGCGCGACGGCCGCCTGTGCGTCTTCATGCCGCCCGTCGAGCGCATCGAGGATTATCTCGACCTGATCGCGGCGGCCGAAAAGGCCGCGGCCGACCTCGGCCTGCCGGTCCATATCGAAGGCTATGCGCCGCCGCATGACGAGCGCATCAACGTCATGCGGGTCGCACCCGACCCGGGCGTCATCGAGGTCAATATCCACCCCGCCGCCAACTGGCAGGATTGCGTGGACATCACCACCGCGGCCTACGAGGAGGCCCGCCTCACCCGGCTCGGCGCCGACAAATTCATGATCGACGGCCGCCACACCGGCACGGGCGGCGGCAACCATGTTGTCGTCGGCGGCGACAACCCGAACAACAGCCCGTTCCTGCGCCGGCCGGACCTGCTGAAGAGCCTCATCCTGCACTGGCAGCGGCATCCGTCGCTCTCCTATCTCTTTTCCGGCATGTTCATCGGCCCGACAAGCCAGGCGCCGCGCATCGACGAAGCGCGGCACGACACGCTCTACGAGATGGAAATCGCGTTTGCGCAGGTCCCGCCGCCCGGCCAGGGTGCTGCCCCCCTGCCCTGGCTCGTCGATCGCCTGTTCCGCAACCTGCTCACCGATGGCACCGGCAACACGCACCGTTCGGAAATCTGCATCGACAAGCTGTTTTCGCCGGACGGCCCGACCGGCCGCCTCGGCCTCGTCGAGTTCCGCGGCTTCGAAATGCCGCCGAATGCCCGCATGAGCCTTGCCCAGCAATTGCTGATCCGTGCGCTCATCGCCCGCTTCTGGCAGAACCCGGCCGATGGCGGCTTCGTGCGCTGGGGCACCACGCTGCACGATCGTTTCATGCTGCCGCACTATGTCTGGCAGGATTTCCTGGACGTGCTGGCAGACCTCAAGACGAACGGCTTCGACCTCAAGTCCGAATGGTTCGCCGCCCAACTCGAATTCCGCTTCCCCTTCTGCGGCGAGGTCGAATATGAGGGCGCGAACCTGGAAGTGCGCCAGGCGCTGGAACCCTGGCATGTCATGGGCGAACAGGGCGCGGTCGGCGGCACCGTGCGCTACGTCGATTCGTCCGTCGAACGCCTCCAGGTAAAGCTGGAGACCGCCAATCCGGAACGCTACACCGTCGCCTGCAACGGCAGGCCCGTCCCGCTGCGCTCGACCGGCACCAAGGGCGTCTCCGTCGCCGGCGTGCGCTACAAGGCCTGGCAGCCCGCCTCCGGCCTGCATCCGGCGCTGCCCGTCAACACACCGCTTACATTTGACATTTATGATACATGGTCGCGGCGGGCGATCGGAGGCTGCATCTACCACGTTGCCCATCCGGGCGGACGCAGCTATGACACCTTCCCGGTGAACGGAAACGAGGCTGAAGCGCGCCGGCTGGCGCGATTCGAGCCCTGGGGGCACAGGGCGGGCGGCTATACGCTGTGGCCGGAACCACCGTCGGCGGATTTCCCGCTGACGCTGGATCTGCGCCGGCCGTCCGGCATCTAGCCCTCCATTGGAGTACAGGAATTGAAGACCACGAGTGTGGAGGCAGAACGCGTCAAGGCCGGTACGGCGCAAAAGCCGACGCGCGCCTATGCACCGCCTCCGGGCGTCGCCGACGAGATGGTCGATACGAACGGCGAAGTACGCCCGGTCTGGCGGCATTTTCTCGCCGCACTCGGCAAGATGGACGAGACCGAGCTTGCCGGCCGTTTCGCCCGCGCCGACCGCTACCTGCGCGACGCCGGCGTCTTCTACCGGGCCTATGGCAAGGAGGCCGGCGCCGAGCGCGCCTGGCCGCTCTCCCACATTCCCGTGCTCATCGACGACGCCGAATGGGAGACCCTGTCGCGCGGCCTCATCCAGCGGGCGGAACTGCTGGAGGCGGTCGTCGCCGACATTTACGGCAAGAACGAGCTCGTCGCCAACGGCCTGCTGCCGCCGGCCCTCGTCGCCTCCAACAGCGAATTCCTGCGCCCGCTCGTCGGCGTGCAGCCCGCCGGCAAACATTTCCTGCACTTCGTTTCCTTCGAAATCGGCCGCGGGCCGGACGGCAACTGGTGGGTGCTTTCCGACCGCACGCAGGCACCATCGGGCGCCGGCTTCGCGGTGGAAAACCGCGTGGCGACGACACGCGCCTTCTCCGATGTCTTCGCGGAAACCCACGTCCACCGCCTCGCCGGCTTCTTCGGCGCCTTCCGCAGCACGCTGCAGGGCAACAAATCCGCGGAAGACCGCATCGCGGTCCTGACGCCGGGGCTCGCCAACGAAACCTATTTCGAACACGCCTATATTGCCCGCTATCTCGGCTTCATGCTGCTGGAAGGCGAGGACCTGACGGTCGTCGGCGGCAAGGTCATGGTGCGCACCGTCGCCGGCCTCAAGCCGGTCGGCGTGCTGTGGCGCCGCCTCGATGCCTCCTTTGCCGATCCGCTGGAGTTGAACCAGAATTCCCATATCGGCACGCCCGGCATCGTCGAGGCGCTGCGCTCCGGCTCCGTCAGCATCGTCAACGCGCTCGGCGCCGGCGTCGTCGAGACCCGCGCCATGCTTGCCTTCCTGCCCAACATCTGTCGCCAACTGCTTGGCGAGGACCAGATGCTGCCGTCCGTCGCCACCTGGTGGTGCGGCCAGAAGAGCGAACGCGAGCACGTCGCGGCCAATATCGAGCGCATGGTCATCGGCCCGGCCTATTCGACCCGGCCCTTCTTCGACGACAACGAGCAGTCCGTGCTCGGCTCCTCGCTGCGCGACACGGCAAAACAGTCGATCGCCGAATGGCTGGCGACGGATGGCGTGAAACTGGTCGGGCAGGAAGCGGTGACGCTGTCCACCACGCCCGCCTTCGTCGATGGCAAGCTCGTGCCGCGGCCGATGTCGCTGCGCGTCTTCGCCGCCCGCACGCGGAGCGGCTGGCAGATCATGCCCGGCGGCTTTGCCCGCATCGGCGCTGGCGACAACGTGGCGGCGATCGCCATGCAGGAGGGCGGCTCGGCGGCGGATGTCTGGATCGTCAGCCGCAAGCCGGTCGAGCGCACCTCGCTGCTGCCGGCCGAAGAGATGTTCACCCGCAACATGCCCGGCAGCCTGCCGAGCCGCGCGGCCGACAACCTCTTCTGGCTCGGTCGCTATATCGAGCGGGCGGAAGGCGCATTGCGCGTGCTGCGCGCCTGGCACGGGCGCTACGCCGAATACGCCAATCCCGAACAGCCGCTGCTGAAGGATGTCAGCGACTATCTCGACGCGCTCGGCATCGACACGGCGGAAGCCATGCCGACGAGCCTGATCCGCAGCATCGACAGCGCCGTCTTCTCCGCCGGCAACATCCGCGACCGCTTCTCGCCGGACGGCTGGCTGGCGCTGAACGACCTGTCGAAGACCGCCCGCCGCTTCCATGTCAGCGTGCAGCCCGGCGACGATGCGACACGCGCCATGACCGTGCTCCTGCGCAAGCTCGCGGGCTTCGCCGGCCTCGTGCACGAAAACATGTACCGCTTCACCGGCTGGCGATTCCTCTCGATCGGCCGCTATCTCGAACGCGGCCTGCACATGACACGCCTGCTCGGCCACATGTCCGGCGAGGATGCGCCCGACGGCGCGCTCGACATGCTGCTGGAGATCGGCGACAGCGTGATGACCCATCGCCGCCGCTATAATGTGGCGACGGCGCGGTTGACGGTCACCGACCTCCTGGCGCTCGACGCCCTCAACCCGCGCTCGATCCTCTATCAATTGAACGAGATCAAGAACGAGGTCGAGCAGCTGCCGAACGCCTATGCAAACGGCCAGATGTCGCCGTTCTACCGCGAGGCCATGCGGCTTCACGCGGGGCTGGCGGTGATGACGCCGGAAACCATGACGGATGCGGTCTACAAGCGTTTCGAGACCGAACTCGAAAAGCTTTCCGACATCCTCGCCCAGACCTATCTGAGCTGAACAGGGAGGAGACGCGGTGACCATGCTCTACGACGTCAACCTCCAGATCAGCTATCTCTACGACACGCCGGTTTCCGGCGGCCGGCATATCGTGCGCGTGCTGCCGCTGTCGATCGGCGGCCGCCAGCGGCTGGTCGCCGGCACGGTCGGCGTCAATCCCGGCCCCGGCGAGCGGGTCGACCACAACGATTTCTTCGAAAACCCGATGAGCTCGATCCTGTTTCGCAATGCGCATGAGCGGCTGGACATCCGAATGCAGGCCCGCGTCCATGTCGACATGCCGGAGCCGGCGGCGGATTTTTCGCCACGCGTCGCCGACCTGCCGGAGGATATCGCCAATTACTGGTCGCTCGATGCCGGCTCGCCCCATCACTATACCGGCGCCAGCCCGCGGCTGAAGGATTGCCCCGAAATCGCCGAATACGCCCGCTCCATCGCCAAGCCGGACATGACGATCCGCGCCATCGCGACCGCCGTCTGCGCCCGCATCCACAAGGATTTCACCTACGACCCGAAGGCGACGAACGTCGACACAACCCCACGCGAGGCCTTCAAGCTGAAGCGCGGCGTCTGCCAGGATTTCACCCATGTGATGATCGTGGCGCTGAGAAGCCTCGGCATCCCCGCCGGCTATGTCAGCGGGTTCCTGCGCACCATTCCGCCTGCGGGCAAGGAGCGGCTGGAGGGGGCGGATGCCATGCATGCCTGGGTGCGCTTCTGGTGCGGCCGGGTGAACGGCTGGATGGAGCTCGACCCGACCAACAACATCCCCGCCGGCACCGACCATATCGTCGTCGCCTATGGCCGGGACTACGCCGACGTCGCCCCCGTCATCGGGATCCTGAAAGGCTATGGCCAGCACAAGACGACCCAGGCCGTCGACGTCATCCCGGTGCGCCAGACCGCGTGAAATCCCGTTTGGAAACAACGGGAAAAGCCGGAACTGCGGGATCGGCGCAATTTTACGAAAACTATACCACGCACCCGAACCGTTAAATAACACTTCGCTGCTAGTTTCGCCCCACATTATAAAGATGCTGGGTGAACGCTCATGACGAAAAATACGGAAAAACGGTCCTGGCTCTCCCGCCTCCTGCGGGACCGCCGCGGTAATTTCGGAATGATGACGGCCCTCATCTTCCCGGTCATGCTCGCAGCCGGCGGTGTCGCCGTGGATCTTACAAAGATGGTCATGGTCAAGGCCGAGTTGCAGGACGCGACCGACGCGGCCGCCCTCGCCGCCGCCTCCGCGCTTGCCAATGACGGCAAGACCGCTGCGCAGGCGAAGGAAATCGGCATGCGCTTCCTCAAGAGCCAGATGACGACCGGCGGTAGCGTGGATGCCGAAGGGGACCAGAAGGACAAGGATAAGGACAAGAACGACTTCTCGTCCTCCACCGTCATCGACATCAAAGAGACGCCCCTTGCCAACAACAGCAAGTCGTTCCAGGTGGATGTGGCGACGGCCTACACGCTGGAGTTCAACCCCTTCACGCGTCTTCTTGGTCAGAAATCGATCAAGATGAATGCGAAAAGCACGGCGGAAAGCGGTACAGCCCAGAAGAAGAGCGCGATTTCCATGTACCTCGTGCTGGACCGCTCGGGTTCTATGTCTTTCAAAACGGATGACATCGCGAGCCAGATCCTACCCTGCCAGAACTGGACAGAAAGCAACTGGGGAAAAGTCGTTCTCCCGACCGTTCCTTGCTACACACGCAAGATCGCCGCCCTGAAGAAGGCTGTGGCAAGTCTCGTGACCGTCTTCAACACCCTCGATCCCGAGCAGAAATACGTCCGCACCGGCGCCATCTCCTATAACGACGATACGCAGAACGAGTCCAAGCTGGCCTGGGGAACGAAAGGCGCGTCCGACTACGTCAACGCCCTTCCGGAACAGCCGACCGGCGGAACGGATTCGCACGAGGCATTCGCCACGGCGGTCGCTAAAATAGCGCCTGCGAACAAGACCAAGGAAACCGAGATTGGCGCACACAAGGACAAGAATGGCCAGGTGCCCATCAAGTACATCATCTTCATGACGGATGGTGAAAACACCAGCTATGACGGCTCTGCTTCCGATTCGAAGGCTAAGAAATCTGACGACGAGACAAGAGCCTCATGTGTAGAAGCCCGCGACGCCGGCGTGATCGTCTACACCGTCGCGTTCATGGCACCGACGCGGGGCCAGACGCTGCTCAGGGAGTGCGCTACGACGCCAGCAAACTATTTCCAGGCCGAGAACATGACCGCCCTCATCGCCGCATTCAAGGCAATCGGCGAAAGTGCAGCCGCCATGGCGTCCCGCCTGACCAAGTAAACCGCAATACCATCGCCAAAATGAACCCGCTGCGCATTGCGCGGCGGGTTTTTTAGCATGTTCGGCGTGTTTCAGGCATGTCGAAAATGCATGTGGCCTTTCTTGAAAAGGCGTATTGCAAGCGCTTCGGATAGATGCATAAATTGATTTAAACGCGACTTTCGCGAGAACGACGCACCACATGCGAGGGGACAAAAGTTCACCATGATGAACCGGGTTACCAACAACGATCTCGCCCCGGCCCTCCGATCTTCGGACCGAGAACAACTCGCCACCGAACTTCTGGAGCGCCTCAAATACCGTATCGGGAAAGACCCGAAAGTGGCCAAGCCCCATGATTGGCTGACGGCCGCGATCCTGGTGGCGCGCGACCGCATCACCGACAAGTGGATGGACTCCACCCGCCGCACCTACGCGACGGGCGCAAAGCGCGTCTATTATCTATCGCTCGAATTCCTCATCGGCCGCCTGATGCGCGACGCGATGACCAATATCGGCATCATGGACGAGATGCGCCACGCGCTCGCCTCCCTCGGCGTCGATATCGACATCATCGCCGAGCTTGAGCCGGATGCCGCCCTCGGCAATGGCGGTCTCGGCCGTCTCGCCGCCTGTTTCATGGAAAGCATGGCGACGGTCGACGTGCCCGCCTACGGCTACGGCATCCGCTACGTGCACGGCCTCTTCCGCCAGCAGATGGCGGACGGCTGGCAGGTCGAGCTGCCGGAAACCTGGCTCGCCCACGGCAATGCCTGGGAATTCGAACGCCGCGAAAGCTCCTACGAAATCGGCTTCGGCGGCGCCGTCGAGACGATCAATATCGGCGAGGACAAACAGCGTTTCGTCTGGAAGCCAGCGGAGCGCGTCATCGCGACCGCCTTCGACACGCCGGCCGTCGGCTGGCGAGGCAAGCGCGTCAACACGCTGCGCCTGTGGGCCGCCAACCCGATCGACCCCATCCTGCTCGACGCCTTCAACGCCGGCGACCACATCGGTGCCTTGAAGGAAAGCAACAGGGCGGAAAGCCTGACGCGCGTGCTCTATCCCGCGGACGCCACGCCGGCCGGCCAGGAACTGCGCCTGCGCCAGGAATTCTTCTTCTGCTCGGCCTCGCTGCAGGACATCCTGCGCCGCCACCTCCAGCAATATCCGGACTTCACGTCCCTGCCAGACGCCGTCGCGATCCAGCTCAACGACACGCATCCGGCCATTTCGGTGGTCGAACTCGTGCGCCTGCTGATGGATGTCCACGGTCTGGATTTCGATGTCGCCTGGGATATCGGGCGCCGCACCTTCTCCTACACCAACCATACGCTGCTGCCCGAAGCGCTGGAAAGCTGGCCGGTGCCTCTGCTCGAGCGGCTGCTGCCGCGCCATATGCAGATCGTCTATGCGATCAACGCCAAGATCCTGGTCGAAGCCCGCAAGGAAAAGGGTTTCGAGGACCAGCGTATCCGCAGCATCTCGCTGATCGAGGAATCCGGCGAGCGCCGCGTGCGCATGGGCAACCTCGCCTTCGTCGGCTCGCATTCGATCAACGGCGTCTCGGCGCTGCACACCGAGCTGATGAAGGAAACGGTCTTCGCCGACCTGCACAAGCTCTATCCGAACCGCATCAACAACAAGACGAACGGCATCACGCCGCGCCGCTGGCTGATGCAGTGCAATCCGGGCCTGTTCAACCTGATCCGCGAATCGATCGGCGAAGCCTTCATGGACGACGCCGAGGCGCTGAAGGCGCTCGATGCCTTCGCCGACAAGAAGGATTTCCAGGAGCGTTTCGCGGCGATCAAGCGCGAGAACAAGAACCGCCTCGCCAATCTGGTCGGCAGCCGCATGGGGGTCCGCATCGATCCCGCCGCGATGTTCGACATCCAGATCAAGCGCATCCACGAATACAAGCGCCAGCTCCTCAACATCATCGAGGCGGTGGCGCTCTACGACCAGATCCGCTCGCATCCCGAACTCGACTGGGTGCCGCGCGTCAAACTCTTCGCGGGCAAGGCGGCGCCGAGCTACCACAATGCCAAGCTGATCATCAAGCTCGCCAACGACGTCGCGCGCGTGATCAACAACGACCCCGCCGTACGCGGCCTGCTCAAGGTCGTCTTCGTGCCGAACTACAATGTCTCGCTCGCCGAGATCATGGTGCCCGCCGCCGACCTCTCGGAGCAGATTTCGACCGCCGGCATGGAAGCGTCGGGAACCGGAAACATGAAGTTCGCGTTGAACGGTGCACTGACCATCGGCACGCTCGACGGCGCCAATGTCGAGATGCGTGACCATGTCGGCGAGGAGAACATCGTGATTTTCGGCATGACGGCGGAAGAAGTGGCGAAGGTGAGGGCCGAAGGGCACAATCCGCGCGCCATCATCGAGCAGTCAAAGGAGCTGTCGCAGGCGCTGGCCGCGATTTCGTCGGGCGTTTTCTCGCCGGATGACCGCAACCGCTTCACCGGTCTCGTCGACGGCATCTACAATCACGACTGGTTCATGGTGGCGGCCGATTTCGACGCCTATTCCAAGGCCCAGCGCGATGTCGACGCCATCTGGCTCGACAAGACGGCCTGGTACTCTAAGACCGTGCGCAACACGGCCCGCATGGGCTGGTTCTCGTCCGACCGCACCATTCGCCAATACGCCAAGGAAATCTGGAGAGCCTGATGACCGCACCGCCGAAAAAAGGCACGACGGACCAACCGTCAGAGCTTCTGGCAAAAGCGGACATCGATGCAATTTTGGAAAGCCGGCACTGGGATCCGTTCGCAGTGCTCGGCCCCCATCCGGCGGGCGACAAATATATCGCCCGCTGCTTCCTGCCGGGTGCAGCCGAAGTCACCGCCGAGACATTGGCGGGCAAGGAGATCGGCGCGCTCGCCCAGGTCGATCCGGCCGGCATCTTCGCCGGCGAGGTTTCCCTCAAGAAACTCCAGCCGATCCGCTATCGCGCCCGCAACGACGGCGGCGAGTGGGTGGTGATCGACCCCTATAGTTTCGGGCCGGTGCTCGGCCCGATGGACGACTATTATATCCGCGAAGGCTCGCATCTGCGCCTTTTCGACAAGCTGGGCGCCCACCCGATGACGCTCGACGGCATCGAAGGCTTCCATTTCGCCGTCTGGGCGCCGAATGCCAAGCGCGTCTCGGTCGTTGGCAATTTCAACGAATGGGACGGGCGGCGCAACGCGATGCGCCTGCGCCGCGACACCGGCATCTGGGAAATCTTCCTGCCCGGCATTACCGAAGGCCATGCCTATAAATACGAGATCGTCGGCATCAACGGCGAGGTCCTGCCGCTGAAGGCCGACCCCTTCGCCCGCCGCTCGGAACTGCGCCCCAACAACGCCTCGATGACCACCGGGCCGATCGCCCAGGAATGGGAGGACGAGGCGCATCTCAAGCATTGGGCGACCGCCGATGCACGCCGCCAGCCGATCTCGATCTACGAGGTGCATGCCGCTTCCTGGCAGCGCCACAGCGACGGGGCCATGCTGACCTGGGACGAGCTCGCCGACCGGCTGATCCCGTACTGCGTCGACATGGGATTTTCCCATATCGAGTTCCTGCCGATCACCGAATATCCCTTCGACCCGTCCTGGGGTTATCAGACGACCGGCCTCTATTCGCCGACCGCCCGCTTCGGCGAGCCGGAAGGCTTCGCCCGCTTCGTCAACGGCTGCCACAAGGTCGGCATCGGCGTCATCCTCGACTGGGTGCCGGCGCATTTCCCGACGGATGCGCATGGCCTGCGCCAGTTCGACGGCACCGCGCTCTATGAACACGAGGACCCCCGCCAGGGTTTTCACCCGGACTGGAACACGGCGATCTACAATTTCGGCCGCGCCGAAGTGCTCGCCTACCTCATCAACAACGCGCTCTACTGGTCGGAGAAATTCCACCTCGACGGCCTGCGCGTCGATGCGGTGGCCTCGATGCTCTATCTCGACTATTCGCGCAAACACGGCGAATGGGTCCCGAACGAATATGGCGGCAACGAGAACCTGGAGGCCGTGCGCTTCCTGCAATCGATGAACGCCCATGTCTATGCCGCCCATCCCGGCATCCTGACGATCGCGGAAGAGTCCACCTCCTGGCCGAAGGTGTCGGCACCCGTGCATGACGGCGGCCTCGGCTTCGGCTTCAAGTGGAACATGGGCTTCATGCACGACACGCTGCAATATCTGTCGCGCGAGCCGGTGCACCGCAAGTTCCACCACAACGACATGACCTTCGGCCTACTCTATGCCTTTACGGAGAATTTCGTGCTGCCGCTGTCCCACGACGAGGTGGTGCACGGCAAAGGTTCGCTGATCGCCAAGATGGCGGGCGACGACTGGCAGAAATTCGCGAACCTGCGCGCCTATTACGGCTTCATGTGGGGGTATCCCGGCAAGAAGCTGCTGTTCATGGGCCAGGAATTCGCGCAATGGCAGGAATGGAGCGAGGAAAAGTCGCTCGACTGGAACCTGCTCGAATATCCGCTGCACGAGGGCATGCGCCGGCTGGTGCGCGACCTGAACGGCACCTACCGCCGCAAGGCCGCGTTGCATGCGCGCGACTGCGAAGGCGACGGCTTCGAATGGCTGATCGCCGACGATCGCGAAAACTCGGTCTTCGCCTGGCTGCGCAAGGCGCCGGGCGAGAAGATGATCGCCGTCGTCACCAACTTCACCCCCGTCTACCGCGAGAACTACGGGGTGCCGTTGCCGGTGGAGGGCCGGTGGCGCGAAATCCTCAACACCGATGCCGAAATCTACGGCGGCAGTGGCAAGGGGAATGGCGGGGCCGTTCAGGCCAAGAAACAGGCAAATGGAAGAATCTCAGCCGCCATCACGCTGCCCCCGCTGGCAACGCTGATGCTGGAACTGGACGCGTAAAAAATCGACTGTCGGGAGGACACTATGGAGCAAAAGCGGATTCAACCCCTCGCCCGTGACGCGATGGCCTATGTTCTTGCCGGCGGCCGAGGAAGCCGCCTCAAGGAGCTGACCGACCGGCGCGCCAAGCCCGCCGTCTATTTCGGCGGCAAGGCGCGCATCATCGACTTCGCGCTATCCAATGCGCTGAATTCCGGCATCCGCCGCATCGGCGTCGCCACGCAGTACAAGGCGCATTCGCTGATCCGCCACCTGCAGCGCGGCTGGAACTTCTTCCGCCCCGAGCGAAACGAAAGCTTCGACATCCTGCCGGCCAGCCAGCGCGTGTCCGAGACGCAATGGTACGAGGGCACCGCTGACGCCGTCTACCAGAACATCGATATCATCGAGGACCACGGTGTCGAGTACATGGTCATCCTGGCGGGCGACCATATTTATAAGATGGACTACGAGCTGATGCTCCAGCAGCACGTCGATTCCGGCGCGCAGGTCACCATCGGCTGCCTCGAAGTGCCGCGCATGGAGGCGACCGGCTTCGGCGTCATGCATGTCGACGAGAAGGACCAGATCATTGCCTTCGTCGAGAAGCCGGCCGATCCGCCGGGCATTCCCGGCCAGCCGGACCTGGCGCTCGCCTCCATGGGCATCTACGTCTTCCACACCAAGTTCCTGATGGACCTGTTGCGCCGCGACGCCGCCGACCCGACGTCGAGCCGCGATTTCGGCAAGGACATCATCCCCTACATCGTCCAGCACGGCAAAGCCGTCGCCCACCGTTTCGCCTCCTCCTGCGTGCGCTCCGATTTCGAGCGCGAGGCCTATTGGCGCGACGTCGGCACGATCGACGCCTACTGGCAGGCGAACATCGACCTGACGGACATTGCGCCGGAACTCGACATCTACGACAGCACGTGGCCGATCTGGACCTTCGCCGAGATCAAGCCGCCGGCAAAGTTCGTGCATGACGACGAGAACCGGCGCGGCTCGGCGATCTCCTCGCTGGTTTCGGGCGATTGCATCATCTCCGGTTCGACGCTGCACCGCAGCCTGCTCTTCACCGGCGTGCGCGCCAATTCCTTCTCCAGGCTGGAGGGCGCGGTCGTGCTGCCCGATGTCAGGATCGGCCGGCACGCGAACCTCAAGAATGTCGTGATCGACCGCGGCGTCATCATTCCCGAGGGCCTCGTCGTCGGCGAGGACCCGGAAGCCGACGCGCGGCGGTTCCGCCGGTCGAGCGGCGGCATCTGCCTCATCACCCAACCGATGATCGACAAGCTGGAGCAGTAGTCGTCCTGATGAATATCCTTTCGGTGGCATCCGAAGTATTCCCGCTGATCAAGACGGGAGGCCTCGCCGACGTCGCCGGCGCCTTGCCGATCGCGCTTGCCGGGCACGGCGTGCATATGCGCACGCTGATGCCCGGTTATCCCGCCGTGATGCAGCGGCTGGAGTCGCTCGAGGAGGTCGCGCGCTTCGACGCCCTGCTCGGCGAGCCCGCCCGCATCCTCGCCGCCAAACACGAGGGTCTCGATATCCTCGTGCTCGATGCGCCGGGCTTCTTCGACCGCACGGGCGGACCCTATACGGACGCCACCGGCAAGGATTTCGTCGACAACTGGCAGCGTTTCGCCTCCCTCTCGCTTGCCGGCGCAGAAATCGCCCGCGGCCTGCTGCCGGACTGGCGGCCGGATATCGTACAGGCACACGACTGGCAGGCGGCGATGACCGCCGTCTATATGCGCTATACCGGCCTGCAGCATATTCCGACCGTGCTCACCGTGCACAACCTCGCCTTCCAGGGGCAGTATGGTGCGGATATCTTCCCCGACCTCGGCCTGCCGCCGCAGGCCTTCACCGTTGACGGGCTGGAATATTACGGCGATGTCGGCTTCCTGAAGGGCGGGCTGCGCACCGCCTGGTCGATCACCACCGTCAGCCCCACCTATGCCCACGAGATCATGACGCCGGAATACGGCATGGGGCTCGAAGGCCTGATCAATGCCCGCGCCAGCGACCTCGTCGGCATCGTCAACGGCATCGACACCGCCGTCTGGAATCCCGAGACCGACACGCATATCGCCCGCCCCTATGCCCCCGGCGCGCCCAAGCAGCGCGCCGCCAATCGCCGCGCGCTTGCCGAACGCTTCAGCCTCGGCGACGACGACGGCCCGATCTTCTGCGTCATCAGCCGTCTCACCTGGCAGAAGGGCATCGATCTCATCGCCGAGGTCGCCGACTGGATCGTCGAGCAGGGCGGCAAGCTCGCCGTACTCGGCTCCGGCGACCAGGGCCTCGAAGGCGCGCTGCTGGCCTCTGCCTCCCGCCACCGCGGCCGCATCGGCATCGTCATCGGCTATAACGAACCCTTGTCGCACCTCATGCAGGCCGGCGCCGACGCGATCCTCATCCCGTCGCGCTTCGAGCCCTGCGGCCTCACCCAGCTTTACGGCCTGCGCTACGGCTGCATCCCCGTCGTCGCGCGCACCGGGGGCCTCGCCGATACCGTCATCGACGCCAACGAGGCCGCGCTTTCCGCCCGCGTCGCCACCGGTTTCCAGTTCACGCCGATCAATGCCGAGGGCCTGCGCCAGGCGCTGCGCCGCGTCTTCAAGGCCTATAACGAACCGAAAATCTGGGCACGCATCCAGAACCAAGGTATGAAGTCAGACGTTTCTTGGGAAAACAGCGCCGCGCGCTACGCTGACCTCTATTCCAGCCTTCTTTCGAGAGCCAATCTTTCCTGAAGAGTATGAGCCGATGACCGTCAAGACCGTAACGACCACGCCTTACACCGATCAGAAGCCAGGCACCTCGGGCCTGCGCAAGAAGGTCCCCGTCTTCCAGCAGCCGAACTATGCGGAGAACTTCATCCAGGCGATCTTCGATTCGCTGGAAGGCTTTGCCGGCGAGACGCTCGTGATCGGCGGCGACGGGCGCTATTACAACCGCGAGGTCATCCAGCTCGCCATCAAGATGGCGGCCGCCAATGGTTTCGGCCGCGTTCTCGTCGGCCGCGGCGGCATTCTCTCCACGCCGGCCGCCTCCAACGTCATCCGCAAATACAAGGCCTTCGGCGGCATCGTGCTGTCCGCCAGCCACAATCCCGGCGGCCCGACGGAAGATTTCGGCATCAAATACAATATCGGCAATGGCGGCCCGGCGCCGGAAAAGATCACCGACGCGATCTTCGCCCGCACCAAGTCGATCGACAGCTACAAGATCGCCGACGTCGCAGACGTCAATCTCGACCATGAAGGCACGCAGGACGTCGACGGCATGACGGTCACCGTCATCGACCCGGTCGCCGACTATGCCGAGCTGATGGAACAGCTTTTCGACTTTGCAGCCATCCGCGCGCTGCTTGCCGGCGGCTTCCGCGTCGTCTTCGATGCCATGAGCGCCGTCACCGGCCCCTATTCCAAGGAAATCCTCGAAAATCGCCTCGGCGCCACCAAGGGCTCCGTGCTGAACTTCATGCCGCTGCCCGATTTCGGCGGCCACCATCCGGACCCCAACCTCGTGCACGCCCGCGCCCTCTACGACACGATGATGGCCGACGACGCCCCGGACTTCGGCGCCGCCTCCGACGGTGACGGCGACCGCAACCTGATCATCGGCAAGGGCATCTTCGTCACCCCCTCCGACAGCCTTGCGCTCCTCGCCGCCAACGCCCATCTCGCTCCCGGCTATGCCGCAGGCCTCGCCGGCATCGCCCGCTCCATGCCGACATCGGGTGCCGCCGACCGCGTCGCCGAAAAGCTCGGCATCGGCATCTACGAGACGCCGACCGGCTGGAAATTCTTCGGCAACCTGCTCGATGCGGGCCTTGCCACGATCTGCGGCGAGGAAAGCGCCGGCACCGGCTCCAACCATGTGCGCGAGAAAGACGGGCTCTGGGCGGTGCTGCTCTGGCTCAACATCCTCGCCGTGCGCAAGGAGAGCGTGCTCGACATCGTCCAGCAGCACTGGGCGACCTACGGCCGCAACTACTATTCCCGTCACGACTACGAGGAAGTCGACACCGACGCCGCCAACGGCCTGGTGGCGAACCTGCGCGACCAGCTCGCCAGGCTGCCCGGCAAGAGTTTTGGCGCCCTCAAAGTCGCGACGGCCGACGACTTCGCCTACAACGATCCTGTCGACCAGTCGGTAAGCAAGAACCAGGGCATCCGCATCCTCTTCGAAGGCGGTTCGCGCGTGGTCTTCCGCCTCTCCGGCACCGGCACGTCGGGCGCGACGCTGCGCGTCTATATCGAGCGCTTCGAGCCCGATGCCGCGCGCCACGACGTCGAGACGCAGGAGGCGCTTTCCGACCTCATCGCCGTCGCCGACGAGATCGCCGGCATCAAGGCCCGCACCGGCCGCGACGCGCCGACCGTGATCACCTGAGATGACCACCGCCCCCTCCTTCGCACCGGGCGCAACGCTCTCCGGCGACGGAGTGGAGTTCGCGGTCTATTCGCACGATGCCGGCCGTGTCGAGCTCTGCCTGTTCGACACGGACGGCAACACGGAACTCGCCCGCCTCACCATGGGGCGGGATGAAAACGGCTTCCACCGCGTCTTCGTCGAGGGGGCGACCGCCGGCACGCGCTACGGCTTTCGCGCCGAAGGTGTCTATTCGCCCGATCACGGCCTGTGGTTCGACCCCGCAAAACTGCTCGTCGATCCCTACGCGAAGGAGCTCGACCGCCCCTTCGTACATGACGGCAGGCTCACCGTCTTCGGCACGGACACGACCGACATCGTGCCGAAGGCGATCGTCACCCGCGACCGGCCGGTCACCGTAAAACCGCCGATCTTCCGCCCCGGCGGCTTCGTCTACGAGGTCGCCGTGCGCAGCTTCACCATGCTGCATCCGGATGTGCCGGAAGCGATGCGCGGCACGGTCGGCGCCCTCGCCCACCCCGCCGTGCTCGCCCATCTCAAGCGCCTCGGTGTCGACGCCGTCGAGCTGATGCCGATCACCGCCTGGATCGACGAGCGGCACCTGCCGCCGCTCGGCCTGTCCAACAGCTGGGGCTATAACCCGATTGCCCTGATGGCGCTCGACCCGCGCCTCGTGCCCGGCGGCATGCAGGAACTCGCCGACACGGTCGCAGCCTTGCGGGCGGAAAATATCGGCGTCGTCCTCGACCTCGTCTTCAACCATTCCGGCGAAAGCGACCGCCATGGCGCCACGCTCTCCATGCGCGGCCTCGACAACCTCACCTATTACCGCCATGTGCACGACCGCCCCGGCGACCTCATCAACGACACCGGCTGCGGCAACACCATTGCCGGCGAGCACCCGGTCGTGCGCCAGCTGGTTCTCGACAGCCTGCGCCATTTCGTGCGCCATGCCGGCGTCGACGGCTTCCGCTTCGACCTCGCCACCATCCTCGGCCGCGAGGCGGACGGTTTTTCCGCCCGGTCCGCGCTTCTCTCCGAAATCTGCGCCGATCCGCTCCTGAAGGACCGCGTGCTGATCGCCGAACCCTGGGATATCGGCCCCGGCGGCTACCAGCTCGGCAATTTCCCGGCACCCTTCCTCGAATGGAACGACCGCTACCGCGACGACACGCGCACCTTCTGGCGCGGCGACAGCCACCGGCTCGGCGCCTTCGTCACCGCTTTTGCCGGCTCCTCCGACATCTTCTCCCGCCACGGCGGCGAGGCGACGCGCAGCGTCAACTTCCTCGCTGCCCATGACGGCTTCACACTGATGGACCTCGTCTCGAACACCGTGAAGCACAACGAGGCGAACGGCGAGCAGAACCGCGACGGCCACAACGAAAACCACTCCTGGAACAACGGCGCCGAGGGCGCGACGAACGACGGCGCGGTGCTCTCCGCCCGCCGTGCGGATGTGAAGGCGCTGCTTTCCAGCCTCTTCCTCTCGCGCGGCACCGTCATGCTGACGGCCGGTGACGAGGGCGGACGCAGCCAGCAGGGCAACAACAACGCCTATTGCCAGGACAATGCCATCACCTGGATGCACTGGGACCAGCTGGACGAGGGCCTGATCGAGCACACCGGCATGCTCTCGGCCATCCGCAAGCGTTTTCCGGCGCTTGGCGAAACGACCTTCTGGAGTGGTGCCGGCGATGTCGACTGGCGAACGCTCGCCGGCACGCCGATGACGGCCGGCGACTGGGAAGCGCCGTTTGCCGGAACATTGCTTGCCATCCTAAAGACGCCCGACCTACAACAGCAGCGGATCGTCCATCTCGCGATCGCCATCAACCGGACGCACGGCGAGCAGGCGCTCGCCTTGCCACCTCCGGAGGGGCGCGACTGGACGAGCCTGCTTTCCGCCAACCATCACGCGATCGGCATGCTTCATTCACGCACCGTCGAGATTTTTGTCGAAAAGCACTGATCTTCATTACCCGGACAAACCGCCTCGCTAAAGCATGCCGCGCAAAAGTGTGCCGCGGTTTTGCGACAACGACATGCGAGACGCAAAAGCCGGGGCGCGAATCAAGCGGCGGGAAAGCCAAATGCCAGCACATATCCACCTGAAGGACATCGATGCCCTCGTCGGCACGGAGATCGGCCTGTCGCGCTGGTTCACCGTCGACCAGACCATGATCGACCGTTTCGCCGGGGCGACGGAAGACCATCAGTTCATCCACACCGACCCCGTGCGCGCGGCGGCGGAAACGCCCTTCGGCGGCACGATCGCGCACGGTTTCCTGACGCTCTCGCTGCTCTCCGCGATGAACTACGATTGCGTGCCGCGCATCATCGAGCAGACGATGGGCATCAATTACGGTTTCGAGAAAGTGCGTTTCATGACGCCGGTGAAAAGCGGCGCGCGGGTGCGCGGCCGTTTCATGCTGGCGGAAGCCCGCTTCCGCGGCGCCGGCATGGTGACGATCCGCTATGACGTGACCGTCGAGATCGAGGACGAGCGCAAGCCCGCGCTCACGGCCGACTGGATCACCATCATCCAGTTCGACCCGAAGGACCGGCCGGAACATGTCTGAGGCCGGCACGCGCAACGCGGTCATCCGGGCATCTTTCGATGACCAGGCCGCCGCCTGCGCCGCCCTCGGCTCGCCCTTCACCGCCCGCCTGTGCAGGCTTCTGGGCACGCGGCTCGACGAGGAAAATGCCGTCGGCCGGCGCATCCTGTCCTGGCCCGGAGACCCTTCCGGAAAACACGACGCCCTCGCCCTGCGGCTTGCCGGCGCGCTGCACGCGCTGGTCCTCGCCGGCACGAACCCCGCGCTCGCCGCCTGTTATCCGCCAGCCGATGCCTCGGACGATGCCCTGTGGGCAGCCTGCCGCAACGCCTTCGAAACCGATGAGGCCTTCCTTCTCGAACGGCTTCTTTCGCCACCACAAACCAACGAAGTTCGCCGGTCCGGCGCCCTCCTGCCGGGTTTCCTGACCATCGCCGCCCTCTGCGGCAAGCCGCTCGTCTTGTCGGAAGTCGGCGCCAGCGCCGGCCTGAACCTGCAATGGGATCGCTACGCCTACCGGCTCGGCCAATCGTCTTGGGCGATCGCGAATTCCGATATTCTCATTGCCCCCGATTGGTCCGGCCCCGAGCCCGAGATGGCGAACATACAAGTAATCGACAGGGCCGGTTGCGATCTCCGGCCAGTCGACCCGGCCGATGCGCAGGAACGGCTGCGGCTCCTCTCCTATATCTGGGCCGACCAGGCGGACCGGATCGAGCGGACGGGCAAAAGCCTGGCCCTTGCCTCCGAAAGGCCGCTTCCCGTCGAGCAGGCCGATGCCGTGGAATGGCTGGAACAGCGGCTTTCGATGCCCATTCCGGGCGCTGCCCACGTAGTCTACCACTCGATCGTCTGGCAATACCTGCCGGCCGAAAAGCGTGAAGCCGGCCGACGCGTCCTTGAAGCCGCGGGTGCCAAAGCGACCGCGGATGCGCCGCTCGCCCACCTCCAGATGGAGGCCGACGACCAGCCGAAGGACGGCGCCGCGCTAACGCTGCAGGTCTGGCCCTCTGGCCGCAAGGAGATGATCGGCCGCGCCGATTTTCACGGCCGATGGGTGCGCTGGTTCGGATGGCCGAAACCGTGAGAGCCACCGCTGGGCCTGGTTAGAGGCCCACGTCTTCCGCACCTTCCGCCAGCAGGCCGAAGGCATAGGGCGAGAACGAGCGCCAGCATTCAACACGATAATCGTCTTCGCCCGTGCGCAACAGCACGATCTCGATCTTGCCGAGCACCGTGCGGGCAGCCGCACCGACGGGGAAGATCGTATTGCCGAGGTCGAGCGGGCAGGCGCTGGCGATCGCGCCGGCCGCTTGCGGGCCGGAGACGAGGACGGCCGTGTTGCGGTGGGAGACGTCCGTCGCCGAATGCAGCACGCCGGAGCTTGCGGCCGCCGCCATCAGGTCCGCGCCGTTTTCGTCGATCAGCAGCCACTCGTCCGGGCCGAGCCAGAGCGCGTGGCGACCGTTGGCCGAGGCCGAGGTTTTCGGGCGCGTCGGCAGCGTCAGGCCGAAGGCGGCCGAGAGCGCGCCGAGCGCGTCGCTGCTTGCACGCAGCGACAGGCGGGTTGCGGGGGCGGCGGGCGTGACGCGCGCGCCGGCAGAGCCACCATGGCGGCCGGTAAGCGGCGCCTTGCGAAGTGCTTGATCAGCCATTGAGGCGTGCTCCTTCCTTGTCGATGAAGACCATGTCGCTGACCTCGACCGCGATGGTGCGGTCGGGCATCGGCACGTAGAGCGTCTGGCCGAGACGCGCCTGGCCGCCGGCGACGAGCGCCATGGCGATCGACCGGCCGCAATTTTCCGACCAGTAGGACGAGGTGACGTGGCCGAGCATTTTCATCGGCTTCGGCTCGTTCGGATCAGCGACAATCTGCGCGCCTTCTTCCAGAACCACGTTCGGATCCTTCGTCAGAAGGCCGACAAGCTGCTTGCGGCCTTCCTTGACGAGGTCGGGCCGCTTCAGGCCGCGGATGCCGACGAAATCCGTCTTCTTCTTGGAGACGGCCCAGCTAAGGCTGGCATCGTGCGGCGTGACCGTGCCGTCCGTATCCTGGCCGACGATGATATAGCCCTTTTCGGCGCGCAGGACGTGCATGGTCTCGGTGCCATAGGCGCAGGCACCGAGCGGTTCGGCCCGTGCCCAGATGGCTTCCAGCACCGACTGGCCGTAATCGGCCGGCACGTTGACTTCGAAGCCGGCTTCACCGGTAAACGACATGCGGAAGAGCCGGGTCGGCACGCCGCAGATCTTGCCTTCGCGCACGCTCATATGCGGGAAGGCCTCGTTGGAAATGTCGATGCCCTCGACGAGCGGCTCGATGATCTCGCGCGCCTTCGGCCCCTGCACGGCGATGACGGCCCACTGTTCGGTGGTGGAGGTGAGCCAGACTTTCAGATGCGGGAATTCCGTCTGGAGATAGTCTTCCATGTGGTTCATGACGCGCGGCGCACCGCCCGTCGTGGTGGTCACGTGGAAGCGATCCTCGGCCAGGCGACCGACGACGCCATCGTCATAGACGAAGCCGTCCTCGCGCAGCATGATGCCATAGCGGCAGCGGCCAGGCTTCAGCGTGTCCCAGGCGTTGGTGTACATGAGGTTGAGGAACTCGGCCGCATCCGGGCCGACCACCTCGATCTTGCCGAGCGTCGAGGCATCGAAGACGCCGGCGGCGTTGCGCACCGTGCGGCACTCGCGGTTGACCGCGTCGTGCATAGTTTCGCCGGAGCGCGGATAGTACCAGGCACGCTTCCAGTTTCCAACATCCTCGAAGACGGCGCCCTGCGCCTCCTCCCAGGCATGCAGCGGAGTCTTGCGGGCCGGATCGAACAGGTCGCCGCGCGAATGGCTGATCAGCGTGCCGAAGGTCACCGGCGTATAGGGCGCGCGGAAGGTGGTGAGGCCGATCTTCGGGATCTCGCGGTTCAGCACTTCCGAGGCGATGGCGAGGCCATGGATGTTGGAAAGCTTGCCCTGGTCGGTTGCCATGCCGTTGGTGGTGAAGCGCTTGATATGCTCGATCGAGTGCATGCCCTCGCGCACGGCAAGGCGGATGTCCTTGGCGCAGACGTCGTTCTGGAAGTCGACGAAGGCCTTGACCGTCGTATCGACACCAGCGCCCTCGCCCGCCCCGGCCATGCCGCCGGTCCATTCGAAGGCGTTTTCGCCGCGAAGCTCGACCTTGCTGCCGCCCTCGTTGCCGGTGGCGCGCGCCATCAGCTCGCCGGCTGCCAGCGATTCCTCGATGGTCGCCTGAAGGCCGTCCGTGCCATTGCACGAGCCGACGGAGAGGCAATCCTGCGCATAGGTGCCCGGCAGGAAGCGGCCGGAGGCGGCGTCATAGGCGACCTTGCCGCGCGACTGCGAGAAGAGGTGCACGGAGGGCGTCCAGCCGGCCGACATCAGCAGCGCATCGACCGGGATGGCCCGGGCCGAACCGCCGCCATTGCGGGCGACCGAAATGGAGGAGACGCGCAGCTTCCCCTTGGTATCGACGACCGAATGGCCGACGAGCACCTCGATGCCGAGCTTGCGGGCTTCGGCAAGGACGGCTTCGCCGGGCTTGTCGCGATTGTCGACGATGGCGGCGATGGTGACGCCGGCACGCTTCAGGTCGAAGGCGGCCTCATAGGCCGAATCGCTCGCCGTATAGACGCCGACCTTGCGGCCGACGGCGACGCCGAAATGGTTGAGATAGGTGCGCGCGGCCGACGCCAGCATGATGCCCGGCCGGTCGTTGTTGGCGAACACCATGTGGCGCTCGATCGAGCCGGTGGCGAGAATGACGCGCTTGGCGCGGACCTGCCACATGCGCTCGCGCGGCAGCTTCTTGTCGGGACGCGCGAGGTGATCGGTGACGCGTTCGACGAGCGCGACGAAATTGTGGTTGTAATAGCCGAAGGCCGTCGTGCGAGTGAGAACGGTGACGTTCTCCATCGCCTTGAGTTTAGCGGCCGTCGCCTGCGCCCAGGCATAGCCGCTCTGGCCGTCGATGGTGACCGACGTGTCGTAGTGCAGCGCACCGCCGACTTCCGGCTGCTCGTCACAGAGGATGACGCGGGCGCCGGTTTCCGCGGCCGCAAGTGCTGCCGACAGGCCGGCGACGCCGCCGCCGGCAACCAGCACGTCGCAATAGGCGTAGCGGCTGGCATAGTGGTCCGGGTCCTCTTCCGTCGGGGCGACGCCGAGGCCGGCGGCCTTGCGGATGAAGGGCTCATAGACCTTCTCCCAGGCGGCCTTCGGCCACATGAAGGTCTTGTAGTAGAAGCCGGCGGCGAAGAAGGGCGACAGCAGGTTGTTGATGCCGCCGATATCGAAGGACAGCGACGGCCAGCGGTTCTGCGATTCAACCTTCATGCCGTCGAAGACTTCCTGCACCGGCGCGCGCACGTTCGGCTGGCGGCGGGCGGCATCGCGGGAAACGTCGATCAGCGCATTCGGCTCTTCGGGACCTGCCGAAAGAATGCCGCGCGGGCGATGGTACTTGAACGAGCGGCCGACGAGGTGCACGCCGTTGGCGAGCAGAGCCGAAGCAACCGTGTCGCCTTCCAGCGCCTGGTAGGTCTTTCCGTCGAATGTGAAACGCGCCGTCCTGGCGGGCGTCAGGCGGCCCTGACCGGCAATGCGATTAGCACCGCTCATTTCGCGGTTCCTTCCGTGGCTTCATAGGTTTCGACGGTTTTCTCGGTGGCTGGCGCGTTGCCGGAAAGATCGGGTTTCGGCTCGCCGGCCTTGTAGCTCATCACGAACTTGTCGCTCACCGTGTCGCGCGCCGCGTTGAAGAAGCGGCCGCAACCATGGATATGGCGCCAGCGTTCGAAGATCAGGCCCTTCGGGTTGTCGCGCAGGAAGAAGAACTCCTGGAACTCCTCGTCGGTGATATCGGCCATGTTGGTCGGCCGGGCGATGTGCGCGTCGCCACCGTGGCGGAATTCGAGCTCCGAGCGCTCTTCCTCGCAGTAGGGGCAGTAGATCAGCAGCATTGTTTCCTACCTGTTAAAGCTCTGGACCCGTCACGAACGTGCCAGGGTCCTGGTCGCAAAGTCGTCGGCCCATGGTGACGAAGGGGGCAAGCCGGTAAATCAGCTGCCTGGTATCGTCATAGGGAGCCAGAACGTCCGTCATTCCCAGATTGGCAATACTCATCGCAAAGAGGTCGACATCGATGTTGAAGGCCCGGCTTGAGTCCGTTTCATCCGGAACGAAATAGATCGTCCGCTGGCCCAATATCCTTATGCAACTCAACATCCCGCTCTCGGCGACGAATGGCCATTCCTTCTCGCCCGCTGCCTTCTGGATCTTCTGAAACCGAAAATCTCCCGGTGTCGGGATGATATCGCCGACCGGCAAGACACCGGCCGTCATCAGAAATCCGGCAAGCAGCGCGCCGTTCATCAATGGGCGACCGCCGCCGCCGCTGCCTCGTCGATCAGGCGTCCAGTGCGGAAGCGGTCGAGCGTCAGGCCCGACGCCAGCTTGTGCGGCTCACCCTTCGCGATGAGATGCGCGAAGAGATGCGCCGAACCCGGCGTCGCCTTGAAGCCGCCGGTGCCCCAGCCGCAGTTGACGAAAAGGTTCTTCACCGGCGTGACGCCCTGGATCGCCGAGCGGTCCGGCGTGTTGTCGGTGATGCCACCCCACTGGCGCATCATCTTGACGCGGCGGAACATGGGGAAGAGTTCGCAGATCGCATCCAGCGTGTGCGTGATGATCTGGAGGCCGCCGGTCTGGGAGTAGGAGTTGTACTGGTCCGTACCCGCGCCGATGACGAGCTCGCCCTTGTCCGACTGCGAAATATAGGCATGCACCGTGTTGGACATGACGACGCAGGGGAAGATCGGCTTCATCGGCTCGGACACCAGCGCCTGAAGCGGCACGGAATGCAGCGGCAGCTTGACGTCGGCCATCGACAGGATGACCGAGTTGTGGCCGGACGCCGACACCGCGACCTTCTTCGCGCCGATGAACCCCTTCGAGGTCTCGACGCCTGTCACCGCACCATCCGGCCCGCGGCGGATCCCCTTGACCTCGCAGTTCTGGATAACATGCACGCCGCGATCGGACGCCGCACGGGCATAACCCCAGGCGACCGCATCGTGGCGGGCGGTGCCGCCACGGCGTTGGAGGGCAGCGCCGTTGATCGGGTAGCGGGCGCTCGCCGAAATATCGAGCGGCGGGCAGAATTCCTTCGCCTGCTGCGGCGTCAGCCATTCGTTGTCGATGCCGTGCAGACGGTTGGCATGGATGTGCCGGCTGAAGGACTGCTTGTCGTGCACATTGTGCGACAGCATCATCACACCGCGCGGCGAGTACATGACGTTGTAGTTGAGATCCTGGCTCAAGCCTTCCCAGAGCTTCAGCGAGTGCTCGTAGATGTCCATGCTCTCGTCATAGAGATAGTTCGAGCGGATGATGGTCGTGTTGCGGCCGGTATTGCCGCCGCCGAGCCAGCCCTTCTCGATCACGGCGACATTGGTGATGCCGTGCTCCTTGGCGAGGTAGTAGGCCGCACCCAGGCCATGGCCGCCGCCGCCGATGATGATCACATCATAGTCCTTGCGCGGCTCGGGCGAGGTCCACTGCGCCTCCCAACCCTTGTGGCCGCGCATCGCCTCGCGGGCGACGGCGAAAACCGAATATTTGCGCATCCCAAGTCCTCAACGTCTCGCCGGCATCGGCCGGCTGTTTCCTGCCCCGATAGAAAGCAAATCTTGCGCGCGGACGCCGTATCCTTTGCGACGCATTCGGGCGCACCTTGTACCACATGCGACATGAGCCCCGCCGAAGCTTTTTCCCGGCGTTTGTGAGGGCCACGCGCAAATATCCTTAACATCGCGGCGCGCAAGGCTGGACTTTCCCGTGGCGATCTGGTATCCGACGCGCCAATTGCCAGCCTGTTGGGCTGCGCGACCGCAATCTATTTGCCTGGCGACCTGTGCTCGCCCGGGCTTACAACGAACAAAGGAACGGGATTCTCGTGCAGGTACTTGTCCGCGACAACAACGTTGATCAGGCTCTCCGCGCTCTCAAGAAGAAGATGCAGCGCGAAGGTATTTTCCGTGAAATGAAGATGCGCGACTTTTATGAAAAGCCGTCGCAGAAGCGTGCGCGTGAGAAGGCTGAAGCCGTTCGTCGCGTCCGCAAGCTGGCCCGCAAGCGCGCTCAGCGCGAAGCCGGCGGCGTCAGCGCTCGTCCGAGCGCCCGTTAATCGGCCGTCATTTCGACGTTTTCGGATGCAAGACCGGGCGGGGGCGAACATTTCGCCGCCGCCTTTTTTGACGTGACCGGATGTTTTTTCACCATTGTGAAAGACTTCCCATGCAATTCCGGGCGCTTCCGCTACGCTCCTTCGCCGGAACTGCTTTCAAGGCGTAGCGTTTTTCTTCGCGCATGAGGCGCGGTAGAAGCCCACTTTGAGGATTCGCACTTGGACATGGCTGCATCGACCGGGTTCCGGACTGACCGTATTTCTCTTTCGGCACCCCGCGCCGTCCACATTCGCCGATCCCTGATGGCTGCCGTCGCCGCCACCTCGTTTGCCCTTCTTCTGTCCGGCTGCCAGTCGACCACGTCTACCGACGTGCTGAAGGTCGAGCGCGCGCAGGGCTCGGAAGAAAACATCTCGTCGCTCTCGGCCGTCATCGCCGCCAACCCGCAGGATCCGGAAGCCTATAACGTGCGCGGTTCTGCCTATGGCCGCGCCGGCCAGCACCGCCGGGCGCTTGAAGACTTCAACCGCGCAATCGAGCTCAACCCGCGCTTCTACCAGGCCTATGCCAACCGCGCGCTCGTCCAGCGCAGCCTCGGCGAACAGGCGCAGGCGGCGGCCGACTACAACATGGCCCTGCAGCTCAACCCGAACTATGACGTCGCCTATATCGGCCGCGGCAATCTCTATCGCCAGGCCGGCCGTCTTGACGACGCGTTCAGCGACTTCAACCGCGCCATCCAGCTCGATACGACCGATCCGCGCGCCTATCACAATCGCGGCCTGATCTACCAGGCCCGTCGCCAGCACGATCCGGCGATCGAGGATTTCTCCAAGGCGATCTCGCTCTCGCCGAACTCGGCCGAACCCTATAACGGCCGCGGCATTTCCTATGCCGCGCAGGGCGACGACGACAACGCGTTCTCGGATTTCAACACGGCGATCAACCTCGACGGCAAGCTTGCCGAATCCTGGGCGAACCAGGCGTTGATCTACGAGCGCCGCGGCGAGATGGCGCGCGCCGCCAAGTCCTATTCGCACGCGCTGAAGCTCGACCCGAACTACACGCCGGCCAAGGACGGCCTCGCCCGCACCCGCGGCGCCGTCGCGACCGCCGCCAAGCAGCCGGCCTGATCGAAAAAATCAACGACAAACAAAAAGCCCGCGATCATCTCGCGGGCTTTTTGTTGATGGACCTCGCCTCACCCTCTACAGTCATCCTCGGCCTTGAGCCGAGGATCCACATCCGCGGCGTGCCGGGGAATGGATGCTCGGGTCAAGCCCGAGCATGACGAAGGAGAGGTAGCCGGGCTTTTTCGTTTCAGGCTCTATTGCCAGATCAGTGGTTCATCGCCTTGACGATGTCGTCCGTCATCTTCTTGGCGTCGCCGAGCAGCATCATCGTGCCGTCCTTGTAGAACAGCGTGTTGTCGATGCCGGCATAGCCGGAGCCGAGCGAGCGCTTGACGAAGAGGCAGGTCTTGGCCTTGTCCACGTCGAGGATCGGCATGCCGTAGATCGGCGAGGACTTGTCGTCGCGCGCGGCCGGGTTCGTCACGTCGTTGGCGCCGATGACATAGGCGACGTCGGCCTGGGCGAACTCCGAGTTGATGTCTTCCAGCTCGAACACTTCGTCATAGGGCACGTTCGCTTCGGCGAGCAGCACGTTCATGTGGCCGGGCATGCGGCCCGCGACCGGATGGATCGCGTATTTGACCTCGACGCCGTTCTTCTTCAGCGCGTCGGCAAGCTCGCGCACCGCATGCTGCGCCTGCGCCACCGCCATGCCGTAACCCGGCACGATGATGACCTTGGAGGCGTTCGCCATCAGGAACGCGGCGTCGTCGGCAGAACCCTGCTTGACCGTACGCTGCACGCCGTCATCGCTGGCCGCGGCACCGCTATCGCCGCCGAAGCCGCCAAGAATGACGGAGATGAACGAGCGGTTCATGCCCTTGCACATGATGTAGGACAGGATCGCACCGGAAGAACCGACCAGCGCGCCGGTGATGATCAGGGCGAGGTTGCCGAGCGTGAAGCCGATGCCGGCTGCCGCCCAACCCGAATAGGAGTTGAGCATCGACACGACGACGGGCATGTCGGCGCCGCCGATCGGCACGATCAGCAGCACGCCGAGCGCCAGCGCCAGGATGACGATCAGCCAGAAGTCGAAATGGCTTTCCGACAGAGTCAGGCCGACGATGAAGAAGACGATCGCGGCGAGCAGCACGATGTTGATGATGTGCCGGTAGGGCAGCATGATCGGCTTGCCGGACATGCGCCCGTCGAGCTTCAGGAAGGCGATGATCGAGCCGGTGAAGGTGATCGCGCCGATGGCGGCACCCAGCGCCATTTCGATGAGTGCCTGGCCGTGGATTTCGCCGACCTGGCCGAGGCCGAAGGAGACCGGCGAATAGAGCGCGGCCGCGGCCACCAGCACGGCGGCAAGGCCGACCAGCGAGTGGAAGCCGGCGACGAGCTGCGGCATGGAGGTCATCGGGATCGAGCGGGCGATATAGGCGCCCGCACCGCCGCCGATGGCAAGGCCGAGCACGATGAGCACCAGGCCGCCGAAGGACGGCGTTGCCAGGAGCAGCGTCGTGCCGATGGCGATGCCCATGCCGACCATGCCGAGCGTGTTGCCGCGGCGGCTGGTCGTCGGATGCGACAGGCCGCGCAGTGCCATGATGAAGAGTACCCCGGAGACGAGGTAGAGGAAGGCTGCGAAATTTGCGTTCATCGGGCCGGCCTCACTTCTCTTTTTTCTTGTACATCGCCAGCATGCGCTGGGTGACGAGGAAGCCGCCAAAGATGTTGACGGAGGCGAGGATCAGCGCGACGAAGCCGAAGCCGGTCGCCACACCCGAAAGCGAGATGCCGACGGCGAGCAGCGCGCCGACGACGATGACCGAGGAGATGGCGTTGGTGACGGCCATCAGCGGCGTGTGCAGCGCGGGCGTCACCGACCAGACGACGTAATAGCCGACGAAGATCGACAGCACGAAGATCGCCAGGCGGAAGACGAAGGGGTCGATCGCCCCGCCCGAGACGCCATGCGCCGCAGCGGCGGCGGCGTCCGGCAGATAGTCGGAGGCCGTGCGCACGGCTTCCACGGCGCGTTCCAGATCGGTGATCGCCTTGTCCAGAAGTTCGTTTGCCATCACTTGCCCTCCCCTAGCTGAACGGCGCCGCCGAAGTTCGGATGCACCACGGCGCCGCCGTGGCTCAGCATCGTCGCCTTGACGAGTTCATCCTCGACATTGACCGAGACCGATTTCTTCTCCTTGTCGACCATCGTTTCGAGGAAGGTCAGCAGGTTCTTGGCGTAGAGCGCGGAGGCGGAAGCGGCGATGCGGCCCGGCACGTTGAGATAGCCGATGACCTTGACGCCCTCGACCTCGGTAACGCTACCAGCCTCGGAGCCTTCGATATTGCCGCCGCGTTCGACCGCGAGGTCGACGGCGATGGAGCCGTTGCGCATGGCCGACAGCATCTGGCGCGTCACGAGACGCGGCGCCGGGCGGCCGGGAATGAGCGCGGTGGTGATGACGATGTCCTGCTTGGCGATATGATCGGCAACGAGTGCCGCCTGCTTCGCCTGGTATTCGCGGGACATTTCCTTGGCATAACCGCCGGCGGTTTCGGCGGCCTTGAACTCATCGTCCTCGACGGCGATGAATTTTGCGCCAAGCGAGGCGACCTGCTCCTTGGCGGCGGGACGAACGTCCGTCGCGGAAACGGCGGCACCGAGGCGGCGCGCGGTGGCGATCGCCTGGAGGCCGGCGACGCCGGCGCCCATGACGAAGACCTTGGCAGCCGGCACGGTGCCGGCGGCGGTCATCATCATCGGCATGGCGCGGTCGAATTCATGGGCGGCGTCGATGACCGCCTGGTAACCGGCAAGGTTTGCCTGCGAGGACAGGATGTCCATCGACTGGGCGCGCGTGATGCGCGGCATCAGTTCCATGGCAAAGGCGGTGAGACCGGCATTCGCCATCTCAGCGATGGCGGCTTCGTTGCCGTAGGGGTCCATGATGGCGATGACGATGGCGCCGGACTTGTAACCGGCGATCTCCGACGAGGTCGGGCGACGCACCTTGAGGATGACATCCGCCGATTTCGCCTCTTCCGGTCCGACGACGCGGGCACCGGCGGCCTCATAATCCGCATCCAGGATGCGGGACTTGAGACCTGCACCGGCTTCCACCAGCACCTCCAGCCCCAAACCCTTCATTTTCTTGATCGTTTCAACGGAACCCGCAACGCGGCCTTCCGCCGGATCACTTTCCCTTGCCACAAAAATACACTGACTCAAACCGTGGTCCTCCCCCCGAGACTGGCCGTGTTGAAGCGCGACGCCGGATGGCGCCGCCACCAAACCGCAAATGCGGTTGTTCAGATCAACGCAGCAGGAAGAAGCCGGCGACGTTGAGGATGATGAACAGAAGCACCGCGCTGAAGAAACCAGCGCTGGTGAAGAAGCCGGCCGCCATGGCGATCAGCAGGGCGACGCAGAACAGCGTGCCGTACTTGGCTGCACCGATGAAGAAATTGTAGGTCTTCTCGTGCTCGGGATAATCCATCGGAGCGCCCATTTCGACCGGTCCGGAATGATGTTCAGCCATAGTCACCTTCTCCTAAGCAACCACGCCCGCGAGACGGAAAACTCCACCCGATGAGCGCTTAATACAGGCCGGAACCCGAAGTTCCGGCGATTCCCTCAGGCGCGACAAGCGCGCGTCTTTCAGGCCTTACACAATGGATCGGCAAAGCGCAACGGCATGGAAGGTGAGAGCGTTCGACCTGTAACGTTTCCGAAACAGAACGGGCCGGTTTCTTGCGAAACCGGCCCGGCATGCGACATCAAAACGCAAGTTATCCGGCGTAGGCACCGCCAGAAAGCTGGATCCGCTCGCCGCCGAAATGGGCGCGACGGGCGGTCGGGCGCACGGTCAGCGGGCTGAACGGCAGGTCGTCGCCGCGGGCGAACATCATGCGGCGCTCATAGGGCTCCGACTTGAAGAAGGGGAAGCGCTGGTAGAGCGAGGGCAGCGTCTCCTTGACGTTGGTCGCCAGCAGCATCAGGTCGATGATGAACTTGCCCTGGTTGCTCTTCGGCGAGGCGACGAAATCGGCATCGAAGACGCGCTTGTAGAAGGCCGCATGGGCGGGCTTCACCATCTGCACGCAGCGGTCCGTCTGGAAATAATCCGTCGCCATCGTGGCGATGCGCAGCGTCAGATACGGAATGGCCGGCATCTCGCTCCAGATTTCCGGGTCCGCCGCAAGGCGCACTGGGTCGATCAGCGACATGCCGGCGTCGAGGAAGGCGTTGATCTCGTCCGGGAAGACCTTGCCCGACGAGGTGACGCGATGGTCCGGCGTGACATGGTGCAGGCGCACCGTCGAGATCAGCCGCTCCTCATAATAGATGCCGAAGACATAGGCATGGCTGTCGAAATCGGAATCGTCGATGAGAACCGACTGCTCACCCAGATGCATCACCGCACCGGCCTTGTAGGCCTTGTAGCGGATGCGGGCGACGTCTTCCATGTCCTCGCCCGTCTCGACGCGGCGGTACTCGATCTTGTCGAGCAGTCCCAGAAGCTTGTCCGAAAAGCGATTGGTCGCCGTCTCTACGCTGGCCATAGTCCCCGTATCCCCGATTGAAAAACACCGGCAGCCACCGCGCTGCCTTACCTACAATCGCCGATATAAGACAATTTGTGTAAAATACCATTCATTAACCTTAATATATGGTTAACGCTAAATTTGAATAAGCTGATATAGCTTGTCGACTTTGAACGTCAGGGGAAAAGGAAGCGGGAAGGATCAGGCGACGCGGCGGCCGCGACGGCGGGGTTCGCCGGGTTTGCGGGCGAGCGTCTCGTAGAGATCGCGCAGCGCATCGGGTGACATGGGCGCCGCGAAGACGTAGCCCTGGACGAGATCTGCGCACTGGTACTTGTTGATAAGGGCGAGCTGTTCGCGCGTCTCCACGCCCTCCACCACGATCCGCAGCCCCAGTTCGCGCGACAGGTTCACCGTGCCGCGCAGGAGCTGGAAGCGGCGCGGGTCCTCGCCGATATTGCGCACGAAGGACCGGTCGATCTTGATAACGTCGAGCGGCAGCTGGTCGAGATAGCTGAGGCTCGAATAGCCGGTGCCGAAATCGTCGATGGCGATGGTGATGCCGCGGGCGCGAAGCTCCTGCAGGATCGCCTGCACCTTGACCGGCTCCTCCATGAGGCAGCTTTCGGTGACTTCCAGGTGCAGCCGGTGCGGCGCAAGCCCCCCTGCTGCCAGCGCCTCGGCGACGAGGTCGATGATGCTGGTGCCGCGCAGGTCCTGCACGGAGAGATTGACCGAGACGCCCATATGCTCCGGCCAGGTCGCGCAATCGGCGCAGGCCCGCATGATCATGAAGCGCGTGATCTCGGAGACGATGCCCATCTCTTCGGCGATCTGGATGAAGACGTTCGGCGGCACCGGCCCCCGTTCCGGATGCGTCCAGCGCGACAGCGCCTCGCAGCATTCGATGCGCGAACCATCCGGCACGAACATCGGCTGATAGGCGACGGAAAGCGTGTTGGTGGCGAGCGCCTCGCGCAGGTCGTCCTTGAGCTTCTGGCGGTCGATGTAGCGCGCGTCCATCTCCTGCTCGAAAACGGTGACGCTGCCCTTGGCGCGCGACTTGGTCTCGAACAGCGCGAGATCGGCGCGGATCTGCATTTCCTCCAGCCGGAAATCGCCGCTCGGCACCATCACGCAGCCGGCGCTGAACGAAACGAGGAAGGTCATGCCGTCGAATTCGTAGGTCCCGCCGAGCTGCTCATGGAAGCGGCGCATGCGCGCTTCGAGGTCGCGGCGGTTGCTTTCGTTCGGGAAGAACAGGATGAACTCGTCGCCCATCAGGTGGCCGGCGATCACCTTGTCGCCGGCAAGCCGGCGCAGCCGCTCGGCAATGGCACAGAGCAGCCGGTCGCCGGTGACGTGGCCCTTCATGTCGTTGACATGCTTGAAGTCGTCGATGTCGAGCACCATGAAGCCGACCATGCCGGGCTTCTTGCGATCGGCAAGCGCCTCCTGCACGAGGTCGGAGAAATAGGTGCGGTTCGGCAGGCCGGTGAGGCTATCGTAGCGCACCATGTGCAGGATCTTGTTTTCCGCCCGCACGCGCGCCGTTACGTCTTCGAAGATCAGTACGGCGCCGCCGTTCTCGCGCGGGGAAGCGGTGAATTCGAGATAGAGGCCGTCCGTCACCTGTACGAGTGCGCGGGACCGCTCACCCTTCAGAAGCTCGTCGAGCTGGCGCAGGATCGCCCTGCTCTGGTCGGCATTCAGGAAGGTATTGCGCACGCCGAAACGCAGGACCACGTCGAGGTGACAATCCTTTAAGCGCTCCTGGTTGCCGAGATGCAGAAGCTCGCAGGCGCGACGATTGGCGACGAGAATGCGGTGGTCGGCATCGAGCATGAACAGGCCGTGCGGCATGTTGTTGAGCGCCGTGTCGAAACGATCGGCGATGATCGAAACCTCGCGCGTCGCCAGCACGTTCTTGTATAGGAATTCGCGCACGCCGTTCGCCATCATGCGCGTCGTCATCACGAAGGGCAGGATGAGGACCGCCAGGACCGCGTGATAGAAGTCCCCCAGGCCGAGGAAGCCCACCACCATCGGGAAGCAGGCGGAGAAGGTCATGTAATCGACGGCCCGCTTCGAGCCGCAGTTGCGCCCGACGACGGAGACCATGGTGGCGAGCGTCACGGCGATCGTGGCGAGTTCCGCAAAACTGTCGCGGCTGAAGAGCAGGCTGTAGCCGCAGGCAGTGCCGAGCGCCATCGTCGTGCCGACGGCGCCGAGATTGTACCAGTTCTCCCAATAGCGGATGCCGTCCATGTCGAGGGCGTCCTGGTCCACCCGGTCGAAGTGGCGCATGCCGACGGCGCGCAGCGACCAGATGAGCACGACAAGCCCGCTCCAGGCGAGGAAAAACGGGTCGGCGGTTTTTGCGTATACGAAAGAGAACGTGATGACATGCGAAATCATGCCCACGAAAAGGGTCTGGCGGTTCCCGTACAGCGAGCTGACGAACGACAAGTAGACATCGGCCGGCAGTGTGTTTTGACCCTTATCCTTCATGGACTAGGCACTCCCTTGACGAGAGAGGGTTACCGACCAAAATTTAATGAATGATTTCGGGAAATTACCCAATAACGAGGGTATAGTCCGCCATAATTGCACGCAAGTTCAACCGGTGGAAGTGGTATTCAACCCAATATTGCAATATTGCCGGTTTTGGCCGGCAAAGTTCAACCTGGCATGAGTAAACGACGCAACTTCCTGACTCCACTGCGACACAGTATTGCGTGAAAGGGGAGTGAGAAAAACCTTTTGTACAATCGCTGTTTGCAAGCCTTTGGTTAACGACCTGTCGCTGTAAGACTATCAAATATCATCACGCAAGGACAGGGCCTCCAACCCGCCTACCGCCTGAAACAGCGCTTCCGTCGTCATTTCGCCCGAAAGGGGGAATTGACTGAGACGGGATTTGATAGCAAATCCTCAATTGGTATTTCTTTTTCCGGAGCCCATCATGTCGAAACCCGTCGTCGCCATTCCCGCTGATATCAGGGAAATCGAAGGCAACGTCTGGCAGGCCACCCCGAACCAATATGTGCGCGCCGCCGTCAAGGGCGCCAACGTGACCGTCTTCCTCGTGCCGGCACTGGAAACCGACAACGATTTCGACGGCATTCTGGACCGGGTCGACGGGCTTCTGGTCAGCGGCTCGCGCACCAATGTGCACCCCTCGCTCTACGGCAAGGAAGCCACCGACGCGGAAGGCCCCTATGATCCCGCGCGTGACGCGACGAGCCTGCCGCTCATCCGCCGGGCACTAGAGCGCGGCATTCCGCTGCTCGCCATCTGCCGCGGCATCCAGGAACTGAACGTCGTGCTCGGCGGCACGCTCGCCAACGAGATCCAGGAACAGCCGGGCATGTGGGACCACCGCAAGCCGGACACGCCGGTGCTCGACGTCGCCTACGGCATTCGCCAGACGGTCACCGTCAAGGAAGGAAGCTGCCTGGCCGCGGTCGTCGGCGCCGGCGCGGTGCAGGTGAACTCGCTGCACCGCCAGGCGATCTCCAAGATCGCGCCGCGTCTTGCCGTGGAAGCGGTCGCCGAAGACGGTACGATCGAAGCCGTGTCCGTCATCGGCGCCAAGGCCTTCGCGGTCGGCGTGCAGTGGCACCCGGAATATTGGGTCGGCTCCGACCAGCCGTCGAACAGCCTGTTTGCCGCTTTCGGCGAGGCAGTCCGCGACTATGCGGCCGCCAAGCAGGGCGTCGCCCGTCCTGCCGAGGCGGACGTGCTGGCCTTCGGCTCGGTCAAGTCCGCCTGATCGCATCCCGCGACCAGAGAGCGAGCGCGGCGAGGCTGAAGGCCGCGCCCGCAACGCAGACGCCCGTCCAGCCGAAACGCGCATAACTCGCCGTCGACGTGATGGCGCCGAGCGCGCTTCCGGCCGAATAGAACACCATGTAGCCGCCGACGAGGCGGCTTCGTGCTTCCGGGCGCCGGGCGAAGATCAGGCTCTGGTTGGTGACATGCACCGCCTGCACCGCGAAATCGAGAGCCACGACACCCAGCGCGAAGACGACGAGCGAGCGGGGAAGAAACCCGATTGCCAGCCATGACAGGCAGAGCAGCGCCAGCGAAACCCCGGTCGTGCGCCCAGCAAAGCCCTGATCGGCGAGGCGCCCGGCGCTGCCTGCCGCAAGCGCTCCGGCCAGTCCCGCAAGGCCAAACAGGCCGATCTGCGTGTGCGAGAGCGAAAACGGCGCGGCACTGAGCGGCAGCACCATCGCGGTCCAGAGTGTGCTGAAGCTCGCGAAGATCAGGAAGGCGAGGCCCGCACGCAGGCGCGGCACCGGCTCCTGCCAGAAGAGAAGCGGGATCGATTTCAGCACGGCCGCATAGCGCTCGGAACTGCCGATGGGAATGTTGCGCGGCAGGACGCGGACGAGAAGCAGGCCGAGGACCAGCATGAGGCCGGCGGAGGAAAAATAGACCACCCGCCACCCTCCGATATCCGCCAGCACGCCGGCGACGAACCGTGCGGTCAGGATGCCGACCACCACGCCGCTCGTGACCAGCCCCACGGCCTGCCCTCGCTCCGCCGGTCGCGCCAAAGTCGCGCTCAAAGCCACCAGCACCTGCACCACGACGGCGAGCAGGCCCACCACGATCATGCCGGCAAACAGCGCGAAAACATGGGGCGCACTGCCGATGGCGACCAGCGCAATGGCGGAAAACAGCGTCTGGGCGACGATGAGCTTGCGGCGATCGACGAGATCGCCGAGCGGGACGATGAAGACGAGGCCCGCCGCGTAGCCGACCTGCGTCAGCGCCACGACGAGGCCCACGGCGCCCGGCGATATGCCGAACGTCGCCGCGATCGTGTCGAGCAGCGGCTGCGCATAATAGATATTCGCGACGCTGGCGCCGCATGTGAAGGCAAAGACCAGCAGCGTCCAGCGCGGCAGGACCTGTTGTGTGGCGGTCGTCGCATCCATCATCGGTCTCCATTCATCAAGTCCTATGATGAGACCACTTGCGGCGAACGCATTCCAGTTCTATTTTAAGACCAGATTGATATCAGGAAAGCAGACGATGAAGCGCAAGAGTTTTCGCGAAGCGGAGTGCCCGGTCGCGCGCACGCTGGATGCGATCGGCGACTGGTGGTCGCTGCTGATCGTGCGCGACGCCTTCGACGGCATCCGGCGTTTTGGCGCGTTCCAGCAGAACCTCGGCATTGCCAAGGGCATGCTGAGCACGCGCCTGCGCGATCTCGTGGAAGCGGGCGTTCTCGACCTCGCACCCGCATCCGATGGCAGTGCCTACCAGGAATATGTGCTGACCGAGAAGGGCCGCGGCCTGTTTCTCGTCATCGTCGCGCTGCGGCAATGGGGGGAGGACCACCTCTATCGCGAGGGCGAACGGCGTTCTGTTCTGGTGGATGAGGCAACGCGTTCGCCGGTCTCGCGGCTCAAACTGCGTGCGTCCGATGGACGACGGCTTGAGTGGGCGGATACGCGCCTGGTCTAGTCAGCGGAAATCATCGTGACCATGGCATCGGCGGGTTCGACCGCCTCATAGGCGAGCCCATCGCCATCGACCACCGTGAGGATCGCCTCGCCCCGCGCGTCGGCGACGACCACCGTGCCATCGCCATTGCTGATCCAGGTGCGCGCCGCCGAGAGGCCCGGCCAGACAGCCTCGCAATCGCCATTCGCCGTAAAACGTTCGCTGCGGCTGGAAATCCGGCTGCCGCGTTCGGCAAGGCAGGCGGTGTTCGCCACGACGTTGGAGATCGTATAGCTGTGGCCCGCGGTCTGTGCCGGAATGGAATTCGAGATCACCGGATCGATCGCCGGCGTCTCATGGCTGACCACGCTCCAGGCACCCAGCGACAAAACGCCGGCCGCGGCGGCAATCATCAGCGTCTTCATGGGGTCTCCTTTCGGCTCGTTCCGACGCACAAAGCATGCGCCCGCAAACTTGCCGAAAGGTTAATGAAGGCTTTCCAGAGCCTACCCGGCTTTTCGCGTAAAGGGCGTTTCCGGCACCGGCGTCACCGCCGTTCCACGCTCGAACCAGGCAAAAAGATTGTCCGCCACGAGATCGGCCATGGCATCTCGCGTCGCGACTGAGGCCGAGGCGACATGCGGCAGCAGCGAGACGTTCGGCAGGTCGAGCAGCGCCTGCGGCACATGCGGTTCGTCATAGAACACATCGAGGCCGGCCGCCGCGATGACGCCATCCTTCAGCGCCGCCGCAAGGGCCGCCTCGTCAACCGTCCAGCCGCGCCCGACATTGATCAGCACACCATTGGGGCCGAGCGCCTGCAGAATCTCTCCATTGATCGTGCGGTGCGTCTCCGGCGTCTTTGGCACGATGGCGATGAGGATATCGACCGCCCCGGCAAGCTCCGCCAGCGACGGATAATAGGCATAGGGCACGCCCTCGCGCGGACGGCGCGTGTGGTAGGCGATATCGATGCCGAAACCCTTCAGCCGTTCGGCGATCGCCATGCCGATGCGCCCGAGGCCGTAGATGCCGGCCTTGCGGCCGCGCAGGCTGAGCGGCGTCAGCGGAAAGGCGCCGTCGCGCACCCAGCGCCCCTCGCGCAGCCAGCTTTCTGCCTGCGGGAAACGGCGCACGGTGTTCAGCAGCAGGCCGATCGCCGTGTCCGCGACCTCGTCGTTCAGCACATCCGGCGTGTTGGTGACGACAATTCCGCGCGCGGCAGCGGCCGTCACATCGATGCCGTCATAACCGACGCCGAAACTCGCGATGATTTCCAGCCCCGGCAGATGTTCGATCAGCGCCGCACCACAGCCGCCGGAGACGGCGATGCCGGAAATGCTCGCGGCTTCCGAACGGGCCAGCAATGTGGGGTCCGGCCGCTCGATGCGCACGACGTCGAAGGCATCCGTGATGCGATCGAGCACCCGCTCGCGGATCGTGCCCGGCACGAGAATGCGTGTCTTGGCCGCCATGGCAAAACCTCCCTGCTGTCTGAAATGCCTCAGCCTTCCGGATGCGGCTTCAGCGGTCCGGTGGATTGCCGGATGCGCATTTCCGGCTTGATGAGGTGGATGCCGTCCGGCTCATGGCTGCCCGAGAGCTTGTCGAGCAGCGCGCGCGCGGCATTGCGCCCGACCTCGGACTGGCCGTTCCAGACTGTTGTGAGCGCGGGCGTGGCGATCGCCGCCTCTTCGAGGTCGTCATAGCCGGTGACGGAGACGTCGCGGCCGGGCACAAGGCCGGCGCGGGCGATGCCGTTCATCAGGCCGATCGCCACGAGGTCGTTCCAGCAAACGGCCGCCGTCGGCTTCTGCGGCAGCGAGAGGAAATGCACCGCCGCCTCGAAGCCGCCCTGCTTGGTGCGGGGGCCGGGAATGCGCAGGCTCGGATCGACCTCGATATTCGCCTTGCGCAACGCGTTGACATAACCCTGGTAGCGGTCGCGGCCGGTCGAGGTCTGGTCCGTGCCGCCCACCATGGCGATGGTACGGTGGCCAAGCCCGATCAGGTGATTGGTGGCAAGCGAAATGCCATAGCTGTCGTCGCCGCGGAAAATCGGCACATCCAGCCCCTCGATGGAGCGCGCGATGAGGATCGCCGGCATGCCATTGTCCTCGGCAAGCTGGATATCCTCCGGCGGCGTGCCGATGGCCGGCGACATGATGACGCCGTCGCCGCCGAGCTGCAGCAACGTCTCGACGAAATTGCGCTGCTTTTCGACCGAATCGTAATGGTTTGAGAGGATGAAGGTCTGCCGGTCGCGATCGAGCTCGCTTTCGATGGCCTTCAGGATTTCCGCGTAGAACGGGTTCATGATGTCGTGCACGACGACACCGATGATGCCCGAGCGGGAGGTGCGAAGGCTCGCCGCGCGGCGATTGTAGATATAGCCAAGCGCGCGGGCCTGTTCCTTGATGCGATCCCGGGTCGAGGCCGCGACGAGCGGACTGTCCCTCAGCGCAAGCGATACCGTCGCCGTGGAAACGCCGAGCGTCTCCGCGATGGTGGAAAGCTTGATTTTCTGGGCCACGACCCCTCCCCAGACGATGCGTTTAAAACCGTTTATTTAAACAGTTTAAATGTCCTCGGCAACAGGCTTTTCGCCGTTGCGTGGGCCATCCGGCAGGTTGGCGTGGAGGTTCTCGTCCATGGTGCGCAGCAGCTTGAGCAGCTGGCGCACATCCTTTTCGCTCAAGCCCTCGGCCGCCTGCTCTTCGCTGAGCCGCCCGGCTTCGGTGATCGTCTCGACGGTGGCGCGGCCCGACTCAGTGAGGTGCACGACGGTGAGCCGCCCGTCGGTCTCGTCGGGCCGGCGCTCCACGAAGCCCTGCGCTTCCAGCCGGCCGATCGTGCGCGTCATGGTCGGTGCCTTGACGCCCAGGCGGGTGGCGAGCGCACCGGCGGTCAGTCCCCCCTCCTCCGAAAGCGCGAGGATCACGCCATCCTGACCGGCATAGAGGCCAGTCGCCAGAAGATTGCGCGACAGCACCGTGCGCATGGAGCGGGCCGCATTGACGACCGCGCTAGCAAGGCCGGCACCCGTGACGTCATCGTGCGACTTCTTCTTCTTGCTCTTCTTCGCGTCCTTGCCGTCCTTGTGCTTCTTGCCCATCGATCGCCTCTCCCGAATGCTTCGCCGCCCTTGCGTCGCGGGCCTCGCCTTCATATGACTCAGGTTACAGGCGCGCGGCAAGTCAGGATCGGAGCGGAAGGAATGGCGCATCCCAAGATGCGATGGACCGAAAACGATCCGGACCTGCCGGCGGAAGCGCGCGCGGACTGGATCGCCGTCCTGCCACTCGGCGCCCATGAGGGCCATGGTCCGCATTTGCCGCTCGAAACCGACACGCTGATCGCCGAGGGCGTCGCCGCCCGGCTGATGGCCGTGCTGCCGGCGCACCTGCCCGTCACCTTCCTTCCCGTCGAGCCGGTCGGCTATTCGCCCGAACATCTCGACGTACCGGGCACGCGCTCGCTGGATTATGCCGAGGCCATCGAGCGCTGGCTTGCAATAGCCGGGGACCTGCGCCCCTTCGGCATCCGCAAGCTGGTGCTGCTCAACGCCCATGGCGGCAATTCCCCGCTGATGACCATCGTCGCGACCGAGGCACGCATTCGCTTCGACATGCTCATCGTCGCGACCGCCTGGACCCGCTTCGGCCAGCCAGACGGATGGATCACGCCGGAAGACAAGGCGATCGACATCCATGGCGGCGACATCGAGACCTCCGTCATGCTCGCGCTTCATCCGGATGTGGTCCATATGGAGAAGGCGGAGCGCTTCGGCTCGCGCCAGGCGGAATTCGCCGCCCGCTTCGCGCATCTGCGCGCCTACGGGCCGCATGCCTTCGGCTGGAAGATGTCCGACCTCAACCCAAAGGGCGTTGCGGGCGACGCCAGTGCGGCGACGGCGGAAAAGGGCGAGCGGCTGCTCATGCACGCCGTGCGCGGCCTCGTCGCCCTCCTCGAAGACGTCGCCGCCTTCGATGTGAAGACGCTGGACTAAAGCAATTCTAGCAAAAGTGCGGAACGCGGTTTTGCGTCCGGATTGCGCAACGACAAGACCCGATCGCATTTGCGCTGGCCCGTTCGATCTCCTATATCAGACGCCAACCGGACGTCTCAGCCGTCCCCGCAATCGCTCGAGGTTCCCATGACCGAAACAGCCCTCCCGAAACCCATTCCCGTCACCGTGCTCACCGGCTATCTCGGCGCCGGCAAGACGACCCTGCTCAACCGCATCCTCACCGGCAATCACGGCAAGCGATACGCCGTCATCGTCAACGAATTCGGCGAAATCGGCATCGACAACGACCTGATCGTCGAATCCGACGAGGAAATCTACGAGATGAACAACGGCTGCATCTGCTGCACCGTGCGCGGCGACTTGATCCGCGTCGTGGAAGGCCTGATGCGCCGCCCCGGCCGCTTCGACGCCATCATCGTCGAGACGACGGGCCTTGCCGATCCGGTGCCGGTCGCCCAGACCTTCTTCATGGACGACGACGTGCGCCAGAAGACCGAGCTCGACGCCGTCGTGGCGCTGGTCGACGCAAAGCACCTGCCGCTGCGTCTGAAGGACAGCCGCGAGGCGGAAGACCAGATCGCCTTCGCCGATGTCGTGCTGATCAACAAGACCGACCTCGTGAGCCCTGAAGAGCTGGCCCGCATCGAGGCGACCGTTCGCGTCATCAACCCGTCCGCCCGCATCCACCGCACGACCCGCTCGGAAATCGACCTCACCAAGGTTCTCGACCAGGGCGCGTTCAACCTGGAGCGTGCGCTCGAAAACGATCCGCACTTCCTCGACCACGATGCGCCGGACCATGTCTGTGGCCCGGATTGCGGCCATGACCATCATCATCATGGTCACGACCACGATCATGCGCACCATGATCACGATCATGAACACCACCACCATGATCACGATCATGAGCACCACCACCATGATCACGACCATCACCACCACGATCATGACCATGACCACGATCACGGCGTCTCGCCGATCCATGACGTGACGGTGCAGTCGATCTCGCTGCGCGGCGGCGAGATGAACCCGGACCGCTTCTTCCCCTGGGTCCAGAAGATCACCCAGACCGACGGCCCGAACATCCTGCGCCTCAAGGGCATCATCGCCTTTGCTGGCGATGACGAGCGTTACGTCGTGCAGGGCGTGCACATGATCGTCGAGGGCGACCACCAGCGCGCCTGGAAGGACGGCGAGAAGCGCGAAAGCCGCCTCGTCTTCATCGGCCGCAATCTTGATCGCGAAAAGATCGAACGCACCTTCAAGGCCTGCGAGGCACAGACCCAATAATGCCGACTGTCGCTCCTCTTGATCTCGACGGCCACGTCGTCGCGGCCGCTTTTCTCGGTGACGTGCCGTTCTTCGCCTCCGCCTCCGGCGCCATCAACCGCCTCGACCATGGCCACAAGGTCACCGAGGCGCATGACGGCCTGCTCGCCTGCGTGCGCGACGAGGCGAACGACACGCTGATCACCGGCGGTGAAGACGGCAAGGTGATGCGCATTGCCGCCGACGGCAGCGTGAGCCTTGTCGCCGAAGTGCCGCGCAAGTGGATCTCCATCGTCGCCGCCGGGCCGCAGGGCGCGGTCGGCTTCGCGGAGGGCCGCACGGCGCGCGTCCGGCTTGCGGATGGCACGATCAAGGAGTTCGTGGAGGCGCGCTCCGTCGAGGGCGTCGCCTTCGCGCCGAAGGGCCTGCGCATCGGCCTGGCGCGCTACAACGGTGCCTCTTTGCACTGGGTGGCCATGGCCGCACAGCCGGTCGATCTGGAATGGAAGGGCGCCCATACCGGCATCACCTTCTCGCCGGATGGCCGCTTCGTCGTCACCAGCATGCAGGAAAACGCCCTGCACGGCTGGAAGCTCGACTCGAAGCCCGGCGGCGATACCCGCCACATGCGCATGACCGGCTATCCGGCGAAGGTGAAGTCGCTTTCCTGGTCGGCCAAGGGCAAGTGGCTTGCCTCTTCCGGCGCGCCGGCCGCGATCGTCTGGCCTTTCTCCGCGAAAGACGGCCCGATGGGCAAGCCGCCGCTGGAACTCGGCACCCGCAGCGACGTGATGGTCACGGCCGTCGCCTGCCACCCGGCGGAAGAAGTCGTCGCGATCGGCTATTCGGATGGCATGGTGCTCGCCGCGCGTTTCGCCGACAGCCGCGAAGTGCTGCTGCGCCGCCCCGGCAAGGGCGCCATCACCTCCATGGCCTGGAGCAAGAGCGGCAAGCTGATCGCCTTCGCCAGCGAAGCCGGCGATTGCGGCGTCATCGATATCGCGGGATAACGGCATAAACCCGGAAGAGCGACGCTCTCCCGGGCCCACGGACCGCAAGGGTGGGGATGGTGCGGTCAGTGTTTGCGCTTCTTGCAGCCGCAATCGCTACCGCCGAGAATGCCGAGCGTGTTGCCATTGAGGATGCCCGACAGGGTGCCGTTGAGCACGCCGTTCAGGACCTTGTTGTTGTCGTTGTCGGTCAGGATATCGCCGATGCCGAGCCCGACGCTCGGGGCGATAACGATGCCGCCCGTCTTGTTGCCGTTCAGAATGCCGAGGCCGCCGGCGGACGCCTGGCTGGCGCCGGCAAATGCGAAGATGGTTGCGATGAGGATGGTGGTGCGGGTCTTGCTCATGTTCTCTCTCCTTCGGTTGTGTACCTCGGTGGTACGCAACTGAAGGTAATATAAGCGCCGATTTACTCAACCAGATTTCCCAATCGTAGCAAATAGTTAACCATAACAGAGACAAGTTTAACGATCTGATACCAATCACAACTCATAATAGATAAATCGCAATATCGACGCGAAATTCAATCACTGAGAGAAATTTTAACCATACAACTCTAGGATTCTGTTCCATTAACAGACAGAGGCAGGATCCGATGCGCTTCCTTCGTGGCTTCATTTGCACGGCTCTGGCGCTTGCCGGATACAACCCGGCTTCTGCGGACTCAACCGTCGATTACAAGGTGGGTGGCGGCTGGACATCCAATATTTTCCAGGACTCGAGCAGCATCTCGGCCGCTTTCGGCGAGGCAAAGCTCGGTTTGCGCGGCAGTCTGGCGCTGGAAGATTCCCATCTCGCCTATGCCTTGAGCGCCGGTGTGCGCCGCGTGCCAAAGTATCGTTTCGCGGACCAGCGCATCGTGGGCCTGGAGCTCGGCTACAGCCATGACCTCAGCAAGACGGTAAAACTCACGCTGAAGGGCGGCGTCGAACATCGGCGCACCGGCGACATCTTTCTTAACCTGCCCGGCGCGCTGATCGGCTACCGCAAGGTGGACGTCGTCGCCACCGCCAGCGCCGGCATCACGGTCGACCGCTGGGGCGGCCGCAATCACCTGACCGCAACCGTCACCAAGCTCGACCGCGGCAAGGCGCATTTCACGCTGCGCGGGCTAAGGTCGACCCAGCTCGAAGCGGGCTATACCCTGTTCGACGTAACCGGCGGCCATATCCGCCCGCTCTTCGGCGGCGAGGTGGGCGCCACGCTGCAATATCGCGCAAGCCAGATCGCCAGCTCCGAACGCCGCGCCTTCGAGCGCTTCCCGGCCGAGACCCTGCGTGGATCGCTCGCCTATGGCCGCGTCTTCGGCAAGAGCCTGACCTTGATGGCGGAGGCCGGCGTCGTGGGCGTGCAAAGCCCGTATCTCGGCAAGACGGTGGAACGCGCGCGGCCATTCCTGAAAGGCGAGCTGACCTGGCAGCTCCCGCGTGAAGCCGTCCTGAAGGCGAAGCTCACGCGCGACATTCAGCTCGGCGACATCGATGATTCGCTCGGCGAAGACGTGCGAACGGTCGGCCTTTCGCTGGAAAAGGCGCTGACGGAGAAGCTGAAGCTCGCGCTCGCCTATGAGCAGGCCTATAGCGACTGGCTCTATTACGACTATCGCACGCGCACGAAATCGATCTCGGCGACGCTGAGCTATGCATTTTCCAAGAGCGCCACCGCCTCGCTGGAATACAGCCACCTCGTGCGCCGCGAAAACGACAAGGCCGCCGACTTCGAGGTCGACGGCCTTGCGGCACGGTTTTCGGGCTCGTTCTGACCGTTCACCACTCCAGCTCGACCTGGGGCCGGCCGTTCGAGGTTTTCTCGGTCGTGCGCCCCGTCTCGTCGACGGTGCAATTCACCCGCTGGCGGAAGGCGGAGAAGCTGTCGAACGTCACCACGTCCACCGGCTCGTCGAAATGCAGCGTCATGCGGTAGCGGCCGGGCTGGCTGGTCAGCGCCTGCACGCCGAGGATTTCCGCATCGAAGGGCTGGCCGAGATAGTGCCCGCGCACGCGCGAGCCGAGCATCCACGGATTGAACGGCGGCCGGTTGCCGACGACGGCATGCAGCGTGTTCCAGTCGCGAAAGCCGTATTGCGCGGCGATGAGTTCCAGTGCGCGGGAATGGGAAATCGCCTGGTCGTCTTCGGCAAAACGCGCACGCAGCCGCTTCGCCTGGTCTTTCAGGGCATCGAGGGATGGTAGGGGCGTCGATGTTGGACGCATGTCGGATCTCCAGTGTCTGCATGCGTCATTTCGGAGGGAGCCCGCATTGCCACCGGTTCGCATGCATGATGCTGGAAGACCGATCGTCATTCAGAGAGACTTCACCAAAGCTAACGCTCGCGGACGGCAGGGGCTCTCACCCTGCCCCGCACATAAGGCTTCGCGCGCCGCCTGTCAAATGGCGGGCTCTTGCATCGCCGGCTGAGGCGTGGGAGCAATCGCAGCGGGAGGAACCACCATGACCCTCGTCACCCTGCTTGCCTTCGCCGCCGTCGCCTTCATCGGCATCGCGACGCCCGGGCCCAACTGTCCTGCTCGCGCTCACCAACGGCTCGCGCTACGGCATCAGCCGTGCACTGCCCGGCATGGTCGGCGCCGTGCTTTCGGATTTCGTGCTGATCGGCGCCGTCGCACTTGGCCTCGGCGCGCTTCTTGCGGCGTCCGAATTCTGGTTCACCGTCGTCAAATGGCTGGGTGCGGCCTATCTTGCCTTCCTCGGCATCCAGATGCTGCGCTCCACCGGCACGCTCGGCCGCGCCCTCGATGACCCACAGGCCGCCGGCCGCACGACCGCGCGGGCGATCTTCTCGAAAAGCCTGCTGGTCGCCGTCACCAATCCCAAGGGCTACCTGTTGTTCTCGGCCTTCCTGCCGCAGTTCATCGATCCATCGGCCCCGCAGACGCAGCAATATGCCCTGCTTGCGCTGGTCTTCGCGGCCATCGATTTCGTCGTGATGTTCGGTTATGCCGCACTCGGCTCGCAGGCCGTGCGCCTGCTCAAGACATCCGGTGCCGCCTGGCTCGACCGCATCTGCGGCGGTGCGCTGCTGGCGCTTGCGGGCTCGCTCGCCTTCTATCGCCGCGCCGCGAACTGATCAGCTCTCGGCGGTGCCGATGATCTTGGCCAGGAGATCATGCAGGTCGTCGCGGTAGCCGGAACGGGCGGAAGGGTCGCCCTCATCGGAGGTCATGGCGACCGTCAGGCCGAGGTCCGGCACGATATAGAGCATCTGGCCGCCAAAGCCCCAGGCATAATGCACCGTCTTGCCGCCGATCACCCGCTCGAACCAGCCGTAGCCATAGCCGTCGTTGGAAAAACGCGAATTGGTGCGCGACTGCCAGGATTTGCGGATCCAGTCCTCCGGCACGAGCTGCGTGCCATCCGCGGTGCGCCCGCCATTGCGGTAGAGTTCGCCGAAGGCCAGCAGGGAGCGCGCGCTCATCGCCATCTGGTTGCCACCAAGATAGATGCCCTGCGGATCGCGGTCCCAGGCACCGATGCGGAAATCCTCAAGGGGGCCGAGCCAGTCGCGGGCGAGCGCCAGCGTCGACTTGCCGCCGACCTTCGTCAGGATCGCCGAGAGAAGATGCGTCGAGCCGGTGGAGTAAAGCATTGCCCCACCCGGCTCGTCGGCGAAGGGCATGGCTAGGGCCGCACGCACCCAGTTGCGGCTCGCGACCCAGCGGCCGTAATTGCCGCCGGAGGTACGCTCCAGCCCCGCCTGCATGGAGAGCAGGTTGCCGATGGTGATGCGGTCGAGCCGCGGGTCGCGTTCCGCCGGCAGGTCGCTGGCGAGGATCGGCGCGATCGGCTGGTCGACGCCTTCGAGCAGGCCCTTGGAGATGGCGATGCCGACGAGGGCCGAGATGATCGATTTCGACGCCGACTTGATGTTCGCGCTCTCGGCCGGCGTATGCCCGCCATAGCCACGCTCGGCGACGATCTTGCCGTCGCGCGCCACGACGACCGCCTTCAGCTGCGACAGCGAGGCGGCCGCAGACAGCGTCTCGGCGATCGTCTGCGCCGGCTGGGCGATAACAGGCTCCTGCGCGCGGGCGCCTGCGAGCGGCAAGGCCAGAGCAAGACCGATAATGAAAAGCTGCTTCCTCATGGGAAGGCAGATAGGCGACGGGCGGCGCAATTTCATGGCCGATGGCCGGGCTTCACGCAGTGTTGAAAACCCGTGTACACCGGCCATGAACGGCTCGATCCTCAGAAGCGGTAGGTGACGCCGGCGCCGACCAGCCAGGGATTGAGCTTTGCCTTGCCCGTCAGCGGGGTGCCATTGAGGTCGACCTTCCATTTCGGTTCGAGAAAAATCTTCTTCACGTCGAAGTTCATGCCCCAATGATCGTCCAGCATGTAATCGAAGCCGACCTGCAGGGCGGCGCCGACCTTGTTCTCGATATCGAGCTTGGAAAAATCGCCAGAACCGGACTGGTTGTAGAAGACCGTATAGTTCACGCCCGCGCCGACATAGGGCTTGAAGGCGCCGAAATCGGTGAAATGGTATTGCAGCGTCACGGTCGGCGGCAGCAGCCAGGCCTTGCCCACCCTGCCAAGCCCGGCGATCGACCCGGCCGCATCGACATGCGCATAGGTCGTGCCGAGGATAAGCTCGGCCGCAATGTTGTCGGTGAAGAAATAGGAGATATCCAGTTCCGGAATGACCGTATCCGAATAGGAGAGGTCGGAACCGGCGATCCCGTTCACGGCACCCGAATCGTTCGTGATGACGCCGAGGCCGCGCACGCGGATCTGCCAGGGGCTTTGCGCTGCAAGGTCGATCGTCGCCTCCGGCGGCGCCATGCGCTCTTCGAGGTCCGCCGCAAAGGCCCCGTTGCCCACCAGCATCAACCCGGCGGCAAGCCCCATCCATTTCCCAATCATATCGTCTCTCCTGATCGTCTTTGCGGAGCGACTATGGAGCCGGCGAAAGGGGCCTTCCCTTGAGATGGATCAAACGGCGACAAGATCGGTGCGAAATTCGCACCGATCTTGACAATTTCACAATTAAAACAATGACAAGCGTCAAGTCCGACCTGACGTCAGGCCGCCTTGCGCATCTCCGTGCCGGCCAGGCGGCGCCCGCTCGCGACGAGCATGCCGGCAACGCCGTCGAGCCAACCGTCCTTCAGCTCCAGTGCCAGGAAACGGCGGCGTTCGAACGGGCCGGGCATGACGAGGTGCTGCGCCTTGTCGGCAAAGAAGCCGAAACGCTCGTAATATTCTGGATCGCCGACGAGCAGAACCGCGCCATGGCCACGGCCACGCGCCTCGGTGATGGCAGCCCGCATCAGCGCGCCGCCGATGCCCTTGCCCTCATGCTCGCAATCGACGGCGAGCGGGCCGAGCAGCAGCGCCGGCACGGCATTGCCGTCGGAATCGACGCCCGCCTCGACATTCCACAGGCGAACGGTGCCGATGACATGGCCGTCCGGATCGCGGGCGACGAGGGCAAGGCCTTCGGCAGCCACGCGGCCGCGGCGGATCTTTTCCGAGGATTTACGGAAACGCCCCTCGCCCATGACGCGGTCGAGCAAACGCTCGCGCGCGACGACGTCGCCGGCATTTTCCCGGTCGATGGTGAAAGCGGCATGCGCGAAGAACGCGCGGACAGAATCAAGAACAGTGGCCATCGTTGGGCCTCCCGAACTCAAAACCGATTCAAACGGTATCTGGAAGGAATTGTGAATTTGGCGCTCCCGCTCGAAACGGGAGCGCCGGTAGACTTAGATGACGTAGGCCTTGAGCGGCTCGAAGCCGTTGAAGGCGACGGCCGAGTAGGTCGTCGTGTAGGCGCCGGTGCCCTCGATCAGAACCTCGTCGCCGATCGAAAGGGTGATCGGCAGCGGGTACATGTTCTTCTCGTACATCACGTCGGCCGAATCGCAGGTCGGGCCGGCGAGCACGCAGGGCTCCATCTCGTCCTGATCGCGCGCGGTGCGGATCGGGTAGCGGATCGCCTCGTCCATGGTTTCGGCGAGACCGCCGAACTTGCCGATGTCGAGGAAGACCCAACGGTGGTTGTCGTTGTCGGACTTCTTCGAGACGAGAACGACTTCCGCCTTGATCACACCCGCATTGCCGACCATGCCGCGGCCCGGCTCGATGATGGTTTCCGGGATCTGGTTGCCGAAGTGCTTCTTCAGCGCACCGAAGATCGCCTTGCCATAGGCTTCGGCAGACGGAACGTCGCGCAGGTACTTCGTCGGGAAGCCGCCGCCCATGTTGACCATCTTGAGCTCAATGCCCTGCTTGGCAAGCTGCACGAAGACGCGCTTGGCATCGGCAAGGGCCGAATCCCAGGCGTCGACCTTCGTCATCTGCGAGCCGACATGGAACGACACGCCATAGGAGACGAGACCGTTCTGGTGGGCGTAGACGAGCACGTCGACGGCCATCTGCGGCACACAGCCGAACTTGCGCGACAGCGGCCATTCGGCGCCTTCGCCATCGGTCAGGACGCGGCAGAACACGCGCGCGCCGGGAGCGGCACGGCCGATCTTCTCGACTTCCTCATGGCTGTCGACCGCGAAGAGCGAAACGCCGAGCGCATGCGCTTTGGCGACGTCGCGCTCCTTCTTGATCGTGTTGCCGAAGGAGATACGGCTCGGGGTGGCACCGGCATCAAGCGCCATTTCGATTTCGGCGACGGACGCGCAATCGAAGTTGGAGCCCATGGAGGCGAGCAGGCGCAGGACTTCCGGCGCCGGATTGGCCTTGACGGCATAATAGATCGAGCTGTCGGGCAGCGCGTGGCGGAAGGCCTTGAAATTGTCACGCACGACATCGAGGTCGACAACGAGGCACGGGCCGTCGGGACGTCGGGTGTTCAGGAAGTCGATAATACGTGCAGTCGCCATTTCGGTATTCCCCATATCCAGGTTGCTCCGGGAAACCCGGAGGACAAAGGGCAGAATGCAAGCACGCTTTGGAACCAGCCGGTGGAGACCCCGGAACCAAACGTGCGCATCATGCGCGATCGGTGAATCGAAGCCCGCCTAGGCTTCAATTCGGCTTTGTCTGCCTTGGATTGGCGGGAAAACCCGACCGCACGTCCGGCAATGAAGGTGTGCCTCTTCAGTAACCCCGGCTGTTGGAAAGCCGGCAGACACCAGAAAGGCCCGCACCGTCGTTGCTTCAAGATGTCCTCGCTCTTCCGGTTGGCCGGAGAAACGACTGGAGGGGTTAATTCCAGGTACCTTACCGAGTTCCTCACCAAATCGAGGGTCGGCGGACACCCACAGGCACGTGCGACTTTGGGCAAGGGGGAGATAAGAAGAATCGCTGTCGTAATCAAGAGGTTTTTTGAAAGTCGCTATTGAAAATATTTTGACAGCCACGACATTCGCCGGACTGGTTTTCACAGAATGGTGATTACGCACCGGCCACCGTTTCGGCCGCAGCCGCGTGGGGACACATGGACACTCTGACCCGAATCCGGGCCTTCATCGACGTCGTCGACGCCGAAGGCTTTTCCGCAGCCTCGCGCAAGACCGGCCGGTCCAAGGCGCTGCTCTCGAAATATGTGCGCGAACTGGAGGACGAATTGGGCACGCTCTTGCTCAACCGCACCACCCGCCAGTTCTCGATGACCGAGGCCGGCCACACCTATTACCGCACCGCTTCCGATATCCTGAAGGAGATCGACAACCTCGCCGACCTCGTGCGCGAGAAGAACACGGACCTGCGCGGCAAACTGAAGGTTTCCGCGCCACGCACCTTCGTCGATGCCGATATCGGCCAGTCGATCATCGATTTCGGCAAGGAGCACCCGGAACTCTCGCTGGAAATCGTCTCCGACGATCGTTTCGTCGATCTCGTGGAGGAAGGTTTCGACGTGGCGATCCGCATCACGCGGCTCGAAGACTCCGCCCTCATCGCGCGAAAACTCGGCGATTTCTTCCTGAAGATCTGCGTGAGCGAAGAATTCCTCGCCCAAGCCGGCCCGATCAACCATCCAAGCGACCTCGCCCGCCTGCCCTGCATCATCGACACCAACGGCAAATCGCATAGCAACTGGCGCTTCATCGACGAAAAGGGTGCCGGCTTTTCCGTGCCGGTCGGCGGGAATATCGAGGTGAACAGCCCGACGGCGGCGGTGCGTGCGGCGGCAAGCGGGCTCGGCGTCGCGCAGGTGCCGGCCTTCATCGCCCGCCACTGCCTGGAAACCGGCAAGATCGTTTCGATCCTCGAAGATTACCTGCCAACGGACCGCGGCATCTACGCGATCTATCCGCATCGCCGCTACCTGCCGGCGAAGGTGCGCACCTTCGTCGATTTCCTGCACGCCTGGTTCCGTCGCAATCCCGGCATCGAGGCCTGATAAAGTCCCAATTCCGACCCATTTGCGTTACATTCAACCGGACGATTCTGAACGCCCGCGAGAGGACTGACACCCATGCGATTCCTCCCCCTCCTCCTAGCCGGCGCAGCGCTTGCCGCCCCGGCGGCGGCGCTCGCCCATCCGCACATCTTCGCGGAAGCCCGGCTGGAAGTGGTGGCGGGCGAGGACGGCACGGTCAGCGAGCTGCGCAATGTCTGGCGTTTCGACGAGATGTTTTCGGCCAGCGTCGTGATGGACTTCGACAAGAACAGCAATGCGGCGCTCGATCCGGACGAACTGGCGGACGTCGGCAAGACCGTTCTCGAATCGCTGGAAGAGTTCAGCTACTACACGACGATCACCGAGGACGGGAAAACCATCAAGGTCGGCAAGCCGGACGCGATCAACGTCGACTACAAGGACGGCCAGCTCCTGATGTTCTTCACGGTCAAGCCCGGCGAGACGATGCCCCTCAAGGGCAAGCTCACCTTCGGCGTCTACGACCCCACCATGTATGCCGCGATGGATTTCGCCTCGGATGACGATCTCGTGGCGGTCGGCGACAAGTTTTCCGCCTGCAAGCGCGCCGTCGTGCGGCCGGATGCGGATGAAGTGCTTGCCCAGAATCAGGACAGCCTGACCGAAGCTTTCTTCAACGACCCGGCCGGCACCGACATGTCGAAACTCTTCGCCACCCGTCTGGAGATGACATGCTGACCCGCGGCCGCGCCCTCACGCTTCTCACCCTGACGCTCGCCATCGCCGCGACCGCCGGCCTCGCCCACGCTGCATCCCCGCTTGGCATCGGCTCGGCGGAGCCGGGCTTCAACACAACCGGCACCTTCGGCAGCCTTTTCGGCTGGATCAACGCCCAGCAGCAAGGTTTCTACCGGCTGATGACCGGCGCGCTGAAGGACATGCGCGAAAACCCGTGGGCGGCCTCGACGCTCGTCGGGCTCTCCTTCGCCTATGGCGTGTTCCATGCCGCCGGCCCCGGCCATGGCAAGGCGGTGATCTCTTCCTACATGCTGGCAAACGAGGTGGAGCTGAAGCGCGGCGTGCTGCTTTCCTTCCTCTCCTCGATCCTGCAAGGCGTGGTCGCCATCCTGCTCGTCGGCGCCGCCTTCCTGTTACTGCGTGGCACGACCGTGTCGATGACCGACGCCACCCGCGCGCTCGAAACCGGCAGCTACGCGCTAATCGCCCTCTTCGGCGCCTGGCTGCTGTTCCGCAAGCTGCGCCCGGCCCAGCGCCGCGCCTCCGCGCTCGGCGCACAGGCCGTCGAGGTGCATGACCATCATCATCACGGCCATGATCACCACCACCATCATGCCGGCGAGATCTGCTCGACCTGCGGCCATGCCCATGCGCCGGACCCGTCACTCTTGAAGGGTGAGCGTTTTGCGCTCAGGGAAGCCTGGTCGGCCATCGTCGCCGTGGGGCTGCGCCCCTGCTCCGGTGCGCTCATCGTGCTGAGCTTCGCGCTGTTGAACGGCCTCTATCTCGGTGGAATGCTCGCCGTCTTCGCCATGTCGATCGGCACGGCCATTACCGTCTCGACGCTCGCCACGCTCGCCGTCACCGCCAAGGGTGCGGCCGTGCGCTTCGCCGGCAACGGTTCCGCCGCCGTGCGCGTCGGCACCGCCATCGAGATCGGCGGCGCGGCCCTGGTAATGGTTCTGGGGCTATTGCTGCTTGGAGCCTCGCTCCAGGCCTAGTTTTCGTGGTTGCGCTGGTAGCGTGCACGCAGCCAGAACAGCAGGAAGAAGCCGAGCACGAGCAGCGTGCCGAAAATCCCCGCCAGCCAGGGCGAGACGCCGCCGAGCGCGATCATGATGCGCGGCAGGAAATAGAAGGCCACGCCCGTTCCCAGCAGGATGGCAAGCGCCGCCAGCACCGGCGACTTTGCCTTGCGCTCCCCGCTCATGCCGACAACTCGGCGCGGATGTCTTCGAGCTTGCGCTTCTGCTGGCCGTCCGCGTCGAAATTGTCCGGCGAAAGCCAGGCATCGAAGGCCTTGGCGACGACGGGCCATTCGCCGTCGATGATCGAGAACCAGGCGGTGTCGCGGTTCTCGCGCTTGGACAGCATGTGCTGGCGGAAGACGCCCTCGAAGGTGAAGCCGAGGCGGGCGGCGGTGCGCTTGCTCGGCTCGTTGCGGTTGTCGCACTTCCACTCGTAGCGGCGATAGCCGAGATCCTCAAAGACGTGCTTGGCGAGCAGGTACTGTGCCTCGGTCGACAGCGGCGAGCGGGACATGGCGCCGCCATGCGCGATGCCGCCGATCTCGACGACGCCGTTTGCCGGATCGGGCCGCATGTAATGCGCCATGCCGACGACCGTGTCGTTCGCCTTGTCGATGATGACTTCGCGCACCCAGCCAGACTTGAGCACAGCCTCGGACCAGGCGTCGAAACCCTCGATGCCGGTGAAATCGTCCTGCGCGAAATATTTCAGCAGCGGATTGATCGCCATGCCGCCGAAGGCATCCCAAAGGGCCTCAAGATGTTTTGCGCGATCATAGGGCTCGAGGCGCACGGTACGGCCTTCGAGAGCCACGGGGGCCGGCGGCGGGCAGCCTTTCCAATCCTTGAGGTCGCGCATGAAAAATCCTCCTTCGGTCTTTGCCGAAGGGATAGAGCAGCGCGCGGGCGCACGCAATGTCGAAAGCGGGGAGCGGCGTTCGGCCGCTCCCCGCACAAACTTAGACGGTGGCGGCGGAAACCGTCGCCTCGATATGGTCGACCAGCGCATCCGGCAGGTTGAGGCGGCCGGCGAGCAGGTCGAGATAACCGCGCTCGGCGCGTGACTTCGGCTCGATGGCGAGGCGCGAGGCGGTGTAGAGCTCGACGCGCTGCTCTTCGGTCGTGGCGGCGGAAATGATCGCGTCGAGATCGACTGGGTTGGCAAGCTCCTCTTCAAGGAACTGCGCGGCATCGGCGCCAAGGCCGGAGACCTTCAGCTTGTCCATAATGCGGGCGCGCTCGGCCTCGTCGATATGGCCATCGGCACGCGAAGCGGCGATCATGGCGCGAACGAGGATGAGGGCGAAATCGGTGCTGACGGCTTCGGGGTGGAAGCCGGAATCGCTCGGCGGGGGCAGCAGTTCAGGGGTCGTGCCCTGCGTCGTCTCCACCGGGTTCTGGCCGGCCTTGTAGTTCTTGTACGCTTGGTAGCCGAGGCCCGCGATGGCGGCGAGGCTGCCGAGCTTCAGCGCGGAGCCGGCCACCTGTCGGCCGGTGCCCGTACCGAGAAGAACGCCGGCAATGGCGATCGAGGCAAGCGGGTTGTCCTTGGCAAGCTGGGTGACCTGGCCGGCGCGATCGCGCACGGATCCGCCGGCGCCGGGCACCTGCGAACCGAGGAACTGGTCAAGCAACTTCTTGGCGTCAAACATAGGGCGTCTCCGTTTCGCTTGTTCTCTTGTCATCGCAAGGGCCGACTGCAAGGCAAGATAGGAATGCGCGCGGAGGATTACAAACGCATAACGGGCGACCAAAGGCCGCCCGCTTGCAAATCCGTTGAACTTGGGCCTCAGCCCTTGAGCGCTGCGGCTTCCGCGGCCAGCTTGGTGATGCCGGCCCAGTCGCCCTTGGCGACGAGGTCCTTCGGCGCGACCCAGGAGCCGCCGACGCAGATGACGTTCGGCAGCGAGAGATAGTCGCGGGCGTTCGACAGCGAGATGCCGCCCGTCGGGCAGAACAGCGTGCCGGCCAGCGGCGAGGCGAGCGACTTGAGGTAGGTGGCACCCCCCGCCTGCTCGGCCGGGAAGAACTTCAGCACCTGGTAGCCCTCTTCGCGAAGGCCCATGACTTCGCTTGCGGTCGCCGCACCCGGCAGCAGCGGGATGTCGGAATCGTGAGCCGCGTCGATCAGCTCCTGCGTCGTGCCGGGGCTGACGACGAACTGCGAGCCGGCTTCCACGGCCGCCTCGAACTGCGCGGCGTTGAGGATGGTGCCGGCACCGGCGACCGCACCCTCGACCTCGTTGGCAACGGCGCGGATCGCCTCCAGGGCGGCCGGCGTGCGCAGCGTGATCTCGATGGCCTTCAGCCCGCCAGCGACGAGTGCCCGCGCCAGCGGAACGGCCGTCTTGACGTCGTCGATGACCAGCACCGGCACCACCGGCTGCAGCTTCAGGACGGAAAGGAGCTTGGCGTTTTTCTCGCTCATGGCATGACCTTTTAAAACGATTGAATTGGGACCCGAATAGCGCGTCTGCGACGTCATGTCGAGCTTAAAGCAAGATTCATGGACTTGTCATGACACACTTATCGTGTAGTCTGCCCGTCGCCTTAAGCCTGTCTCAAACAGCGAAAGCGTGCCTATGGCAAAAGAGATCGAGCGGAAGTTCCTGGTGTCCGGTCAGCGTTGGCGCACCTTCGCAGATGAAGGCATCGCCATACGGCAGGCCTATATCGTTGCCCAGGAGGACCGGTCGCTTCGCGTCCGCATCTTTGGCGACGGCAAAGCCCGCATGACCCTCAAGATCGGCCACGCCGTGCTCGTCCGCGACGAGTACGAATATGATATCGACCGCGACGAGGCAGAGGACATGCTGCGCCATGCGATCGGCAATGTCATCGAGAAGGTGCGCTATAAAGTGCCGCACGCCGGCTATGTCTGGGAAGTCGACGTCTATGGCGGCGCCCATCATGGCCTGGTGATTGCCGAGGTCGAGCTCGCCTCGATCCACGACGACCCGGACCTGCCGAACTGGGTGGGCCGCGAGGTCACCGGTGAAAGCCAGTATTCCAACCAGTCCATGGCGCTCGGCGCCAGCAACGGCGCGAGCCTGCGCCAGCTCGCCTGAGAGCTGCAACACTCCACCGTCTTGCCGGGGGCCGCATTGCCTGGAATGCGCCGAAGCTGTATGTGGCGGCGATGACAAACGAGATCTCCTCACCCGCTCCGGAAAGCGGCTTCCTGGTTGCCGCGCTCTATCATTTCGTCTCGGTTCCGCGCTTTGCGGATCTGCGCGACCCCTTGCAGGCGCTCTGCGAGGAAAACGGCGTGCGCGGCACGCTGCTTCTCGCCCATGAAGGCATCAACGGCACGATCGCCGGCCCCCATGCCGGCATCCGCACGGTGCTCGCCTTCCTGCGCAGCCAGCCGGAATTTTCCGGGCTGGAGCACAAGGAAAGTTTTGCCGCCGACATGCCGTTCCTGCGCATGAAGGTGCGGCTCAAGAAAGAGATTGTCACCATGGGCGTCGAGGATATCGACCCCACGCGTTCCGTCGGCACCTATGTGGCGCCCAGTGACTGGAACGCGCTGATCTCCGATCCGGACACCATCGTCATCGACACGCGCAACGACTACGAGACGGCGATCGGCATGTTCAAGGGCGCGGTCGACCCGAACACCAAGACGTTCCGCGAGTTTCCCGACTGGGTGCGCAGCAATACCGGCCTGCACAACAAGCCGAAGATCGCCATGTACTGCACCGGCGGCATCCGCTGCGAGAAGGCGACGGCCTTCATGAAGGAACAGGGCTTCGACGAGGTCTTTCACCTCAAGGGCGGCATCCTGAAATATCTCGAAGAGGTGCCGGCGGAGGAAAGCCTGTGGGAAGGCGCCTGCTTCGTCTTCGACGAGCGCGTCTCCGTGCTGCACGGGCTGGAGGAAGGCGAGCACAAGCTCTGCCGCGCCTGCCGCCATCCGCTGACGGCCGAGGACACCACCTCGGTGCTCTACGAGCCCGGCGTTTCCTGCCCGCATTGCCACGCCAGCCGCAGCGAGGAAGACCGCCTGCGCTTCCGCCAGCGGCAGAAGCAGATGGACCTCGCCAGGAAGCGCGGCGAACGACACCTCGGCAAATAATCAGCCCGCGACGGCCTGCACGTCGGTTGGCGGCGCCAGCAATTCGCCGATCGCCTTCTCGCTCATCGGCCGTGCGAAAAAGTAGCCCTGGAGCTGGTCGCAGCCGCACAGGTGCAGGAACGCGGCCTGTTCTGCGGTTTCCACGCCCTCTGCCGTCACCGGCATATCGAAGGAGGCGGCGAGCGCCACCGTCGCCTGTAGCATCGCGCCGCCCTTTGCCGATTGTTCACCGGCGATGGTCAGCGAACGGTCGATTTTCAGGCGATCGAAGCCGAAGCGGATGAGGTAGCCGATGCTGGAGAAGCCGGCGCCAAAATCGTCGAGCGCAATGCGCACGCCGCCGGCCTTCAGCCGGTCCATGACGAGCTTGGCCCGGCCGGGATTCTGGATGAAATAGCCCTCGGTGATCTCCAGCGTGACGCGCGACGGCTCGATGCCGGTAGCCTCGATGATGCCGAGCGCCTGGTCCGGGAAATAGGGATTGCGGAACTGCGCCGGCGAGACATTGATCGAGACGCCGATCTCCGGCCAGTTGCGCGCCGCCTCGCAGGCACGGCGCAGCACCAGCGGCCCGAGCACATCGATGACACCGGTCGCTTCCGCCAGCGGAATGAAGACATCCGGCGGCACCGACACCGTACCGCCGCGATACCAGCGGGCCAGCGCCTCGACGCCGCAGATTTCTCGCCCGCGCGCCTTGACGATCGGCTGGAACACCACGTCGATCTCGCCGCGCACGACGGCGGCGCGCAACGCGTCCTCCATCTCGCGCCGCTCGTCGCGGTCGTCGTCCATCAGCGTTTCATAGTGCATGGCGCGGCCGCGCCCGGCATGTTTTGCCCGGTACATGGCGACGTCGGCGCGGCGCAGCAGTTCCTCGCCCAGGACCACGCCCTTGCGCGAGACGGCAAGGCCGATGCTGGCGCCGACGACGGCGACGCGCTCGCCGATCGCGAAGGGTTCTGAGAAGAAATCGAGGATGGAGCGGGTGAGGCGCTCGGCCTCGCCGCCATCGGCGCTGTCGAGGAAGACGATGGCGAACTCGTCGCCGCCGATGCGGGCAAGCATGGCCTTTGCCGGCACGAGGCGGGACAGCCCGGCAGAAACGCCTCGGATCAGCCGGTCGCCGACCGCATGACCGTAAAAATCGTTGACGTCCTTGAAGCCGTCGAGATCGAGATAGAGCATCACCACGTCACGCGCCTCGACGATCGCGCGGGCGTTCAGTTCATCGAGGCCGAGATAGAGGCCGGTGCGGTTCCGAAGCCCACTCAGCCGGTCGGTCAGGGCCTGGGTGCGCGCCGTGTTCTCATCGGCCTTGAGGCGGATCGCGAAAGCGGCGCCAGTCAGCACGAGTAGCGCGAAGAAGAAGATCACGCCGGCAAGCGCCAGCAGGACGAGCGGGCGCACCTGCGCATAGCTCTGGTCACCCGGCGAACTCGGCGTCCAGGAGAGGAAGCCCAGCATCTTGCCGTCAGGATCGGTCAGGACCACGCCATTGTGCCCCTCGGGAGACCCCTCCTCCAGCATCAGGCCGGAGATCAGGAAGTTTTCGGCGATGCGTGCAATGCGCGCCGGCGTGAGATGCCGGATGATGAAGAGCGTGCGCAGCGCATCCGCCGGCGCCTTCACCGCATCGGATACCGGGCGGATGGCCGAGACGGCCGCGACAGCAGGCCCATCCGGCGTCTGCAGGAAGGCGCCCAGTTCTTCGCCCGGCTCCAGACCGGCATGCAGGATCTTTCGGTGCATCTCCACGAAGGCCGCCCCGCCATAGGCGCGCGCATCCGCCTCGAAGGGCGCGCCGTCGCGGTAGGCGAGCATGGTGCCGCCCTTCTCATCGACGATAAAAACGGTATCGAAAAGCGGTCCGCCTTCCGTTGCGAGCCCCATATTGGTGGTGAGCCAGGGCATGTCGGCCTTGCCGTAAACGGCCGTTACCGCATCGTCCCAAACCGAATAGTCCCGCACGGTGGTGACCATTGAGCTGCGCATGGAGGAGAGCGCACCATACACCGTCTGGCGCGTGCGCTCCTGGTCGAGTTCGTTCGCCCGGGTCGCGAGGAAACCGAGCGCCATCATGACGAGAATGGTGGCAAGGCTGACGACGACGGCGAACGACGCGAGCACGCCCAGGACGACCGCAAGTCGTCGGGCGCCGATCATGCCAGAAAGGTGGCGCGCAAGTCGCAGCATCGTCTTCTCCGACCAAGCTGCGATGATGCGGCAGAACCGTTATGAATCCTTTACGGTACAGGCGACAATGCGAGGGATAACAGCCTCAGGTCGTGCGGTGGTTGCCCTTCGGGAACTGGCCGGCAAGTGCTGCATACCAGTGGCCGCTCTTCTTCACGGTGCGCAGCTGCGTCCTGTAGTCCACATGCACGATGCCGAAGCGCATGCGATAACCTTCCGCCCACTCGAAATTGTCCATCAGGCTCCAGGCGAAATAGCCGCGCATGGGATAGCCTTCGCCGATCAGGTCCGCCGTGATGCCGAGGTGGTCGGCGATGTAGTCAAGGCGCGGCTGGTCGTCCACCGCACCATCCTCGATATCCATATTGTAGCAGGCACCGTTTTCCGTGATGTAGCAGTCAGGCAGCGTGTAATCCGCGTTGAGCTTGCGGATGAGATCGCCGAGCGCGGGTGCGAAAACCTCCCAGCCGATATCGGTCTTGACGTCCGCGACCGGCGGGGCCGGCACCGTTGCCGGGAACTCCGCGCCCTCGGCCGGATCGTTGGAAACCCGCATGGGCGTATAATAGTTGAGACCCCACCAATCGAGCTTCTGGCTGATCGTTTCCATGTCACCCGGCTCGATTGCGGGCATGCGGTGGCCGAGCGCGGAGAGGAAGGATTCCGGATATTCGCCCTTGAAGACCGCACCGAAGAAGACGCCGTTGTGGAAATCGAAGGCGCGGGCAGCGGCCGCCTGATCCGCAGCACTGGCGCTGCCGGCGTAGATGGAATGGGCGTTCAGCACAAGACCGACGGGAAGCGCCGGCCGCTCGGAGCGGATGGCCGCGACGCCGAGGCCGTGTGCCAGGTTGGTGAAATGAAGAGCGTGCAGCGCCGCATCCATGTTGCGCTCGCCGGGCGCATGGATGCCGTAGAGATGGCTGAGCCAGACGGAGCACCAGGGCTCGTTGAAGGTCGCCACCGCATCCAGCCGGTCGCCGAGCCGGGCGATGACGGTTTTTGCGTAGCGCTGGAAGGCATAGGCCGTCTGCCGCGCCGTCCAGCCGCCGTCGCCGGCCAGCATCAGCGGCAGGTCCCAGTGGTAGAGTGTCGCAAAGGCCTTGATGTCGCGCGCCTTCAGGCCATCGACGAGGCGGTCGTAAAAATCCAGCCCCTTCTCGTTTACCGGCCCGGTGCCCTCCGGAATGATGCGCGGCCAGGCGATGGAGAAACGATAGGCCTCGACGCCGAGCGACTGGATGAGGTCGAGGTCTTCCTCCAGGCGGTTATAGTGGTCGCAGGCAACGTCGCCATTGTGCCGTCCAAAAACCCGACCCGGCATGTTGGAAAAGGCATCCCAGATCGACGGCTTGCGGCCATCGGTCTTTGTCGCCCCCTCGATCTGGAAGGCGGCCGTCGCAACGCCGAACACGAAATCACCGGGAAAACGTCCGGCAAGGGTCTTGGGATCCATAATCATCATCTCTGAAATATCACTGGAAAGGTGTCCGCGAGCATACTGCAACGTTGCAGTATTGCCATTGGTGGCAGAAATCAATGGTCTTCATGACCCGCGCAACCAGATTGCCCACCGTCAATCCACCTCACACGGGCGCGTACAAATCAGCCATTCCTTAAACGAAGGTTAGGACCTTGCCTTTTAAAGTACACCCTAGCTTGGGACGGAGACACTTACGTGGTACGGCGAATTCCAAAGCATCTTGTCCGCAAGGGCATGTTCGTGGAATCGGTGGAATGCCCAAACGCCGAGTTTTCGGACCGGCGGTTCCTCGTTCAGTCCGATGAGACCGTGCGCGCCATCCTCGCCACCTCCGCCGCCTATGCGCTGGTCAATCCGCAGAAGAGCACCGTCGACATCGATACGGCCACCGCCCTCTCGCCCGCGCAAAAGCAGGCAGAAGAACGCAAGCTCACCACCGAGACGGTGGCGCAGTCCGCCCGGTCGCTGCGCGAAAGTTTTGCCGCCGCGCAAGCCGGCCAGCTTGAAATCGAGGCGCTCGGGCCGGTCGCCGACGATATTTCCGACCGTATCGACGCAGCCCCGGACATCTTTTTGAAGGTCACGCGGCTGAAGACCAAGGACGAAGGCACCTATGTGCATTCGCTGGCCGTCAGCGCTCTGATGATGCGGCTCGCCCGCCTGATGCATTATGAGGACGGCGCGGTGCGGGAGCTGGGCGTTGCCGGCCTGCTGCACGATGTCGGCAAGCTGATGGTGCCGAACGCCATCCTCAACAAGAAGGGCGGGCTCGATACGGACGAAAGACGCCTGGTGCGCGGCCATCCGGAGATCGGATACCGCCTCTTGAAGAAACAGGGCAACGTCTCCGACACCGTGCTCGACATTTGCCGCTACCATCACGAGATGCTCGATGGCAGCGGCTACCCGCTCGGCTTGAAGGCCGAACAGCTCAGCCCGGAAATCCGCCTCGCCACCGTCTGCGACGTCTTCGAGGCCCTGACCAGCACGCGTCCCTACAAGCGGCCCTGGACGACGCGCGACGCGCTGAACTGGATGTACGACCGCGGCCACCTGTTCGACAAGAAACTGGTGCTGCGCCTCGGCAGCATTTTTCCCTGACGAGAACACCGGCCGCCGCGATGGCGCGGCAGCCGGCGGTTTTGCCTAGACCTTGACCCAGGCGCCGTTCTTCTTTGAGGACTGCACGCAGGCATCGACGAAGACCATGCCCTTGAGGCCATCGTCCACCGTCGGATAGACGACGGCAGGATCGAGCTTTGTGCCGTTGCGCTTGGCGTGGATGGCGCGCGCGGCTTCCGAATAGATGTTGGCGAAGCCTTCGAGATAGCCTTCCGGATGGCCGGAGGGCACGCGGCTCATGCGCGCGGCCGCGGCACCGGCGCCCGCACCGTTGCGGGTGATCAGGCGCTTCGGCTCGCCGAAGGGCGTGTACCACAGGTAATTCGGATCGGCCTGCACCCATTCGATGCCGCCCTTCGTGCCGTAGACGCGCACCTTCAGGCCGTTCTCGTGGCCGGGCGCGACCTGGCTGCACCAGAGCATGCCCTTGGCGGCCACACCGTCCTTCTCCTTGAAGCGCATCATGACATGGGCGTTGTCATCGAGCCGTCGGCCCAGCACGAAGCTGTCGAGATCGGCGGAAAGCTCGGCAAGGTCGAGGCCCGAGACGAAGCAGCCGAGATTGTAGGCATGGGTGCCGATATCGCCGGTGGAGCCGCCAGCACCCGATTTCGTCGGGTCCGTGCGCCATGCAGCCTGCTTCTGGCCGCCCGATTCGATGTCTTCCGTCAGCCAGTCCTGCGGATATTCCATCTGCACGAGGCGGATCGTACCGAGCTCACCGTTGGCAATCATCTCGCGCGCCTGGCGAACCATCGGATAGCCGGTGTAATTGTGGGTCAGCACGAAGAGTGCGCCGCTCTCTTCCGCCAGCTTCTTCAGCTTGCGGGCGTCCGACAGCGTCGAGGTCAGCGGCTTGTCGCAGATGACATGGATACCGCGTTTCAGGAATTCCTTGGCCGCTTCGTAATGGACGTGGTTCGGCGTGACGATCGCCACCGCCTCGATGCCGTTCTTCAGCTTGGCCTCGCGGATCGCCATTTCCTTGAAGCTGCCATAGCTGCGCGAGGGATCGAGCCCGAGTTCGCGCGCCGACTGCACGGCTTTCTCCGCCGAGGAGGACAATGCGCCGGCGACGAGTTCATAATGATCGTCGAGCCGCGCGGCAAAGCGGTGCACCGCGCCGATGAAGGCGCCGGAGCCGCCGCCGACCATGCCCAGCCGAATACGGCTCTCCCGGGCCTCGCTTGCGCTTCCTTCGATTGCCATGGGTATTCCTCCTTAAAGTCCGAGCATACGGCGGTTGGCGGCCTCATCGGTACCGGAATCGGCGAAATCGTCGAACGCCTTTTCCGTGACGCGGATGATATGCGCCTTGACGAATTCCGCACCCTCGCGCGCGCCGTCCTCCGGATGCTTCAGCGCGCATTCCCATTCGACCACGGCCCAGCCGGCAAAGTCGTTGGCCGCCATCTTCGAGAAGACCGCGCCGAAATCGACCTGGCCATCACCCAGCGAGCGGAAGCGGCCGGCGCGGTTGACCCAGCCCTGGAAACCGCCATAGACGCCCTGCCGGCCCGTCGGGTTGAACTCGGCATCCTTCACATGGAACATGCGGATGCGGTCCTTGTAGATGTCGATATTGTCGAGATAATCGAGGCACTGCAGCACGTAGTGCGACGGGTCGTAAAGCATGCAGGCGCGGGCATGGTTGCCGGTGCGCTCCAAAAACATCTCGTAGGTAATGCCGTCGTGCAGGTCCTCACCCGGATGGATTTCGTAGCAGACGTCGACGCCGTTATCCTCGGCATGGTCGAGGATCGGCTTCCAGCGTTTCGCAAGCTCGTCGAAGGCGGTTTCGACGAGGCCGGCCGGCCGCTGCGGCCAGGGATAGACGAAGGGCCAGGCGAGCGCGCCGGAAAAGCTTGCCATGGCATCGAGGCCGAGGTGCTTGGAGGCGGTCAGCGCCATCTTCACCTGCTCCACCGCCCAGGCCTGGCGCGCCTTCGGATTGCCGCGCACTTCGGGTGCCGCAAAACCGTCGAAGGCTTCGTCATAGGCAGGATGGACCGCAACGAGCTGGCCCTGGAGATGGGTGGAAAGCTCAGTGACCTCGACGCCGTTTTCCCGCGCCTTGCCGGCGAATTCGTCGCAATAGGCCTTGGATTCCGCGGCCTTCTTCAGGTCGATGAGGCGCGCATCCCAGGTCGGGACCTGCACGCCCTTATAGCCGATGTCGGCGGCCCATTTGGTGATCGAGTCCCAGGAATTGAACGGTGCGGCATCGCCGGCAAACTGCGCGAGAAACAGGGCCGGGCCCTTGATCGTCTTCATCGGTGACTTCCTCCCATGGACCTGACCGCACCGGGCGGCCAGTCGAAGATATTTTTGCGGTACGTACCGCAACGTGCGGAAAGCTATCGGCCTTTGGCGGGTCGGGCAATGCTGAAATCACCGTCGCGCGGCAAAAAGCGCTTGTGACATTTGGGCTGACAACACTCCACCTCTCCTCCGTCATCCTCGGGCTTGACCCGAGGATCCATGGGCCTCTTCTGGAGAGTGGATCCTCGGGTCAAGCCCGAGGATGACGTCGAGAATGGAGCGTGGGCTTGCAAACCAGCAAAATAAACCGCCCGGGTCATCATGTCCCGGGCGGCACGATTGCTGTCAGATCAGAACGGGGAATCCGGGAAGTAGAAGTCCTTCGCGTTCTCCTTGGTCACCAGCGTCGCGTCGATCGTGTAGACGCCGCGCACCGGAACCTGGCCGTAGAAGTTGGCGACGGTCATCTCGAGCGCCGTGCCCACCATTGCCGGCGGATAGAGCACGTCGACCGGGATCATCTTGTCGCCGTCCATGACCTTCTTGATCATGTCCTTCGAACCGGCACCGGCGATGACATACTGGATGTCCGTGCGGCCGGCCTGCTCGATGGCCTGGAGCACGCCGACAGCCATGTCGTCGTCCTGGCACCATACGACATCGATCTTCTGGTACTTGGTCAGGTAGTCCTGCATGACCTTGAAGGCGTCGTCGCGGTTCCAGTTGCCGTACTGGCGGTCGAGGATCTTGACGCCCGAGCCTTCGATGCCCTTGTCAAAACCGTCCTGGCGTTCCTGGTCGATCGGGATCGCCATGCCGCGGATGACGACGACTTCGGCTTCCGGCGTCGTGGTCTTGATATATTCGCCGGCCGTCTGGCCGAGCGCGAAGTTGTTGCCGGCGACATAAAGGTCACGCACGGAATTGTCGTTGGTGCTCGGCGCACGGTCGACGAGGGCGACGAACGTGCCCTTGCTCTTCACTTCCTTGATGGCGTTGACCAGCGGATCCGGATCGGTCGGCAGGATGACGAGCGCGTCGATGCCCTGCGTTTCGAGGTCCTGCACGGCATTCGCCTGGCTTGCCGGGTCCGGCGAGGTCTTGACGATGACGTTGAGGCCCGGATTACGCTCCATGAGGAGCTTGGCGACGCGTTCGGCATGGAAGACGACGCCGGACGTCCAGCCGTGGTCGGCGGCCGGGATCGAAACGCCGATCGTTACCTTCTTCTCTTCCTGTGCGTGGACGACGCCGGCCACCAGCGCCATCGCGGCAACCGTCAGGCCCAATAGTTTCTTGCGCATGAGTTTCCTCCCAAATGCAGGTCTTTACTTCGCGGCCGGGCGACCTGTGGACCCGGCTAGAGGGTTACGACTTCCGCACCAGCGAGCGCTGGACGAGCATCGCAATGATGATGATCGCGCCCTGGATGGCCCCGATCAGATATTCGCTGATGAAGTTGGAGAGCAGCATGATGTTGCCGACCAGTTCGAGAATGAAGGCGCCGCAGATCGTGCCCCAGACGCGTCCCGCCCCGCCCTTCAGCGCCGTGCCGCCGACGACGACCGCGGTGATCGCCTGCAATTCCCAGAGAATGCCGGTGGTGGCCGAGGTGGAGCCGAGACGCGGCACGTAGAGCAGCACGGCAATGGCGACGCAGAGGCCCTGGATGACGAAGGCTATGGTGCGCACGCGATTGACCGGAATGCCGGAATAGCGCGCGACGTCGCTGTTCGAACCGACCGCCACGACATGACGGCCGTAGCGCGTGCGGTAGAGAATGAAAGCCGCGACGGCCGTGACGGCGAGGATGACGACGATCGGCACCGGCACGCCCAGAATGTAGCCGAAATAGGCCGGGCGATAGAGCGCCTGCAATTCCGGCTCGCGCAGCGTGATCGCGCCGCCCTGCGACAGCCAGGTGGTCAGTCCGCGATAGATGCCCATCGTGCCGAGGGTGGCGATGAAGGGCTCGATCCGGCCGACGGTGGTGATGAGGCCGTTCGCCAGACCACAGGCGCCGCCGATGACCATGGTCAGCACGACCGCGGCCGCCAGCATGAGGCCCGGATCGGCGATCGCGCCGGAATTCATGAAGATGATCATGATCGAGGCGACGAAGGCCACCATGGAGCCGACCGAAAGGTCGAGGTCGCCCGACGAGATGACGAAGGTGGCGCCCACCGCGATGATCGCGATGAAGGCGCTGCGCGTCGCGACATTCGCCAGGTTGTTGATGCCGATGAAGTTGGGATTGACCAGCGCGCCGACGATCAGAAGCAGCGCCAGCGCCGCAAAGGGCGCGACGGCCCTCAGATCGATATCCCGCCAGCTGCGGCCCCTGCTCTTCGTTTCGACCGCGTCTTCGCCTGCCGTCATGTTCGTCCCCGACGTAATTTGTTGTTTGATGCCGCCCGGCCGATGGCTCAGGCGGCGGCCTTCTTCTTCAACCCTGCCGAATAGCGCATGATCTCCTGTTCGGAGATTTCCTCGCCTTCGAGAATGCCGACGATCCGCCCTTCCCGCATCACGGCGACGCGCGTGCAGAGCCCGATGATCTCCGGCATCTCGGAGGAGACGACGATGATCGACTTGCCATCGCGGGCGAGTGCGGAAATGAAGTGGTAGATCTGCTGCTTGGTGCCGACATCGATGCCGCGCGTCGGCTCGTCGATGATGATGATGTCCGGCTCGGTCTCCATGACCTTGGCGAGCAGCAGCTTCTGCTGGTTGCCGCCCGACATGCGCCCCGCGACCACCCGGCCGTCGCGCACGCGGATATCGAAGCGCCGGCGCGCGCGCTCCAGCGCTTCCGCCTCGCTCTTCGGATTGAGATAGCCATAGCGGCCATGCCGATCGAGCGATTGCAGCGTCAGGTTCGCGGTCATGCGGGAGTTGAGCAGCAGGCCCTTGTGCTTGCGGTCCTTGGTCATATAGGCGATGCCGACGCGGTTGGCGGCATGCACATCCCCGCCTGGCACGCTCTCGCCGCCCACCAAAACCTCGCCGGAAAGGCGGGAGCGAAGCCCCGCCACCGCCTCCATGAGCTCCGTGCGGCCGGAGCCGATCAGGCCGGAAAAGCCAAGGATCTCGCCCTTGCGCACCTCGAAGCTCGCATCCTTGACGTAATGCGTCGTGAGCCCCTCGACGGAAAGCGTTACCTCCTCGTCGATGCTCGGCTCCTGCTTGGACGGGTAGAGGCTGGAAAGCTCGCGGCCGACCATGAGCTGCGCAATCGATTCGCCGTCGAGAATGCTGGTCGGCGCCGTCTTGATCCATTGCCCGTCGCGCAGCACTGTTACCCGGTCAGTGAGTTCCATCACCTCGTCGAGCTTGTGCGAGACGAAGACGAAGGATGTGCCCTTTTCCCGCAGCTTGCGCACCTGGCGGAACAGGTAATTGGTCTCCTCGCGGGAGAGGACAGCGGTCGGCTCGTCCATGAAGATGATGCGCGCATCGCGGCTGATCGCCTTGGCGATCTCCACCATCTGCTTGTCGGCGATCGACAGCGAGCTGATCAGCGCGTTCTCATCGACATGCGAGCCGAGCTGGTCGAGCACGCGGCGCGTCTCGCCGCGCATGAACTTGCGGTCGAGCATGCCGTAACGCGTCACCTCGCGGCCGAGGAACAGGCTCTCGGTCACGGTCAGGTGTTCGGCGAGATTGAATTCCTGGTGGATGATGACGATGCCGAGCGATTCCGCCTGCCCGTTCGGCGGCAGTTTCACCGGCTGGCCATCGAGAAGGATTTCACCGGAGGTAGGCTGTTCGAAGCCGGAGAGAATCTTCACGAGCGTCGATTTTCCCGCGCCGTTCTCGCCCATCAGGGCATGGATTTCGCCGGCGCGAAGCTCGAAATTGACGCTGAAAAGCACCTGTACGCCGCTGAAAGACTTGCTGATGCGGCGTGCGGAAAGAACGACGGGAGCCCCGTCGGCAGCGTCCGGATTCATGATTTCCTCCCTGCGGCTCCTCGACCGCTTGAGCCATGATGTAAACCTTTACATGATCTATGTAAAGGTTTACATCACTGGATATCCGCAATTTTCACCAAGCGCCGTTTGACCCTCAGACAAGTCTGTGTAGTGTCGCCGCAACGCGAGCCGAGTGAGAAAATAGAGTGTCATCGTCCAGCCCCTCCACGATCGAAGATGTCGCGCGGATCGCGCAAGTCTCGATCGCGACCGTTTCCCGGGCGATCCACACGCCGGAAAAGGTGGCGAATTCGACGCGGCTGAAGGTCAACCAGGCCATCGCCATCACCGGCTATACGACGAACGCCATGGCGCGCAGCCTGCGCCTCGGCCGGTCGAACATGATTCTCGTCGTGGCGCCCGATATCGGCGACCCGAATTTCTCCAACATTCTGGTGGGCCTGGAAAACGAGGCGCGCTCGCACGGTTATGGCATCCTGATCGGCCATACCCACAACGACCCGCAGCGCGGGCTCGAATATCTGAAATTCCTGAATTCCAACCAGGCGGCCGGGCTGATCCTGTTCACCGGCATCCTGCCCTTCGGCCACCAGTCCATGACGGCCCGCCTGCCGCCGAGCGTCGGCGTCTTCGAGCCGGTCTACAATGGTGGCATTCCCTATGTCGGCGTCGACGATATCGAGGGCGCGCGCAAGGCGGTCGATCTGCTGGTCTCCGAGGGCCACCGCAAGATCGCCTTCATCGGTGATTCGCGCACGCGCCTCGCCTATAGCCGCCGCCGCCAGGGCTACGATGCCGGGCTCGATGCCGCAGGCGTGCCGGCCGGAGAGCGCACCATCCTGGAAGGCGACGGCACGATCGAAAGCGGGCGCCTCGCGCTCGAACAGCTCTTCATGCGCGACACGCTGCCCACCGCCTTCATGTGCGTCAACGACCAGACGGCGATCGGCGTGATGATCGGTCTCGGCGCCCGCGGCTACGACATTCCCGGCGACTTTTCGGTCACCGGTTTCGACGACGTGCCGCAGGCGACCTTCATGACGCCCTCCCTCACCACCATCCGCCAACCCCGCACCGCCATCGGCAAGAGCGCCATGGCGCTGCTGCTGGAACTGCTTTCCGGCAGCGAACCGCCGGAAACCGAAATCCTGTTGCGGCCGGACCTGATCGTGCGAAACTCCGTGACGGCGCCTTCGCGGCGGTTTCAGAAGCGGTAGGCCTATACCCCCCTCTGTCCTGCCGGACATCTCCCCCTCAAGGGGGGAGCCTCAGCCGTAGCGGCGCTGGCCCGCCTTAGCCGCCCGCTCCCCCCGCCCCGCCGACACCGTGAACCGGTCGACCAGCCCCTTCAGCGTCGTGCTGATCTGCATGAGATTGTGCGTGGCCGCATTGGTCTCTTCCACCATCGCGGCGTTTTGCTGGGTCATCTGGTCCATGCTGCCCACCGCCTTGTTGATTTCCGAAATGCCGGCGGATTGCTCGCGGGCCGAACTGGCGATCGCATCGATATGCCCGTTGATATGCACCACCTGCTCGCCGATATGGTGCAGCGCCTCGCCGGTCTTGTTGACCAGCGACACGCCGAGCAGCACGTCCTCGAAGGACTTGTCGATCAGAGCCTTGATTTCCCGGGCCGCATCCGCGGATTTCTGCGCGAGTTCGCGCACCTCCCGCGCCACCACCGCAAACCCCTTGCCCGCCTCGCCCGCCCGCGCCGCCTCGACGCCCGCATTCAGCGCGAGCAGGTTGGTCTGGAAGGAAATCTGGTCGATGACGCCGATGATCTGGGTGATCTTGCGCGACGAATCCTCGATCGCGCTCATCGCCGAAACCGCCTGCTCGACCACCGCGCCGGAGCGTTTCGCCTCTTCCGTCGCGCTGCCGACGACGCGGCGCGCTTCCTCCGCCCGGTGCGCCGCCTCGCGGGAAATGGTGGTGATCTGCTCGACCGCAGCCGCGGTTTCCTCCAGCGAGGCCGCCTGCTGCTCGGTGCGTTTCGCCATGTCGTCCGTGGCGTTGACCAGCTCGCCGGAATTGCCGGCCGCATCCTCCGCCGCCGTCACGATGGCGCCGAGCGTGTCGTCGAGCTTGTCGATCGCGGCATTGAAATTGGAGCGCAGGCCCTCGAACTGCGGGGCGAGCGGCCTGGTGATGGCAGCGGTCAGGTCGCCGCCGGCAAGACGGTTGAGCGAGGTGTCGAGCGCGCCGAGCGCCTCCTCCTGCTCGGCATTCAGCACCTGCCGCTCGGCCTCCACCTTCTCGCGCTCCTCCTGAAGGGCCTCCAGATAGACCGAGATCGCATAGTCCATGTCGACCAGCGCCGCCTTGACGATGGCCGAAATCTCTTCACCGAGCGCGGCCGCCTTCTTGCGGTAGAGGAAACCATCGAGATGCCTGGCGACGACACTCTCGACGATCGCTTCGAGGATCAGCGCATAACCGCCGATATACCAGCGCGGCTCCAGCCCGAGACGGGCATGAGTACGGCCGATCGTGGTGACGGCATCGACATATTGCGCATCGAAGCGCGCCGAGCCGATCAGCTCCCAATGCTTGGCCTGCCGGCCCTTGGCGCTCTGGATATGCGCCTCGCTGGAAAAGAAGCGGGCCGTTTCCGGCGTGGCGCGGGCCTTGCGGTAGAAGATGTCGAGCGCGCCGTTGAGCGAGGCGGAAATCGTCGGCAGCGCCCGCTTCAAGGCATCGCGCTGGCCGCCATCGAGCGCGACGAACTGCAGACGTTCATTCAGTTGCTGGGTCTTGGCATCCTGCGCTGACATCGGACAAATCCTCAAGCTGTTGGAATGGCGACTGGCGCCAAGTCCCGAATCGGGATTCTCGCATCCAGCCTGTCGCGATTTTTTGCAGGAGACAGTAAACAAACACTATAGTCGTCGATGGATTACTTAAACCAGAATTGATAAAGCGCAATTGAATCGCGAATTTATATGGATCGCTCGCTTATTGTTATCAAACACACCAATATATACCAAAGTCGCACGAAAATCATTTTACGCCAGCAAAAGTATATCTCACCTTACGTGAGGCATGACTTCACAAACAAAAAGGGCGCCGGAAAGGCGCCCTCTTGTTATCGTCGGGACGTGTCGTCCGGTCAGACGTAGCGGTTGACCACGTTCTCCAGAAGCTCCTGCTTGCCGGAGCGCGGCTCGGGGTTGATGCCATCCTTGAGCACGTAGGCTTCCAGCGCTTCCAGCGAGGAACCGCCGGACAGGATCTTTTGCGCCTCAGGCTTCTGCCAGCCGGCATAACGATCGGCGAGCGGCGCGGAGAGCGCCTTGTCCTCGATCATCTTCGCCGCCGCCCGCAGGCCGCGTGCGCAGCAATCCATGCCGCCGATATGGCCGATCAGGAGGTCCGCAGGGTCGATCGACTGGCGGCGCAGCTTGGCGTCGAAGTTGGTGCCGCCCGACGTGAAACCACCGCCGGCGAGGACCTGGTAATAGGCCAGCGCCATTTCCGGCACGTTGTTGGGGAACTGGTCGGTGTCCCAGCCGGACTGGTAGTCGTTGCGGTTCATGTCGATGGAGCCGAAGACGCCGAGCGCGTTGGCGAGCGCCAGCTCATGCTCGAAGGAATGGCCGGCGAGGATGGCGTGGCCCTGCTCGATATTGAGCTTCACCTCGTTCTCAAGGCCATACTTCTTGAGGAAGCCATAGACGGTCGCGACGTCGTAGTCGTATTGGTGCTTGGTCGGTTCCTGCGGCTTCGGCTCGATGAGGATTGCGCCCTTGAAGCCGATCTTGTGCTTGTATTCGACGACCATGTTGACGAAGCGGCCGAGCTGGTCGAACTCCTGGCCGATATTGGTGTTGAGCAGGGTCTCGTAGCCTTCGCGGCCGCCCCACAGCACGTAATTGTCACCGCCGAGGCGATGCGTGGCGTCGATGCAGGTCTTTACCGTCGCGGCGGCGAAGGCGAAGACGTCCGGATCCGGATTGGTCGCGGCACCACCCATGTAGCGGCGGTTGGAGAAGAGATTGGCGGTGCCCCAGAGCAGCTTGACGCCGGTCTCGGCCTGCTTCTTCTCGAAATAGTCGACGATCTCGTTGAGGTTCCTGGTGTTCTCGACGAAATCCTTGCCTTCCGGCCGCACGTCGGCGTCGTGGAAGCAATAGAAGGGCACGCCGAGCAGCTGGAAGAATTCGAAGGCGACGTCCGCCTTCAGCTTCGCCGCCTGGATCGAATCCTCGAACCACGGACGCTGGAAGGTCTGTCCGCCGAAGGGATCGCCGCCCGGCCAGACGAAAGTGTGCCAATAGGCGACGGCGAAGCGCAGGTGGTCTTCCATGCGCTTGCCCGCAACGATTTCATCGGGATTGTAGTGACGGAAGGCGAGCGGGTTGGTGCTTTCGGGACCTTCATACTTGATCTTGGCGATATCGCCGAAGAAGCCGGTGGCCATGGGTGTCTCCTCTGGTGTGTTTGTTCGGTCAGTAAGCGGCGCGGATCGCCGGGTAGAGGCGGCGGTAGCGCTGATAGGCATCCTCGTAGGCGGCCGTGAGCGCCGTCTCGGGTTCGATGGTCTCGGCGGTTGCCGGCGCGCTGCACACCGCGACCGGGTCGGCACCCGTCGCGGCGATGAGGCCGAGGCGTGCGGCGCCGAAAGCGGCACCGAAATCGCCGTCCGCCGGCAGGTCGACGGGCAGGTCGAGCGCGGTGGCAATGGATTTCAGCCAGTAGCGCGACCGCGACCCGCCGCCGATGGCGGTGACGCGGGAAAGCTGCGTTCCGGCGGATTTCAGCGCTTCCAGGCTGTCCCGGATGGCGAAGGACACGCCTTCCAGCACCGCCTGCGTCAGCACCGCGCGGCCGCTCTCATGGCCGAGGCCGAGGAAGGCGCCGCGGATCGCCGCGTCATTATGCGGCGTGCGCTCGCCCGAAAGATAGGGCAGGAAGGTGACGCCGGATGGCGCCTTGAGCGCCTCGCCGAGTTCCCCGGTGAGATCGGCGGCGGAGGCGCCGGTGACGCGCGAATGCCAGTTCAGCGCATCTGTCGCGGAGAGGATGACGCCCATCTGGTGCCAGGTGTTCGGAAGCGCGTGGCAGAAGGCGTGCACGGCGCTTTCAGGGTTCGGCAGGTATGTCGCATTGGCGGCGAAGAGCACGCCGGAGGTGCCGAGCGAGACGAAGGCCGCGCCCTCGCGCACCGTGCCCATGCCGCAGGCCGAGGCCGCATTGTCCCCCGCCCCGCCGGCAACGACGATGCCTTCACCAAGCCCCCATTTCGCGGCCAGCTCCGGCCGCAGGATGCCGGCGGTGTCGGTGCCTTCGACGAGCGTCGGCATCTGGCGCTCTTCAAGCCCGGTCGCGGCAAGCAGTTCACCGGACCATTTGCGGGCACCCGTATCGAGCCAGGCGGTGCCGGCGGAATCCGACATTTCCGATATGTGCTCGCCGGTGAGCCAGACGCGCAAAAAGTCCTTCGGCAGCAGGACCCAGCGGATTTTGGCGAAGAGATCCGGCTCGTTCGCCTTCACCCAGGCGAGTTTCGGCGCAGTGAAACCCGGGAACACGATGTTGCCGGTGATCTTGCGAAAGCGCGGATCGGCATCGAGCGCCGCTGCCTCGCGGTGGCTGCGCGTGTCGTTCCACATGATGCAGGGGCGCAGCACCTTGTCCTCGCCGTCGAGCAGGGTCGCGCCGTGCATGTGGCCGGAAAGGCCGATGCCGCGCACCGCCGCCAGTTCCGCGGGGTGGGCGGCGCGCAGGCCGGCGATCGCCTCCTCCGTCGCGCGGATCCAGTCGGCCGGGTCCTGTTCCGACCAGCCGGCATGCGGGCGCGTGGTCGTGACCTCCTTGCTGGAGGCGGAGCCGATGACGGCCTGGGCGGCGTCGATCAGCATGGCCTTGACGCCGGACGTACCGAGGTCGATCCCGAGATACATGGTGTTGCTCCCTAGTTGTTATCGTCCTCGTCCGGGCCGGCCGGGAGGTTGTCCTTGATGAAGATGTCGAGGCGGATGCGCTCCTGCGCGGCAATGACCGGCAGGCCGTCCGCTTTGGCGCGCAGCACGCGGATGGCGCTGCGCACCTCGTGGCCGGCATCCTGATTGAGCACGGCGTCGATGATGCCGGTCTCGAGGGCTGCGCGTGTATGCGCCGTCAACTCGTGTGCGATGACGCAGATATCCGTCCTGTCGGCGAGGGCCGCGACGAGGCCTTGGTTGCCGGCGCCGAGGCTGTAGATGCCGGCGAGATCCGGCGTGGACGCGAGGCAGCCGGATAGCAGCGACAGCGACAGTTTGGGATCGTCCTGCCCTTCCAGCACCGGCAGGACCGCGCGGCCGACCGGCATGTCCGCGATGGTGGCGAGGAAGCCGTCGAGGCGTTCGCGGTGGTCGCGCACGCGCATCGAGCCGGCGAGCACCGCGACGGGGCCTGGCCGGTTGCCGAGAAAACGGCCCATCAGGCTACCCGCAGTGCGACCGGCGGCGACGTTGTCGACGCCGACGAAATGATCGCGGTCGGAATTTGCGAGATCCGAGACGAGCGTGACGACAGGAACGCCAGCCGCATGCGCCCGGCCGATCGCCGCCGCAACCTCCGGCGCATCGACCGCGACGGTGGCGATGCCGGAGACCTGATCGGCGACTGCTGCATCGATCGCTGCGACCAGGGCTGCGGCATCGAAGGCCGGCACCGGGACCACGGAAAGCCGCGTGCGCTCGGCCGCCGAATGAAAGCCGGCGCGCCGAACCTCCGCCTCCAGCCCGCGCATGAAGGGATTGTCGCCGGCAGGCAGGATGAAGACGAGCGGGTAGACGCGGCTCTTCGCCAGGTTCGCCGCCGCCACGTCGCGCACATAGCCGAGGGATGCAATGGCCGCCTCGACCTTGGCCTTCGTCACGCCGCGCACACCCGGCCGGTCGTTCAGAACGCGGTCGACCGTCGCAAGGCTGACGCCCGCCGTATCGGCAATATCGTGAACCGTGGGTCTCATCTCTCCTCCGTGCCGAGACCCTTTAGAGGAATTTTTGATGTACGTAAATCAGAAATTTTCAGGCGGAGGATTCATGCGCATTTTTCGCTTTAGAGGCGCTTGCTGAACGCGTGGGTGAAGACGACGTCGCCCGGATTCTGTCCCGCATGGGCGAGCGTGACATCCATGGCGGCGTCGGTGATGCGGACGAGCGCGAAGCCGCCGAGGAAGGTCGCGATGGGCTTGAAGATATCGTAGCCCTCGCGGTTGTAGATCATCGGCGTCGGATGCTCATGGCCGTGGAAGATGCCGACGACATTGTGGTTTTTCAGCGTGGCGATGAGACCCGCGCGCTCCTCGTCCGTCCACCAGTGCGCCGGGCCGGCGCCATGCGGATCGAAGGTCTTTGCCGCCGGATCCCAATGCTCGGTGGAAAACTGGTCCCAGCCGTAATGCTGGAAGAGCACGACGGGCCGGCCATCTGCGGCGTAGGTGGCGAGGTCCTGCTGGAGCCAGGGCAGGCCGCTGATCGCGCCCTTCGTGTCGTCCCCGCCAAAACGCTGGAGCTGCACGAGATGCAGCCCGCCCCAATCCCAGGAATAGTTGTCGGAATCGATGTCGTAGTTCGTCACCGGTACCGGCGCCTTGTAGAACACGGTCGAGCGATGGTTCAGCTCGACATAGTCGCGCAGTTCGCGGCGATACCAGTCGGGATGCGGCGGCACACCGTCCTGGTCGAGATCGTGATTGCCGAGGCCGTTATAGACCGGATAGTGCACGTGGTCCGGGCCGGTACCCTGCTGGTAGCGGCTGGCGAATTGCTGGAGCTGGCGCCCCTCGCCCGGCACCTTCACCTGCCCGCCGCCGTCATCCGTCATGTCACCGCCGAGCACGAGGCCGAGCGGCGTGGCAATCTGCGTGCCTGCGCTCGCAAGACCGGACGGCTTGCCGTCGATTTCCACCGGCCAGACGAGACCGCCGACAGCATTGACCGCCGCGACATGCCGGAGCAGCGCCGCATCCGTCTTGCCTTCATCCGCGCAGTTCGGGCTGAGGCTATCCGCCGAGACGAGGCAGGCATGCACATCGCAGGAGAAGAGAAAGGTCGCATCCGTCGCCGGCCGCGCGGTCTGCGCCAGAAGAGGCATGCGGGGCAAGGCGACGGAAAGGCCGAGGCCAGCGGCCCCGGTCAGGAGATGGCGGCGGGTGGGCTGGAAGGGCATGCAAGTCTCCGGCGCAAACTGATGTCCCGTATTTTGCGGCAGAACCACGCCATCGTACAGAGCCCGCACGGCGCGACCTTGAGCGATGCCTTCGCACTTGTTACCACGATGTTTTCAGGGAGGCGGATGATGAAGCTGCGTTTTCACACGGTCGATGTATTCACCCGGACCCGGTTCGGCGGCAATCCGCTCGCCGTCGTGCTCGATGCCGACGGCCTGACCGGCGAAGAGATGCAGATGATCGCCCGGGAGTTCAACTATTCCGAGACGAGCTTCGTGCTGCGCCCGAAAGACGACCGGCATACGGCGCATGTACGCATCTTCACGCCCACCGTCGAGGTGCCCTTCGCCGGCCATCCCAATGTCGGCACCGCCTATGTGCTGGCGGCGATGGAAGAGGCCGGACCGGTGGAGGAATTCGTTTTCGAGGAGGCGGCGGGGCTCGTGCGGGCGCAGATCCTGCGCGAAGACGGCGAGGTCGACCAGGTTCAATTGACCGCACCGCAGCCGCTCTCGGTCGGGCGCAACATCACGCCCGAAAGCGTTGCCGCCTGCCTGTCGTTGGCAGAGGCGGATATCGCGCTCGGCCTGCACCAGCCCTACATCGCCTCGGTCGGCCTGCCATTCATCGTCGCCGAAATCACGACGCGCGAGGCCCTGCAGCGCGCCAAGCCGGACCTCTCGGCATTTTCCGCCATCCTGCCCGCGGATGGCGCCGATGCGATCTATCTCTACTGCCGTGAACTGCGGGAAGACGACGGCACGGTGGATTTCACCGCCCGCATGTTCGCGCCCTTCGACGGCCTGCCGGAGGACCCCGCAACGGGAAGTGCCACGGCGGCAGCCTGCGCGCTGATCGCCAGCCTGGAGGGCGGCAGGCCGCGCCGTTTCCAGGTGGCGCAGGGTATCGACATGCAGCGGCCGAGCCTGCTCTCCGTCGAGGTCGTCGACCGGGACACCGTCCGCATCGGCGGCGCCTGTGTGCCGGTGATGAGCGGGACGCTGAGCGTTTAGGACCAATCGACATTCAGCCCAGGCCGTGCCGAAAATGGTGAGTTTCCGTGACCCGGAGCGCAGCGTACTTTCAGTACGTGAGCACCGGAAGCGCGGAAAATCGCTGTTTGCAGGCCGGCATGGGCTGAATGTCGATTGGTCCGAGGCTCAGTGCCCGCCACCACCGCCGCCGCCGACGGCCTGGGGTTTCTTGATGATGAAGGCGCAAAACACAAGGGAGCCGAACAGCACCGTCAGCAGCACGAAGACATCCGCGAAGGACAGGATCGTCGCCTGCCGCTGCACGAGGCCGGCCATCTTCTGGATGGCGATGGTCGCGCCATCGAGGCCGTGTGACGTATAGGTCGCCGCCATGTTGCGCATCTGGTCCATGGCTTCGGGATTGCCCCACTGCACATGCTCGGAGAGCCGGGCGTAGTGCTCCTGCTGGCGCTGCGTGAGGATCGTGTTGATGATGGCGAGCCCCACGGCACCGCCGAGGTTGCGCGTGAGGTTGAAGACGCCGGAGGCACCGCGAACCTTGTCCGGAGACAATGTGCCGAGCGCCACGTTGTTGATCGGCACCATGCAGATCATCAGGCCGAAACCGCGCAGGATCTGCGGCACGAGCAACTCGTAGAAATCCCAGTCCACCGTGAGGCTGCTCATGATCCAGGTGCCGTAGGAGAAGCTCGCGAAACCGATCATCATCATGAACCGCGGATCCATGCGGCTCGACAGCGCCCCGGCAATGGGCGCCGTGAAGAACATGGTGAGGCCGCTGACGAACATGGTCTCGCCGATCATCAGCGAATCATAGCCGCGGATGCGCCCGAGATAGAGCGGATAGATATAGGTGAGCCCGTAAAGGCCGATGCCCATCACGAAGGAGAACAGCGAGCCGAAGGCGAAATTCCGGTTGGAAAAGGCGCGCAGGTCCACCACCGGGAACTCGACCGAGAAGACGCGATAGAAGAAGATCAGCCCCCCGATCACCGAGGCGACGGCGCCCAGCACGATGTGCTCGTCGTTGAACCAGTCGTTGGCATTGCCCTCTTCGAGCACATATTCCAGCGCGCCGAGGAAGACGGCCATGGCGGCAAGGCCGAACCAGTCGAACTTCTTCATCAGCGAAAGCTGCGGCTTGTCGAAATCGATGAAGTTCCAGGTCACGATCGTCACGATGATGCCGGGAACGATGTTGACGAGGAACAGCCAATGCCAGGAAAAGGCATGGCTGAGATAACCGCCGACCGTCGGGCCGATGGTCGGGGCCAGCGTCGCGACAAGGCCGATCATCGGCGAGACGACGCTGCGCTTGGACGGCGGGAAGATGGTGAAGGCGGCCGCGAAGACCGAGGGAATCATGCCGCCGCCGATGAAACCCTGGATGGCGCGGTAGACGATCATCTGGTCGATGTTCGTCGCGGTGGCGGCGAGCGCACTCGCAGCGGTGAAGCCCGCGGCGGACACGGCAAACAGCACGCGGGTCGAGACGATGCGCGCGAGCGTACCCGACAGCGGGATCATGATGACTTCCGCGATCAGGTAGGAGGTCTGGACCCAGCCGATCTCATCCGTGCCCGCGCTCAGGCCCGCCTGGATTTCGGCAAGCGAGGCGGAGACGATCTGGATGTCGAGGATCGACATAAACATGCCGAAGACCATCGCAAAGAACGCGATGACGCGGCGGACGGGAACCTTGTCGGATTGGGCGGGCGCCGACGCAATCGCGTCGGCTGTGGGTTGAGCGGTCGCGGCCATGGCCCGCGCTCCTTTGCTGGATGAAGCCTATTCGGCCTTCGCGGCGACCGCCGTCGAAGTCGGCGCCGTACGGCTGTCGACGTCGACGACAACGCTCAGGCCCGCCCTGAGCTTGCCCGTGTCCAGCGCCTCCTTGGGGATGGCGATGCGGACGGGCACGCGCTGCGTGACCTTGGTGAAGTTGCCCGTGGCGTTTTCCGCCGGCAGCAGCGAGAAGACGGAACCGGACGCCGGCGCAATCGAATCCACCGTGCCGAGAATGTCGTCGTCCTCATAGGCGTCGACATGCAGGTGCACCTTGGAGCCCGGCACGAGATGGGCGATCTGCGTTTCCTTGAAATTCGCCTCGACATAGAGGTCGCGCACCGGAACGAGTGCCGCAAGCCGCTGGCCGGCCGAGACGAGATCGCCGACCTGCACGGCGATATTGCCGACGACGCCGTCATAGGGCGCCTTGAGCACGGTGAAGCCGAGGTCGCGCTCCGCCTTGTCGCGGGCGAGTTCCAGCGAGCGGACTTCGCTTTCGGATTCGTTGCGCTGCGCCTGGAGCACGGCGATGCTGGCCTTGGCAGCAACGATATTGGCATCCGCGCCGACGAGATTGGCCTTAGCCTGGTCGAGCGCGACGGTGGCGCTGTCGAGCGATGCGGTGGTGCCGACCGCCTTGGCGTTCAGCTCCTTGGCGCGATTTTCGGCAACTTCCGCGCCGCTGAGCGCCGCCTGATAGGCCGTCTTCTGGGCTTCCGCCTGGGCGAGGCTCGCCTTGGCGCCCTCGATCTGCGCGTCGATGCGGTCGAGCGCCAGCTTCTGCGTCGCGATCTGGGCTTCGGCCTGTTCCTTGGCAAGGCGGTAGTCGCCGTTGTCGAGCGTCACGAGCGGATCGCCGGCCTTGACGGCCTGGTTGGCGACGACGTTCACGACCTCGACATAACCGGAGACCTTCGGAGAGATGGAGGCGATGTCGCCCTCGATATAGGCGTCGTCCGTCGAGATCATGAAGCGGCCGTTCGTCCACCATTCGTGACCGTACCAGCTGCCGGCGGCGACGAGCACGAGGCCGAGGAGCGGCAGCACGAAACGGCGGCTACTCTTTTTCTTCTCGGGCTGGGCGACGGTGGCGGCAGGGGCCGCTTCGGCCGTCGTCACCGGCCGCGCCTCTGCGGTTTCGGCCTGGAAATCATCATTGACCGGACGAACCTTCGCCGTGCCGGCGCCATGGGTAGTCGACATGGACGTGCCACCATCTCTCGGATAAAAATTCCGAACTGAACCGTTCGGTTCGATTTGACATAGTCTTCTTTCTCGCGCATATCAAGAGGAAATCGAACCACGCGGTTCGAAATAGTTTACACCAGGTTGCGAGCACGGAAAACGGAGATGCAGACGACGGAAGAAAAACTGGCCGCCCCGCAGACGGGCCGCCGCGTCGCCGGCGAGGACCCCGCCAAGCGCGAGCAGATCCTCGACGGGGCGAAACGCGTGTTCATGGAACAGGGTTTCGAAGCCGCCAGCATGAACGACATCACGCGCGCGGCCGGCGTCTCGAAGGGCACGATCTACGTCTATTTCGAGAACAAGGAAGACCTGTTCGGCGACATGATCGAGCGCGAGCGCCGCAAGCTCACGGAAACCGTGCGCCATGCACTGGACAGCGACCAGCCGCTCGACAAGGCGCTCCATGATTTCGGCATGCTCTTCGCCACCCATATGACGGCGGACCAGACGATCCGCGCCATGCGCATGGTGATCGCTGCCAACCATCGCCTGCCGAAACTCTGTAGCCGCTTCTTCTCCGCCTCGGCGATCAATCCGGTCTCCGTGCTGCAGGATTATCTCGACCGGCAGGTCGCAGCCGGCATCGTCGTGTCGGACGACACCGCGCAGGCCGCCAAGCAGTTCATCGAGCTGACCACCGTCGGCCTCTTCAAGCCGCGCATCTTCGGCTCCATGGAAGACGTGCCGCCGCGGGCCACAATCGAGAAGAACGTCGCCTCGGCCATCCGGGTTTTCCTCGCCGCCTATGGCGCGAAGGCCTAAAAGCGCAACCGCGATCAAGTGACGAGCCTCGGCGGGCGCCATAAGATGGCTTTCCATGAGGAGCGACACGTCCATGCATCCCGTTGCCAAGGCCATCTGGTTCATCGAAAGCCATTTCGGCCGCACCATCGCGCTCTCCGAAATCGCCGCGATGGCCGGCATGTCGCGCCATCACCTGTCGCGGCGCTTCGGCGAGATGACCGGCCAGAACCTCAACCGCTATCTGCGCGCCCGCCGCCTTTCCGAGGCGGCCCGCCAGCTTGCCGCGGGTGCCGAGGATATTTTGGCGGTGGCGCTCGATGCCGGCTACGGCTCCCATGAGGCATTCACCCGCGCCTTCCGCGAGGAATTCGGCCTGACGCCGGAAGCCCTGCGCGCGAAGGGCGACCTCACCGGCCTCACGCTTCAGGAGCCCATCCGCATGTCCGCCATCGAAAAGACCGACCTTCCCGCCCCGCGCATCGAAACGCTGGACGCCTTCACCATCACCGGCCTCGCCGCCGATTTCGCGCCCGGCAAGGCCGCCGGCATTCCGGCCCTCTGGCAGAAGTTCAACGACCATTTCGGCCACATACCAAGCCAGGTCGACAAGACCGCCTATGGCCTTTGCACCATGCTGGGGGACGGCAAGGCCGGCTTCCGCTACCTCGCCGGCGCCCGCGTCTCGACGGACGACGACCTGCCGGCGGAGTTCGAGACGGTCACGATACCGGCGCAGACCTGGGCGATCTTCCAGCACCAGGGCCATGTCAACGGCATTCCGGCGACGGTCGACGCCGCTTTCCGCACCTGGCTACCGGCTTCCGGCCGCACGGTGGGCGCGTTCCCGGACGTGCTCGAATTCTACGGCGAGGATTTCGACCCGGAAACCGGGCTCGGACGGGTGGAAATCTGGCTTCCGCTCGCCGATCGGATGACGAATCCGTGAAATCCGCACAGAGCGCGGCCGGCCTGCTTGCCAGCGGTTGAAATCTGCATAAATACGGGAGGCCATTCTCAAAACGTATTCATGGAGAGGAAGACCGGATGGACAGTATTCTTGCACTCATGCAAGACCCGGCCGCCTGGATTGCGCTCATCACGCTGATCGTGATGGAAGTCGTTCTCGGCATCGACAACCTTATCTTCATCTCGATCCTGACGAACAAGCTGCCGCCTGAACACCGCGTTCAGGCGCGGCGCATCGGCATCGGGCTCGCACTGATCATGCGTCTCGGGCTGCTCGGCACCATCGCCTGGATCGTCCAGCTGACCACCCCGGTGTTCGAGGCCTTCGGCCACGGATTCTCGTGGAAGGACATGATCCTGATTGCCGGTGGCCTCTTCCTCGTCTGGAAGGCGACGAAGGAGATTCACCACAATGTCGACCCCGTCGACCACAAGGAAGACATGGTTGGCGGCACGGTCACCTCGTCGTTTTCAGCGGCGATCGGCCAGATCCTGCTGCTCGACCTCGTTTTCTCGGTCGACAGCATCATCACCGCCGTCGGCATGACGCCGCATCTGCCGATCATGGTGGTTGCCGTCGTCGTCGCCGTCGCGGTCATGCTGCTGGCCGCCAACCCGCTCGCCAACTTCATCGAGAAGAACCCGACGATCGTCATGCTGGCGCTCGCCTTCCTCCTGATGATCGGCACGACGCTGATTGCCGAAGGCATGGGCTTCCACGTGCCGAAGGGCTACGTCTACGCCGCCATGACCTTCTCGGCCCTCGTCGAGATCCTGAACATGGTTTCGCGACGCGCGCGCCAGAAGAAACAGGGCACCACCACCCACTGAAGACAAAACCGGCGGGACCAACATCCCGCCGGTTCTTTGTTGAATTGTATCGAAGACGGGACGGACGGGTTGGGAGCTCGTCTGCCGTTTCGTTGGCCACGGGAAGAAACCGGAAAAATCCCCGTGTTCTCCATCCCCGCCGCGTCCGGTTGACACGGCCCGCCTTCTCCTGGAAAAGCGTTTGATCGGCGGCATTGTTCCACTAAAATTGATGAATGGTTTTCGTCGTTTAATGGTGGAACCGAAAAGGCCCTGACCGAATTCATGTCGAGCATCGTCCTGCCGCACGGGCCATTAACAGTATGACAATTGAGCAGACCTTCGCCTTCGTCGTCATCGGCCTGATGATGGCGGCGTTCATTTGGGGGCGGTTTCGTTACGATCTCGTCGCCTGCTGTTCGCTGCTGCTTGCTTTGGCGCTCGGCATCGTGCCCTTCGACAAGGCTTTTTCCGGCTTCAGCGACGATATCGTTATCATCGTCGGCAGCGCGCTGATGGTGAGTGCTGCCGTCGCGCGCTCCGGTATCGTCAATGTCGCGGTCAAGCGCTTCTTTCCGAACCTCACCGAACGGCGCGCCCAGCTTGCGCTGCTCCTCGTCTCGGTCGCGGTGCTGTCGGCCTTCATCAAGAATATCGGCGCGCTCGCCATCATGATGCCGCTCGCCTTCCAGTTCGCTAAGAAATCCCGCACACCGGCCTCGAAGTTCCTGATGCCCATGGCCTTTGCCGCGTTGCTCGGCGGCCTGATGACCCAGATCGGTACTTCGCCGAACATCGTCGTCTCGCGGCTGCGCCAGGAAATCACCGGCGAGAGCTTCACCATGTTCGATTTCACGCCCGTCGGCGCGACGTTGACGGTCTGCGGCGTGCTCTTCATGCTGTTCTTCAACCGCATCGTGCCGGAGCGGGAAAACACCAGCGCCAGCATCGAAGAATCTCTGGAGGCGGCCGCCTATTCCTCCGACGCCACGGTGGAAGAAGGCTCGCCCTCGGTCGGCAAGTCTCTGAATGAAATATTGAAGAACGGTGACGGCGAAGTGATTGCCACCGCCATCATCCGCGGCCATGTCCACCTGGCGCCATTGCCGGACGTTCGGCTCGCCGTCGGCGACACGATCTTGATGGAAGGCACGGCCGGCGCGCTCGACAAGGTGGTTTCCGCCACGGGCCTGACACTCTCCGGCAAGCCGATCCGCGCCGGACGGGGCGAAGAGGGTGAGATCAGCGCCATCGAGGCCGTCGTCGGCAATGACAGCCGCCTCATCGACATTTCGGCGCGCAGCATCGCGCTGTTCCATTCCTACGGTATCAACCTGCTCGCGGTCAGCCGGCAGGGCCAGCGCCTGCGCGAAAAGCTCTCCGAAGTGCGGCTTCGCCCCGGCGACATGATCGTGCTCCAGGGTAACAACCGCACGCTGCCGACACTGCTGCCGGAACTCGGCCTGCTCCCGCTTGCCCAGCGCGAAATCCTGCTCGGCGCACCCCGCCGGGCAATCATCCCAGTGCTGATCCTGATCGCCGCCATGGCCTCGACCGCGCTCGGTCTCGTCCCGGTCGCGACCGGCTTCTTCGCCGCCGCCGTCGCCATGGTGCTGTTCAAGGCCGTGCCGCTGCGCGAGGCCTATACCGCGCTCGACGGGCCGATCCTCGTCATGCTCGCCGCCCTCATCCCCGTTTCCGACAGCCTGCGCACGACCGGGGCCAGCGAACTCATCGCCGGCTGGCTCGGCGATGTCGCCGTGCACCTGCCGCCCTTCGGCGCGCTTGCCCTCATCCTGCTCACCGCCATGGCGGTGACGCCCTTTCTCAACAATGCCGCGACCGTGCTCGTCATGGCGCCGATCGCCGCCAGTTTCGCCGGTGCGCTCGGCTATCGGCCCGAGGCCTTCCTGATGGCGGTGGCGATCGGCGCGGGCTGCGACTTCCTCACCCCCGTTGGCCACCAGTGCAACACGCTGGTCATGGGGCCGGGCGGCTACAAGTTCGCCGATTATCCCCGCGTCGGCCTGCCGCTTTCCTTCCTCATCGTCATCGTCAGCGTGCCGACGCTGCTCGCCGTCTGGCCGCTCAAGTAGGGACGTCGGAGTTTTTCTTGACGCGCCGGGCTGAATATGGTCTCACCCCAGCCCAACGGAAAGCCTCTTCCCGCCGTTTAAAACGGCACAAAACCGGGCTCTCCCTCCCATAAGTCAAGACGGGCCATATCATGAGCACTTCCGGAACCGCCTCCGGCGTTCGCGTACGCATCGCACCCTCCCCGACCGGCGAGCCGCATGTCGGCACTGCCTATATCGCGCTCTTCAATTATCTCTTCGCGAAGAAGCACAACGGCACCTTCATCCTGCGCATCGAGGATACGGACGCCACGCGCTCGACGCCGGAATTCGAGCAGAAGGTGCTGGACGCGCTGAAATGGTGCGGGCTAGAATGGTCGGAAGGCCCGGATATCGGCGGCCCCTATGGCCCCTACCGCCAGTCCGACCGCAAGGACATGTACCGTCCTTACGTCGACAAGATCGTTGCCAACGGCCACGGCTTCAAGTGTTTCTGCACGCCCGAGCGGCTGGCCGAAATGCGCGAGGCGCAGCGCGCCGCCGGCAAGCCGCCGAAATATGACGGCCTCTGCCTGCACATTTCCGCGGAAGAAGTCACGCGCCGCGTCGATGCCGGCGAGCCGCATGTCGTGCGCATGAAGATCCCGACCGAGGGCTCCTGCAAGTTCGTCGACGGCGTCTACGGCCCGGTCGAAATCCCGTGGGATGCCATCGATATGCAGGTCCTGCTCAAGGCCGACGGTATGCCGACCTATCACATGGCGAATGTGGTCGACGACCACCTGATGAAGATCACCCACGTCGCGCGCGGCGAGGAGTGGCTCGCCTCCGTGCCGAAGCACATCCTCATCTATCAATATCTCGGCCTCGAACCGCCGGTCTTCATGCACCTGTCGCTGATGCGCAATCACGACAAGTCGAAGCTGTCCAAGCGCAAGAACCCGACCTCGATCTCCTACTATTCCGCGCTCGGCTACCTGCCGGAAGCGCTGATGAACTTCCTGGGCCTGTTCTTCATCCAGATCGCCGAGGGCGAAGAGCTGCTGACCATGGAGCAGCTTGCCGAAAAATTCGACCCGGAAAACCTCTCCAAGGCCGGCGCGATCTTCGACATCCAGAAGCTCGACTGGCTGAACGGCCGCTGGCTGCGCGAGCAGCTGACGGAAGAGGAATTCACGGCGCGCGTGCTGAACTGGGCGATGGAAAACGACCGCATCCGCCAGGGCCTGAAACTCTCGCAGTCGCGCATCTCCAAGCTCGGCGAACTGCCCGACCTCACCGGCTTCCTGCTGAAGTCGGATCTCGGCCTGACGCCGGACGCCTTCGCCAAGGTGAAATCCACGCCGGAAGAAATCCTGGAAGTGCTGAACCAGGTCCAGCCGGACCTCGAAAAGATGCCGGAATGGACCGTCGAGAGCATCGAGGCGGAACTGCGTGCCAGTGCCGACCTGCTCGGAAAGAAGCTGAAGGTCGTCGTGGCCCCGCTCTTCGTCGCCGTCTCCGGCTCGTCGCGCTCGCTGCCGCTGTTCGACTCGATGGCGATCCTCGGCCGCTCCGTCGTGCGCCAGCGCCTGAAGATTGCGTCTCAGGTCGTCGCCTCGATGGTCGGCAGCGGAAAGTAAGGACAAGAAGAATGAACGAGAAGACAGAAACCACCCTTTCCTCCGATCCGACGGAGGTCCGCCGCCAGAAGCTCGACCAGCTGCGCCAGACCATCGGCGACGTCTATCCGGCGCATTTCCACCGCACGATGACGAATGCCGAGCTTGCGGCAAAGTACGAGACGCTGGAACTTGACACCGAGAGCGGCGACGTCGTGACGGTTGCCGGCCGCGTCTATTCCTCGCGCAATTCCGGCATGTTCATGGATATCCATGACGCCTCCGGCAAGATCCAGATCTTCAGCCACAAGGACACCACGCCGGAAGAGGCGCGCGCCCTGCTGCCGATGATCGACATCGGCGACATCATCGGCGTCACGGGCGTCGTGCGCCGCACCAAGCGCGGCGAGCTGACGATCAACGCACAACAGATCGTCATGCTGACGAAGACCCTGCTGCCGATGCCGGAAAAGTGGCATGGCGTGGCGGATGTCGAAATCCGCTATCGCAAGCGCCACCTCGACATCATGACCAACGAAGAATCGAAGCTGCGTTTCCAGCAGCGTTCGAAGATCGTCTCCGGCATCCGCCGCTTCATGGAAAACGACGGCTTCATGGAAGTCGAGACGCCGATGCTGCATTCCGTCTATGGCGGCGCGACGGCCGAACCCTTCAAGACGCACCACAACACGCTGAAGCTCGACATGTTCCTGCGCATCGCGCCGGAACTGTTCCTGAAGCGCACGCTGGTTTCGGGCCTGACCGACAAGGTGTTCGAGATCAACCGCAACTTCCGCAATGAGGGCGTGTCAACCCGGCACAATCCCGAATTCACGATGATGGAATGCTACTGGGCCTATGCCGATTACGAGGACATCATGGACCTCGTGGAGCGCCTCTTCGCCGAGCTGGCGGTCAAGATCCACGGCTCGACGGAATTCGCCTATGGCGACAAGGAACTCTCCTTCAAGGGCCCGTTCAAGCGCGTGCCGATGCCCGATTCCGTCAAGGAAGCGACCGGCATCGACTTCCTCGCCATCAAGACGGATGAGGAAGCCCGCACCGCCGCCAAGGCAGCCGGTTTTGAAGTCGAGAAGGACTGGACCTGGGGCGAATGCCTGGCCTTCATCTTCGAGGAGAAGGTCGAGCCGACGCTGATCCAGCCGTCGCACGTCACGCATTTCCCGAAGGACATCTCGCCCTTCGCCAAGGAAGTACCGGGCGAACCGCGCCTCGTCGAACGTTTCGAGACCTATTGCAACACCTGGGAACTCGGCAACGCCTTCTCCGAGCTGAACGACCCGGAAGAGCAGCGCGCCCGCATGGTCGAGCAGCTCGAACAGGCGCATGCCCGTGGTGAGAAGTCCAAGCAGCTTGACGACGAGTTCCTCGACGCCATCGACCAGGGCATGCCGCCCGCCGGCGGCCTCGGCATCGGCGTCGACCGCCTAATCATGCTGCTCACCAACGCCCCATCGATCCGCGACGTCATCCTCTTCCCGGCCCGCCGGGCGAAGGCAGACTGAGACTATTCCCTGAGGGCGAGGCCCCCCTCTGCCATGCCGGGCATCTCCCCCTCAAGGGGGGAGATTGGATGGAGCAGCCTTTTGCCCATCTCTGATGCTGCGGAATAATTGAAATTCTTGCTTCTTGCCGATCTCCCCCCTTGAGGGGGAGATGCCCGGCAGGGCAGAGGGGGGGGTGCCACTACGGGCTCCGAGAACCCGGACGTCAGTGTTCGCTCGCGGCGACCTCATGCGAGCCTTCTTCGGCCGCAGCATGCTCGCTACCGCCCTCGCCTTCCGCAGCATGGCCTTCCGCTGGCGCTTCGTGGCCGCCTTCGGCTTTCGCCTCGCCATGGCCACCGCCTTCTTCCGCCACCGCATTCGGATCGACGCAGTCGGCCCGCTCGTCCATCGCCGTGACGATGGTCTTGATCTCGTCCAGCGACAGCTCCTTGCGCTCGCCGTAGAATTCGCCGTTGCCGGCGGGCGTGCCGTCCGTGTAGCGCGCGACGAACGGCGCCGTCATGCCGGGGATTGAAGACGGGTCGCGGGCGAAAAGCACCTCGGCGCCGATGGCGCGGCCGCGCATGTCGGCGCGGTTCACGGGACCTGCCGCATCGAGCAGGATGACCTGGTAGAGATCGGCCTCCTCGTGATTGGACACGGCGCCGGCGACGCGCAGCGCCGTCTTGATGCGAACCGCCCCGTCCTTGGCGTCGGAGCGCACATATTTGCGCAGCCAGTGCTGCCCGTTTCGGTCGAGCCGCACGGTGGTGATGGTCGTGCAGGCGGCGCCGGAAACCTGTTCCGCCGGCGGACCGAGCAGCGCATCGCGCCCGACGAAGATCGCGGCAGCACCCGACGCACCCGTCAGCACGACGACACCGGCGACGATGATCAGAAGCTTCCGCGACAAGCGGAACGAGGTCGGAAGGAGCTTCACGGGCGACAAACTTCTCTTTGAACGCAGAACACGGACGCGCCGAGAGCGCGCGAACTCCGTGCACTCTACCCACGGGGCGTTTCGGAAGTTTAAACGCGATGCGTGCGATTTCGGCACGTTTTTGCGAATGATTTGCAATTGCGTTGACAGGCGCCAAAAGCGCCCTATAGTTTAATGCAACTCATTCGCAAAAGCAGATCAGGAGAGCCTATGCTCCGCCGTTCGTTTCATGCCCTTCTTCTCAGCCTGCCGCTTCTCTCAGCCGCACCCGCCATCGCCCAGGAAAAGCCGAAGGTCGTGACGACCTTCACCATCATCGCCGACATCGCCTCGAACGTGGCAGGCGACGCCGCCGTGGTGGAATCGATCACCAAGCCGGGCGCGGAAATCCACAACTACCAGCCGACGCCGCGCGATATCCTCAAGGCGCAGGATGCCAAGCTTGTGCTGTGGAACGGCCTCAACCTCGAGCTCTGGTTCCAGAAATTCCTCGCCAATCTCGGCGACGTGCCGAACGTCACCGTCAGCGAGGGCATCGAGCCGATGAGCATCGTGGAAGGCCCCTATGAGGGCAAGCCGAACCCGCATGCCTGGATGTCGCCCACCAATGCGCTGATCTATGTCGAGAACATCCGCAAGGCGCTGGTCGCCCTCGACCCCGCCAATGCCGCGACCTACGACGCCAATGCCAAGGCCTATAGCGAGAAGATCAGCGCGCTCGGCGAGGAGATGAAGGCGAAGATCGATGCGCTGCCGGAAGACAAGCGCTGGCTCGTCACCAGCGAAGGCGCCTTCAGCTACCTCACCCGCGATTTCGGCCTCAAGGAACTCTTCCTCTGGCCGATCAATGCCGACCAGCAGGGCACGCCGAAACAGGTGAAGGCGGTGATCGACGCGATGCGCGAGCACGATATCCACGTCATCTTCTCCGAAAGCACCGTTTCGGCCGACCCGGCAAAACAGGTCGCGGCCGAAACGGGCGCCACCTATGGCGGCGTCCTCTATGTCGACTCGCTGAGCGAGGCTGACGGCCCCGTGCCCACCTATCTCGACCTGCTGCGCGTGACCTCCGAGACCATCGTGGAAGGTCTTTCGCAATGATGATGGGCAGCAAGCCGAAGAAGGTGGACGGCATCGTCGCGGAAGACGTGACCGTCACCTATCGCAACGGCATGACGGCGCTGCGTCATGCCAGCTTCTCCGTGCCGAAGGGCACGATCACGGCCCTCGTCGGCGTCAACGGCGCGGGAAAATCCACGCTCTTCAAGGCGATCATGGGCTTCGTGCCGGTCGCCGCCGGCAAGGTGACGATCCTCGGCCTTTCCGTGAAGGAAGCGCTTAAGAAGAACCTCGTCGCCTATGTGCCGCAGGCGGAAGAAGTCGACTGGACCTTCCCGGTGCTGGTCGAGGATGTGGTGATGATGGGCCGCTACGGCCACATGAACTGGCTGCGCATCCCCACCAAACACGATCACGACCTGGTCGACGAGGCCTTGGCGCGCGTCAACATGGCCGCCTTCCGCAAGCGCCAGATCGGCGAACTCTCCGGCGGGCAGCGGAAGCGCGTCTTCCTTGCCCGGGCCCTGGCGCAGGAGGGCCAGGTGATCCTGCTCGACGAACCCTTCACCGGCGTCGACGTCAATACGGAAGAACAGATCGTCGAGCTGCTCGGCAAGCTGCGCGATGAGGGTCGCGTCATGCTGGTCTCCACGCACAATCTCGGCAGCGTGCCGGATTTCTGCGACCGCACCGTCTTCGTCAAGGGCACAGTCATCGCCTCCGGCCCGACGAAGGAAACCTTCACGGAAGCCAACCTGGAGCGCGCCTTCGGCGGCGTGCTGCGCCACTTCATCCTGGGCGGCCATGACCTGCACGACGACGAGGACAAGCGCACGGTCAAGGTCATCACCGATGACGAGCGCCCCTTCGTCATCTATGGCGAGCGCGACACGGAGAAGACGCCGTGATCGACACCCTGCTCGAACCCTTCGGCTACGGCTACATGGTCAATGCCATGTGGGTCAGCGCGCTGGTCGGCTGCATCTGCGGCTTCCTCTCCGCCTATCTGATGCTGAAGGGCTGGTCGCTGATCGGCGATGCGCTTTCGCACTCGATCGTGCCCGGCGTTGCCGGCGCCTATATGCTGGGCCTGCCCTTCGCGGCCGGTGCCTTCCTGTCCGGCGGGCTCGCCGCCGCCGCTATGCTCTTCCTCAACCGCAAGACCAAGCTGAAGGAGGACGCGATCATCGGCATGATCTTCTCCTCCTTCTTCGGCCTCGGCCTGTTCATGGTCTCGCTGTCGCCGACGCCGGTGAACATCCAGACCATCGTTCTCGGCAATATCCTCGCCGTCAGCCCCGAGGATACGATCCAGCTCGCCATCATAGGCGCCGTCACGCTGCTCATCCTGCTCTTGAAGTGGAAGGACCTGATGGTCACCTTCTTCGACGAGAGCCACGCCCGCTCGATCGGCCTCAACCCGACGGGCCTGAAAATCCTGTTCTTCACCCTGCTCAGCGCCTCCACGGTCGCCGCCATGCAGACGGTCGGAGCCTTCCTCGTCATCGCCATGGTGGTGACGCCCGGCGCCACCGCCTATCTGCTGACCGATCGCTTCCAGCGCCTCATCGTCATAGCAGCCGCCCTTGGCGCCGGCACCAGCTTCGTCGGCGCCTACATCTCCTACTTCCTCGATGGCGCGACGGGCGGCATCATCGTCGTGTTGCAGACGGTGATCTTCCTGCTTGCCTTCCTCTTCGCCCCCAAACACGGCCTCCTCGCCGCGCGCCGCAAGGGCCGGCTGGCGCTTGAACCCGCAGAAGGCGCCCAGCTATGAACGAGACGCTCGAACTCGCGATCATGCCCTTCCAGCTCGCCTTCATGCAGAACGCCTTCCTGGTGACGCTGATGATCGCCGTGCCGATGGCGCTGCTGTCCTGCTACCTCGTGCTGAAGGGCTGGTCGCTGATGGGCGACGCGGTCTCCCATGCCGTGCTGCCGGGCGTGGTCATCGCCTATGTCGTCGGCCTGCCCTTTGCGGCCGGCGCCTTCGTCGCCGGCCTATTCTGCGCGCTCGCTGCCGGTTACCTCAAGGACAACAGCCGGGTAAAGGAAGACACCATCCTCGGCATCGTCTTCTCCGGCATGTTCGCGCTCGGCCTGGTGCTCTACGTCAAGATCCAGCCGGATATCCACCTCGACCATATCCTGTTCGGCGACATGCTCGGCATCGCCGTGTCCGATCTCGTCGAGACGGCAGCGATCGCCGCCGCATCCACGGCCTTCATCCTGCTCTTCCGCAAGGACCTGCTGGTGCATGCCTTCGACCGGCAGCACGCCTCCGCCATCGGCCTTCCCGTCAACCTGCTGCATTACGGCCTGCTCGCCGTGCTGTCGCTCGTCGTCGTCGGCGCGCTGAAGGCGGTCGGCATCATCCTGGCCATCGCCATGCTGGTGGCACCGGGCGCCATCGCCGCGCTCGTCACCCGCCGCTTCCCGAGCATGCTGATGGTCGCGGTCAGCGTTGCGCTTGGCGCCACCTTCTTCGGCATCTGGCTGAGCTTCATCATCGACAGCGCGCCGGCCCCGACCATCGTGCTTTTGATGACCATCCTCTTCGTCTTCGCCTTCCTCTGGAACGTGCTGCAAAGCCGCAAGCCCGCGCAGGAGGCCTGATCCGGCGCGGGCGGCGGGTCTGTCGACAGACGTCCGGTTTACGTCTATCGTCCCGCGCGATCGACAGGCGGTGCTTCGCGGCCGGTCGCAACGAAAGATAGAACAAGCACGGGACGGCATGGCGCATATCGGTATCGTCGGCAGCGGCCTCATGGGCTGCGCCACAGCGCTCAATCTGCTGGAACAGGGCCACAGCGTCACCATCCTGGAGCGGGACGCCGGCGGCCTGCCGGCTTCCGTCGGCAATGCGGGCATCCTGGCCGTACCGGAAATCGATCCGCTCGCCCGGCCCGGCATGCTGCTGTCTGTGCCGAAATGGCTGCTCGACCCGCAGGGGCCGCTCACCGTGCGCTGGCAGGACCTGCCGGCACTCGCCCCCTGGCTCATCCGCTTCCTGCTTTCGGCAAGCGCGGACAAGGTCGCCGCCAGCCGCGCCGCCATGCTGTCCCTCATGAAGACCGCGGAGGCCGATCATGTCCGCCTCGGCACCCTGGCCGACATCAGCGGCCATCTGCGCGACACCGGCGCGCTCACCGTCTTCGACAGCACGGCTGCCCGCGACAAGACCTTCGCCCATGAGGCGGAAAATGCCCGGCTGATCGGCTGCAATGTCGAGAAGCTGACGACTGAAGAGGCTCGCCGCCGCGTGCCGGCCTTGCAGGGCGCCTTCGCGGGCGCAATCTTCAGCGACGGCTACAAGACCTTCGACTATCCGCTGACCTTCCTACGCCGCCTCCAGGCGGTGCTGCGCGAGCGGGCGACGCTGCTCGATGCCACCGTGTCTTCGGTTGCGCGCGCGGAAAATGGCGTCATCGTGCGCACGGAAGGCGGACGGGAATTCACCTTCGATCGCCTCGCCATCACCGCCGGCGTCTGGTCGCGCCGCTTCGTCGCCGATCTCGGCCTGACGGTGCTGCTCGAAACCGAGCGCGGCTACAACACCACCTTCATGAACCCTTCGACCACGCTGGAAATGCCGGTCTTCTTCTCCGAGCACGGCTTCGTCGCCACCCCCTTCGAGAATGCGCTGCGCATCGGCGGCGCGGTGGAGCTCGCCTCGCCGGAAGCCCCCGCCAACTACAAGCGCGCCGCCGCCATGCGCAAGAAAATGCGCCGCTACGTGCCGGATCTCCAGGAAGAGGGCGGCACGGAGTGGATGGGCCGCCGTCCCTCGACGCCGGACACGCTGCCTGTCATCAGCCTGCATCCCGGCGACCCGCGCATCGCCTTTGCCTTCGGCCACGGCCATCTCGGCCTGACGCTGTCGGCAACGACCGGCCGCCATGTCGCACGGCTGTTGGCGGGCGAAGGCGACGCGGCGCTCGCCCCCTTCTCCATCGCCCGTTTCCAGTAAGCGCGCGATCTCCATAACAACAACAAACAAGAGACCGACCATGCATAAGGTTATTTTCGATACGGATCCCGGCGTCGACGACGCGATGGCGTTGCTGTTCCTGCACAATCACCCGGAGATCGACCTGATCGGCATTACCACCGTCTTCGGCAATGCCTCGATCGAGACGACGACGCGCAACGCGCTGTTCCTGAAGCGCGAATGGGGTATCGCGGCGCCGGTCGCCAAGGGTGACGGCAAGACCTACAACCCGATGCGCAACCCGATCGACTGGCCAGTGATGATCCACGGCCATGACGGGCTCGGCAATATCGACGTGCCGGAAACGATAGACCTGCCGCTCGACCCGCGTTCGGCGTCCCGCTTCATCATCGAGACCGTGCGGGCAAATCCCGGCGAGGTGACGCTGATCGCCGTCGGCCGCATGTCGAACCTCGCCTATGCGCTAAAGGAAGACCCGGCGATTGCAGGCCTCGTCAAAGAGGTCATCATCATGGGCGGCGCCTTCGATGTGCCCGGCAACATCACGCCCGCCGCCGAGGCCAACATCCATGGCGACCCGGAAGCCGCCGATGCGGTGATGATGGCGCCGTGGAAGGTGGTCGTCGTCGGCCTCGACGTGACGATGAAGACGGTGATGACGCGCAAGCGCCTCGCCGAACTGACCGCGCAGAACGGCAAGCACCTGAAGCTGCTCTCCGACATCTCGCAGTTCTACATCGATTTCTACGGCCAGCATGTGAAGGATGAGGGCATGGTGGTGCATGACAGCTGCGCCTGCATCTATCTCTTGGCCCCCGACCTCTTCACCACCCGCTCGGGCGCGATCCGCGTCGTCGCCGGCGGCATCGCCGATGGCCAGACGATCCAGAAGCCAGACAGCCGCAGCTTCCCGCCCGGCAACTGGGACGACCTGCCAAGCCAGCACGCCTGCATCGGCATCGATGCGGAAAAGGTGATGGCGCTGCTCGACGAAACGCTCGTTCGCTAAGAAGCCCGCCGGCCGGTGCCCGTCACCGGCCGGCGTATTCCTCCCACCATTTGAGGACGCGCAAGGCCCGAAGCGTGACCCAGCGCGAGGGTTCTCCCACCGCCTCCATCTCGAACCAGACCGGCCCCTTGAGCTGCCAGTCGAGCGGCCAGGTGCCGTCCTGCGATTGGCGAGCGCGCAGATGGTCTATCGCTTCGCCGAGGCGGGGATCGGGCGCCGCGCCGGTCGCAAGAGAGGCAGCACGAAAATATTCGAGGCCGCGCAAGACATCGTAGCGCCAGCGGTTCGGGTGCAGGAATTTCAGGTAGCGCTCATCGGCCGGCGCGCCGGTGCTCAGGCGGCGAAACAGGCCGCGTTCCAGCAGATATTCCTCACCCGCCGCTCGTGCCGCGCGTGTTTCAGCCGTGGCGCCCACCGCCTGCTCATAAGCCAGAAGACCTTCCAGCACATTGATCGTCGAGTGATAGGACGAGCGGTGCGAGCCGTTGCAACGCTCGCAGTTCCAGCCGCCATCGGCCTGCCGTTCGCCGAGCAGGCGCTTGACGATCGGCGAAACATCGACGCCGAAATAGGTCCCGGCGATCACCGTGCGCCCGTTGATGCATTCCTCCACCTCGCCGTCCCAGTACGGCTGGCCATCATGATCCCAGCGGGAATTCCGGCCGATGAGGTCCACCGTACGCCGCGCGCGGTCTGAGGCGGGGTCGAGACCGAAATCGTAGAGCTGCTGGAGCGAAAAACAGGTGGCGGTCCAGGCCTGGCCGAGCTCGCGCCAATTCTCTTCCGTATAATCCGCCGGCATGAAGGCGCCGCCGGCCCATTGCCCGTCCGCATCCTGATGGGAGAGAAGTTCCGCGCCCCAGCCCTCGGTTTCCACCTTGGCGCGCTCGGCCTGCCACGCCGCTTCCGGCGCATCCAGGAGATCGCGCAGCACCTGCCAGCGGATCGCGGGATCCGAAGCGAGAAGCCAGTCGATGACCGAGCCGGAGGGAGCCATGGGGCAAAGTCTAGCAGCCCCGCATGTCAATTTCTATTCCGGTGTCGCGGGAAGCTGCCAATCGATCGGCTTGCGGCCGTGTTCTTCGAGGAACGCATTCGCCTGCGAAAACGGCCTAGAGCCCAGAAACCCGTTATGCGCCGAGAGCGGCGACGGATGGGCGGAGCGCAGCACGAGATGGCGGCTGCGATCGACGAAGGCCGCCTTCTTCTGGGCATAGGAGCCCCAGAGAATGAAGACGACGGGCTTTTCCTGCTCATTGACGGCGCGGATGACGGCATCGGTAAACCGCTCCCAGCCGCGGCCCTGATGCGAGGCCGCGCGGCCCATCTCCACCGTCAGGACACTGTTGAGCAACAGCACGCCCTGCTTGGCCCAATGCGCCAGAAAGCCATGGCGCACCGGCGCAATGCCAAGGTCCGTCTGCATCTCCTTGTAGATATTGACCAGCGACGGCGGGATGCGCACACCCGGCTGCACGGAGAAACACAGGCCATGCGCCTGCCCCTCCCCGTGATAGGGGTCCTGCCCGAGGATGACGACGCGCACCTCATCGAGCGGCGTCAGGTCGAGCGCGCGAAAATACTCGGCACCCTTCGGGAAGATGCGCCGCCCCTCCTGCTTCTGCTCCAGCAGGAATTTCTTGAGGTCGGCCATGTAGGGGCTGGAGAATTCCGCCGAAAGCGGCGCCTTCCAGCTCTCGCCGATCTTCACATCCGTCATCGTCCGCTCCCGTCCAGCACTTGCGAAAGGAAGCGGAGTTTAACGCCGGATGGCCGGGAGCACCGGCCAAAGGGCCGGTCATCCACAGCTAATCTCAGGCGACGCCCAGCACCGTCATCAGGCTTTTCATGCGCGCGGCCGCCAGTTCCGGCTTGTCGAGCACATTCGCCTGGTCGGCAAGGCGGAAGACGTCTGCATAATGCGTGACACCGCGAGCGGACTGCATGCCGGCCGGCATGGTGAAATGGTCCTGGTGACCGTTCAGCCAGGCAAGGAACACGACGCCCGCCTTGTAATATTGCGTCGGCGCCTCGAAAATCTTGCGTGACAGCGGCACCGTCGGCTCGATGACGGCGCGGAACGTCTCGACATCGCCGGCGGCAAGCGAAGCGAGCGCCTTGGAGGCCTGCGGCGCCACCGCATCGAAAATGCCGAGCAGCGCATGGCTGTATTTGCGGCCATCGCCCTCGATCAGTTCGGCATAGTTGAAATCGTCCCCGGTAAAGCACAGCACGCCCTCCGGCAGCCGGTCGCGCAGCGCGACTTCCTTGGCGTTTTCGAGCAGCGAAATCTTGATGCCTTCGACCTTGTCGCGGTTCTCCTCGATGATCGAGAGCACCGCATCAAGCGCCGGCTCGAAAGCCTCAGAACCCCAATAACCCTTCAACTGCGGATCGAACATGTCGCCGAGCCAGTGCAGCACGACCTTGTCCTTCGCCTGGCCGAGGATATGGCCGTAGACCTTGCGGTAATCGTCCGGCGACTTGGCAAGGCGGGCAAGCGCGCGGCTCGCCATCATGATCGCCCGGCCGCCATGTTTTTCGACGAAGCCGACCTGCTCCTCGTAGGCCCGGATCACATCGTCCAGCGAGCGGGCATCGGCCGGGTTGAGATGGTCCGTGCCGGCACCGCAGGCGAGATCGGCGCCGGGCACCGTGCGCGCCTCGGCGAGCGAACGGCTGATCAGCTCCTGCGCGCCCGCCCAATCGAGCCCCATGCCGCGCTGCGCCGTATCCATCGCCTCGGCGATGCGGAAGCCGAGCGACCAGAGATGATGCCGGAAGGCCAGCGTCGCGTCCCAGTCCACCGCCGGCGCCTCCCACGGCCGTGTGTCGCGACGCGGGTCCGAGACCACATGGGCCGCCGCATAGGCGATACGGTTGAAGCGCGGCACCGCGGACGGCCGGGCAAGCGGCGTGCCGACGAGATCGTAACGGGCAAGGCCACCGTCCGTCTGCGGCAGGGTAAGGCTGATCGACATGAAATCCTCCCGAGGGTTTTCCAGGGCAATAATTTAGATCGTTCCAAATTTCAAGTTGATTTTTGAAAACACGCTACCCCGACCGGCATGCGCGCAGCAACCGAAGTTATGCGGGAAGCCACCGCCCCAACCCTCCGTCGTCATCCTCGGCCTTGAGTCACAAAAACCTCTTGACAAATTTGGAACGATCCAATTACTTGACATCAACAAGCAGGCGAAAGACGCCGCGCATTGGGAGGAATGACCGTGAACAAGAGCCGGGTGACCGTGGTCGATATAGCGCGCGCCGCCGGCGTGTCGAAATCGACCGTCTCGCTCGTCCTCCAGTCGAGCCCCCTCGTCAACGAGACGACGCGCGCCAAAGTTAACGCCACCATCCGCGAACTCGGTTATGTCTACAATCGCGGCGCGGCAAACCTCCGTCAATCCGCCTCCTCGCGCATCATCGGCATCATCGTCAACGACCTCACCAACTCCTTCTTCGCCGAGCTCGCGGTGGGCATGGACATGGTCATGCAGTCGGCCGGCTACGTGCAGTTCCTGTCGAACTCCGCCGAAAGCGTCGATCGCCAGCGCGAAGTCATCGCCTCGATGCGCGAACACGGTATTGCCGGCCTCATCATATCTCCCGCCCGCGGTACGGAGGCGTCCGACCTGAAGCCGCTCGCCGCAAGCGGCATCCCGGTGGTCGCCGTGGTGCGCAACGTGGTCGGCGCCAAGGTCTCGACGCTGTTTTCCGACAATTATGCGGGCGCAAAGGATGCCGTGCGCCACCTGATCGACCTCGGCCATCGCCGCATCGCCTTCCTGGGCGGCATCGCCAACACCACGGTCTTTGCCGAGCGTGTGCAGGGCTGGCGCGATGCGCTGGCGGAAGCCGGCCTCGGCGCGCCCGACAGCTGCGTCATCGGCTCGACGGCATCGCGTGCCGGCGGGGTCGCCGCCGTCGAGCGCGCGCTCTCGCTGCCCGAGCCGCCGACGGCCGCCCTCTGCTTCAACGACGCGGCCGCCTTCGGCGTCTGCGACGGCCTGCGCACCGCCGGCAAGGAGCCCGGCCGCGATTTCGGCGTGGTCGGCTTCGACGACGTGATCGAGGCCGAGACCGCCGTGCCGGCGCTGACGACGGTGTCCGTCGATCCGCAGGGCATGGGCCGGCGCGCGGCACAGATGCTTTTGAAACAGGTCAATGCAGGCCGGGTGGAGCCCGAGGCGATCGTCAGCTCCGTGCGCCTTGTGGTGCGCCAGAGCTGCGGCGCCGGGCTGAAGGACAAGACGAGGAGGATTTCGGCATGACACGATGGGGTTTGATCGGGGCGAGCACGATCGCCAAGGAATGGGTGATCGGCGCGATCCGCGCGACGGGCGGCGAAATCGTCTCCGTGATGAGCACGAACGCCGAGCGCGGCAAGGCCTATGCCGCCGAGCAGGGCATCGCGAAATCGGTGACGACGCTCGCCGAAATCGCCGACGATCCCGGCATCGACGCCGTCTACATCTCGACGACCAATGAACTGCACCGCGACCAGGCGCTGGCCGCGGCCAAGGCGGGCAAACACATCCTCTGCGAAAAGCCGCTCGCCATGTCGCTCGATGATGCCCGGGCGATGATCCAGGCCGCCAAAGACGCCGGCGTCGTGATGGCGACCAACCACCACCTGCGCAATGCCGCGACGCACGGGGCGATGCGCGAGGCGATCAAGGCCGGCCGCATCGGCACGCCGCTCTCCGCCCGCGTCTTCCACGCCGTTTACCTGCCGCCCCACCTGCAGGGCTGGCGGCTCGATCGCCCGGAAGCCGGCGGCGGCGTCATCCTCGATATCACGGTGCACGACACCGACACGCTGCGCTTCGTGCTCGACGACGATCCGGCGGAAGCGATCGCCTTCGCGCAGGCCGGCGGCATGGGGAAGGCCGGGCTGGAGGATGCCGTGATGGGCGTGCTGCGCTTCCGGAACGGCGTGATCGCCCAGTTCCACGATGGTTTCACCACCAAATTCGCCGAAACCGGCCTGGAAGTGCATGGCACGGACGGCTCGCTGATCGGTCGCAACGTCATGACGCAGCGCGCCGCCGGCACCGTGACGTTGCGCGACGCGAACGGCGAGCAGGAATTGCCCCTCGACCACCGCAATCTCTACGAAACCGCCCTTGCAGCCTTCCATGCCGCCATCAAGGGCGAAGGCAAACCGTCCGCCACCGGCGAGGATGGCGTCTGGTCGCTGGCGGCGGGGCTTGCCGTCGTCGAGGCGGCGCGCACGGGCCAGGCGGTCCGCATCGAACCCGGAATTTAAGTCCTATGAGCAAGCATATCACTCCGCGCCAGGCCGCGGACCTGATCCCGGACGGCGCCGTCGTTTCGGTCTCCTCCTCCTCCGGTCTCGGCTGCCCGGACCTGATGCTGAAGGCAATCGGCGAGCGTTTCGACGAGACCGGCAGCCCGCAGAACCTGACGACGCTGCACCCGATCGCCGCCGGCGACATGAGCGGCATCAAGGGTGTCGATTACATCGCGAAAAAGGGTCTTTTGAAGAAGATCGTCGGCGGCTCCTACCCATCTGGCCCCTCCTCTTCCGAACCGCCGCTGATCTGGCAGATGATCGGCAGCGACGAGGTCGCCGCCTACAACATTCCCTCGGGCATCCTCTTCGACATGCACCGCGAGGCCGCCGCAAAACGCCCCGGCGTCATCACCAAGGTCGGCCTCGAAACCTTCGTCGATCCGCGTCGCGAGGGCTGCGCGATGAACGCTTCGGCCGCACGCGAACCGGTGGTGGAAAAGATCACATTCGCCGGTGAGGAATGGCTCTATTTCAAGGCGATCGCGCCGCAGGTGGCGATCATCCGCGCCACCACGGCGGACGAACGCGGCAACCTGACCTATGAACACGAGGGCGCCTATCTCGGCGGGCTCGACCAGGCGCTCGCAGCCCGCAACAATGGCGGCATCGTCATTGCGCAGGTCAAGCGCATCGTCAAGGAAGGCTCGCTGAAGCCGCATGACGTGCGCGTGCCGGGCGTGGTGGTCGACTACGTCATCGTCGATCCGGACCAGAAGCAGACGACGCAGACGCTGTACGACCCCGCCATTTCCGGCGAGATTTTCAGGCCGCTCGACACATTCCGCGTGCCGGAATTCAACATCCAGAAGGTCATCGCCCGCCGCGTGGCGCAGGAGTTGGAGGCCGGCAGCGCCGTCAATCTCGGCTTCGGCATTTCCGCCAACGTTCCGCGCATCCTGCTGGAAGAAGGCCTGCATGGCGCGGTCACCTGGGTTATCGAACAGGGCGCCGTCGGCGGCGTGCCGCTGCTCGATTTCGCCTTCGGTTGCGCCTCCAATGCCGATGCCTTCATGCCCTCGCCCTACCAGTTCACCTATTTCCAGGGTGCGGGCTTCGATGCCTCGCTGCTCTCCTTCCTGGAAATCGGCAAGGACGGGTCGGTCAACGTCTCGAAACTGTCGTTCCGACCGCATGTGACGGCGGGTGCCGGCGGCTTCGTCGACATCACGGCGCGGGCGAAGAAGATCGTTTTCTCCGGCATGTTCAATGCCGGCGCAAAACTCGCCGTCGAGGGAGGCAAGCTCGTTATCGAGAAGGAAGGCAAGCTCAAAAAGCTGGTCAATGCCGTGGAGCATGTCACCTTCTCCGGCCCGCGCGGCGTCGCGCAGGGGCAGGACATCACCTACGTCACCGAGCGCTGCGTGCTGAAGCTGACGCCCGAGGGCGTCGTGCTCACCGAGATCGCGCCGGGCGTCGATCTCCAGGCGCATATCCTCGACCAGTCGGAATTTGCGCTGATCGTTTCGCCGGACCTGAAGGTGATGGACGCAGCACTCTTTACCGATGCGCCGATCGGCCTGACGCTGCCGCAGAAGGCCCCGCGCGAGCTGGCAGGAGCGCACCATGGCTGAGCCGCGCATCCGCATCTCCATCGACGGCGCCATCGCGACGATCACCATCGCGCGGCCGGAAAAGCTGAACGCCTTCGACATCGACATGCTGAAGGAATTGTCGGCCGCCTGCGACGACGTCGAGGCGAATGCCGCGGTGCGGGTCGCGATCCTCACCGGCGAGGGCAAGGCCTTTTCCGCCGGCGGCGATATCCGCGCCTGGGGCGGCATGGAGGCCAACGAATTCGGCCACGCCTGGGTGCGCTTCGGCCACCGCGTCTTCGAGCGGCTGGCGACGCTGCGCATGCCGCTGATCGCCGCCGTCAACGGCCATGCGCTGGGCGGTGGGCTGGAACTGGCGGCCGCCGCCGATATCCGCATCGCCGAAACGCAGGTGAAGATCGGCCTGCCGGAAGCCGGCCTCGGCATGGTGCCCGGCTGGTCCGGCACGCAGCGCCTCGTCAAGCGTTTTGGCGCTCAGGCCGTGCGGCGCATGCTGCTCGGCGGCGAAGTGCTGACGGCGGCGGAAGCCGCAACGCTCGGCATCGTCGATCAGGTGGTGGACACTGGAACGGCCGTCGAAGCGGCGAAGGCCTATGCGGCGCGCATCGCGGCGCGCGGGCCGGCGGCGACGGAAGTGTCCAAGCTGATGATCGCGGTGGCGAACAATGAAGACAATGGTGCGGCGGTGGAGGCCCTGGGCTCGATCCTCGTCGCCAAGACCGGGGACCTGAAGGAAGGCGTCGCCGCCTTCACCGGGAAACGCCCCGCAGAGTTCAAGGGAGAATGGTAATGACCGCGCATGTGAAACCCAAGGCGCTCGACAATTTCCAGGCACGCGATTTCCGCATGCTGATCGACGGCGTCTGGACGGAAGGTGCCGGCCCGGCACTTGAGCGCGTCGCCCCCGGCCATGGCATCGTGGTCAGCCGCTATCCGGCCGGCACCAAGGCCGATGCGGAGCGCGCCATCGCGGCAGCCCGCAAAGCCTTCGACGAGGGTCCGTGGCCGAACATGACGGGCGCCGAGCGCTCCAACATCCTGCTCAAGGCCGCCGACCTCATCGCCGCACGCGCCGACGAACTCGCCTTCCTCGACTGCATCGAGAGCGGCAAGCCGATCAGCCAGGCCAAAGGCGAACTCGGCGGTGCCGCCGATATCTGGCGCTATGCCGCAGCCCTCGCCCGCGACCTGCATGGCGAAAGCTACAACACGCTCGGCCAGGGCACGCTCGGCGTCGTGCTGCGCGAGGCGATCGGCGTCGTCTCCATCATCACGCCCTGGAACTTCCCCTTCCTGATCGTCAGCCAGAAGCTGCCCTTCGCGCTCGCCGCCGGCTGCACGACGGTCGTCAAGCCGTCGGAACTCACCTCCGGCTCGACGTTGGTCCTCGGCGAGATCCTCATCGAAGCCGGCGTTCCGGCCGGTGTCGTCAACATCCTCACCGGCACCGGCCCCGAGGTCGGCGCGCCGATGACGACGCATCCGGATGTCGACATGGTCTCCTTCACCGGCTCCACCGGCGTCGGTCGCCTGACCATGGCTAATGCAGCTCAGACGCTGAAGAAGGTCTCGCTGGAACTCGGCGGCAAGAACCCGCAGATCGTCTTCCCCGATGCGAACCTTGACGAGTTCATCGACGCCGCCGTCTTCGGCGCCTATTTCAATGCCGGCGAATGCTGCAATGCCGGTTCGCGGCTGATCCTGCACAAGTCGATTGCCGCCGACGTCACCGCGCGCATCGCGGAGCTGGCGAAAAAGGTGAAGGTCGGCGATCCGCTCGATCCGACCACCCAGGTCGGCGCGATCATCACGCCGCAGCATCTCGAAAAGATCGGCTCCTATGTGGACGGCGCGACCAAGGCCGGCGCTTCGGTCGCTCTCGGCGGCGGCGCGCTCGATCTCGGCCTCGGCCAATTCATGGCGCCGACCATCCTCTCCGGCGTATTGCCCGAGATGACGGTCGCCCGCGAAGAAGTTTTTGGCCCGGTTCTCTCGGTGCTGACCTTCGAGACGACGGAAGAGGCGATCCGCATCGCAAACGCCATCGACTACGGCCTGTCGGCCGGGGTCTGGAGCCGCGATTTCGATACGTGCCTGACGATCGGCCGCAAGGTGCGCGCCGGCACGGTCTGGATGAACACCTTCATGGACGGCGCTTCGGAACTCCCCTTCGGCGGCTACCGCCAGTCCGGCCTCGGCCGCGAACTTGGCCGCCATGCCGTGGAGGACTATACCGAGACCAAGACGCTCAACATGCATATGGGTGCGCGCACCGGCTGGTGGATGCCGCGATGAGCAAACCCTTCCCGACAACCAAGGCAGGGATCGGCTCCGCCGCCCGCTCAGGGCGTCGGGAAGCTGAATTGCGGGTCCTGCAGGATCGTCAGGTCCTCGACCGGCTCGCCGCCGATGCGCTGCAGGAGCAGTTGTCCCATAGCCTCGCCGGCCGCCTTCAGGTCCTCGTAGATCGTCTCGACCTTGGGCTGGATCTGGCTAAGCAGCAGCGAGGTCTGCTTGGCGACGATGTCGTATTCCGTGCCCAGCGTAAAACCCTGGTCGCTCATGCCGGTGATGGTGGCGAGCGCCGAGACTTCGCCGGGACAGGCGAAGCCATCCGGCGCATCGGGCTCGGCGCTGCGACGGCGCACATAGTCGCGGATCATGTCGGCGGGGCTGTCGAGATCGAGCGCCTCGGGGATTTCGTAGGCGATGCCCGCCTCGCGCACCGCGGTCATGAAGCCGTGCAGCATGTGCTGGTAGAAGGTGAGGCGTTTCGGCGGCAGGATGATCGTGACCTTGCGCCGACCCTTGACGATCAGCCGCTTGGCGGCCTCGTAGGCGAAGGCGAAATTGTCGTAGTCGACGAAGGCATGCGGGGTGGAGAACTCCGTACGGCCATGCGTGACGAAGGGAAAGCCGTTTTCGAGCAGCAGCCGCACGCGCGGATCGAAGGGCTCGGTGCGCGAAAAGATCAGGCCATCGGCCATGCCGTTGCGGATGATGTAGTTGACCGCATCGACATTGCTGCCGTCGAGAAAATTCGGCGTGACGATGAGATGGTAGGGCGTCGCCTGGAGCGCGCGCGCCAGGCCATGCATGATGGACGTGCCGAAGCCCAGAATTTCCTCGTGAGGGTCGAGCAACACGGAAATGACATTGGTACGGCCGGTCTTCAGGCGCTGGGCGGCGCGGTCCGGCAGGTAGCCGATCTCGGCGGCCACCTCGTGCACGCGCCGGCGGGTGTTTTCCGAAATCTGCGGCGCATTGCCGAGTGCGCGGGAGACCGTGGTGATCGCAAGGCCCGTCAGTTCGGCAATGGTCTTCAGCGTCGGCTTGCCGGCTCGGGGCGGGCTGCGGGCGGGTTCACTGTCGGCGGGCTTTTCGATGCGGGACACGGGTGCGTTTCTTTGGATGGCGGACGTCGATCGGCGGCACCATACCGGCGCACCCCGCCTCTAGCAATCTTGCGCTGCACAGAATTTAAAACGTTTTCCGTGCACTGCAAAAAGCGCCCGGATTTGCGGCAATTGCCTGCACTTCCTGAATTTACCGCATTTGCGAAAGCACATGGCCTCTGCTACCGGAGCGACTTGACTCCGCAAATTTACAACGTTTTAAATTGGCGCGGCACTTTGAGCCGCAAACGGAATTCCGATGCCTTCAAGGGCATCGGGGAAATCGGCGGGAGGAGGCTCTCGCCCTCGAACTTGCAAACGGGAGGAATACGATGCGCAAGTTTCTGACAACCACTGCGATCGCCGCGGTAATGATGACCATGGGCGGCATGTCCGCTACCAAGGCAGCCGAAGGCGTCGAGGTTCTGCACTGGTGGACTTCCGGCGGCGAGGCAGCCGCCCTCGACGTCCTGAAGAAGGATCTGGAAGCCAAGGGCATTTCCTGGACCGACATGCCGGTTGCCGGCGGTGGCGGCACGGAAGCCATGACGGTTCTGCGCGCCCGCGTCACGGGCGGTAACGCCCCGACCGCCGTGCAGATGCTCGGCTTCGACATTCTCGACTGGGCCAAGGAAGGCGCACTCGGCAATCTCGACGACGTGGCCGCCAAGGAAGGCTGGGACAAGGTCATTCCGACCGCGCTCCAGCAATTCTCGAAGTATGACGGCCACTGGATCGCAGCACCCGTCAACGTGCACTCCACGAACTGGGTCTGGGTCAACAAGGCGGCCCTCGATGCAGCCGGCGGCAAGGAGCCGACGAACTGGGATGAACTCGTCGCCCTTCTCGACAAGTTCAAGGAACAGGGCATCACGCCGGTGGCGCATGGTGGCCAGCCGTGGCAGGACGCGACGATCTTCGACGCGGTCGTGCTATCCTTCGGCAACGACTTCTACAAGAAGGCCTTCATCGACCTCGATCCGGAAACGCTGGGCAGCCCCCAGATGAAGGAAGCCTTCGACCGCATGACGAAGCTGCGCTCCTATGTGGACGACAACTTCTCGGGCCGTGACTGGAACCTCGCGTCCGCCATGGTCATCGAAGGCAAGGCCGGCGTGCAGTTCATGGGCGACTGGGCGAAGGGCGAATTCATCAAGGCCGGCAAGAAGCCGGGCACGGACTTCGTCTGCATGCGCTTCCCGGGCACGCAGGGTTCGGTCACCTTCAACTCCGACCAGTTCGCGATGTTCAAGGTTGCCGAAGACAAGGTTCCCTCGCAGCTCGTGATGGCATCCGCCATCGAGAGCCCGGCCTTCCAGTCGGCCTTCAACGTGGTCAAGGGCTCGGCGCCGGCGCGCACCGACGTCTCGGACGAAGCCTTCGACGATTGCGGCAAGAAGGCCATCAAGGACCTCGCGGAAGCCAACACCAACGGCTCGCTGTTCGGTTCCATGGCACACGGCCACGCCAACCCGGCCTCCGTCAAGAACGCGATCTATGACGTCGTGACCCGCCAGTTCAACGGCGAGCTTTCCTCCGAGGAGGCCGTGACGGAACTCAAGGCCGCCGTCGAGGCTGCGAAGTAAGGGGCTAGCCCCTCACCCTACCCTCTCCCCGCTGGGGAGAGGGGATTTGAACGTCGCGGCAAAGCCCTTCTCCCCGGCGGGGAGAAGGTGGCGGCAGCCGGATGAGGGGGCCACGCGCCGCCCTGCAACCCGATTTCAACGGTGGTATCGACCATGGATAGCCGCAGCCGGCTGCAGGAGCTTTTGCCGAAGCTCGTGCTGGCACCCAGTTTCCTCATCGTGCTCGTCTTCGTCTACGGCTTCATCGCCTATACGGGCTTCCTGTCGCTGACGGACAGCAAGATGCTGCCCTCCTACAACTTCGTGGGACTGAGCAACTACACCAAGCTCTGGGCGCTGCCGCACTGGTGGCGGGCGATCTCCAATCTCGCGATCTTCGCCTCGCTCTACATCGTCATCTGCTCGGTGCTGGGTCTGGGGCTCGCCATCCTGCTCGACCAGAAGATCCGCGCGGAAGGCATCCTGCGGCCGATCTACCTCTATCCGATGGCGCTCTCCTTCATCGTGACGGGCACGGCCTGGAAGTGGTTCCTCGATCCCGGCATCGGGCTTGAGAACACCATGCATCTCTGGGGCTGGGAGAGCTTCGCCTTCAACTGGATCAAGGACCGCAACTACGCCATCTACTGCGTGGTAATCGCCGCCGTCTGGCAGTCCTCCGGCTTCGTCATGGCGATGTTCCTCGCCGGCCTTCGCGGCGTCGACAACGAGATCATCAAGGCCGCCCAGATCGACGGCGCCTCGACCACCACCATCTATCGCCGCATCATCATTCCGCTGATGCGCCCGGTCTTCCTGTCGGCCTTCGTCGTGCTCGCCCACCTCGCCATCAAGGCCTACGACCTTGTGGTGGCGCTGACCGGCGGCGGCCCCGGCCAGGCGACCGAACTGCCGGCGACCTTCATGTATTCCTACACCTTCACCCGCAACCAGATGGGCATCGGCGCCTCGTCGGCCATCATCATGCTGGTCATGATCTTCTCGATCATCATCCCCTACCTCTATTCCGAAATCCGCGGAGGCAAAGGCCGATGAGCGCTCAAAATCCCGACAACGTCATCTCGCACAACAAGCTGACGCGCGCCCTCATCTACACCGCGCTCATCCTGTTCGCCGTCTACTACATGCTGCCGCTCTACGTGATGCTGGTGAACTCGCTGAAGCCGCTGGACGAAATCCGCCAGGGCGGCATGCTGAACCTGCCGCAGGTCTGGACGATCGAGCCCTGGCTGCAAGCCTGGTCGACGGCGCAGATCGGCGTGCAACCGACGGGCCTTCGCCCCTTCTTCATCAACTCGATCCTGATGGTCGTGCCGGCCGTGGCGATCTCCACCATCATCGGCGCGCTCAACGGTTATGTGCTCACCAAGTGGCAGTTCAAGGGCTCGAACATCTTCTTCGGCCTGCTGCTCCTCTCCTGCTTCATCCCGTTCCAGATCGTGCTGATCCCCATGGCGCGCATCCTCGGCATGCTGGGACTAGCCGGTTCGCTTTGGGGCCTCATCCTGGTGCATATCGTCTACGGCCTCGGCTTCACCACGCTCTACTTCCGCAACTATTACGAAAACTTCCCGACCGAGCTGGTGCGCGCGGCACAGATCGACGGCGCGAGCTTCTTCCAGATCTTCTACCGCATCCTGCTGCCGTCCTCGGGGCCGATCATCGTCGTCTCCGTCATCTGGCAGTTCACCAATATCTGGAACGACTTCCTGTTCGGCGCCTCCTTCTCCGGCGCGAACACCACGCCGATGACGGTGGCACTCAACAACCTCGTCTCGTCCTCGACCGGCGTGAAGGAATACAACGTTCACTTCGCAGGCGCGATCCTCGCCGCACTGCCCACCCTCATCGTCTACATCGTCTCCGGACGGTACTTCGTGCGCGGCCTGATGTCCGGCGCCGTGAAAGGATAAGCCCCATGTCTTCAACACAGACATCTTTCCTCAAGATCAGCAATCTGCGCAAATCCTACGGTTCGCTCGAAATCCTCAAGGACATCAACCTCGAGATCGAGCAGGGCGGCTTCCTCGTGCTGGTCGGCCCGTCCGGCTGCGGCAAGTCCACGCTGCTCAACACCATCGCCGGCCTGGAGCCGATCACGTCGGGCGACATCGCCATCGACGGCCGCTCGGTCGCGGGTCTGCACCCGTCCAAGCGCGACATCGCCATGGTGTTCCAGTCCTACGCGCTCTATCCGAACATGACGGTCGGCGGGAACATCGCCTTCGGCATGGAAATCCGCGGCGTGCCGAAGGAAGAGCGCGACAAGGCGATCAAGCAGGTCGCCGACATGCTCCAGATCGGCCATCTGCTGGAGCGCAAGCCCGGCCAGCTCTCCGGCGGTCAGCGCCAGCGCGTCGCCATGGGCCGCGCGCTGGTGCGCGACCCGAAGCTCTTCCTGTTCGACGAGCCACTGTCGAACCTCGACGCGAAGCTGCGCGTCGACATGCGCACGGAAATCAAACGCCTGCACCAGCGCATGAAGACCACCATCGTCTACGTGACGCATGACCAGATCGAGGCGATGACGCTCGCCACCAAGATCGCCGTCTTGAAGGATGGCGTGCTGCAACAGTTCGGCTCGCCGGCGGAAATCTACAACAACCCCGCCAACATCTTCGTCGCCGACTTCATGGGCTCGCCCGCGATGAACCTGCTTTCTGCGAGGATCGAACAGAACGGCGCCGGCATGGCCGTCTCGCTTGCCCGCCACCAGGCCGAGCCGCTGGTGCTGTCCGTGCCGAACGCGCCCGGCGGACTGGCCGCCTACAAAGGCAAGGACGTGATCTTCGGCATCCGCCCGGAAGCCCTGACCGACCCGGACGGCGCGGACCGCAATGCCCGCACCGTTGCCGAGGGCGATTGCCTGATCGAGGTGGTGGAGCCCGCCGGCGCCGACACCTTCGCCGTCACCCATCTCGGCGGCAAGGAGATCGTCGCACGACTTCGCGCCGACGTGCGCATCGCCGCCGGCCAGACCGCGCGCCTCGCCTTCAACCTCGACAAGGCCGTGTTCTTCGACCCCGCCAGCCAGCTTCGCATCGCCTGAGTAGACCATGACAACGCAGCCGGACATCGTCATCATCGGATCGGGCATCGGCGGCTCCACCATGGCCGCCGCCCTCGCCCCGACGGGCGCAAGGATCGTCATCCTGGAAGCGGGCGACCACCTGCCCGACCGTCCGGAAAACCGCGACCAGCGCGCCATCTTCCAGCGCGGCCATTTCCGCCCGAAGGAGATGTGGTACGAGGCCGACGGCACCGCCTTCAACCCTGGCAACTACTACAATGTCGGCGGCAACTCGAAATTCTACGGGGCGGTGCTTGTGCGCTACCGCAAGGAAGACTTCGAGGAGATGAAGCACCGCGACGGCGTCTCCCCCGCCTGGCCCTTCCCCTATGAAGAGCTGGAACCGTGGTACTCCGCCGCCGAAAAGCTCTACAATGTGCGCGGCACGCTCGGCGAGGACCCGAGCGAACCGCACCATTCCGCGCCCTACCCCTTCCCGCCCGTGCCGGACGAACCGGCAATCGCGAAGGTGCGCGCGAAGATGAAGGCGAACGGCCTGCACCCCTATTCCCTGCCGCTCGGTGTCGATATCGACCGCTGGCTTGCCAAGGCGAAGACGCCATGGGACGCGCATCCGAACGCCAACGACGGCAAGATGGATGCCGAAAGCACGGCCCTCGCCGAAGCCCTCAGGCACCCGAATGTCGAGCTGCGCACCAATTGCCGGGTGACGAGGCTCGCCACCGCCCCGCACGGCCGCACCATCTCGACCGTGCATTACATGCGCGACGGCGAGGCGCACAGCATCTCGACAAAACTGGTGATCCTCTCGGCCGGCGCCGTGCAATCGGCCGTGCTGCTGCTTCGTTCGGCCTCGGAGGCCTTTCCCAAGGGGCTCGCCAACAGCTCCGATCAGGTCGGTCGCAACTTCATGAACCACAATTCGAGCGCCGTGATCGGCGTCTCGCCCTTTTATAAAAACACCTCCGTCTACCAGAAGAGCTTTGGCTTCAACGACTACTACCTTTCGGACGGCAATGGCGGCGCGCCGCTCGGCAATGTGCAGCTTCTCGGCCGCGTCTCGGGAAAGATCCTGAAGGCCAATATGCCCTCCGCGCCGGAATGGCTGCTGGAACAGGTCGCCTCCCATGCCATCGATTTCTACGCGATGAGCGAGGACCTGCCGCATCCCGAAAGCCGCATCACGGTAGACCGCGACCGCATCGTCATGAAATGGACCCGCACCAACTGGCAGGCCCATCTCGACCTCGTGACCAAGTTGAAGGCCGCGCTGAAGAAGGCCGGTTTCCCCATCGTGCTCGCCCGCGCCTTCGACAAGCGCACGCCCTCGCATCAATGCGGCACAGTGCGCATCGGCAACGATCCGGCGACGGCGCCGCTCGATATCTGGAGCCGCGCCTATGACCATCCGAACCTCTTCGTGGTCGACGCTTCCTACCTTCCGACCTCGGCCGCGGTGAACCCGGCGCTGTCGGTCGCCGCCCAGGCGCTGCGCGTCGCGGACCGCATCAAATCGAGGGATCTCGCCGCATGACGACACCAGCACGCCCCGTCGCCATCGTCACCGGCGGCCGCCGCGGCATCGGCCTCGGCATCGCAAAAGCGCTCGCGGCGCAGGGCTTCGACATCGCCATCACCGGCATCGGCGAAGGGGACGCCGCGACCGACGCCATGCTGGCCGAGTTCGACGGCCGCGCGATCTACCTCAAGGCCGACCTCGCCGATCTCTCTAGCCATGCCGCAACCGTCGCGGCGATCGAAGATCGGCTCGGCGCCATCGGCTGCCTCGTCAACAATGCCGGCATCGCCTCCGTCGTGCGCGGCGATTTCCTCGATCTCGCACCGGAGAACTTCGACACGATCGTCGCCACCAACCTGCGCGGCACGGTGTTCTTCACGCAAGCCGTGCTGAAGGCGATGCTGCATTCGAAACAGGCCGCCGGCCCGCGCTCGGTCATCAACATCACCTCCGTCTCCGCCTCGCTCGCCTCGCCGGAACGGCTGGACTACTGCATGACAAAGGCCGGACTTGCCGCCTTCAGCCAGGGGCTGGCGCTGCGGCTCGCGGACACCGGCATCTCCGTCTTCGAAATCCGCCCCGGCATCATCCGCTCCGACATGACGGCCGGCGTTTCGGGAAAATACGACACGCTGATCGAAGGCGGCCTCGTGCCGATGAAGCGCTGGGGCGAACCGGACGACATAGGCTCCGCCGCCGCCGCCCTCGCGACAGGCCAGTTCGCCTTCGCCACCGGCTCGGTGATCAATCTCGACGGCGGGCTTTCGATCGGCCGGCTGTGAGCCGCCGCGCCCGCGAAAAATTCTGAGGACGAAGACATGACCTACGACTACATCATCACCGGCGCCGGGCCTGCCGGCTGCGTGCTGGCAAACCGCCTCTCGGAAGATCCGAGCGTGCGCGTGCTGCTGCTGGAAGCCGGCGGCGGGGACTGGAACCCGCTGTTCCATATGCCGGCCGGCTTTGCCAAGATGACCAAGGGTGTTGCAAGCTGGGGCTGGGAGACGGTTCCGCAAAAGCACATGAAGGGCCGCGTGCTGCGCTATACACAGGCGAAGGTTCTCGGCGGCGGCTCCTCCATCAATGCGCAGCTCTATGCCCGCGGCAATGCGGCCGACTACGACCTCTGGGCCAGCGAAGACGGCTGCGAGGGCTGGAGCTACCGGGAAATCCTGCCCTATTTCAAGCGCGCCGAAGACAACCAGCGTTTTGCCGACGACTACCATTCCTATGGCGGGCCGCTCGGCGTCTCCATGCCGGTTTCGGCGCTGCCGATCTGCGACGCCTATCTGCGCGCCGGCCAGGAGCTCGGCATTCCCTACAACCACGATTTCAACGGCCGCCAACAGGCGGGTGTCGGCTTCTACCAACTGACCCAGCGCAACCGCCGCCGCTCCTCCGCCTCGCTCGCCTACCTCTCGCCGATCAAGGACCGCAAGAACCTGACGATCCGCACCGGCGCCCGCGTCGCCCGCATCGTGCTGGAAGGCACGCGCGCCATCGGCGTCGAGGTGGTGACGGCGAAGGGCATGGAGACGATCCGGGCGGAACGCGAAGTGCTCGTCTCCTCCGGCGCCATCGGCTCGCCGAAACTGCTGCAGCAATCCGGCATTGGCCCGGCCGATCACCTGAAATCCGTCGGCGTCGCGGTCAAGCACGACCTGCCCGGCGTCGGCTCCAACCTGCAGGACCATCTCGACCTGTTCGTGATTTCCGAATGCACCGGCGACCACACCTATGACGGCGTCGCCAAGCTGCACCGCACGCTCTGGGCCGGCCTGCAATATGTGCTCTTCCGCTCCGGCCCCGTCGCCTCCTCGCTCTTCGAGACCGGCGGCTTCTGGTATGCCGATCCGGATGCGCGCTCGCCGGACATCCAGTTCCACCTCGGCCTCGGCTCCGGCATCGAGGCGGGCGTCGAAAAGCTGAAGAACGCCGGCGTGACGCTGAACTCCGCCTACCTGCATCCGCGCTCGCGCGGCACGGTCCGGCTGTCCTCCGCCGATCCCTCCGCCGCACCGCTGATCGACCCGAACTACTGGGAAGATCCGCACGACCGCAAAATGTCGATCGAAGGCCTGAAGCTCGCCCGCGAGATCATGCAGCAGGCCGCGCTGAAACCCTATGTGCTGGCCGAGCGGCTACCGGGGCCGAAGGCTATGACCGACGAGGACCTGTTTGCCTATGGCTGCGCCAATGCCAAGACCGACCACCACCCCGTCGGCACCTGCAAGATGGGCACGGGGGCGGACGCCGTGGTCGGCCTCGATCTGAAGGTGCATGGGCTTGAAGGCCTGCGCGTCTGCGACAGTTCTGTCATGCCGCGCGTTCCTTCGTCCAACACCAATGCGCCGACCATCATGGTGGGCGAAAAGGGCGCCGACATCATCCGCGGCCTGCCGGCGCTGCCGGCCCAGGTCTTCCTGCATGAACGCAACGATGCGCGGCCCCGTGCCCGCGCCGACATAAGATAGGGGATACCATGATCCGCCACTGCGTCTTCATCCACTTCAAGCCCACCATTTCCGCCCACTACAAGGCCGAGCTCTTCAACGAGATCGACGCCTTGAAGGAGCGCCTGCCGGGCATGCTCGCCGTCCATATCGGCACGAATGTCAGCCCGGAAGAGGGCATGGACAAGGGGTTTGCCGACGGCTTCATCGTCGACTTCGCCGACAGTTTTGCGCGGGATGCCTATCTGGAGGATCCGGAGCACAAGCAGACCGGCGGCCGGCTCGTCGCCGCTGCCGAAGGCGGCATCGCGGGCATCCTCGTCTACGATCTGGAAACCGACGACTAAACCCGTCCAGCCCGGCGCGCCAGCACCCGCTCGACAGCGGAAAAGGCATCGTAGATCAGCACCGCCAGCACGGCGACCACAAGGCCGCCTTGCAGCACGAAGGCGAGGTTGTTGGATTGCAGGCCGGCGATGATGACCTCGCCGAGCGTCTTGGCCGCCACCGTCGAACCGATGGTGGCGGTGGCAAGGCTGATCGTCACCGAGAGACGAATGCCCGCGAGAATGACCGGCAGAGCCAGCGGCAGCTCCACCTTGGTCAGCCGCTGCCACGCCGTCATGCCCGTGCCGCGCGCGGCCTCGACGATCGCCGGCGGCAGGGTGGAAAGACCCGTCATGGCATTCTCGAAGATCGGCAGCAGGCCGTAGAGGAAGAGCGCGATCAGCGTCGGCTTCTCGCCGAAGCCGACGGCGGGAACGGCGAGCGCCAGCACCGCGACGGGCGGAAAGGTCTGGCCGATGTTCACCAGGCTGCGCGACAGCGGCAGGAATTCCGTGCCGATCGGCCGTGTGACGAGAATGGCAAGCCCGACCGCGACGATGGTCGCGGCGAGCGTGGCGGTGAAAACCGTGGCGAGATGCGAGAGCGTCAGCGACAGCAGGCTGCCCTGGTTATAGACCGCAGGCGCATTGGCCTGCGCGAGCGGCTTCAGCAGCGGCTCGAACAGCATGGGCTGCACGAGGAAGGCGATCAGGATCACCAGCACCGCCAGTCGCAGGAGATTGGGCAGGAGCCGCTTCATTGCGGCCTCGCGGCACGGCGGGTCAGGGAGGCGAGCGTCACGCGGCCGAGCGGCGCACCATCGGCGCCGACGACCGGCAGAGCCTCACGGCCGGACCAGAGCAGCGCGGAAAGCGCATCGCGCTGGCTGAGCGCCGCGGCAATCGGCTCGCCCTCCGCCTCGCCGGCCTCAGCCGCATCGGCGACGGTGCCGATCGACAGCAGCCTGAACGGCCGCTCGCCGGCGCCGATCAGCGTCTCGACGAAATCGGTCGCCGGGTTCACCAGCATGTCCTGGGGCGCGGCGTACTGCACGATCTTGCCCTTGTCCATGACGGCGATCTTGTCGGCGAGATGGAAGGCCTCTTCCATGTCATGGGTGACCAGCACGATGGTCGTGCCGAAATGTTTCTGGATCGCCAGCAGGTCCTCCTGCGCCTTCGCTCTAATAACCGGGTCGAGCGCGCCAAAAGGTTCGTCCATCAGCAGGATGTTCGGCTCGGCGGCAAGTGCGCGGGCGACGCCGACGCGCTGCTGCTGGCCGCCGGAAAGCTCGTGCGGATACCGCGGGCCGAAGGCAGCGGGATCGAGCTGGAAGAGCGTCAGCAGTTCCTTGACCTTCGCATCGATGCGGGACTTGTCCCAGCCGAGCAGCGTCGGCACGGTGGCGATGTTTTCCCCGACGGTGCGGTGCGGGAAGAGGCCATGGCCCTGGATGGCATAGCCGATGCGGCGGCGCAGCTCGTAGCCGGGGATCGCGCTGTTCGGCTCGCCGTCGATCAGGATCTTTCCCGACGTCGGCTCGACGAGGCGGTTGATCATGCGCATCAGCGTTGTCTTGCCGGAGCCGGACGTGCCGACGATGACGGTGATCGTGCGCGGCGCTATCGTCATCGAGACCGTGTCGACGACGGTCGTTTCGCCGTAGCGCTTGGTGATGGTGTCGATCTCGATCATGCGGCCCTGCCGGGTTTGTTGCTGGAAAGTTCGGTCGCGGCATCGAGAACGATGGCGGCGGCGAAGGCGAGCGCGACGGTCGGCACCGCGCCGAGCAGCACGAGGTCCATGGCCGTCTGGCCGATGCCCTGGAAAACGAAGACGCCGAAACCGCCGCCGCCGATCAGCGCCGCAATCGTCGCAAGCCCGATATTCTGCACGAGCACGATGCGGATGCCGGTGAGAATGACCGGGAAGGCGAGCGGCAGTTCGACGCCGAAGAGCCGCTGGCGGTCCGTCATGCCGATACCGCGCGCCGCATCGTTCGCATCGCGCGGCACGCCGGCAAGGCCGACCACCGTATTGGCGACGACCGGCAGCAGCGAATAGAGAAAGAGCGCGACGAAAGCGGGTGCCGCGCCGATGCCCCGGATGCCGATTGCCGCGGCCCCAGGCACATTGAGCGCAATCCAGCCGAGCGGCGCGATCAGCAGGCCGAACAGCGCGATCGACGGGATCGTCTGGATGATGTTCAGCACATTGAGCACGCCGGCCCGCAGCGCCTCGACGCGATGGCAGAGGATGCCGAGCGGCAGGCCGACGAGCACCGCAGCCGCCAGCGAGCCGAGCGCCAGCACGACATGCCGGCTCGCCTCCAGCCAGAAAGTTTCGGCGCGGCTACTATATTCCTTGAGGATCGACATGCCATCCCAGACACCGGACGTCAGCAGTGCTGCGGCAGCGGCGGCAACGGCCGCGAGCAGCGCGACGCGGGCAAGCGGCGAAAGTTTCAGCCGCGCCAGCGCATCGGTGGTCACCAGGGCGAAAGCGAAGCTCGTGAGCCAGAAGCCCGAGGCCGGCGAGACGCGGGCATAGGTATTCTCCGGCGGCGTCAGGTGGCCGGCGGCAAGGCCGATGAGGATGGCAAGCGCAAGCAGCGCGACAAGGCCCAGCACCAGCCGGAAGAGGGTCGGCGTCTTCGCCACGATGAGGACGATGGCGACGACGGCAAAGACGAGGAACGTAGCGCCCAGCCCGGCGGGAAGCGCCTCGATGATCGACCGCGCCTCGCCGGGCACGATTCGGTTTGCGCGAAAATTGGCGAACGGCGCCAGAAACGCGCCATAGGCCAGCAATGCGGCGATCACCACGCCGAGCTTGTCGATCCTGAACCGCATGCGCACCTTTCGGGGAGAGACGTCCTCCGCCCGGCCGGGCGGAGGACAAGCGAGCTTACTTGATGAAGCCGTTCTTCTTCAGGAAGTCCTCGGCAACGGCCTTGGCCGGCTCGCCGCCAACCTGGACGCGGCCGTTCAAATCCTGCAGCGTCACGAGATCGAGCTTTTCGAAGACGGGCTTCAGGATTTCCTCGATCTGCGGATTGGCCTTCAGCACCTCTTCCCGGATGATCGGCGACGGCTGATAGACCGGCTGCACGCCCTTGTCGTCTTCCAGAACGACGAGGCCCGACGGCGCGATGCCGCCATCCGTGCCATAAACCATCGCGGCATTGGCATTGTTGGTCTGGTTGGCGGCGGCGGCAATCGTGGCAGCCGTGTCACCGCCCGAAAGCGTGATCAGCTGTTCCGGCTTCAGCGTGAAGGCGTAGGTCGTCTGGAAGGCCGGCAGGGCCGCAGCCGAGTTCACGAATTCGGAGGAAGCGGCAAGCACCACCTGGCCGCCACCGGCGACATATTTGCCGAAGTCGGTCAGCGTCACGAGCTTGTTCGGCTCGGCCACATCCTTGCGCAGCGCGATCGCCCAGGTGTTATTGGCCGGCGACGGCGTCAGCCAGACGATCTTGTTGGCGTCGAAATCGAGCGTCTTGGCGAGCTCATAGGCCTTGGCCGCATCCTTCCAGGCCGGATCGTCGGCCTTCTCGAAGAAGAAGGCGGCATTGCCGGTATATTCCGGGTAGATGTCGATCTCGCCCGCGATGATCGCCTGGCGCACGACCGGCGTGGCACCAAGCTGCACGCGGTCGGTCGTCTCGATGCCATTGGCATTCAGCACGGCGAGGATGATGTTGCCGAGCACGCCACCCTCGGTGTCGATCTTCGACGAGACGACGACCTGGGCCTGGGCGGCACCAGCCATGAGGCCGAGGGCCAGAGCGGCTCCGATGAATTTGACTGCAGGGCGCATGAGAAAACCTTTCGTTCTGTGCGGGAACCCGGAGTGGCATTCAGACCACGTTTGGGAACGCCCGTCCGGGCAAAGCATTTCATATATGGCAGTGAATCGCAAAAAATAGACCGCGCCAGCGAGACTTTGCACGACGTTTGTTGCCGCGTTCAAAGCGCTTTCAAGATTGTGCGACGAGAACGGTTTTGGCAACAGAAACGCGTTGCAATTGCCGGTCGCATCCGACACTCTTCGCGAAGGCCCGCTCCCATTTTCAAAGACCGCATTTCATCACCTTGCCGGGGAAACGTCCCGGGCCGATGTCCGGCGCAGATTTCATGAGGGGACACATGAGCATCTATATTCTTGCCTTGCTGATCGGCGTGGTGGCGGGGCTTCGGGCGATGACAGCACCAGCCGCCGTCAGCATCGGCGCCGCGCTGGGCTGGCTGCCGGTTTCCGGCATCTGGGCGGCCTTCATGGGCTATCGCTTCACGCCCTATATCTTCGGCATCCTGGCGCTGGTCGAATTCGTCACCGACCAGTTGCCGAGCACGCCGAGCCGCAAGGTGCCGCAGCAATTCGGCGCACGCATCGTCAGCGGCGCCTTCTGCGGCGCGGTCATCGGCACGGCCGGCGGCGCGCTGATCGGGGGTCTGGTTGCCGGCGTCATCGGCGCGGTCATCGGCACGCTCGGCGGCGCGGAAGCCCGCCAGCGCCTCGTCGCGGCCACCGGCGGCAGGGACCTGCCGATCGCACTCTTGGAAGATGCCGTCGCCGTGCTGCTCGGCCTCTTCGTCGTCTCGTCGGTCGTCTGATGCGCACGTTCGACGCCATCATCATCGGGGCGGGCCAGGCCGGCCCGTCGCTCGCCGGCCGGCTGACGGCCGCCGGCAAGACGGTCGCGCTCATCGAGCGCAAGCTCGTCGGCGGTACCTGCGTCAACACCGGCTGCATGCCGACCAAAGCCATGGTCGCCAGCGCCTACGCCGCCCACCTCGCCCGCCGCGGCGCCGAGTATGGCGTGGTGACGGGGGATATCTCCATCGACTTCGCCAAGGTCATGGCGCGCAAGGACAAGGTGCGCTTCGACGCCCGCAAGGGCAACGAGGACTGGCTAGAAGGGATGGAGGGCCTGACCTTCATCCGCGGCCATGCGCGTTTCGAAAGCCCGACCGAGATCCGCGTCGGCGACGAACTGCTGTCGGGCAAACAGATCTTCCTCAATGTCGGCGGCCGGGCCGTCGTGCCGGATTTCCCGGGCGTCGGCGACGTGCCCTATCTCGACAATGTGTCGATGATGGACCTGGCCGCGGTGCCGAAACACCTGGTTGTCATCGGAGGCAGTTATATCGGGCTGGAATTTGCCCAGATGTTCCGCCGGTTCGGCTCGGAGGTCACGGTGGTCGAGAAAGGGCCACGGCTGATCGCCCGCGAGGACGAGGACGTCAGCGCCGCCGTGCGAGACATCCTTGAGCGCGAAGGCATCCATATCCGCACCGGCGCGGAGTGCATTCGTTTCTTCCGGCAGGAGGATGGCGTCGGGGTCGGCGTCGATTGCACGGCCGGTCCGCCAGAAATCACCGGCTCCCACATCCTGCTCGCCACCGGCAGGCGGCCGAACACCGACGATCTCGGCCTCGACAAGGCGGGTGTGACGGTGGACAAGCGCGGCTATGTTAGCGTGGACGAGCGGCTCGAAAGCAACGTGCCGGGCATCTTCGCCATGGGCGACTGCAACGGCCGCGGCGCCTTCACCCACACGGCCTATAACGACTTCGAAATCGTCGCCGCCAACCTGCTCGACAACAAGCCGCGCAAGGTCTCGGATCGCATCCAGACCTACGCGCTCTACATCGACCCGCCCCTCGGCCGCGCCGGCATGAGCGAGACGGAGGCACGCAAGACCGGCCGCAAACTGCTGATCGGCACCCGCCCGATGACACGGGTGGGCCGCGCCAAGGAAAAGGGCGAAACGCTCGGCTTCATGAAAGTGATCGCCGATGCCGAGACCAAGGAAATCCTCGGCGCCTCCCTCCTCGGCACGAGCTGCGACGAGGCGGTGCAGAGCATCCTGGACGTGATGTATGCAGGCAAGCCCTACACGACGATCACCCACGCGGTGCATATCCATCCAACGGTGGCGGAGCTGATCCCGACGGTGTTCGGGGACATGCAGCCGGTGGACTGAGAGAAGGCCCGGGATCGCTCCCGGGCTTTTTACATTTGTGAGGAGCCCCTGCGGCGTCTACTTCCTGATCGTCAGCGCCGGATTATGGGCGAAGAAGTTGTGCGGCATGATGTGCACGGTCTTCCACTCCGTCGACATCACCGGCCAGTCCTCCATGCGCGGAATGTGGTGGAAGCCGGCCGAGAACCAGGTAACGATGTCCTTGCCCATCAGGCTCTGGTCCTTCTTCACCCATTCGGCGAGCGTATCGGAGCCATCGCTCTGCATGGCGAACTTGCCGCCGGCATACCGCTGTTCCGGGTCGTAGACCGTGTTCCACACCGAATATTCGATATAGGCATTGCGCTTCATCGGCGGGTCGTTCTCGAAATCGAAGGGGCCGTAGGACACGTCCCCGTGGTGGATCATGTAGCCCGGCTCATGGCCGAGATAACCTTCACGCGACGGGTCGGAGATGTGGAAGTAGCGCGGCTGCGAGGACGAAAGCTTGTAGCGCGCCTCCATTTCCGTCATCGGCATCTTGTGCTCGACCGTCCACATCGACTTGCGCGGGCTCGACGCGTCGAGTTTCGCCGGCACGATGTCCATCGTCGAGAAATGGTTGATCGGCTGGTCGACGTCGAAGTCGATGCGGAAGTTGAAGTAGTGGTCGTGGTTGGCGGCAACGAGGTTCGGTGCGATCAGCGTGCCATAGGCCGTGTCCGCCTTTGCCGTCGGGTCCTTCATCGAGGTGGAGGCGACACCCTTCACCGCATCGAGGCCGGTGGCGCCGACATAGATGTTGACCTGGCCGTTCTGCTGCAGGCGATAGTCGATCAGATAGTCATAGTTGCCGACTTCCGAGGCCGTGCGCACGACAAGTTCGGTCGCAGGCCGCCCTTCCGCCGGCACCGGGTTTTCCGGCGTCTGCGCGAAGACTTCGAAATGGCGCCAGGCCGGATCGCCGATATTGCGCTCGAAGACGCAGATCGCATCGGGAATGACGAGCGGCGCGCCCTTGTCGTCGGCGATCGTCGCCGGCAAGAAAGTCGCGTGCGAGGGGCAATCGATGCCGGCGCGCAAGGGGCTCAGGAACAGGCCGAAACCATATTCCCCGCTGTCCATGTAGGTGCGCCAGTACCAGCCTTCCGTTGGGTCCATATAGGGCACGAAGACTTCGGAGAGATGCGCCTGGTAGATGACCGAACGCCAGGTTCCGGCGTCGTTGACATCGAGATTGGAGACGACGAGGCCGGGGCGCTTGTCGACGCGGAAGTTGAAGCGCCACATGTCCCATTCGATATGGCTGCCGTCGATCTTGTAGTTCGGGCCGCCTTCCTGCACGAGCTTGACAGGCTTGGTTTCCGGACGCAGTGGCAGGCGCTTGGCGACCTCCTCCTCCGTATAACCCCAGCCATCCTTCGGTCCTTCGACGACGCCGGTATCGATGACGCGCAGCACTTCCTTCTTGCCGATATCGTAGACAGCGAAGAGGCCTTCGACCGGCTTGGCATAGAAGTTGGAGCCTTCCGGCACCTGGTAACACGGCACCTTCATCAGGCGGGAATTCTGGTATTCCTCCGTGAAGAAGTTGCCGCCGGTCAGCGGCAGGCAGAAGGCCTGTTCCGGCTTCAGGCCGCGCTTGGCAAGCCCCGCCACCATGTCCGGATGGCCGAGCGCGCCTTCCAGCGCATTCATGAACTCGGTGAAAAGCACCATCGGCTGGCCGGCCGTCTTGGCGTTGCTCTCGACCGTGCCCTTGGTGATGTTGACGACCGCCTCGCTGAACCCCTCGGCGCTGGTGAAATATACCGTCGCCTTCCGGTCGAGGCTATCGCCTTCCTTCCACGCCAGCACGTCGGCCTTAGCGGGCTCCTTCAGCTCGATCAGCGGATAGAGCGTGTTGTCGTCCGCGACCTTCTCACCGCGCAGGATCTGGTTGATCTTCTGGTATTCCTCGGCCGTCAGCCCGTCGAGCGGATGCGCGGCCGCGGCACCGGCGGCAAGGCCGAGCGCCAGCGCCGTCGAGGCCAGGTGTTTGAAAAGTCTCATGATCGTTCCCTCTTCTTGCTTGGTTCTGTCAGGCGAAGACCACCTGGATATCGGTGTATTCGGCAAGCCCCTCTTCGGCGAACTCGACGCCGATGCCGGAGGCCTTCACGCCGCCGAAGGGCGCATTCGGCTGGATGGCGCCGTGTTTGTTGATCCAGACGGAGCCGCAGGCGAGCCGGCTCGCGACCTTCTTCGCCGCCGCAATATCCGAGGACCAGACGGAGCCGCCGAGCCCGTTCGGGCTGTCATTGGCAAGCCGGATCGCCTCCTCAACATCGGAGTAGCGGATGATCGGCAGCGCCGGGCCGAACTGCTCCTCGTCGACCAGCGCATCGCCGTTGCGAAGGCCGGAAACGATGGTGGGCGGGAAGAACAGGCCCTCGCCCGGCTCGCCACCGAGCAGCACCTTGCCGCGCCCCTTGGCATCCGCGACGAGGCGCGAAACCTTGTCGAACTGCATACGGTTCTGGATCGGCCCCAATATGCTTGCCTCCTCCATGCCGTTGCCGACCGGGATCGCCTTCGCATAGGCGACGAGCGCATCGCAGACGGCGTCATGAATCGAGTCGTGTACATAGAGCCGCTTCATCGCCGCGCAGGTCTGGCCGTTGTTGATGAAGGCACCCCAGAACAGGCCTTCGGCAATCTTTTCCGGATCGGCATCCGGCAGCACGATGCCGGCATCGTTGCCGCCGAGTTCGAGCGTCAGCCGCTTCATCGTCTCGGCAGCGGACTGCATGACCTTCTGCCCCGTGGCGCAGGAGCCGGTGAAGACGATCTTGCGGATATCCGGATGCGCCGACATGGCACCGCCGAGATTGAACGCCTTGTCGTCGCCCGTCACCACATTGACGACACCCGGCGGCAGCACCTCGTTCATGATCTCGACGAGCCGCAGCGTCGAAAGCGGCGTATAGGGCGAGGGTTTGACGACGACCGTATTGCCGGTGCGCAGCGCCGGAAGAATGTGCCAGACGGCAATCATCACCGGGAAATTCCACGGCGTGATGGAACCGACGACACCCAGCGGCTTGCGCGTGAGCTCGATCCGGCCCTGCTCATTATCCTGCAACACCTTGACCGGCATCGAGAGCCCGGTCGTATAACCCGCCCAGGCAACAGCGCCGCCGATCTCCCAGCGCGAGCCGAGGCCGTTCAGCGGCTTGCCCTGCTCCAGCGTGATGATCTCGGCGAGTTCCGCCGCATGCTCCTCGATCTTCGCCGTCACGGCGGCGCAGGCGGCCTGCAAGGCCTCGTCGCTCTGCGCCGACCACGTCGCAAACGCCGCCTTGGCGACGGCGACGGCGGCATCGAGCTCCGCTCCGCCCATGTTCGGCGCGCGGCCGACTTCTTCGCCCGTCGCCGGGTTCAGCACGGCAAAGTCCGAGCCGACACTGGCCGGCTTGCCGCCAATCGTTGCCTTGAATTCCATCATTTCCGCCTCCTCCAAGGAACGGCCCACCTCCGGCGGGCACATCTGGTGGCAGAGAATAGGCGTTGGCGGGGCGTCAGACTTGGACGGTGCCGTCCCGCCTTTTGGACAAAAGCGTCAATGGCAGCGCGCGACCGCGCCCGGCGTCGTGCCGTATTTCTTGCGGAACTCGCGGTAGAAATAGGAAAGGTCGTTGAAGCCGCAATCGAAGGCGACGGCCGTCACCCCTTCCGCGGGCTGATCCCCCTTGCGGGTAGAAAGCCGCGCATGGGCAAGCTCCAGCCGGCGGTTCAGCAGCCGGTGCCCGGGCGTTTCGCCGAGCGGCCGGAAATGCCGCTGCAAGGTGCGCTCCGGCACATTGAGGCGCGAGGCCAGTTCGCGCGGGCCGAACGCCGGGTCCGCGCGGTGACGGTCGATCATAGCAAGCGCCCGCGAGAGCAGCGTCTCGGCCGGACTGGCGGCGCCCATCACGCGCGTCGAATGCAGGTAGGCGCCCATCAGGCAGAGGAAGGCTTCACCAAGCTGCGCCTGCGCGCCCTCCTCCATCAGCATCTTGGCTATGACCGCGCGCATGGCGAGCCAAAGCGGATCGTCACGCGAGATCGAAAGCCCGCCGGTACAGGCATTGCCGAAGCGATGCACCATCTCGTCGCGCGGAATGTGCAGCGACACCTGGTTCGAACGCTCGCCACGATAGAGAAAGGTCGAGGGTTTGACGGAATCGACGAGGAACATGTCGCCGGGCGAGAGTTCCGCGACATGATCGCCCTGCTCGACGCGACACTGGCCGGCATCCTGTACCAGCAGGAAGAAATATTCGCCGGGATCCTGCCGGATGGAGCGGGTGTTGCGCGCGACCTCCGAGGCATCGAGCGCCACGATCGCCGTATCGAACGGCCCGACGCGCCGTGTGGTGACATCGCCATTGACGACACCGCCCCGCCGCATCGGCTCCAGGTCGAAGGAGCCGCAGACCCGGCGGATCTCGGCCTCCAGAATTTCCACCGCCACCGGCTTGTGTCCCGGCGTCATCAGCGACTGCATCGCGCCCTCCCCGGCTCCAGCAGAATGCCCACACTCCCAAACTATCTCATCACAGTCCGCAGCGCTTGCCTATCGTCTCTATTTCGCAAGCGCTGAAAAACTACCGGCTTCCGCCGACCGACGCAGGCCTGCACAAGGTGGATCGGCAAGGCCGTCCGAAGCGAGCCGGTCCAGCACTGAAACGACCTCGGCAAGCCCGCGCGCTTCGGCATAATGCATCGGCCCGCCGCGCCAGCGCGGAAAACCGTAGCCGTGGATTTTCACGAGATCGATATCGGCCGCACGCAGCGCCACGCGCTCCTCCAGAATACGCGTCGCCTCTTTGACCATCGGCAGCAGGATGGCGTCGGCGATGTCAGCCTCGTTCCACACGCGCTGCGGGCGGCCCGCCGCCTCTTCAGCGATGATCGCCGCCACCGCTTCCGACGGTTTTGGCGCGCGGTCGCCCGGCTGATAGTCGTACCAGCCACCCCCGGTTTTCTGGCCGAAACGCTCGATGGCGCAAAGCCGATCGGCAACGGGTGCGAAGGGTGTTTCGCCGCGTGCGCGCGCCGCCTTGCGCTGGAAGGCGGCAATGTCGAGGCCACCGAGATCCTGCGCCTCGAACGGCCCCATCGGCAGGCCGAAGGCGCGCATGGCGGCGTCGACCGCGGACGGCGTCGCGCCGGAGAGCAGCAGCCGCTCGGCCTGGGCGCGCGTGACCTTCAGAATGCGGTTGCCGATAAAACCATCGCAGATGCCGGCGCGGACGGGGATTTTTCCCAGGAGGCGGGCGAGTGCGAAACCGGTTGCCAGAACGTCCGGCGCGGTCGTTTCCGTCGGCACGATCTCCAGCAGCTTCATGATATGCGCCGGGCTGAAGAAATGCAGGCCGAGGAAGCGTTCGGGATGGCTTACGCCTTCGCTGATCGCGTTCGGGTCGAGATAGGAGGTGTTGGTGGCCAGCACCGCATCCGGCCGGCAGACCGACGAGAGTTTTTCGAAAACCGCGCGCTTGACGGCGAGATCCTCGAAGACGGCCTCGATGACGAGATCCGTATCGGCCAGCAAGCCATAATCATCGCCACCGGTGACGCCGGCCATACGCTCATCGGCCACCGCCTGCGTCATGCGTCCGCGCTTCACCGACCCCTCATAGATGGCCCGGACATTGGCGAGCCCGCGCTCGACCGCTGCCGCATCGCGCTCGATGAGAACCACCGGCAGGCCGGCGTCGCGCAGCGCGGCGGCGATGCCCGCGCCCATCGTACCGCCACCGATGACGGCCGCGGAGCGGATGTCACGCGGCGTGATCCCGGCAAGCTCCGGCGGGCGCGGCGCGGCACGCTCGGCGAAGAAGACATGACGCAGCGCCGCCGCCTGTTCGGAACCGCGCAAATCCAGAAAGGTCTCCCGCTCGAAAGCCATGGCCCCGGCAAAATCCGTCTCGCTGGCGTTGCGCACCGAGGCGAGCGCCCTGAGCGGCGCGATTTCGCGTCTCGCCTTGGCGGCGACCGCCTTTTCCGCGCTTTCCCAGAAGCCCGCATCGACTGCCGGCACGTCGCGGCTGGAGATCGGCTGCGGCAAGGGTTTTTCCGCTACGTCGCCGGCGAAGGCGATCGCGCCGGCCCTGACGTCGCCGTCAAGAATCGCATCGATGAGGCCGAGCCCCTCGGCCTTCTTGGCGCCGATCGGGCTGCCACTCGTCACCAGATCTACGGCCGCCGCGGGGCCGATCAGCCTTGGCAGGCGAACTGTGCCACCGGCACCGGGAATGATGCCGAGCTTCACTTCCGGCAGGCCGAGGCTGGCGGAGGCGACCGCCACGCGATAGGCGCAGCCGAGCGCCACTTCCAGCCCGCCGCCAAGCGCGCTGCCATGGATCGCCGCGACCCAGGGCTTTTTCGCCGCCTCGATGCGCGCCACCACATCCGGCAGGTGCGGCGGCAGCGGCGGCTTGCCGAATTCGCTGACATCCGCCCCGGCAATAAAGGTGCGGCCGGCGCAGATGAGCACGACGGCCTTGACCGTCGCGTCCGCATCCAGTTCCGCCACCGCCTCCACCAGCGCCTGCCGCAGCGCCTGCGACAGGGCGTTGACGGGCGGATTGTCGACGGTGACGACGGCAATGGCGTTTTCGCGGGCGATGGTGACGGTCATGGTGTCATATTCCCAGATAAGCGGCGCGGATGCGTTCGTCCGCGATCAGTGCGGCGGCGGGGCCGGCCATGGTGATGCGCCCTGTCTCCATGACATAACCGCGATCGGCGACCGAAAGCGCACCGAAAGCGTTCTGCTCGACGAGAAGCACGGTGACGTCGAGCGCCTTCAGGCTCTTCACCACGTCAAAAATCTGCGCGACGAGGATGGGGGCGAGGCCCATGCTCGGCTCGTCGAGCAGCAGGCAGGAGGGGCGCGCCATCAGCGCACGGGCGATTGCCAGCATCTGCTGCTGCCCGCCGGAAAGACCGCCCGCCGCAAGGTTCCGCTTCTCCTTGAGGATCGGGAACATGGCGAAGGCATCCTGCATGTCGCGCTCCACCTTGTCATCGGCGAAGAGATAGGCGCCGAGCCGGAGATTTTCCTCCACCGTGAGGTTGGTGAAGATCTGCCGGCCCTCCGGCGACTGGGCGAGGCCGCGGCGCACGCGGGCATGCGCCGGCACGGTCGTCAGCGCCTCGCCGCGGAAGACGATGGAGCCCGACGACACCGGCTGGATGCCGGAGAGGCATTTCAGCAGTGTCGTCTTGCCGGCACCGTTCGCGCCAACCACCGTGACGATCTCGCCGGAGGCGACGTCGAGATCGATGCCGTGCAGCACCTCGATGCGGCCGTAGCGTGAACGCAGTCCCTCAACCGTCAGCATTCTGGACCTCCGTCGCCTGGGCGCCGAGATAGGCTTCGATGACGCGCGGATTGCGCGAGATCGCCGCGGGTTCGCCCTCTGCGATTTTTTCCCCGTGATCGAGCACCACGATATGGTTGGAAATACGCATGACCATCTTCATGTCGTGCTCCACCAGCAGGATCGACACGCCCTCGGCCGCAACCTTGGCAATGAGGTGATCGATCTCCTCCGTCTCGACGGCGTTGCAGCCGGCGGCGGGTTCATCGAGCAGCAGCACGCGCGGTTTCAGCGCCAGTGCGCGGGCGATTTCCAGCCGCTTCAGCGCGCCGTAGGAGAGCGAGCCCGCCTCCTGCTCGGCAGCACGGCCGAGGCCTACGCGGTCGAGCAGCGTGCGGGCGCTGTCCTCCGATGCCTTGCTGCGGCGGCGCGCGGCGGGCAGCGAGAAGAGGTCGGCGAAGACCGAGCCGCGCTCGTGCAGGTGATGGCCGGCGACGGCGTTTTCCAAGACGCTCATCGACTGGAAGATCTGCAAGTTCTGGAAGGTGCGCGAAAGGCCGCGCCGCGCCAGAAGGTGCGGCGGCATCCGGGTGACGTCCTCGCCATCCAGCACGACGCGGCCGCGCGCCGGGGCGTAGACGCCGGAGATCATGTTGAACAGCGTCGTCTTGCCGGCACCGTTCGGGCCGATGACAGAGACGATCTCGCCGGGTTTCAAGGAGAAACCGACATCGTGCACGGCGCGAAGGCCGCCGAAATCGATGCCCAAACCTTCGATCTGAAGCAGGCTCATTCTGCTCTCCCCCGGATGCGGCGCGCGATGGAGGGCAGCAGGCCCTCGCGCATGAAGATCATGACCAGCATCATCACGAGACCGAGCATGAGCTGTTCATATTCCTGGAAGACCGTCAGCACCTGCGGCAGCGTGGTGAGGATCGCCGCCCCCAGGATGGCGCCGAGGACCGAACCGGCGCCGCCGAGCACGGCCATGGTGACCATCTCGATCGAATGCATGAAGCCCGCGACATCAGGCGTGATGAACTTGTTCTGCAATGCCAGGAGCGAGCCGGACACAGAGGCATAGACCGCGGAGATGACGAAGGCGACGAGCTTGTAATGCGCGACATCGACGCCGACCGTGCGGGCGGCGACCTCCGACCCATGCAGCGCACGCAGCGCCCGGCCGGTCGGGCTGTGGTAGAGATTGAGCGCCAGCCAGGCGCCGATCACCAGCACGAGGCCGGAGAAGGCATACCAGAATTCGGTGTTCGACAGGTCGATGCCGATGGCCTTCAGCACGGCGCGCAGGCCCAGTTCCGGCACCGCCATGCCATCCGGCCCGCCGGTCAGCTGCGCCTCGTTCGAGAGCACCATGGAAACGAGGATGCCGAAGCCGAGGCTGGCCACGGCGAGATAATAGCCCTTGAGCCGCAGGATCGGCCGGCCGACGAGGAAGGCGATGGCGGCGGAGAGAAGCGCGCCGAGCACGGCGGCAAGCGCCGGATGCAGGCCGAGATGCACGGGCGCCAGCGCGCAGGCATAGGCGCCGATGCCGGCGAAACCGGCGTGGCCGAGGCTGATCTGACCGGCATAGCCGATGAGGATGACGAGGCCCGTCACCGCCAGGCCGTTGACGAAGATCAGCGAGCCGACACGGAAATAATAGGACGACGGAAAGAACACCGGCGCGATCGCGATGACCGCTGCGAGGATGAGGAGCGTGGTTGCCTTGCTGGAGAGCCGCATGGTCACACCCGATCCGTCGACTTGCGGCCGAACAGGCCCTGCGGCATGGCGAAGAGCACCGCGAGAATGACGACGAACGCGGCCGCGTCCTTATACTGCGAGCTGATATAGCCGGCCGTCATCGCCTCAAGAATGCCGAGCAGCAGGCCGCCGACGAGCGCGCCCTTGGGGTTGCCCATGCCGCCGAGCATGGCGGCGGCAAACCCTTTGAGCGCCAGCGCGAGGCCGACATCGTAGCTCGTCAGCGTGATCGGCGTCACCAGCACGCCAGCGAGCGCGCCGATGGCGGCGGACATGGCGAAGGACAGCGTCATCACATAGTTCGTATTGATACCGACGAGCTGGGCCGCGACGCGATTGTTCGCGGTCGCCAGCACCGCGCGGCCGATCAGCGTGCGCGTGAAGAACAGCCAGAGACAGACGAAGACGGCGAGCGCGCCGGCAATCACCCACAGGCTCTGCGGCAGGATGGTCGCGCCGCCGATGAGGATCGGCTGGTCGCCGGAAAAGGCCGGGAAGCGATGGATCTGCTTGTCGAAGACGAGCTGCGTCGCGCCGCGGATGAAGATGGAAGCACCGATGGTGATGATGATCAGCGAGACGACCGGAGCACCGCGCGCGGGCTCGATGGCGAGCTTGTTGAGCGCCACGCCGATGCCCGCCGTCACGATGATGGCGATGAGGGCTGCAAGCGGCAGCGGCAGGCCGGCGGCATGCGCGAAGAAGGTGATCATGCCGCCGAGCATGACGAACTCGCCCTGGGCGAAGTTCACGACGTCGGAGGCGTTGTAGATGATCGTGAAGCCGAGGGCGACCAGCGCATAGACCGCGCCGACCGTGATCCCGGACAGAAGGAATTGCAGGAGTTCGGGCATGGATGCCTCCGCGGTCCGCGCGATGGTTCCGCCGGCCGCACCATCGTGCAGGCCGGCGGCACGAGAGGATTATTCGACGATCTTCCAGCCGCCCTTTTCGATCTGCAGCATGCGGAAGGCCGAGAGATCGAGGCCGAGGTGATCTTCGGCCTTCATGGTCACCGTGCCCGTTGTGCCAACGAGGCCGGACGTGCCCTCGATCGCATCGCGGATCGCCGAGGGCTCGGCGCTGCCTGCCCGCTTGATCGCATCGACGAGGATGCGCAGCGCATCATGGGCATAACCGCCGAAGGTCGAGACCGGCTTGCCGGTCGCCTTCTCATAGGCTTCCTTGTAGGCGACGACCACGGCGCGCTGCGGGTCGCTTTCCGGCAGCAGGCCGGCGACGAGCAGCGCCGTGCCCGGCAGGCGCACGCCTTCCGCGGCCTCGGCACCGGCAAGCTCGATGAAGCCATCCGAAGCGACGCCATGCGACTGGTAGAGCGGCAGGCCGACGGCGAGCTGCGCATAGTTGCGGGTGACGATGGCCGGACCCTGGCCGAAGCCCGGGTTCAGCACGGCCTGGATGCCGTCCTTGCCCTTGATGTTGGTGAGCTGCGGCGTCATGTCGGCGTCGGTCGGGCCGTAGGTCTCGTCGGCCAGCACCTCGATGCCGTAGTCGCCGATGATTGCGAGGCACTGCTTGTGCATCGAGGCGCCAAAACCGTCGGAGCCGGAGATCATGCCGATCTTGCTGATGCCGGCCTTCTTCATGTCTTCGAAGATTTTCGCGCAGGCCATGCGGTCCGTGTGCGGCGTCTTGAACGTATAGGGTTTGACCGGATCGATGATCTCGATGGCGCCGGCAAGCGAGATGAAGGGCACTTCGGCATCCTCGAAGACCGGGATGATGGCCATGGAGGTGCCGGTCGTCGTGCCGCCGATCACGGCCACCACTTCGTCGTCCTCGACGAGACGGGTGGCGAAGGTGCGCGCCTTGTTCGGGTCGCCGCCGTCGTCATAGATGACGAGTTCCAGCTTCTCGCCGTTGACGCCACCGGCCGCATTGATCTCCTCGACCAGCATTTTCAGCGTTTTCGCTTCCGGATCGCCGAGGAAGGAGGCGGGACCGGTTTCGGAAATGGTGGCACCGATCTTGATATCGGCAAGCGCAGGCGCGGCGAGGCCGAGCACGAGGGCCAAGGTGCCGGCAAGCGCAGTTGTGGTGAGCGAAAGTTTCATGTCGGTTTCTCCTCCCAACAAAGACAAAGGTTTACGCCGCCGCGGGGCGACGCCACATCACCACGCGGAACCGGTTGGCTACGAAAGCCGCATCCGTCAGGCTGGCATTGCCCGCGGGGTTCGCACCGGTGACGTGGAAATCGCTGAAGGCGGCGCTCTGGTTCACGTAGATGCCGCCGGTCAGGTTGACCGAAAGATTGACGCCCGCCGTCGCGAAACGATCGGCAGCAGCGAGGATATGCGCCTCGTTCGTCTCGTAGAGGGCAGCGGTGATGGCGCCCTTGCGCTCGGCGAGGTCAGCGGCGCGGTTCACACCGTCGGTCACGTCATCGACCGCGACGACGAAGGCGATCGGTCCGAAACGCTCCTCCCCATAGGCCTCCGCATCCGCCGCATCGACGGCGAGGATCAGCGGGGTCGCGGTGCGCGCATCGTCGAGGCCGTCTACGGGCGCGGAGTCACGCACGACACGGCCGAGCGGCCGGCTCGTGGCGATGCGGGCGAGCGTCGCCGGGTTGGCGATGGCGCCGCAGACGCCGGCCGCACGCGCCGGATCGGCGAGCAGGCCATCGACGGCAGCGGCGATTCCGGCTGCGACCTGATCAAAACTCTTGTGGCCCTCATCCGTCTCAATGCCGCCGCGGGGCACGAAAATATCCTGCGGCGCGGTGCACATCTGGCCGCTGTAAAGCGACAGCGAGAAGGCTATGTTGCCGCACATGCCGGCGAAATTGTCGGTAGCGCCGATCACGATGGAATTGACGCCCGCCTCTTCCGTATAGACATCGGCCTTGCCGGCATTTTCGCGCACCCAGCTTCCAAAGCTGTTGGAGCCAGTGTAGTCGACGATGGCGACCGCCGGATGCTGCACGAGGTCCTTGGTGATTTCGGCACCGGGCGCGTCGGCAGCGAGCAGCACGATATCGGCCGCAAAACCCTCCTCCACCAGCACCTGCCGGGCAATCTCGACGGTGATGGCGAGCGGCAGGATCGCCGCGGGATGCGGCTTGACGATGACAGTGTTGCCGGTGGCGAGGCTGGCGAAAAGGCCGGGATAGCTGTTCCAGGTCGGGAAGGTGTTGCAGCCGATGACAAGCGAAACGCCGCGCGGCAGGATGCGCCAGTGCTTTTCCATGACGATCGGCGCGCCCTTGCCCTGCGGCTTGGTCCAGGTCGCCTGCGCCGGTATGCGGCTCATCTCGGCATAGGCATAGGCCACGGCTTCAAGGCCGCGGTCCTGCGCGTGCGGGCCGCCGGCCTGGAAGGCCATGGCGAAGGCCTGGCCGGTCGTGTGCATGACGGCATTCGCCATCTCGAAACTGCGGGCATTCAGGCGGGCAAGGATTTCGAGACAGATGCCGGTGCGCACCTCCGGCGCGGCGGCGGCCCATTGCGGCGCGGCGGCGCGCGAGGCCATGATCAGCATGTCGGCGGAAGCGGCGGGATAGGTGATGCCGAGGGACGATCCGTAAGGCGAGACTTCCGCACCAACCATGCCTTCCGACGGATGGTCGGGCAGGTCGAAGGCCTTGCCGAGCCGCGCCTCATAGGCAGCGAGGCCGTCATCCTTGGCGGTCTCGCCATAGATCTTGCCGCTCGGCACTTCGGGATAGGCGGACCAGAAGTCACGCTTGGCGGCGGCAGCAAGGGCCGCTTGCAGCGTCGGGCGATGGCGCTCGAAAAGTCCGGTCATCTCTGGCTCCTCCCAGTCAGTGCTTTTATAATTGACTGACCGGTCGGTTTATGCAAGAGTTTTTTTACGGTCGCCGCTGGGAAGGGCGACAGGGAGGAAAAATGTCTCAATCCGACACCATTCTGTCGGCGCTCGCCGATGGCGTCCTCAGCCTCACGCTGAACCGCCCGGACAAGCTCAACGCCTTCAACGAAGAGATGCACCTTGCGCTGCGCGCCGGCTTCGAGCGCGCCCATGCCGACGAAACCGTGCGCGCCGTCCTGCTGACCGGCGCCGGCCGCGGTTTTTGCGCAGGGCAAGATCTCGGCGACCGCGATCCCAAGAAGGGCGTGCCGGATCTCGGCCACACGATCGAGACCTATTACAACCCGCTGCTGCGCCTCATCCGCAGCCTCGAAAAGCCGGTGATCTGCGCCGTCAACGGCGTCGCCGCGGGCGCCGGCGCCAACATCGCCTTTGCCTGCGATATCACACTCGCCGCCCGCTCCGCCCGCTTCATCCAGGCCTTCGCCAAGATCGGCCTCGTGCCCGATTCCGGCGGCACCTGGAGCCTGCCGCGCCTCATCGGCGAGGCGCGTGCCAAGGCGATGACGCTGACCGCCGAACCGCTCGGCGCGGAAACCGCCGCCGACTGGGGCCTCATCTGGCGCGCCGTCGACGACGACACGCTGATGGAAGAGGCAACGGCGCTCGCGACCCGCCTCGCCGCCGGCCCGACCAAGGGTCTCGGCATGACGAAGCGCGCCATCCAGGCCGCCGCCACCAATTCGCTGGACGAACAGCTCGACCTCGAACGCGATCTGCAACGCGAGGCCGGCCGCAGCGCCGACTATGCGGAAGGCGTCTCCGCCTTCCTCGAAAAGCGCAAGCCGGAGTTCAAGGGCAAATGAGCGCCGCCAGCCTTTCCCCGCAAGCGCTGGCGGAAGCCTGCGCCAAAGCCATGTGGGACGACGACAACGCCACCCGCCATCTCGGCATGGAACTCGTCTCCGTCGCCCCCGGCGAGGCGACGATCACCATGACGATTGCGGAAACCATGACAAACGGCCACGGCACCTGCCATGGCGGCTACATGTTCACGCTGGCGGATTCCGCCTTCGCCTTTGCCTGCAACACCTATAACCAGCGCACCGTCGCCCAGCACTGTTCGGTGACGTTCCTCGCACCGGCTTTCCGGGGCGACCGGCTGACGGCGACGGCGCGGGAAGTGTCGCGCCGCGGGCGGGGCGGCATCTACGATATCCGCATCACCAATCAGGAGGGCGAGCACGTCGCGGAATTCCGCGGCCACTCGCGAACAGTCAAGGGCACCCATCTGCCGGAGTGAGGCAGACCATCCCGCATTCTCGGAGGAGATTTCCATGGAAGACCTGTCCCCTCGCCCCGGCGAGCTCGAAGCGATCGAGACGGCGTCGCGCGACGAGATTTCCGCGCTGCAGCTTGAGCGCATGAAATGGTCGCTGAGCCACGCCTACGAGAATTCCCCCTTCTATCGCCAGCGTTTCGACGAGGCGGGCGTGCATCCCTCGGACCTGAAAACGCTGTCGGATCTCGCCAAATTCCCCTTCACCACCAAGAAGGACCTGCGCGACACCTATCCCTTCGGCATGTTCGCCGTACCCCGTGAAAAGCTCGCCCGTATCCACGCGTCCTCCGGCACGACAGGCAAGCCGACCGTCGTCGGCTACACGGCCAAGGACATCGACACATGGGCGACCGTCGTCGCCCGTTCGATCCGAGCTTCCGGCGGCCGGGCCGGCGATATCGTGCATGTCGCCTATGGCTACGGCCTCTTCACCGGCGGCCTCGGCGCGCACTATGGCGCGGAAAAGCTCGGCTGCACCGTGGTGCCGATCTCCGGCGGCATGACGGAGCGCCAGGTCACGCTGATGCAGGATTTCAAGCCGCGCATCATCATGGTGACGCCCTCCTACATGCTCTCCATCCTCGACGAATTCCGCAAGCACGGCATCGACCCGCGCGAAAGCTCGCTCGCCGTCGGCATTTTCGGCGCCGAGCCCTGGACGAACGCCATGCGCGAAGAGATCGAGCAGGCTTTCGACATGCATGCCGTCGACATCTACGGCCTTTCGGAAGTCATGGGTCCGGGCGTCGCCAACGAATGCGTCGAGACGAAGGACGGGCTGCATATCTGGGAAGACCATTTCTATCCCGAGATCATCGACCCGGTGACGGGTGACGTGCTGCCGGATGGCGAGATGGGCGAACTGGTCTTCACCACGCTCACCAAGGAAGGCCTGCCGATCATCCGCTATCGCACGCGCGACCTGACGCGGCTCCTGCCCGGCACCGCGCGCGCCATGCGCCGCATGGAAAAGATCACCGGCCGCTCCGACGACATGATGATCCTGCGCGGCGTCAACGTCTTCCCGACGCAGATCGAGGAGCAGATCCTGAAATGTCGCGGGCTGGCGCCGCATTTCCAGATCGAGCTGACGCGCGCCGGCCGTATGGACAGTATGACGGTCCATGTCGAATGTACGCTGGACGCGACCGACGAAGGCGCGCGCGCGGGATCGGCCAAGGAACTCGCCCACCACATCAAGAGCGTGGTCGGCGTTTCCACCAAGATCCTCGTGCACGGGCCGGGCGGCGTGGCGCGCTCCGAGGGCAAGGCAAAGCGGGTGGTCGACAACCGCCCGAAAGAATGAACGAACGCAGCGCCGGTATAGCCCGGCACCGGTTTGACTGTGTATAGGGAGGGCATCCGCCCTTCCTAGGCGACCGTCAGCCGAAATGAGCAGAGCAGGACGACATGGCACGCACGCGCGCAGTGGATTTCGAGGAAAAACAGCGAGGCATTCTGTCGAGTGCCGCGGCGGTGTTCGCCGAGATGGGCATGGAGAAGGCCTCCATGTCGCTGATCGCCTCGCACAGCAACGTCTCCAAGGCCCTGCTCTACCACTATTACCCGAGCAAGGACGCGCTGATCTTCGACATCGTGCGCACGCACCTTTCGGAACTGGAAAGCGCAATCGAAGCCGCCGATCGCCCCGATGTCGCGCCGCAGGAACGGCTGCGCCTGCTGGTGAAGGCCGTGCTGGCGAACTACGAAGGCCGTGACAACGAGCACAAGGTTCAGCTCAACGGCACCAGCGCGCTGTCGGAGACACAGCTCGCCGAATTGCAGGCGATCGAGCGGCAGATCGTCAAGCGCTTTTCCGGCGTCATCCGCGACATCAACCCGGACCTCAACAAGGATCGCCCACTGCTGATGCCCGTCACGATGTCGCTCTTCGGCATGATGAACTGGGTCTATATGTGGTTCCGCCCGAATGGGCCGATCACGCGGGACGAATATGCCGACATCGCGACGACGCTGATCCTTGAAGGCGTCAAGGCCGTTACGTAAGCCTTACCTAACCGTCCTCCGACCGCTCGACATCCTTGCCCGTCGCCGCGACCGATTCCAGCCGCTCCGCGAACTCCCGCCGCAGCGTGCGACGCAACTCCGCCGCCTTGTAACGCCGGATATCGACCGTGCTCTTCGGTTCCAGTTCCGGCACGCGCACCGGCCTTCCGGCCTCATCGACCGCGACCATCGTGAAATAACAGGAATTGGTATGCCGGCGATGGCCGGTGCGGATGTTTTCCGCCTCGACGCGGATGCCCACCTCCATGGAGGTGCGCCCCGTATGGTTGATTGAAGCGCGGAAGGTGACGAGCTCGCCGACGTTGATCGGCTCCTTGAACATCACCTGGTCGACCGAAAGCGTCACTGCATATTGCTGCGAATAGCGCGAGGCGCAGGAGAAGGCGACGCGATCGAGCAGGTTGAGCAGCGCGCCGCCGTGAACCTTTCCGGAAAAATTCGCCATGTCGGGCGTCATCAAAACGGTCATTTCCAGGCGGCGCGGGTCCTGCTCGATCGGCGTCATGCGGTCACTCTCTCGTTTTGGCCACCATCGTCAGAACGTCATATTGTGCGACGGTGGCGCCCGTCTGGTTCGTCACGTTGCAATCCCAGCGCACTTCGCCGTGTTCGGCATTGGCGCGCGGATTGATCTCCTTGCAGGTGAGCTGCACCTTCAGCGTATCACCCGGATTGACCGGTGTCAGGAAGCGCAGGTTGTCGACGCCGTAATTGGCGAGAACCGGACCCGGCGCCGGATCGACGAACAGGCCGGCCGCAAACGACACGATGAGATAGCCATGCGCCACGCGCCCGTCGAAGAACGGGTTCGCCTTGGCGGCTTCCTCGTCCATGTGGGCGTAGAAGGTGTCGCCGGTGAAGTTCGCAAAGTGCTCGATGTCGTCGAGCGTCACCGTGCGCGTCGCGGTGATCAGCTGGTCGCCGATCCTGAGCTCTGCCAGAGACTTGCGGAACGGATGCTCGCCAGCGGCCCGCGCCTCGGCGCCCGGCAGCCAACGGCCGGTGACGGCGGAAAGCAGGGTCGGCGCGCCCTGGATGGCGGTGCGCTGCATGTAGTGCTTGACGCCGCGCATGCCGCCCAGTTCCTCGCCGCCGCCGGCGCGGCCGGGGCCGCCGTGCACGAGGCCCGGCAGTGGCGAACCGTGGCCGGTGGAGGACTTGGCGCTGACGCGGTTGCCGATCATCACGCGGCCGTGGAACGGCGCAAGACCCAGCACGACTTCTTGGGCAAAGGCCGGATCGTTGGTGAAGACCGAGGCGACGAGGCTGCCCTTGCCGCGCCGGGCGAGATCGACCGCTTCTTCCGCGGTGTCATAGGGCATCACGGTGCTGACGGGGCCGAAGGCCTCGACATCGTGGATAGCGCGGGCAGAACCCGGCTTGTCGCAATAGAGCAGCACCGGATTGAGGAAGGCGCCGGCCGTCGCATCGCCGGAGGTGATGCTCGGATTGTCCGGATCGCCGGCGACGATTTCCGCGTCGGCGGAGAGATCGCGAATGCGGGCGCGAACCTCCTCGCGCTGGTCGAGGCTGGCGAGCGGCCCCATGCGGACGGCCTCGTCCGCCGGATTGCCGAGCGCCGTCTTGCCGAGACGGGCGCGCAGGCTCTCGATCAGCGCCTCGCTAAAGGCGCGCGGTGCAATGACGCGGCGGATTGCCGTGCATTTCTGGCCGGCCTTCACCGTCATCTCGCGCGCGACTTCCTTGACGAAGAGGTCGAATTCCTCCGTGCCGGGCGCAGCATCGAGGCCGAGCACGGCGGCATTGAGGCTGTCGGCCTCCATGGTGAAGCGCACGGAGTTTTCGACGATCGCCCTGTGCGTCTTGAGGCGCTGGCCGGTCGAGGCCGAGCCGGTGAAGGTCACCGCATCCTGGCCTTCGACATGGTCGAGCAGATCACCGACCGAACCGCAGACGAGCTGCAATGCGCCCTCCGGCAGGATGCCGGCCTCGATGATGCGGCGGACCATCAGTTCGGTGAGATAAGCTGTCTGGCTCGCCGGCTTGACGATGGCCGGCACACCGGCGAGCAGCGTCGGCGCCAGCTTTTCCAGCATGCCCCAGCAGGGAAAGTTGAAGGCGTTGATATGGACCGCGACGCCCTGCAACGGGCTCAGGATATGCTGCGCGGAAAAGGTGCCATCCTTGGAGAGCAGTTCCACGTCGCCATCCAGCAGCACGCGGGGGTTCGGCAATTCGCGCCGGCCCTTTGAAGCATAGGACAGCAGCGTGCCGATGCCGCCCTCGATATCGACCCAGCTGTCGGCGCGGGTCGCACCCGTGGCGGTCGAGAGCGCGTAAAACTCTTCCTTGCGCTCCATCAGGGCCTGGCCGAGTGCCTTCAGCATGGCGGCGCGTTCGTGGAACGACAGGCGCCGCAGCGCCGGGCCACCCTTTTCGCGACCGTAGGCGAGCGCCGCCTTGAAATCCACGCCGGTGGAATCGATGAAGGCGACCGGGGCACCCGTCGAGGCGTCGAGCAGCGGCACGCCTTCCCGGGCGCCGGCGACCCACTGGCCGCCGACATAGCTTTCGAGCCGGCGCGGCCGGTTTGCCATGACGTTCATCTCATTATCCTCTCACTTCAGTCCGAGCGCAGAAAGCTGCGCATCGACCTCCGCCCGCCATTCGGCAAGCAGGGTCTCGTTGGGTGTGTGCCGCAGGCCGAAGCGCGACTGCGTCTCGAAGCGGGCCGAGCCGGAATGGCCAAAACTCGCGGCGACACGCGGATACCAGTAGGCAACGGAGTCCTTGGCCTTGGCGCGGCCCTCCGCATTATCGACAATACGGACGAGGCCGGCGAGGCCGAGTTCGGCATGGCGCGTCTCGCGCGGCAGGATGGCGCGGAAAACCTCGGCGAGCGGCTGGTAGGAGACGCGCGACAGCTCTTTCAACTGCACGACGCTCGCCCGGCCCATCAGCACGTTCATGACCACGGCATCGACCCAGCCTTCCAGCGGATAGTGGAAGACGGAGAGACGCATGTCGCCGCCCTGACGCGCCGCGCCGATATCCGCCTCGCGGGAAAGCCGCACGGCCCAGGGATGGTGAACGGCGTAGCGCCCGCCGTCCGCGCCAAACGTTTCCATGATCGCCAGCACCTTGCCGGCGTGATCGGCCTTTTCCAGCACGATGCGGGCGGCGGAGATGCGCTCCTGGATGCCCGGCGCATCGTTGATCGTGTCGGCAAAACCGGCGGAACCGGCCAGCTCGCTATCGACGAAACTCGCCATCAGGCGCAGCAACTCGCCACGGTAGCGCGGCGGCACATTGGCCGGCGACGACAGCACGCCGCCTTGCGCCAGATAATCCTCGATCGGCATCGTATCGGACATGCGCGTTCCCCCTACTGGTCGTAGCTGACGACGATGCGGTCGGTGAGCGGGTAGCACTGGCAGGTCAGCACATAGCCCTGCCGCACCTCGTAATCTTCCAGCGCGTGGTTGGTCTCCATCTCGACCTCACCTTCCAGAACCTTGGCGCGGCAGGTGGAACAGACACCGGCCTTGCAGGCGTAAGGTGCGTCCATGGCGTTTTCGAGCGCTGCGTCGAGCAGGCTCTGGCCGTGCTTGGGAAATTTGAAGATGCGGGTCGCGCCATCGAGCGTGACGGTCGCCTCGCAGGCCGCAGCGTGATCGGCACCGTTGACCTGCTCCACCTTGCGCCGCGCACGGCCGGGCTGCGAAGAGGCGAAGAGTTCGAACTTGATCTGGTCGGCGCGAAGCCCATGTTCGCGAAGGGCGGCGGCGATCGCCAGCATCATCGGCTCCGGGCCGCAGATGAAGGCCGTCGTCACCGACTTAGGGTCGATCCAGTTTTTGAACAGCGCCGCGCATTTCGCGCCATCGATGCGACCGGTGAAGAGGTCGATATCCTGCGCCTCGCTCTCCAGCACATGCAGCACCGAGAGGCGACCGAGATAGACGTTCTTCAGGTCCTCCAGCTCCTCGCGGAACATGATCGAGCTGATCTGCCGGTTGGCATAGACCAGCGTGAAGCGGGCGCGCGGCTCGCGCGACAGTACCGTCTTGATGATCGAGAGCACGGGCGTGATGCCGCTGCCGCCGGCAAAGCCGAGATAATGTTTGGCCGTTTCAGGCTCCAGCGCCGTGAAGAAGGCACCCATCGGCGGCATGGCTTCCAGCGTATCGCCGGCCTTCAGGTTCTCGTTGACCCAGGTGGAGAAGCAGCCCCCGTCGACGCGCTTGATGCCGACCTTCAAGACACCCTCGTCCTTGCCGGCGCAGATCGAGTAGGAGCGGCGCAGCTCCTCGTCCTCGAACTTGCGGCGGAAGGTCAGGTACTGGCCCTGCGTGAAATCGAAGACGGCGCGGTCCTCGTCAGACGGCCGAAGCGTGACCACGACCGCATCGCGCGTCTCGCGGCGAACGTCGGTGACGGTCAGGGGATGAAAACGTGCCATGCGCGGGCCCTTTCCATAGAGCAATTCCAGCAAAAGTGCGTAGCGGTTTTGCGTCCGGAATTGCGTAAAAACAAAAAGCTCTGGTGGTCAGATGCACTTGAAATAGTCGAACGGTTCCAGGCAGTCGGTGCAGCGATAGCTCGCCTTGCAGGGCGTCGAGCCGAACTGGCTGATTTTTTCCGTGTTCGCCGATCCGCAGCGCGGACAGGCGATGGTCAGGTTCGAGCGGCCCGAAAGCCGGTCGATGCGTTTCATCAGCACGCCATCGGCCGCCGTGCCGTCGATTGGCGGGGCGATGCCGTAGTCGCGCAGCTTTTCGCGGCCCTCGGCGCTGATCCAGTCCGTCGTCCAGGCGGGCGAGAGCTGGCGTTCCAGCTTCACCTTGGAAAGACCCTTTTCCGCGAGCGCCGTCTCGATATCGAGATTGATGATCGTGGTGGCGGGACAGCCGGAATAGGTCGGCGTCACCGTCACCACCAGCGTATCGTCGCGCCAGGCGACATTGCGGATGATGCCAAGGTCGGTGAGCGAGATCACCGGGATTTCCGGATCCGGCACTTCAGCCAGCCAGTGCCAGACCTCATCGATCGAGGGACGAAGCGCCGGGTCCATGACCGCCCCCTACCAGATGGCGCCCGGATAGGCGCGCTGGAGGAACTGCATTTCGGACAGGATGAAGCCGAGATGCTCCGTATGTACGCCGCGCCGCCCGCCCTTGTGCATGTAGCCATCGGCGGGCTTCTTCAGCGTGCCTTCGGTGAGCGCTTCGGCCACGATCTCGTCCCAGCCGGCCTTCAGGCTCTGCGGTTCGGAGATCACGCCGGCCTCCACGAGGGCCGCATCCACCGCATCGGCAGCGAACATCTCGCCCGTATAGGGCCAGAGATCGTCCAGCGCCTCCTGCATGCGGCGGTGGCTTTCCGCCGTGCCGTCGCCGAGGCGGATGACGAGGTCGCGGCTGCGGTCGAGATGGTAGGAGACCTCCTTGAAGGCCTTTTCCGCGATCTCGGCGATGCGCTTTTCCGCTGAGCCCTTCAGCGCCTTCAAGAGCAGATAGTGCCAAGCATCGAACAGGAACTGCCGCATCAGCGTCTTGCCGAAATCGCCGTTCGGGCGCTCGACCAGCAGGATGTTGCGGAAGTCATAGCCGTCGCGCAGATAGGCGAGGTCGTCCGCCGAGCGGCCCTTGCCCTCCACCTCGCCGGCAAGGCCAAGCCAGAGCTGTGTCTGGCCGATCAGGTCGAGCGCGGTGTTGGCGAGCGCGATATCCTCCTCCAGCGCCGGCGCGTGGCCGCACCATTCGGAAACGCGATGGCCGAGGATCAACGCATTGTCGCCGATGCGCAGCAGGAATTCGAGAAGCGCGGCCTGATCGACCGCCGGTTCAAGCGTTGCGGTCGCCATCACATGTGCCCCACTTCATCCGGAATGTCGAAGAAGGTCGGGTGACGGTAGACTTTGGAGTTCGACGGATCGAACAGCGGCCCTTTTTCCGACGGCGCGCTGGCGGTGATCTCGGACGACCGCACCACCCAGATGCTGACACCCTCGTTTCGGCGCGTATAGACGTCGCGCGCATTGTTGATCGCCATCTCGGCGTCGGGCGCGTGCAGGCTGCCGACATGGCGATGGTTGAGGCCGTGCTGGCCCCGGATGAAGACTTCCCAAAGCGGCCATTCGCTGGACATCGTGCTCTCTCCCTTACTCGGCGGCGATCTTGGCGGCGGCGCGGCGGTCGGCGGCCTTTTCGGCATGCGCCGTCAGGCCGTCGCGGAACCAGGCGCCGTCATTCCAGGCCTTCTTGCGGGCGTCGAGGCGTTCCGCATTGCAGGGGCCGTTGCCGGCGATCACGTTGAAGAACTCTTCCCAGTCCGGCTCGCCGAAATCGTGACCGCCCTTTTCCTCGTTCCACTTGAGGTCCGGGTCCGGCACGGTGAGGCCGAGATATTTGGCCTGCGGCACGGTCTGGTCGACGAATTTCTGGCGCAGCTCGTCGTTGGAATTCTGCTTGATCTTCCAAGCCATCGACTGGGCCGAATGCACGGAGGCATCGTCCGAGGGGCCGAACATCATCAAGGACGGCCACCACCAGCGGTTCAGCGCATCCTGCACCATCGCTTTTTGCGCCGGCGTGCCCTTCACCATGCGCATCAGGGCGTCGTAGCCCTGGCGTTGGTGGAAGCTCTCTTCCTTGCAGATGCGCACCATGGCCCGCGCATAGGGGCCGTAGGAACAGCGCTGCAACGGCACCTGGTTCATGATCGCCGCGCCATCGACGAGCCAGCCGATGGCGCCGATATCGGCCCAGGTCAACGTCGGATAGTTGAAGATCGAGGAATATTTGGCCTTGCCGGAATGCAGCTGCTCATACATCTGGTCGCGGCTGATGCCGAGCGTTTCGGCGGCACAGTAGAGGTAGAGGCCGTGGCCCGCCTCGTCCTGCACCTTGGCGAGCAGGATCGCTTTGCGCTCCAGCGTCGGAGCGCGGGAAATCCAGTTGCCTTCCGGCAGCTGGCCAACGATTTCGGAATGGGCGTGCTGGCTGATCTGGCGCACCAGCGTCTTGCGATAGCCTTCCGGCATCCATTCCTTCGGCTCGATCTTCTGGCCGGCGTCGACGCGCTCCTGGAAGTCGCGCTCCACGGGATCCATCTCGTCGAGGGACCGGACGCGCGCTGCGTCAGTCTTTACCATCTGTGCATACATGGTCGTCTCCTCAGGCTGTGCGCGTCAGACGCGTTCGAGAATGATGGCGATGCCCTGGCCGACGCCGATGCACATGGTACAGAGTGCATAACGCCCGCCCTGGCGGTGGAGCTGATAGGTCGCGGTGGTGACGAGCCGCGCGCCGCTCATGCCGAGCGGATGGCCGATGGCGATGGCGCCGCCGTTCGGGTTCACATGGGCCGCGTCGTCCGGCAGGCCGAGATCGCGCAGCACGGCAAGCGCCTGCGAGGCAAAGGCCTCGTTGAGTTCGATGACGTCCATCTGGCCGAGCGACAGGCCGGCACGCTCCAGCACCCGGCGCACCGCCGGCGCGGGACCGAAGCCCATGATGCGCGGCTCAAGACCAGCCGCCGCCATGGCGACGACACGCGCCTTCGGCGTCAGGCCCTGCGCCCGTGCAGTTGCTTCGCTGGCGATGAGCAATGCGGCTGCGCCGTCATTGACGCCCGAGGCATTGCCGGCGGTGACGGACAGGTCGGGGCCGTTGACGCCCTTGAGCCTGCCGAGCTGTTCGGCCGTCGTGCCGGGACGGGGATGTTCGTCGCGGTCGACGACGAGCGCATCGCCCTTCTTCTGCGGCACATGGACGGGCACGATCTCATCGGCAAAAATACCGGCCTCGTGCGCGGCGGCCCAGCGGGCCTGGCTGCGCGCGGCAAAGGCGTCCTGATCCTCGCGGCTGACGGCAAAATCGGTGGCGACGTTGTCGGCGGTTTCCGGCATGGAATCGACGCCGAACGCCTTCTTCATCTTGGGATTAACGAAGCGCCAGCCGATCGTCGTGTCATAGACGGCATTGGCACGCGAGAACGCGCTGTCGGCCTTCGGCATGACGAAGGGCGCCCGGCTCATGCTCTCGACGCCACCGGCAATGACGAAGTCGCAGTCGCCGGCGCGGATGGCGCGCGCGGCCATGCCGACGGCGTCCATGCCGGAGCCGCAGAGGCGGTTGACGGTGGTGGCGGGAATGGAAACGGGAAGGCCGGAGAGCAGCACGGCCATGCGGCCGACATTGCGGTTGTCCTCGCCGGCCTGATTGGCGCAGCCATAGATAAGGTCATCGACCTTCGACCAATCGACGCCGGGATTGCGTGCCATCAGGCCCGAAAGCGGCAGGGCCGCCAGATCGTCGGCACGGACCGACGACAACAGGCCGCCATAGCGGCCGATGGGCGTACGGACAGCATCGCAGATAAAGGCTTCGGACACGCGGTTTCCTCCCTGTACCGAAGGCCGGCCTGCCTCTCCCGAAACATTCGCCGACCGATCGGTTGGTTATTTACCACCCAATGCGTCACAAATCAATGGCAATTTCTCCAGATTCTGTGATGTTTCATTCCAGCAGCCGACATCATAGCACAAACTGCGTTTTTCCGTGTGAAAACTGCCTCAGATGGCGTCGCGCAACAGCGAAAGACGGCGCAGCGTCGCCTCGCTCGCCTCCGGCAGCGCACCGTCCGCCGTCACGAAATGGCGTGCCACATGCTGGTCCGCCTCGGGCGAGAGGCGAAGATAGAGATCGTTGAACAACCGCCGCGCCTCTTCACCTGGCCAATCAGCCGGCAACGCCGCCTGCGGCAGGCGCGGATCGCGCAGCACGACGAGGCGGAACTGATGCACCAGCACCAGCCGGGCAGCAAGGCTTTCGGCCGCCCCCAGCCGCGCGCCGCCGCCGAGCAGGTCGGCAAGCCGCCTGAACCTTCCGATGAAGCCGCGATAGGCATCGGCGTGCTGCGCAAGGTTCCAGTGGTCCGCCGCAAAGGCGCCGAGGTCGCCTTCACCGCTTACGACTTCCGCCCGGAAGAGCACGGCCGGCTGTTTCAAGGACGGCATGGGTCGTGCGCCCACAGCGAGCCTCGGCCCCAGCCGCGCATGGCCGGCGCGCTCCAGCACCTGCATCGCCTCGTCCGGCGCCGGGCCGGTCAATTGCACGAAATGCCAGTCCGCCACCTCCGGCGGGCCGAAAAGCATGCGGGCGGCGGCGGCAAATTCGGTGCGCGCCGGCGCTGCCAGCCGATAGAAGCTGCGGCGCCCCTCCCGCTCGCCGGACAATTGCCCGGCGGCGACGAGCCGCGAGACGGCGGTGCGCACCAGCGTCTCGCTGATGCCGACATCGGCGCAGGTCTCGATCAGGTTGCCGGTCCACACGACGCCGCCGCGCGGTTCCACCACGTCGCCATAGATGGTGACGATGAAGCCGGCGGCCTTCAGCGGGCTTTCCTCGATGATCGCCCGGATGAGCGCGCCGAATGCGCTCTCCGTCCTGTCGTTCTCCGGCAAACTTGCCCCCTGTGATTTCGATTGCGCCGAGGACTACCCCAGAATGGCCCCGCCGGCAAAGCCCGTTGGACAAGATAGGGCCATCCCGCAACCTGGCCGGAGAGGCCTGCCTCTCGTCAGTAAATATTAAGCTGCATCTGCAATGGTCTCCCGATAGCCAAAAATCCCGCCCGAAAACCCCGAATGGAGACGAACGGACCGCGATGAACGACCGGAATGCGCAACTATCCTTCCGGGGGTTGGGATACTACGTCCCCGCCATCGTCGTTGCGTTCGCCGTGTTGATCGCCGTTCTGCTGGCCGATGCGCAGAAGCGCCGGCTGGAGGAGGAATATCTGCGCTCCTTCACAACGGAACAGCTCGGCCTGCTCCGCTCCCGCCTGCAGGGCAATATCCTCGGCGACGTCAAGCTGGTTCAGGGCCTGGTTGCCACGGTATCGACCGAGCCCGACATGTCGCCGGAACGTTATGCGGACCTCGCGGGACGCCTTTTCCGAGAAGAGACGCAGCTGCGCAGCGTGGCCATCGCTCCGGATTTCGTGGTCTCCCTCGTCTACCCCGTCAAGGGCAACGAGCGCAGCATTGGCCTCGACTATCGCAAGAACGAGCGTCAGCGCGCCGCGGCGTTGCAGGTGCAGGAACTCGACCGCATGATCGTCACCGGCCCCGTCGATCTCGTTCAGGGCGGCCGCGGCGTGATTGCGCGCTATCCGATCCATGCCGGCAAGGACAATGGCTTCATCGGCATCGCGTCAGCCGTCATCGACCTCGACAAGCTGCTTGAGAAAAGCGGTTTCAAGAGCGCGCTCAAGATCGCCGTATCGCTTTCCAGCGGGGCGCATGACGGCAGCGAGAACAAGGTCTTCTTCAATTCCGCGGCCGCCGTCGATGCAGACCCGGTCGTGATGACCATCGACATCGGCCACGAGGCCTGGACCCTGTCGGCCGCACCGCTCAAGGGCTGGCAGCAGCCCTCCGCCGATCTCGGCCTCTTCCGCGGCGGGCTTCTGGCGATCGCCCTCATCATCGTCGTGCCGATCTTCTGGGCCGGCTATCTCATGAAGGACCGCCACCGGCATATCCTGGCGCTCCAGGATCGGGAAGACCGGCTCGAAATCGTCTCGCAGCGGCTGCAACTGGCGCTCGACGCCTCGCGGGTCGGCGTGTGGGAATACGACACGCAGCATGACACGCTCACCTGGGATGCCCGGATGCGCGAGATCTACAATGTGCCGCCGAAGCAGCTGATCTGCGGCTATGCGGATTGGCGCAAGGCCCTGCATCCCGACGATGTCGAAGAAGCCGAACGGGTCTTCGCAAGCGCCATCGAAACCGAAGAGCCTTACATCACCGAGTTTCGCGTCCTGACGCCCAGCGGAGCGGCACGCCACATTCGTGCGCACGGCATGACCTACCACGCCTCCTCCGGCGCAAAACGCATCGTCGGCGCCAACTGGGACGTGACCGAAGACATCCGGTTGCAAGCCGAGCTGCTGCAGGCCAAGCTCAACGCCGAGGCGCAGAACCGCGCGCTCGAAGACGCCCGCCTGGTGCTGGAGCACAATTCGCTGCACGACGCGCTGACGCGGCTTCCCAACCGGCGCTTCCTCGACCAGCAGCTCGCCCTGGCCGGTGCCGTCGGCGATGGGCGCCCGCTGACCCTGCTCCACATCGACCTCGACCGCTTCAAGGACATCAACGACACGCTCGGCCACGCCGCCGGCGACGAGGTGCTGAAACAGGCGGCCGGCGTGCTGCGCGCCCACGTTCCGGCCGCGGATTTCATCGCCCGCATCGGCGGCGACGAGTTCGTTCTGCTGTCACGCCGGGACCCGGCGGAGGCCGATTTCAGCGCGCTTTCCGCCCGCCTCATCGAGGCGATCAGCGAGCCGATGACGATCGAGGGCCATGATTGTCGCATCGGCGCGAGCATCGGCATCGCCACGCGCAACGAGGCGGAAGAATCCGCCGAACAGCTGCTCGTCAATGCCGATATCGCGCTCTACGAGGCCAAGCGCCGCGGCCGCAACCGCGTCGAGGCCTTCAACGACGAGCTGCGCCTGCGCACCGTGGAGGTGAAGCGGCTCAGCGACGATATCCTGCGCGGCCTGGAACGGGGCGAATTCCATCCGTTCTTCCAGCCGCAGTTCGATGCGGAAACGCTGGATATCGTAGGCGTCGAGGCGCTGGCGCGCTGGAACCACCCGACGCGCGGCTTCATCGCGCCGGATACCTTCCTGCCGGTCGCCGAAAACCTCAATGTCGTCGCCCGAATCGATGAGGCAATCCTCGGCCAGGCGCTGTTCCAGGCGATGCGCTGGGAGGGCCAGGGGCTCGGCATTCCGCGCGTCTCGGTCAACGTCTCCTGCCAGCGCCTGCGCGACGAAAACCTCATCGCCAAGCTCAAGGCGATGAACATCAGGCCCGGCACGCTGACCTTCGAACTCCTGGAATCGATCTCCTTCGATACGGCGGATGACGGGCTGAAACAGGCGATCGAAGAGATCAAGGCGCTCGGCATCGACATCGAGATCGACGATTTCGGCACCGGTCATGCCTCCATCATCAGCCTGCTCGAACTGTCGCCGAAGCGGCTGAAGATCGATCGCCGGCTGGTGCAGCCGCTCCTGGAATCGACCGCGCAGCAGAGCCTGGTGCGCTCGATCATCGAGATCGGCAAAGTGCGCGATATCGAGACGGTGGCCGAAGGGGTCGAGACGCTCGCCCATGCCGAATTGCTGCGCCGCCTCGGCTGCCATACACTCCAGGGTTACGCCTTCGCGCGGCCAATGGGGGCGGAGGATTTCCTCGCCTTCGCCAAGGCGCGCGCATGGATGCCGAAAACTAAGCCGACGGCGGTAAAAGCGAGCTGAGCACGTCCGCAACCGTGCGGCCATCGTGCTGGCCGCGTTGCCAGGGATCCTCGAATTCCCCGATCAGCACCTCCGCGCCAAGCCGCGCGCCCACATCCTCCAGCGCACCGTTGCCGAGATAGGCGAAGGGACCGACGGTCTTTTCGAAGGGCAGCAGCTGGCGGTTCGCCAGCACATGGGTGAACGGCCGCACATCCGTCCCGCCCCGCGCGCGCCAAACCTCGGCCGCCGCCTCCAGCATGCGGGCAACGTCCATCCCGCGCGTTTCACGGCATTGCAGGATGTTGCCGATGAAGATCCGGCGGGCATGAACGTTGCGCGCCATGGCGGGAACGATGTCCTCGACGAAGAAATGCGGCAGCACGCTGGTGAAGAAACTGCCCGGGCCGAAGACGATGGCATCGGCACTTTCGAGGCTCTCGATCACCGCCTCGTTGGCCGGCACGCCCGCGCCGTCCTTGCCGGACAGCACGATCTCGCGAATGCCGATGTCGCTTTCCGCATCGTCGAGCGCCGTCACGCGATGCTGACCATCGACGCGGGTGCCGTCGTTCAGCACGGCGGAGAGATCGACGCCATCGGCCGCCGTCGACGGCCAGACATGGCCCTCTATGTCGCAGAGCTTGCGGAAGACGAAGATCGCGGTGTTGATGTCGCTGTTATGGGCGAGATGCGCGCCGGTGAGGATGAAATTGCCGATGCTGCCGTTGCGGAAATCGAAATCCGACCCGATCGCCGCACGGAACGTGCGCAGATAGTTGAGGATCGCCCCGCGCAGGCCCGGCTCCATGCGTTCCAGAAGCGGATGCACGCCCTCGGCGTAGAGCGCGAATTCCGTGCGGGCATCCTCCTCCGCGCCGCTGGTCATGCGGGCATTGCAGACCTTCACCACATCGCCCGCCCGGCCTTCGCCGTGGGCCATGGTCATCAGCGCCTGGCGGATATCGCCGACGGCGAGCACGCCGAGGCTTTCGCGGATGACCTTGGAGCTGCCGCCGCTGTCCCAGGCCGGCACGATGCGCGTCAGCCGCACCGGCTTGGACAGCAGCGCCAGGTTTGTCGAACGGCACGCGGTGCCGCCCGAAAAGAGCACGATATGCGGCAAGCGGCTCTCGGCCATCGATCCCCCTGGACTACGGCCCAATGTTGTAAGCGGCGCCGATCAGGGTCTTTGTATAGTCCGCCTGCGGCGCGCTGAAAATGGCGTCCGTCAGTCCCTCCTCGACGATCTTGCCATCCTTCATCACCACGACATAGTCGGACATGGCGCGCACCACCGACAGGTCATGGCTGATGAAGACGTAGGACAGCCCGTGCTTGGCCTGGAGATCGCGCAGAAGCTCGATCACCTGGCCCTGTACCGAACGGTCGAGCGCGGAGGTCGGCTCGTCGAGGATGACGGCCTGCGGTTTCAGGATCATCGCGCGTGCAATGGCGATACGCTGGCGCTGGCCGCCGGAAAACTCGTGCGGATAGCGGTTGCGCGCTGCCGGATCGAGCCCGACTTCCCTCAGCGCCTCGATTGCCCGCTTGTCGCGGTCGGCCCGCGAAAGCTGCGGTTCGTGCACGTAAAGCCCCTCGGTGATGATCTCGCCCACCGTCTGGCGCGGCGAGAGCGAACCGTAGGGGTCCTGGAAGACGAGTTGCATGCTGTGGCGCAGCGGCCGCATGCCGTTGCGGTCGAGGTTGGAAATATCCGTCCGGCCGAAACGATAGGCGCCCTTGCTGGAAATGAGCCGCAGCAACGCCCGGCCCAGCGTCGACTTGCCGGAACCGGATTCGCCCACAACGCCGATCGTCTGGCCTTCGTGCAGGCTGATGCTGACATTGTCGACAGCGCGGAAGGTCGTCGCCCGCTTCTTGAGCAGGCCGCCGTCGATCTTGTAGTCGACGACGACATTGCGGCCTTCGAGGATGATCGGCGCATTGTCCGCCGGCGCAAGCTTGCGACCGTGCGGCTCCGCCTCGATCAGCATGCGCGTATAATCGGCCTGCGGATTCTCGAAGATATCGGCCGTGGCGCCCTGCTCGACGATCTCGCCGCGCCGCATGACCGCGACGCGCTCGGCGAAATGTCGGACGATGCCGAGATCGTGCGTGATGAGCACGATCGCCATGTCGAAGCGCGTCTGGAGATCGCGCAGCAGCTTCAGGATCTGCGCCTGGATCGTCACGTCGAGCGCCGTCGTCGGCTCGTCGGCGATCAGGATATCCGGCTCGTTGGCAAGCGCCATGGCAATCATCACGCGCTGGCGCTGGCCACCGGACAGCTCATGCGGATAGCTGTCGATGCGGCGTTCCGGCTCCGGAATGCCGACGAGCTTCAGCAGTTCCAAGACGCGCGGGCGGGCCGCCCGGCGCGAGCCGCCGCGGTGATGCACGATCACCTCGGCGATCTGCTTGCCGACCGGATAAAGCGGGTCGAGCGAGGTCATCGGCTCCTGGAAGATCATGGTGATCTTGGCGCCGCGGATCTCGTTCAACCCCTTGGGCGGCAGGCCGACCATCTCGCGGCCGCGATATTTCGCCGAACCCGTGACCCGGCCGTTCGAGGCGAGCAGGCCCATGATGCCCATCATGGTCTGGCTCTTGCCGGAACCGGATTCGCCGACGACCGCGAGCGTCTCGCCGGGGCGCACGTCGAGGTCGATGCCCTTGACCGCATTCACGTCGCCATCGGGCGTCGTGAAGGAGACTTTCAGGCCGCGCACGGCGAGGATCGGTTCCATGGTGTTTTTGGTGTCTGCCATGTCAGCGATCCTTCGGGTCGAATGCATCACGCAGGCCATCACCGACAAAGTTCAGCGAGAAGAGCGTGAGGACGAAGAAAATGGCGGGGAAGATGAGCAGCCACGGCGCCGACTGGATGTTGTTGGCGCCTTCCGCGATCAGCGAGCCCCAGCTCGTGAGCGGCGCCTGAACGCCGAGGCCGAGGAAGGAGAGGAAGCTTTCGAGCAGGATGACCTTCGGCACGATGACGGTGACGAAGATGACGACGGGACCGATCGTGTTGGGGATGACGTGCCGGCGGATGATCTGCCAGTCGGTCATGCCCAGGGCTTCCGCTGCGCCGATGAATTCGCGGCGTTTGAGCGATAGCGTCTGGCCGCGCACGATGCGGGCCATGTCCAGCCATTCCACCGCACCGATGACGATGAAGATCAGCACGAAGCTTCGCCCGAAGAATACGACGAGCACCACGACGAGGAAGACGAAGGGCAGTGAATAGAGGATCTCGACGAAGCGCATCATGACGTTGTCGACGCGCCCGCCCATGTAGCCCGAGATCGCACCGTAGACGACGCCGATGCCGAGCGAGACGAGGCTGGCGAGAAGACCCACGGCAATCGAGATCTGCCCGCCGAGCATGACGCGCGCCATCAGGTCGCGGCCATTAGTGTCCGTGCCGAACAGGAAATATTCCCGGTCGACGACGCCGGTCAGCGTCAGCTTGCGGCCATCGTCCTCGGTCGAGGTGACCGCGGTCTTGTCGAATTCGTTGGCGCGGTCGAAGTAGCGCGTGGTGCGCGGATCGATCGGTTCGGCCGCCGTGATGACGGCCGTGAAGGTCTCGCCCTCGACGGAGAAGGACTGGAGCTCGACGCGGGCGCGCGTCGCGACACCGTTCATCGCCTCCTCCAGCGAATCCTCGCCCGGCCGCGGCTCGAGGCTCGGCGGGATGGTCACGTAGGAAGAGAAGACCTGGTCATAGCTGTGGCTGATGAAAAACGGCCCGAAATAAGAGAAGCAGGCGATCAGCACCAGCATGACGCAGCCGGCCATGGCGGGGCGGTTGCGGCGGAAGCGCATAACGGCGAGCTGGAAGAGGCTGCGCCCCTTCACCTCGCTGTCGGGAACGGGGGAAATGACGGCATCAGTCATGGCGAACCCTCGGATCGAGCAGGCCATAGAGGATGTCGACAGCCAGGTTGAAGACGATGACGAAGATCGCGATCAGCACTACGGTGCCCATGACGAGCGTATAGTCGCGGTTGATCGCGCCGAGGACGAAATAGCGCCCGACGCCGGGAATGGTGAAGATCGTCTCGACGACCGCCGAGCCGGTGAGAAGTGCGGCCGCGCAGGGTGCCAGATAGGACACGACCGGCAGCATGGCGCCGCGCATGGCATGCGTGATCACCACCGATTTCGCCGGCAGGCCATAGGCCCGTGCGGTGCGGATATGGTCGGTGCGCAAGGCCTCGATCATCGAGCCGCGCGTAAGCCGTGCGAAGACGGCGAGCTGCGGCAGCGCCAGCGCGATCATCGGCAGGATGAGGAAGCGCAGCGACCCGTCGCCCCAGCCGCCGGCCGGCAGCCAGGCGAGCACGATGGCAAAGATCAGCGTCAGCACGGGGCCGACGACGAAATTCGGCACCGTGACGCCGACGGTGGCGACCGACATGACCGCGAAATCCAGCACGCTGTTCTGGCGCAGAGCCGCGATCGTGCCGACGGTGACGCCGCCGACGAGCGCCAACAGGAGCGCATAGAAACCGAGTTCGATCGAGTAGGGCAGGCCCTTGCCAATCAGCTCGGCGACGGAGTTGTCCTTGTAGATGTAGCTCGGTCCGAAATCGCCAGTTACGGCATTGCCGATATAGGTGAGATATTGTCGCCAGAGCGGCTGATCGAGCTGGTAGGCCCGCATCAGGTTTTCCATCGTAGCGGGCGGAAGGGGTCGTTCGAGGTTGAACGGTCCGCCGGGCGCAAAGCGCATCAGGAAGAACGAAATTGTGACGACGATGAATAGCGTCGGCACGGCGCTAGCGAGGCGCCGTAGAACGAAAGCAAGCATGGCCAAGACTCCCGAGCAAACGGTGCGCGGCTCGGTGGAACCGCGCACCCGTCAGCGGATCATTCCGAAACGCTGAGGAAGCGGCTCAGGTGCTGGTTGGCGGCATTGTCCTGCCAGCCCTGGACCTTGCTCGAAACGAGCCAGAGGTCGGCCTGCGTGAGGAACGGCGCGATCGGCTGCTCCTTCATGAGGAGGGCTTCGGCCTCATGCAGGACCTTGGCGCGGGCCGCCGGATCACGCTCTTCGTAAGACTTCTTCATGAGCGCGTCGTAGTCGGCATTGGTGAACTTGCCGTAGTTGAAGGTCTTGTTGGTGCTGACGCTCAGCGCCAGGAAGTTTTCCGCATCCGCATAGTCGGCGACCCAGCCGGCACGCGCCACGTTGAACGCGCCGCCTTCCTGCAGGTAGGCGTAGTGCGAGGACACGTCGAGATTGACGAGCGAAACTTCCGCGCCAAAGGTGTTCTTCCACATGTCGGCCACCGCCGTCGCCACGCGCTCGTGGTTCGGGTTGGTGTTGTAGCGAATCTCGATCTTCAGCGGCTTGCCGCCCTCGCCATAGCCCGCGGCCTTCATCAGTTCGAGCGCCTTGTCTTCGCGGTCGAGCTGCGAGAGCGCGCCGAAATCGGCCATTGCCGGCTCGTAGCCTTCCATGCCCGGGGGCACCATGGAATAGGCCGGGAGCTGCGAGCCCGAATAGATTTCCTTGGCCAGGAAGTCGCGGTCGACGGCCATGGAGAGCGCGCGGCGCACGTTGACGTCGCTATAGGGCTCCGTGCGGGTGTCGAAGGCATAATAGTAGGTCGCAAGCGTCGGCGAGACGTGGACCTGTTCGCCATAGCTCGTCTTCAGGCGGTCGATCTGGTCGGCCGAGAAGTTGTAGACGAGGTCCATTTCCTTTGCTTCGAAGCGGCGCACGGAGGCAGCCTGGTCGTCGATCGGGTAGAAGATCACCTTGTCGAGCTTGACGTTGGCGGCGTCCCAATGGTTCGGGTTCTTTTCCATCACCAGATTGTCGTTCGGCACATGGCTGACGAGCTTGAACGCGCCGTTGGACACCATCACGCCGGGCTTGACGAAGTCTGCGCCGTTCTTCTCGACGCTGGCCTTGGAGACCGGCAGCGCCGTCTGGTGCGCGAGCAATTCGAGGAAGAAGGGCGTCGGGCGCTCCAGCGTCACTTCCAGCGTCTTGGCGTCGACGGCCTTGAGGCCGAGCTGGTCGAGGCCGACCTCGCCCTTGTTGGCCTTTTCGGCATTCTTGATCGGGTAAAGGATGTTGGCGTAGCCTGCCGCCGTCTTCGGGTCCTCGACACGGGCGAAGGAGAAGACAAAGTCTTCCGCCGTAACAGGCGAGCCGTCCGACCACTTCGCGTTTTCGCGCAGCTTGAACGTGTAGACCGTGCCGTCGTCGGAAACGGTCCAGCTTTCGGCCGCGCCGGGAACGATCTTGCCGGCAGCGTCATAAATCGTCAGCCCCTCGTAGAGGTCCTTGAGGATGAATTCCTCGATATTGATGGAGGTGTGCGCCTGGTCGAGCGTCTGCGGCTCGCCGGCATTGCCGCGGTGAAGCACCGTTTCTGCGAGGGTCGGACCTGCGCCAAGCAGGATCGCACCGGCCAGAAGCGCTGCACGAAAGCCAATCAGTCTGTTTGCCATTTTTTGTTTTCCTTCCCCGTTGTTTTTTTGGGTGCCCAATCAATTGTCCCTGTTTTCGCGCTTGGCAAGTCCCCAAAAACAGGAAATGCACACCCGCGGCACAACTCCCGCGCGGCCCGCCAAACCGGGAAAAACGAGGGCCTCAAGGCCGATCCGCCGAAAAAATTGAGAAGAATATTTCAAATCGCCGAATTTATTCGCAGTTTTCTGCCCATCGTTTTGCACGGATTTCTGCGATCAATCGCCCAATCGAATTCACGCAGAACCCAATCGAATTCACGCAGAAACGGAGTCCCAAGATGAACTGGTTGAAGACCCTCGCCGCCGCCGCGGCTCTCCAGGTCGCAATCCTCGCCCCCGCGCATGCCGGTGAAAACCTCGCCGCCATTCAGGCGGCCGGCGCGCTGAAGATCGGCACCGAAGGCACCTACGCGCCCTTCACCTTCCACGACACCGACGGCAAGCTCGTCGGCTTCGACGTAGAGATCGGCGAGGCGATCGCCAAGAAGCTCGGCGTCAAGGCCGAGTTCCTGGAAGGCAAGTGGGACGGCCTGATTGCCGGCCTCGATGCCAACCGCTACGACGCCGTGATCAACCAGGTCGGCATCACCGATGCGCGCAAGCAGAAATACGACTTCTCCGAGCCCTACATCGCGTCCAAGGCCGTACTGATCGTGCGCGCCGACGATGACAGCATCAAGGGTTTCGCCGACCTCAAGGGCAAGAAATCCGCCCAGTCGCTGACCAGCAACTTCGGCAAGATCGCGGAAGGCGCCGGCGCCGAACTCGTCGGCACCGACGGCTTCGACCAGTCGATCCAGCTCGTTTTGACCGGCCGCGCCGATGCCACGATCAACGACAGCCTGTCCTTCCTCGACTTCAAGAAGCACAAGCCCGACGCCAACGTGAAGATCGCCGCCGAACAGGCCGATGCCGACTATTCCGGCGTGATCATCCGCAAGGGCGAGCCGGAACTGCTCGAAGCGATCAACAAGGCGCTGACCGAAATCAAGGCCGACGGCACCTACAAGGCGATCGCGGACAAGTATTTCGGACAGGACGTCTCGAAGTAATTCTTGCCGCAAGGGCCGCTTCGCGGCAGCCCGTTCCTCGCATATAGATAACGCATCAACTGGCCGGGGATCGCCCCGGCCAGCCGCATTTCCGGAGGTTTGCCCGTGCCGCCGTGGCTTCAACTGATGCTGGACTCGCTTGTGCCGCTCCTTTGGGCCGCGCTCGTCTTCACCATTCCGCTCACCCTCTTGTCCTTCGCGCTCGGCCTCGCGCTCGGCCTCGTCACCGCCGTCGTTCGGCTGTTCGGGCCGCGGCCGCTCTCCGCCATCGCGCGCTTCTACGTCTGGGTGATCCGCGGCACGCCGCTCCTGGTGCAGCTCTTCGTCATCTTCTACGGCCTGCCGAGCCTCGGCATCCTGCTCGATGCCTTTCCCGCCGCCCTCATCGGCTTCACGCTGAATGTCGGCGCTTATACGTCGGAGATCATCCGCGCCGTCATCGCCTCCGTGCCGCGCGGGCAGTGGGAGGCGGCCTATTCGATCGGCATGAGCTGGTCGCAGGCCATGCGCCGCACCATCCTGCCGCAGGCGTCCCGCGTCGCCGTGCCGCCGCTCTCCAACACCTTCATCTCGCTGGTGAAGGACACCTCGCTTGCCGCCGCCGTCACCGTGCCGGAACTGTTTCAGACCGCACAACGCATCGTCGCCACGACCTATGAACCGCTGATCCTCTATATCGAGGCGGCACTCATCTATCTGGCTCTGAGTTCGGTGCTCTCGGCGCTGCAGGTCCGGCTCGAAAAGCGCTTCGCCCGCTATGGCGGCTTCCTGGAGGCGCGCACATGATCGAGCTCAGCCATATCGAAAAGCGCTTCGGCGACAATCACGTCCTGCGCGATATCAGCCTGACGCTCGCCGAAGGCACCGTGACGGCGCTGGTCGGCCCCTCCGGCGGCGGCAAGAGCACGCTTCTGCGCTGCATCAACCTTCTCGAAACGCCGACATCGGGCTCGATCAAGCTCGGCGACGAAAAGATCGACTTCGCGCCCGGCCGCAAGGTCGGCTGGCCGGCGATCCAGAAGCTGCGCCGCCAGACCGGCATGGTCTTCCAGAATTTCCAGCTCTTCCCGCACCAGACGGCGATCGCCAACGTCATGGAAGGCCTCGTCACCGTGCTGAAATGGCCGGCCGACAAGGCCCGCGCCCGCGCGCTGGAACTGCTCGAAAAGGTCGGCATGGCGCACAAGGCCGATGCCTGGCCGGCGACGCTGTCCGGCGGCCAGCAGCAGCGTGTGGCGATCGCCCGCGCACTCGCCCCCTCGCCCCGCGTGCTGCTCTGCGACGAGCCGACATCGGCTCTCGACCCAGAGCTTGCCGAAGAGGTGGTCGAGGTTCTGAGCCGGCTTGCCCGCGAGGGCACGACCATGGTGATGGCGACGCACGACCTGCGCCTCGCCTCCCGCGTCGCTGACACCGTCGTCTTCCTCGATGGCGGCGTGATCGTCGAACAGGGACCGCCGCGCGCCATCTTCTCGACGCCGGAGCGCGACCGCACGAAAAAATTCATCGCCTCGCTCAGCGCGCCGCACAGCTACGATATCTAGGATACCCGCGGAATACCCCCCGGTTCACGCTACGGTAGCGATGAAATGTGCTTCCCGGCAGTTGCATCGCACCGGCGATTCAAGCAGAGTGAGGAGATACCAGTGCCTCGCCATGCCCCGGCATGTCCTATTGGGGAGAAAGCCTCATGATCAAGAAAACACCGAATCCGATCGACGTCTTCGTCGGTTCCCGCGTTCGCCTGCGCAGGCTGATGGTCGGCATGAGCCAGGAAGCGCTCGCCGATCGGCTGGGCGTCACCTTCCAACAGGTGCAGAAATACGAGAAGGGCACGAACCGCATCAGCGCGAGCCGCCTCCAGGCGATCTCGGAGGTCTTCCGCGTGCCGCCGAGCTTCTTCTTCCAGGATGAAGACAGCGCCATGCCGTCCGCCGGTACCGGCCACGAGACGGGCGACGTCTCGTCCTTCGTTTCCTCCAAGGAAGGTCTCGACCTCAACCGCGCCTTCCTGAAGATCGAGGATTCGAGCGTCCGTAAGTCGATCATCGCGCTCGCCACCGCGCTTTCCAAGGCAAGTGCCGCCGCCGCAGAGGCAAACGAACGCGCAGACAACGCACCGGAACTACGGGTCTGACCCCAAATGTCAGCACGGCTGCAGACGCTTGGACATCTGCGCCTGCTCGACGAGGGCGGTGAGGAGATCGCCTTTCCTGAAAAGGCGCTGCTGATCCTTTGTTATCTCCAGACGCGCGGCGTGCCGGACATGCCGCGTGCCGACGCGGCGAACCTCTTCTGGGACGACGCCAACAGCGCGGCCTCCTTCGCGAGCCTGCGCCAGACCATCTCCCGCGTGCAGAAACGCCAGCGGGAGCTCGACCGGACCTACCTCACCTTCACCGACACGACGATCGCCCGCGGGCCGGAGCCCATCGAAAGCGATGTCGACAAGGTGCGCGATGGCGCGAGCCTCGATGTGCTCGCCGACCTCCTGACCGACGATTTCCTCAAGCACGTCAAGCCGGGCAACCGCGTGCTTTCAAGCTGGATCGCCCTGCAGCGGGCGGGCCACGCGGCCCTGTTGCGCCGTGCTTTGCTGGACAGCCAGGCGCCAGGCACCGGAATGCGGGCCGCCCGCGCCACCGCCGCCCTTCGCCTGCTCGAAGGCAATCCCGATGACGATGAGGTGCGCGCCGTGCTGACCGGCCGCGCAGCCGCAACCACCAGCTTGATGGCCCTCCATCCGCCCGCCCGAGTGCTATTGCCGGAGGAGATGGATATCGCGTCCGCGCAGCAGACCCCACCGCGTGTCGTGCTATTGCCACCGGTCACCACGCTCACCCAACGCAACGCCGCGCTTTTTTCCGAAGCACTGATCGAGGACGTGACGATCGGGCTCTGCGCACTGCGCTCCATCTCGATCATCGCGCCGCACACCGCTGCACAGATATCGCTTCAAGCCGATCGGGCCACGACCTACGAGCGTCACAAGATCAGCTATATCCTCGAGACGCGGCTGCGCGACGAGGGCGCCAGCCATACGCTGTTCGCCCAGCTCATCTTCTTCGGCAGCGACGAGGTGATCTGGGCCGAGCGTTTTCCGCTGTCGGCGGAAGGGCTTGCCCGCTCGCGCCAGATGATCGCCCACCAGATCGCCGGTGCGATTGCCACGCAGATCGAAATGAACGAATTCGTTCGCAACGACTACGAGCTTGAAGCCGGCTCCTATCGAAGCTTTCTGGTCGGACAGGGTCTCCTCAAGAAACTCGACTTGCGTGACATCCGCAGAGCCCGCAAAAGCTTTCGCGACTCCCTGCAGTCAAGAGCCGATTTCGCGCCGGCTATGAGCGGGCTGTCGCGCAGCTATTTCCTCGAATGGTTGGTCACGGCGCGCGGCGATGCAGACCTCCTGAAAAAGGCCGAGCAACAGGCAGAAGAAACCATCCGCACAGACGAGCGCCTTGCCTCCGGCCATCGCGAGCTGGGCGTCGCAAAGCTCTATTCCCGCCAGTTCGACGAAAGCGCCGAGCATTTGGAACGGGCCGAAACGTTGAGCCCGAACCACGCGAACGTTGTTGCGAGTTATGCTGATACGCTGGTTCAGGGATCGCGGCCGGATCTTGGCCTTAGGAAGATTCAGCGGGCGATCGATCTCAATCCGCTGCCACCGGATGATTATTTCTGGATCGCTGCCGGCGCCAGCTACTCCATAGGCCAATACGAACAGGCCCTAGACTATATCGCGCGCATGAAAGACCGCCTCCCGACAGATCGCCTAGCGGCGGCGAGTTGGGGCATGCTGGGCGATACAAAGAAGGCTCGGCAGTTCATACGCCGCACCTACGATGTCCATCCCAACTTCGATCTCGATAGCTGGATGGCGATTGTCCCCTTCAAGGAGGAATGGCAGCGCCAGCATTATTATGAGGGATTGAAGAAGGCCGGTTTCTGATCATCAACTCTCCATCGAAAGGAATGACAACATGGCAAGAATCGTTGTGCTGGGCGTGCAAGGTGAAGAAGGCCTTTGGCTAGCCGATCTCGATGCCGGCACCGTGGCAGCGCTTCCGGTACCATCAACGGGCGCGCTAAAGACGGCGGATGACCTCCGCAAGGCAGGCGCAACCATCACCAAAGGCGTCAACCTTGCCGCACTCGCGACATCGATCGGTGCCGCTTCCGGTGGCTACATGGATGCCAGTGGCGGCTATATGGACGCCGATGGCGGATACATGGACAAATAAACGTACATTCAGATCACGAAGCTTCAACCAGAGGAGAAGTAAAATGTCGAAAGTCGTTGTTCTTGGACTCGAAGGTGAAAACGGGCTTTGGGTCGCAGACCTGAAGGCGGGCACGGTTACGGCCGTTGCAGCGAATGTTGCAGATGATCTGCGCAAAGCCGGCGAGTTTGCGCCGCGCGGTGTCAGTTTTGCAACGGTCGCCCAGACAGCGGACGAGCTCTCCGGCGGCTTTTACGACAAGTGAGCGCCTGGTGGCTTGAAGCGTGACGACCTATTCGGACCGTATCTGCGGCCCTGAACAGACCTGGAGCCGGATCGAGGCGCTTCTGCCCCGGTTCGGCATCACGCGGCTTTCGCGCCTGACGTGGTTGGACCGCATCGGCATCCCTGTCTGGAACGCCGTCAGTCCCAATGCCCGCTCGATCGTCATCAATCAGGGCAAGGGCATCACCGATATCGACGCAAAGGTCTCCGCCGCCATGGAGGCGCTGGAACGGGCCATTGCGGGCGAACCACTCGTGCCGGTGCGCCACGCATCGCGACGCGATTTTGCAGATGCCGGCGAGCAATGTCTGCCCCTCGACATCTTCGTTGCGGCTGGACAGGCGTTCCTCGCCGAGGAGGAAAAGCTCGACTGGTTCGCCGGCCGGGATGTCATGACCGGCGAGCGCGTCTGGGTGCCGCGCGACGCGATCTGCCTTGACAGGACCGATCGTGCACCGCGCTTCTGGCAGTCCTCCGACGGCCTCGCCTCCGGCAATTCCGAGACCGAGGCGACCCTGCACGGTCTTCTGGAACGCATTGAGCGCGATGCCGACCGGCTCTGGCGCCTGCTGCCCCGCGACAAACCTCTTACAACCGCCATCGACCCCGCCGGCTTCAATGATCCGGTCGTCGATACGCTCGTTGGCCGTTTTCGCGAAGCCAAGCTGGAGCTGCGCTTCTTTGATATCACCAGCGATCTCGCCATCCCGACCTATGCTGCCGTGCTAGGCGATACCGGCATCCTCGACAAGAGGGAGCCGCTCTTCCACGATGCGACGGTCGGTTACGGCACGCATCCGGTTGCAGCGCGCGCCATCATCCGCGCACTCACCGAGGTCGCGCAATCGCGCCTCACCTATATCAGCGGCGCGCGGGACGATCTTTTCGCCGAAACCTTCACCCGGCCGCTGGCGCCGGAAACGCTCGCCCTCTTCGAGGCCCGGCCCGGCCCGCTAAGAACCTACCCCGCCCCTTCGGGCGACGCCGCGGCCTTGCTCGCCCATTGCCTGGAGGTGCTCGCCACATCGGGCATAACACCCGTCGTCGCTGTGCCGTTGACCGACGCCTCGCTTCCCATATCCGTGGTCAAGATGGTCGTGCCCACCCTGGAAAACCCGGAGGGCGCGCGCCGCCATGCCGTCGGCTCCCGCGCACTCTCCCGCATGCTGTTCGGAACCTCATGAAAATCCTCTTCGCCGGTCCCAGCCTGCCCGATGCCGCGAAGCTCTGCGGCGACGCCATCCGCGTCCGTCCGCCGGCGGCGCATGGCGATGTGCTGGCCGCGGTGCGCGAAGGCGCCAAGGCAATCGGCATTATCGACGGCAATTTCGAGCATGTGGCGCCCGTCTGGCACAAGGAGATCCTCCATGCACTCGACCAGGGCTTGGCCGTCTTCGGCGCGGCCAGCATGGGGGCGTTGCGCGCCGCTGAATGCGATGCCTTCGGCATGGTCGGCGTCGGTTCCATCTATGAGGACTATGCCAGCGGCCGCCGCGTCGACGACGCCGATGTCGCGCTGCTGCACGGTCCGGCCGAACTCGGCTACCCCGCCCTCTCGCTGCCGCTCGTCAATGTCGACGCGACGCTCGATCGACTGGAGACTGGCGAGGCCCTTGATAAACCGAATATTTCACGCTTTCGAGATGTTGCGCGGCAGCTCTTTTACAAAGACAGAACGTGGTCTGCGATCATCGAAGCGGCCGGCAAGGCCGGGGAGCGGCAACACCTCCTGCAACTTCTCCACGCAACAACCGTGAACCAAAAGCGTAAGGACGCCCTCGCGCTGGTGCGAATCCTGACCGATTTCGCCCCGCAAAGCCCTGCAAAACGGGGAAACTGGGTCTTTCGGGCGACGACGCTATGGCGGACCGTCGCAGATCAACCTGAAACCTCATAAAACGTGCAGTTTCCCATTCCGCGTGTGTCACGCTGGAGTCACGCGCACCATCCCGATGTCACGCCTATACTGCGACGCAGGGGCTGAGAGTGAGCGTTGCTCCGGGGGCATAGAACATGGAAATCGAAACCACAGAAATTGAAGACCGCGGCACGGAAATGATGGCGCTTGCACGGCTCGTCGCTTTCGCGCTGGAATCTGCAAGATCAATGGATGCCGAGGTGGTGGAATTCTGCCTGGAAAAGGCGCTGCGTGCCGTGCTGGACCAGATCGACGAGCCGTCGCGCATGACGCTGACGTCGAGCGACATCATGCTGATGAACCGGTCGGCGCTCTGCTGACCGGAGAGGAATCGACCGGCCTGCCAGTCACCTGGCTGGCCCGCCTGTCGAACCATAGCCGCCGTCCTCCTCCGCGGCGCTGATCGCGCGGCCGGCCCGGACCTGCGGGCCGCCGCCGATCTTCCTGGATTTCTCCAATTGCGAAACGAAAACACACGGTTGCGCTGATCGCGGAACTCTGAAAAGTTCTCCTCCGAAAACGCCCGGCAAACGGGGCGAAAACACGGGAGAGGAGAACAGCATGCGGACGTTCCTGACGAGCGGCGTGACAGCCCTTGCGTTGATGACGGCGGGCGCGGCGCAGGCCGAGCCGGTGAAGATCGGCGTCATCACCACGCTTTCCGGCGGCGGCGCCGGTCTCGGCGTCGACATGCGCGACGCCTTCACGCTGGCGATCAAACAATCCGGCAACAGCGAGATCGAGCTTGTCGTCGAAGACGACGCACAGAAGCCGGAACTCGCGGTGCAGATCGCCGAAAAGATGATCCAGAGCGACAAGGTCGACCTGATGACGGGGATCATCTGGTCGAACCTCGCCATGGCGGTCATTCCGAACACCGTGGCGCAGGATATCATCTACCTGTCGCCGAATGCCGGCCCGTCGGCGCTGGCCGGCGCCAACTGCAACCCGAACTATTTCAACGTCGCCTACCAGAACGACAATTTCCACGAGGCGATGGGCGAATACGACAACAAGGACTACAAGAACACCTTCATCCTCGCGCCGAACTACCCCGCCGGCAAGGACGCGCTGACCGGCTTCAAGCGCTACTACAAGGGCGCGCTCGCCGGCGAGGTCTATACGCAGGTCGGCCAGACGGACTATGCCGCCGAGATTGCGGAAATTCGCGCGTCCGGCGCCGATTCCGTCTATTTCTTCCTGCCTGGCGGCATGGGCATCGCCTTCATGAAACAATATGCCCAGTCCGGCGTGAACATCCCCGTCACCGGCCCCGGTTTCTCCTTCAGCCAGGACGTGCTGCCGGCGATCGGCGATGCTGCACTCGGCGTCAAGAATTCCGGCACCTGGGCGAAGGACCTTGACAACCCGGCCAACAAGGCCTTCGTCGAAGCGTTCCAGAAGGAATATAACCGCCTGCCCTCGATCTACGCCGCGCAGAGCTGGGACACCGCAAACCTCATCCTCTCGGCGATCGGCAAGGCGAGCGTCAAGGACAAGGCGGCCTTCCGCGCTGCGCTGAAGGAGGCGGATTTCGCCTCGGTGCGCGGGAAATTCAAGTTCAACAAGAACAACCATCCGATCCAGGACATCTACGTGACCGAGGTTGTGAAGGAAGGCGACGTCTTGACCAACAAGATCATCGCCACCGCCTTCACCGATCACGGCGACGCCTACGCCGACAAGTGCGCGATGTAATCCGCGAGCAAGCACCCGCCCCCAAGGCGGGTGCCCTCCCTAACCTTCCGGACCGGTTGCCTTGCCCCTAGCCCATATCTAATGAGCACGCTCGCAGCCTATGGCGGCCTTTTCCTGGCCGCGCTTATCGCCGCGACCATCCTTCCCGCACAGTCGGAAGCGGTTCTGGCTGGCCTGCTGGCGACCGAAACCTATTCGCCGGCATTGCTGATCCTCGTCGCCGGCATCGGCAATGTGCTCGGCTCCGTCATCAACTGGCTGCTCGGCCGCGGCGTGGAGCGTTTTCGCGAGGCTCGCTGGTTCCCCGTCAACGCCAAGAACCTCGACCGCGCCGGGCGCTGGTATCGCAAATATGGCTGGTGGAGCCTGCTTTTGAGCTGGATGCCGATCATCGGCGATCCGCTGACCGTCGCTGCCGGCATCATGCGCGAGCCGTTTCCACGGTTCCTGGTCGTGGTCGCAATCGCGAAGTTCGGCCGCTACATCGTGCTGGCCGCCCTTGTGCTGCACTGGCTGTGAACTTTTTTATGCCGGCGATGGAATGAGGATCGGTCGGCTCTCGTATACTGGGTCATGAACGGAAAGACACCCGGCTTCAACGTGATCGGACAGCTTGCAGCGCTCAGGCGCTACGCACTGTCGCTCGTCCGCAATCCGGACGATGCCGAAGACCTCGTGCATGACGCGCTGGTGAAGGCCTACGAGCGCCAGTCGACCTTCCGCACCGGCGCCAATGTGCGCAACTGGCTGATGTCGATCCTGCACAACGCCCATGTCGACCGCCTGCGCCAGCGCCGCTCCCAGCAGCGCCGTCACGATGCGGCTGCGGAACTGGGCGAGACCTCCGTGCCGGCGAACCAGGATCATTCGGTGCGCCTGACGCAGCTGCGCAACGCCTTCTTCGCGCTGTCGGAAGAACAGCGTGCCGCACTCCATCTCGTCGCGATCGAGGAACTTTCCTACCAGGAGGCGGCCGATACGCTCGGCATTCCGGTCGGCACGCTGATGTCGCGTGTCGCCCGCGCCCGCGAGCGCCTGCGCGCCTTTGAACAGAACGGCGCTACCGCGACCGTCCCCCATCTCAGAATCGTCGGAGGCACTGGCGATGACCAGCAATGACCCGATCCTCGAATCCGATCTCAACGCCTATGTCGACGACCAGCTCGCCGTCGGCCGGCGCATCGAGGTCGAGGCTTATCTGTCGGAACGGCCGGAGATCGCCGCCCAGATCATGAAGGACCTGCGCGTGCGCGACGAACTGCGCCTGGCGCTCGCCGATCACCGCGCGGTGACGCGGCAGGCGACGCGCGAAGCCGCACGCCTGCTGGAACGTTCGCTCGCCCGCCGCCGCATCTTCTCCGTCTTCCGTCGCGCCGCTGCCATCGCCCTGTTCGTGGCCGCCGGCTGGACCGCGCATGCCGTGCTCGGCCCCTTCGGCGCGACCGAGGTCATCGCCTCCACCCCGCCGCCCGCCTTCGTGGAAGAAGCCGTGCGGGCGCACAAGACCACGCTCATCCGCGATGCGATGAGCTCGCAGCCGGAAGCTGCCGTCTTCGACCCGGCCGAAATCCGCTCCGCGACGGCGATCGTCCTGCCGGACCTGCCGAAGGGCTGGGCCGTGGTCGACACACAGGTGTTCCCCTCGGCCTATGGCCCGAGCGTCGAGCTGGTGCTGGAGCCGAAGAAGGACGAACGCCTGTCGCTCTTCGCCGTGCGGCCCGGCTCGTTCGGCGTGCAGCACGTCCTGCTCTTCCACGCCGATAATGCCCGTGCCGCCTACTGGCAGATCGGCGACGTCGCCTATGCGCTGGTGTCGGAAAGCCGCAAGGCCGACGACCTGGCAGAGACCGCGCGGGACCTCTCGCGCACGCTTTACTGATCAACCGTTCCACCGAAGGAGACCCATGATGGAACCCGTACAACAGCGATTTGGCTATGGCGCGCAGGCGCAGTCGGCCGCCCTCTTCGACGAGGGCCTGCGCAAGCACATGCTGCGCGTCTACAACTACATGGGCGCAGGCCTGGTCATCACCGGCCTTATCGCCTTCTTCGTCGGCTCGACGCCGGCGCTCTACGTGCCGATCTTCTCCTCGCCGCTCAAGTGGGTGGTGATGCTGGCGCCGCTCGCCTTCGTCTTCTTCTTTTCGTTCAAGATCCAGACGATGTCGGCCAGCACCGCGCAAGCGACCTTCTGGGCCTTCTGCGCCGTCATGGGCCTGTCGCTCGCCTCGGTGTTCCTCGTCTTCACCGGCATGAGCATCGCCCGCACCTTCTTCATCGCCGCCACGATGTTTGGCACGACGAGCCTCTACGGCTACGTCACGAAGCGTGACCTGTCGAAGTTCGGCTCGTTCCTGATCATGGGCCTGATCGGCGTGGTCATCGCCTCGATCGTCAACATCTTCCTCGGCTCCACCGCGCTGCAGTTCGCGATCTCCGTAATCGGCATCGTCGTGTTCGTCGGCCTCACCGCCTGGGACACGCAGAACATCAAGGAGCAGTATGCCGAAAACATCGACCAGGAATCGCAGCAGAAGATGGCCGTGTTCGGCGCGCTTTCGCTCTACCTGAACTTCGTCAACATCTTCCAGCTGCTGCTGAACTTCACCGGCGAACGCGAATAGTTTTCGCGAATGATTTCAAAGGGAACGGCGGGGCAAAACCCCGCCGTTTCTTTTTGTATGCGGCGCAACATATAGTAAGTAAAAACTTACATATTTTACCTTGTTGACAAATCGTCCCCGAGCGTCTTTGCTTAAAGCATTCACCAGGGGGGTCCCGACAAGGGGCTGAGATACTGCTGGCTTTCGCAGCGCAGTGACCCGTTGAACCTGATCCAGTTCATACTGGCGTAGGGACGGTGCAAGCGCTGTTTTGGCATGTGATCCGATGTCCGGATTCCGTGTCGGCGTCTTTCCATCATTCCGGCTCTAGGACTGGGTCTCGAACTTCGAACCTTGGAGCCTCACGATGAATATTGCCGCCCAAAAGCTCACCCCGACCGTCACCACCGGCGCCTTGCCCGCCTCGCGGAAAATCCACATCCCCGGCGAGCAGCACCCGGATATCCGCGTGCCGCTGCGCGAAATCGCCCTGCACCCGACCGCCGGCGAACCGCCGGTCGTGGTCTACGATGCCTCCGGCCCCTACACCGATCCCACCCATGTCGTTTCCATCGAAAGCGGCCTGCCGCGGCTACGCGAAAGCTGGGTCGCCGCCCGCGGCGACGTGCAGGATTACGAGGGCCGCCATATCCGCCCGGAGGACAACGGTTTTGCCACCGGCGAGCGGCTGACGCCGGAATTCCCCATCCGCAACCACCCACGCCGGGCGAAGGACAGCAAGGCGGTGACGCAGCTCGCCTATGCGCGGGCCGGCATCGTCACCCCCGAAATGGAGTTCATCGCCATCCGCGAAAACCTCGGCCGCAAGGCCGTGAAGGAAGCGCTTGTCCGCGACGGCGAGAGCTTTGGCGCGCATATTCCGGATTTCGTCACGCCGGACTTCGTCCGCCAGGAGGTCGCGAGCGGCCGCGCGGTCATCCCCGCCAACATCAACCATCCGGAAGCCGAGCCGATGATCATCGGCCGGAACTTCCTGGTTAAGATCAACGCCAATATCGGCAATTCCGCCGTCACCTCCTCGATGGCCGAGGAAGTGGAGAAGATGGTCTGGGCGATCCGCTGGGGTGCCGATACGGTCATGGACCTGTCGACCGGCCGCAACATCCACAATATCCGCGAATGGATCATCCGCAATGCGCCGGTTCCGATCGGCACTGTGCCGCTCTACCAGGCGCTGGAAAAGGTGAACGGCATTGCCGAGGACCTCACCTGGGAGGTCTACCGCGACACGCTGATCGAGCAGGCCGAACAGGGCGTCGACTATTTCACCATCCATGCAGGCGTGCGGCTCGCCTACATCCCGCTCACCGTCAACCGCGTCACCGGCATCGTCTCGCGCGGTGGCTCGATCATGGCGAAGTGGTGTCTTCATCACCACCGCGAAAGCTTCCTCTATGAGCATTTCGACGAAATCTGCGACATCGCGCGGGCCTATGACGTCACCTTCTCGCTCGGCGACGGCCTGCGGCCCGGCTCGATTGCCGACGCCAACGACGCCGCGCAGTTCGCCGAACTGGAGACGCTTGGCGAGCTGACCAAGATCGCCTGGGCAAAAGACTGCCAGGTCATGATCGAAGGCCCCGGCCATGTGCCGATGCACAAGATCAAGGAGAACATGGACAAGCAGCTGAAAGTCTGTGGCGAGGCGCCGTTCTACACGCTCGGCCCACTGACGACCGACATCGCCCCCGGCTACGACCACATCACGTCGGGCATCGGCGCCGCGATGATCGGCTGGTTCGGCACCGCCATGCTCTGCTACGTCACGCCGAAGGAGCATCTCGGCCTGCCCGACCGCGACGACGTAAAGGTCGGCGTGATTACCTACAAGATCGCTGCGCATGCCGCCGACCTCGCCAAGGGCCACCCGGCCGCGAAGCTGCGCGACGACGCCCTGTCGCGTGCCCGCTTCGAGTTCCGCTGGGAGGACCAGTTCAATCTGTCGCTTGACCCGGAAACCGCTCGCTCCTTCCACGACGAGACGCTGCCCAAGGAGGCGCACAAGGTGGCGCATTTCTGCTCCATGTGCGGCCCGAAATTTTGCTCCATGCGCATCTCGCACGATATCCGCGCCGAGGCGCAGAAGGAGGGGCTGGAGGCGATGGCGGCAAAATTCCGCGAGGGCGGCGATCTCTACATGCCGCTCGAAACAACAGCCGGAGAATGACCATGCGCATCCTTGTCAAGGGGGCCGGCGTTGCCGGCCTCACGGTCGCCTGGCAGCTCTATCGCCACGGTCTCGACGTCACGATCAGGGAGCGCGCCGAAAAGGCCGGCGCCGGCGCCTCCGGTTTTGCCGGCGGCATGCTGGCGCCCTGGTGCGAGCGGGAAAGTGCTGAAGAGCCGGTTCTGACACTCGGCCGGCTCGCCGCCGACTGGTGGGAAGCGGCCGTCCCCGGCCATGTGCACCGCCGGGGAACGCTGGTCGTCGCCGGCGGGCGCGACGCCGGCGAGCTCGACCGTTTCGCCGGCCGCACCAGCGGTTGGGAATGGCTGGACGAAGCGGGGATTGCGGCGCTGGAGCCGGATCTCGCCGGCCGTTTCCGCAAGGCGCTGTTCTTCCGGCAGGAAGCGCATCTCGATCCGCGGAAGGCGCTTTCCGCGTTGACCGCCGGGCTTGAGGACGGCCGCATGCGCTTCCTCTACGGCCAGGCCGGGGAGCCTAACGAAGGCCGCTACGATCGGGTGATCGACTGCACCGGCGCCTCGCGGATCGGCCACATGCCGGAGCTGCGCGGCGTGCGCGGCGAGATGTTCATCCTCGAAACCGGCGAGATAAAACTCTCCCGCCCCGTCCGCCTGCTGCATCCGCGCCACCCGATCTACATCGTCCCGCGGGAAAAGAACCGCTTCATGGTGGGTGCAACGATGATCGAAAGCGAGGATGCCGACCCCATCACCGCCCGCTCGCTGATGGAGCTGCTCAACGCCGCCTACGCCCTGCACCCCGCCTTCGGCGAGGCGCGGCTTGCGGAAACCGGCGCCGGCGTGCGCCCCGCCTTCCCCGACAATCTTCCGCGCGTGACGGAGGACGGCAACACCATCCACGTCAACGGCCTCTACCGCCACGGCTTCCTGCTGGCGCCGGCCATGGCCGGAGAGGTCGCGCGGCGCCTCGTCGCCCAACAGCAGCAACCGGAAAGGAGGGCATCATGACCTTCATCATCAATGGCGAGGAGCAGGATGTCGCCGCCGCAACGCTCGCCGACCTGCTCTCCGCCCTCGACTACGAGGGCGACTGGCTGGCGACCGCGGTGAACGGTGAGCTGGTGCACCGCGAGGACCGCGATGCCTTCACGCTCGGCGCGCGCGACCGGATCGAAATCCTCTCGCCCATGCAGGGAGGTTGAGATGCTGAAGCTCTACGACGTAGAGGTGCAGTCCCGCCTCCTGCTCGGCACCGCGCGCTATCCCTCCCCCGCCATCCTAGCGGAAGCGGTGCGGCGCTCGAAGGCGGAGATCGTCACCGTGTCGCTGCGCCGCGAGACGGCCGGCGGCAAGGGCGGCGGCGCCTTCTTCGAGCTGATCCGCGAGCTCGGCGTGCGCGTGCTGCCCAACACCGCCGGCTGCCACAGCGTGCAGGAGGCCGTGCTGACCGCCAAGATGGCGCGCGAGGTTTTCCGCACCGACTGGATCAAGCTGGAGGTGATCGGCCATCACGATACGCTGCAACCGGATGTCTTCGGCCTCGTCGAGGCGGCACGCATCCTCACCGACGAGGGCTTTCAGGTCTTCCCCTACACGACCGACGACCTCGTCGTCGCCGAAAAGCTTCTCGAAGCCGGCTGCCGCGTGCTGATGCCCTGGTGCGCGCCGATCGGCTCGGCGATGGGGCCGGTTAACCCGATGGCGCTGCGCACCTTCCGGGCGCATTTTCCGGATATCCCACTGATCGTCGACGCCGGCATCGGCCGGCCCTCGCATGCGGCCAGCGTCATGGAACTCGGCTACGACGCCGTGCTGCTCAACACCGCCGTCGCGGGGGCCGGCGATCCCGCCGCCATGGCCGAGGCCTTTGCGCTCGCCATCGATGCCGGCCGTCTTGCGCACGAGGCCGTGCCTCTGGAGCCACGCGACCTGGCCGTTCCCTCCACCCCCGTCATCGGAAAGGCCGTCTTCTCATGAAGCTCGATCCCTTCTACCTCATCGTCGACAGCGCCGACTGGATCGAGCGCCTCGTGCCGATCGGCGTCAAGCTGGTGCAACTGCGCATGAAGGATTTGCCGGACGACCGGCTGCGCGCCGAAATCCGCCGCGCCAAAACCATCTGCGCCGACCACGGCTGCCAGCTCATCGTCAACGACTACTGGCAGATCGTCATCGAGGAAGGCTGCGATTTCGTGCATCTCGGCCAGGAGGATCTGGCGGTGGCCGATGTCGCCGCCATTCGTGCGGCGGGAATGAAGCTCGGCCTCTCCACCCATGACGAGGCCGAACTACACATCGCGCTCAGGGAAAAGCCTGACTATGTGGCGCTCGGCCCGGTCTGGCCGACGATCCTGAAGAAGATGAAATGGGCGCCGCAGGGCGTCGAGCGACTCAGCGACTGGAAAGCGCGCATCGCGCCTGTTCCCCTCGTCGCCATCGGCGGCCTCAACCCGGACCGCCTGGAGGCCGTCTTCGAAAACGGCGCTGACAGCGCCGCCGTGGTAACCGATATCACGCTGAACGCGGATCCGGAGGCGCGCACGCGTGAATGGATCGAGCGCACGGCGCGCTGGCGCTAGTTCAGACCTTCCAGAGCCGTTTGGCGTTTTCTGCAAACACGCGGGCCTTGTCTTCCAGGCTAACGCCGGAGAGCAGGGCCTGCGTCGCGCCGATCCAGGTGGAAAGCCCGCCACCGAGCGTGCAGACCGGCCAGTCGCTGCCCCAGACCATGCGGTCGAAGCCAAAACTTTCCGCCACATGGGCGAAGTAGGGTTTCAGGTCCTCCAGCGTCCAGTTTTCCGCGCCATAGGCCGAAATGCCGGAGAGCTTTACCGTCACATTCGGCCGGCGCGCGATCTCCGCGACCGGCCCCTTCCACACATCGAAGCCGCCGCCCTTGATATCCGGCACGCCGCAATGGTCGAGCACAAAAGAGACATCCGGCGCGAGATCGGCAAGTGCGATCGCCTTGCTAATCTGATGCGGCAGCACGCAGAGATCGAAATTGAGCCCGGTGCTTGCGAGCCGCTTGATGTTTTCCCGAAAGAGCGCACCTTCGGACAGATCGTCCGGCACGACATGCAGCACACGGCGAAAACCGCGCACAAAGGGGTTGGTGCGCACATTTTCGAGATAGGCGGGAAACTCCGGCAATTCCGGCCGGCAGGCGGCGATGGCCCCGGCAAGCACGCTACCCTCCTCACCGGCCAGCGCCTCGATCATCGCCGTCTCGCGGGCAATATCCGCCTCCGCCACGTCGACTTCCATATGCAGCGCCGCGACGATGCCGAGCCGGCGGGCTTCGCGCGCATAGGCATCGTGGGTGAAATCCGCATCGAGCGCCGGCACGCCGGAGAGCCAGGGATAGGAGAGCCGGTCGCGATAGATGAGATGCAGGTGCGTGTCGATAATCATGCGGGCCTCCTCCAGACGTTTGGACACTGCCACAGAAGAATGATCCATTCAAATACGAATTACAGCCGGATCATTGGACGACAGCGCCTTCCAATTCGACATCTTCCCTCTAGGTTCTCTTTCGAACAACAGGAGAAAATGATGAAGATCAGCGCACGCAATCGCCTCAAGGGCAAGATCGTCGAAGTCGTTCTCGGCGCCACGACGGCGCATGTCCGCATCGATATCGGCGGGCAGGTCATCACCGCGTCGATCACCAACGACGCGGTGAACGAACTCGGCCTTGCCGCCGGCCACGAGGCCTATGCAGTGATCAAGGCATCGGATGTGATGGTGGCGATCGACGATTAATCGTCGATCTTCTTGCACATCTGCACCGCGCCGGTTTCGAAATCGCCCTTCTGGGGCGGCGCGATCGGCTTGAAGAGGCTGCGGTCCGGCTTGAGATCGAGCAGCGGCGTGCCGTCCAGGCAATCGAGCCCGCGCACGAAGAGCCGGTTGCCCTCGATCCTTTCCAGCACGACGATCGAGGTGCCGATCGGATTGGGCCGCACCGGCGAGCGTAACGAGAAGGTGCCGTGCACCTCGCCGTTCGAGGCGGGGCTTTGCAGAACGAGATCGCGACGCGACTCGTGCAGCCAATAGAGCACCTCCAGCCGCTCGAAGCGGTCGACGCCGGCGAGCGCCTCCACCCAGGGCTCGAAAATCTCGATCTCGCAGACCGGCCCGTCGGGACGCCCCTGCCGCGGCGTTTCTAGGCGCGAGGTCCAGGGCGTCGAAATCCGGCCGATGAAGACGAGCGTGGCATCCGTCGGTTCCGGCGGCGTGATCGCAACCTCGTTTTCGCGGATTTCGTTCAGCCGCACCATGCAAATCTCCCACGCTGTATCTTTCAGAATACGACGATAGCGGCCGGGCAAATGTTTTTAAAGATATAAATCTCGATATATCTTGATTTTCGATATATCGAGATTTATATCGGCAGCATGAGACACAGAATGGGATGCGGCCCACACCGCCACTTTTCACCGCCGGACGATCGTTCGGGTCCCTTCCATCGCGGCCGCGGTGGCCGCCACGGCGGACGCCTGTTCGACTACGGCGAGCTGCGCCTGCTGCTTCTCGCCATCATCGCGGACGCGCCGAGCCATGGTTATGAGCTGATCAAGACCGTCGAAGATCGCTTCGGCGGCAGCTACAGCCCGAGCCCGGGCGTCATCTACCCGACGCTCGCATGGCTGGACGACATGGGCTACACCGTGATCGAGCCGGCGGAAGGCGGGCGCAAGCGCTACCGCATCACGCCGGAAGGCGAGGCTTTCCTCGCCGCCAACCGCGCCGCCATCGACGAGCTCATGGCTCGCGCCGGCCATAGGGGTCCCGGCGGACGCGAAGGCGTGCCCGCGCCGGTCGTGCGCGCCATGGAAAACCTCAAACTCGCCATGCGGCTGCGCCTCCGGCGCGGTGAAATGAGCGAAGAGGCGTCGGAAGCCATCGCCGCAGCACTCGACCTTGCTGCCAAGACCGTGGAGAAAAGCTGATGAGCACCCTCAAGAGCGAAGCCGCAATCGTCACCGAACAGGCGAGCCGCTACCTGCAACAGCTCTGCAAACATTTCGCCCACAAACGCCCCGTCACCTTCGACGCGCAGGCCGGCGAGATTTCCTTTTCGGTCGGCGACTGCCGGCTGAAGGCGGAGGACAACACGCTGCACCTTTCGCTAACGGCGCCAAATGGCGAAGACATGGAGCAGTTGAAAGACGTGGTGGTCCGCCATCTCGTGCGCTTCGCCTTCCGCGAGGAATTGCAGGTCGACTGGCAGGATGCCTGATCAACCCGCGCCGGCAGCTTCCGAGTTCTGCCGGCGCCACTCCGTCGGCGAAACACCGGTGCGCTTGCGGAAGAACCGCGAAAAATAGGCGGGATCCTCGAAGCCGGTCTCCCGGCCGATATCCTCCACGGGGCGGATGGTGAAGCGCAGCAGGCGCTTGGCCTCCAGCAGGCGGCGCTCCAGCACCATGTCCTTCACCGTCTGGCCGAACACCGTGCGCGCCGCCTTGTCCAGCAGGTGCGGCGTCGTCGCCAGACGCTCGACATAATGACCGACCGGCCAGTCCTCGCGATAGTGCCGGTCGATCGCGCGCCGTAGGTCCAGCCCCAGCGCCACCGCGGGCGATGCGCCCTCGAAGCCGACATTGCCGCCGAGCCGGGCCATCAGCGACAGGACCACGCCGATCAGCCCCGCCAGCACCCGCTCGCTGGCGGCAGCACCGCCGCGATAATCCTCCATCACCATGTCGAGCAGCGTGCCGATCCGCACCCAGCCCGCCGCATCCGCTTCGCCTTCGAGCAGCACCGGCGCATCGAGCACCAGGTCCACCTGCGGCGCCATCGCCCTCAACAGATCATCCGAGATCGACACGACGATCGCGTCCGACTGTTCGCCGACATCGAAACCATGCACGACATTGCTCGGCACGAAGCTGATCGCCGGCGCCGAAAAATTCCAAGTGCGATCCTCGATCCGGTAGCAACCCTCGCCCTTGAACCAATAGGTGATCTGCCCCATCAGCGGGTGCTTGTGCGGCGCGACGCGGCCGAAATGCAGGCTTTTGCGCTCCATAACCGTTTCGACATGCAGGAAGCCGACGTCGAGCGCGCGGCTCGGCTCACCGTAGACGAAGAAGGCGGGGACATCGTTGCGTGCGCTCATGGCCGGAAAAAGTACCAGCGAATTGCCCGGTTTGTCCATGGCGCCCGCCGCCCGGCGGACTTAGCCTTTGTCAGCATTTTTTGGGAGGATCACCATGCGCGCCGAAGACCATCGCAGCGACAAGACACGGCCGTTCACCGGCGCCGAATATCTCGCGAGCCTGCGCGACGGGCGCGAGGTCTATATCAACGGCGAGCGCATCACCGACGTGACGACCCACCCCGCGATGCGCAATTCGGCCCGCTCGCTGGCCCGCATGTACGATGCGCTGCACGACCCGAAGCGTAAGGAACGGCTGACATCGCCGACCGATACGGGCTCAGGCGGCTACACGCACAAATATTTCCGCGTCGCCCATTCCGCCGCCGATCTGGTCGCCCAGCAGGGTGCCATCGCCGACTGGGCGCGCATGTCCTACGGCTGGATGGGCCGCACCGCCGATTACAAGGCGGCGCTGATGAACACGCTCGGCGCCAATGCCGACTGGTACGGCCCCTTCAAGGACAATGCGCTCGCCTGGCACAAACGCGCGCAGGAAAGCGTGCTCTTCATGAACCACGCCATCGTCAACCCGCCGATCGACCGCCACAAGCCGGCCGATGCGGTGAAGGACGTCTTCGTGCACATCACCAAGGAGACGGATGCCGGCATCTACGTCTCGGGCGCCAAGGTCGTCGCCACCTCCTCGGCGCTGACGCATTACAATTTCCTCGCCCAGAGCTCGGCGACCGTCACCGAGGACCCGTCGCTGTCGGTCATGTTCATCGTGCCGATGAATGCGCCGGGGGTAAAAATGTTCTGCCGCACCTCCTATGAGCAGACGGCGGCGACTGCGGCCCATCCCTTCGACTACCCGCTTTCCTCGCGCTTCGACGAGAACGACGCGATCCTCGTGCTCGACAATGTGTTCGTGCCCTGGGAGGACGTGCTGGTGCTGCGCGACGCGGCAAAGATCCTCTCCTTCCACCCCGCCTCCGGCTTCATGCACGGCTATTGTTTCCAGGGCTGCACGCGGCTGGCGGTGAAGATGGATTTTCTGGCCGGCCTGCTGGCGAAAGCCTTGCGCGCCACCGGCGGCGATGCCTTCCGCGGCAATCAGGCGATGCTCGGCGAGGTGATCGCCATCCGCCACCAGTTCTGGTCCTTCTCCAACGCCATGGCCTATAACCCGATCGCCTGGGCGAATGGTGCCGTGCTGCCGAACCTCGAAGCCGCGCTCTGCTACCGCACCTTCATGTCGGAGGCCTATCCGAAGGTCATCGACATCGTGCGCCGCACGGTCGCCTCGGGCCTCATCTACCTGCCTTCCTCCGCCAAGGATTTCGCCAATCCGGAGATCGACCGCTACCTCGCGCAATATGTCCGCGGGTCCGACAATATGGGCCATATCGAGCGCATCAAGATCATGAAGCTGTTGTGGGATGCGACCGGCACGGAGTTCGGCGGCCGCCATGCGCTCTACGAGCTGAACTATGCCGGCGCGCCGGAGGAAGTGCGCCTCCAGGTGCTGAAGGGCGCGGAGCGTGGTGGACGTCTCAAGGAAATGGAAGCCCTCGTCGACCAGTGCATGGCCGACTATGACGAGACCGGTTGGACGGGCAACACCTGGCTGCCGCCAAGGGACGACGATGCCCTGCGCAACGCTGCCGAATGAGGGCCGCGCGATGGACCTCAATGTCTCGAAGACCGAATTCCGCAACGCGATGGCGCGGGTCTGCGCGCCCGTCAACGTCATCACCACAAAGGGAGCCGCCGGCCGCGGCGGTTTTACCGCCACCGCCATGTGCTCGGTAACGGACGAACCCCCGACGCTGCTCGTCTGCATGAACAGCCGCTCGGCGCAGACCGGCCTCTTCATCGAGAACCGCCGCTTCTGCGTCAATGTGCTGACGCAGGAGCACAAGGCGCTCGCCGCCTCCTTCGCTGGCCAGCAAGCCGACATGGAGGCGCGTTATGCCGATGCCGCCTGGACGGACCTGCCCTCCGGCAACCAGGCGCTCGCCGACGCGATCGTCTCCTTCGACTGCCGGTTGACGGAGGCGCGGCTGGTGGGCACGCACAACATCTTCATCGGCGAGGTCGTGGACATCCGCTGCCGGCGCGACGGGCATGCGCTGATCTATTTCGACCGCAACTATGTGCACGTCCCGACCCAGGCCGGCAGCTTCGGCGGCTGATGCCTCTTGACAAGCGGCCTTATATTTAACACGTTAAATAAAAAGCTGCGCGCCGGGAGGAACCATGCCGCACCTGACCGTCGAATATTCGGCCAATCTGGAAGGCCGCACCGATCTCGATGCGCTCTGCGCGGCGCTGCTGGAGACGGTGCTCGCAACCGGCCTCTTCGAAGTCGGCGCCGTCCGCGTCAGGGCGCTGCGGGCCGATCACTACGCGATCGCTGACCGCTTGGCCGAAAACGCCTTCATCGACCTCAATTTCCGCATCGGCAAGGGCCGTAGCGCAGAGGAGAAGCAACACACCGGCGAGGCGCTGTTCGCCGCGGCAAGCCGGCTGCTCGCCCCCCTCTTCGAGACGCCGCACTTCGCCCTTTCGCTGGAAATCCGCGAGATCGACGCGGAGTTGAGCTGGAAGAAGAACGCCATCCATCCGCGCCTGCGCGGCAAATAACAGGAAATCCCATGTCGAAACTTCAGGAAAACAGCGCGAAGGCGGAAGCCTATCTCGCCCGCTTCAAGGAAAACGGCGTTTTGAACCGCATTGACGGTGAGGACGTGCCGGCCGAGGACGGCGCGACCTTCGAGACCATTTCGCCCGTCGACCTGAAGCCGCTCGCGACCGTCGCGAAGGGCGGGGTCGCCGATATCGACCGCGCGGCAAAAGCCGCGAAGGCCGCCTTCGCCGACTGGGCGGCGATGCCCGGCGACACGCGCAAAAAGCTGCTGCACAAGATCGCCGACGCCATCGTGGCACGGGCGGAGGAAATCGCCTTCGTCGAATGCATGGATACCGGACAGTCGCTGCGCTTCATGGCCAAGGCGGCTTTGCGCGGAGCGGAAAACTTCCGCTTCTTCGCCGATCGCGCGCCGGAAGCGCGCGACGGCAAGACGCTGCGCACCGAGGGCCAGGTCAACATGACGACCCGCGTGCCGATCGGCCCGGTCGGCATCATCACGCCGTGGAACACGCCCTTCATGCTCTCCACCTGGAAGATCGCCCCGGCGCTCGCCGCCGGCTGCACCATCGTGCACAAGCCGGCCGAATTCTCGCCGCTGACGGCGCGGCTGCTGGTCGAAATCGCCGAGGATGCAGGCCTGCCAAAGGGTGTCTGGAACCTCGTCAACGGTTTTGGCGAGGATGCCGGAAAGGCGCTGACCGAACATTCGCTGATCAAGGCGATCGGCTTCGTCGGCGAAAGCCGCACCGGCTCGATGATCATGAAACAGGGCGCCGACACGCTGAAGCGCGTGCATTTCGAACTCGGCGGCAAAAACCCGGTCATCGTCTTCGCCGATGCGGACCTGGAGCGCGCCGCCGACGCCGCCGTCTTCATGATCTATTCGCTGAACGGCGAGCGCTGCACCTCCTCCTCGCGCCTGCTGGTGGAAGAGAGCATCTATGACCGCTTCACCACGCTCGTCGCGGAAAAGGCAAAACGCATCAAGGTCGGCCATCCGCTCGATCCGGAAACCGTCGTCGGACCGCTGATCCATCCGGTGCACGAGAAGAAGGTGCTGGACTACATCGCGATCGGCCGGGAGGAAGGCGCGACGGTCGCTTCCGGCGGCGAAAAATTCGAGGGGCCGGGTGGCGGATGTTACGTCTCTCCGACGCTGTTCACCAAGGCGAACAACGGCATGCGCATCGCCCAGGAGGAAATCTTCGGCCCGGTGCTGACCGCCATTCCCTTCAAGGACGAGGCGGAGGCGCTGGCACTCGCCAACGACGTCCAGTACGGCCTCACCGGCTATCTCTGGACCGCGGATATTACCCGCGCCTTCCGCTTCACCGATCATCTGGAGGCCGGCATGATCTGGGTGAATTCGGAGAATGTGCGCCACCTGCCGACGCCCTTCGGCGGAGTCAAGACTTCCGGCATCGGCCGCGATGGCGGCGACTGGTCCTTCGATTTCTACATGGAAACGAAGAACATCGCCTTTGCCACCAGGGCCCACACAATCCCGAAACTCGGCGGCTGATCCGCCCGATAAGACTGCGCTTGAGGAGGACCCCATGCCCGTACCCCAGCCGAACCTCTACCCGCCGTTCAACATCGTGCGGCTCTCCCATGTCGAATTCGGCGTGACGGACCTCGCAAAATCCCGCGCCTTCTATGTCGATACGCTCGGCCTGCAGGTGACGGACGAGACGGCGGACACGATCTATCTACGTGCGATGGAAGAGCGCGGCCACCATTGCATCGTGCTGAAAAAATCGGACAAGCCGGAGGCCCGCGACCTCGGTTTCAAGGTGTTTGACGAGGAGGATCTCGAAAAGGCCGTGCATTTCTTCAAGGGCAAGGGCCTGCCGGTGGAATGGGTGGAGCGCCCCTACCAGGGCCGCACCTTTCGCACGCGCGATCCGCAGGGCATCCCGCTGGAATTCTACACGAAAATGGACCGTCTACCGCCGATCCACCAGAAATACGCGCTCTATCGCGGCGTCAAGCCGCTTCGTATCGATCATTTCAACTGCTTCTCGCCGGATGTCGACGCCAGCGTCGCCTTCTACAACGAGATCGGTTTTCGCGTGACGGAATATACCGAGGACGAAGAGTCCGGCCGGCTCTGGGCAGCCTGGACGCACCGCAAGGGCGGCGTGCACGACATCGCCTTCACCAACGGCCGCGGCCCGCGCCTGCACCACACCGCCTTCTGGGTGCCGACACCGCTCAACATCATCGACCTGCTCGACCTGATGGCAACGACCGGCTGGGTTTCCAACATAGAGCGCGGCCCCGGCCGGCACGGCATATCCAATGCCTTCTTCCTCTATATCCTCGACCCGGACGGCCACCGCATCGAAATCTACTGCTCGGATTACCAGACGGTCGACCCCGACCTCGAGCCCATAAAATGGGACCTGAAAGACCCGCAGCGCCAGACGCTGTGGGGGTCGCCGGCGCCAAAATCCTGGTTCGAGCATGGCAGCCTGTTTGCCGGCACCGAGGTGACGGATTCGCTCCTCAAGGCGCAACCGATCATCGCGCCCTGACGGGCATTGCAAATCGACGGCCGAGCGCCGAGAAGAACCAATGCCGACAAGGGAGTGAGACATGGACAGCGAAGAATTCCGTCAGTGGTCGCGAACGGTTGCCGATTGGGGCGCCGATTACCGCGCAGGCCTGCGGGAGCGGCCGGTGCGGGCGCAGACGAAGCCGGGCGATATTGCCCGCCAGATCGATGCCGCAGCACCCGAAGCGGGCGAGACGATGGAGGCGATTTTTGCGGATTTCGAGCGCATCATTCCCGACGGCCTGACGCACTGGCAGCATCCGCGCTTCTTCGCCTATTTCCCGGCCAATGCCGCGCCGGTCTCGGTAATCGCGGATTACCTCGTCACCTCCGTCGCTGCCCAGTGCATGCTCTGGCAGACCTCGCCCGCTGCAACCGAGCTCGAAACCCGCGTGGTCGACTGGCTGCGCCAGGCGCTCGGCCTGCCGGATGGATTTGCCGGCGTCATCCAGGATTCCGCCTCGACCGCGACGCTTGCCGCCGTGCTTGTCATGCGCGAAAAGGCGCTTGCCTGGAAGGGCAACAGCGAGGGGTTGTCAGTGCACAAGGCGGTGCGCGTCTATGCCTCGAAACAGGTGCACACCTCCATCGACCGCGCGATCTGGATTTCCGGCATCGGCGAGGCGAACCTCGTGCGCATCCCCACCAAGGGGCCGCTGAACGGCATGGACCCGGAGGCGCTCGACGCCGCGATCAAGGCGGACCTTGCGGCGGGCCATATCCCGGCCGGCGTAATCGCCTGCACCGGCGGCACCTCGATCGGCGCCTGCGACCCGATCCGCGCAGTTGCCCAGGTCGTCAAGGCGCATGGGCTCTATCTGCATGTGGACGCGGCATGGGCCGGCTCCGCCATGATCTGCCCCGAATTCCGCACACTCTGGGACGGCGTCGAGGCGGCGGATTCCATCGTCTTCAACCCGCACAAATGGCTCGGCGCCAATTTTGACTGCTCGGTGCAGTTCATCCGCAGCCCGGAAGATCAGGTGCGCACGCTCGCGATCCAGCCGGAATATCTGAAGACGCATGGCCATGACGGCATCATCAACTATTCCGAATGGTCCGTGCCGCTCGGCCGCCGTTTCCGGGCGCTGAAACTGTGGTTCCTGATGCGCTATCACGGGCTCGAAGGCCTGCGCACGATGATCCGCAACCACGTAAAATGGTCGGTGGAACTCGCCGAACGGCTTGTCGCCGAGCCGGATTTCGAGATCGTCAGCGAACCCGTGCTCTCGCTCTTCTCCTTCCGCCACAAGGGCGGCGGCGATGAGCACAATATCGCGCTGGTCAACGCCATCAACGACGATGGCCGCATCTACCTGACGCAGACGCGCGTCGACGGCCACATCGCCATCCGCTTCCAGGCCGGCCAGTTCGAAATGACCCGCGACGACGCCGACACCGCCTTCACGGTGATCACCGAAATCGCCCGCAGATTGACATAGGAGACCATCGTGACCGAACGGCCCCGCCTCGCCGGCTTTTCCCATCAGGGTGCCTTGAAATATGGTCTCGTCAAGGATGACGGCATCGTGGACCTTTCGGCCCGCTATGGCGGACGCTGGCAGAGCCTGCGCGAAGTGATCGAGGGGGGGTCATTCGCCGTACTGGCGGAAGAAGCCTCGGCGCTGCCCGCCGATTACGCCCTCGCTGAGATTACCTACGAAATCCCGATCCCGGCGCCGGAAAAGATCATCTGCGTCGGCGTGAACTTTCCCGATCGCAACGAGGAGTACAAGGACGGCCAGGCCGCCCCCGCCAATCCTTCGCTCTTCATCCGCTTCCCGCGCTCCTTCACCGGCCACGACCGGCCGCTCATCCGCCCGCCGGAAAGCCTGCAGCTCGACTACGAGGGCGAGATCGTCATCGTCATTGGCAAAAGCGGGCGGCGCATTGCGGAGGTTGACGCACTCGGCCATATCGCGGCGTTGTCGCTCTGCAACGAGGGCACGATCCGCGACTGGGTGCGGCACGCCAAGTTCAACGTCACGCAGGGCAAGAACTTTGACAGCACCGGCGCGATCGGCCCGTGGCTGGTGCCCTACACGGACGAAAGCCAGCTTGCCGGTATCAAGCTGGAAACCCGCGTCAACGGTGAGCTGCGCCAGAGCGACCGCACCAGCCGCATGGTCTTTTCCTTCCGCAAGATCATCAACTACATCTCCACCTTCACCACGCTCGTGCCGGGTGACATCATCGTCACCGGCACGCCGACCGGGGCTGGTGCGCGCTTCGATCCACCGATCTGGCTGAAGCCGGGCGACGTGGTCGAGGTCGAGGCCGAGGGTATCGGCACGCTGCGCAACACCATCGCCGACGAGGTTTGACCATGATGACGCCGGACGAAATACGCCTAGCGGCGGAAAGCCTCGACGAAGCTGAGCGCAGCCGCATCCAGACGGGCCTGCTTTCGCTAAAATACCCCGCCATCGACATGGACGACGCCTATGCGATCCAGGGCGCCTGGGTGAAGAAGAAGATCGCCGATGGCCGCAGGGTGATCGGCTGGAAGATCGGCCTCACCTCCAAGGCCATGCAATATGCGCTGAACATCGACATTCCCGATTCCGGCGTGCTCTTCGACGACATGGTGTTCGAGGACGGCGCGACGGTGCCGGCGGGCCGCTTCATCCAGCCGCGCGTCGAGGCGGAAATCGCCTTCGTGATGAAGGCGCCGCTGAAAGGCCCCGGCGTGACCGTCTTCGACGTGCTGAACGCCACGGACTACGTGACGCCCGCCCTCGAAATCCTCGACACGCGCATCCAGCGCGTCGATCCGGAGACGAAGAAGGCGCGCACCATCTTCGACACAATCTCCGACAATGCGGCCAATGCCGGCATCGTCACGGGCGGGCGCGCTGTTCGGCCCGATCAGATCGACATGCGCTGGATGGGCGCCATCGTCAGCCGCAATGCGGAGGTCGAGGAAACCGGCCTTGGCGCCGGCGTGCTCAACCAGCCCGCCCGCGGCGTGGCCTGGCTTGCCAACCGGCTCGCCCAATACGGCGATGGCATCGAGGCGGGGCAGATCGTGCTCGCCGGCTCGTTCATCCGGCCGATCGAGGCGCGCCACGGCGATACGATCGTCGCGGATTTCGGCCCCTACGGCACCGTCAGCCTGTTCTTCGCATAAGGATTTTGCCATGGCCGCTCCGAAAAACCGTTTCAAGCAGGCGCTGAAGGAAGGCCGTGCGCAGATCGGCCTCTGGCAGGCGCTCGCCAATCCCTACACCGTCGAGATTTGCGCCGAGGCGGGTTACGACTGGCTGCTTCTCGACGCCGAGCATGCGCCGAACGACGTGCCCTTGCTCGTCTCGCAGCTCCAGGCGATGAAGGGCTCGGCGAGCCACGCCGTCATCCGCCCGCCGATCGGCGAAACCTGGATCGTCAAGCAGTTGCTCGATATCGGCGCACAGACGCTGCTCATCCCCATGGTCGACAGCGAGGCGATGGCACAGACCATGGTGAAGGCCGTGCGCTATCCGCCGCATGGCGTGCGCGGTGTCGGCGCGTCGCTCGCCCGCGCCTCCGCCTTCAACCGCACGACGGACTATCTGCAGACGGCCAATGACGAGGTCTGCCTGCTGCTGCAGGTCGAAAGCCGCGCGGGGCTCGAAGCGCTCGACGACATTGCCGGCACGGAGGGCGTCGACGGCGTCTTCATCGGCCCGGCGGACCTTGCTGCCGACATGGGTTTTCTGGGCAGGCCGGGCGCGCCGGAAGTGCAGGCCGAAGTGGAGACGGCGCTCAAAAAAATCCAGTCGCATGGCAAGGCGGCGGGCATCCTCACCGGCGATCTCGGGCTTGCGAAACGCTACCTCGAGCTCGGCGCGACCTTCGTCGCGATCGGCAATGACGTGACGCTGCTCGCCAATGCCACGACGAAGCTGCTCGCCGATTTCAAGGCCGCGGATCCCGCGAAAGCCCCGCAGAACGCCAAGGTCTATTGACCCTCTATTCCTCGCCGCCCGCCTTGCCGTCGAGCTTGAGGGCGGCGAGTTCTTCCAGCATGTCGAGAAGCTGTTCGGTGCGGCCGGCGCCGAAGCGGGCGTCGATATCCGCATAGACGCGGCGGCTGTCCGGCATCACCTCGTCGATGATCGCCTGGCCGGCCGGCGCAAGCTTGAGCAGGACGCGGCGGCCGTCGCCCTTGTCCTTGTGCCGGGTGATGAAACCACGCTCCTCCAGCGAACGCAGCATGCGGGTAAGGCTCGGCGCGAGAATGAAGGCCTTTTCCGCCACTTCCGTCGCATCGAGCAGGCCCGCTTCCGAAAGCGCGCGCAAAACCCGCCATTGCTGCTCGGTCACGTCGTGATCGGCAAGGATCGGCCGGAAATGGCTCATCACCGCCTCGCGCGCCCGGAGCAGGCCGATCGCCAGCGACCGCCGGCGGTCGCGGGGCGGCAGATCCTTCGTGTCGTCGAGAGAAGCAACTTTCGTCATCCTGCCTCTATCTTCGATTTTTCCGGTCCGTGCAATGCGCGCGAACCGATCGGCCTCACCGCGAGCGCGCGAGCCAGGCATCGAGGGACAGCAGGCCGGGGCCGCGGGCCGCGATGAACAGCAGGCAGGCGGCCCAGGTGCCATGCGTCGGCCAGGCGCCGGGATAGACAAAGATCTGAATGACCAGCGTCATCGCCAGCAGCGCCAGCGCGGAGAGGCGGCTGGCAAGGCCGATGACAAGCAGGACCGGGAAGAGATGTTCGGCAAAGGCGGCAAGGTGCGCCGCCAGCCAGGGATCGACGAGCGGCAGCTTGTATTCATTTTCGAACAGATAGAGCGCACTGTCGGACACCATGAAACCCTGCATCTTCGTCTGGCCGGACTGCCAGAAGACGGCAGCGATCGACAGGCGCGCAACAAGGGCGATGAGATCGTTCGGAATGCGGGTCAGCGCCTGCAAAGCCTGGTCATAAAGTCTGCGCGGCACCGGCAGGGCGGCATCAGGCATGGTGTCGGTGTTCATCGGGGTTTTCCTCTCTGATGGCGGTGAAGGCTCCGGAGCGGAGCAGCACCGCGAGGTTTGTCGAAAGGTCGAAGCGTTCTTCCGCCGCCATCGCGGCCTCGGCCGCCAGCCCAAGCGTTTCGCCGACGGCGAGCAGCCGGTAAAACATCGCGCCGCCCGGCGGCAGCGGGGTCACCTCGACGATCATCTGCGGGCGCACCACCAAAGCGTCCTCGCCTTTCCAGTGGTCGAGAGACGTCAGCGGACGCTCGCCGGCATTCATCGCCCAGATCGTCACGGCCGGGTGCGGCGAGGAGAAGATCGACAGCGCCGGATGCGGCGTGAAGACGAGATCGCCGAGCCGGGCCGGATCGACCGCCGCCAGCGCCTGCGGATCGAGCGGCTCCGCATCTGCGGCGTGGTAGGCGCATCCGCGGGCGACTTCCAGGCGCATCACATCGGGCAAATAGGCGATGTCACGCGCCGGCTCGAAGGCCGCGACGAAATCCGGAAAATCATCGCCATAGACGAGAAGCAGCGGTGAACGCGGTGGGTGGAGAAGGACGAATGCCTGCGCCATCGCCCGGAAGAATTCTGTCCCGACGATGCGCTCGGCCACCGGGAAGCGCGAGGACAGCGCGCTGGTGAGGCTCGCCGAGACATTGTTGCGATAGACACCGTAGCGGCGTTCGGGCGCGGGCGAATTCCACGCGGTCAACCCGGCGGGCGGCGGCGTGGCCGCGAACAAGCCGGCGGCGAAGGCGGTCTGGGTGGCGGCGGACATGGTTCACGCCGCCCTTTGGCGGGCGGCCGTATCGAGGATGCGTTGGGCGGCCATCGCCTCGTCGCGCAGCACGGGCCAGGCGGGCACGTCATTGTCCCATTCGACGAGGCTGGCGACCGGCCCGATGCGGCCGATGACCGTCTCGTAGAGCGCCCAGACCGGATCCTTGACGGGCGTATCATGGCTGTCGATCAGCAGGGCCGCACCAAGATCGTCCACCGTCTCGGAATGGCCGCTCAGGTGAATTTCGCGCACGGCCTCAAGCGGGAAACGGGCGATGTAATCGCCGGCGTCGAGATTGTGGTTCGTCGCGGCGACGAAGACATTGTTGACGTCGAGCAGCAGGCCGCAGCCGGTCCGCCTCGCGATTTCGGCGAGGAAGGCTGTCTCCTCGATCGTGCTTTCCTCGAAGAGCAGATAGGTGGCGGGGTTTTCGAGCAGCATCTGACGCTTCAAGGCGTCCTGCACCTGATCGACATGCTCGACCACGCGGACAAGCGTCTCCTCGGTATAGGGCATCGGCAAAAGATCGTTGAGGAAGACGCTGTCATGCGTCGACCAGGCAAGATGCTCGGAAAAGCTTTCCGGCTGGTAGCGGTCGCATAGCACTTTCAGCCGGGCGAGATGTTCGCGGTCGAGCGGCTGCATGGAGCCGATCGACAGGCCGACGCCGTGGATCGACAGCGCATGATCCTCACGCAGCTTGCCAAGCTGCGCATGCGGCGGCCCGCCCGCACCCATATAGTTTTCCGCATGGACCTCGAAGAAGCCGATGGGCTGCGGTGCGGAAAGAATATCGGCGAAATGCTCGGGCTTGAAGCCGACGCCGGCACGGCGCGGAAGGCGGGAGGGGATCATGACGGGCCTCTTCGAAGGGAAGCGGCGGCGCCGGAAAGGCGCCGCCTGATAGGGAAGAACGAAGGCCTCAGGCCGGTGCCATGCCCTGTTCCAGCATGCCGTGGCCGTTCGGCGTCTTCATCGAGACGCAGGTGCCGGTCGGAACCAGCTTCCAGGCGTTCTGTTGGTAATCGATCTTCGAGGTGCCGGCGCAGGTCGTGCCCGGGCCTGCCGCGCAGTCGTTCTGGCCCTTCATTGCGATGCCGTAGCATTTTTCCTTGCCATCCTCGGCGGCGGCCGGCATGGCGATGGTTGCGAGCGCCGAAGCAAGCGAGCCGGCAAGGGCGAGGGTAACGATCGTGGTCTTCATGTCTGTCTCCATTTGTGGCCAGCCGCGATTGGCTGTTGCATTGGGGGCTACGGAGACAGGTCCGGCTTCGTTACAGCCTGGGGCGTCGTTTTTTCCGCGCGCCCCTTGCCGAATGACCAGCGGCGTAAGAAAAAGGCTCGGCGCATCAGGCTCTTGGCGCATTACGGATTTCTTTCGGGACCACGCGGTAACAAAATCGTGTGCCCTGGCGTAGGGGAAGGAAACGGTGAAACATTCGGCGCGCGAAGAGGAATGGGCGGATTGGCTGCGTCTCGCCATCAAGGGCGATGTGCAGGCCTATAACCGTTTCCTCGTGGCGGTGACGCCGCATTTGCGCCGCATGGCGCGCCGGCGCTGTGACCAGTACGGTGCGCCGGCGAGCGAGGCGGAGGATGTCGTGCAGGAAGTGCTGCTCGCCATCCACCTGAAACGCGGTACCTGGGATCCGGCCCGGCCGCTCGGCCCTTGGCTGACGACGATCGTGCGCAACAAGCTGGTCGACAGCCTGCGCCGCCGCGGCCGGCAGGTCAGCGTGCCGATCGACGACGTCTCCGATTTCCTGGAGGCGGGCGACGAGACGCACGAGGCCGCCGACCGGCTGGATACGGAGACGATGCTGGCGCAGCTCAGGGATCCGCAACGCGATATCGTCCGCTCGATCTCGATCGAGGGGGCGGGCATCCGGGAAACCGCGGCACGGCTGAAGATGACGGAGGGCGCGGTGCGCGTCGCCCTCCACCGGGCGCTGAAATCGCTCGCCGCCCTCTATCGGAGCGACTGACATGAAGACCGACGACCTGATTGCCCTGATGACGCAAGACGCGCCCGTCGGCCTGCGCTACGGCCGCGCGCTCGCCATCGCGCTCGTCGCGGGCGTTGCCGTCTCCGGCGTGCTGCTCGTCATCACCGTCGGCCTGCGGCACAACATGGCGAGCGTCTTCGAGACAGCGCGCGTGCTGTTCAAGATCGTCGTGACGATCGCGCTTGCCGTGCTCGCCGCCCGGCTCGCCATGCGCATCGGCCGGCCGGGAGAGGCACTGCGCCTGCCGGCCTTGCTGCTCGGCCTGCCGGCGCTGCTGGTCGGTGCGGCGGTCGCGGCCGAACTCGCGGTGCTGCCGCAGGCGACGTGGAAGGCCAACATGGTCGGCGGCAATGCGCTGTTCTGCCTATTCTTCATCCCGGTCCTGTCGCTGGCGCCGCTTGCCGGCCTGTTCTGGGCACTGAAGCAGGGCGCCCCGGAAAACCCGACGGCGGCCGGTGCGGCCGCCGGGCTTGCGGCCGGCGCGATCGCCGCCGCCATCTATGCCTGGCACTGCCCGGACGACAGCCCCCTTTTCCTCGCCGCCTGGTACACGATCGCCATCGGCGTCGTGACCGGCGCCGGCGCATTGCTTGGTCGCCGCTGGCTGCGCTGGTAAGCCGAAGCGCGGAGGCCTGCGACAGCACGCCACGCGCCATCGCGGTCTTGTTTGATCAACGTCAAAGAAGGCGCGACGCGGCGGGGCTACCTCCTTGGCCATGAACGAGAGACGTTCGGCAGCAAGGAGACTTCCAGTGCGTATCATGGCAACCAGCATCGTCGGTGCTGCAGCAATCCTCATGGCGCTCGCCCTTCCGGCGGCGGCGGCAGATTTCGAAGTGCATATGCTGAACAAGGGGGCCGAAGGGGCCATGGTGTTCGAGCCAGCCTTCGTGAAGGTCGCGCCGGGTGACACCGTCACCTTCATCCCGACGGACAAGGGGCACAATGTCGAGACGATCAAGGACATGATCCCCGAGGGCGCGGCGGCCTTCAAGAGCAAGATGAACGAGACCTACAAGGTGACCTTCGACAAGCCGGGCGCCTATGGCGTCAAGTGCACGCCGCATGCCGGCATGGGCATGGTCGGCGTGGTTGTGGTCGGCGACGCGCCGGCCAATCTCGACGCGGTCAAGACCGGCAAGCTGCCCAAGAAGGCGCGCGAGCGCATGGACGCCGCCCTCACGGCGCTGGGGCTGTAACCGCCTCCACCAGACCGCCGGCCGCCGTCACGATCACGGCCGGAAGCGGCAGGGATTTTCGACCTGCGAGATCGAAATAGACGGAGACGGCGAGCAGTTCCGCGCACAGCACGCCGTCCGCCTTGTTCGTCAGCCAGTGCCTGGTGGTGAGCGAGGTGCGTCCCACCTTCACCACGGCGCTGTGGATTTCGAACAGGCTGCCGACCGGCAATTCCTGGCGAAAATCGATCTCGTAGCGGCGATCGGCCCACCCCTCCCTGCGCTCCGCAATCCACGCCGCCGAATAACCGCTAGCGGCCATCAGGTGCCAGAGCGACTGGTCGAAGGCCGCGATGTAGAACTGCACGTTCATATGGCCCATCGCGTCGCATTGCGCGGGATAGACGACGCCCTGATAGGTGAAAAGCGGCACGGCAAACCTCCTTCGTGCGGGTGAGAGACCTTTGACGGACGATTGCATCATGCAATAGTCGCTGCCAGAAGCATAAATTCAGGGAATGATGCACATGGCCCGGCAGAGACGGCGTTTCGTCTGGGAAATCGACTGGAACCTGCTGCGCACCTTCATGGTGATCGTGCAGGAGCGCGGCCTGACGGCGGCGGGTGAGAAACTGTCGCTCAAGCAGCCGACCGTCAGCAATGCGCTGAAGCGGCTGGAGACGCATATGGGTTGCCGGCTCGTCGAGCGGAACGCCTCGCATTTCGCCGTGACCCCCGCCGGCCAGCGGCTGTTCAGCGAATGCATGGCCCTCTTCGATATCGTCTCCGGCCTGCCGCAGCACATGGAGGAACAGCCCGGCGACCTGACCGGTCATATCGAGATGACGCTGGCGAGCCACGTCGTCTGCCCGTTCCTCGACGAAGTCCTGGCGAGCTTCCACCGCGCGTTTCCGCAAGTCACGATCTCGCTCTCCGTCGCCTCCAGCCAGGACGTGGTGGCGGCCGTGCTCAATCGCGACGCCTGCTTCGGCTTCTGCCTGATGCAGGAGCGGCATCCGAAGCTGGAATACGAGGTGCTCTACCGCGAGAGTTTTGGCTATTTCTGCGGCGCGCGGCATGCGCTGTTCGGCATACCCGAGCTGCCGCTCTCGGCGCTGCGCAACGAGCCCTACGTCTCTTTCAAGACGGACCAGATGTCCGGCGCGCTCTGGCCGGTGGCGCTGCTGCGCCAGCAGGAAGGTTTCGAAGGCCAGACCGTCGGCACCTCCTCGCATCTGGAAGAGGTGAAGCGGCTGATCATCGCCGGCTTCGGCTTCGGGCCGCTGCCGATCCATGTCGTGGAGGAAGACCTGCGTGCCGGCCGCCTCTGGCGCCTGCCGCCCTACGAGAATGCGCCGGTCATCGACGTGCATCTCGTCTATGACGGCGCGGCCCGCCGCAGCCGCGCGGAAAACATCCTGCTGGCCGAACTGCGCCAGGCAATCGCCACCATCCCCTTCGACCAACGGACCTATCCCGACAGCGCCCCGAAGCCGGTGAGGAAGGATGTCAGGTTGTCGCCGAGTTCGTCGCACAGGTAACCGCCTTCCTGCACGATGACCGTCGGCAGGCGCAGCGCGCCGATGGCCTCGGCGATGCGGGCGAAACCGGGTGTCGAAACCGAAAGGCCGCCGAACGGGTCGTTCTCGAAGGCATCGAGGCCGAGCGCCACGACCAGCGCATCCGGCGAAAAGGCCTCGATCCGGCGGATGGCGACGGCAAGGGCATAGAGGAAGATGTCGTCGCCGGATTTGCGCGCCAGCGGCAGGTTGAGATTGTAGCCGAGGCCGAACCCCTCGCCGCGCTCGTCCGCATGGCCCCAGAAGAACGGGTAGAAGCGCACGGGATCGGCATGGATCGAGACGGTCAGCACGTCGCGGCGCTCGTAGAACATGCCCTGCGTGCCGTTGCCGTGGTGCAGGTCCACGTCGAGGATGGCGACGCGTTTCGCATCCTTTAGGAGATGCTCGGCGGCGATGCCGGAATTGTTGAAGAAGCAGAAGCCGCCGGCGACATCGCGGAAAGCATGATGGCCCGGCGGACGGCAAAGCGCATAGGACCAGGCGTCGCCGGCCATCACAGCTTCGGCCGCGGAAACGGCCGTCGAGGCGCTCCAGCAGGCGCTCTCGAACGTGTGTTCGGAGATCGGGCAGGACGTATCCGCCATGTGATAACCCGCCTGGCCGACGGCGGACGCCGGGTAGCTGCCGGTGCGCGCGATCGGATGGATGTTCGGGATCACCTCCTTCGATGCCCCCTCGATGCGCTGCCAGCGCTCGTGGATGCGGCCGAGGAAATCGATATATTCCGGCGTGTGCACGGCGGAGACCGGGCCAAGCCCGTGATCCTTCGGCCGCACGATTTCCATGCCCGCCGCGCGTACGCCGGCAAGCAGGCGCTCGACGCGCTCCGGCTGTTCCGGGTTCGGCTGCGGCGCGCCGCTCGACAGGAAGAAGCTCGGGTCGTGGCGCTTCTGTTCGTCCGCAAAAAACGTCTTCATGGCTCTTCCTGCTCTGCAAATGCATCGAAATCCGCGCCCTTGATCATGTGGATCTGCTCGTCGCGGGCGTGGTGGATACCGAGCCGCTCATAGAAGGCCTGCGCGCGAAAATTTTCCACGTCGACGGAGAGCCGGAGATAGCGCGCACCCTGCGCCCGGCCGCGCTTTGCCGCCGTATGCAGCAGCCGTTCCCCGATGCGCCGGCCGCGAAAGGCGGCCTCGACGATGAGGTCCTGCACATAGATGCCCGGCGTGCCCATCCAGGTGGAGAAGATCGGGAAGGTCAGGCAGAGGCCGGCGAAGGTGCCATCCGCCTCGGCGATCAGCACCTCGAAGGCCGGTGCTTCGCCAAAACCGTAGCGGCGGACATCCTCCACCGTCGCGACGAATTTCTCTTCCGCATCCATGCTCGTCGCCAGCGCCTTCAGCCCGGCATGGATCGTCTCGGCGTCGTCCGCCACCGCCAGCCTTATCCGGATATCGTCCTGCATGATCCCTCTCAGAATGCGACGCGATCGCCGCCCTTGAGGCCGAGCATAGTGCGCGCCTCGTCCGGCGTCGCCACCTCCAGCGAAAGACCTTCGAGGATTGCGCGGATGCGGCGCACCTGGTCGGCGTTCGAGGTGGCAAGCTCGCGACCATCGAACAGACTATCCTCCAGCCCGACGCGCACGCTCCCGCCCATCGTGGCCGCCATGGTGATCATCGGCATCTGCTTGCGGCCGGCGGCGAGCACGGAGAAGCGGTAGTCGTCGCCAAAAAGCTTGTCGGCGATGCGCTTCATATGCATCAGGTTTTCCGGATCGGCGCCGATGCCGCCGAGCACGCCGAAGACGAACTGCATGAAGGGCGTGCCGGGAATGAGCCCGCGGTCGCGGAAATGCGCGAGCGTGTAGAGATGCCCGACATCGTAGCATTCGAACTCGAAGCGCGTGCCGCAGCCCTCGCCCAGCCGGCGCAGGATCGCCTCGATATCGGCAAAGGTGTTGCGGAAGATCGTGCCGCGCGTCGCCTCCAGCAGTTCCGGCTCCCAGGCATGCTGCCACTCGCGCGGCCGGTCGAGCATTGGGAACAGGCCGAAATTCATCGAGCCCATGTTGAGCGAGCACATTTCCGGTTCCGCCGCGACCGCCGCCGCCAGCCGGTCCTCCAGCGTCATGACGGAGGAGCCACCGGTGGTGATGTTGATCACCGCATTGCTCGCCTGCTTGATGATCGGCAGGAAGCGCATGAAGATTTTCGGATCGGCTGTCGGGCGACCGTCTTCCGGATTGCGTGCATGCAGGTGCAGGATCGAGGCACCCGCCTCCGCCGCCTCGATCGACTGGGCGGCGATGTCCTCCGGCTTGTAGGGCAGGTGCGGCGACATGGAGGGCGTGTGCACGGAACCGGTGACCGCGCAGGTGATGATGACCTTGTTAGACTTCATGGCGGCACCTTATTTGCGGATCGGCAGCGAAAGTTCGCCGGCAAGCTGGGCGAGCGTCGCGTCAAGGATCGTCACGATCTCGCCGACCTGCTCTTCCGTGGTGATCATCGGCGGGCAGACGAGGAAATGATCGCCCTCCACGCCACCGCGCGTGCGGCGCGAATAGATGATCAGACCGCGCTCATAGGCGATGTCGACGACACGCTGGTGCGCCTCCAGCGCCTTCGGCAGCGGCACCATGGTCTCCCGGTCCGAGACGAATTCTGCGGCGAGCAGCAGGCCCTTGCCGCGCACGTCGCCGATGAAGGGATAGCGTTCCGCAAGGCCCTCCAGTTCGGACCGCAGAAGAGCGCCGATGCGCGTGGCATTGCCGAGCAGGTCCTGCCGCTCGATCTCGTCGAGCACGGCAAGCCCCGCCGCGCAGGCGAGCGGATTGCCGGCATAGGTGTAGCCATGGGCGAAGCCGCCACGGTCGAGCACGGGCTTGACCAGCCGCGAATGGGCGATCATCGCGCCAAGCGGGCAATAGCCGGCACCGAGCCCCTTGGAAAGCGCGATGATATCCGGCCGGCAGTTCCAATGGTCGCCGCCGAGATAACGCCCGGTGCGGCCCGCCCCGCTCATCACCTCGTCATGGATCAGCAGGATGCCGTATTTGTCGCAGATCTCGCGGATGCGCGGATAGTAGCTGTCGGGAGCGACCAGCGCGCCGGTGGAGGCGCCACCGATCGGCTCCATGATGAAGGCGAGCACGCTCCCCGGCCCCTCCTCCAGGATCTTCTCCTCAAGAAGGTCCGCATAGCGCAACCCGCGCTCTTCCAGCGAAAAGTTGTCGCGGTCGAGATAGGCGGTCGGCGCCTTGATGTGCGGCATGTCGCGCAGCATCGGCAGGAACGGTTTTTTCAGCGCGTCATAGCCGGTGACGGCGAGCGCGCCCAGCGTCGAGCCGTGATAGGAGGGGAAGCGCGAGATGACCTTCCAGCGTTCGGGCTGGTCGGTGGCGAGTGCCCATTGCCGGGCGAGCTTCAGGCAGGATTCCACCGCCTCCGAGCCGCCGGAGACGAAGAACACCCGGTCGAGCCCTTCCGGCATGTAGCCGGATAGCCGCCGCGCAAGGTCTTCCGCGGGCTGGTTTTCGAAATGCAGGCGATAGGCGAAGGTCGCCTTGTCCATCTGCCGCTTCATGGCATCGAGCACGTTGCGGTTGGAATGGCCGATATTGACGACCATCGCCCCGCTCGACCCGTCGATGACCTTCCTTCCGTGTTCGTCCCAGATGTAGATGCCCTCCGCGCGGTCGGCGAGCGGCCGGCGCATGCGCGACTGGTAGAAGAGGTGTGATGCCGGGCGTTCGCCCGTCGATGTCGGTTGCTGGCTCATGATCGGTCCAATGGATTGCAATGCGGCGTCTAGCCGTTGAGGAATTTCTTGAGGAAGCCGCGGGTGCGCTCCTGCGTCGGGTTGCGGAAGAGGTCTTCGGGCTTGCCCTCCTCCACCACGGCGCCATCCGCCATGAAGATGACGCGGTCGGCGACTTCGGCGGCAAAGCGCATCTCGTGGGTGACGATCACCATAGTCATGTGTTCGGCCGCAAGCTGCTTCATGACGAGGTTCACCTCGTCCACCAGCTCCGGATCGAGCGCCGAGGTCGCCTCGTCGAACAGCATGACCTTCGGCTGCATGGCGAGTGCCCGGGCGATCGCCACGCGCTGCTTCTGGCCGCCGGAAAGCCGGGCCGGGAAGGCATCGATCTTGTCGGCGAGGCCCACCTTGTCGAGCATCTTGAGGGCGAGCGTGCGCGCCTCCACCTTCGCCATGCCCTTCAGCTTGATGGGGGCGATGGTGATGTTTTCCAGCACGCTCAGGTGCGGGAACAGGTTAAAATGCTGGAACACCATGCCCATCTGCTGGCGCACGCGGTTGATATGGCGTTCGAAGGCGCGGCGGTCGAGCTTCTGGTTGACCTGCACACCATCGAGCCAGACTTCGCCGCCATCCAGCGTTTCGAGATGATTGATCGAGCGCAGCAGCGTGCTCTTGCCGGAGCCGCTAGGCCCGATGACGGCAACGATCTGGCCGCGCGCCACGCTGAAATCGATGCCCTTCAGCACTTCCAGCGGCCCGAAAAACTTTCTGGCCCCGCGCACCTCGATCATCGGACGGACGTCGTTCATCGCGAAAGCTCCACTTTGCGTTCGATCCCGCGCAGGACGGCTTCGAGGACGAGATTGAGAATGTAGTAAAGGGCGGCGGCCGTCAGGTAGAATTCGAAGGGCCGGTAGGTCTCGCTGATGACGAGCTGCGCACTGTGCACCAGTTCGGCAATGCCGATCATCGAGACGATCGAGGACTCCTTCAGGAGCGCGATCATCATGTTGCCGATGGCCGGCACCGTGTTGCGCACCGCCTGCGGCACGACGATGTAGAACCGCGTGCGCCAGGCGCCGAAACCAAGCGAGCGCGCCGCCTCCGTCTGCCCCTTGTCGAGCGAGGCAATGCCGGCACGAAAGATATCGGCATTGTAGACGGCGAAATGCAGGCTGAGGCCGATGATACCCGACCAGATGGCCGGAATGTCGATTCCGATCTGCACCAGGCCGAAATAGATGAGGAAGAGCTGCAACAGCAGCGGCGTGCCCATGAAGAGCCACATGAAGAGGCGCAGCGGATAGCGCACCACGGGCGAGGCATAGAGCACGAGCAAGGCAAAGCCGATGCCGGCCAGCACGCTGAGCACGGCAGACGCCGTAGAGATAACGACGGTCCACCACAGGCCCTTGCCGATCAGCGGCCAGTATTCCGGAACGATGCTGAAATCCAGTCCCTGCATGGCTCAGGCCTCCCCGGCATAGGCGCGGTCGAGACGGTCGATGATAACAGTCAGGCCGTAGACCATGATCATGTAGAGCACCGCCGTCACAGCAAAAATCTCGAAGGGTTTGTAGGTGGAGCCGATGAAGCGCTGCGCCGTATAGGTCAGTTCGACGACGGAGATGGTGGCAACAAGCGCCGTGCCCTTGACCAGCGCCACGGCATTGACGCCGAGCGGGCGGATCATCAGCTTGGCGGCCTGCGGCAGCACGATCCAGCGCATGGATTGCCCCTCGGCAAAACCGAGCGAGCGCGCCGCCTCCATCTGCCCGCGATCGACCGAGAGCACGCCGCCGCGGATCGATTCCGCCATATAGGCGGCGATGTTCAGCCCCAGCGCGATGGCGCCCGCGGCAAAAGGCTCAAGCTGGATGCCGATCTGCGGCCCGCCGAAATAAAGCAGGAAGATCTGGATGAGCGCCGGCGTGCCGCGAAAGACGCTGACATAGGCCGTGCCGAGAAACCGCAGGATCGCCACATGCGACAGGCGAAGCCCGGCGATCAGCGCCGCGACGGCAAGCCCGATGGCAAGCGAGATCAGGGAGAGTTCGACGGTCGTCCAGGCCGCCTGGACGAAGACAGGAATGATGCGGCCGACAAGAGCGATATCCATACGGACCCTCGGCAATCGGTGAGGCTGCCGGCGGGCGCGATCACGCCTGCCGGAGCCACCATTCAAGGACGATCAGCGGATATCCGAGCCGACCCACTTCATGGCGATGGCCTCATAGGTGCCGTCGGCCATCATGTCGTCCAGCGCCTTCTGCATGGCGGCCTTCAGCTCCGGATTGCCCTTGCGGATGGCAATACCGATCTTGTCCTCGGTGCCGGCGAATTCCGCGACGTCGAGCTTCACGACCTTCTCGCCGGTTTCCTTGACGGCGATCGATACCGGCACGGCATCGACGATCATAGCCTGGATACGGCCGGCCTTCAGCTCAAGGAACAGTTCCGGCAGGCCCTTGTAGGTGCGGATTTCCCAGCCGCCGCGCTCGCGCGCCCATTTTTCATGGGTCTCGCCGAGCGTCACGCCGATGGTCTTGTCCTTGAGGTCGTCGATAGACTTGATGTCGGAGCCTTCGGTCACGAAGACGCCGCGACCCGACTTGTAATAGGGACCAACGAAATCGACGGCCTTTTCACGCTCCGGCGTGATGGTCATGCTGCCGATGACGGAATCATATTTGCCGGCAAGCAGGCCGGCAATGATGCCGTCCCAGGCGGTGCTGACGCCGGCACCCTTGACGCCAAGACGCTTGGCGATCTCGTTGCCGATATCGACGTCGAAGCCGACCACTTCGTTCTTGTCGTCGACGAAGCTGAAGGGCGGATAGGCGCCGCTGTTAGCGAACCTGAATTCGCCGGCGGACTTGATGGTTTCCAGCTCATCCGCGCTTGCGGACAGCGGCATGGCGACGGCGGAGAAGGCGAGGCCGGCGGCCACGGCATAGGACAGAATGGTCTTCAACATGATCGTTCCCCTTTTTGGCTCCAGGGAAGATCGGGCAGGATCATGCATTACACAAATAGATAGTCAAAATGCCAAGCATTCTGAAGAAGAATGCTCAATCCGCCCATTCGGGATCGGTGGTGAAGGCGATGGTCAGCCTCGCTGGCATCTTCAAGGCTTTAGCATCGAGCGAAGCCGCTTAGGGGAATTCCATCTTCTGCATGATGTGGATTTATACATTTAATTTTCTAATAGCCCCGCCCCCTGCTAATTTCGGGCCCACAAACCAATGGGATAGCGCATGCTGAAACTTGCCCTGCTGTCGGCCTGGCTTTTCCTGGCAGCCTCCCCCTTTCTTGCCGCAGGCCACGCCATGGATCTTTCTTTGCACAAGGCGGCCGCCGCCGATGACGCCGCGGAAATCACGGCGCTTCTTGCCAAGGGCGCCGAGATCGATGCGCGGGACGGGAGCGGGGCGACCGCGCTGCTCGTCGCAACGCACGGCAACAAGGTGGACGCCGCCCGCTCGCTGATCGAGGCCGGTGCCGATGTGAACGCCAAGGACGACATCAGCGACAGCCCCTATCTCTATGCCGGCGCGCGCGGCCATCTCGACATCCTCAAGCTGACGCTCGCCCACGGCGCCGATCTCAAGAGCATCAACCGCTACGGCGGCACGGCCCTCATTCCCGCCGCCGAGCGCGGCCATGTCGAGACGGTCGACACGCTGATCAAGGCGGGCGTCGACGTGGACCATGTCAACCGGCTCGGCTGGACGGCGCTGCTGGAGGCGATCATCCTTGGCGATGGTGGACCGCGCCATGTGAAGATCGTCGGCCTGCTGCTGGATGCCGGCGCCAAGGTCGATCTCGCGGACAATGACGGCGTCACGCCGCTCCAGCATGCCCGCGGGCGCGGTTATGGGGAAATCGTCGCGCTGCTGGAAAAGGCGGGCGCGAAGTAACCAAAAACAAGGCGGCGGCGCAGACCGACGTCAGACAATACCGGAAACACTCAAGACAAAGGGCCTGAGACGATGCAACGCAGCTACTATTCCTCCCTCGGCGGCCATCCGCCGCAGAGCGACCTCCTGACCGGACGCGCCGTGTTCACGGAGGCCTATGCGGTGATCCCCAAGGGGGTGATGCAGGACATCGTCACCAGCTTCCTGCCCTTCTGGAACGGCACGCGGCTCTGGGTGATCGCCCGCCCGCTCTCCGGCTTCGCCGAGACCTTTTCGCAATATGTCGTGGAAGTGGCGCCGGGCGGCGGCAGCGACCGGCCGGAGCAGGATGCGGGCGCCGAGGGCGTGCTCTTCGTCGTCGATGGCGAGGTGGAACTGACGCTGCCTTCCGGCAAGCACACGCTCCAGCCGGGCGGCTACGCCTTCCTGCCGCCGGGCCTGAAATGGTCGCTGCACAACCGCTCGGGTGCCCATGCTCGCTTCCACTGGATCCGCAAGGCCTATGAGGCCGTCGATGGTCTCGATCATCCGGAGCCGCTGATCCTCAACGAGAAGGACATCAAGCCGTCGGAAATGCCCGGCACGAATGGCGGCTGGGCGACGACGCGCTTCGTCGATCCGAACGACCTGCGCCACGACATGCATGTGACGATCGTCACGCTGCAGCCCGGCGCCGTCATTCCCTTCGCGGAAACCCATGTCATGGAGCACGGCCTCTATGTGCTTGAGGGCAAAGCCGTTTACCGGCTCAACCAAGATTGGGTGGAAGTGGAGGCCGGAGATTTCATGTGGCTGCGCGCCTTCTGCCCGCAGGCCTGCTATGCCGGCGGCCCCGGCCCGTTCCGCTACCTGCTCTACAAGGACGTCAACCGTCACATGACGCTGCGCCCCTTCGGCGCGCGCCGCTAAGCCCCGATAGAACCCGCGCCCGAAAACGGCGCGGGTTTTCTCGTTCAGCCGGAAGCGGGCATCGCGGCCGAATAGTGCCGAGGATCGAAGCGCAGGTAGAGCAGCGCCGTGACGAGCACGCAACCGAGATGCAGCGCCCAGCCAGCGGCAAAGCCGCCGGTCCAGTCGTGCAGCAGGGCCATGGCATAGGGGCCGATCGCAGCGATCAGGAAACCGCCGCCCTGCATCAAAGCGGCAAGCGCGCCGGCCTGTTCGGGCCGCGGCAGATGGTCCAGCGCGGTGACGATGGCGAGCGCGAAACTGCCGCCGAGGCCCGCGCCGCAAAGCCCGGCCCACACGGCTGGCGCCGCCGCAGGAAAGCTTGCAAGACCGAAGAAACCGATCGCCTGGAAGGCGATCGTCAGCCACAGCCAGCGGCGCCGATCGACATTGCCGCGGGCGAGAACGGGCAGTCCCAGCGCGGCGGCGGCCTGACAGGCGGCCATGATGGCGACGAGGCCGCTGCTGTCGGTGCTGGTCCAGCCCTGCGCCTGATAATAGGGCGCAAGCCAGGCGATCATCGAGGTATAACCGGCATTGATCAGCCCGAAGGCCGCCATCAGCACCCAGGTGCGCGGCCGCCGCAGCAACTGGCGGGTGAGCGTGCCATCGGGCCTGTCCGACCGAACGTCCGAGAGGATGCGCCACGAAGCGGCCAGCGCGATCGCCACCGGCAGCGCCAGCCAGGCAAGCGCAGCGCGCCAGCCATAGCCGGCATGCACCAGCACCGGCATCAGCCGCGCACCAAAAGCGCCACCGGCCATGATCATCGCGGAATAGAGGCCGGTGACGACGGGTACATGCGCCGGAAAACGCGCCTTGATGATGCCCGGAAAGGCCGCCTGGATGAAGGCGACACCGATGCCGGAGAGTGCCGCCGTGAGGATCAGCGACGCGCCGTCCCAGACGACGAGCCGTAAGGCCGAGCCGGCAAGCAGGATAACGAGCGCGATGAGCAGGCCGCGGCGCGCGCCGAGCTTCACCTGAAGGCCGGGCGCCACGAAGGCGCCGAGCCCCATCAGGAGCATCGGCAGCAGCGTCAGCATGGCGATGCCGCCATAGCCCAGTCCGGTATCCGCGACGATTTCCGCCAGGATCGGCGCCGGCGCGGCAAGGAAAGGCCGCAGGTTGAGGCCGATCAGGACGACCAGTGCGAGCATGGCCCAATCGCGTCCGGCATGCGTATCCGTCATGGTTCGACTTTCGTGCTGAAAATGCTTGTTCGGGCGACGAGGGCGCCGCCGATCATGGCGTATCGCTAGCACCGGCTTGAATCATGCGCAAATTAGATGTTTAGATGGCGACTATTCCGTTTTCCAATGGAGATGCCGTGCTCGATCCGCGTTTGCTCCGGGCCTTCGTGGCGATCGCCGATGCCGGCAGTTTCACGGCGGCCGCCGACCGCCTGCACATGACCCAATCGACGATGAGCCAGCAGATCGCCCGGCTGGAGGAAGCGATCGGCCGCGATCTCGTCGACCGCGCCGCGCGCCCCGTGCGCCTGACAGTGACGGGCGAGCGCCTGCTCGGCCACGCCCGGCGCATCCTGGCACTTCAGACCGAAGCGCTGACGCTGGTCGCCGAAACCTCCGGCACCACCTCGGTCAGGATCGGCATGCCGGACGATATCGCCACACCTGAAATGGCCCATGCCTTCGCGGCCTTCGCCAAGCGCCACAAGGAAGCGCGCCTCGACGTCACCACGGGGCTGCGCTCTGACCTGACGCGGCGCTACCGCTCCGGCGAACTCGACATCGTCGTGCTGAAGGAGGACGTGCCGAGTTCCGACGCCTGGTCGAGTTTTGAAGAGCCGATCGCCTGGTTCACGGCGCTGGATGCGGCAAGCGACCTGCCCGATCCCACCCCGCTCGTCACCTTCCCGCCCGGCGGGCTCTATCGCGACGCCATGTTCGAGCGCATGGAGCGTGAGCGGCGGCGCTGGTATGTCGCCTTCACCTCCGCGAGCCTGCGCAACGTGCTGATGGCGATCGAGGCGGGCCTCGGCCTGTCGCTGCTGCCGGTCGATTCGGCGAAGGGATGGCGAGTGAAGCCGATCGCCGATTTCGCGCCGGAACCGCCGGTCGTGGCCTCGCTCTATTCCTGGGAGCGCGGCGGCATCGTCGGGGAACTGGCAAGCGAGGTGCTCGACATCCTCAAGCGGCATTTCGCGCCGGAGCGGCGTCAGGCCTTGTAGAGGTCCGCATAGGTGTCGCGCAAAACGTTCTTCTGCACCTTGCCCATCGTGTTGCGCGGCAGGTCATCGACGAAGAGCACGCGCTTCGGCTGCTTGTAGCGCGCCAGCCGGTCCTTCAGCCCGTCGAGCACCGCCTTTTCGTCCAGCCCCGCGCCCTTTTTCAACACCACGACGGCCGTCACGCCCTCGCCGAAATCCGGATGCGGCACGCCGATGACCGCACTTTCGATAACGCCGGGCATGCCGTCGATCTCGGTCTCCACTTCCTTCGGATAGATGTTGTAGCCGCCGGAGATCACGAGATCCTTGCCGCGCCCGACGATGTGCACATAGCCGCGCTCGTCGACCTTGCCGAGGTCGCCGGTGATGAAGAAGCCGTCCGTGCGGAATTCCGCGGCGGTCTTTTCCGGCATGCGCCAGTAGCCCTTGAAGACGTTCGGGCCTTTCACCTCGATCATGCCCGTCTCGCCGTCCGGCAAGGGCTTTCCGGTTTCCGCCTCGGTAACGCGCAGCGAAACACCGGGCAGCGGGAAGCCTACCGTGCCGGCAACCCGGTCGCCGTCATAGGGGTTCGAGGTGTTCATGTTGGTCTCGGTCATGCCATAGCGTTCGAGGATCGCGTGACCGGTCTTGTCCGAAAAGCTGCGATGGGTTTCCGCAAGCAGCGGCGCGGAGCCGGAGACGAAGAGCCGCATGCCGGCGGTCGCCTCCCGCGTCAGGCCGGGATGCTGCACGAGCCGCACGTAGAAGGTCGGCACGCCCATCATCACCGTGGCGTTTTCCATCAGCCCGAGCACCTCGTCGGCGTCGAATTTCGGCAGCAGGACCATCGAGGCGCCGGAGAGCAGCGTGACGTTCGAGGCGACGAAAAGGCCGTGCGTATGGAAGATCGGCAGCGCGTGGATCAGCCGGTCGGCGCTGGTGAAGCGCCAGTGCTCGCTGAGCGTCAGGGCGTTCGAGAGCAGGTTGTCATGCGTCAGCATCGCGCCCTTCGAGCGGCCGGTCGTGCCGGATGTGTAGAGGATCGCCGCGAGATCGTCGGTCCCGCGCTCCGCATCGGCAAAATCCGCTTCCTGGCCCCCTGCCCGCTGGATGAGGCTGCCGCCGCCGATCGCATCGAGCGTCTCGACTATGCTGCCATAGGCCTCGGCGACCGCCGTGACGCCGCTCACGGACCTCGGGTCGACGACCACGAGCCGCGGCGCGGCATCACCGATGAAATAGTCGAGTTCCGTCAGCGTATAGGCCGTGTTGAGCGGCAGGTAGACCGCGCCAGCACGCACGCAGGCAAGGTAGAGCATCAGCGCCTCCGGGCTCTTTTCCACCTGCACCGCGACCCGGTCGCCCGGCTGCACGCCGAGGCCGACGAGCGCTGCGGCCAGCCGGCCGGAAAACGCGATCATCTCGCCATAGGTCCAGCGGCGCCCCTCGGCGGTCTCGATGAAGACGGCCTCCGGTGTTGCGGCGGCGCGGATCGCGTCGAATAGATGATTGCCCATGGTGACCTCCTGCACTGTTTTCCCGCACCTTGCACAAGGTCGGCGGGGAACGCCAGAGGATCAGCGCAACAGGCCCTGCCCGCCGTCGATCCAGAGTGGAATGCCGGTAATGTGGCGGGCCTTCGAGGAGGCGAGGAAGAGGATGGCGTCGGCCACCTCGTCGGCCGTTCCGGGCTTGCCGTCGGAGACGGGGATGTCGCCCTCCGGCCAGACGACGGGAATGCCGGATTCGCCCGCCCCGCGCTGCTTGGTGTTCTCGTCGATGCTCGTTTCGATCGCGCCGGGGCAGACAGCGGTGACGCGGATGCGCGCCTTGCCGAGCTCCAGCGCGAGCTGCTGCACCATGGCAAGCTGCGCCGCCTTGGTCGCGGCATAGGCGGTGGCCCCGGGCGTGGAAAAGGTGCGCGTGCCGTTGATTGAGGAAACGACGACGATGGCGCCCTCGCCCGCCTTTTTCAGGAAGGGTACGGTCAGGTGCAGCGTCAGATAGGTGCCGCGCAGGTTGACGGCGATCGTTTCATCCCATTCGGCGGGCTTCAGGTCGTCGATCGGCGCCCACACGCCATTGATGCCGGCATTGGCGACGACGACGTCGAGGCTGCCGAAGGTGGCGACGAGCTGCTCCACGGCGCCGCGCATCGAGGCTTCGTCCGTTACGTCAGCCGCAAGTGCCAGACCCGCGCCGCCGAGTGCCAGGATTTCCTTCGCGACGGCCTCGACCTCTTCCGCGGTACGGCTCAGCACGCCGACGCTTGCGCCATGGCGGGCGAAGGCCAGCGCCGTGGCCTTGCCGATCCCGGATCCGGCACCGGTGACGAGGGCGACCTTTCCTGCAAACAGCATGGGCAACTTCCTCTTCGTTATGCCGGTTCGGCTCGACAACAATGCCCGGGAGACACGTCGGTTCCCCGGTTTTTTGGGAACCAAGCCGCAGCACCCGCGTTTGTTCAGCAGTCGAAGCCCGTTCGCAGGAGTGTACCCGTGCGCCAGAAGAAGAAGCCGCTAGCCCGCAAACCCGCCGAAACCCCGGACGCCGACCTTCACAACACCCGCAAACGCCGAAATTCCTGGGAGCCGCAGGTCATCGTGCCGCAGCAGGTCGATCTGCCGCTTCGCCAGCCGGATCGCGACGAGGTGGTCGTGCCCGCCGCGCCGAACGGCCGCAGCCTCATCAACGGACGGCTTTGAGGGGGGACTGACCAAGATGCTTGTCAAGGACGTGATGTCCGCCCAGATCGTCACCGTCTCCCCCAATGACACCGCACAATCGGCAGCCCGGCTGATGGCCGAAACCGAAGTGGGCGCGCTGCCGGTCGAAGTGCCGGGCGTGGGCGCCATCGTCGGCATCATCACCGATCGCGATATCGTCGTGTCGGTTCTGGCGCGGGGACATTCAACCTCCACCGCCATTGCGGAATTCATGACCGTGTCGCCTGAGCTGTGTAACGAGAAGGACGACACGGAAACGGTGGCGGCCCGCATGCGCGAACTCGGCGTGCGCCGCCTCGTGGTGGTTAACGACGACCGGCGTGTCGTCGGCATCGTCAGCCTTGTCGATATTCCGGCCGAAACCCAGAGAGCGGAGGGCCTGCAATGACGATTTTTGCAACCGACCGGCTGTGGGACGAGGCGGTCGTGCTCGAGGGCGACCAGCAGGTTTTGCGGGTGCAAAGCACGCGCGACGCCCTGCTCTGCATAAAGAACCATTGGCCGATCAAAGACGGACCTGCGGCACTGACGGCGAAAAGCGTCTGCGAGCAGGGGCTGGTAAGCGACGACGACCCGGCCTTCGCGCGCCGGGCCTTTATCGAGGCCGCCAAGGAGGCAGGCTTCCGCGTGAACTCATGGACGGCGGCATAGACCGCTGCCACTTGTCGAAGGGACATATCATCGTGAACGACGAACGCCAGGAATGGATCAGCAAGCGTGCCTATGGCCTGTGGGAGGCGGAAGGCCGCCCGCAGGGCAAGGATGGCGACCATTGGGAACAGGCGGCGCGCGAACGCGCCGACCTCGAAAAGGTCGCGCTGCCCGAACATGCCGCAAGACACAATTCGCATGAGGCTGACGACGCGACCCGCGCCGCCGTCGACCTCACCCGCCAATCGCTGCCCGAAGACAGCGACGAGGAATCTTCGCTCCGCCACTGAGGCGGCGGCGAAGGCATTCCGGAAAGCCCCGATGGGGCACCACACATGAGAAAGGATAAGCCATGCCCTCCATCAAGGAAGCACGCGTACTCATTCTCGCCACCGACGGTTACGAGCGCTCCGAACTGCGCGTGCCGCTGGATGAACTGAAAAAACGCGGCGCGGCGGTGAAGATCGCCTCGCTGGAAAAGCGCCCGATCAAGAGTTGGGACGAGAAGGACTGGGGCGATACGGTCGACGTCGACCTGACGACGGAGGAAGCCTCCTCGAAGGATTTCGACGCGCTCGTGCTGCCCGGCGGCCAGATCAACCCGGACCTCCTGCGCGCCGACGAGAAGGCGATGCGCGTCGTCAAGGACTTCCTCGCCTCAGGCAAGGTGGTGGCGGCGATCTGCCATGCGCCATGGCTGCTCGTCGAGGCCGATGCGTTGCGCGGCCGCAAGGCGACCTCCTATGCCTCGATCCGCACCGACCTCATCAATGCCGGGGCGGACTGGCGCGACGAGAAGGTGGTGACCGATAAGGGCATCATCACCTCGCGCTCGCCGGAGGACCTCGATGCTTTCGTTGCGAAGATCGTCGAGGAAATCGAGGAAGGCCGGCACGAACGCCGCGCGGCCTGATCATCGCTTGAACCCTGAAGCGCTGGCTATGCGTCCTGCATGGCCGGTGTTTTCTTGCGCGCCCGGCGGCGCGCATTGCGGCGGCTTTCGAGGAAGCGCAGCAGACGTTCCTCCTCCGCCCGCAAGCCGGTGATGGCAAGCGATGGACGGCGCAATGCCAGGCGCAAGACCTCGGGCGCTTCGGCGAGCGCGATGATATCGGGGTGGATGTAACTGGACCGGGCGATGGCCGGCGTGTTGTGCAGCGTGTCCGCCGCCGCTTGCGCCATACCCTTGATGGTCGGGCGGCCCCCCTCCTCGACCGCATGGCGCGCCATGGCGAAGGCGGCAAGGCTGCCGGCCCAGGTGCGGAAGGTCTTGGCGGAAACGGCGATACCGGAAATATCGGCGAGATACAGGTTGAGCCGGCCGGAATCGATCGGCCGCACGAGATCCGTGTCGTCCTTCCAGACGAAGAGCTGGCGGCCCGGCAGGTCGGCGCAATCTTCCAGCAGGCGCTGGAGGCGAGGATGCTTCAGCGTTCGCTGCACGCGCTTGCCGCCCTTGGCGTTGAAGCGCAGTTCGATCTGCCCCTCGGCAAGCCGGACATGGCGTTTGAGCAATGTCGTCGCGCCATAGGTCTTGTTTTCCACCGCATAGGCCCTGTTGCCGACGCGAAGCTGCGCCTCGTCGAGCAGCACGGTAATGGCCGCCAGCATCGTGTCGACCGTGCCGGGCGCGCCGTCGAGATCGCGCCGCACCGCGCGCCTGAGTTTCGGCAGCGCGCGGCCGAAGGCGATCAACTGGTCGAACTTGTCGCCGCTTTTCAGCGCCTGCCAGTCGGGATGGTAGCGGTATTGTTTTCGTCCGCGCGCGTCGAAACCGGTGGCCTGCAGGTGGCCGTGCTCGTCGATGCAGATCCAGACATTCTGATAGGCCGGCGGCAGGCCGAGCGCGGCGATGCGCGCCTTCAGCGCCGCATCGCGCACCAGCGAACCGTCCGGCAGGCGATAGCAGAAGCTGCGGCCGGCGCGCTGGCGCCGGATTCCGGGCTCGCTGTCGGAGACATAGACGAGACCGGTCTCTTTGAGGTTGTCCGGCGCCATGTTTTGCGGCTCATCCCACCGGTTCGAAGACGGCGACGCTGCCGCCGTAGACCATGGCCGGGCTTTGCGCCGGGTGCTCGGCATAAGCGTCATCTTCCGCGCCGGTATCGAGTACGCGCTTCCACGCCTTGATGCCGTTCACCTCCGGCAGCTTTACCTGGCAATCCCCGCCGGCATTCAGGACGAGGAAGAGCTGGTCCGGCCCCTCGCCGTTCGCCGGCTTCGAGAGGAACAGGCCGAGCGCCCTCAGGTTGCCGTCCTTCCAGGCGGCATCGGTCATGAAGGCGCCATCGGGCCGATACCAGGCGATCTCGATCGTGCCGTCCTCGGCGGCGTCGCCCGTCAGGAACCGCTCCTGCCGCAGCGCCGGATGGGCCTTGCGGAAGGCGATCGCGCCCTTGCAGAAATTCAGGAACGGATCGTCGAGGCCGTCCCAATCGGTCCAGCCAACCGCATTGTCTTGGCAATAGGCGTTGTTGTTGCCCTGCTGGCTGTTGCCGAGCTCGTCGCCGCCGAGCAGCATCGGCACGCCCTGGCTGAGCATGAGCGTCGCGATCATGTTGCGCCGGCGGCGATCGCGGGCGGAAAGGATGCCAGCGTCGTCGGTCGGACCTTCGGCGCCCATATTGTGCGAATGGTTGTCGGAATGGCCGTCGCGATTGTCCTCGCCATTCGCCTCATTGTGCTTGCCGTCATAGGAGACGGTGTCCATCAGCGTGAAACCGTCATGGGCGCTGAGCAGGTTGATCGACGAGGTGGACCCGCGATCGGAATGGTTGAATTGCGGCGCGGAGCCAGTGAGCCGCGATGCGAGCCCGGAAACGAGGCCGCCGTCACCCTTCCAGAAACGGCGCACGTCGTCACGGTACTTGTCGTTCCACTCGCGGAACGGATGCGGGAAACCGCCGACCTGGTAGCCGCCGTCGCCGACATCCCAGGGCTCGGCGATCAGCTTGACGCCGGAGAGGATCGGGTCCTGCCGGATCGCATCGAAGAAGGTGCCGTCGCGGTCGAATTCGATGTGGCGCGTGCGGCCGAGGGTGCTTGCAAGGTCGAAGCGGAAACCATCGACATGCATGACGCCGACCCAGTAGCGCAAGCTATCGAGCACCATGCGCAGCACCATCGGGTGGGCAATGTTGACCGTGTTGCCGGTGCCGGTCGTGTCATAGCTGTGGCGCAGGTCGTCCGGCGAGAGGCGGTAATAGCTGAGATTGTCGAGGCCGCGGAAGCTGAGCGTCGGGCCGCGCTCCGAGCCTTCGGCCGTGTGGTTATAGACGACGTCCATGATGACCTCGATGCCGGCGGCATGGAAACGTTTCACCATGGTCTTGAATTCGGTGACGGCGCGGCCGGAAAGGAAGCGCGGCTGCGGCGCAAAGAAGCCGAGCGTCTGGTAGCCCCAATAGTTGCGCAGGCCCTTTTCCAGCAGGTAGCGGTCGTCCGGGAAGTATTGAATCGGCAAGAGTTCGATGGCCGAAATGCCGAGATCGACGAGATGCTCGACGATCGGGTCGCTCGCCATGCCCATGAAGGTGCCGCGCAGCTCCTCCGGCACACCCGGATGGCTCATCGTCATGCCGCGCACATGCGCCTCGTATATAATCGTCTCCGTCCATGGCCGGCGGATGGCCGCGTCGCCCGCCCAGTCGAAATCCGGGTCCTGCACCTTGCCCTTCACCATGAAGGGGGCACTGTCGCGCTCGTCGAAGGAAAGGTCTTCCGCCGCATCCCCGATACGGTAGCCGTAGAGCGCATCGTCCCAGGCGATTTCGCCGACGATTTGCTTGGCGTAGGGGTCGAGCAGCAGCTTGTTCGGGTTGAAGCGGTGGCCGTTCTGCGGATCGTACGGCCCGTGCGCGCGGTAGCCATAGACTGTGCCGGGTTTCAGCCCGGCAATATACCCGGACCAGATGTCGCCTTCGCGCTTGGGCAGCGCCAGGCGGGCGGTTTCCTCTTTGCCGTCCTCGGAAAACAGACAAAGCTCCATCTGCTCCGCATGGGCGGAAAACACCGCGAAATGCGTGCCTTCGCCGGTGAATTCGGCGCCGAGCTCCGGCTTCATGAAATCGAGTTCGGAAAATGAGTAACTCATGCGATAGGTCCCCTTCGGTCGAGCATTGGCCTCCCCTGGATGAACCTGCGGATGGCGCCGAGAGTGGACGCGCCGTCGCAGATGTCTGATCGCACCCGCACAGCGGAATCCTCCGCCGGGGCTTTGAAAAGCGATGGTGCAACGCGAAAAGAAGCGGATTGTTCCGGAACTTTTTCGCCGCCTTCCGGTTCAATCTTGCTGCAAAGCAACAAAGAGGACGCGGATGAGCGAGCCAGCACCGATGCAAGGAACCTGGGGACCGCGCATATTGGAGGACGGGAGGGTACGGTTCCGCCTCTGGGCGCCCGCCGAAAACGCCGTGACGCTGGTTGTCGGCGGGCACGAGATCGGCATGCGGTCGGAGGACGATGGCTGGCATGCGGTGGAAACCGACCGCGCCCGGCCCGGCGACGCCTACACGTTCCGGCTCGCCGACGGTACCGAGATCGCCGACCCCGGCTCCCATGCCCAGAAAAATGGCGTCGAAGGCCCCTCCGTCATCGTCGATCATGGCCGCTACGCCTGGCAGAACCCCGGCTGGAAGGGGCGCCCGTGGGAAGAGGCGGTGGTTTACGAGCTGCACATCGGCACCTTCACGCCGGAAGGCACGTTTCGCGCGGCGATCGAGCGGCTCGCCCACCTGCGCGATATCGGCATCACCGCCATCGAGATCATGCCCGTCGCCCATTTCGCCGGACGCCGTGGCTGGGGTTACGATGGCGTGCTGCACTATGCGCCGCACAGCGAATACGGCACGCCGGACGACCTGAAGGCGCTGGTCGATGCGGCGCATGGCCACGGCCTGATGGTGCTGCTCGACGTGGTCTACAATCATTTCGGCCCGGCCGGAAACATCCTGCCGCGCATCGCCCCGCCCTTCTTCCACCCCGAGCGCCACACGCCCTGGGGCGCGGCCCTCGCCTTCGAGCGGCAGGCCGTGCGGCGCTATTTCATCGAGAATGCGCTACACTGGATCGTCGACCACCGGTTCGACGGCCTGCGCTTCGACGCGACCGAAGAAATCGAGGACGAGAGCGAAAGCCATATGCTGCTCGAAATGGCGCAGACCATCCGCCAGGCCGTGCCGGACCGCCAGATCCATCTCGTCGTCGAGGACCAATTGAGCCGCAAAGGCCTGCTCAACCGCGACGGCGGCATCGTGCATCACTATACGGCCGGCTGGAACGACGAGTTCCACCACGCGCTGCATGTCATCGCGACGGGTGAACAGCAGGGCCACTATGCGGCCTTCGTGGAAAAACCGTTTGAGGCTCTGAGCGCAGCGACCGCCCGCGGTTTCATCCACGCGGATCGCAACCGGGATCGCGTCGGCCCGGCGCCGCAAGATCCTTTACCGCCGCAGGTCAACGTCAACTTCCTGCAGAACCACGACCAGATCGGCAACCGCGCCTTCGGCGACCGGCTCGTCACGGTTGCCGATCCGACGCTCCTCAATGTGATGACCGCGCTCCTGCTTCTCGCCCCGCCGGTTCCCATGATTTTCATGGGCGAGGAATATGGCGAGGACCGGCCGTTCCTGTATTTCGCCGATTTCGAGGGAGATCTGGCGCGGGCCGTGCAGGAAGGCCGCAAGAAGGAGGCGGAAAAATTCGGCGGTCTGAAGCCGGGCCAGATCATCGCCGACCTCCCCGATCCCATGTCCGAGGAGACGCTTCAACGCTCGAAACTCGACTGGTCCCGGGCAGCCTCAATCGATGGCCGACGGCAGATCGCTTTCGTTCGCGAACTGATCCGGCTACGACAGATGCATGTCGCGCCGTTGCTCGCGGGAGGGGCACCCCAGCCGCATGTGTTTTCCACCGAGGAGGGCGTTCTCGCCATCGACTGGCGTTTTGCGACGGCGACGCTTGGTATTCGCGCGAATTTCACGCGAGAAGGCAAACAGTGGCCATCGATCGGCGGCGAGGCCATCTTCGAGCAGACCGCCGGCACCGCGCCCGGCCCCTCGATCATCATCGCCGTCGACCGTCGCCGGAACTAGGGCTGTTGGAACCAACGTCCCCGTCGTCTGTTCTTAGAGAAAGTGCAAAAAGAGGTCCCCCATGTCCATCGGCGATATCATGACCCGCAATGTCCACCTCGTCCGGCCGGAGGAGACCCTGCAATATGCTGCAAGCCTGATGGCCGAGTGGGATATCGCCTTCCTGCCGGTGGCGGATGCGAGCGGTCTGGTCGGCACGCTGACGGATCGCGACATCATTTTACGCGTCGTCGCGCCGGGGCTGAACGCGGAAACCACGAAGGTCGGCGACGTCATGACAACCAACATCACCTATTGTTACGACGACGAGGCACCGGAAGACGTGATCGCCAACATGCAATCGCTACACCTTCGCCGCCTCGCCGTGCTCGACCGGCAGAACCGGCTGGTGGGCGTCGTTTCGCAGACAGATTTCAAGCGCCACCGGGCAGCCTGACGGAAGCGGATGGAACAAATCGGGAGGATATGCGTTACTGAGCCGCTGAAACCGCACGCCCAGGACCTCATGACACTTCCCCACTCGACCTATCGCCTCCAGTTCCGCAACGGCATGGACTTCGCAGGCGCATGCCGGCTTGTGCCCTATCTGGAGCGACTGGGCATCAGCCACCTCTACGCGTCGCCGGTCATGACGGCGGTCCGCGGATCGACGCACGGTTACGACGTCACCGACGCCAACGAGATCGACCCGGCGCTGGGCGGCCTTGAGGGGCTGCGCGCATTGGCCGACACCTTGCACGCCCGCGGCCTCGGACTCATCCTCGATATCGTGCCCAATCATATGGCGGCGCACCTCGAAAATCCCTGGTGGCACAGCGTCGTGGCCTTGGGAGCGGACAGCCCATTCGCCCGCCACTTCGATATCGACTGGACGGAACGGCTGACGTTGCCCTTCCTCGGCAAGGCTTTCGAGGAGGAGGTTGCGGACGGCACGATTCGCCTCGCTTTCGACCCCGCGCACGACACGTTGGCGCTGCGCTATCACGACAGCTTCTATCCCCTGCATCCCGGGACCCACGATCAGGCTCTGGAGGGATCTGAGGACCTGGAGCAGATTTCCGGCAATCCGGCACGCATCGCGGCGATTCACGCGGCGCAGCCATGGCGATTGACGGACTGGAAGACGGCGGGGCGGCATCTGAGCTACCGGCGCTTCTTCGAGATTGCCGGCCTCGTCGGGCTGCGCGTCGAAGACCCGCAGGTCTTCGACGACAGCCACCGCTTGACGCTTGCGCTCGTGCGCGACGGCACCGTGGATGGCCTGCGCATCGACCATATCGACGGGCTTGCCGATCCGGCGGCCTATCTGGAGCGGTTGCGCAGCGCCGTCGGCCCCGACCTCCCCATCTTCGTGGAAAAAATCCTGGAGAAGGAGGAGCCCTTCGCCACGTCATGGCCCGTCGAGGGCACGACGGGTTACGAATTCATCGCCTCGCTGGCGGATGCGCTGGTCGACGAGCAGGAAGGCGGCAGGCTTTCAAAAACCTTCGCGCCGCTGCGGCGCGAGGGCCATGCCGGCAGCTACGGCGAGGAGATGCAGGCCAGCAAACGGCAGATGCTTTCGGAAAATTTCGAGGGCGAGGTCAAGCGCGTCGCCATGCTGGCAAAGGCGCTCGCCGACAGGGCGCAGGCGGACCTTTCGCGCACGACGCTCGTCGACGCGATCCGCGGTCTGGTCATCGCGCTCCCCGTCTATCGAACCTACACCACGGCCGCCGGCGGCGACGAGCGCGACCGGCTCGTGCTCTCGGCCGCCCGCCAGCAGGCACTGGATGCGGCGCGCCCGGAGGTTCGCGAGGCGATCGATTTCATCTTCGAGCTGCTTGTCGACGACGAGACCTGCAAGGCGCTGCCCGACTGCGTCGAATTCCGCACCCGCCTCCAGCAGCTAAGCGGCCCGATCATGGCGAAGGCACTGGAAGACACGCTGTTCTACCGGGAAAACGCCTTCATCGCGCTGAATGAGGTCGGCGGCGATCCCGGCCGGCCGACCGGCGGCCCCGAAGCCTTCCACGCCGCCATTTCGGCCCGCGCGCAAACCATGCCGAAGGGCCTGTCTGCGACCTCGACGCACGACACGAAGCGCGGCGAGGACGCAAGGGCGCGGCTCTACACGCTGAGCGAGGCCCCGGACCGCTGGATTGCCGCGACGGAGCGTTGGGCCACCCTCAACGCCCGTTTTCGCCGCGCGCATGTGCCGGAGCCGGATGTGGAATGGTTGATCTACCAAGCACTTGCCGGCATCTGGCCAATCGGCGGCCTGGAGGATCACGCGGCCATGCAGACGCTCGGCGCGCGCATGACCCCCTATATCGAAAAAGCACTGCGCGAGGCAAAACTCGCCTCCGACTGGAGCCAGCCGGACATCGCCTATGAGGAAAAGGTCATGGGCTTTGTCACCGACCTGCTCGGATACGAGCCATTCCTCAAGGATTTCAACGAGACGCTCTCCCCCTTCATCGATGCCGGGCTGATGAACTCACTGGCGCAGACGCTGGTCAAGCTGACGGCGCCCGGTATTCCGGACATTTATCAGGGCAGCGAGCGCGCCGACTTCTCGCTTGTCGATCCCGACAACCGGCCCTTGCTCGACGTCGCCTCCCTGGCCGTGCCGGAGAGGCCGCAGCCGGCGCGCGCCCATTTCATGGATTACAAACAATGGCTGGTCGCAACCGTGCTCGCAGAGCGGGCGCAGCGACCCGATCTGTTCGCGGGGCCTTACGTTCCGATCGATCTGTCCGATGGCAATCGGCAGGCCCTCGCCTTCCTGCGCGGCACGCCGCAGGCCTTTGCGCTGACCATCGTTCCGCGCCTGACCTTCGGCAAGACGCGGCCCGACGCCCTGCTCCTCACCGACGACGCCACGCACGGCCTCGCACTGACGGTTCCCGCCGGCTTCGAAGGCCGCGCCGTTCGGTCGGCACTCGACGGCCGCACATTCACGCTCGGCCGCACGATGGCAATTGCCGAACTTTTCCAAACCGAGCCTGTCGCCCTGCTCGTCAGCGCCTAGGCGGGCGTCACTCCTGGTCGACGACCAGCCGGTATCCGACGCCGGGTTCGGTGCGCACGATGGCGGGATGTGTCGGGTCGCGCTCGATCTTCTGGCGGAGCTGGCCGATGAAGACGCGCAGATAATGCAGGTCCTCGCCATGCGCCGGCCCCCAGACGGAGGTGAGCAGCGTCTTGTGCGTGACCACCCGGCCGGCATGGCGGGCGAGCAGCGTCAGCAGGTCGTATTCCTTTGGCGTCAGGCGCACCGCTTCGTCATCGCGCGACACCAGCCGCCGCACGGTATCGATCACCAGACCATCGGTGGAAAGCGTTGCGGGTGCTGCCTCCGCGCGCTCGCGGTGGCGTAGCGCGTTGCGGATGCGGGCGGTCAGCTCGCCGATGCCGAAGGGTTTTTCGATATAGTCGTCGGCGCCGAGATCGAGGGCCGCGATCTTCTCGCTTTCGCGCTCGCGGGCCGAGAGGATGATGATCGGGATGGTCGTCCAGCCGCGCAGGCTGGCGATGACCTCCTTGCCGTCCATATCCGGCAGGCCGAGATCGAGGATGACGAGATCGGGCGCGGCGGTCGCCACCGCCTTCAGAGCCTCGCCGCCCGTCGCCGCCTCGACGACGTCGTAGCCGGCGGCCTTGAGCGCCGGCCGCAGGAACCGCTGGATCTGCGGCTCGTCATCCACCACGAGGATACGCTCGTTCGTCATGGCGTCTTACAAGCCTTCGTCTTGTCGCCGGCCGGGAAGCGGATTACGATGCGCGTGCCCTTCTTCTTCAGCGCCGGGCTTTCCGCATGGATCTTCCCGCCCATCGCCTCGACGAAACCGCGGGCGATGGAGAGGCCGAGCCCCGTGCCGGGCGAGCGCCCGTCCGGCTTGCCGCGCCGGTAGAACTTTTCGAAGACGCGATCGATTTCGGCGGGCGGAATACCCTTGCCGAGATCGGTGACGGAGATCAGCACATCCGCCCCGTCGCGCCGGGCATAGACGTTGACCGGCTCGTCGCCACCATACTTCACCGCATTGTCGAGCAGGTTGAACAGCACCTGGCCAAGCAGCACGCTGTCGCCCTCGACGAGCGGCAGGTCCGGCGCGATGCCCGTCTCGATCAGCCGGCCCGGGAAATATTTTCGCGCCCGCTCGACGGCAGACTGCACGACATCGGGAACATCGACCCAGTCGCTCTTTGGCTTCAGCGTGCCGGCCTCGATGCGGGTCATATCGAGCAGATTGCCGACGAAGCGGCTCATGCGGCTGCCCTCCTCCTCGATCGACTGGAGAAGGTCGACGCGGCTTTCGGGCGTCATCTTGTCGCCGAGTTGGCGAAGGCTGGTGACGGCGCCCATGATCGTGGCGAGCGGGGTCCGGAGATCGTGCGAAATCGAGGAGAGCAGCGCCTCCCGGTAGCGTTCTCCCTCCAGCCGCGCCGCCTGTTCCACGCTCGCCTCCGAAAGCCGCGCCCGGTCGAGCGCGATCGCCGTCTGGTCGAGAATGGCAGAGAGCGCCCGTTCCGCGTTGATGTCGAGGCGCACATCCGTCTGCTGGATGCCGCAGACGCCGACGAGCCCGTGCGGCCCCATCAGTGGACGGAACTCGAAACGGCTGTTCGGCAGGGTGCCGGTGCCGAAACCGGCCTGTTCCTGCTTGTCGCGCGTCCAGCGCGCCGCCGTGAAATCGGTGACGTCGAGTTCCGTATCCGGCGGCCAGACGGCGGCGACCTTGAGATCGCTCTTGTCGGGAAGCAGCAGCACGATGTTGCGCTTAAGGCTTGCCTGGAGATGCGAGACCGCAACCCAGATCGCATCGTCCGCCTTGGCCGTCGTCGAGAGCTTGCGCGAGAAATCGTAGAGCGATTGCAGCGCGGTGGCACGCACGCGGGCGACCTCCGCCTGCTCCTTGATGCGCGAGGCGAAACCGCCGGCGATGATGGCCACCGTCAGGAAGACGACGAGCGCGAAGACTTCGTGCGGCGCGGTGATCGTGAAGGTGTGCAGCGGATCGATGAAGAAGAAGTTGTAAGCGAGCGCCGAGAGGACCGCGGCGATGAAGGCCGAGACATAGCCGCCCATCACGGCCGCGCCAAGCACGGCGAGCAGGAAGAGCAGCGAGATATTCGGAAGTTCCGCGACCATGTCGATCATCTTGCCGACGGCCGCCATGGCGCCGGTGAAGGCGACCGCAATGAGCGCCGATTGCCGGAAGGAGGCAACCCTGGGCGGCGAGAGGCGCGTGGGGACGGGCAGCTTTTCCTTCTTGTCCGGTGTCACGAAATAAACGCCGAGGCCGGCCGCGCGGCGAGAAAGCGCATCCGGCAGCGAGGGCGAGAAAAACCGCGTCCAGCCATGGTGGCGCCTGGCGCCGATCACGATCTGCGTCGCGTGCTCGCGCCGCGCCAGCTTCAGAATTTCCTCTACGAAATCATTGCCGACCACGCGGCGCGTTTCGGCCCCGAGCTGTTCGGCCAGCCGAAAGAGCCCTTCCATACGCTGCAGGCGCACCGTCGTCTCCACCTCCCGGTCCGCCCGCTCGATCGAAACGACGAGCCAGGGGGCGTTGAGGCCGGAGGCAAGGCGGCTTGCGACGCGTACGACCTTTTCCGACAGATCGTCCGGCCCGACGCAGACAAGCAGCCGCTCGCCGGCCGCCCACGGGCCTTCGATGGCGTTCTGCTTGAGGTAATCGACCATCTGGTCGTCGACGCGGTCGGCAGTGCGGCGCAGCGCGAGTTCGCGCAACGCCGTCAGGTTGCCGAGGCGGAAGAAGCGGTCGACAGCGCGGCTGGCGCTTTCCGGCAGGTAGACCTTTCCCTCCTTCAGCCGCTCGATCAGTTCCGTCGGCGGCAGGTCGACCAGCACGACCTCGTCGGCCTTCTTCAGCACGACATCCGGCACGCGCTCGCGCACCGTGACACCCGTGATCTGCGCCACCAGGTCGGCGAGGCTTTCAAGATGCTGGATGTTGAGCGCCGTCCAGACATCGATGCCGGCGGCGATCAGCTCCTCGATATCTTGGTGACGCTTCGGATGCCGGCTACCCTCGGGGTTGGAATGGGCAAGCTCGTCGACCACCACGATGCGCGGGCGGCGGGCGAGCACGCCGTCGAGGTCGAATTCTTCAAGCACGCGGCCGCGATGGGCGACGCGCGTGCGCGGCAGCACTTCCAGGCCATCGAGCAGGGCGGCGGTCTCACTGCGCCCATGGGTTTCGGCGAGGCCCACGACGATGTCGGCGCCTTCAGCCTTCAGCCGCCCGGCGCGCGCGAGCATGGCGTAGGTCTTGCCCACGCCGGGTGCAGCCCCCAGGAAAACGGTCAATTTGCCCCGGCGGTCTTTCTCCGCCAGGGCAAGCAATGCATCGGGATCGGGTCTGCGATTGTCGTCGCGGTCGTCGTCCGCCATTCGTCCTCTCATGATCCCCGCGCGTCGAGCGCCAGATTGAGCTTTAGCACGTTCACCTGCGGCTCGCCGATGAAACCGAAAAGACGGTCTTCTATCTGCTGCGTGACGAGGTCCGCAATGGCCGTTTCCGGCAATCCCCGCGCCTTCGCGACCCGGGCGACCTGCGCGCGGGCGAATTCAGGGGAAATATGCGGGTCGAGGCCAGAGCCGGAGGTCGTCACCGCATCGGCGGGGATGGGCGTGGTGATGCCCGTCGCCTTCAGCCGGTCGATATCCGCCTGCACGCGATCCCGGAGCTTGACCGAGGTGGTGCCGAGGTTCGAGCCCGACGAGGCGGCGGCATTGTAGGCCTCCGGCCCGGTCGCGGAGGGCCGCGGCCAGAAATACTTGTCCGTGGCGAAGGCCTGGCCGATGAGGGCGGAGCCGATGACGGCGCCGTTCCTTTCGATCAGCGAGCCATTGGCGGCGGCCGGCATGACGGCCTGCGCGATGCCGGTAACGGCAAGCGGATAGGCAAGCCCCGTCAAGAGCGTCAGGGCGAGGAGAAGCGTGAAGGCCGGGCGAAGATGGTTCAGCATGATTACACCAGATGTAGGGCGCTGACGGCAAGGTCGATAGCCTTGATGCCTGCAAAAGGCAGAAGGAGACCGCCGACGCCATAGACGAGAAGGTTGCGACGAAGCAGGGCGGCGGCACCGGCCGGGCGATAGGCAACCCCGCGAAGTGCGAGCGGGATCAGCGCCACAATGATCAGCGCATTGAAGATGACCGCCGAGAGGATGGCCGACTGCGGCGAGGCGAGGTCCATGACGTTGAGCGCGTTCAGCGCCGGATAGGTCGCGACGAACAGCGCCGGGATGATCGCGAAGTATTTTGCCACGTCGTTGGCGATGGAGAAGGTGGTCAGCGAGCCGCGCGTCATCAGGAGCTGTTTGCCGATCTCGACGATCTCGATGAGTTTCGTCGGGCTCGAATCGAGGTCCACCATGTTCGCCGCCTCGCGCGCCGCCTGCGTGCCGGTCTGCATGGCGACGCCGACATCGGCCTGCGCAAGTGCCGGCGCGTCGTTGGTGCCGTCGCCGCACATGGCGATGAGGCGGCCGCCCTGCTGCTCGCGGCGGATATAGGCGAGCTTGTCCTCCGGGGTCGCCTGGGCGAGGAAATCGTCGACGCCGGCTTCGGACGCGATGGCCGCGGCGGTGACCGGATTGTCGCCCGTCACCATGACGGTGCGGATCCCCATGGCGCGAAGGGCCGCAAAACGCTCCTTGATGCCGGGCTTGACGATATCCTTGAGGTGGATGACGCCGAGCAGGCGCTGGCCATCGGCAACGGCCAGCGGCGTGCCGCCACTGCGCGCAATCGTCTCGACGGCACGGCGGAATTCGGCCGGCGCATCGCCTTCGTTGAGGCCAGCAAAACGCAGCACGGCATCGACCGCCCCCTTGCGCAGCCGCCGGCCGCCGATATCCACGCCGGACAGGCGGGTCTCGGCGGTGAACTCGATCACCGCATCGAAGCGCGCCTGCGGCATGGCGACGCCGAACTCGCCCGTGGCAAGCGCGACCACGGAACGGCCTTCCGGTGTTTCGTCGGAGAGGCTCGCGACCAGCGCGGCTTCCGCGAGTTCCGACTGCGTCACGCCCGGCGTCGGCGCAAAATCACTCGCCATGCGGTTGCCGAAGGTGATGGTGCCGGTCTTGTCGAGCAGCAGCGTATCGACGTCGCCGGCCGCCTCCACCGCGCGGCCCGAGGTGGCGATGACGTTGAAGCGCACGAGGCGGTCCATGCCGGCAATGCCGATGGCGGACAGCAGGCCGCCGATCGTCGTCGGGATGAGCGTGACGAGCAGGGCTGCGAGAACCGTGACCGTCAGCACCGTGCCGGAATAGCCGGCAAGGCCCCAGATGGCGACGCAGACGAAGAGGAAGATCAGCGTCAGGCCGGAGAGCAGGATCGACAGCGCGATCTCGTTCGGCGTCTTCTGCCGCTGCGCACCCTCGATCAGCGCGATCATGCGATCGACGAAGGAGGAGCCGGGTGCCACCGTGATTTTCACCTTGATCTCGTCGGACAGCACCTGCGTGCCGCCGGTGACGGCCGAGCGGTCGCCGCCGGATTCGCGGATGACAGGGGCGGATTCGCCGGTGATGGCGCTTTCGTTGACCGAGGCGACGCCTTCGATCACCTCGCCATCGCCGGGGATCAGCTCCCCGGCCGCGACGAGCACGACATCGCCGACGGTGAGGCTGGTGGCGGGCACCGTCTCGGTCGCGCCGGATGCCGTGAGGCGCCGGGCAACGAGTTCCGATTTGGTGCGCTTCAGGCTGTCCGCCTGCGCGCGGCCGCGGCCTTCGGCGACGGCCTCCGCGAAGGTCGCGAAAAGCACGGTGAACCAGAGCCAGGCGGCGATCTGGCCGGAAAAGCCGGCCTGACCGTTGCCGGCGACGAGGTCACGCAGGAAGAGGATCGTGACGACGGCGGCGACGACTTCGGTGACGAAGATCACCGGATTGCGCAAGAGCTGGCGCGGATCGAGTTTCACGAAGGCGTCGCGGGCGGCCGGCAGCACGATGGCGGGGTCGAAAAGGCCCGGAGCCTGGTGGTCCTTTGACATGGATTGTTCCTTTAGAAGGTCTGGCCGGCGAGCATCGCGAAATGTTCGACGATGGGGCCAAGGGCGAGTGCTGGGAAGAACTGCAGGCCGCCGAGGATGAGGATGATGCCGACAAGAAGGCCGACGAAGAGCGGTCCATCCGTGGGCATGGTGCCCGGCGACGGCGGAACCTTGACCTTCGCGGCCAGCGAACCGGCAATCGCCATGACCGGCACGACATAGGCGAAGCGGCCAAGCAGCATGGAGATGCCGAGCGTCGTGTTGTACCAGGCGGTGTTGCCCGTCAGCCCGCCGAAGGCCGAGCCATTGTTGGCGGCCGCCGACGTATAGGCATAGAGGATTTCCGAAAGTCCATGCGGACCAGCGGTGCCGACGCTGGCCACAGCGAAGGGCAGCACGGCGGAGACCGCGGTGAAGCCGAGAATGGCGAGCGGCAGCACGAGCACGGCGAGCATGGCATATTTCATCTCGCGGCCCTCGATCTTCTTGCCGAGGAATTCCGGCGTGCGCCCAACCATCAGGCCGGAGACGAAGACGGCGAGCAGCGCGAAGACCAGCATGCCATAGAGCCCGGAACCGACACCGCCCGGCAAGACTTCGCCAAGCTGCATCAGGAACATCGGCACGAGGCCGCCGAGCCCGGTGAAGGACCCGTGCATGCCATTGACGCCGCCATCCGAAAGGCCGGTGGTGACGGCCGCATAAAGAGCCGTCATCGCCTGTCCGAAACGGACTTCCTTGCCCTCCATGTTGCCGGCAGACGCATCGACGCCGAGCGCGGTGAGGATCGGGTTGCCCTGCGCTTCCGCCCAGTAGACGACGGCGACACCGGCGATGAGCAGGATGGCCATGGCGCTGATCAGCGCCCAGCCCTGCCGGCGATTGCCGACGAGCTGGCCGAAGCTGTAGACCAAGGCCGCCGAGATCGACAGCATGGCGAAGATATTGAGATAGTTGGCGAAAGCCGTCGGGTTCTCGAAGGGGTGCGCAGCATTGACGTTGAAGAAGCCGCCGCCATTGGTGCCGAGCTGCTTGATCGCTTCCTGGCTCGCGACGGGGCCGAGCGAAATCGTCTGGCTAGCGCCTTCAAGCGTGGTGGCCGTGACGGAACCATCCAGCGTCTGCGGCAGGCCCAGGGCGACGAAGGCGAGTGCGATGACGAGCGCCATCGGCAGGAGCACGTAGAGCGTCGCCCGCGTCATATCGACCCAGAAGTTGCCGAGCGTCGAGACCTTGGAGCGGGCAAGCGCCCGGGTCAGCGCGACAGCGAGCGCCATGCCGGTTGCGGCGGAGAGGAAGTTCTGCACCGTGAGGCCGGCCATCTGGCTGAAATGGCTGAGCGTCGTTTCACCGCCGTAGTTCTGCCAGTTGGTGTTGGTGACGAAGGAGACCGCGGTGTTGAAGGCGAGGTCCGGCGCCATGCCGGCAAAACCCTGCGGGTTGAGCGGCAAATAGGCCTGGAGCCGCAGCATCGCGTAGAGCAGGACGAAGCCGGCGACGGAAAAGGCCAGCATGGACACCGTATAGGCGAGCCATCCCTGCTCTTTCTGGGGCGAAATGCCCGAGACACGATAGAGATCGGCCTCGAGACGCCCCAGAACCGGCGAAAGCGCGGTGCGCTCGCCGGCAAAGACGCGGGCCATGTAAAGTCCGAGCGGCTTGATGGTGACAAGCACCGCAAGGAAGAAGAGGGCGATCTGTAGCCACCCGATAGCAGTCATCAAGATTCTCCTGGAGGCTCAGAAGCGTTCGGGCCGCAGAAGCGTGACCACGAGATAGGCGCCAAGCGCGAGGGCGACGAAAAGGCCGAAAAGAGGTTCGAGCACGGGTCTTTCCTCACAATCGGTCGAGCGCGCGGGCATAGGCGGCAAAGACGATGAAGGTGCCGCAGCCAAGCGCGAGGAATATGAAATCGGACATGTCCGTTCTCCTGTTTATGCGAAGGGCAAAATAGGCGCGGAGCGGGTCAGGTTTCGATTGGGAAGGCGCAAGCGCGACGTAAGGAAAAAATAAAGGCGCCAGAATTTTTTGGGCCTGGATGGAATAATCCGGCAGGGGCCGGTGTCTTGGCATAGGCGGCTCATGAAAGTCGCTTAACGATGGGAGACGACCATGAAGCTCTTAATCCTCGTGCCATTCGCCGTTGCCGTCCTGGCGGGCAGCGCCTTCGCCGCCGAACCCTTCAAGACCGTGAAGACCGACAAGGGCGACGTCCTTGCCGGCGACAAGGGCATGACGCTCTACACCTTCAAGAAGGACACGGCCGGCGAATCCAACTGCTACGACAAATGCGCCACCAACTGGCCGCCGGCGATCGCCGCTTCCGATGCGGTGGCGGAGGGTGCATATTCGCTCGTCACCCGCAAGGACGGGGCCAAACAATGGGCCAAGGACGGCATGCCGCTCTACTACTGGATCAAGGACACCAAGGAAGGCGACACCACCGGCGACGGCGTGAACGAAGTCTGGGATGTCGCAAAGCCCTGACCCGAACGACGCTCCGGGCGATAGTGGGCGGGAGGGCATAGCCTCCCCGCCCCCGTCCTTCGACGCCCAGATTCTCGCCCTCCTGCCGCAGCTTCGGCGCTATTCGCGCAGCCTGACGCGCTCGGATGCGGAGAGCGAGGACCTGCTGCAGGATTGCGTCGAGAAGGCGCTGACGCATCGCTCGCAATGGCAGGGTGCCAACATCCGCGCCTGGGCCTACAAGATCATGACCAACCTGCACCTCAACGCGCGCCGGGCCATCGCGCGGCGCCCCTCCGTCGGCATCGAGGAGGCTGAAACCGTAGCCGCGAGCGCCCTGCCCTCGGACCCGCTGGCGCGCAACCGGCTCGTCCAGGCGCTGGAAATCCTGCCGAAGGAGGCGCGCGCCGTGCTGATGCTGGTCGCCGTGGAGGGTCATTCCTACCAGGAGGTCGCCGACATGCTGGCGATTCCGGTCGGCACCGTCATGTCGCGGCTGTCGCGCGCGCGGCAGATGTTGCGACAGAAATTGCAGGAGGAAAACGTCATTCACTTGCGGAGCCCCAGATGAGCGAGAGCCGCCCCGTCTCCGAAACGGACCTGCACGCCTATGCCGACGGCTTCCTCGGCGAGGCCGAGCGCCAGCGCGTGGAAAGCCACCTTGCCGAAAACCCGGAAGCCGCCCAGATGGTGGCCGACTGGCAGGCCCAGAACGATGAACTCCGGGGCGCCTTCGCGCCCTATGCGACGTCGCGGCCGTCCGATCTGGCGCTGCTCTCGGCAGCCTCGGCCGCGTCCAGGGCGGCGGCACCATCGCGTCTTGCCATGGCCGCAGCGGCAGCCCTCGTCTTCCTGTTTGGCGGCGTCGCCGGTCATTTCGGGCCGATGCTCTTCGAAAAGACCCCGGTGATGACGGCTATGGATGCGCTACCGAACGAGGCGCGCAACGCCTATCTGATCTATGCGAGCGAGGTGCGACACCCCGTCGAAGTCTTCGCCGACCAGGAGGCGCATCTTGCGACCTGGCTTGGCAAACGCCTCGCCATCACCAACCTGAAAGTGCCGAACCTGCAAACGATCGGCTTCAAGCTGGTCGGCGGCCGGCTGCTGCCCGTGGCGGACAAGCCGGGTGCGATGTTCATGTACGAGGACGATGCCGGCCGGCGCGTCACCGTCCTCGTCGGCCGCAACGGCGAGAACAAGACGACGAGCTTCCGCTTCGCGTCCGCCAGCGGCATCGAGACCTTCTACTGGATCGACGGCGACCTCGGCTACGCCGTGACCGGCGACATTTCCCGCGACCTGCTCCAGAAGATCGCCGAGGAATGTTACCGCCAGTTTCCGAGCTAGATCACGCGCGGCCGGCGCGGATCATGGAAAAATAGTCGTCGCCGCCGACCTGGCCGCCCTTCAGCGCGATCTGCAAGCCATCTGCCGCCCCGCCATGGGCGATGCAGAGCGGCGAACCCGGCGTCTGCGGCAACGGCATCTTCAGCGTCAGCGCCAAAATGCCCATTTCGCCAAGCGCATGGCTCGACGTATCGCCGCCAGCAACCACCGCGCGGGAAAGCCCGGCGCGCGCAACAAGCGCCGACTGGATGCGGCCGAGCGCGCGGCCAAGACGCTGGCGCGCACCGCCGTCGAGGTCGCCACCCCGGTCCGCCGCCGGCCCCAGCGCCGTGTAGAGCACCACGCTGCTCCCACTCTCCAGCACATTGAGCCCGGCCTCGATCGCCGCGGCAATTGCCGGTCCGCCATCCTCCCCTGCAAGGGCGAGCGGATCGAGCGTGACGCCCGCAAAGCCATTTGCCAGCGCATGGCGGATCTGCCGCTCGGTGGTGGGCGAAACGCTGCCGGAGACGACGGCGATGCGATCCACCGGACCGGCATCGGCAAAGATCGGTTTCTCCCCGATCAGGCCCTCGTTCCGCCAGGCGGGGATCAGGGCATATTCGACGCCGGAGGAGCCACAGGCGAAGCGGCTTTTGTGGCGCAGGCTCCAGAGCAAGGCTCCCGCGGCCGTCTGCGTCGCCGCATCGAGCACGTCGATAAGCAGGATATCGGCCGCTTCCGGCTCGGACACTGCAAGAAGCTCAACATTGTCGATGAGCGCCGACGACAGCGTCGTCTGGCGCGCGAGGTGCATCAGCAGGTTCGCCTCGTCCATCGGCGTGACGGGATGGCGCGACATGACCGGGTGGCGGTCGATGCGGTAATTGCGACCCTGATAGGCGGCGAAGAGTTCACCGAACGCGGTATAACGCCGGATCTGCGGTGCGCCGACGATGAGCGGCACCGTTGCTTCGCCAAAAACCGCACGGCCGATCTCGATTGCCCGGCCGATGCTGCCGACCTGCGGCGCGGAATCGAAGGTCGAGCAGACCTTGTAATGGCAGAGTTCGGCGTCGAGCGTCTTCAGCCAGCCGAAGGCTTTGCGCAGATGCACGTCCATCCAGTCCGGCGTCTCGCTGCGGCTGGTGCCGGCAAGCCCGAAGGCACGCGCAGTGGCAAAGCGCGACAGCAGGTCCGCATCGGGCACTTTCAGGAACAGCACGGTCTCGACGCCGTTCGAGGCGAGCGCTTCCATGACATCGGTGGAGCCCGTGAAATCATCGCCATAATAGCTGATCAGCGGTCGCATCATGGTTCAGGCCGCCTTGCCATCGGCAAATTTCGCGATGGATTGCGCGAGTTCCGGATGGTCCTTCGCATAGGTTTCGAGCGGCACGCCCGCGACCGCCGCCTCCCAGGCCTGCCGGACCGCCTTCACGCCCGCTCCCGGCCCGCCCGGATGGCTGACAATGCCGCCGCCGCAGAGATAAAGCAGGTCCGTCGAGCCGCCCGTCGCCGCGATCGTATCCGGCGCCTGCCCGCCCCATTGGCCGGAACCGATGACCGGCAGCGCCACATCGCCTTCGAAAAACAGCGGCGTCGTGACCGCCTTGTAGGAGCGCACGAAGCTCTCGTCCGGCTCCCAGTATTTGACGCGGATGCCATTGATCTGGAACTGGTCGACGCCGAGGAGGCGCCAGAACTGCTGCCAGACGGAAAACTCGAAACCGAGGCCCGCATGGCGCGTGAAAATATCCCAGCCGTTGCGGTGGGCATGCAGCACGAGGCCGGAGCGCTTGCGCAGGAAGCTCATGCCGCCGAAGCCGATCGAGTTGATGTTGACGACGGCGCAATTGCCGCCGGCCGCAAGCACCAGATCGTGGTTGCGCATCATCTCGTCGGGATCGGCATGGCTGATGCCGAAGGCATACATCACCTTCTTGCCGGTCTTCTGCTCGTGATCGAGGATTTTTGGCATGATCGCCGCGACGCGGTCCTTCAGCGGCGAATAGGCCGGGCTCATCAGCTTCTCGTCGTCCTTGATGAAATCGACACCGGCCGCGATCAACTCGCCGACCATCTCGGCCGTCTCGTGTGGACGCAGGCCCAGCGCCGGCTTGACGATGGTGCCGATGATCGGCCGGTCCTTCACGCCCGTCAGCGCAAAACTGCCGGCCACACCGAACTTCGGCCCCGGATGCGCAACGGCAAATTCCTGCGGTAGCTGCATGCCGACGATACGAATGCCCGTCATGCCCTTGATGGAGAATACGCCGCCGATCGCGATGGTCATCAGCGCGGAAAGGTCGGTGCCGACGGCATCCATCGGAAAATCGATATCGACATCCGCCCGGTTAAAGATCGTCGCGCCGCCGGCTTCATCCGGGAAGGACGCACGGTCGCTGGGCAGCAGCGGACGGATGGCAACGACGCGGGCGGCCACGCGCGCCTTTAACTCCTCCGTCTCCCCCGGCAGCGCCACAAAGGTGCCGGTCGACTGGTCGCTGGCGATCTTCACCGCCATTGCCTCCACCGAACCGGGCGTCTCTATCCGATAGGTCAGACGGATCACGCTTTCTCCTCCCATGGCCTGCTTGTTAAAACCCATCAGCTGGTATAATGAGTATTTATGTTATTGCAAGCTGGCCGTCGCAAAACCTGTTGCAGCGATGGAACTTGGTGCATATTCAAACCTGTCGAAATCAGGTGACCCATGAACGTCGTTTCCGAACCGATCCACCGCAAAAAGCTCTCCGACGAGGTTTTCGCGCGCCTGAAGCTGATGATCGAGACCGGCGAGTTGAAGGCCGGCGACGACATGCCCTCCGAGCGCGAACTGATGGAACGCTACGGCGTCGGCCGCCCGGCCATCCGCGAGGCGATGCAGGCGCTGGCCGGCAAGGGCCTCGTCGAGATTTCTCAGGGCGAGCGCGCCAAGGTGCTGCGCATCACCGCCGAATCCATCATCCGCCAGGTCGACCTGCCGGCCAAGCTGATGCTCTCCGGCTCGTCCGATTCGCTGGAGCACCTGAAGAGCGCCCGCATCTTCTTCGAGCGCGGCATGATCCGCGAGGCCGCCGCCAAGGCAAGCCCGGCGCAGATCGCCGAATTGCGTGCGCTGCTCGACAAGCAGAAGCAGAGCCTGGGTGATGCCAACGCCTTCATCGATGCCGACATGGAGTTCCACCAGGCCATCGCGCAGATTTCCGGCAATCCGATCTTCGTCGCCGTCAGCGGCGCCATGCTGGGATGGCTGAAATCCTATCATACCGAAATGCTCATCTGGACGGGCCGCGAGAATTTCACGCTCGCCGAACATGAGGAAATCATCCGCGCAATCGAGAAGGGCGACGCCGATTTTGCGGAAAAGGCGATGATAAAGCACCTGGAACGGTCCCGCGCGCTTTATGCCCTCAAGGCTCGACCGTAAGCCTTAGCACGATCTCGACGCAGCCATAGGGCGGTAGCATGATCTGCGCCTCCGCCGGCAGTTCCGTCCCTTCGGCGCCAATCTCCAGAACCTTGCGCGGCTTGGCGGCAAGCTCGATCACCTGCGTTTCCGGCGTGATATTGGCCAGCAGCAGCCGGTTCTTCGAGGCCAGCCCCAGCACGGCGTCCGGCCGCGACGTTTCGACAGCGACCAGTTCATCGCCGGCCAGGGTCCCGAGCCGCGCCAGCACATGCGCGAGCGGCCGCGATGCGTCCTTCGTCGTCGGCTCGCCCGCGCCGGCCACCAGTCCGAAGGGGCCTGCCAGCGTCGAAAGTGTCAGGACCTCCAGCCCCGCCGACGCCACCGTCGCGGCATAGGCCAGCGTCCATGCCGCGCCGAACTGGCCATTGTGCCGCGGATCGACATTAGCCATGGCGATACGGGCGCCTGTCGGGTTCTCCTTCGTCGCGCTGCCATAGGGATTCTGCCGCATGGCGATCGTCGAGGGGCCGATGCGGTAGGGTTTGTCGCCGTAGAGGGCGCGGGTGGAGCTCACCACATAGCGCAGCGCCTCGAAGGTCTGCATGACGGAAAGATCGTCGGCCGCATGCACGATCGGGTTGGTGCAATGGCTAACATAATCGATATGGTCGCCCGGCACGCGCTTGCGGTTCAGCTCCGTAAAATAGCTCATCATGCCGCCGCCAAGCCGGATATCGGGAAAGGCCGCACGCGCGGCGGCATAAAGGTCTTCCAGCGGCGGGCAGTCCGGCCAGGCGCTGCCCGGCGGCGTCGATTGGCGATCGACCGAAGGGCAGACGAACAGCATGTCGAGCGTAAGATTGCAATGATCGACAAGGGCGGCGAATTCCGCCATCTCCTCGTCGAGCGGGCGCTGACAGGGCACGGCGAGTTCCAGCGTCACCTTAAGGCCGGAGCGCGCTGCAATTTCCGCGTAGCCCTTCAGCGCCGCCTCGCCATGGCCCGCGCCGGGGTCGAAATGTGCAATCAGGTGCCCCGCGCCGAGCATCCCGAGAAGGTCGAGCGCGGCCACTTCCTCCGCAAAACATTCCGGCCGAAGACCGATGCCGAGTTCGGGAAACCGCAGCGGCGTCGATTTCAACTCGACCGAAATCACCTCGTCGGTGCCGGCGGCGGTGGCCGCGACCTCCTCTGCCTGGATTGCGACGGAAATCCGCTGGCTGAACGGCTGGTTCGCCGGCACGAGATAGGGCCAGGGCAGCGCCAGCGGCCGCACATAGGTCTTGTAGGACCCGTCGGTCCAGTTGCGCTGGTCCTCCATCTCGAAGATATCGCCGCCGAATTCCGTCGTCGCCTCGATGCCGGGCGCGACGCCGTGCATGATCGCGGCGATATCCTTGAACGGCTGCCAGGGCTCGATCTCGTCTGGCCAGCGCGCCAGTTCGAGGCTGCCATCGCCGTGGCGAACCTGCACCGGCTGCCCCGCCAGGCCGACAATCGGATGCAGCACCACGAAGCCGGCTCGCGCCGTCTCGAAATCGGCGTCGCTCACGCAATCGGCCGAAAAGCTCACGCCCTCGGCCGTGCCCGAAATACCGATATTGCAATCAAGATGCGCGCCGGAGGGCGCGGTAAAGCGGGCGCGATAGCTGACCGAAAAGCCGCGTTCGGTCTCCTCGATGGCGAGGTCTGCGATCGCCGCGCTGCATGTGCCCCAATCCTTGTCGCGCACCAGGAATGCAATGGCGCGCAGGACCTCATGGCCGCGAAAACGCAGCGTGCGAAGATTGCCGTCCTGAAGCACGACGCCGAGCGCACCCACGGCAAGAGACCAGCTCTCCGGCTCGCGCTCGTCGGTGCCATAGAGCTGGAACGGGTCCGCACTCATCCGAGCAGGTCTCCCAGCCTTACGGTCTCGCCGCGCTCGGCGCTGAGATAGGCAGCCTCAACCAGTGCGAAGGTTTTGAGATTGTCCCGGCCGGATGTATCCGGCTCCCTCCCCTCAGCCAGCCGCTCGATCCAGTGCTTCTGGATGAGCGCCACGCTCTCCTGGATATTGTGCCACGGCCGCGAGGCCCAGGGCAGCAGGTTCGGCGCAACGGTGCTCTGCGTCGTTCCATTCGGGCCATGGACGGTGAGCCTGTAGTCCTTGCCGAGCCGCAACGTGCCCTCGCTCGCATCGATTTCGACGAAGGTTTCCGGGAAGGGTTCTTCCGGCAGCTTGGTGGCATAGCTGACATCGACGATGGAGGTGATGCCGTTCTCGTGGTCGAGCAGCATCGTCGCCACGTCCTCGCCGGCAATGGCCGGATTGATGCGCCGCGTGCGGGCGGTCATGCGGCCGGCATCGCCGAACAGGAAGCGGGCGACATCCAGCGAATGGATGCCGAGGTCCTCGATGATGAAACGCTTGCCCTTCGCGAGATAGGGCTGGCCGGAGAAGACATCGAAGCCGGAGCGGAAGGACACGCGACCCCAGAAGGGCGAGCCGATCGCACCGCTCTCCAGCACCGCCTTGACGGCGAGGATCGGCGTTTGCCAACGGAAATTCTCGTGGATCATCAGCGGGATGCCGGCCTTTTCGGCGGCCGCCACAATGGCCTTGGCATCCTCCAGCGTCGGCGCAAAGGGTTTCTGGCAGATCGCCGGCACCTTGTGGCTGGCGGCAAGTTCCACCAGCGCCCGGTGGCTGCCAACCGTCGTGGCGATGTCGACGAAATCGAAGCCGCCGGCAGCGAACATCTCGTCCGCCGACTGGTAGCGCCGCGTCACACCGAACTGGTCGCCGACAATTCTCAGCCGCTCCGGATCCCGGTCGCAGATCGCCGCGATCTCCACGTCGGCCAGGTCCTGCCAGCCATGCATCTGGTTAACGGCGAAGAAGCCGCAGCCGATCAATGCACCCTTGTATGCCGCCATGCTCAGCCTGCCTTTGCCATCTGCATCAAGGTCACGCGCTGCTGCAACCGGCGCTGCGCCTGGTCGACCACCACGGCAACGATGATCACCAGCCCCTTGATCACCATCTGCCAGAACGAACTCACACCCATCATCACCAACCCGTCGGACAGAATGCCGATCACGAAGGCGCCGATGATCGTGCCGCCGATCGTGCCGCGCCCGCCAGACATGGATGTACCGCCCAAAACCGCCGCGGCAATGGCATTGAGTTCCAGATTGGTGCCGGTCGCCGGGTGCGAGGCCATCAGTTCGGACGAAATGATGAGGCCGACGATCGCCGCGCAGAAGCCGGAGAACATGTAGACGAACATCTTGACGCGATTGACGCGGATGCCGGACATGCGCGAGGCGCGCTCATTGCCACCGACCGCAAAGATATGCCGGCCGAGCGGCACGAAGCGGGCGAAATAGGCCGCACCCAGCGCCACGACGATGAGAATCCACACGGAGACCGGAAGCCCGAGGATCGAGCCGGAGCCGAGATAGCTGAAACCCTGGTTGCCGAGGTCTTCGCGGCCCGTGAGATTGGGCAATGTCTGGCCATCGGAATAGAGCAGCGCCATGCCGCGCGCGACATAGAGCGTGCCGAGCGTCGCGATGAAGGGCGCAACATTCAGGCGGGTGATCAGCAGGCCGTTGATCGCGCCGATCAGGATGCCGACCACCATGACGATGATCGCGACCTCGACGATATTGAAATAGACCGTGTAGTCGAGCGGCAGCGCTACGCCATACATGATGAGCCCGCCGGCGATCATGCCGCAAAGCCCGACGATCGAGCCGACGGACAGGTCGATGCCGCCGGTGATGATGACGAAGGTCATGCCGATCGCCAGGAACGCGTTCTGCGTCGCGTGCTTCGACATCAGGATCATGTTCGCGGTCGACAAAAAGTTCGGCGCGAAGATGGAGAAGAAGATGATCACCGCGAAGAGCGCGATGAAGGTCCGGAGCTTCATCAGCGTGAGCAGTGCTGCGCCGGTCGAGAGGTGGTTGCCGGTGGCGGCAGTTTGTGTTGCTGTCGTCATCACGCATGCATCCTTTTGGTTTTATGTCCCTCTGCGGAAGCCGAGACGATCATCTCCTCGGTGGCATCCTTGCGATCCACCACGGTCACGAGGCGGCCGTTGCTCATGACGGCGATGCGGTCGGACAGCGCCATGACCTCTTCGAGATCGGAGGTGGAGAACAGGATGGCGAGCCCCTCGCCCGCCAGCCGCCGCATGGTGCGGAAAACATCCGCCTTGGCGCCGACATCGATGCCGCGGCTCGGCTCGTCCATCAGCAGAACCTTCGGCCCCGTCATCAGCGCCTTGCCGATGACCACCTTCTGCTGGTTGCCGCCGGACATGGAGGTGACGTCGAAATCCGGGTTCTTCGCCTTGATCGAAAGATTGCGGATCGCCTCCATGATGGCGCTCTTCTCAAGCTTCAGATCGATATGAAACCCTGCCTTCAGGAACTGGCCGAGGCTCGCCATGGACAGGTTGTCGGCAATCGACATGGACTGCACCAGCCCTTCGCGCTGCCGATCCTCCGGGATCAGCGCCAGCCCCTCGCGAATGCGCCGGGTCGTGTCACGCCCCTTCAGTTCCTCGCCCTCGACGAAGATCTTGCCGGTATAATGCTCGTGGCGGCCCATGATGCATTCGAAAAGCTCGGAGCGCCCCGCGCCCATCAGGCCGTAGATGCCGAGGATCTCACCCTTGCGCACACCGATCGAGACGTGATCGACCGCATAACCGCCCTGCGCGCGCGGCAGGCATATGTTCTCCGTGCGGAAGACTTCTGCACCCGGTTCATGCTCGACCTGCTTGGCAAAATCCTTGGCATCCGAGCCGATCATCGAACGCACGATCCAGCGCGTGTCGATGTCCTTGACCATGGCATGGCCGGTGATCTGGCCGTCCTTCAAGACGGTAATATAGTCGCCGATGCGCATCAGCTCTTCCAGCCGGTGCGAAATGTAGACGATGGCCACGCCGCGCGCCTTGAGGTCTGCAATCACCCGGAAGAGCACGTCGACTTCCGCTGCACTGAGCGCAGATGTCGGCTCGTCCATGATGAGGATGCGGGTGTCGAGCGAGACGGCGCGAGCGATCTCGACGAGCTGCTGCTGGCCGATCGGAAGGTCTTCGGCAAGCGTATCGGCGGAAATGCCGGCTTCGAGCCGGTTCAAAAACTCGTTGGCCTTTTCCACCTGCGCCTTGTGGTCGATGCCGCGGAGGCCACGGGTGATCTCGCGGGTGGCAAAGATGTTTTCGGCAACGGAGAGGTTGCCGAAGAGGTTCAGCTCCTGGAAGACGATGCCGATGCCGTGGCGCACCGCGTCCGCCGGGCTGTTGAGGTGGATGCGCTCGCCATCCATCCAGATTTCGCCGAGCGTCGGCCGCTCTACGCCGGCGATGATGCGCATCATCGTCGACTTGCCGGCGCCGTTTTCGCCGACCAGCACATTCACCGCGCCACGCCGCAGCTTGAGGTCCGCCTTCTTCAGCGCCACGATGCCGGAATAGGCCTTGGTGATGTCCTTCAGCTCAAGAATGACGTCATCGGTTTCGGCCATGTTCAGCCTCCGACCGTGATGGTGGCGGGCACGAATTGCGGTAGCTGGCCCTTGGCCGGCAGAGGATAGGCGCCGGTCGCCTTGATCGTCTTGCCGGTCAGGCCCTCACGCGAAAGCTTTTCCAGCAGCGTGCCGTTCACATGGGTGTTGAACGACTTGCCGTACTGTGCCCATTCGATCTGGTTCTTGAACTCGTTAAAATTCACGAATTTCAGGCTGTCGCGCAGCGCCGTGCCGCGGATCGCCGGGCCGATCGAGACGCGCACATCCGCCTTGCTGTCGCCATCGACATCCACATCGACGTAAGCCGCACGCGACTTCGTCTCCTCGCCGACGATCACGCCGTCGATCTTCGCGGCAAATGTCCAGGGCGCGTTGCCCTGCTTTTCCTTGTGGCCGTATTTTTCGGCGGCCGCATTCAGGTCGCTCGCCGCAAGTGCGGAAACCTCCCGGAAGGGACCGGCGCGTTCTTCGAGATAGGGAACGACCTTGGTGTCCCAGATATCGGCGACCAGCTTGTCCGGATTGAAGGCGCCGGCTGCCGCCTGCTTCTGCTCGTCCTCCGTCTTGACGAACTTGCAGCCGCCGAGCGCCAGCGCGCCGGCAAGCAGAACCGTACAGGCAGCCTGAAATTTCGGCATTCCCATTCTCCGTCGTGAACAGCAAACGCGAGGCAGGACCGCACCCTGCCTCGCGCCATCGCGGGAGGATTATTCGGTGAGCGCGAAGGTTTCGAGCTTGCCGGCATTGTCCGCGGTGATGAGCACGCAGTCCATGAGCTGCTTTTCCTCGGCCGGCGCCTTGCCGGTCGTGATGTATTCATGCGCCTGGGTGACGGCGAGCTGGGCCTGGGCATAGGCCGGCTGCATGACGGTCGCCTTGATGCCGCCCGCCTTGATGGAGTCGCGCACGTCGTTAGAGCCGTCGAAGCCGACGACGATGACATCCTTGCGGCCGGCAGCCTGGAGGGCGGCGATCGCGCCCATGGCCATCGTGTCGTTGCCGGCGATCACGCCCTGGATATCCGGGTTTGCCTGAAGAATAGTCTCCATCTTGGAGTAGCCTTCGGTCTGGCTCCAGTTGGCCGACTGCTGGGCCACCATCTTCATGTCCGGATATTCGTCAATGACGTCGTGGTAGCCCTTCGAGCGGATGCCGGCATTGAGATCGGCTTCGCGGCCGAGCAGCTCGACGTAATTGCCCTTCTCGCCCATCAGCTTGACGAACTCTTCGGCACCGAGCTGTGCGCCCTGGTAGTTGTTCGAGACGATCTGCGAGACAGCGACGCCCGTGGCGTTGATTTCGCGGTCGATCAGGAAGGAGGGGATGCCCGCGTCCTTCGCCTTCTGGACGGCGGCGATCGAGGCTTCCGAGCCGGCATTGTCGAGGATGATCGCCTTGGCGCCGCGGCCGATCGCGGTATCGATAAGCTGCGACTGCTTGTTGGCGTCGTCGTCATGCACCAGCACCAGCGTCTCGTAGCCGAGTTCCTTAGCTTTGGCTTCGGCACCGACCGCTTCCGCCTTGAAGAACGGATTGTCGTGGCTCGGCGTGATGATGGCGATGAGATCGGCGGCGAAGGACGGCATGGCGACGCTTGCGGCCATGACGGCAGCAAAGCCGACGGTGATCAGTCTGCGGGTAATGTTCATCTTTTCCTCCCGGTTAGGCACCGGTCTCCAGCGGCCATCCCTCCATTGAAAATGGCCGCCCCGGTGCAAGTCTTCGTCGGCGGGCAAGACCCGCCGGAAATCAGGTGATGCGCTGGATGCTGGCGGCGATTTCCGCGGGCTCGAAAACCCGCTTCCAGTCGTCCTTCATCAGCACCGGCTTGCCGAACTCGATCGCCTTGTTGCAGGCATCGGAGAAGACGCCGGGCGTCTCCTCGAAGATCACGGCGCCGAGCACGTTCATATGGCCGAGCAAGAAGTCGCGCGCGGCCTCCTTGGCAACGCCGCGGCGCACGCATTCGTCCATGGCTTCGCGCATGACGACGAGCAGCGAGGCGCAGACGGTTTCGGAAAGACCGGGCTCCAGGAGCGCCATCTGCTCGACGGTGACCCGGTGCGAGCGCATGACCGGCGCCCAGATGACCTTGGCGATCTCCTCGCCGAGCGCATAAGCCTCTTCCGGCCCCTGCATCAGCGCGGAAACGATGTGCTGCTTCGCGGCGATACCGCCGAAGAAGTCGCGCTTGGCGGACGGGTCCGTCTCGTCGTTGAAGATCGGCGGATGGCAGGGATGCGTGACGAAATAGGTGAGGTCCGCGCGCTCCGGCAGGTGGCCGGCAAAGGGTGCGGCGGCATCGAGCGCCACGACCATCGTGCCCGGCTTCAGCTTGTCGGCAATGCCGGCCGCGACCTTGCCGATCGCCGTATCCGGAACCGCGAGGATGACGACGTCGGCGCCGGCGAGGCCTTCCTCGGCGGAGACGCAGGAGAGGCCGAGATCGTCGGAAAGCCTTGCCTTGCCGGCGTCGCTCACCTCGATGTGGCGAACATCGAAGCGCGAACCCTTCAGATTCTTGGCGAGCCGATAGCCCATTTTGCCACCGGCACCGAACAGCGCGATCGATGTCATCGAAGACCTCCCTGAATGCATTTCCTTCGCCGGTCGCCCGGTGTGAGCCTATATTTCCCAACTGGTATAACATGTCAATAAGCGTATCTAAAAATATGTGATGTCACAGCGAGCATAACAGGCGCGCGCATGCGACCGCAAAGGCGCAATGCGGCAATGCCGAACGTCACAGGACGTTCGGCGCACCTTCACAATCAATTCGATGGAAGCAGCTTAAAGGCGCGCGGCAATCGCCTTCGCGATGAGGGCCAGCGAGACGGCGCCGGCATCGGGATGGCCGATGCTGCGTTCGGCGAGCGGGCGCGCACGGCCGAGCCGCGGCGTCAGCGGCGCGGTTGCCTGGGCCGCCTCGTCACAGGTGATGCTCGCCTTGTGCCACGCCTCCTTCAGGGAGAGGCCATCCTTGTGGGCGGTTTCCAGCGCCGCGACGAAGGGCAGGAAGGCATCGACCAGCGTCTTGTCACCCGGCCGCGCGCCGCCGAGCCGCATGACATCGTCCAGCGCAAGGCGCGCGCCGCGCACGACATCCGCATCCCCGACGGCCTTGTCATCGGCGAAGGCCGAACTCCAGGAGCGCAGTAGCAGGCCCCAGATCGCGCCCGACGTCCCGCCGGCACGGTCCGCCCAGGCATCACCCGCCGCGGCGAGTGCGCTTTTCGCGCCGGCCCCGCTCGCAACGGCCTGGTTTATGGCATCGCGCGCAGCATTGGCCCCGCGCCGCATGCCCTGCCCATGGTCGCCATCCCCGGCAAAGGCGTCGATCCGCCCCAGTTCGGCCTCCGCCTCGGAGAGAACGGACACCATCGTATCGAGAATGCCGGCAAGGCACCGAGCGCTTTCGCGCGCGGCACCGGAGGCCGGGCCGAAGGTCGGCGCCTCGTCCTCCGCACGCGCCTTGAACACAGCCGGCTCGGTCGCAAATGTCTCGCCGCGGCGGAAGACGGGCGTATCGCAGGGCGCCAGCCAGTAGCGCTCCAGCTCCTCGTCGAGCCACATCACGGTGAGCGAGCAGCCCTGCATGTCGAGGCTCGTCACATATTCGCCGACCTCCGGCGCGACGAGGTCCACCCCGGCCGCCTGTAACTGGCTTTCGACCGCGCCCCAGAGAACGAAGAGTTCCTCGTATTTGGTGGCGCCGAGACCGTTGAGAAGCACGGCAGCGCGGCGCGCACGGGCCGGGCGCTCGGCAAGCACGGTCTCCACCAGCAGCTTCGCCAGATCCCCCGCGGGCACGATGTGGGCATCCCGAATGCCGGGCTCGCCATGGATGCCGAGGCCGAGTGCCATCATGCCCTTCGGCACGGTGAACAGCGGCTCGGTGGCGCCCGGCAGCGTGCAACCGCCGAAGGCGACGCCAAAGGAGAAGGTCCGGTCATTGGCAAGCCGCGTCACGCGTTCCACGTCGTTGATGGCGAGACCCGCCTCGGCCGCCGCCCCCGCCACCTTGAAGACGACGAAATCGCCGGCAATGCCACGGCGCTGCAAATGGCTGTCCGCCGGCGCGCTCGCTACGTCGTCCGTCACCGTGACGATGCGCACGTCGATGCCTTCCGCCCGTAGCCGTTCCGCCGCGACGCCGAAATTCAGCACGTCGCCGGCATAGTTGCCGAAGCCGAGGATGATGCCGCCGCCATGATCCGCATTGCGGCAGACGCGGGCGACCGCCGCCGTGGAGGGCGAGGCGAAGATTTCGCCGGCCACCGCCGCATCAGCCATGCCCGGCCCGACATAACCGGCAAAGGCCGGATAGTGCCCGGAGCCGCCGCCGACGATGACCGACACCTTGCCGCGCGGCACCGCGGTGGCGCGCACCACGCCGCCCTTCACCAGCCGGACATAGCGCCCATAGACGCGCGAAAACCCTGCCAAGGCCGCGGACGCAAAAGTCTCGGGATCATCGACGATCTTGGTCATGGGTCTGCTCCTTGCCTGCCATTGAGCCGCGAAGATGCAACATCGGCCGCATGGAGAAAAGGGCAAACCCGCAAACGGTCAGCCAGCGCGCTCGCCGTCCGCCACGATGACGTTGATGCCCTTGGCGCGCATGCGCGAGAGGTGGGAGATCGGGATATCCTCGTCGACGATCACCGCGTCGAACTCTTCGAGCGTCGAGAAGTGGTGGAGCGCGCGCCGCTCGAACTTGGTGTGATCGGCTAGAAGCACGCGCCGGGCAGAGCTTTCAAACATCGCCCGCTTGGTCGCCACCGTCTCCGGCGACTGGTGATAGACCACGTCGTCGACAATGGCCGAGAGCGACATGAAGACCGTATCCGCCCGTAGCCGGCGGATTTCGTTGGTGGTGATATGCCCCATGAAGGCGTTGCACCAATTGTAGAACTGCCCGCCGAGACAGATCAGGTTGACGTCATTGACGTCCTTCAATTCGTTGATGAGCACGAGCGAATTGGTGATGACGGTCAGCGGCACTTTTGCGGGCAGGAACGCCGTCATCTCGTGCACGGTGGTCGCATCGTCAAGGAAGATCGCCTGGCCGGGTTCGACGAAGCTCATGGCGGCCCGGGCGATCGCCTTCTTTTCCTTCGCCTGCCTGGTGGCGCGGTAGACGTCGGAGGATTCGATGAGGCTGGTGGGGGCTGCGGAAACGATGCCGCGCGTCTTGCGGAACAGGCCGCGGCTGACGAGTTCGTCGACATCGCGATGCGCCGTCATCAGGCTGATGCCGAAACGCTCGGTCAGGTCCTCAATGCGGATGGAGCCTTCGGCGATGACCGTCTCGGCGATCATCTGGCGGCGCACGAGCTGGCGCGCATGGCGGCTGTCGCTCGGCAGCTCCTCCGAAAGCAAATCCTTGACGTCGACTTTCTTGTTCACGGGAAGACCCTGCCATGCTTCGAGGATAGCGTTTCGTATCTCGTATCGGGCGGCAAGGAAAATGCCAAGCTGGCCCCGGACAACCCGGGTGCGAAATGGGAGCGCCCCCGAAAGGCGCTCCCGGTCTTGGTTATTCGCTCAGGACGAAGGGAGCGGTGTACTTGTCGACATTGTCCTTGGTGATCAGCAGGCAATCGAACAGCTGCTTTTCGGTGTCGACACCGGTCGAGCCGTTCTTGATCACGTTGTCAGCCTGCTTGACGGCAGCTTCCGAGAAGACGGCAACCGGCTGGAGCACGGTGTACTGCAGTTCGCCAGCCTTGATGGCGGCGACGGCATCCGGCGAACCGTCGAAACCGCCGACCTTCACCTGTTCCAGCTTTCCGGCTTCCTTGAGGGCCGCGATGGCGCCCAGCGCCATTTCGTCATTGCCGCTGATCACGCCGATGATGTCCGGGTTTGCCTGAAGCAGCGACTGCATCTTGGCATGGCCCTTGGTGCGGTCCCAGTCAGCCACTTCCTTGCCGGACTTTTCGAGATCCGGATACTGCGTCAGGACGGTTTCGTAACCGTTCGAGCGCGTTGCGGCGTTGTTATCGGAAGGAGCGCCGAAGAGCTCGACATACTTGCCCTTGTCGCCGACCGCTTCGACCCATTGCTGGGCACCAAGCGCTGCGCCCTGGGCATTGTTCGAAACGAGCTGCGCCTTGGCGAGGCCTTCCTGGTTGATCTCGGCATTGACGAGGATGACCGGGATACCGGCCGCAACGGCCTTCTTGACCGCGCCGACCGAACCATCGGCATTGGCCGGGTCGAGGATGATCGCGACCGACTTGTTGGTGATCGCGGTGTCGATCAGGTTGCTTTCGGTGTTGGTGTCGCCCTTGTGGGCGCCGACATTGGCGGTGTAGCCAAGGCTTTCGGCCGTCTTCTTGGCGACTTCGCCTTCCGTGAACCAGTAGGGGTTCGACGGATCGTTGACGATGACGGTGATCAGGCCTTCGGCCCAGGCGGTGCTGAACAGCAGCGGCAGAGCGGCAGTTGCTGCGAAGAGTACACGCATACCTTTTTTGAACATGGTCTCACTCCCTTTGTTGAGGCCGGCCCTTTGTCGAGCCCGGTTGCGCCGATTATCGGCAATACTTTCCGCTGCCAGGCCGATCATCGATCCACCTCTCCCGGTCGCGGTCGGTTCCAGTCAGCCGTCGCTTGCTTAGCGGCGGCCGTATTTCAGGCTGTTGAGCAGGACGGCGGTGACGATCACGGCGCCGGTGAAAACCGTCTGCCAGTAGGCCGAGACGCCGATGATCACGAGGCCGTCCGACAGGAAGCCGATGACGAAGGCGCCGAGCATGGTGCCGATCACCGTGCCGCGGCCGCCGGTCAGCGCCGCACCGCCGATGACGACGGCGGCAATCGCCGTCAGCTCGTAGGTGGTGCCGGCCGTGGGGCCTGCAGAGGTGAGCTGCGAGGAGAGCACGAGACCAGCGACGGCGGCGCAGATGCCCGAGAGCACATAGACGGCGATCTTCACACGCTTCACCGGCACGCCGGAAAGTTCCGCCGCGCGCTCGTTACCGCCGGAGGAATAGAGCCAGCGGCCGAAGGCCGTGCGGGCAAGCAGGATGTGGCAGGCGACGGCGAAGACGAGGAGCACGAGCACGCCGATCGGCACGCCGGCCAAGCGGTTGAAGCCGAGCCAGTCGAAGCCGGTATTGCCGAGCTCCGGGCGCCCGCCAAGATTGTTGTAGGTGAGGCCGTTGGTCATGAGCAGCGCGATGCCGCGGGCGACATAGAGCACGCCGAGGGTCGCCACGAAGGCCGGCACGCGCAGATAGGCGATGAGCACGCCGTTGACCGCGCCGACGACGGCGCCGAGCAGGCAGGTGAGCACGACCACGACCCAGACCGACGGATAGAGGATGACGCCGATCTGCGGGATCGTGACCCCCTGCATGAGGAAGCCCGCCACGACACCGGCCAAGCCAAGCGTCGAGCCGACGGAAAGATCGATGCCGCCATTCAGGATGACGAGCAGCATGCCGATCGCCAAGAGGCCGAAGATCGCCACATGCGATGCCATGATCAGGAAGTTGCTGACCGTCAGGTAATTCGGCGACATGGCCGAGAAGACCACGATGATGGCGATGAGCGCGAAGAAGGCGCGGCCTTCGAACAGAAGCTCGACAAAGCCCTTCTTGCGCTTGCCGCCGCGAACCGCTGCTTTTGTGTCGATTGCAGGTGTGACTGACATTGCTTCAGCGCTCCTAATGGGCATGCACGGCTTCGCCAGAGGCGGCCATGATCTGTTCCTTGGTCACATCAGGACCGAATTCTGCGGAGATGCGGCCGCGCCGCATGACGAGGATGCGGTGCGCGATGCTCAGGCACTCGCCGACCTCGGAGGTGGTGTAGACGACGGCAAGCCCTTGCCTTGCGCGCTCGGCGAGAAGCTTGAAGACCTCAGCCTTGGCGCCGATATCGATGCCGCGGCTCGGCTCGTCGAGCAGGATCACCTCGGGATCGGTCGCCAGCATCTTGCCGATGACAACTTTCTGCTGGTTGCCGCCGGAGAGCGAGCCGATCGGCGCGCCGCCGCCATCCGTCTTGATATGCACCTTGCGGATCGCCTCGCCGACCAGTCCCGCCTCGCGCGACGTGGAGGTGAAGAGGCGGCGCGTGAAGGCGCCGATGCTGGCAAGCGACAGGTTGCGGCCGACCGTCATGGTCTGCACGAGGCCATCGCGTTGCCGGTCTTCCGGCACCAGAACGAGGCCATCGCGAATGCAGCTCGCAATCGACTGCCCGGTAACGTCCCGGCCCTTCAGCACGACCTTGCCGGCAGATGCCTTCAGGCGTCCCGCGACCGCTTCGAGCAGTTCCGTGCGCCCCGCGCCCATCAGGCCGTAGATGCAGACGATCTCGCCGGCGCGCACCGAAAGCGACAGCCCGTCCACCACCGAATAGCCAGCGCCCGCCGGATCAGGCACGGTGATGCCCTCGATCGACAGCGCGACATCGCCCTTCTCATAGCCGGTCGGCGGCGAGCCGAGGTCGAAATTGTCGCCGACCATGTGGCGCACGATCCATTCGAGATCGATGTCCTTGCGTTCGGCGTAAGCCGTCATTGCGCCGTCGCGCAGCACCACCGCATGGTGGGTGATCTGCAAGGCCTCTTCCAGATGATGCGAGATATAGACGATCGACACGCCGCGGCCCGTGAGGTCGCGGATGACCTTGAACAGCACTTCCACTTCCGTGGCGGACAGCGCCGAGGTCGGCTCGTCCATGATCAGGATGCGTGAATTGACCGAAAGGGCGCGCGCAATCTCGACGATCTGCTGCTGGCCGAGGCGCAGGTCCTCGACGGGGGTCAGAGGATCGATGTTCTCTTCCAATTCAGCCATCAGGAGGCGCGTCTGGCGCTCTTCTTCCGCGAAGTCCACGCCCGTCGCAGTCATGATCTCGCGACCCATGAAGATGTTGTCGCGCACGTTCATGTTGGGAGCGAGGCTCAGCTCCTGATGGATGATGGAGATACCGCGATCACGTGCTTGGGAGGATGACGCGAAAACGATTGGCTCTCCATCTAGGACGATCTCGCCGGAGGTGGGCTGCACCACGCCGGAGAGAATTTTCATCAGTGTCGACTTGCCGGCGCCGTTCTCGCCAAACAGCGTCGTGACCTGGCCGCGGTGAATGTCGAAGTTCACGCCCTTGAGGGCATGGATGTTGCCGTAGGCCTTCGCCACGTTGCGCGCGGCGAGAACGACTTCACCCTTCTGATACGAGCCATCGAGCGCACTCATTGGACGTCGATCCTCACGGGGGTGACGATCCAGCTCTTCGGATTGACGAGCTTGAAGACGCCGATGACCGTCACGGTCTTGCCGGTGAGCGCCGCCGGGTCGAGGCTGCCGAGCACGACCTTCTTGACCTCGTTGTTGATGGCTGAGCCGGCATCCTGATATTCGATCTGGTTCTTGAACTGGCCGAATTCGATCTGGCCCGTGGCATCGCGCAGGTCCGTGCCGTTCAGCGCCGGGCCGGTCTGCACGCGCAGCGTCAGCTCGGCGGGAAGGCCCTCGACGGCGACGACGTTGTAGTTCGCCTTGCGCTCGCCGACGACGCCGGTGAACTTGACCGGGAAGACCGGGCCGACGGAGGTCGCAACACCGTATTTCTCGCCCGCCGCCTTCTTGTCGGCGGTGATCGCCTGCGCCAGTTCCGCGGCCTCGACGGCGCGCGTCTCGACGCTCTGCTTGATCAGCGGGAACTGCTCGGTTCCGAACGCTTCCGGCGAGAACCGCTGCACCTGCACGTCCCTTTCGGAACCGATCTGCACGATTGTCGTGTCGAGCGCCATGGCCACGAGCAGCGCGACGACGGCGACGCCACCGATCCAGCGATAGCTCTTCGCGGGCTGGGGCGATTTGGAAATCGTGGTGTCAGTCATGTCGATTGGCCTTGGATGGGATGGACGGTTTCAGCGGGGATGCCGGCGACAGGCCGATGGCATAGGCAGGCCCTCGGGTGGACGCGCAGCGCAGCGCCCAGGCATCGCTCTCTTCCGTAAAGACCATGTCATGATGACCTCCCCATGAACGGCGCCGGCCAGGTCTCCTCACCCGCCTTGCGCTGCATTGCACACATCTTCGCAGTTGCGATATCTGCATGTTATATGTCGCAGTATATATGTTAAATTAACACAGCATGTCAATTGGGCTTTTTCGCTTAGGCTTCGATCATATGCTCACTATTTCGTCATAAAAAGGCGAACCTGTGCATTGAAATGAGCGCTCGATGCAGAGGCGCACTGTACGTGAAACACTCCGGCGAACTGAAAGATAGGCGGCATAAATATCAGATATTATTAGATAAAGATCTGAATTTTCTTGCGATTGAAGCGCCATTCTGCCAAACGCGCCGACGATTTGCGGCGGCAGCGGCCGACGAACGAAGCCGCCAGACACTTTCCTTCCCTCCCTCTATCATACCTGAAAAAAAATTCTTGGTGCGCAAAATTTTACGAGACATAAGGTATCTTTGTGTTATGTTCGTTATGAGGTCCGGGAGGCCCGTGGTAAATCCTCTGAAACAGGTCGCAGGACCTCTGCTCTGCGGTACAAAGGGACCACGCGCACTTTCGCGAGAGAATTTCGGGAGGAAATCATGCTCTGTTTCGGGTCAGGCGAAGCGACGTGCGTCGTCGTGCGGTCCGTGGAGCAACAGGCATGACTGAACGCGCAGACCTCATCATCGGCATCGACGCCGGCACCTCCGTCATGAAGGCCGTCGCCTTCACGCTCGCCGGCCGCCAGGTCGCCAGCGCCTCCGTGCGCAACACCTATACCACCGGCGATGACGGCTCGGTCACGCAATCCCTCGACCAGACATGGCTCGACTGCACGCGCGCCTTGCGCGGGCTCGCCGACAAGGTCGAAGGCCTCGCCGAGCGCACCGCCGCGATCGCCATCACCGCCCAGGGCGACGGCACCTGGCTCGTCGGCGCCGGCAACCGTCCGGCCGGCGACGCCTGGCTGTGGCTCGATGCCCGTGCGGCACCCACCGTCGAACGGCTGGCCGCGACCGAGGCCGACCGCGCACGGTTCGAGGCGACCGGTACGGGCCTCAACACCTGCCAGCAGGGCACACAGCTCGCCCATATGGACCGTTATTTCCCGGAGCTGCTGGCCGGCGCCGAGACGGCGATGCACTGCAAGGACTGGCTCTACCTGAACCTGACCGGCATTCGCGCCACCGACCCGTCTGAAGTAAGCTTCACCTTCGGCAACTTCCGCACGCGCTGCTATGACAGCGACGTTCTTGCGGCCCTCGGCCTGACGCACCGCCGCGCCCTGCTGCCGGAGGTGATCGAAGGCACGGAGACCACGCATCCGCTGACGGCGGAAGCCGCGGCCGCCTCCGGCCTGAAGGCCGGCACGCCCGTCTGCCTCGGCTATGTCGACATGTGCATGACGGCGCTCGGTGCCGGCGTGCGCAGCGAAGGCCGCAACGCTGCCTGCTCCGCCATCGGCTCGACCGGTGTGCACCTGCTCGCCAAATCCGTCTCCGAAGTGGTGTTGAATGCCGAGCGCACCGGCTATGTCATCGCGCTGCCGATCCCGGGCGTCGTCACCCAGGTGCAGACGAACATGGGTGCGACGATCAACCTCGACTGGCTGCTCCAGCTCGGCGCCGACCTGCTCGGGGAATTCGGCGTGACCGTCAGCCTCAACGAGATGATCGCCCGCGTCGACCCTTGGTTTGCCGCAAGCAAGCCGGGCAACATCCTCTACCACCCCTATATTTCCGAGGCGGGAGAGCGCGGCCCCTTCGTCAATGCGCGGGCACGCGCCAACTTCTCCGGCCTTGCCAGCCGCCACCGCTATCCGGATCTCGTGCGCGCCGTCGTCGAGGGCCTCGGCATGGCGACGCGCGATTGTTACGCCGCGATGGGCACATTGCCATCGGAGCTTCGCGTCAGCGGCGGGGCAGCCCGTTCCGCGGCGCTGCGAAGCACGTTGGGTGCCGCCCTCGGCGCGCCCGTCCGCATGAGCCTTCGCGAGGAGGCGGGTGCTGCTGGTGCTTCGATGATGGCCGCGGTCGCCATCGGCGCCTACCGCACCATGGACGATTGCATCGCCGACTGGGTGACGCCCGAACTCGGCGAGCCTGAAAAGCCGAACGCCGAAGACACCGAACGCATGACGCGCCTCTTTGCCGCCTATGCGGATGTCCGCCGGGGCATCGCGCCCGCCTGGGACATCCTGGCCGCGCGCTGACACGAATGACGATTGCGCCTTCCCAAGGGGTGCCGAAGGAGAATTTGATGAACGAGCCCGAGCTTATTGACCTCTTCGTGATCGGCGGCGGCATCAACGGCGCCGGCATCGCGCGCGATGCGGCGGGCCGCGGCCTTTCCGTCGTCCTCAGCGAAAAGGACGATCTGGCCGAAGGCACCTCCTCGCGCTCCGGCAAGCTGGTGCATGGCGGCCTGCGCTACCTCGAATATTACGAATTCCGGCTGGTGCGCGAGGCGCTGATCGAGCGTGAGGTGCTGCTCAACGCAGCGCCGCACATCATCTGGCCGATGCGCTTCGTGCTGCCGCACAGCCCGGAGGATCGCCCGGCCTGGCTGGTGCGGCTCGGCCTCTTCCTCTACGACCATCTCGGCGGTCGCAAGAAGCTGCCCGGCACCCGCACGCTGAATCTGGCCCGCGACCCCGAGGGCACGCCGATCCTCGATCAATATGCCCGCGGCTTCGAATATTCCGATTGCTGGGTGGACGACGCCCGCCTCGTGACCCTCAACGCGGTGGGTGCTGCGGAAAAAGGCGCCGTGGTGCTGACCCGCTCGCCCACCGTCTCCGCCCGACGAGAAAATGGCGCGTGGAGCGTGACGACGAAAAACAGCGTGACGGGCGAAACCCGCACCTTCCGCGCCAAATGCCTCGTCAACTGCGCCGGCCCCTGGGTCTCCGACGTCATCAACCGCGTCGCCGGTTCGAATTCCAGCCGCAACGTGCGCCTCGTCAAGGGCAGCCACATCATCGTCCCGAAATTCTGGGCGGGCTCGAACGCCTATCTGGTGCAAAACCACGACAAGCGCGTCATCTTCATCAACCCCTATGAGGGCGACAAGGCGCTGATCGGCACCACGGATATCGCTTACGAAGGCCGCGCCGAGGATGTCTCCGCCGACGAGACGGAAATCGACTACCTGCTCAAGGCCGTGAACCGCTATTTCAAGGAAAAGCTGCGCCGGCAGGACGTGCTGCATTCCTTTTCCGGCGTGCGCCCGCTGTTCGACGACGGCAAGGGCAACCCCTCCGCCGTCACCCGCGACTATGTCTTCGATCTCGACGAGACCGGCGGCGCGCCGCTGCTCAACGTCTTCGGCGGCAAGATCACCACCTTCCGCGAGCTCGCCGAGCGCGGCCTGCATCGCCTCAAGCACATCTTCCCGAACATGGGCGGCGACTGGACGGAAAAAGCGCCGCTCCCTGGCGGCGACATGCCCGGAGCCGACTACGAAACCTTCGCCAACAGCCTGCGCGACGCCTATCCCTGGATGCCGCGCAAGCTGGTCCATCACTACGGCCGCCTCTATGGCACGCGGGCAAAGAATGTCGTTGCCGGCGCCACCAGCCTCGACGGCCTCGGCCGGCATTTCGGCGGGCAGTTCTATGAGGCGGAAGCACGCTATCTCGTCGCGACCGAATGGGCGCAAAGGGCTGAGGACATCCTCTATCGCCGCACCAAACACTACCTGCACCTGACGGAAGCCGAGCGTGCGGCCTTCGCCGACTGGTTCCATTCCGCCCGCCTTGCCGCCGCCTGAGGACGACCATGCCGCTGACGCTTTCGCTCAACACCAATCCGCTGGTCAACCGCTTCGCCGATCCCGACGACCTGATCGAGACCGTGGCGCGCGACCTGCGCCTGCGCGATCTCCAGCTGACGCATGAATTCATCAATCCGAGCTGGAATGCTTCCACGATCCGCCGGCTGACGCGGCAGATGGACAAGGCACTCCAGCGCACCGGCGTGCGCGTCACCTCCGGCATGACCGGCCCCTACGGCCGCCTCAACCATTTCGGCCATCCGGATGCGGATGTGAGGCGCTACTATGTCGACTGGTTCAAGACTTTTGCGGACATCATCGGCGATCTCGGCGGCACCTCCGTCGGCACCCAGTTCGCCATCTTCACCTACAAGGATTTCGATGATCCGGCGCGCCGCGAGGAACTGATCCGGATCGCCATCGACTGCTGGGCCGAAGTGGCGGAACACGCCAAGCGCGCGGGCCTGTCCTATGTCTTCTGGGAGCCGATGAGCATCGGCCGGGAATTCGGCGAAACCATCGCCGAATGCGTGAAGCTTCAGGATCGCCTCACCGCCGCGGACATGGCCATCCCCATGTGGATGATGGCCGATATCGACCACGGCGACGTGACGTCCAGCAATCCGGATGACCTCGACCCCTATGCCTGGGCGCGCGCGGTGCCGAAGGTGTCGCCGATCATCCACATCAAGCAGAGCCTGATGGACAAGGGCGGACACCGTCCGTTCACCGCCGAATTCAACGCAAGGGGCCGCATCCAGCCGGAACCGCTGCTCAAAGCCTTTGCGGAGGGTGGCGCGGTAGACAACGAGATCTGCCTGGAACTCTCCTTCAAGGAGCGTGAGCCGAACGACCGGGAGGTCATTCCGCAGATCGCCGAGAGCATCGCGTTCTGGGCACCCCATATCGATACCGGCGTTTCCAATCTCAAGCTGGGCTGACCGTCCGACGGCCACTTGCTAAGACGGACCTGAAAACCGCTTCCGGTTGCAAAGCAAGGCAGGACATCGCTGATGACCGACAATGAAGACTCCCTCGCCGTCCGCGCCGCCTGGCTGCACTATGTCGGCGGGTTCACCCAGTCCGCCGTTGCGAAGCGCTTGGGGATTCCCTCGGTGAAGGCGCACCGGCTGATTGCGCGCGCGGTCGCCGAAGGCGTGGTGAAAGTCAGCATCGATGGCGACATCGCGGAATGCGCCAACCTGGAGGTCGAGCTTTCCACCCGCTACGGGCTCGATTATTGCGAAGTCTCGCCCGATATCGACGACGATCCGCTGGCGCTGACGACGCTCGGCCAGGCGGGCGCGAATTTCCTGCGGCGCGAGATCGAGCGCGGCGAGGCGTCCGTCATCGGCCTCGGCCATGGCCGCACGCTTTCGGCTGCCGTTCGCCACCTGCCGCGCATCAGCGCGAGCGGCATGCGCTTCGTCTCGCTGCTCGGCGGCCTCACCCGCAACTACGCCGCCAATCCCTATGACGTCATGCATCGCCTGGCCGAAAAGACCGGCACGCAGGCCTATGTCATGCCCGTGCCCTTCTTCGCCAACACGGAGGAGGACCGCGAGGTGCTGCTCTCCCAGCGCGGTGTCAGCGAGGTGTTCGATCTCGCCCGCAGCGCCGACCTCAAGATCGTCGGTATCGGCACCGTCGACAACCAGGCGCACCTCGTGAAATCCGGCATGTTGCAGCCGGATGAACTGGAGGAGATCGCCAGCCTCGGCGGCGTCGGCGAACTGCTCGGCCACTTCTTCGACAACCGGGGCCGCATCCTGCAGACGTCGGTGACCGCGAGAACGCTTTCCGCATCCTTCTCCGAGAACGGCAAGGACAGGATCGTCGCGATTGCCGGCGGGCCGGTGAAGACCGAGGCCATCCGCGCCGTGCTTCATAGCAACAAGCTCTACGGCCTGATCACGGACGAGCGTACGGCCCACGCATTGTTACAAGGCACCCCGTAAGAAAATCACAAAATCACAAAATCTGTGTTATATTCTGCGAAGAATGGTGTTATAGACCTCCCCACGGCGTGAAGATGGAGAACGCGGTGAAACGGGAAGAGCGCAGGCAGGAGATCATCAACCTTCTGATCGAAAGCCGGGCCGTCGAACTCGACGACATCGCGGCGCGCTTTGGCGTCTCCAAGATGACCATCCACCGCGACCTCGACGATCTCGAACGCGCCGGTGTGCTGCGAAAGGTGCGCGGCGGCGCGACGATCGATGCCGGCACCCAGTTCGAGAGCGATTTCCGGTTTCGCGAATTGCAGGAGGCCGACGTCAAGCGCGCGCTGGCGGAGACCGCAGCAGAGCTGGTCGAGCCCGGCATGACGGTCATGATCAACGACGGCTCGATGGCCTCCGTGCTCGGCGACGTGCTGGCTTTGAAAAAGCCGATCACGCTCATCACCAACAACGCGGCGATCATGGAGCGCCTGAAGGGCGTCTCCGGCGTCACGCTGATCGGCCTCGGCGGCGTCTATTCCGCAAAATTCAATGCCTATTTCGGCATCGTCACGGAAGAGGCACTGTCGCGCCTGCGCGCCGACATCGCCTTCGTTTCGGCGCCCGCCGCCACCGGCCGGCTCGCCTACCACATGGACGAGGCGGTGGTGCGCACCAAGCGGGCGATGATGAATGCCAGCCGCCAGACCTGCCTCCTGATCAACAGCCGCCGCTTCGGCCATACGGCGCTCCATGTGCTGGCCGATCTCGCTGAATTCGACACGGTCATTTCAGACAAACCCCTGCCCCACGATACCGCCGCCGAACTCGGCAGCGGCAAGATCGTGGTGACGATTGCCAAGGAGACAACGACATGACGTTCTGGGTTGGCACCAGTTGGAAGATGAACAAGACGCTCGCGGAGGCGAAGCTTTTTGCAGACGGCCTCGCTGCCGCGGATGGCGATCGCGACCCACGCATCCAGCGCTTCATCATCCCACCCTTCACGGCCGTGCGCGAGGTGAAGGCGATGCTCGCGAACACCTCCGTCAAGGTCGGTGCGCAGAACATGCATTGGGCCGACGAAGGCGCGTGGACGGGCGAAGTCTCGCCGGTGATGCTGAAGGATTGCGGCCTCGATCTCGTCGAGCTCGGCCATTCCGAGCGTCGCGAGCATTTTGGCGAGACGGATGAGACGGTCGGCCTCAAGACCGAAGCCGCCGTGCGCCATGGTCTCGTGCCGCTGATCTGCATCGGCGAAACGCTTGCCGACCGCGAAGGCGGCCATGCAACCGAGGTGCTGGCGCAGCAGGTTCGCGGCGCGCTTGCGCGGCTCGACACAACGCAGAAACAGGCGGAAATCCTGCTCGCCTACGAGCCCGTCTGGGCGATCGGCGAAAAGGGCATTCCGGCGACGGCGGATTATGCAGATGCGCGTCACGCCGAAATCGCCGAAGTGGCGGAAAGCATCCTCGGCCGCCGCATTCCCTGCCTCTATGGCGGCTCGGTCAACCCGCAGAACTGCGAGGAACTGATCGCCTGCCCGAACATCGACGGGCTCTTCATCGGCCGGTCAGCCTGGAAGGTTGAAGGCTATCTCGACATCCTGGCGCGCTGCGCCTCCACGATCTGAAAGGAGATTTCCATGAAACTCGCTATTGCCGGTGACAGCGCGGGCGAAGGCCTCGCCAAGGTTCTCGCCGATCACCTGAAGGACCGCCATGACGTGCACGAGGTCTCGCGCACCGATGCCGGCCCGGATGCCTTCTACGCCACCCTCTCCGACCGCGTCGCCTCGGCCGTCATCGCCGGCGAATACGACCGCGCGATCCTCGTCTGCGGCACCGGCATCGGTGTCTGCATCTCGGCCAACAAGGTGCCGGGCATCCGCGCCGCGCTGACGCACGACACCTATTCGGCCGAGCGCGCCGCGCTTTCCAACAATGCGCAGATCATCACCATGGGCGCCCGCGTCATCGGCACGGAACTCGCCAAGGCGATCGCCGACGCCTACCTCGCCCAGACCTTCGACGAAAACGGCCGCTCGGCCGGCAACGTCCAGGCGATCAACGAGGTCGACGCCAAATACAACGCGGGCAAATAAGCCGCAGCACACGAAGCGGAATGCGATCGCCCGATCGCCTTCCGCTCTTCGCGTAAGCTTTGACTAACCTAGAGCCGCCTGGAGCTTGCTGGCCGGCGGCGGCGCATAACCGCCGAGGCGGGATGTGCGCATGTTGAGGCCGGCCATGGCCTCGGCAAGCTTCACCGCACAGGTGACGCCATCGAGCACCGGCAGGCCGTGTTCCTGCGCAAGGTCGTTCGCGAGGCCCGCCATACCGGCGCAGCCGAGCACGATGGCCTCCGCCCGGTCCTCGCTGACGGCAAGGCCAATCTCGGCACTGATCTTCTGGCGCGCATTGGAGCCTGGCTGCTCCAGTTCCAGCACCGCCACTTCCGAGGACCGCACGCGGGCGCACCGGACCGACAGGCCGTAGCGCGAGAGATTGTGCTCCAGCGCCGGCACCGAGCGCGCCAGCGTCGTCACCACGGAAAACTTGTTCGAGATCATCGAGGCGAAGTGATAGGCCGCCTCGCCGATGCCGATGACCGGCCTGTCGGTGAGGCAGCGCGCCGCATCGAGCCCGGTATCGTCGAAACAGGCGATGACCACGGCGTCGCAATCCGGATTGCTGCGGATGGTGGAAAGCAGCCCGGCGAGGCTCATCGCCTCGTCGAAATAGCCCTCGATCGAGACCGGGCCGTGCGCCGGGTTGACAGCGACGATCTCGGTGCCGGGGGAAGCGGCGTTGCGCGCCGCCGCCCCGATATGCGCCGTCATCGATGCGGTCGTGTTGGGGTTGATGACGAGGATTTTCATGTCAGAGTTCGCCTCCGAGGTAGGCAGCCTTGATGCGGTCGTCGTTCATCAGGTCCTTGGAATTGCCTGACAGCGCGATCGACCCGGTGGAAAGCGCATAAGCGCGGTTGGAGATGGATAGCGCCATGCGGCTGTTCTGCTCGACGAGCAGGATGGAGACCTTCTCGTCGCGGCTGATGGCGACGATGGCGCGCGCAATGTCCTGCACGAGCTTCGGCGCGATGCCGAGCGAGGGCTCGTCCAGCAGCAGCAGTTTCGGGCGGGCCATCAGCGCCCGGCCGATCACCATCATCTGCTGCTCGCCGCCCGACATGGTGATCGCCTGCTGGTGATAGCGTTCGCGCAGGCGGGGAAAACGCGTCAGTACGTTTTCCAAGGTCTGCTCGATTTCCGCCTTGTCCGAGCGCGTGAAGGCGCCCATCAGCAGGTTGTCCTTCACCGACATCAGCGGGAAGGCGCGCCGCCCCTCCGGCACCATGGAGATGCCCTTGCGCACGACATCGGCGGCCGACGTGCCGTCGAGCCGCTCGCCCTGGTAGAGGATCTGGCCCGACTTGATGCCCCGCAGGCCGGTGATCGCCCGCAGGATGGAGGACTTGCCCGCCCCGTTCGCGCCGATCAGCGCGACCGTTTCGCCTTCCGCCACGTCGATGGAAACGCCCTTCAGCGCGTAGATGTGGTCGTAGTAAAGCTCGACATTCTCAACACTCAAGATCTTGGTCATGGCTTACATCCCGATCGCAGCATCTTCGGAACCGAGATAGGCTTCGATCACCTTCTCGTTCTCGCGGATTTCCTGGGGCGTGCCTTCGGCGATCTTCTGCCCGAAGTTGATGCACACGATGCGGTCGCTGATCTTCATCACCGCAGGCATGTCGTGCTCCACGAGGAGAACGGTGACGCCACGCTCGTCGCGAAGCCGGCGGACAAGGCCCACCATCTTCATCGTCTCGTCGTGGTTCATGCCGGCGAAGGGTTCGTCGAGCAGGATGACCTTCGGATCGGTGGCAAGGCCGATGGCCATGCCGAGCGCGCGCAGGTGCCCCTGCGGCAGGTTGGAGGCAAGCTCGTTGCGGATCGCCTGGAGGCCGAGGAAGTCGACGATGTCGTCTGCCGAAGAGGCAAAGGCCGCCTCGTCTTCCTTGGCCTGTTTCGTGCCAAGGAAGAAGCCGAAGAGGCTCGCCTTGGACCGAAGGTGATGGGAGACGATGATGTTCTCGCGCACCGTCATGGAGCGGAAGATCGTCGTTTCCTGGAAGGTGCGCACGACCCCCATCTGCGCGACCTTGTGGGGCGCGAGGCTGGAGATGCGCCCGCCGTTGAAGAGCACCTCGCCGGAGGTCGCCGGCACGAAGGAGGAGATCAGCTTGAACAGCGTCGACTTGCCGGCGCCGTTCGGGCCGATCACCGAGAGGATTTCTCCCGCCTTCACGTCGAAGGAAACATCGTTGACCGCGGTGAGGCCGCCATAGCGCTTGGTGATGTTCTTGATTTGCAGGATGGGTGTCATCTGCTGCCCTCCTTCTTGTCGAGAAGACTCAAGACACCGTTCGGCAGGACCAGCATGAGCAGGATCATGACGCCGGAGTAGATGAGGAGCTGGTATTCGCGGGCGATCGACAGCAGGTCCCAGCCGAAATAGAGGAGCAGCGTGCCGAGCATCGGGCCGAAGACGTAACCGAGGCCGCCGAGGAAGCAGTAGAGCATGAAGTTCACGCTATCGGCGACCACGAAGGAAGACGGATAGATCGACTGCGCGATGGAGGCGAACATGGCGCCCGCAATGCCGCCGAAGAACGATGAGATCGCATAGGCGAGCACTCGGAGATAGGCGGTGTTGACGCCGATCGAGGCCGAAAGCTCTTCGTTCTGCTGGAGGCTGCGGCAGAGATGCCCGAGCCGCGAGTTCACGATGCGCCAGAGCACCAGATAGGTGATGATCATCAGGAGCACGGCCATGATGTAGAAGCCGAAGCGCGGATTGGACAGCGTGCCGAAGGCCGGGATGATCGTCAGGCCGAAGATCGACAGTTCGCCGGGCAGCGGGATGGAGGTGATGCCCTTCGCGCCGTTGGTGATGGGAAGGGCGAGTGCCGTGAGGCGCGCGACCTCGGTCAAAACCAGCGTGACCATGGCGAAGTAGACGCCGCGGAGCCGGAGGATCGGGAAGCCGATCGCCACCGAAATAATGGCGCAGAACAGGCCCGCAAGCGGCAGCGTCAACCAGAAGGAGACGTTTGCCTGGGTGACGAGGATGGTCGACACATAGCCGCCGATCAGGGCATAGGCGCCCTGCCCGATATTGATGCGGCCGATATAGAAGGTGAGCCAGACGCCGGCAGCCCCGACGGAAAGCAGCGCGACCGAGGTCAGCGTGTAGAAGAAGTCCCAGCGTCCGGTCGCGCTGATGAACAGCGGCACCAGCACGAAGACGACAACGAGGAAGGCGATAAAGCCAAGGAGTTTTTTACCGATCATCGCCTCAACCCCACGGCTTGCCCATCAGCCCCTGCGGGCGGACGGCCAGGAACACCATCAACGATGCGAAGATGACGAGGTAGGTGATATCGCCGTAGGCGGAGAGCACGGTGAGCCCGACGCTCTCCATCATGCCGAGGATGAACCCGCCGGCAATCGCCCCGGAAATCACGCCCGCACCGCCGATCATGATCATCAGGAAGGCCTTGACCGAGGTCGGGCCGCCCATGCCGAGATTGACGCCGGTGATGGTGACGAGCAGCCCGCCGACGAGGCCGGCCAGCATGGCGCCGAGCGCAAAGCCGATCATCGAATAGCGGGAGACATTCACGCCCATCAACTGGGCGGCTACCTTGTCCTGGGCGAGTGCGCGCATGGCGCGGCCGGTCCGGGAATAATGCATGAAGGCGATAAAGGCCACGATGAGCAGGATGGCGAGAACGCCGATCAGGATACGGTCATAAGGCATGATGATGCGCATATCGAGATTGAGCACGCCGTTGACGATCTTCGGCACGCCGCGCTGCTTTTCGCCGAAGAACAGCAGGATGACGGCATCGAGGAAGAAGGCGATGCCCGCCGCAAGCAGCATGGTCGATTCATCGCGTTTTGACCGGCGCACCACAGGCGCGAAGAGGAATTTCTCGATGGCCGCGCCCATGACCGCAAGCACGATCGCCGAGGCGAAGAGGCCGACGATGAAGGGCAGGCCGAGCTGCACGACGACCGTGTAGGTGACGAAGCCGCCGAAGACGTACATCTGCCCGTGGGCGAAGTTCAGCACGTTCATCAGCGAGAAGATCAGCGTCAGACCAAGGGCGATCAACGCATATTGCGCCCCGAGGTAGAGACCGTTGGCGATTATCTGTTCCATCGTGAGCCTCCAATGGAAGGTTCAGGCAAAGAGGGACCCGGCCGGAACTGCACGCGCGGTCCGGATCCCGTTTCTTTGTAAGGTCCTAGGCTCGGATCAGTCGACCTGGCCGACGAACAGCGTCTCGAACTTGCCGCCCTTGTACTCGTTCACCACGAGCGGAACGGAGACCTGGCGCTTCTGGCCGAAGGAGGTCATGCCGACATATTTCAGCTTGGCGTCGCCCTTCATGAAGGGGTTGGCGGCTTCGAACGTGTCCATCGTCTTCTTGAATTCATCGACATTCTCGATGGCGGCTGGGTTCGCCTTCAGTGTCTCGAGGATGTATTCGAGCGCATAGACCTTGGTGTTCGACTCGTCGTTATATTCGCCGAACATCTTCGTATAGCGGTCGACGAATTCCGTCATCGTTTCGCTGGCAAGCTCCGGCGTGGACGCACCACCGACGGAGATGAAGCCGTCCGCGAGTTCGCCCGCACCTTCCTGCAGGACGCTCGCATCCTGGCCGGTTTCCGTCGAGATGAGGCCGGTATAACCGAGCTCGCGCGCCGAGCGGATGAGCTGCGGCGCATTGGCCGGCGAAACGCCGGAAAGCACCAGCAGATCCGGCGACGCCTGGATGACGGGCAGCAGAACCGGCGTGAAGTCCGTCGTGTCCACCTGGTAGGTCACGTTGCCGGACACGACTTCCAGCCCGAGCGCCTCGGCGGCGGCAATGCCGGATTCACGCTGGCTGAGCGGGTCGGATTCGTTGGCGGCAACGAAGGCCACTTTCTTCACGCCCTTGTTTTCCTTCAGGAACTTGTAGATGGCGGGACCGGACTGGTAGTTCGCCACCATGCCGAGGATCGCGTTCGATGCCGGCGCAGTGAAGAGTTCCTTCGGGAAGGCATACGGGAAGTACATGATGCCGTTCTGTTCGGCGACCGGGCGAACGGCCGCGGCACCGTCATCGACGTTCGGGCCGACGACGTAGTGCACGCCGTCCTGCGCCATCTTTTCCATGCCGGCGATGGCACGCTTGGGGTCCTTCTGGTCGTCGAAGGGGACGATCTCGATATTATAGGTCTTGTCGCCGATCTTGACGCCGCCGAGCTCGTTCAGCCAGGCCGCCCGGGTTTCCATCGAGCGCTGGTTGGAAACGCCCCAGGATGCGGCCGGGCCGGAGGTGACGCCCACGAAGCCGATCTTCAGCGTCGCGTTCTGGGCATAAGCCATAAGCGGCAGCGAAAGGACGGTCGCTGCGGCAAGGGCGGAAAATTTCAGGAATGTGCGCTTTTGCATGATGTTCCACTTCCTCTGGGCCATTGATCTGTTTTCTATTGGCGAGCGGGCCGCTGAGCGCGGCCTCATTCGGCCTTTGGCATGGGCATTACGCGCATTGTTAACGATCCTGTCAAGGGGTTGTGAACAAGACATTTTGATCATGTCAACGAAATCGCGGCTTGTTGGTGAACCGAATGCGACATATTAGATGGATCATGCGAGTGCAGGCGGAGCGTATCGAGGTAAACGGCAGTGGTTGAACTCAGCAGCGGAGCGCCCTTCGAAGCGGACGAGATCGACGAGAGCGATATCGTCGAGCGTATTTTCGAGGCGGTCATCGAACAGCGGTTGCCCCCGGGCACGAAATTGTCGGAATCCGCCCTGTGCGATGCCTTCGGCGTCGGGCGCATGCGCATCCGGCGCAGCCTGCTGCTGCTCGCCAGCCGCGAGGTCGTCGAACTGCACGCCAACCGCGGCGCCTTCGTCGCCTCGCCGACACCCGAGCAGGCCCGCGAGGTCTTCGAGGCCCGCCTGGCGCTGGAGCCGAATATCGCGCGGCTCGCCGTCCACCGTGCCTCGGAGGAGGATATTTCCGCGCTGACGCGCCACCTGGAAATGGAATATGTCGCGCACAAGGAGCGGCGGCGTCACGATGCGATCCGCCTTTCCGGCCAGTTCCACACCCTGATGGCGCAGGTCGCCGGCAATGCCATCCTCATCCGCACGATGAAGGAACTGGTGACCCGCACCTCGCTGATCATCGGCCTTTTCGGCTCCGGCGTCAGCAATTGTCGCGACGACGACCACGCGGCGATCGTCGGTGCGTTTCACACGCGGGATGCGGAAAAGGCGGCGTGGATGATGACGCTCCACCTGCGACACATCCAGAACCACCTGGAGCTCGGCGCGAAGACCACGGACTCCGTCGATCTCATGGCGCTTTTCGGCAAGGCGTGAGACGGTTTACGGAACCCGCATCAGCGACTGACCATCCGCATCGGTGACGAGCACGGTCACCTTTTCGGTCACCGCGATTTCCCGCACGATCCGCCGCGCATAGGCAGCTGCAGCCGCCGTGTCATTAAGGATGATGCCCTTGTCGTCCCGCAAGGTCTCGGTGTCGTTGGATATGTGGAAATAGAACCTGGGCATCCCGGCAGGAACTTGCGTTTCATCAGTTTTGAGCATGTTCCTCGCTCTTGGCATAAAACCTCCGACCGCAATATTGATAAAAAATCACTGTGTTGAGATGAGCTTTCCGGTCGCTAGCGGGGCACCTCCACGCGGATAACGGGATCGAAACGGTAGCGTGTCGTCGCGACGACCTTGTAGCCGTTCACCTCCGCATTGGAGACGACCGCCACCGGCAGGCGGGTCGCGGGATCGAACCAGGCCGTCACCCGGCTTTCCAGCACGCCGACCGTCTGGTTGAAGACGAAGCGCTCATGCGGCTTGCCCTCGAACGCCGCCTCGCCCGGGCATTCGAAATCCCGCGCATCCCGGTCGTAGACATAACGATCGGCCATGACGCCTTGCAGCGCCAGCGTCCGCTGCTCGGCCGGCATCGGCGTCCACTGTCCTGCCGCGTGCGTCCAGCCTTCCTCGCCGATCAGGATGAAATCGGCTTGGGTGTTGAGCCCGGAGGTCTTCATGCGCAGGCCGTCCGTCAGGTCGAACAGCGACGAGGAGGCCATGTGCTTGACCACGCTGCCCTCGGGCGAAAGCACATCCGCCGAAACCTCCAGTGCATAACGCGCGGTGTCACGCCGCTGGCTGTTAATCGCGTTGAAATCGGCAAGGCAATCCGCCCGACCGGCCTCTGCCCCCAAGACCGCCAGCAGACCACCAAGAAAAACCGTTCTGGCTTGCAAAACCCTCTCCCCTGCAAACAGCAGCGCTCCTGCGCATCCAGACAGGTGACGCCTCAAGCCGTGCTGCTATTCGCCGGCGCCGCAAATTCGTGCCGCGAAGGCTGAGTGATGTATAAAATGGACGTATAGAGATTACATTCGGCGAATTAAACTCAACATCTTGAGTTTTTCTCAACAAAATGCGAATGAGAATGCCTATTTCTTAGCATTATTGACGATCTATACGACCGTTAATTCAAACTTTAATTACAACTTAACAATTCACGCAAATATTGACAGCACAAGCCCTTCGCTTGCCATGATGGCATCTTCGCGTGCGATTCAGAGTGTTGCGCGTTACCAGCGTCAGTCGGTGGCCTTACATAGGTCGCGTTGCCGATATGGAGGGGGCGATGTTGATCATCCCGGCTTCCGCCATCCTCACGAGGCAACCATGTCTTTCCTGCAAAATGCCAAGATCATCACCAAAGTGCTGGCACCGCTTCTCATTCTAGGCGCCATCACCGTAGCCAGCGTTCTCTACCTGTGCTGGAACTACCAAAGTTCAGATGAACGCTACAGCGACTTTGTTGAAACCGATACGGGCGCGACGTTGCTACTCTCACGCGCCAATACGAGTATCCACACAGCGGCTTACGTCGCCTACAAAATACTTGCTTATGATGACAATTCACCAGACGTGCCGGGGTTGCTCAAGAGCTACTCGGACAACACCACGCAGGCTATTCGACGACTTGAAGAGGCCAAGACGCTGCTGCCTGCGGAAAGCACGACTATTCAAAGCTTCATCGATCAGGCAAGTTCCATTTTCAAGGAAATGGCAAGAGCCAGCGAACTTGGATCTACTGGCAAGAACGAGGAAGCGCGTACACTTCTTGCCCAACAGGACATCGCAATCATAGACCTGCGTAAATCTCTTGCAGCTTTCATCGACAAAAGTACTACCGCCATCGCAGAGCAATCTACCGAGTTGTCTAGTGATGCGTCCTTCACGATCCAGACGTCGCTAGGCGTGCTGGGCGCCGTCTTGCTTGCTGCGCTGGCGGGCGCGCTGGCCATCACGATCTATGGCATCACCAGGCCGGTCAATGCCCTGCGCCAACGCATGCTCACACTTGCGGAGGGCGAGACGGCAGCACCGGTCTCTGGGCTCGCCCGCAAGGACGAGGTCGGCCAGATGGCGGCCGCTGTCGCCGTCTTCCGCGACAATGCGATCGAGCGCATCCGGCTCGAACAGGAAGCCGAGGCGAACCGCGGGCTTTCCGAGCAGGAACGCCGCCAGCGCGAGGAGCAGAAGGCACAGGAGGCAGCAACCATCCAGCACGCCGTCGACGCACTCGCCACCGGCCTGGAACGCCTCTCCGGCGGCGACATGACCCACCGCATCGAGCAGCCCTTCGGCCTTAATCTCGATGGCCTGCGCAGCAACTTCAACGACTCGATGCTCAAGCTCCAGACGACCCTGCGCCGTGTCGAGCAAAGCACGCGCAGCATCAATGCCGGCGCCAACGAAATGCGCTCCGGCGCCGACGATCTGGCGCGCCGCACCGAACAGCAGGCCGCTTCCGTCGAAGAAACGGCAGCCGCACTGGAAGAGATCACCACCGCCGTCAAGGACTCCGCCCGCCGCGCGGAAGAGGCCGGCAGTCTCGTCGCCCGCACCCGCGCGGGAGCTGAACGTTCCGGCATCGTCGTCGGCGACGCGATCGAGGCAATGCAGCTCATCGAAAAGTCCTCCGGCGAGATCACCAACATCATCAGCGTGATCGACGAAATCGCCTTCCAGACCAACCTTCTGGCGCTCAATGCCGGCGTCGAGGCGGCACGGGCGGGCGAGGCCGGCAAAGGCTTCGCCGTCGTGGCACAGGAAGTCCGCGAACTGGCGCAGCGCTCGGCGGCCGCCGCCAAGGACATCAAGAGCCTGATCAGCGCCTCCAGCCTTCAAGTCCAGGCGGGCGTGCAGAAGGTGCGTGAAACGGGTGCGGCGCTCGGCACGATCGCGACGGAGGTGCAGCAGATCAACCGCAACGTCTCGGCCATCGTCGAGGCGGCGCGTGAACAATCGATCGGCCTTCAGGAGATCAACACTGCGGTGAACTCGATGGACCAGGGCACGCAGCAGAATGCGGCGATGGTGGAGCAGACCACGGCCGCGACGCACAGCCTCTCCACCGACGTGTCGACGCTCTCGCAGCTTCTGGCGCAGTTCAAGCTGGACGAGCGCCAAAGTGGGCCGGCCGCGGTAACGGCGATGAACCACCCCGCTGCCGCAAAAGCCTCCCCCGCCCGCACGCTCGCCCGCAAGGTGGCGACCGCCTTCTCGAACTCTTCCGCCCTCGCCCATGCTCCACAAGGCGATCAGTGGGAGGAGTTCTGAGCGGCGTGGGGAGAGTGGCCTCCCGCTCTCCCCATGCCATGTCCGCCCCTGCGACCGGAGACCCCATGTCCAACGTCCTCGCCTTCCCCAATACCAGGCTGATCACCAAGGTGCAGGGCAGCGTCTTCGACGAGGCGCAGATCCAGGCCTATGCGGAGCGGCATCCCGACCGTGTGGCGGAAATGTCCGCCAAGCTGCACCTGGCCGTGAAGGCCGCCGTGATCCTGCATGCGCTCATGGACGACATCAATGCGGAAATCAGGTCATAGGCATGGTGGCGGGTCCGGGCCGCAGCAATCCTGCGGCCCGGATGACGGTGTTTACTGGCCACCCCAGGCGGCCGGATAGTCGGGCAGCTTCTCGCAGCCGCACATGGCGTGATGCAGCGGCGGCATCTTGTCGTTGACATACTGGTCGAGCGTCTCGGCGGTGATGGACGGCTGCGGCATCACCCATTCCGGACCCGGCACCGCTTCGCCCTTCAGCACCTTGACGGCCGCGATGATCGGCGTGCGCCACTGATAGGTCGGATAGGTCGGCGCGATCGCCTTGAAGCCCTCGGCCTTCCATTTCATCAGGAAATCCTGCTGGTCCTCGCCAGTGATGATCGGCAGCGGCAGGCCGGAATCCTCGAAGGCCTCCAGCGCCGCGACGGCCGTTGCACCCGCATCCATCCAGATCGCATCGATCGAGCCGCGTTGCAGGTAGTCCTCGACGATCGACTTGGTCTTGGCATTGTCGCCCTCGGTGAATTCCTCGCCGATGACGTTCAGCCCCTTCTCCTTGAAGATGCGCTTGGCGGCCGAGGCACGGGTTTCCAGCACATCGACGCCGGGCACGATGCGCAGCATCAGCACGTTGGCGCCGGCCGGTGCGGTGGACGCCACGAACTCGCCGGCCTGGATGCCGAAACCGTAGCCGCCGACCGGGTGGATGAAGGTCACCGGGCACTTGGTGTTGACGCCGCGATCGAAGACGATGACCGGCAGCTTGGCGCAGGCTTTTTCGACGGCGGGCGTCAGCGCCGCGGTGGTGTTCGGCGAGACGATCAGCACCGAGCACTTGCCGCCGTTGATCAGGTCGTCGATGTCGGAGATCTGCTTGTCGTCGGAGCCTTCGGCATCGACATGGATGAGTTCCTTGATTTCCGGATGCAGCTTCACCTCGGCCTGCATGTTGGTCCAGCCGGTCACGCGCCAGGCATTGTTCACGCCGGCATTGGAAAAGCAGATCGTGTAGGGACCTTCCTTCTTGTGCTGCGCAGTGTCGACCATCTGGTCACCGTAATATTGCACCCATGGCTCCCCCTCCGGGCCATTGGCCTTCGCCGTCAGCATCTCGCGCTGCCGGTCGAATTCCGCGGGGTCGTCGAAGTTTAGCTGTTGGGCCTGCGCGGTGCTGGCAAAGAGGGCAGCCGAAAGGGCGGCGGTCAGCAGTTTTTTCATGTCTCACTCCCATTTGATCATGATGTTCAGGTTCCTCCCGACGGCCTGACGGCCGGCGAAATTCAGGTCCCGCCGGCGCGGTTGCGCCGGTAGGTGGCAAGCACGACGGCGACGATCAGGATCACACCCTGCACGACGTCGCGCACCGGTTTCGGCAAGCCGATGAAGTTGAGCAGCGTGAAGATCGCCGTCAGCGTCAGCGCGCCGGCAATCGAGGCCGGCACCGAGCCGCGCCCGCCCAGAAGCTGCGCGCCGCCGATGACGCAGGCGGTGATTGCCTGCAATTCGTAGCCGACGCCGACATCCGTCGAGACCCCGGCAAAGCCGCCAAGCAGGATGCCGGCCGTCACCGCGCTCAGCGACGAGACGACGAAGGCGATGATGCGCACCCGCTCCAGCGGAACGCCCGACATCTGCGCCGCCCGCGGATTGTCGCCGATCGCATGCAGCAGACGCCCGAGATTGGTGCGGTGCATGAGCCAGAACAGGCAGATCCCGACCACGATGAGCACCAAGAGCGCCACCGGCAGGAACTGGATCAGCGGAATGCCCTGGATATTGGTGCGCCCGAAGAAGCGGAACGTCTCCGGCAGATAGCCACGCGGCGACCCGCTCGACCACATGAAGGCCGCACCGTTCAACGTGATCATCATGCCGAGCGTCGCGATCAGCGAGGGCACCCGGAGATAGCTGACGACGAGCCCGTTGACCACACCGACGGCAAGCCCGACCGCATACATGACCGGAATGACCCACCAGGTCGCGTCGGCATTGTTGTTGAGCAGCATGGAGGAGCCGACCACCGTCAGCGTGATCACCGAGCCAACGGAGAGATCGAAACCGCCCGAAACGATGACGTAGATCTGCCCTGCGGCGAGGATCGCCAGCGGTGCGGCCCGCTTCAGGAAATTCATGTAGCCGGTAGGCTCGACGAAATTCGGGTTGGACAGCGTGATCGCGACAAGCAGCGCTGCAAGCACGAAGAAGACGGGATTGATCTTCGGCAGACGGCCGCCCCTCGCGGCGCCGGGCGCCTCTGCGGAACCGACGGTTTCCTGGATCATGCCACTATCCTCTTCGAACGCACGGCGTAGAAGGCGACGGCGGCGACGATGATGATGCCGCGCATCACCTGCTTGGCGAAGGCATCGACGCCGGCGAGATTGAAGATCGAGTCGATCAGCGAGAAGATGATGACACCCGCCACGGTGCCCCAGATCCCGCCCTTGCCGCCGGACAGGATCGTGCCGCCGATGACAACCACCGCGATCGATTCCAGATCATAGGCACCCTCGGTGCCGATCCACGGCGAGCCGGATTTCAGCCGGCTTGCGAGATAGAGGCCGGCGAGCGAGGCGCAGAGGCTGCAAATGATATGGCTCGCCATAACCACCCGCGCCGTCTTGATGCCGGCCGCGCGCGCCGTATCGCGATTGCCGCCGACCGAATAGATGTTCGAGCCGAAGCGGGTAAAGCGCAGCACAGCCCAGGCCGCCAGCACGAGCAGCGCCAGCACGATGAGGCTCATCGGCAGGCCAAGCACTTCGCCATAGGCGAAATACTGGAACGCATCCGGCACCGAACCGCCGAAACGGCCGTGGAAGGAGGCAAGGCAGCCCTGGATGATCAGCGCCATGCCGAGCGTCGCGATCAGCGGATTGACCTCCAGCTTGGTGATCATCAGCCCGTTCAGCGTGCCGACGACAGCACCCATCAGCAGCACGGCGAGAACCGCAGGCACCATCATTGCGGGGTCGCCATTCATGATCGCCGAGGAGACGACGGCGGACGCCGAGATCAGATGCGCCACCGACAGGTCGATCGAGCCGACGAGGATGGCAAAGGTCTGGCCGACGGCGGTGATGCCGAGCGCGATGGAGCGGTTGAGGATGGAGACCGCTGCTTCCGGCGTCAGGAACCGCGTGAGGCCGAGGCTGAGCGCAATCGCGATATAGAGGGCGAGTGCTGCGGCAAGCAGCAAAGCCGGTGCATAACGCTCCATGCGCCAGGCGGGACGTTTGGTGAGGGTCGCCGTGGTCATGCCGCCACCGCCTCTTCACCGGTTGCGGCAAGCATGACATCGGCCTCCGATACGCCACGCGGGAACGCGGCCACGAGTTCGCCGGCCCGCATGACAAGGATGCGGTCGGCGGCGCCCAGCACCTCCGGCAGGTCGGACGACACCATCATGATCGCCGTACCCTTGCGCGCCAGATCGCGCATCAGGTGATAGATGCCGGCCTTGGCATTGACGTCGATGCCGCGCGTCGGCTCGATGAAGATCAGCAGCCGCGGCGCCAGCGCCAGCCAGCGCGCGACGATCGCCTTCTGCTGGTTGCCGCCGGACAGCGCCTTGATCTCCTGGGAAAAACTGCCGGCCCTGACATCGAGCTCGTGCAGCAGCTTGTCCATCTCTTCAGCGGAGGCAAAGGGCGTCGCATCGGCCTTGCCCGCAAGGCCGGAAAGCGCGCGCGCCGTCAGCAAACCATTGTCCGAGACCGACTGCATCAGCACCAGCCCCTCGGCCTTGCGGTCCCCCGGTAGAAGACCGATGCCTGCGCGGATAGCGTCGCGCGGACTGGTGAAGCGCGCCGGCTTACCGGCAAGCGCGACCTCGCCTTCAGTGAAGGGCGCAAAGCCGAAGATCGCCTGGGCCAGCGCCACGCGCCCTGCCCCCTGCAATCCGGCAAAACCGACGATCTCGCCCGCCCGCAACTCGAAGGAAATGTCCTTCAGCCGCTCATTGCCGGCGTGGCGCACGGACAGCACGACCTCGCCGATCTCCTGGGACGTCGCCGGTGCCGCATAGAAATCGCCGATATCGCGGCCGACCATGGCGCGCACGATCGTATCGGGCTCCGGCACATGGTCGAAGCTCGCCGCCGTCTCGCCGTCCTTCAGAACGGTCACCCGGTCGGCCAGCCGCGTGATCTCGCGCATGCGGTGGGTAATGTAGACGATCGCCACGCCCCGCTTCTTCAGCGTATCGACGAGGCCGAACAGCACCTCGCATTCCGCCTCGTTGAGGGCGGCGGTCGGCTCGTCCATCACGATCACCTTTGCATCGAGCGACACCGCCTTGGCGATCTCGACCAGCTGCTGGCTTGCGACGTCGAGGTCGGCGACGACCGTATCCGGCTCGATCCGGTGCGCCGAGCCGAACAGTGCGAGCACGCGCCGCGCCTCCGCGTTCATCGCCTTGTGGTCGATCAGGCCAAGCCGCGTCGGCTCGCGACCGAGGAAGATGTTCTGCGCCACCGTGCGCTCCGGCAGCAGGGAGAATTCCTGGTAGATCACGGCGATGCCGGCGCGGATCGCCTCCAGCGGATGGCTGAAATGCCGCTCCTCGCCGCCGACCACGACGGCGCCGCCATCCAGCCGGTAGACGCCGGAGAGGATCTTCATCAATGTCGACTTGCCGGCGCCGTTTTCGCCGGCGAGTGCATGCACCTCGCCCGGATAGGCCGAAAAACTCACGCTCTTCAGCGCCTTCACGCCGGGGAAACTCTTGGTGATGCCGCGCATCTCGATTGCGGGACTATTCATGCTGCTGCCCATGTCTTGCGAATGAACGTTGCGCTTTCGGAGAAAAGCGTCTCGAAATCCGGGAACAGCGGCCGCCAGACGCGGGTCGCCGTCGCGATGGCCGGCAGGCCGGCCCCGAAGGCCTCGAGCGTCAACCAGCCGTCATAACCGGTCTCCTTCAGCACGGTGAACATTGCCGGGAAATCTATGTGTCCGCGCCCGGGGATGCCACGGTCGTTTTCCGAGACGTGGAAGACGCCGATATCCGGGCCGATCAGGCGGATCGCCTCCTCCGGCCGGCGCTCCTCCACATTGGCGTGGAAGGTGTCGTACATGATCTTGAAGGCCGGATGCCCGACCCGGTCGACATAGGCGCGGGCCTGCTCCATCGTGTTGAGGTAATAGGTCTCGAAACGGTTGAGCGGCTCCAGGCTCAGAAGCATGCCATTCGCCGCGGCCCGCTCCGCCAGTGCCCGGTGCGCATCCGCGCCGTATTTCAGCTCATCCTCGCTGGCACCGGCGCCGGTGAAAAAGCCGATCGGCGCATGGAACGGCCCGCCCATGCTTTCGGCGCCCAGCGCAATGGCGCAATCCAGCGCCCAGTCGAGATGGGCAAGCCCCCGCGCCCGCACCTCTGCATCGCAGCTGACGGGATTGGCCTCCGGCGTCGGCACGATCGACGTGGTCGATCGGCCAAGGCCGAGCAGATCGAGCTCTCTGCCAAGGCGCTCGTAGTGGCCGGCGTCCCCCTTGAGGACCGGCACCTCGACGCCGTCATAATGGAGGTCGCGCAGACGCCCAATGCTTTCGAGATGCTGGTCCTCGACGAAGTCGGTCAGGCACAGCAGGTTGATGCCGAGTTTCATGGCGCGCTCAATGCAGCTTGATGCCGAGATCGCGGCAGGTGCCGCGGATCCAGGCGAGCGATTTCTCGATCATCGGCCCGGCCGCTCCCTCGCATTCGAGGCTCAGCACGCCGTCATAGCCATGGTCGCGAAGTTGCGCGAGGCAGGCCTTGATGTTCTCGGCGTTGACGCCGTCGCCGAGCGCGCAATGGCTGACGGCAATGCCGGTCTGCCCGCCGCGCACCGCATCCGCCAGCGACTGCGATACGTCCTTGACGTGCACATGGCTGACCTTGTCGATGAAACGCGGCAGGAACTTCGTCGGCTCCTGGCCGGCGATGAAGGTGTTGCCGGTGTCCATGTTCATGCGCAGCCACTTCGAATCGACGAAGGCCAGCATGCGCGCCATGAATTCGGGGCGGGTCGTGAAATAGCCGTGCGGCTCGATGTTGACGATGATCTCGTGTGCCTCAGCGACCTCGATGATCTTCTCGTAGCTGCGCTTCATCAGCGCCATCGATTCCTCTTCGCTGAGGCCCGCCGGCATGTGCAGCCCGTCGGTGGTGTCGACGCAGGGGCTGCCGGCCTGCGCGGCCCAGGCGATCGACTTCAGCACATAGGGCACGCCCCGCAGCGGACCGTCTTCGCCGGAAAGCGGATAGGCAGCATCGATCTGGGAGAAACGCACGCCGTAGCGGTCCATCTTGCGGCGCAGCAGCGCGGGGTCCTCGTAGAGCGCGACATGCGGCTGGTAGCCGAGGCCGTGGATCCAGCTCACGCCGTCGATCAGGCCACACTCGATGAAGTGCACATCGTTGTCGCTCGCCCACTGCAAGCATTTTTCGAACGACCAGTAGGCCGAGTTGAACGCGTCCGTGTGGAAGCCTATCCGCACCGGCAATTCCTCCCTGATTCTCCTCCATGCCGTTGAGTTTCAACGACAAATCACCAGCGCCTCCATTTGTCGCTTGATGATGCCCCAGCATTGCGCAATAAATCGCTGCCGGCGTTCGAAATAGACGACCGGTAAATTTTAGACATCCGCGGAGGGGAGCGATGACCAAGGGCAGCAATGAACGGGCCGTCAACCGGCCGGCGGTTTTCCGCGAGCCGGGCGCCCTGCTCTATGCCGGCAATTGTCAGGACCTGATGAAGGCCTCGCTTGCCGGGCAGGTCTCGCTCAATGCCTGGACGCGGCGCGGCTATCCGGGCATCGACCTCGGAAACGCGCTGCCGCAGGTCTGCTCCGTCGGCGGCTGGGACGCGACGATCCCGCAGGATTGGGGCCTGCGCGAACATTGCAACGAGGGCGTCAAGATCGCCTATCTCGCCCGCGGTTCGCTGGCGATCACCATGGATGGCCGCAGGACGGTCATCAACGAGGGCCAGATGTTCGTCGTGCGGCCCTGGCAATTGCATGCGCTCGGCGATCCGAATATCGGCGCCAGCCACATCATCTGGGTGCTGATGGACATGGGGGTGCGCCGGCCGCACGAGACCTGGCTCTGGCCGGACTGGATCGGCTGGCCGGAGCGCGACCGCAAGCGGCTGAGCGAGCTCCTGTCGAAAAACGAACAGCTCTCCTACCTCGCCTCGCGCGATGTCGCGCGCACCTTCCTGGAAATCCACGAGGTGGTGGCGGGCCGCGATATCGACGGCGGGGAGGCGCGCCTGCGCCTGCTGATCTCGATGATGCTGCTGCAATTCCGCCAGATGCTGGAAAGCCAGTCGCCCGTGCTGGACCTCGCGCTAGCGAGCTCCAAGCGCACGGTGGAAATCTTCCTGAAGCGGCTGAAACACGCGCTCGACGAGGACTGGACGCTGGAGAACATGGCGGCGGAGTGTAACCTCTCACGCACCCAATTCACCCAGCACTGCCAGGTGCTGACCAACATGACGCCGGTACGCTATCTCCAGATGCTGCGGCTCAATGCAGCGCGGCAATTGCTTGAAAGCGGCCAGCAGACCGTCACCAACATCGCCTATGACTGCGGCTTCTCCTCCAGCCAGTATTTTGCCACCTGCTACAAGAAACGCTTCGGCTTTTCCCCGATCGAGACCCCGCGCCAGCAGGCTCACATGAACGGCTAACTCAAAAATGCTCGGCGACCCAGGGCGGCGGGCCGGCAAAAATGCGGTCGGCGAGCACAACCGCCTCGGGATCGCCGTCGACATGGCCGGCGCGTTGCAGGAAGCTCGCTGAGCGGAAGCCGGAGAACAGACTTGGAAGCTGGGCCGCTTCGATCGACAGCGACGGTCCCTCGCCACGACTAGGCGTGCAGCTTGCCTTGCCGTCGCGAAGGGCAAGGTGCAGGACCTGCGGTTCGGCCCCGTTGATCGTAAGCGTCAAATTACCATAGTCGCAAGCATAACCCCGCGCGTTCAGGGCGGCGACGGGGTCCAGCACGCGCATCAGAAACTCTTCCTGGTGGACCAGCGACCATCCCTTGTCCGGCATGGCGAAGACGAGCGCATCCTGTGGCGCACCGTGCCAGCGCACGGTGCGATAGACCGTCGAGAACGTGCCGATGAATTTCAGGATCTGTCGCGCGGCCGCACCATTGAGCGCCGCCCAATCGCGGATTTCCAAGACGTCTTCACTGGGCGTCTCGATCACCACATAGCCTTCGTCCTCACCCAGGACGAAGGCGGAGGGAATATATGTCGTTTCGTCGAGGCGGGCGTTCCAGTGCGCGTCGCGGCGGTCGAGCAGGCCGGCCTCGTTGCGGCAGGCGCGCCGGTAGATCGGGTCGAGAACGGCCTGCGCCTCGGCGAGCGGTGTGCGGCGGACGCGGATATCCTGCCGGATCTTGTAGAATTCCGCGGTCTGCGCCTCGTAGATCATCTCGTGGCCGGCGAGGTTGAAGCCGGAGCGGCGATAGACCGGGCGCGTCGAGGCAAAGAGGCTGGCGAGGTAGGCGCCGCCCTTACGCGCGTCGTCACAGGAAAGCTCCATGATCTCCGCGGCAAGCCCTCCGCCGCGAAATTCCGGCTGGATCGCGATATGGGCGATGTTGGCGGCCGGCACCGCCCGTCCACCGAACCAGTGGCCGCAGGGCACGACCGCCCAGACCGCGGCCGGCACACCGTCCTTTTCGAGGATGCGGAAGCAGTCGATGCCCGTCATGCGCACATAGTTGCGTGTCCATGCTTCGTTGACGGCAAAGGCCAGGCGATAGGCATCCATGATGAAGACCATGTCCGTCATGGCCGCGTTGCGAACCGACATCCGGTTCCTCCTTTTCGACGAATGAGGACGGCGCGCCTTAGCGGCCCCGCCCCGAAAATGCGATACGCGCGAGATCCGCGACCCCGAGAATGCCGGCGCGAACGCCGAGTTCGGCGCGGCAGATCGACACCGGCGAAACCGCGCCGAGCGGCGGCCGGAGAGCGTTGACCCGATCGATGAAACCCTCCGCCAGACCGATGCCGCCACCGAGCACGATGCGCGGCGGATCGAGCGCGAGCTGGATGTTGCGGCAGAGCCGCGCCACGCGCTGGGCGGAGGCTGCGACAATATCCATCGCCCATGTCTCGCCGCGCGATGCATGGGCAAAAACCTGTCGCGCGTCAGCGCCATGTCCCTGCCGCCGGGCTTCCGCCGCCATCCAGCGTCCGGAAACGCGGTTTTCGAGGAAGGCGTCGTCATCGCCATCGGTGGTGAGCCCGAAATGCCCGGCGAGGCCCTCTTGCAGCCGGCCGCCGAGCACGATGCCGCCGCCGATGCCGGTCGATATGGTGAGGAAGACGAGGTCTTCGCCCCGCCCTGCGCCAAAGGCATGTTCGCCCCAGGCGGCGGCCTGCGCATCGTTGACGGCGATGGCCGGCAGGGAGGTGAGCGCCTCGACCCGGGCGATGAGCGGATAATCCGGCGGAATGCCCAAGGTCGCCGGGTTCATCGCCGACCAGCAGCCATTCCGCACGAAACCTGTGACGGCAAGGCCGACACCATGGAACCGCCCCTGCCAGGGTTTTGCGGCAGAAAACGCCGCTTCGAGCCAGCGGTCGGGGCCGTCTTCCCGGGCGGTCGCGACCATGACCTCTTCCACCACGCCGGACGTATCGACAAGGGTGACTAGGGTTTTCGTGCCGCCAATATCCACGGCGAGGATTGCGCTATCGTCCGTCATGGGTCGTTATCCTAGCCGATCAGCCGGCCGCTGGCGGCATCGAAAAGCGAAACCTTGTCGGCCGCGATCGTCACCGGCACGGTGGAACCCTGCGAGACGCTGCCGGTCTCCATGCGGGCGACCAGCGAGTGGCCGTGCACCGACAGCGTGACATTATCCTCCGGCCCGGTGGATTCCACCATCTCGACCTTGGCGTCGATCGCCTGCGCCCCCTCCCGCGCAAGCCGGATATGTTCCGGCCGGATGCCGAGCAGCACGTCGCTGTTTGCCGCGGCATCCGCCGGCAGGGAGAGTGGTAGCGTCCAGCCCTTTCCGTCGCTGAAGGACGGTTTTCCGTCAGCGTGTGCAAGCGCGCCGGGCACGAAATGCATGGCGGGCGAGCCGACGAATTTCGCGACGAAGAGATTGGCCGGGCGGTGGTAGATTTCGTAAGGGCTGCCGATCTGCTGCACCTCGCCCTTGTGCATCACGACGATCTTGGTCGCGAGCGTCATCGCCTCGATCTGGTCATGCGTCACATAGATCATGGTCTTGCCGATGCGCTCGTGCAACTGCTTGATCTCCACCCGCGTCTCGACGCGCAGCGTGGCATCGAGATTGGAGAGCGGCTCGTCGAACAGGAAGACCTTCGGGTCGCGCACGAGCGCCCGGCCGATCGCCACGCGCTGCCGCTGGCCGCCGGAGAGTTCGCGCGGCTTGCGCTCCAGCAACTGCTCGATCTGCAGCAGCCTTGCCACCTGCATGACCTTTTCTTGCATGTCCGCCACGTTGGTGCGGCGCATGCGCAGCGGAAAGGCGATGTTCTGCCGGACCGTCATGTTGGGGTAAAGCGCATAGGACTGGAACACCATGGCGATGTCGCGCTCGCGCGTCGGCACGGCTGTGACGTCCCGTCCGTCGATCTCGATCAGCCCGCCATCGATCGGGTGCAGACCGGCAATGGCGTGCAGCAGCGTGGATTTCCCGCAGCCCGAGGGGCCGAGCAGCACGACGAAGTCGCCTTCGTTGACCTCGATGTCGATGCCCTTCAGCACGCTGACATTGCCATAGGATTTGCGGATGCTTTTCAAGAGAAGGGACCGCGTCATTGTGTTGGTTTCCATCATCGTTCTATCCCTTGATGCTGCCGAGCGACATGCCGCGCACGACCTTGCCCTGAACCAGCATTCCCAGAACCAGCATCGGCAGCATGACCAGCGTCGCCGCCGCGGTCAGCGGCCCCCATTGCACGCCCTGGAAGGTGAGGAAGGAGGTGATGCTGACCGGCAGGGTCTGCGTATCGCGGCCCGTCAGCACCAGCGCGATGAAGAATTCGTTCCAGGTGAAGAGCACGCAGAGAATGAAGGTGGCGACGATGCCGCCGAACGCTACCGGCAGGAAAATCTCGCGAAAAATCGTGAATTCGCGTGCACCATCGACCTTCGCCGCATCCCGCAATTCCCGCGGAATATCCTCGAAGAAGGTGATCAGCAGCGAGATCGCGAAGGGAATGTTGACGAAGGCATAAACCCCGATGACGATCCAGTGGTTGTTGAGCAGCTTCAACTGCGCCGCCAGGAAATAGGTCGGGATGATGAAAATCAGCGGCGGCGCGATGCGAAGGCTGAGGATGAATTTCTCGTTCTGCCGCTTGGTCGCCTCGTCCTGCGCCACCAGGCCATAGGCGACGAGCGCGCCGACGCCGACGGAGATCAGGCTTGCCGAAAACGAGATCACCACGCTGTTGAAGAAGGCGCGGATGAAGACGCCGTTGTTCAGCACCTTGGCATAGTTCTCCCAAGTCGGCGCAAACAGCCAGACCGGCGGCATGGCGAAGGCGTCGCGCTGGGTTTTCAGCGAGGTCGCCACCACCCAGTAGAGCGGGAAGAGCACGCAGAGGAGGAGGATGGCAAGCGCGATCCAGAAGATGATCCGGCGCATCAGGCTTCTCCTTGCTTCGGCGCCTTGAAGGCGAGGTTGTAGAGCAGCAGCAGGGCGACGTTCGTGAGAATGGTCAGCACCATGGCTATTGTCAGCGAATAGGAGATGTCGAAATTGGTGAAGGCGGAGATGTAGCCGTAGAGGTTGAGCGTCTCCGTGGAGAGCGCCGGCCCGCCGCGCGTCATGATGTAGAAGATGTCGAAGGCCTTGACTGCATCGATCGCCCGGATGAGGGCCACCACCATCAGCGCCCGCTTCAGCGCCGGCAGCGTGATGTACCAGAGCACCTGCCATTCCCGCGCGCCATCGACGCGCGCGGCATTCTGCGGGTCGCCCGGCAGCGATTCCAGCGAGGCCATTGTGAGCAGCACGACGAAGGGCGTCCATTGCCAGATATCGGCCATCAGCAGCGAGAACAGCGCGACATTCGGATTGCCGAGCCAGTCGACCGGGCCGAGGCCGATGGTCGAGAGCAGGTAATTCATCATGCCGTTCGACGGATCGAGCAGGAAGCGCCAGGTGAGGCCGACGACGACCGGCGTCATGACGATCGGCACCAGCAGGATGCCGCGCACGATGCGTTTTCCCAGGAATTCCCGGTCCACCAGCAGCGAGATCGCCAGCCCCAGAGAGACTTCAATGACGGTCGCCGCGACCGTGAACAGCACGGTGCGCCCGAGCGCGTTGATGGCGCGGCCGTCGAACAGCAGCCGGATGTAGTTGTCGAAGCCGATGAAGCTTTCCTGCCCCGGACGAAGCAGGCTGATATTGTGCAGCGTCAGCCACACGACATAGACGGTCAGGATGACCGAGACCGTGCCGAAAAACAGGACGACCGGACGGTAGAAATAGGTGGTCGCATCCTTCATGGTGCCGCTCCCCGTGAGGCTGGCCATGCCCGGCGAACCGGGCACGGCCGTGATGGTCAACGGCTGAGGGCCGCGTCGTTGGCGGCATTCGCCTCGGCGAGCGCATCCTTGGCCGTGGCCGTGCCGGCGAGCACCTTCGATACCGCGATGCCGGCATTGTTGATGACCTCGTTGGCGGCCTCGACGGTCGGCAGGTATTGCGGATTGCCGGCATTGATCGAGGCAAGCATGGCATCCTTGAAGGCGCCGTAGCGCTTGTTGAACTCTTCCGAGTTCAGCGCCGCAAGCGAGGTCACGCCGGAATTGGGCGCCAGGCCGAAGGACTTGACCTGCTGCTCCTTCGCCGTCGCCCAGGAGGCGAAGAGCCAGGCCGCTTCCTTCTGCTGCGAGGCCTCGGAAATATAGAGGCTGTGCACGGCAAGCGACGAGGAACCGCCCTTCAGCTTGTCGGTCTCGACAGGCACCGGCACATAACCGACCTTGCCGACGACGGAGGAAATCGAGGCGTCCTCGTTGAAGGCGCCGTTGACGGTGGCGTCCATCGTCATGCCGGCCTTGCCCTGCTGGAAGAGCACGCGGTTCTCCTCCCAGCCGAAATTGGCGACGCCGACCGGGCCGTAATCCCGCAGCACGCCGGCAAAGGCGTCGAGCGAGGCGGCCGCCTCATCGCTGCCGAGCGCCGACTTGCCATCCGCGCCGATGAACTCGCCGCCATAGCCCCACAGCCAGCCGGCCCAGACATAGACGTTCTGGATGCCCTGCGCGCCGCGCATGGTGATGCCGGCGACCGCGCCGTTCGATTTTTCCTTGATCGTCTTCGCGGCCGCCGTCACCTCGCCAAAGCTCTTGGGAGGAGCAATGCCATATTCCTCGAACAGGTCCTTCCGGTACATCAGGAAGGTGCTTTCGCCATAGACCGGCAGGCCATAAAGCTTGCCATCGACGATATTGGTGTTGAGATAGCCGGGCACGAAGTCGGCCTTGTCGTAATTGGCGGAGAACTTGCCCGCCAGCTCGTCGAGCGGCGCGATATAGCCGGCCTTCAGGAAACCCGGAATGTAGATGATGTTGTTCTGGACCACGTCATAGCGGCCCGAGCCGGAGGAGAACTCCAGCAGCATTTTTGCGGTGATGTCGGATTCCGGCACCACTTCGAGCTCGACCTCGATGCCGGTCGCCGCGGTGAATTCCGGCAGCAGCGCCTGGATGCCTTCGGTGGTCGGGTGACCTTCCATCAACACGGCAAGGCGGGTGCCCTTGTAGGGCTGGTCCGCATCCTGCGCGAAGGCCGACACCGCCACGGACGAGGACAGTGCAAGTGTCAGAGCAATAAAATGACGTCTTTTCATGTCGTTCCCCTTTTTTGGATAGCGCTCGTCAACGAGCCGTCAGTTGCACTTCGCAGCGCCTAGCCGCGCTGTATTTCTGTCGAGTTCAGAACCGCTGCACCTCGCCCGTATCGGCCGAGCGCACGAGCGCCTGCGTGAGTTCGAGGGACAGCAACGCCTCCTCGCCGGTCGCGACCTGGCATTCGGCGCCGTCGATCCATTCGAGCACGCCGGAAAGCTGGAGGCGCAGGTCGCCACCGACCTTGCCGCCGATCTCCGGCCAGTGCTGGGTGTCGATCTCGCGCGAGGCCTGGTTGTCGGCGAAGTAGAGACCGCTGTCGCCGCACTGCACCTCGAAGGAGCCTTCCGTGCCGATCATTTCGAGGCGCGCGTCGATCATGTGGCGGGCGCCCGCCGGCAGCGACCAGGCGCTTTCGAAGGTCACCACCGTGCCGCCGGAAAAGCGCACGACGCCGGCAATCGTGTCCTGCGTGCCCATCTCGCCGAGCAGGATTTCCGTCTGCTGCGCATAGGCGGTGACAGGCACCTGGCCTTTCAGCATCCACAGCACCATGTCCACGTCGTGCACGGTGACGTGCATGGCGAGCGGCAGGGTGCCGGCATACCGCTTCGGCCCTTCGGTGCGGGCGCTGTTGCGGCGGGCGTAGACATGGATGGGCGTGCCGATCTTGCCGGTCTCGATCAGCTCACGCGCCTTGTAATAGCGCGGGTCGAAGCGCAGCAGGTAGCCGACGCCAAGCTTCACATTGGTCGCCTGGCAGGCCGCGACGATCTTGCGCCCGTCCTCCAGCGTCGAGGCGATCGGCTTCTCGATGAACAGGTTGACGCCCTTTGCGGCGATCGCCAGCGCGGGTTCGAGGTGGAGATGGTCCGGGGTGCAGATGCTGACAAGGTCGAGCGTCTCGGCCGCGAGCAGCTCGTCATGCGAGCCATAGACGCGCACACCGCCGCCGAGCCCGTCCGCCACGGCCTGCGCCCGAGCAACATCCCGGTCGACGATCGCCACCAGCTCCGCCCGCGGATCGCTGGAAAAGATCGAGGCGTGCATCGAGCCCATGAAACCGGCGCCGATGACGGCGACTTTTTTCGTCCTGATCATGTCATCCTCCAAAATCTCAACGCGTGCCGCCGGCAAGGGCGTCGGCAAACCGTCTGGTAATCTCGTCCGGTCGGGTAATGGCGGAGCCGACGACGACGAAGGCCGCACCAAGCTCCAGGGCGCGCCGCGCCTGCTCCGGCTCCCAGATCCGCCCCTCCGCGACGAAGGGGATGCCAGCCACTGCAAGATCCTGCATCAGCGCAAAGTCCGGGGCCGTGGTGCCGGTCGTATAGGGCGTGTAGCCGGACAGCGTGGTGCCAACGAAATCCGCACCGGCGTCAATCGCCTGCCTGGCCTCCGCCAGCGTGCTGATATCGGCCATGCTGATCTTCTTCAGCCGCGCGATCTCGCCGACAATGTCGGCGACCGGCACCGGGCGCGGCCGGTCCGTCGCATCGAAGGCGATGACATCGGCACCCGCCCCGGCAAGGCCCTGCACGTCATCAAGCGAAGGCGTGATGTAGACGTCGGAGCCCGGCTGGGCGATTTTCGTGATGCCGATGATCGGCAGGCCGATGGCGCCGCGCACCGCCTGGACATTGCGCACGCCCTCGATCCGCACACCCGAGGCGCCGCCGAGAACGGCCGCGCGGGCAAGCGCCACGATGTGCTCCGTGGCATGGAGCGGGCTGGTTTCCGCCGCCTGGCAGGACACGACAAGCCGGCCCCGCATTGTTTCCATGATGTCCATAAACGCCGCATCTCCTTGACTGGAGACAACGTTACGGCCTTTGGCGAAAACCGTCAATAATTTTTTTCATATGAAGATTATCTTCAAAGAAAAACTTCATATGTTCCGGTCGCTGACGCTCTCCGCCGTATTCTTGATGGTTTCGAGGCGTGCGGGATCGAGTTTGGTGATCGTGTTGGCGATGGCATCGACAATCAGCAACTGGCTGATCTTCGACGGGAAGGCGCCGCCCGTCAGCGGCGTTTCCGGCGAGGAGGCGAGCAGCACGAAGTTACAGATCGCGGCCAGCGGGCTCTTCGTCCGGTGCGTAATGCCGACGATGCGGGCGCCGCGCGCATGGGCATTCTCCGCCACACGCAACGTATCGATGGTCGAGCCGGAGGTGGAGACGAGGATGTAGAGATCGGCGGGCGAGGCGGTCGCGGACGCCATGGTGGCGAGATGCGCATCGCGGCCGATATGAGCGGAAATGCCGAGGCGGGCGAGCTTGTATTCGAGATATTGCGCCGTGATGGCGGATGCGCCGACGCCGAAAATCTCGACATGGCGGGCCGAAAGCAGCAGCGAGGACACCTCCTCGATGGCCCGCCGGTCGAGCATCCTTTCGGTTTCCTCCAGCGCGATGCGGGCGGTCTCGACCAACTCCTGCACCATGTCGCCGGGGGTGGAGGTGGAAGCGGTCTGCTGGAGCGTGGCAAGCTCATGCGCAAGCGCCAGCTTGAAATTCTGGAAGCCGGGATAGCCGAGTTCGCGACAGAACCGGATCACGCTCGCCTCGGAGGACTGGGCCTCGTCGGCAAGCTCCGTGATGCTCTTGAAGAGCACGGATTGCGGATCGGCCAGCACGAAGGAAGCGACGCGCTCCAGCGCCCGCGTCATGGCGGGTCCCTGCGAGCGGATTCGCGCGATCAGCGGCGGTTGAGGATGTACGTCCACCTTGTTTCCTTGCAGCAGGCTGAGCTTCGGATGGCCCGATTCATATGCGACGGCTGGGGGAAAGGAAACAGGCCCGGTTGGCGGGCAGGTCGTCAGGGCGCGGGTAAACCGCGCCCTGAACTATATCGTCGATCAGACGAGATCGAAGCGGTCGGCGTTCATCACCTTGTTCCAGGCCGAGACGAAGTCCTTGACGAACTTCTCCTTGGCATCGGACGAACCGTAGACTTCGGCGAAGGCGCGAAGCTGCGAATGCGAGCCGAAGATCAGGTCGACGCGCGTGGCGGTCCACTTGGGTTCGTTCGTCTTGCGGTCGCGGCCCTCATAGACACCCTTCTTGTCGGCGACGGGCGCCCAGACAGTGCCCATGTCGAGCAGGTTGACGAAGAAGTCGTTCGTCAACGCTTCCGGACGGGTCGTGAACACGCCGTGTTCCGGTTCGCCGGCCTTCAGCACACGCAGGCCGCCGAGGAGCACCGTCAGTTCCGGCGCCGTCAGCGTCAGGAGCTGGGCGCGGTCGATGAGCGCCTCTTCCCCCTTCAGGAACTGATGACGGTTGGCGTTCACATAGTTGCGGAAGCCATCGGCGCGCGGCTCAAGGGCTGCGAAGGACGCGGCATCGGTCTGGGCATCCGACGCATCCGTGCGGCCCGGCGTGAACGGCACGGCGACATCGTAACCGCCAGCCTTCGCCGCCTTCTCGACGCCGGCAGCACCGGCCAGCACGATCAGGTCGGCGAGCGAGATCTTCTTGCCGCCGCTCTGCGCCGCGTTGAAGTCTGCCTGGATGCCTTCGAGCACGCCGAGAACCTTGGCGAGCTGCGCCGGCTGGTTGACCTCCCAGTCCTTCTGCGGAGCAAGGCGGATGCGCGCGCCATTGGCGCCGCCGCGCTTGTCGGAGCCGCGGAAGGTCGAGGCCGACGCCCAGGCGGTGGAGACCAGCTCCTGCACCGAGAGGTCGGTGGCAAGAACGCGCGCCTTGAGGTCGGCGACATCCTTGTCGTCGACCAGCGGATGATCGACGGCAGGGACGACGTCCTGCCAGATCAGGTCTTCCGCCGGCACTTCCGGGCCGAGGTAGCGGGCCTTCGGGCCCATGTCGCGGTGGGTCAGCTTGAACCAGGCCCGCGCGAAGGCATCGGCGAACTGGTCCGGGTTTTCGAGGAACCGGCGCGAGATCTTCTCGTAGATCGGGTCGAAGCGCAGCGCGAGGTCGGAGGTGAGCATCTTCGGCAGGTGCTTCTTCGTGGAATCGAAGGCATCCGGGATCGTGGCGCCGGCGCCCTTCGCGACCCACTGGTGCGCGCCGGCCGGGCTCTTTTCCAGTTCCCATTCATAGCCGAACAGGTTCCAGAAGAAGTTGTTGCTCCACTTGGTCGGCGTCGAGGTCCAGGTGACTTCGAGGCCGCTGCCGATCGCATCCGTGCCGACGCCCGAATTGAACGTGCTCTTCCAGCCGAGGCCCTGCGCTTCGAGTGCGCCGCCTTCCGGGTCGATGCCGACAAACGACGCGTCGCCGGCGCCATGCGTCTTGCCGAAGGTGTGGCCGCCGGCGATCAGCGCCACGGTCTCTTCGTCGTTCATCGCCATGCGGGCGAAGGTGTCGCGGATGTCGCGGGCGGAGGCCAGCGGATCGGGATTGCCGTTCGGGCCTTCCGGGTTGACGTAGATGAGGCCCATCTGCACGGCGCCGAGCGGTTCTGCCAGCTCGCGTTCGCCGCTATAGCGCTCGTCGCCGAGCCAGGTGCCTTCCGGGCCCCAGTAAAGCTCTTCCGGCTCCCAGACGTCGGCGCGGCCGCCGGCGAAACCGAAGGTCTTAAAGCCCATGGATTCGAGCGCGACGTTGCCCGTCAGGATGAGAAGGTCGGCCCAGGAGATCTTGTTGCCGTATTTCTGCTTGATCGGCCAGAGCAGGCGGCGGGCCTTGTCGAGGTTGACGTTGTCCGGCCACGAGTTGAGCGGCGCGAAACGCTGCTGGCCCTGGCCGGCGCCGCCGCGGCCGTCGGTGATGCGGTAGGTGCCGGCGGAGTGCCAGGCCATGCGGATGAACAGGCCGCCGTAATGGCCGAAGTCGGCCGGCCACCATTCCTGCGAATCCGTCATCAGGGCCGTGAGGTCCTGCTTGACGGCGTCGAGGTCGAGCGTCTTGAAAGCCTCGGCGTAGTCGAAATCCTTGCCCAGGGGATCGGAAAGGTTGGAATGCTGGTGCAGGATCTGGACATCCAGCTGGTCCGGCCACCAGTCGCGGTTGGATCTGCCTTTGGGGGCCGCATGGGCGACGGGACACTTGCCCGCGGTGTCAGTTTTCTGGTCCATGATTCTCTCCTGTTGTTTCCTGGGGGCTGCCGCTCGGGGCAGCCTTGCGAACGCTTGGGGGAGAAGCCTGCGCCCTCTCCTTGATACCTTCTTATCGGAAGCCTGCGATAATTTTAAGTTGGATTTACTGATCGCTGCGATAAGCTAAGATTATGACCAACCTTACACTGAAACAGCTACGCTATTTTGAAGCCCTGGCGCGCCATGGCCGGTTCCGCCATGCGGCCGATGCCTGCGCGATTTCCCAGCCGGCATTGTCCATGCAGATCAAGGAGCTGGAGGAGGAACTCGGCAACGACCTCTTCGAGCGCAGCGCCCGCGAGGTGAAGCTGACCGCCTTCGGCCAGACCTTTGCAATGCGGGTGCGCGGCATCCTGCGCGCCGTCGACGAGCTCGGCGACCTTGCCCGCGCCTCGCGCACACCGTTCCTGTCGCGCCTGCGCATCGGCATCATCCCCACCGTCGCGCCCTACCTTTTGCCCGCCATCATAAACGATCTGAACAAAACCTTCGACGGCATCCAGATCGAGGTGCGCGAGACGATGACGGCGAAGCTGATCCAGGAACTGGGACAGGGCGATCTCGACATGGCGATCGTCGCCCTCCCCGTCTCGGAACCCTCGCTCACCGAACTCAAGCTGTTCGAGGAGGAATTCGTGCTGGTGCGCCACCGGGAGGACGAGGGCAAGCCGACCCCCGAGCCCGACAAGCTGCGCGAAATGCGCCTGCTGCTGCTGGAGGAAGGCCATTGTTTCCGTGATCAGGCGCTGTCCTTCTGCCGGATCGGCTCGGCGCGGCCGCGCGAGGTGATGGAGGGCAGTTCGCTGTCCACGCTGGTGCAGATGGTCGGCGCCGGCATCGGCATCACGCTGATCCCGGAAATGGCAGTGCCGGTGGAAACCCGCTCGGCACAGGTCTCGATCGCCCGCTTCCAGACCCCGCGACCCGCCCGCACCATCGGCATGATCTGGCGCAACTCGACACCGCTCGCCAGGCAGCTTCTGGAGATTTCCGAGGTGGTGCGCCGCTCGGCCGACGCCATGCGCGAGCGCTGTGGGCCGCTGTAGCGATCAGCTCCGCTCGATATCCCGCCGCAGCACGATGGATGTCGTCAGGTCCTCGACATTGTCCATGGTCGAGACCTCGTTGCGCAATTCATTGAGCGCATTGATCGAGCCGACCTCGACTTCCACCACCAGATCGAGCTGGCCGCTGACGGAGGAAACCTTGCGCACGGCGGAAAAGCCCGCGAGACGATCGAGCACGCCGATCGAGGGCGTGCGTTTCAGGGTGACGAGCAGGAAGGCCTGGACCTGTCCGTCGTCGAGCTGGCCGATATCGGCGCGGTAGCCGCGGATGATGCCGGCCTTTTCCAGCCGGCTGACGCGCTCGGTGGTCGCGCTGCGCGAAAGCCCGATCCGGCCGGCGAGCGACTTCATGGGGATGCGCGCCTCCTTCGACAGGATGCTGAGGATCGTCCGGTCGATGGCGTCCGTATCCTGCATGGCCCCTCCTCCAATCCCGCCGACAAGATGACGGTTATTACATACAGAGTGCCGGCACAACCGGCATAATGCCGGATGCGCCCAACTGCCTCCCGTGCAACTCTTGTCGCCACGAAGAGGATTGCCATGAACGACATGCTGAAGACGACACCGGATTTTTCCATCGAGGCCGCAGCCGGGCTGCTTTCCGAGCATTACGGGCTTTCCGGCACGCTCTCGCCGCTCGCCAGCGAGCGCGACCAGAATTTCAAGGTGGAAACAGCGGATGGGACCTTCATCCTGAAGATCGTCAACGCCGCCGAGCCGGAGGTCGAGAGCGACTTCCAGACGGCGCTGCTCGCCCATATTACCGCGCATGCCGGCGATCTGCCGGTGTCGCATATCCGCCCCACGCTTTCAGGCGCCAGCCTTGGCCGCACCACCAGCCCGCACGGCGTCGACCACCGCATCCGGCTGGTCGGCTGGGTCGTCGGCCAGCCGCTTGCCGAAACGGGCCGCAGCTATGCCGCGCTCGAATCGCTCGGCCGCATGCTCGGCCGCTTCGATGCGGCGCTGAAGGGTTTCATGCATCCGGGCGCACTGCGCGATCTCGACTGGGACATCCGCAAGGCCGGCCGGTCCGCCGAACGCCTGCAACACGTCGCCTCCGCCGAAGACCGGGCCCTGCTGGAACGGTTCCTCAAGCGTTTTGCATCCCTCGCGCCGCGTCTCGCGACATTGCGCGCCGCCGTCATCCACAATGATGCCAACGACTGGAACGTGCTGGTCGACAGCGCGGATCACGACCGCATGTCCGGCCTCATCGATTTCGGCGACGCACTGCATGCGCCGCTGATCGCCGAAGTGGCGATCGCCGCCGCCTATGCCGGCCTCGACCATGCCGATCCGATCGGCGCCGCAGCCGCGATCGCCCGCGGCTTCCATGCCGAATATCCGCTGCTGGAAGAGGAAATCGACCTTCTCTACGACCTCATCGCAATGCGCCTCGTCACCTCCGTGACGATCTCCGCCTCGCGCCGCAGCCACACGGAAGACAACCCCTATCTCGCCATCAGCGAGCGCCCGGCCTGGACGCTGCTGCGCAAGCTCGACCGGATGAACCCGCGCTTCGCCACCGCCATCCTGCGCAAGGCCTGCGGCTTTGAGGCAGCACCAGGCGCGCATGCCGTTGCCGACTGGATCGCGAAGAACCGCAAGGCACTCGCCCCCATGCTGGAGCGCCCGGCCGCGACCTACCCCGCCGCCCTCGTGCCCTATGGCGACCCGACACACCCGATGACCGTGAAATCGGCCGCCGAACAACCGGACGAGGCACAGGCGATCTGGGAGACCCATTGCCGCGAGAATGGCATCGCGCTTGGCATCGGCCCCTTCGGCGAGGCGCGCACCGTCTATGCGGGCGACATGTTCGTCTCGCGCTTCATCGAAAACAGCCGCCGCACCCACCATCTCGGCCTCGACCTCTTCATGCCCGCCGGCACGAAAGTCTTCACGCCGCTGCCGGCAACCGTCGTCAGCGTCGAGATCGAGCAGGACCCGCTCGGCTATGGCTGCCTGGTCGCGCTGCGCCACGAACCGGAAGGCTGCCCGCCCTTCGTCTCCCTCTGGGGCCACCTCGCGCATGAGGCCATGCAGCGTCTGAAGGCCGGCGACCGGCTGGACGCAGGCTGCCTCGTCGGCGAAATGGGCGCGCCTGCGGAAAACGGCGGCTGGGCGCCGCACCTGCACCTCCAGCTTTCCACCGACACCAACCTCTCCGCGACCGAAATCCTCGGCGTCGGCGAGCCGAGCTATCTCGACGTCTGGGCAGAACTCTTCCCGGATGCGCGCACCTTCGCCGGCATCGCCGAAGAGTTTTACGAACGCCACGGCCGGTCGCACGACGAGATCGTCAAGCTGCGGCACGAGCTGCTCCTGCCGAACCTCTCCATCTCCTACGACAAGCCGATCAAGTTCGTGCGTGGCGAAGGCGTCTGGCTGATCGACGACAGCGGCCGGGCCTATCTCGACTGCTTCAACAATGTCTGCCACATCGGCCATGCTCACCCGATCGTCGTCGAGGCGATGGCGAAACAGGCAGCCACGCTCAACACCAACACCCGCTACCTGCACGACAGTATCGTCGCCTATGCCGAACGCCTGACGGCGACGCTGCCGAAGGAACTGACCGTCGCCGGCTTCGTCAACAGCGGCTCGGAGGCAAACAGCCTGGCACTGCGCATGATGCGCGCGCATACGGGCCGCGAAAACGCCATCGTGCTCGACTGGTCCTATCACGGCACGACCCAGGAACTGATCGACATCAGCCCCTACAAGTTCCGCCGCAAGGGCGGCAAGGGACCGAAGCCGCATATCCATGTCGCGGCCATTCCCGACAGCTACCATGCGCCGGCGGACTGGCCGGCCGAGGAACACGGCAAACGTTTTGCCGAAAGCGTCGCCGAACTGATCGCAACCATGCAGGCAAGAGGCGAGGCGCCCGGCTTCTTCATCGCGGAATCGATCCCGAGCGTCGCCGGCCAGGTCTTCCTGCCCGAAGGCTATCTCAAGGAGGTCTACCGCCCGGTGCGCGAGGCCGGCGGTGTGTGCATCGCCGACGAGGTGCAGGTCGGCTTCGGCCGCGTCGGCAGCCACTGGTGGGCCTTCGAGACGCAGGGTGTCGTGCCCGACATCGTCACCATGGGCAAGCCGATCGGCGACGGCCATCCGCTGGCGGCGGTGGTGACCACGCGAGAGGTCACCGACAGCTTCAACAACGGCATGGAATATTTCAACACCTTCGGCGGCAATCCGGTGTCCTGCGCCGTCGGCCTCGCCGTGCTCGACGTCATTGAAAGCCAGGATTTGCGTGGCAATGCGCTCGCCATCGGCAACCACCTCATGGACGCCTTCCGCGACATGCAGAAGCGCTACGACGTGATCGGCGATGTGCGCGGCCTCGGCCTGTTCCTCGGCATCGAGCTGGTGACCGACCGCAGGACCAAGGCGCCCGCCACCGATTTCGCCCGCGCCGTCTCCAATGGTGCGCGCCGCCGCGGCGTGCTGATGGGCACCGAAGGCCCGCATGACAACGTGCTCAAGATGCGCCCGCCGATGATCTTTTCGAAACGCGACGCTGATCACCTGATCGCCGTGCTTGAGGAAACCTTCGCCGACGTCGCAAGAACGCTCGGCTAAGGCGAACCGCACCACCGCTCAAAACCTGTTAGCCGGGAGGAACGCCCCTCCCGGGCAGGACGACGCATGCCGAAAAATCAACCAAGGAGGAGAACGACATGACGATTACAATTCTGGCGATATTCGCCGCAGGCCTTGCCGCCGGCACCGCACATGCAGGGACGTTGGACGTCATCAAGGAGCGCGGCGAGGTGCGCTGCGGCGTCAGCCAGGGCGTGCTCGGCTTTTCCGTGCCCGACAAGAACGGCGTCTGGAGCGGCTTTGACGTCGATTTCTGCCGGGCGATCGCCGCTGCGACGCTCGGCAATCCGGACAAGGTCGCCTATGTGCCGCTCTCCACAAAAGATCGCTTCACGGCGCTGCAATCGGGTGAAGTGGACCTGTTGTCGCGCCAGACGACGTGGACGCTGTCGCGCGACACCGATCTCGGCATGAGCTTCGTCGGCGTCAACTATTATGACGGCCAGGCCTTCATGATCAACAAGGACGTCGGTGTGAAGAGCGTCAAGGAGCTCTCCGGCGCCTCCGTCTGCACGGAGACCGGCACGACGACCGAGCAAAACATGGCCGACTATTTCAGCGCCAACAAGATCGAGTACCAGGTCATCGCCTTCGAGAAGCCGGACCAGACGATCCAGGCCTTCAACACCGGCCGTTGCGACGTCTATTCCACCGACGCCTCGGCGCTCTATTCCCAGCGCCTGACGCTGAATGACCCCGAGCGTTTCGTCGTGCTGCCGGAGGTCATCTCCAAGGAGCCGCTCGGCCCGGCCGTGCGCCAGGGCGACGACCAATGGTTCAAGATCGTGCGCTGGACGCTCTTCGCGCTGGTCGAGGCGGAGGAAATGGGCATCGGCAAGGAGAATGTCGCGTCCCTTCTCGAAAGCGGCACCGTCGCACAGAAACGTTTCCTCGGCATCGACAACGAGGCCGGCAAGACGCTCGGCCTCGATCCGAAATGGGCGTACCAGGCGGTCTCGGCCGTCGGCAACTACGGCGAAATCTTCGAGCGCCATCTCGGCAAGGACAGCCCGCTGAAAATCGACCGCGGCCTCAACCGGCTGTGGAACGACGGCGGCCTGATGTACGCCCCGCCCGCCCGCTGAGGACGCGGGACGAACGCCGCGGGATCAAACCCGCGGCGTTGATCGTTCAGAAATCCCAGTCCGCATCCTCGGTCGCCACCGCCTTGCCGATAACGTAGGACGAGCCGGAGCCGGAGAAGAAGTCGTGGTTCTCGTCGGCGTTCGGCGAGAGCGCGGAGAGGATGGCCGGGTTGACCTTGCAGGCTTCCGACGGGAAGAGCGCCTCGTAACCGAGGTTCATCAGCGCCTTGTTGGCGTTGTAGTGCAGGAACTTTTTCACGTCCTCGGTCAGCCCGACGCCGTCATAGAGCGCCTCAGTATATTTCGCCTCGTTGTCGTAGAGTTCCAGCAGCAGGTCGAAGGCAAAATCCTTGATCTCCTGCCGGCGCTCCTCCGAAAGACGCTCCAAAGCACGCTGGAACTTGTAGCCGATATAATAGCCGTGCACGGCCTCGTCGCGTATGATCAGGCGGATCATGTCGGCGGTATTGGTGAGCTTTGCGCGGCTCGACCAGTACATCGGCAGGTAGAAGCCGGAATAAAACAAAAAACTTTCGAGGAAGACGCTGGCGACCTTCTTCTTCAGCGGATCGGCAGAGGCATATTGCTCCATGATCAGCGCGGATTTGCGCTGCAAAACCTCGTTTTCCTCCGACCAGCGATAGGCGTCGTCCACGTCCGGCGTCGAGCACAGCGTGGAAAAGATCGAGGAATAGGAGCGGGCGTGTACCGCCTCCATGAAGGCGACGTTGGAGAGCACGGCCTCCTCATGCGGCGTGGCGGCGTCTTCCATCAGCCGCACGGAGCCGACACCATTCTGGATCGTGTCGAGCAACGTCAGGCCGGTGAAGACGCGGATGGTGAGTTGCTGCTCCTCCGGCCGCAGGGTCGCCCAGGACGGGATATCGTTGGAGAGCGGCACCTTTTCCGGCAGCCAGAAGTTTCCGGTGAGCCGGTTCCAGACTTCGAGGTCCTTGTCGTCCTCGATGCGGTTCCAGTTGATGGCGCGCACGGCGGCGGCTGCCTTCGGGGCCTTGGTCTTCAGTTGGATGTTCATGGTCTTCCCCGATCTCACAGCGCGCAGGAAACGCAGCCCTGCACTTCCGTGCCGGACAGCGCCATCTGGCGAAGGCGGATGTAGTAGATGGTCTTGATGCCCTTCTTCCAGGCGTAGATCTGCGCCCGGTTGATGTCGCGCGTGGTCGCCGTATCGCGGAAGAACAGCGTCAGCGACAGGCCCTGGTCCACATGCTGGGTGGCCGCCGCATAGGTGTCGATGATCTTCTCCGGACCGATCTCGTAGGCGTCCTGGTAGTAGTCGAGATTGTCGTTCGTCATGAAGGCGGCGGGGTAATAGACGCGGCCGATCTTGCCCTCTTTCCGGATCTCGATCTTCGAGACGATCGGGTGGATCGAGGAGGTCGAGTGGTTGATATAGGAGATCGAGCCCGTCGGCGGCACGGCCTGGAGGTTCTGGTTGTAGAGCCCGCCGTCCATGACGGCCTTCTTCAGCTCCAGCCAGTCTTCCTGCGTTGGGATATGGATGCCGGCCTCTTCGAAAATGCCCCTCACCTTCTCCGTCGCCGGCAGCCATTCGGCCTCGGTGTATTTGTCGAAATACTCGCCGGAAGCGTATTTGGAGTTCTCGAAACCCTTGAAGCTGACACCCTTCTCGACGGCCAGCCGGTTCGAGGCGCGGATGGCGTGGTAAGTCACCGTGTAGAAATAGATATTGGTGAAGTCGACGCCCTCTTCAGAGCCATAAAAAATGCGCTCGCGGGCAAGGTAGCCGTGCAGGTTCATCTGGCCAAGGCCGATGGCGTGGCTGTCGTCGTTGCCCTTCTCCACGGAGGGAACCGAGGAGATGTGGCTCATCTCGGAGACCGCCGTCAGCGCGCGGATCGAGGTCTCGATCGTTTGGCCGAAATCGGGGCTATCCATCGCTGCCGCGATGTTGAGCGAACCGAGATTGCAGGAAATGTCCTTGCCCATCTTCGAATAGGACAGGTCGTCGTTGAACTCGCTCGCCTCGCTGACCTGCAGGATTTCCGAGCAGAGGTTGCTCATCGAGATGCGCCCGGCGATCGGGTTCGCGCGGTTCACCGTGTCCTCGAACATGATGTAGGGGTAGCCGCTCTCGAACTGGATTTCGGCGATGACCTGGAAGAAGTCGCGCGCCTTGATCTTCTTCTTCTTGATGCGGGCGTCCTCGACCATCTCGCGGTACTTTTCCGTCACCGAGATCTCGCTGAAGGCGACGCCATAGACGCGCTCTACGTCATGCGGCGAGAACAGGTACATGTCCTCGTTGTTCTTCGCGAGTTCGAAGGTGATGTCCGGAATGACGACGCCGAGCGACAGGGTCTTGATGCGGATCTTCTCGTCGGCATTTTCGCGCTTGGTATCGAGGAAGCGCATGATGTCCGGATGGTGGGCGTTGAGATAGACCGCGCCTGCGCCCTGCCGCGCGCCGAGCTGGTTGGCATAGGAGAAGCTGTCTTCCAGGAGCTTCATCACCGGGATGACGCCGGAGGACTGGTTTTCGATCTGCTTGATCGGCGCGCCCATCTCGCGAAGGTTGGTGAGCGACAAGGCCACCCCGCCGCCACGCTTGGAAAGCTGGAGCGCCGAATTGATCGAGCGGCCGATGCTCTCCATGTTGTCCTCGATGCGCAGCAGGAAGCACGAGACGAGTTCGCCACGCTGTTTCTTGCCGGCATTGAGGAAGGTCGGCGTCGCGGGCTGGAAGCGACCGGAAATGACCTCGTCGACGAGGTCGCGGGCAAGCGCCTCGTTGCCGCGCGCCAGTGCCAGCGCCACCATGCAGACGCGGTCCTCGTAACGCTCCAGGTAACGCTTCCCGTCAAAGGTCTTCAGCGTATAGGACGTGTAATATTTGAAGGCGCCGAGGAAGGTGGGGAAGCGGAATTTCTTGTCATAGGCGTGGTCGAACAGATCGCGCACGAAGTTGAACGAATACTGGTCCAGCACCTCCTGCTCATAGTAGCCCTCGGTCACCAGATAATCGAGTTTTTCCCGCAGGTTATGGAAAAACACCGTGTTCTGGTTGACGTGCTGGAGGAAATATTGTTTTGCGGCCAGCCGGTCCTTGTCGAGCTGGATTTTGCCACCCTCGTCATAGAGGTTCAGCATCGCATTGAGGGCGTGGTAATCCAGCGCCGTGATTTCCGGGACCTTTGCCGGCTTGCCGAGCGTCATCGTGTCCAAAATCGTTCCAATCCGTCTTTGACATTGGCGACGTCCTCCGCGGTGCCCAGAAGCTCGAAGCGGTAGAGATAGGGCACCCCGCATTTGGCGGAGATGACGTCGCCGGCGATCCCGAAGGTCGCGCCGAAATTGCTGTTGCCCGCGGCAATCACGCCGCGAAGGTTCGACCGGTTGTCCGCATCGTTGAGGAAGCGGATCACTTGCTTGGGCACGGCGCCTTTCCCCTCCTCGCCGCAATAGGTCGGCACGACGAGCACGAAGGGTGCTGCGGCTTTCAGCGCCTCATCGGCGCGAAGGGGGATGCGGGCGGCGGAAAGGCCGAGCTTGGCGACGAAGCGATGGGTGTTTTCCGACCGCGTGGAAAAATAGACGAGATCGCCCATCGCCCGAGGCTCAGGCGAGCGCGCTGATCATGTCGGGGCGGAAGCCGGCCCAATGCTGCTCGCCGGCAACCACCACCGGAACCTGCCGGTAACCGAGACCCTGGACGAGTGCAAAAGCGTCGCTGTCCTCGGAAATGTCAACGACGCTGTAGTCGATGCCCTGGCGGTCGAGCGCGCGGGTGGTCGCGGTGCACTGGACGCAGGCGGGTTTGCTGTAAACGGTGATGGACATGGTTTTCCTCGTGACTTTGCAATTGAGCATGGGGCAAATTGGGCGTTGAGCAATTGGGCATGGGAGATCGTCCGGTCATCCGCCGATGGCCGTGCGATGGATTGGAAATGGATCAGGCAGCCGCAGGCGCGCGGCCGGGATTACCGCCTACTCGCGCGGATATGCTGGAAACTGTATCGACATGGACTTCACCCCGAAGCAATTCATGCGGGGGCCATTCGGGAAACGACAGGGCGGCATCATTCCGCAACCCATCGTTCGCCTGCCGGGCACCCCGCCCGTGGACGTTCATGCGCGAGGCAGGTCTCCTGGCTTGCGGGTCGGCGCATCCGTTCACCTTCCCAAGGCATTTGCGCCCCAGTGGCTTATCGAACGAACGCTCGCCGCTTACAGTTGCGGGGGCAGCTCCGGATTTACAGGGCCATCATGGCCCCACCGGATTCCCGTCTTAGCTTCCGATCCTCTCGAATCGGAAGAACCTCGAACACAAGATATAGTAGACGAGGTAAAAAATGCGTCAACAATTATGATGTCTGGCCGCAATATCGCTTGGGGATAAGGAAGGCGCATGCCGGAAAATTCGGCATGCCCAAGGCTCACGCCTTGCCGGTCGGCCGGCTGATCTCGTCCAGATACCAGTCGATATAGCGCAACTCGTTCTGCTCCATCGGCGCGATGGGACCGGGCACGAAATAGTGCGACTGCACGCCGCGCGCCGTGTGCTCGATGATCGTCTTGTCTTCCGCCGTCGTCACCTTCCAGAGCCAGGTGAGCTTTTCGAGGTCGTAATCCGCGCCCTCTTCCGCCTTGCCGTCGACGAGCCAGATCAGCTCCATCTCGCAGCTCTGCGCGGTCTTGGGGATGAAGCGGTAGATCATGCCGTGGTCGGGATAACAGACGAGGAAGGTCGTGCCGCCGAGATGGATGGAGGTGACGCCGCCGTCGAAATCGGAGAAACGACCCATCAGCGGCGCGACCGCCGTGCCGTCCTCGCTGCCACTCTGCACGCCGTCATACAGCGCATAGCGGAAGGCATGGATCGCCTCGCGGCCCTCGCGCGACGTCTGCCAATGGTTGCCGGAGCCGACCTCGATGCCGAGCGCACAGGTGCGCTCCTCCATCGCGGCATTCAGCGCCTCGATCATGTGCAGCGGCTGCTCAAGCGCATGGGTCTGCGAATATTCCGGATGCGCCGGGCCGCAATGGTAACACTCGACATAGTTTTCCACCGCGAGCTTCCAGTTGGCATCGACCGGATAGGTTTCGCGGTGCGCGATCTTCGCGCTCGCCCAGCCATATTGCCCGCAGGTCGCATGCAGCAGGCGCTCCACCTCGGAAAAATCGAGCGGCTCATCGGCAAAGGAAATGAAGATCAGTCCCTCGACAACGCGCACATGCAGCGTCTTCAGCCCATGGTCCTCGCGCTTGAAATCCTTCGGCATCAGGCGGGCGGCCCGCAGGCTCCCGTCATTGCCGTAGGTCCAGGCGTGGTAGGGACAGACGAAGACGCGGGCATTGCCCTTCTGCTTGGTGCAGACTTCCGCGCCGCGATGGCGACAGACGTTCAGGATTGCGTTGATCGACCCGTTCGCCGCGCGGGTGACGATCACCTGCTCGGTATCGATGCGGAAAACCTCGAAATCGTTGACGTTCGGGATGACGCTCTCATGCGCGATACAGTGCCAGTGGCGGCGGAACACCCGCTCCATGTCGCGCTGGTAGATGTCCGGATCCTGATAGAACGCGCGGGCGAGGCCGTGCCCCGGCCGATGGTCTGCCACAAGACGGTCGATACGGTCGGCGATATTGTCGATTACGGCTTCGGCGATATGTGCCATACCAGCGGACCCCTCAATGGCTTTTTCTCGCGGCAGTATCCAGAGGATAAAACCTCCCGGCAAGATGACCGGAAGGCCACGATTAATCGACATAGTCGATTAGCGCCTCCGCGGGCGCCACGCGCCCGCCGCGTCCCGATGGCCCACATTTCGCGAATTTCGACAGGGTCTCGGCCGTCTCTATGATAGGTCTGCGCGTTCCGGGCAAAGCCCAGGGGCACATTCCACCGGGCCGGCAGAGGTGCACATGTTTCGGATTCTGTACCAGGGCGACATCTTCGCCGACTATTTCCAGATTTACCTGCGCGACGAGGCGCATGCGGACCTGCCCGACGACTACACGGAAGAAACGATCGCGTGCCACCTCATGGCCGGGCCGCATGCCGTCATCCTTCACACCGTGCGCAACATGATGGTGCCGGTCTGCGTCGAATGGCACCAGCAGCGCCCCGACCTCGATCTCGACAGCCACCAGCATGTCGTCGAGGCGGGCATCACCTGCCCGTCGGGCCAACTGGTGCTTGCCGGCATGACCGAAAACGAAATGGAATCTCCGCGTCTTGCCGTGAAGGCGGGGCCGCTCGGCATTCGGGCGAGCCTCGCCGGCCTCGACACGCTCAGCACCGACGGGCTAGAAGGCGACGACCGTTACCTCTTGCAGCTTTGGCCCGGGGTGGAGGCAAAAGGCGTGCGGGTGCTGAAGGCCTGGCAGACGGCCTAGGATCGCTACCGCCCTCTCGCGGCGGTAGCGGCTTTGCAAAAGAGGCTTTAGCCGATGCTCATCAGGCTAGCATTTCCGCCGGCGGCTGCGGTGTTGATCGAGGTCGAGACCTCTTCGAGCAGCCAGTTCAGGCAATAGGCTTCGCTGCCCGCCTGGATTTCCTGCGTGGAGGCGGCCTGCGTCAGGACGAGCGGACCCGGCAACGTCGCGATGCGGCGCGCGGCCTCAACGACCCTGTCGCCATCCCCTTCGATCAGCGCACCCGCATAGGGGCCATCGGCCGCCCAGTCGGTCGACCAGGTGATGAGGGCGGCGAGGCTCGCCGGCAGATCGGACAGGCTGGCCTTGAGGCCGGAGGCCGCATCGATGACCGCCTTGTTGCCCGTGGCGAGCACGGCACCGAGCTGGGCCAGAAGCCCCTCCTCCGTCGCCGGCACGAGAAGGATGCGGCCGCGCGGATGGAGCGAATAGAGGTTGCGCTCGCCGACGGGGCCGGGCAGTTCGAGGTCGAGCCCGAGTGCCGAATTGCTGCCGAGATCGCGCACGCGGTCCGCCAGTTCGGCCTTGCCCTTGCCGCGCAGCCATTGCGCGAAATCGGTCACAGCCGGCTGAAGATGCACGGATGAATGCTGCGGCGGCACCGGCGGCGTCTGCACGAGACGGCCGATATAGAGCGGCCCGCCGGCCTTCGGTCCGGTGCCCGAAAGCCCCCGACCGCCGAACGGCTGCACGCCGACGATGGCGCCGATAATGTTGCGGTTGACGTAGATATTGCCCGCCTTCACCCGGCTGGTGACATGGGCGATCGTCTCGTCGAGACGGGTATGCAGGCCGAAGGTCAGGCCGTAGCCGGTCGCGTTGATGTCGTCGATCAGGCGATCGACGTCTTCGCGCTTGAAGCGGATGACGTGCAGGACCGGACCGAACACCTCGCGCTCCAGGTCGGCAAGCGATTGCAGCTCGATGATGGTGGGCGAAACGAAGGTGCCGCGCGCCGCCTCCACCGGCAGCGCCACCTGCTCGACCTTGCGGCCGCGGGCGCGCATCTTTTCGATATGCCCCTCGATGTTCTGCTTGGCTTCCGCCGTGATGACCGGACCGGTATCGACATTCAGCCGGTCGGTGCGGCCGATTTTCAGTTCCGCCAGCGCGCCCTTCAGCATGGTCAGCGTCCGGTCGGCGACGTCTTCCTGGAGGCAGAGCACGCGCAGCGCCGAGCAGCGCTGGCCGGCGCTGTCGAAGGCGGATGCGATGACATCCGCCACCACCTGTTCGGCGAGCGCAGACGAATCGACGATCATCGCATTCTGCCCGCCGGTTTCGGCGATCAGCGGAATGGGCTTGCCCGAGGACGACAGGCGCCCCGCAAGCTCCTTCTGGATAAGGCGGGCTACTTCCGTCGAGCCGGTGAACATGACGCCCGCCGTCTCCGGCGCACCAACGAGGGCGGCGCCCACGCGGCCATCACCCGGCAGCAATTGCAGCGCGCCGACTGGAATGCCGGCCTCATGCAGGATACGCACGGCTTCGGCAGCGATCAGCGGTGTTTCTTCCGCAGGCTTCGCCAGAACCGGATTGCCGGCGACGAGCGCCGCGGCAATCTGGCCGGAGAAGATCGCCAGCGGGAAATTCCACGGGCTGATGCAGACGATGGGGCCGAGCGGCTGGTGGGCGGCACCGAGCGTGCGGCGCGCCTGTTCCGCATAATAACGCAGGAAGTCGATCGCCTCGCGCACTTCGGCAATGGCATTGGCCGCCGATTTGCCGGCCTCGCGGATGGCAAGGCCGATCAGGGTCGAGATTTTCGCCTGCATCAGGTCGGCGGCGCGGTCGAGGCGGTCGCCACGCTCGCGCGGCGGCACGGCGGCCCATTCGGACGCGGCTGCCAGCGCCAGTTTCGCGGCCTTCGCCACGCCCTCGCTGGAGGTTTCCGTCACATAGCCGACGACATCGGACTGGTCGGCCGGGTTCAGCACCGCCCGCTTTTCGCCATCGCTGGAACCATCCGCGATCTGCGGAACGGCCTGCCATTCGACAGCCGCGGTCCTGGCGAGGTCCTGCGCAAGCGCTGCAAGCACCGTCTCGTTTGACAGGTCGAGACCGGCGGAGTTCAACCGGCCCTTGCCGTAAAGTTCTGCCGGAAGGGCGATCCGGTCATGTTTTCCGCCCGGCACCGGCATGGCGCGCACGACGGCGGCGGGATCGGCGATCAGCTCATCGACCGAGATGGCCGGATCGGCAATGCGGTTGACGAAAGAGGAGTTCGCGCCGTTTTCGAGCAGGCGGCGGACGAGATAGGCGAGCAGCGTCTCATGCGTGCCGACCGGCGCGTAAATGCGGCATGGCCGGTTGAGCTTTTCCGCGCCGACGACTTCGTCATAAAGCGGCTCACCCATGCCGTGCAGGCACTGGAACTCATACTGCCCGACGCGGAAATCCGGCCCGGCGAGCTGATAGATCGTGGCGAGCGACTGGGCATTGTGCGTGGCGAACTGCGGGAAGACCGCGTCCGTCGCCGCCAGCAGCTTTTTCGCGCAGGCGATGTACGAGACATCCGTGTGGATCTTGCGCGTATAGACCGGGAACTCCTCCAGGCCATCGAGCTGCGCGCGCTTGATCTCGGCATCCCAATAGGCGCCCTTGACGAGGCGCACCATGATGCGGCGGCTGGAGCGGCGGGCGAGATCGATGATGAAATCGAGCACGAAGGGGCAGCGCTTGCCATAGGCCTGCACCACGAAGCCGACGCCATCCCAGCCCGTCAAAGCGGGATCGTGGCAAAGCTCTTCGAGCAGGTCGAGCGACAGTTCCAGCCGGTCGGCCTCCTCGGCATCGATATTGAGGCCGATATTGTAGGATTTGGCAATCACCGCCAGCGCCTTCACCTTGGGCAACAGCTCGCCCATCACGCGCCCGGCCTGCGCCCGCACGTAACGCGGATGCAGCGCCGAAAGCTTGATCGAAATGCCGGGGCCGTCATAGATGCCGCGGCCGGCAGATGCCTTGCCGATGGCATGGATGGCGTTCTCGTAGTCGCGGTAGTAGCGCTCCGCATCGGCAGCCGTCGTCGCCGCCTCACCGAGCATGTCGTAGGAATAGCGGAAACCCTTGCGCTCCATGGCGCGCGAATTGCGCAGCGCCTCGTCGATCGTCTCGCCGGTGACGAACTGCTCGCCCATCATGCGCATGGCCATGTCGACGCCGCGGCGAATGACCGGCTCGCCGCAGCGGGCGATGAGACGCGTGAGCGCGGCGGAAAGGCCGCGGTCGTTCACAGTCGAGGTCAGCTTGCCGGTGACGACGAGGCCCCAGGTCGCGGCATTGACGAAGAGCGAGCGACCACCCCCCATATGCGACTTCCAATCGCCTTCGGAAATCTTGTCACGGATCAGCGCGTCGCGGGTGGCGTTATCGGGAATACGCAGCAGCGCTTCGGCAAGGCACATGAGGGCGACGCCCTCCTGGCTGGAGAGCGAATATTCATGCACCAGCCCTTCGACGCCGGAGCCCTTGTGCTTGGCGCGCAACGCAACGATCAGCTTGCGGGCCGTTTCGCGGATGCGGGCGGTCACCTCGTCCGGCAGCGTCGCCTGGTCGAGAAGCGGCCGCACGGCCTCCACTTCGGGAATGCGATAGGCGGCGGTGATGCGCTGCCGAAGTTCGCTCTGCGCCCGGATGGGCGGTGCAAAATCGGCGAAAGCGGGAGCATTATGTTCGTTTGCAGACTGGACCATTTTCATCACCATCTCGGGCTATCGGCCATTCCATCCGAGCGCAGAATACATCGCCTGCCGGCGCATTCCACCCTCGTGGCGCTGGCCGGGAACATAGTGGATTGCTACGGGACCTTCTCACCAATATAAGGCTTCAAACGAGAACTATCTCCAAATGAATCCTGATTTGGTGGTCTTAATGTCCAGGGGAAAGCAAGTTTTTAGTGAAATCGATGCGATCGACCGGAAGATCCTCGATCTTCTCGTTGAAAATGCACGCATTTCCATCACCGAAATGTCCGAAATCGTCGGCCTTTCGAAGACCCCGTGCACGCTGCGCCTGCAACGCCTGATCCATGACGGTTATATCGACGGCTTCCGCGCCGTGCTCAATCCGAAGAAGCTCGGACTGGACCATGTCGCCTTCGCGGAGGTCAAGTTGTCCGACACGAAGGAGGCAGCACTCATCGCCTTCAACAATGCGGTGCGCAAGATCAAGGAAGTCGAGGAGTGCCACATGATCGCCGGCCGCTTCGACTACCTGATAAAGATTCGCACCTCCGATATCCGCAGATACCGGGAGGTGCTGGGCGAGAAGATTTCGAGCCTGCCGAATGTCGCAAGCACCTCCACCTCCGTCGCAATGGAATCCATCAAGGAAAGCGGCCGCTGATATCCGTCAGGCCGGCTGCGCGGCCTGCGGCACCGGGAAGACCCGGTCATAGGCGAGGTTATAGGCGAAGGTGTAGACCACGTAGAAGCCGACGATCGCCATGTCCATCATCAGCGCCTGCCACACGGTGATGCCGAGATACCAGGCGATCGGCGGAATGAGGATGGCGAGCAGGCCGCCCTCGAACAGCAGCACATGTACCACGCGCGCTTTCAGGCTCTTGCGCGTATGGCCGAGGAGCCGCAGCATCGCGTGGTCGAAGCCGAGATTGTAGACGAAGTTCCACAGCGTCGCGATCGTCGCCGAGACGACGCCGACGACGCCCATATGGCCAACCGGCTGGTTGAACAGCGCCGCCGCCACGGGAACGAAGATCGCGAGGCCGAACGCCTCGAAGAGGACCGCATGACGGACGCGATCGGGGAAAGTGCGCATGGACATGATGTCTATCCTTTTGTTGTTTTCGTTGACTTGCGCGCTTTCTATCTCAATATCCTGGATTATAAAGTTAGCTACTATCCGGATTTGAGATAGATGACCGTTTCCATGGAACAGTTGGAGGCCTTCGCTGCGGCCGCCGAGCACGGCTCCTTCTCCGCAGCCGGCCGGGCGTTGCGCAAGGCGCAGTCGGCGATCAGCGTGCTGGTGTCGAGCCTGGAGGACGATCTCGGCATCCAGCTCTTCAGCCGGGCGTCGCGCAATCCCGCCCTCACACCGGCCGGCGAGCGGCTGCTGGCGGAAGCGAAGGTCATCCTCGATCGCCGTGAGCACCTGATCGGCGTGGCGGCCAGTTTCGAGGCCCATGTGGAAAAACGCCTGGTCGTCGCCATCGACGAGCTCTATCCGGAGCGCGCGCTGGGCACGCTCTTTGCCGAATTCGCCGAGCGGTTTCCCCATGTGGAACTGGAGCTGCTCTTTCCGATGATGGAGGATGTCAGCCGGCTGGTGCTCGACGGCAAGGCCGATATCGGCGTGATGTGGCGGCAGGAGACGCTGCCGGCGGCCCTCGCCTTCCACACGATAGGCTGGGTGCCGCTGAAACTGGTCTGCGGCCGGAACCATCCGCTCGCCGGCACGGCGGTCGACTGGGAGGAGCTGAAGCGCCATCGCCAGCTGATGGTCGCCGTGCGCAGCGAAGGCCCGGAAAAACAGCGCCTGCGCACCGCCGCGGAAGTCTGGTGGGTGGAAAGCCACTGGGTGATCCTGCAAATGGTCAAGCAGGGCATCGGCTGGGCGCTGGTGCCGGACCATATCATCGATTATTCCCCGGTCATCGACGATCTCGTGACCCCCGCCCTCCAGTTCGACGACGCAGACTGGCCGGTCGCCCTCGAAATGGTCTGGCACAAGCAGAAGCCAAGCGGCCCCGCCGCCGAATGGCTGCGCGAACGCTTCGCCTCCACGCGCATCAACGCCACGCCGGGATAAGGGCCGCAAGAGTGCGGCCCTCGCCTCACCGCCCGTCGCTGAACTGCACGAGATCCCAGAGATTGCCGTAGAGGTCCTCGAAGACCGCCACCGTGCCGTAATCCGCCTGCTTCGGCGCGCGCACGAAGCGGATGCCCCGCTCGGTATAGAGCGCGTGATCGCGCCAGAAATCATCGGTCGAGAGGAAAAGGAAGACCCGTCCGCCCGCCTGGTTTCCGATGAAGGCCTCCTGATTGGCTGCAGAGGCGCGCGCCAGAAGCAGCGACGTGTTGCCGCCGCGCGGCCGCACCACCACCCAGCGCTTGTCCTGCTCGGGCTGGTAGCTGTCCTCGACCAGCTCGAAGCCGAGCTTTTCGACATAGAAGGCGATGGCCTCGTCGTAGTCGCGGACGACGAGCGCGATATGCGCGATGCTGTGCTTCATTCCGGCTCCGGCGGCAGGGGTATTGGCCCGGCAGATCAGCACGAGTTTCCGGCGGATGCCATCGTTTTCTCGCTAGCGCACGACGATCAGCGGCCCGATAAGGCCTGGCCGCGCAGGTGGCGCACCGTGCGCCGCCGGCCCAAACAGATTCCACTTCAAGGACGATCGACGCGGTCCAATCGGACTCGTCCTCCGCGATTTTTCCGGGTCGGCTATCGCTTCAGATTCAGATGATGCACGGGATCGCTGGCGGTCTGCGCGGCCTGGAGGTTCTTGTAGCGTCCGTTCTTGCGGGCGATGAGGTCGGCATGGTTGCCGCTCTCGACGATGCGGCCATCATCAACCACGAGAATGCGGTCGGCATTCGCGATCGTGGCGAGCCGGTGGGCGATGACCAGCGTCGTACGGCCGGCGGAGAGCTCTGCCAGCGATTGCTGGATGGCGCGCTCGGTCTCCGTGTCGAGCGCCGAGGTTGCCTCGTCGAGGATGAGGATCGGCGGGTTCTTTAGGAAGATGCGGGCAATCGCCAGGCGTTGCTTCTGCCCGCCGGAAAGTTTCACACCGCGCTCGCCGATCATCGTGTCGAGCCCGTCCGGCAGGTTGGCGATCACATCGTCGAGCCGCGCGCGCCTTGCCGCATCCAGAATCTCGGCTTCCGTGGCGTCGAGCCGGCCATAGGCGATGTTCTCACGGATCGTGCCGGCGAAGAGGAAGACGTCCTGCTGCACGATGCCGATATTGGAGCGCAGCGATTTCAGCGTCATGTCGCGGATGTCGATGCCGTCGACGGTGATCGCGCCGGCGGTGATCTCGTAGAACCGCGGCAGCAGCGAGCAGATCGTCGTCTTGCCGGCGCCAGAGGGGCCGACGAAGGCGATGGTCTCGCCTGCCTGGATTGCGAGGTCCAGCCCGTCGAAGACTGGCCTTTCGGTGCTGTAGCCGAAACGCACGCCGCGATATGCGATATCGCCTTTTAGCCGGCCAGCCTCCCGGGCGCTGTCGCGGTCCATGATGTCGGGCTGCGTGTCGAGGAACTGCGTGTACCGCGCAAAACCCGCAATGCCCTTCGGATAGGTCTCGATGATCGAGTTGATCTTGTCGATCGGCCGGAAGAACACGTTGACGAGCAGCAGGAAGCCGACGAAGCCGCCGGCGGAAAGCTCGCCGCGCGTCACGAACCACGCGCCGGCCAGCATCACCACCACCTGCACGAAGCGCATCGAAAGGTAGGAGAGCGACATGGAGGCCGCCATCACCTTGTAGGCTTCGAGCTTGGTGACGAGGTAGTTGCGGTTGCTCTCGGCAAAAAGCTTGCGCTCGTGATCTTCGTTGGCAAAGGCCTGCACGACGCGGATGCCGCCGACATTCTCCTCGATGCGGGCGTTGAAATCGGCGACGCGGCCGTAAAGCGCGTGCCAGTTGGAGGTCATGCGCGCGCCATAATGCGTGGTGACCCAGGCCGTCAGCGGCACGATGACGGCGGTGATCAGCGCCAGCGGCACATGCACCCAGAGCATCAGCAGGAAGGCGCCGATCAGCGTCATGATGGCGATGAACAGGTCTTCCGGCCCGTGATGGGCGACTTCGCCGATTTCTTCTAGGTCCTTGGTCAGCCTCGCGACGAGATGGCCGGTCTTCTGGTTGTCGAAGAAGCCGAAGGAGAGCTTTTGCAGGTGGTCGAAGGCCTTGCGGCGCATCTCGGCCTCGATGCGCACGCCGAGCATGTGGCCCCAATAGGTGACGATGACCTGAAGGCCGGCATTGATGAGATAGATCAGGAACAGGCCGATGGCGGCGAGTGCGATGAGATCGAGCCGCCCGGTCGGCAGCAGCCGGTCGATGAAGAGCGTCACCGCGACGGGAAAGGCCAGTTCCAGCAGGCCGGCGGCGACGGCGCTGCCGAAATCCAGCGCAAACAGGCCCCGATGCGGGCGGTAATAGGCGGCGAAGCGCTTCAGGTGGTCGGACATGAACGGCATGCTTTCGATATCGATCTTATTGCTAAGACGATCAACTACCGCGTCTCATCCCACAGGTCGCAAAATTTTTCTTCCCCGACACGGTTTTGTGATTGGCGCCCTTTTGCGGGCGCCAATCCTAGCTTCCGGCAAAAGCCGCTCAGTTCGTGGCACTAGCCAGGGAAACACCCGTCAGCCGTTCGGACAACGCCCACAGACGCTCCGCCGCATCCGGATCCATCGCCCAGGGCGCCACGCCCTTGTTGCCTGCCGCCTCGCCCTGCGGGAGCGACACCTCGCAATCCTCGCAATAGACGCCGCCGATGCCGTCGAGTTCGGGGCGTGTCGCCGCCCAGACGCTGGTTGCGGCACCCTGCTGCGGGCTCTTCAGATCGCGCGCAGGATCGACGCGGCGGTTGCCGTTCTCGTCATAGACGTCGAAGGCATTGATCTCCTCCTCGCTGAGATGGCGGGCAAGATCGGTGAGGATGACGCCCGGATGCAGCGAGAAGGCGCGCACGCCATGTTCAGCCCCGCGCCGGTCGAGCCCCAGCGCAAAGAGCGCATTCGCCGTCTTCGCCTGGCCATAGGCCTGCCACTTGTCATAGGCGCGCGTGCGGAAATCGATATCGTCGAAATCGACCGGCCCGATCTGGTGCCCGCGCGAGGAGACCGAAACGACCCGCGCGCCGCCGGCCGCAACCAACGCCGGCCAAAGCCCCGCCACCAGCCGGAAATGGCCAAGATGGTTCGTCGAAAATTGGCTCTCGTGCCCCTCGGCATCGCGCGCCAGCGGCGTCGCCATAATGCCGGCGCTGTTGACGAGGATCGACACCGGCGTGCCGGCCGCGACGATCCTGTCCGCGAAGGCGGCGATAGATGCGGGGTCTGAAAGATCCATCGCCTCGATGCGCACATTGTCGATGCCGGCCAGCGTGCGCTCCGCCTTGGCGCGGTCGCGTGCCGGCACGATGACCGCGGCGCCGGCGCCCGCAAGTGCCCGCGTCGTCTCGACGCCGAGGCCGGAATAGCCGCCGGTCACGATCGCCGTCTTGCCGGAAAGGTCTATCCCGGCGACGACCTCCTCGGCGGTGCTGGGGGCATTGAAACGGGACCCGATGGGTTTTTGCTCGGACATGTCGTCACTCCTTCGTTCTCTCGTGCTGGTGTCCGTGCCTCATATCGGGTAAAGTTTCGGCGTCTCCAGCTTGCAAACTCCAGGTTTTTGTCGTGATCGTCCAGAATGCACAGGATGCCTTGTCAGACGTGCTGAGCGCCATCGATGCGCGCGCGCTCTTCTCCGTGCGCTTTGCCGCCGGCGGCCCATGGTCCGTCGCCTTCCCGCCGCCATCCTATGTGAAGTTCAACGCCATCCGCCACGGCGGCGCCTGGGTTATCCCGGAAGGCGAGGCGCCGATGCGCATCGAGGCGGGAGATTGCCTGGTGGTCAGCGGCAAGGCCTTTACGCTTTGCAGCGATCCCCGGGTCAAACCCATCCCGGCGCGCGACGTCTTCATCGGCGGCAACCTCGATGTGATGGTCGGTGACGGCCGGGATTTCGTGCTCCTCGGCGGCAGCGTGAACCTCGATACGGTGGACGGCACGCTCCTGACCGACGCCCTCCCCCCGGTCGTCGTCATCGCGCGCGAAGAGGCCGGGCCGATCGCCTGGCTGCTGGAACAGTTGGATGCGGAGTGGAACAGCACGGCACCGGGATCGCGCATTGCCTGCAACGACCTCCTGCGCCTGATCTTCATCCATGTGCTGCGCGCCTATCTTGCCCGCGAGACGTCGCGGCATCCGGGCTGGCTGGCCGGTCTCACCGACCGTCGCCTTGCCCCGGCGCTGCGGGCCATCCATGCCGACCCGGCGCGCCGCTGGACGGTGGACGAACTCGCCGGCATCGCCGGCCAGTCACGCTCGGCCTTTGCCGAACGGTTCCGCGAGACCGTCGGCGCCTCGCCGATCGATTATCTTGCGGCATGGCGCATGCGGCTTGCGGCCGCCCGGCTGCGGCGCGGCGACGAACCGCTGCCGCGCATCGCCCAATCGCTGGGCTATGCCTCGGACAGCGCCTTCGCCGCCACCTTCCGCCGTGTCCTCGGCCAATCGCCCGCCCGCTACCGCAGCCTGCACCGCGGCGCGGCGGCCTAGCTTCGCCCGATCAGGCCTTCACGGCGCTCGCGGTGTAGATCTCGTCGATCGTCCGGCCGAGGCTGGCGTCGAACTCGGCATCGCTCATTTGCAGGCGCAGGTCTTCCGTGAGCGCGCGCGAGAAGCTGGCAATCATGCCGTGGTTGCGGCTGAGCTTTTCGCAGGCGTCGGCGCGGCTGTAGCCGCCCGACAGGGCCACGACGCGAGCGACCGCCTTGTGCGCGATCAGCGGCTTGTAGAAATCCGCAACCGTCGGGATGGTAAGCTTCAGCATGACCTGCTCGCCCGCCGGCACCGCGTCGAGCTGGCTGGCGATCTCGTCGCGCAGGATCGCCTCGGCCTCCTCTTTCGTCGCACTCTTGATCGAGACTTCCGGCTCGATGATCGGGACGAGGCCATGGCCGAGGATCTGGCGTCCCACCTCGAACTGCTGCTTCACCACGGCGGCGATGCCGGCCTTGTCGGCATGGGCGATCACCGAGCGCATCTTGGTGCCGAAAATGCCCTTCCTCACGGCGCGGGCGAGCAGCGCGTCGAGATCGGGCATCGGCTTCATCACCTGCGCGCCGTTCTCCTCGGCGGCCAGCCCCTTGTCGACCTTGAGGAAGGGCACGACGCCGCGGTCTTCCCACAGATAGGAGGGAACCGACTTGCCCTTGGCCTCGCCATCCATGGTCTTTTCGAACAGGATGGCGCCGATCACCTTGTCGCCGGAGAAAGCGGGCGCCGTCATGATGCGCACGCGCATCTCATGCATCAGGCGGAACATCGCCTCGTCACCGCTATAGTCGGTGTCGGCAATGCCGTAGAGGCGCAAGGCGCCGGGGGTGGAACCGCCGCTTTGGTCGAGGGCGGCAATAAAACCCTCCTTGCCGGACATCTGCGCCATCATCTTTGCGTCAGCCATGCTTTCCCCCCTTTTCGGACCGGCGCGTGGTGCGCTCGGACACGCTGCTCTGCCAATTTGCTCGGAGCATAACCGACGATATCTGGTTCTCCTACCCCTTGCCGAGATCGGCGCGGGTGGATTTTACCGGCTCAAAACAAACTCATGTCGCCGACCAGGAGGTTTCGCGCGAGCCATGGGCTTTGCCGGCCTTCGGTGTCGCGCAGCACGCGGGATTTGACGGCGGAGTAGAATTCGCCGAGGTCGATGACGCCGTTGGCATCGACGTCCGCCGTGCCGCGGCCGGTCCCGAGCACCTCGACGATGGCAGAGGTGAAGACGCCGCCGCCCTTTCCGGCACTTTCCAGCGCGACCTGCCGCCCCTTCGACGCGGCAAGCACGACCATGGGTGCGCCGGCTGACGTCAGCAAGGCACCGGCGACATCGTCGTTCGTGGCGAAGGCGCTGCTGCCGGCAAGCCCGGTGTGACAGGCGTCGAGCAGGATCACCACCGTTCCTTTTGCCTTGGATAGCACCGCCGCGACATCGCTCCACGCAAGCGCGGTCTCGCGCAGCGCGCCGGTGCGCGTATCCGGCAGGGCGAGCAGCAGGTCGCCGGTCGTGCCCGTGCCGCCGGAACCGACGGCGTGGCCGGCAAAAGAGAAGAGCAACGTATCATCCGGCCCGGTGGCGGCGACGGCATCGGCCACCGCCTTGAGGATCGCTTCGCCCGTCGCCGCACGGTCGCTCAGCACGGTCAACTCCGGCGACGCTGCGCGATGGCCGCCGACGCCCGCCAGAACCGCTTTCAGGCGCTCCGCATCACTGCGCGCGAAGGACAGCGCGGGAATGCCGGGATCGCCGCTATAGGCGTCGATGCCCACGAGCACCGCGCGAAGACGCCCGTGCCCACGCGATGGCGGCGGCAGGAGCAGGCCTTTCGGGGTGCTGACCAGGCCGTCCGCATCGTCGGCAAGCACGGTGATCCACCGGCTGCCGCCAGGATCGGCAATGTCGAAGACCTCTTCGGCCGCTTGTCCCTGCACATTCCGCTCGGTGATCAGCCGGCCGTCGACGAACACACGCAGCCGCGCGAGCCCGGTATCGTCCGTGGCGCTCACCGACAGGCGGCGTTTTCCCGCCCCGGCCACGCTCGCCGTGAAGGAAACCAGCGGCGGCGAACCCAGCGTTTCCGGGCGCGCAGCGATCTCCCGCCCTTCGAGCACCGCCTGCGCGAGGCCTGGCCGGTGGAGGGCCACCCCGAATTGGTGCACGGTCTGCAAAGCCGGCATGCCGGCAAAACGCACATTCAGCGCGTGCGCACCTTCGTAAGTCGTGTCGAACCGACCGTCGGGCAGCATGACGACGATCTCGTCATCGATATGCGCGCCGCCCAGGATCTGCTCGCCCGTCTCGGCACGAAACACGGCGAAGCGGCCGTCATGGTTGAGCTGCACCAGAAACCGGCCGTCCCGGGTCAGACGCATGGCGCGCACCAGCGTCGGATCGGCAAGCGGAACGAGGTTTCCGACGCGCTTGCCGGTTCGCGTATCGATGAAGGCGGCCTGTCCGATATAGCTGGCGGAGACGAGAATCCGGTCGTCGCGCACCGCGAAGACCCGGATTTCGCTCGCATCCGTCGAGCTCCACCCGAACGCACTGGTATCGTCGGACGCGCCTCCCGGTACGAGTTCCCGGTCGATGTTCACGATGAGGTCGCGCGAAACCAGAATGAGGCCCGCCATGCTGACCCTGGAGCTGCCAGCATAACAATTGGCAAAGAGCAGCGCATGGGCCTGTTCCTCTTCGCCCCAGCGCCAGGCCTGTTCGATGGAGGCCGGGTCGAACGCCTCAGCGGAGGTCTTGCATTCGAAGGCGACGTTTTCCGGCGAGACGGTGCTGAAGCGCTTGCGGATGGTGGGAGCGGTCCGCGCCACGGCATCGATGAGCGTATCGATCTTCGGTTTTCGATCGGCATTCACATCCATGTAGTGACCATAGGTGCTGTGAGCGACCGACGACACCCGGTCGATCGCGCCGATGACGGCGCCGATCCGGTCGAACACCGTCGCCTCGGAGGGCTGGAACGACGATTGCGGCAGGCGCCCAAGGCCGCGCCCGGCGATCTGGACCGCGCAAAACACGCCGCCCTCGGCGCGCGCCAGACCACGCCCATCGCCGACATCCCCGCATCGGTCATCCGCAGCCACAACTGCTGTTCCCTCCATCAGGGGTTTGCGAACGAGCTTGTCGACGGGCACGAACAGCTGCTCGTCCGGCGCTGATGCATTGATGAGATAACTCTCCATGCCATGCGTGACGCGTATCGGCTCGCCGAAACGCCAGAGGTGTTTTTCAAGAGGGATATCGAAACCGCGATGGGTCCTGACGAGCTGGCGAAGCGCTTTTCGCGCGCCGTCCGGGTCAAAATCGTCGAAATTCCCTTGCGAAGCCGACAAGTAGTAACCTGGTCCGCTTTCCTCCAGGTCGTAAACCTCGCCGGAGACGATGTCCCAGAACCGCCCGCCGTCTTTGGTGCCATCGGCGCTGGGGCCGGTCATCGCCGCGAACATGCGATCGACATCGAGCACGATTTCGGTGCGCCAGCCGACCCCCATGTTCCGCATATAGGTTCCGGTGCCGATATCGCCGTTGAGGGTGGAGACGACGGAATTCTCCATCTGCCGGATTTCCGCGCCGAGCACGATGAAACTGTCGTTGCGCGCCCAGGCGAGCAGCCCATGGCGCAGGTTCTGGACGACGGCGCCATCGGCGAGGTCGACGACCTCCAGCCGCCTGTCGACCGAACGCACCGCTGCCACGAAGCGTCCCGTCGGTGAGAAGCGCGGCTGCAATCCTGCGCGCGAGAACAGCAGAGCGCCCATCTCGCGGTCGAACACGTCGTAGCGGTCCTTGTAGACCTTCATCTCGTAGCGCCCGGACGCGTCGGCCAGAACCTCGTCCGGCGCATCGCTCGTGAAGCGGTCCTGCACGACGATTTCCGGCAGCCCGAGTTCCACCGTCAGGCGCAGTGAGCGCTCCGTGCGCAGCACATGCTCGCCGCAGGTGCCGCCCGTCACGAGGCTGAAGCCGATATCCTGCGGGCCGGCGGAAAGCAGGAAGACCGTAATGGCGCCGCTTGCCGCGGGCATGCGCCCATGCAGCGGAATGATGGCGCGCGTGCGCTCTTCGGCATGTTTCAGACCATCCGGCCCCTTCGCCCCAGCCGTCAGGGGCAGGAAACCCTTGCCCTTGAAACGCGTGGTCGCCGGGAAATCGGCGACGATGAAAAGCGGTAGCGGGGCGGGTTTTGCCGCTTGGAGCTGATAACCCAATAGGAAGCCCGTGCCCGGCGTCAGTTTCTGCGTCATGCCGATCGTAAACTGGATGCCGGCGACCAGCGCCCGCGCCTCATTAAGCGCCTCGGGACAGGTAAGCGCCACGGTCTGAATGGCCGGCATCTGCCGAAGTTCGGCGATGCGTTCCCGCATCTGTTTCGCAAGACAGGCCACATCGCCGCGGCATCGGCTTCGCTTACGCATCCACGCGCGCTGGTCCGCCACCAGTTTCTCGGCCGCCTTGCCTTCAGCTGCGGAGCGTTGCTGCGAATAGACGGCAGCCATTTCCGCGTCGAGCGCCGCCAAAGTGGGATCGCCGCATATGGCATGCTCCACCGCATTGGAGGCCTTGGCGCAATCGAAACTGGGCTGCGCGGACGCCGATCCGGCACCCAGCAGCGAGAGCATGGTGCAAACAGCCGCCATCATCAGAACATGCAGTCGCGTGCCGGAACCGGTCATGCCGTCCCCCTCCGCATAGGGCCTGCTCCCCTGTCCGGAAGCAGGCCTCACCACTCGGCTTCACTGACAATTCCTGAAATTCCTGCGCTGGCGGGGCCAGGTATACTCAATTCTTCTAACGTACCAGCCAAGCCGTTCATTCGGCCGACGGAGGCTGCGTTCAAAAACGGCACATTTTCCGCAGGTTGTGCTGAAACTCATTCACCCTGGCGTTCCAGTCAAAACGACACATACGAGTTATAGTTGCAGTTTTGCAAAACTCATTTAGCGTGCCGGAAGCGGAGTGCCGCGCGGCTGCAAGTGGGAAAACGCATGAACTATCTGCACTCGATCTTCCAGCAATCCCCCGAGATTGCCCTCTTCCTCGCCCTTGCCGGCGGCTACTGGATCGGCAAGTTCCAATTCGGCAAATTCCAGCTGGGCGGCGTCGCTGGCTCGCTGTTGGTCGCCGTCGTCCTCAGCCAGGTCGGCGTGACGATCGACAATGGCATCAAGACCGTGCTCTTCGCACTGTTCATCTATGCCGTCGGTTTCGAGAGCGGGCCGCAGTTCTTCCGCTCGCTCGGCCGCAAATCCATTCGCGAGATCGTCATGGCGGCCGTGCTGGCGCTGAGCGGGCTTGCCACGGTGGTGGTGCTCGCCAAGATATTCTCGCTCGACAAGGGTCTTGCCGCCGGCATTGCCGCAGGCGGGCTCACCCAGTCGGCGATCATCGGCACCGCGAGCTCCGCCATCGGCAAGCTCGGCCTTTCGGCGGACCAGACTCAGACGCTCCAGGCCAACGTGGCGATCGGCTATGCCGTCACCTACATCTTCGGATCCTTCGGCGCGATCCTGGTCTGCGTCAACATCCTGCCCTGGTTCATGGGCCGCGGCATCCGCGACGACGCGGTGAAGGCGCAAGCCGAAATGCTGGCCGGCGCGCAGGTCTTCGGCCCGGGCGAAAGCGCTGCCCTGCCGGATCTCGTCGGGCGCCTCTTCACGGTGGAGAAGGCGGCCGGCCGCACGGTCGCCGACCTGGAGGCCAGCGCCACGGCCGCGCCGATCGCCGTCGAGCGCATCAAGCGCAAGGGCAGCATCGTCGGCGTCGATCCGACCTTCGTTCTGGAGCGCGGCGATATCGTGCTCATCGTCGGGCGCCGCTCCGGCGTCGTCGGGCTGGAGGCCGTGGTGGGACCGGAATTGCAGACCTCCGACGGCATGGAGATGGTTCTCGCCACGCGCGACGTCGTCGTCGCCAATGCCGAATTCGCCGGCCACACGGTCTCCGACATCATCGAGGCGACGCGCGACCTGCGGCACGGCGTTTTCGTGCTCTCCGTCAAGCGCGGCGGCACGCCGCTGCCCCTCGAAGCGAAAACGCGGATCGAGGCCGGCGATATCGTCACGGTCTATGGCCTCCAGGAGGATCTCCAGCGCATAGCCAAGCGCGTCGGGCCGGTTCTCGTGCCGAGCGACAAGACGGATTTCGTCTTCCATGGCCTCGGCATCGTCGTCGGCCTTTTGATCGGCCTTCTTGTCGTGCGCATCGGCTCGATCCCGCTGACACTCGGCAGCGGCGGCGGCGCGCTTCTGGCGGGCCTTGCCTTCGGCTGGTATCGCAGCCGCAACATGACGCTGGGCAACATGCCGACCGGCGCATCCACCCTGCTTCGCGACCTCGGCCTTGCCGGCTTCGTTGCGGTGGTCGGCCTCCAGTCCGGCCAGCAGGCGGTGCACACCATCATCGAGAGCGGCCTGTCGATCTTCCTGATCGGCGTCGCCGTCACCATCATTCCCATGCTGATCACCATGGCCGTGGGACGATACGTGCTGCACTACGACAACGTCGCGGTGTTCGCCGGTTCGCTGTCGGGTTCGCGCAGCGCCAATCCCGCCTTCGGCGAGGTGCTCGACAAGGCCGGCAATTCCGTGCCGACGACATCCTTCGCCATCACCTACGCCCTCGCCAACGTGTTCCTGACCCTGCTCGGGCCACTCGTCGTCGCCCTCGTATGACCGCCCCCCTAGGTCAAGCCTTCGGAGAAAGCCCCATGACCGACTACAGCCAATACGCCAAGCTGAGCCCGTTCGAGCTCAAGGACGAGCTCATCAAGCTGGCCACGAGCAAGAAGAACCAGACGATGCTAAATGCCGGGCGCGGCAACCCAAACTTCCTGGCCACCCTCCCCCGCCGGGCCTTCTTCCGGCTCGGCCTGTTCGCCACGGCCGAGGCCGAGCTTTCCTATTCCTACATGCAGCAGGGCATTGGCGGCCTTCCCAACATCGAAGGCATCGAAGGTCGGTTCGAGCGCTTCATCAGCGAGCATCGCGACCAGGAGGGCGTCGTCTTCCTGAGCCGCAGCCTGTCCTATGTCCGCGACCAGCTCGGCCTTTCCGCCTCGCAGTTCCTGCATGAGATGGTCGAGGGCATCCTCGGCTGCAACTATCCCGTCCCGCCCCGCATGCTGCGGGTGAGCGAAGAGATCGTCCGGCAATATCTCGTCAAGGAGATGATCGGCGGCTTCACGCCGGCCGGCGATGTCGACGTCTTCGCGGTGGAAGGCGGCACGGCCGCCATGACCTACATCTTCAACACCATGAAGCAGAACGGGCTCGTCGAGCGCGGCGACAAGGTGGCGATCGGCCTGCCCGTCTTCACGCCCTATATCGAGATCCCACAGCTCGAGGAATACGGCCTGAAGGAAGTCGCGATCAATGCGGACCCGGCCGCCGGATGGCAATATCCCGATTCGGAACTGGAAAAGCTGAAGGACCCCGCCATCAAGGTGTTCTTCTGCATCAATCCGAGCAACCCACCCTCCGTCAAGCTCGACGAGCGCAGCCTGAAGAAAATCGCCGACATCGTCGCCAACGACCGGCCGGACCTCATCATCCTGACCGACGACGTCTACGGAACCTTCGCCGACGACTTCCAGTCGCTTTTCGCGGTCTGCCCGAACAACACGATCCTCGTCTACTCATTCTCGAAATATTTCGGCGCCACGGGCTGGCGGCTCGGGGCCATCGCCACGAACCGGGAAAACGTGCTCGACCGGAAGATCGCAGACCTGCCGAAGAAGACGCGGGAGGCGCTGGAAAAACGCTACAACTCGATCGTGACCGACGTAAGCGCGCTGAAATTCATCGACCGGCTCGTCGCCGACAGCCGCACGGTCGCCCTCAACCACACGGCCGGGCTCTCGACGCCGCAGCAGGTGCAGATGGTGCTGTTCTCGCTCTTTGCCCTGATGGACGAGCACGACATGTACAAGGCGTCGCTGAAGAAGGTCATTCGCCGGCGCGAAGCGGCCCTCTACCGCGAACTCGGCATCGAACTCACCGAGAACCCGAACCAAGTGGATTATTACACGCTGCTCGACCTCGAAGACATCGCACAAAAACTCTACGGCTCGGAGTTCGCGGCGTGGGTGAAGAAGACCTTCACCGCCAACGAACTTCTCTTCCGCATCGCCGACGAAACCGGCATCGTCCTCCTCCCCGGCCGCGGCTTCGGCACGCAGCACCCCTCCGGCAGAGCTTCCCTCGCCAACCTCAACGAGTACGAATATGCGAGGATCGGCCGTGCACTGCGGAACATGGCGGACGAGTATCACCGGCAGTTCACGAAGAAGAAGTCGAAACGCTGAGACCGTCGGAGCCACCAGCCGAGTGGCAGCGACACGTCTGACCTATCGTCTCGGTGCTCACTCCGACAGGAGGGTTCGCGTAAGAGCATGTCCCGCTTCGGCGAGGCCGTCGTTGATGGTGAAGTGATGCCTGTCCGGCTCGACGATCACGGCGGTGGTCGCGCCCAGCCCCGTCCAGATGTTGGCGAGGAGGGCGTTCTGGCGCAGGAATTCCGGTCGCTCGCTTCCGCCCACCCAGCAGGTGATGCGGGCGTCTCGCATGGGCCGCAGCAGCGCCGGGCTTTCCGCAAGCGCCTCCGCTTCGTCGATGGCGAGCCTTTCGTTCATGGCGGTCGACAGGAGGGGGCGCAGGTCGTGCAGGCCTGAAATCGAGACGACGTTGCGGATGCGTTGCTGAACCTGTGGCGCCAGCGGCGCCGTCGTGGTGATCATCCGGCTGGCGAGATGGCCGCCGGCCGAATGCCCGGTCAGGATCAGCGGTCCCTCGACCAGTCCTGCTGCTTCGGTGATGGCCGCCGCGACCTCCCTGACGATTTCCGCGATGCGAACCTCCGGGCACAGCGTGTAGGAGGGCATGGCGACCGCATAACCGCTGGCGACGGCGCCTGCGGCCAGATGCGACCAGAAGCTCTTGTCGAGCTGCAGCCAGAATCCACCGTGTACGAAGACAACCAGGCCCTTGGCGACACCTTCCGGGAGAAAGAGGTCCATGCGGTTTCGGGGCCGTTCGCCATAGACAAGATCGAGTTTTGCGCGGCCGGCCGACTGCAGCGCGCTTCGGAATGTCTCGGCGGGCGTGACCCAGGCCTCCGGCCATCGATCGCCGCGCGGGATGTTCACCCCGTTGGCATAGGCGTTGTCCCAGTCCGAAATGCGGTATTCCAGCATCGTTGCACCCCTCCCTTGATGGCCGACGGGAATAGAAATCACCCGGACGGCGGCCAAAGGCAATGCCATCAACGAAAAAACTTTAGGCTTGAAATAATTTTTGACAGATGCGATGCTGCACCATGTTCAGCGCAGAAGTGGAGGTCTTCGCTGTGCCCATCACAATCGATGACATTTCCAGCGCGACGACATGGCCCCTCGGCTCGGCGAAGCTGCGCCTTGCCGCCAGGACCCTCGCGACCGCAAAAAATCTAGCCGATGCAGCCTGAACAACAGGCACGACACGAACAGGGGGATGGCCGCCACATGCTTGGACCGACTGCACATGTCGACACGTTCACACGCGACAACCTGCCGCCGCCGCAGGAATGGCCGGATTTCCTGCTCGACGGTTTCGATTATCCCGACCGCCTTAACGCCGCCGTCGAACTGACGGATGCGATGGTCGCAAAGGGTGTCGGCGACCGCACCGCGCTGATCGGCAACGGGCGCCGCCGGACCTACAAGGAACTCTCCGACTGGACCAACCGGCTGGCCCATGCGCTGGTCGAGAACTACGGCGTGAAGCCGGGCAACCGGGTGCTCATCCGCTCGGCCAACAACCCGGCCATGGTCGCCTGTTGGCTTGCCGCCACCAAGGCCGGCGCCGTCGTCGTCAACACTATGCCGATGCTGCGCGCCGGCGAACTCACCAAGATCGTCGACAAGGCCGAGATCAGCCTGGCGCTCTGCGACACGCGCCTGATGGACGAGATGATCGCCTGCGCCAAGGACAGCCGCCATCTGAAGCAGGTCGTCGGCTTCGACGGGACCGCGAACCACGATGCCGAACTCGACCGGATCGCCCTCGACAAGCCGGTGCGCTTCGACGCCGTGCCGACCGGCCGCGACGACGTGGCGCTTCTCGGCTTCACCTCCGGCACGACCGGCGTGCCGAAGGCGACCATGCACTTCCACCGCGACCTGATGGCGATCGCCGACGGCTACGCGCAGGAAGTCCTCGGCGTGACGCCGGAGGACGTCTTCGTCGGTTCGCCGCCGCTCGCCTTCACCTTCGGCCTGGGTGGCCTTGCGATTTTCCCGCTGCGCTTCGGGGCGGCGGCGACGCTGCTCGAACAGGCGACGCCGGCGCTGATGGTGGAGATCATCGAGACCTACAAGGCGACGATCTCGTTCACCGCGCCCACGGCCTACCGGGCCATGCTGAAGGCGATGGATGCCGGCGCGGACCTGTCGTCGCTGCGCGTCGCGATCTCGGCGGGCGAGACGCTGCCCGGCCCGATCTTCGAGGAATGGACCGAGAAGACCGGCAAGCCGATCCTCGACGGCATCGGCGCCACCGAGATGCTGCACATCTTCATTTCCAACCGCTTCGAGGACCGCAAGGCCGCCTCCACCGGCAAACCGGTCGGCGGCTATGAGGCGAGGATCGTCGACGACGAGATGCGCGAAGTGCCGCGCGGCACCGTCGGCAGGCTCGCCGTGCGCGGGCCGACCGGGTGCCGCTACATGGCCGATGCCCGCCAGCGCGACTATGTCCGCGACGGCTGGAACATCACCGGCGACGCCTTCTTCCAGGACGAGGACGGCTTCTTCCATTTCGCGGCCCGCTCCGACGACATGATCGTGACCGCCGGCTACAACATCGCCGGCCCCGAGGTCGAGGCGGCGCTGATCGCGCACCCGGAAGTGGCGGAATGCGCGGTGGTGGGCGCGCCGGACACCGAGCGCGGCCAGATCGTGGAAGCCTATGTCGTGCTGACCGCCGGCGTGCTCGCGGACGAGGCGACGATCAAGCGCCTGCAGGATCACGTCAAAGCGACGATCGCGCCCTTCAAATATCCCCGCTCGGTGAAGTTCGTCGAGGCCCTGCCGAAGACCGCGACGGGCAAGATCCAACGGTTCCGTTTGCGGGCGGAGCACTGACATGAGCGACCCATACGACCCTTCGAAGGAAGGCGCACAAATGTCGTTCGAGGGACGCATGTCCTACAGCGACTATCTCAAGCTGGAGAAGGTTCTCACCGCGCAGGCGCCGCTTTCGCAGGCGCATGACGAGATGCTGTTCATCATCCAGCACCAGACCTCCGAGCTCTGGATGAAGCTCGCCTTGCACGAGATCAACTCGGCGATCCGCTCCATCCGCGAGGACCGGCTGGAGCCGGCCTTCAAGATGCTGTCGCGGGTCGCGCGCATTTTCGAGCAGTTGAACAACGCCTGGGACGTGCTGCGCACGATGACGCCCAGCGAATATACCGAATTCCGGGATTCGCTCGGGCAATCGTCCGGCTTCCAGTCCTGGCAATATCGGGCAATCGAGTTTTCCGCCGGCAACCGCAACCTTGCCATGCTGCGCCCGCACGCCCATCGCCCCGACATCCTGGAGAAGCTGGAGGCGATCCTCTCCGCCCCGTCGCTCTATGACGAAGCGATCCGACTTCTGGCACGCAACGGCTTCGATGTCGGCGACGAGGCCGCGCGCGACGACTGGCGCGAGACGCGCAGCGAGAACGGCAAGGTCTTTGCGGCGTGGCAAACCGTCTACCGCAATCCGGAGCGCTACTGGATGCTCTACGAGCTTGCGGAAAAGCTGGTCGATTTCGAGGATTATTTCCGGCGCTGGCGCTTCAACCACGTGACCACCGTCGAACGCATCATCGGCTTCAAGCGCGGCACGGGCGGAACGTCCGGCGCCTCCTATCTCAAGAAGATGCTCGAGGTGGAGCTCTTCCCCGAACTATGGCATGTGCGTACGGATCTTTGATAGAACACGATAAAAACCGAACCATAATGAGGAGAACAGCATGAACCGCATTCTGGCAGCAAGCCTCTTCGGCCTCTCGCTCGCGACGTCCGGCCTTGCCCATGCCGAGCCGGTGAAGATCGGCGTCATTACCACGCTTTCGGGCGGCGGTGCCGGCCTCGGCATCGATATGCGCGACGCCTTCACGCTCGCGATCAAGCAGTCGGGCAACAAGGACGTCGAACTGGTTATTGAGGACGATGCCCAGAAGCCGGAACTTGCGGTGCAGATCGCCGAAAAGATGATCCAGGGCGATAAGGTCGATCTCATGACGGGGATCATCTGGTCGAACCTTGCCATGGCCGTGGTGCCGAACGCGGTAGCGCAAGATGTCATCTATCTCTCGCCCAATGCCGGCCCCTCGGCGCTGGCCGGCGCGAACTGCAATGCGAACTACTTCAACGTCGCCTATCAGAACGACAACTTCCACGAGGCGATGGGCCAATACGCCAACCAGGACTACAAGAACTCGTTCATCCTCGCGCCGAACTACCCCGCCGGCAAGGACGCACTGACCGGCTTCAAGCGTTTCTACAAGGGCGGCCTCGCCGGCGAGGTCTATACCCAAGTCGGCCAGACGGACTATGCGGCGGAGATCGCGCAGATCCGCGCTTCGGCCGCCGATTCCGTCTATTTCTTCCTGCCCGGCGGCATGGGCATCGCCTTCATGAAACAATATGCCCAGTCCGGCGTCGGCATTCCGGTCATGGGGCCGAGCTTCTCCTTCGACCAGGACGTGCTGCCGGCTATCGGCGACGCGGCGCTCGGCGTCAAGAATTCCGCCAGCTGGTCGCCGGACCTCGACAACGAGGCGAGCAAGGCCTTCGTCGAAAGCTTCAAGGCCGAATATGACCGCCTGCCGTCGATCTACGCCGCGCAGAGCTGGGATACGGCAAACCTGATCCTCTCGGCGCTTTCCAAGGCGAGCGCCAAGGACAAGGACGCATTCAAGGCGGCGCTGAAGGCCGCGGACTTCAAGTCCGTGCGCGGCACGTTTTCCTTCAACACCAACCAGCACCCAATCCAGAACATCTATGTGCGCGAGGTTGTGAAGGATGGCGACGTGCTGACCAACAAGATCGTCGCGACCGCCTTCGAAAACCACAAGGATGCCTACGCCGAACAGTGCGGCCTGTAACACCCTTGCACGTCCCATCGTCCGGCGTCCGGCTTTTCTGCCGGCGCCCGGACGATGCCCACGCGATCCCGACCTGAAGCTTGGACCGACGCCGTGTTCACCGCACTCCTGATCGAACAACTGCTCAACGGGCTGCAGCTCGGCGTCATGCTGTTTCTGATGGCCGCCGGCCTGACGCTGATCTTCGGCGTCATGGGCCTCATCAACTTGGCGCACGGCTCGCTTTACATGATCGGCGCCTTCGCCTGCGCGACGGTTGCCGCGGCCACCGGCTCGTTCTGGCTCGGCCTGATCGCCAGCCTTGCCGCCGCGGCCGGCGTCGGCGCGCTCATCGAGGTCGCCGTCATCCGCCGGCTCTACGACCGCGACCATCTCGACCAAGTGCTCGCCACCTTCGCACTGATCCTGATCCTGTCGGAAGGTGCGCGATGGGTCTTCGGCTCGTTTCCGCTCTATCTCGACATTCCCCCACAGCTTCAGGGCGCAGTGCCCCTGCCGGGCGGCGGCCAGTACCAGCTCTACCGCCTGGCGATCATCGCCGTCGGCATCGCCGTTGCGGCCGGGCTCTATCTCCTCATCTCCAAGACCCGGCTCGGCATGCGCATTCGCGCCGGCGAATCCGATCGCGAGATGATCGCAGCACTCGGCGTCGATATCAGCACGCTTTATACGGTGGTCTTCGCGCTCGGCGCAGCGCTGGCGGGTTTTGCCGGCGCGCTGGTCGGCGCCCTCCAGTCGGTCCAGGTCGGCATGGGCGAGCCCGTGCTCATTCTCGCCTTCGTGGTCATCGTCATCGGCGGCATCGGCTCGATCAAGGGCGCGCTTGTCGGCGCTGTGATCGTGGGCGTCGTCGACACGATGGGCCGCTTCCTGCTTCCCTCGCTTCTCGCGCTGACGATGCCCGCATCGCAGGCCACCACGATCGGCGCGGCACTGGCCTCGATGCTGATCTATGTCGTCATGGCCCTCATCCTCGCCTTCAGGCCGAGCGGCCTGTTCGCGGCGCAGTCGTGAGGACAAGATGACCCGCGAAACCACGATCAACCTGCTGCTCGCCCTCCTCCTGCTCGCCATGCCGCTCGCGGGGGCGGGGCTCGGAGAACCCTTCTACGTCACGCTCGCGACCCGCGTCGTCGTCCTGGCGCTTGCCGCCACCGGCCTCAACCTGGCGCTCGGGCTCGGCGGGCTGATTTCCTTCGGCCATGCCGCGTTCTTCGGTCTCGGCGGTTATGTCGCCGGCATCCTGGCGACGCACGCCTTCAATGCCGAGCCGCTGGTGGGCGGCATTCCCGGCACGACGTCGATGCCCATCATCTGGCTGACGGCCGTGGTGATCGCCGGGCTCGTCGCGCTGCCGATCGGCATCATCAGCCTGCGCACCACCGGCATCTACTTCATCATGATCACGCTCGCCTTCGCGCAGATGATCTATTATTTCGCCATCTCCTGGCCGGCCTATGGTGGCGAGGACGGCCTGTCGATCTATGTGCGCAACGCCTTCCCCGGCATCAACACCACGCAGCCCCTGCCCTATTTCCTGGTCTGCTTCGCCGTCCTGATGGTGACGCTGCTGCTGTTCCGCCTCGTCGAGAGCTCGCGCTTCGGCAGCGCCCTGCAGGCGGCACGGCAGAACGGCACGCGGCTTGCTGCGGTCGGCATTGCGCCCTTCAACATCCGGCTTGTCGCCTTCGTGCTCTCCGCGATGATCACCGGCTTCGCGGGCGCGCTCTATGCCGATCTCAACCGGTTCGTCGGCCCATCGATGTTTTCCTGGCACATGTCGGGCGAGCTGATCGTGCTGATCATCCTCGGCGGCAAGGGGCGGCTGTTCGGCCCCGTCGCCGGCGCGATGATCTTCGTCTGCCTCGAATATGTGCTCGGCGGCATCACCGAGCGCTGGCAGTTCTTCCTTGGCCTCATCCTGCTCGGCATCGTGCTTTTTGCGCGCGGCGGGCTGCTTGGCCTCCTGTCCGGAAAGCCGCGTCATGCCTGAGCCCATTCTCGAAATCCGCGATTTGCGCAAATCCTTCAATGCGCTGAAGGCCACGGACGGGGTCAGCCTCGACCTCTATCCCGGCCAGATCCACGCCCTGATCGGCCCGAATGGTGCGGGCAAAAGCACGCTCATCCACCAGATCGCCGGTTCGCTTGCGGCCGACAGCGGCACGATCCGTTTCTTGGGGCAGAACATCGGCGGGCTCGACATGGCGGCACGCGCGCGGCTCGGCCTCGCTCGCAGCTTCCAGATCTCCTCGCTCGCCCAGGAATTTTCCGCCCTGCGCAACGTCATGCTGGCGGCGCAGTCCCGGCAGGGCAGCAGCTTCCGGTTCTTCCGACAGGTGGCGAGCGACCGCAGCCTGATCGATCCCGCCATGGCCATGCTGGAGCGCGTCGGCCTTGCCGCCCGCGCCCATGTGCCGGCGGCGGAACTCTCCCATGGCGAGCGCCGGCAGCTCGAAATCGCCATCGCGCTCGCGCTTGCGCCAAAAGCCTTTCTCTTCGACGAGCCCATGGCCGGCATGGGGCCGGAAGGCTCCAAGCAGTTGACGTCGTTCCTCGACGGCTTGCGCCACGAAGCGCCGATGCTGCTGGTGGAGCACGACATGGACGCGGTCTTTGCGCTGGCGGACCGCATATCGGTGCTCGTCTACGGCCGCATCATCGCGACGGGCACGGTCGATGAAATCCGCAGCGACCCGGACGTGCGCCGCGCCTATCTGGGAGAAGCCGCGTGACCCTCCTCGACCTGAAAGGCCTCGAAACCTTCTACGGCGCCTCGCAGGCGCTCTTCGGCGTCGATCTCGATATTCGCGAAGGCGAAGTGGTCGCGCTGATGGGGCGCAACGGCATGGGCAAGACGACGACGATCAACTCGATCATCGGTCTCGTGCGCCCGCGCTCCGGCGCGATCCGCTTTTCCGGCAAGGCGATCTTCGGCATGCGACCCTACCGCATCGCCAGGCTCGGCCTCGGCCTCGTGCCGGAGGGACGGCGCTGCTTTCCCAACCTGACGGTCATGGAGAACCTGGTCGCCACGGCGCGTGGCAGCGAGTGGACCTTCGACAAGGTCGTCGATCTCTTCCCCCGGCTCGGCGAGCGGCGCGACCAATATGCCAGGACTCTCTCCGGCGGCGAACAGCAGATGCTCGCCATCGGCCGCGCCCTGATGACCAATCCGCGCCTTCTCATCCTCGACGAGGCGACCGAAGGTCTGGCCCCGGTCATCCGCCAGGACATCTGGTCGGCGATCCGCAAGCTGAAGGCCGCCGGCCAGTCGATCCTCGTCGTCGACAAGACGCTGTCGGAACTGCTGCCCGTGGCCGACCGATGCTTCGTGCTGGAGAAAGGCACGACGGTTTTCGAAGGCGCGCCGACGGGCCTGACACCGGAGCTTCAGGACCGCTATCTGGGCGTCTGATTCTCAAGCGGCGGGAATACCGCCCCCGAGCACCACGGAATAGGCCGCCGCGTCGATATTGCCGCCGGAGATAACGCAGACGATCTTGCCCGTCAGGTCGGGTCGCGCGATTGCGGCGGCGATCGAGGCGGCACCCGCACCCTCGGCGACGACCTTCGCCTTGCTGAACAACAGCCGCATCGCCTCCGTCACCTCGGCGGGGCTGACGGCGATGGCGCCGTCGATCAGGTCGCGCGCGACGGGCCAGAGCTGCGGCACCAGCGAGGGGCCGCCGATGCTCTTGATGAAGGACGGCCGGGTTTCGACCGTCACGATTTTTCCGGCTGCAAGGGCCGCGGTGACCGGCGCCGCGCTGTCGTCCTCGACCGCGAAGACGCGCGCCCGCGGGCAAACGGCCTTGACCGCGCTGGCGACCCCGGTGGTCATGCTGCCGCCGCCATAGGGTGTCAGCACCACGTCGACGCCGGGCAGATCCTCGACGATTTCCATGCCGATGGAGCCGTTGCCGTTGAGCACCGCCTGATCGGTCACCGGGTTGATCAGCAGTTCCGGCGCATCCGGCCGGTCCGCGCCGATGATGTAGTGCCACCAAGTCTCGGCGCTGATGAAGCGCACCGCGCCGCCAAGGTTTCGCACGCCGTCGATCTTGGTCTGCGGCGCGCCGCGATACATATAGGCCACCATCGGCACGCCGGCGAGGCGCGCGGCGAAGGCCATGCCGTAGGCCATGTTGCCGGAGCTGGTGACCGCGACGCCTTCCCTGAGCGTCGCGGAATCGCGGGACAGCACCGCATTCAGCGCCGGGCGAAGCTTGAAGGCGCCGATCGGTGACAGCGTCTCAAGCTTCAGGAAGATCTGCCGGTCCGGCAGCCCGAGGTCGAGTTTCACCAGCGGCGTGCGCGCAAGATGCGGTGCGATGCGCGCACGCGCCTCGGCGATCTCATCGAGCGTCGGGCGGCGTGGTGCGGTCATGGAGAAAATCCCGGATCAGGTGACGGCGGCGCGCACGGCGAAGCGTGCGTCCTGCCATGATCCTGTGCGCAGGATGTCCTCCAGGATTCCCACCGAATGCCACACCTCCGCGTAGCTGACGTAAAGCGGCGTGAAGCCGAAGCGCATGGTCGAGGGGGCACGGAAATCGCCGATGACGCCGCGGTCGATCAGCGCCTGCATGACCGCATAGGCGTTCGGATGGCGGAACGAGACCTGGCTGCCGCGTTTAACCCGTTCGCGCGGGCTTTCCAGCTCCAGGCCGTAAGCCCCGCACTTCGCCTCGACGAGCGCGATGAAGAGATCGGTGAGGCCGAGGCTCTTTTCGCGCAGCGCCGCCATGTCGACCTCGTCCCAGATGTCGAGCGCGCCCTTCAGCGCGCGCAGCGACAGGATCGGCTGTGTGCCGCACAGGAACCGGCGGATGCCTTCGCCGGCCGCATAGTGCTTTTCGAAGGCGAAGGGCCGTGCATGACCCCACCAGCCGCTGAGCGGCTGGCTGATGGCGCCGTGGTGGCGTGTGGCCGCATAGATGAAGGCCGGCGCGCCGGGGCCGCCGTTCAGGTACTTGTAGGTGCAGCCGACGGCGAAATCGACATTCGCGCCGTCGAGATCGACCGGCAAGGCGCCCGCCGTGTGGCAGAGGTCCCAGATGACGAGTGCGCCGTTTTCGTGGGCTTTCCTCGTGAGCGCCGCCATGTCGCGCAATTCGCCCGACTTGTAGTTGACGTGGTTGACCAGAACGACCGCGACATGGCCGTCGATCAGGTCCTCGATGTCAGGCGCATCGACACCTTCGAGGCGCAGCGAGGCGCCCGGACGTGTCGAGATTACGCCCTCGGCCATGTAGATATCCGTCGGGAAGCTGCCGCCCTCGCTGACGATGACCGACCGGTCGGGCCTCAGCGCCATCGCCGCGTGAAGAGCCTTGTAGATGTTGATCGACGTCGTGTCGCAGACGACCGTCTGGCCGGCGGCGGCCCCTATCAGCCGCCCGACGCGGTCGCCGAGCGCAAGCGGCATGTCGAACCAGCCGGCCGTGTTCCAGCTACGGATGAGGTCCTGTCCCCATTCCTGCGTGGCCGCCTTCTGAAGCTCTGCGAAGGCGGCATGCGAGGCGACGCCCAGCGAATTGCCGTCGAGATAGATCAGGCCCTGCGGCAGGATGAAGCGCTCGCGCAGGGGCCGCAGGCCATCGGCCGCATCCATGGCCTCGATTGCAGCGAGATCGGGAAGTGCAGTCATAGGGTCGTCCTTGGATTATTCTCGAATGGTTTCGCGGGCCGCGGCCGGCCCGCGGCTGCGCTTGAGGCTCGGCAGGGCGAGCATGGCGAGCACGAACAGGCCCGTCGCCAGCTTCAGGTCCGGCGGCGGCATGCCGGCGGCAAGGCAGAAGGAGACGAGCTGGTAGTAGACGATGGCGCCGACGAAGGGGGCGGCGAGCTGGCGCGGCACGCTGCTCTTGCCGACGATCGCCTCGCCGATCATCAGGGCCGCAAGCCCGTTGATCAGGATGCCGAGGCCCATATTGACGTCGGCAAAACCCTGCGACTGCACCATCAGCGCGCCGCCGGCCGCCGAAAATGCCCCGGCAAGCCCCACGCCGCCGATCGTCGCAAGCCAGACGTTGATGCCCTGCGCCTCCGCCATGTCGGGATTGGCCCCGACGGCGCGCACAGCCGTGCCTTTTTCGGTGCGAAAATAATGCAGCAGCAGCGCGAAGACGAGCAGACCGAAGGCTCCGGCCATGACGATCTTGCTCGCCGGAAAGCCCGGTTGCAGGAACGGCACCCAGTCGAAAACGGTCGTCGAGCCGAAGACCGAAAGGTTCGAGCGGCCCATGATGCGCAGGTTGATCGAATAGAGCATCGTCATCATCAGGATGCCGGCGAGCAGGGTATGGATGCGGAAGCGCAGGTGGATGAAGGCCGTGCAGCAGCCGGCGACGAAGCCGGCGAGGAGCGCGATCAGGATTGCCGCGAGCGGCGACATGCCGGCGGCCATCAGCACGCCGCAGACGCAGCCGCCGAGCGGGAACGCGCCCTCGCTGGTCAGGTCCGGAAAGCTCAGCATGCGGAAGGGGATCATGATCCCCAGCACGACGAAGGCGAGGATCAGGCTCTGCGCGAGCGTGACGGGAACGAGCGCGATGAAGCTCGAGACGGTGTTTTGAAGCAGATCCATGGTCGTCAGCTCGCCAGAAACATGCGGTCGGTTTTGACGGAGAAATGGCCGATCAGGTCCGGCACCGTGATGGCCGCCTTTTCCCTGCCGGCGATTTCGAGGCGCACGCGGCCGGCATCGAGCATGATGACCCGGTTTCCGAAGTCCACGGCGTGCTGCATGTTGTGCGTCACCATCAGGGTCGTCAGCTTCAGGGCCTCGACGGCGCGGATCGTCGCCTGCATGACGATGTCGGCGGTGCGCGGATCGAGAGCCGCCGTGTGTTCGTCGAGCAGCAGCAGTTCCGGCGAACCGCCGACTGCCATGATCAGCGACAGCGATTGCCGCTGCCCGCCGGAAAGCAACTCCACCCGCGTATCGAGGCGGTTTTCGAGGCCGAGACCGAGCAGTGAAAGGCGCTCCTTGTAGGTGGCGAGCCGCGTCGGGTTCAGGCCGCGGCGCAGCGTCCGCCTGGCGGCCCTCAGTTCCGCCAGCAGCATGTTCTCCGCCACGGTCATCGAGGCGGCGGTGCCCTTCATCGGGTCCTGGAAGACGCGGGCAAGGCGCATGGCGCGCTTGTGCACGGGCATGGCCGTCACGTCGTCGCCGTTGATGAGGACCTTGCCGCTATCGAGGACCAGCGCCCCGGAAATGGCGTTGAGCATGCTGCTCTTGCCGGCGCCGTTCGAGCCGATGACGACGCCGAAGTCTCCTGTTTCGAGGCGCAGGCTGAGATCGTTCAGCGCGATCTTCTCATCCGCCTGCCCCTTGTAGAACATCTTGCGGGCCGACCTGATTTCCAGCATTGGCTCCCCCTTTTTATTATGGGGCGACGGCGCGACGAGCGCCGCCACCTGTTGGAACCGAAGTGCGATCAGTCGATCAGGCAGCCGCAATCGGCGAGCGATGCCGGCACGTCCAGGCCGAAGGCGGCCAGCGTCTTCTTCGAGATCAGCGGCTGGTGGTCCTCATAGGCCGGGCGCCACGGTGCGATGGACTTCGGGTCCTTGCCCTTGAGGATTTCCGCGGCGATCCTGCCGGCGGCAAGGCCGACCTGCTCGTAGTTCACCGCGAAGCTTGCCGGAACGACGCCGTTGCGCACGGCACCGTCGTCGGAATTGACGATCGGGATCTGCGCCTGGCGCGCGGCGGCCGAGACGGCAGCGATCGCCGGCTGGAGCAGGTTGGAGGCCGGCGTGTAGATCACGTCCGCCTTGCCCGCGAAGGAGGCGATGCGCTGCTGGATGTCGTTGACGTTATCCACGCCGACATCCACGACCTCGAAGCCGGCGGCGGGTGCCGCTTCCTTGATCTTGTCGAGCAGCGCCGTATCGTTCGCCTCGCCAGGGTTGTACGGCACGCCGAAGCGCTTGGCATTCGGCAGCAGCTTGAGAGTGAACTCCATCACGGCGGCGACGTCCTGAAGGTCCGTCGCTCCGGTCATGCCCTCGTCGCCGGCCTCCCAGGAAGGAACCAGCTTGGCGGCCACCGGATCGGTGACGGCGGAAAAGACGACCGGAATGCCCGAGCCGGCCAACGCCTTCTTGGCGATCTGCGAGACGGGGGTGGTGATCGTGTAGATCAGCTTCGGCTGCTCGGCCTGGAGCTTGGCGATCATCTGCGGCACCAGCGACGCGTCGAAATTCGTGTGGCTCTCGGTGTAGACGACGTCGGTGCCCTCGACGAAACCGTTCTCCGCCATCGCCTTCTTGAAGCCGGCGATCGATGCGGAGAGCTGCGGATGTTCGCCGAAATTGGCGATGCCGATGCGGATCGGCTCGGCGGATGCCGTCGTGGCGCCCAATGCGAGCGCACCGGCGACGACCAATCCCGAAAACCACGTCTTTGTAAGCCTGCCCATGAAATCCTCCCAGATACGATAAGCGGCCGCCGTTCCTCAGCGGCTTGGCAGGGATCATGGCGACGGTGCGCTTTCTTGTCAAACAAATATATATAGTTTTGCGTAACGCGCAGAACTATATATATTTGTCTGCATCACAGGGAGACGCTAAGGGAACTTGATGCAAGACCTTGAGCAATCGACCAAAACGGAATCGGCCTACCGGCTGCTGCGGCGCGACATCCTCACGACGCGGCTCCTGCCGGGTGCGCCGATGAAGCTGAGCGCGCTGCGCGACCGCTATGAACTCGGCTGGACGCCGCTGCGCGAAGCGCTGTCACGGCTTGAGGCCGAAGGGCTCGTCACCGCCATCAGCAATCGCGGTTTTGCCGTCGCCCCGGTTTCGCGCGAGGCACTGGAGGATCTCACCCGCGCGCGTCTGGTCGTCGAAGTCCCGCTTCTGCTCGAATCGATGGAGAATGGCGCCAGCGATTGGGAATCCGCCGTCGTCACGGCGCATTACCGGCTGTCGCGCTGCAAGATCGCGGTCGAAAACGCCTCCGAAAGCGAGATCGACGAGTGGGACGAGAAGCACACGGCCTTCCACGCGGCGCTGATCAGTGCGGCCCGTTCGACCTGGCTGTCCCGTTTCCAGGCGACGATTTCCGACCAGCTTCGCCGCCACCATCGTTTCCTTGGCCTCGCGCCGACCTTGCGCGCCGCCGAAGGCATGAGCGAGGGCTATCAGGAAGCGGTCGCCGCGCTGCACGACGCCATGTCCATCGGGCATCATACCGAATTGATGGAGGCGGCGCTCGACCGGAATATGGAGCGCGCCAAGGCGTTGATGGCCGACCACATCGGCATTACGGTCCATGTCTACGACCAATCCAAGGACGGCACCGGCACCGTGCTGTCGGCGCCCCTGCAAGCGTCTTCCAAATGACGCGCGGCCTGTCCAAGAGCCCGAAACATCTCTAAAAGGCTAGGCGACATGAAAGCGGGTGTTGGCAATGACGGGTGAAGACAAGTTCGACATCTCGCCGGAATGGCTGGATGGCGAGACCAAGGTCCTTGAGGCGCCGCACGATCACCGCGCCGAGCTCCGGCTCTGGCTGCGCCTCCTGACCTGCTCGACACTCGTGGAGAGCGAGGTCCGGCGGCGGCTTCGGGAAGAATTCGACTCCACGCTGCCGCGCTTCGACCTGATGGCGCAGCTCGAACGCGCGCCGGACGGCATGGTGCTCGGCGAAGTCTCCAAGCGCATGATGGTTTCGCCCGGCAATATCACAGTGCTGGTGGAGCGGCTCACCGAGAGCGGCCACATCAGCCGCACGACGCTCGCGACGGACCGGCGCGTGCAGATCATCGCGCTCACCCCCTTCGGCCGCGCCGAATTCGAGAAGATGGCCGCCCATCACGCCGACTGGATCTCCGACCTCTTCGCCGGCCTCGCCCCGAAGGACAGCGGCGTATTGATGGACGAGCTGGCCAAGCTCAAGCGCTCCATCATCGCCTCCCTCGCCAAGGACGCCTGAGGCAACTTTCCTTTTCTGACATTCCTTGCGGCGCGCCCTGTTAGGAGCGTGCCCATTTTTGCGTCTTCGCGCCAAAAACAATTTTAAGCTTGAAATTTCTTCCGAACGGGTCCACCTTGCCTTCGACGCAGCCGGACCTCGGGAGGAGAACGACATGCGGATTGTCTGTATCGGCGGTGGGCCAGCCGGGCTCTATTTCGCGCTGCTCATGAAACGCCAGCATCCGGACCATCACGTCACCGTCGTCGAACGCAACCGGGCTTTCGACACGTTCGGCTGGGGCGTGGTCTTTTCCGATGCCACCATGCAGTCGATGCGCCGATGGGATCCGGAAACGGCCGAGGCGATCGAAGTCTCCTTCAACCATTGGGACGATATCGAGCTGGTTTTCAAGGGCCGCAAGATCCGCACCTCGGGCCATGGCTTCGTCGGCATCGGCCGCCGCAAGATGCTCAACATCCTGCAGGAGCGCTGCCTCGAACTCGGCGTCGAGCTGCGCTTCGAGCGAGACGTGGAAAGCGACACGGAATTCGCCGACGCCGACCTCATCATCGCCTCGGACGGCGTCAATTCGCGCATCCGCAACAAATATGCCGAAGTCTTCCGACCCGACATGGTCGTGCGGCCGAACCGCTATATCTGGCTCGGCACGAACAAGCTGTTCGACGCCTTCACCTTCGATTTCCAGCGCACCGAACACGGCTGGTTCCAGTCGCATATCTACCGCTTCGACGACACGACCTCGACCTTCATCGTCGAGACCACGGACGAGGTCTTCAAGGCGCACGGGCTCGACCAGATGGACCAGGATCAGTCCATCGCCTTCTGTGAAAAGCTCTTTGCGCAAACCCTCGACGGCCACAGCCTGATGACCAATGCGCGGCACATGCGCGGCTCCGCCTGGCTGAATTTCGGACGGCTGATCTGCGACAAGTGGAGCCATTTCAATGGCAACAGCCATGTCGTGCTGATGGGCGACAGCGCCCACACCGCCCATTTCGCCATCGGTTCGGGAACCAAGCTCGCCATCGACGATGCAATCGAGCTGACCCGGCAGTTCGACATCCTCGGCCATGACAAGGCCAATATCCCCGCCGTGCTCGCCGCCTATGAGGACGTGCGCCGCGTCGACGTCGCACGCATTCAGAATGCGGCACGCAACGCCATGGAATGGTTCGAGGTCGTCGGCACGCGCTATGCCGACACGCTGGAGCCCGAGCAGTTCATGTATTCGATGCTGACCCGCTCGCAGCGCATCAGCCACGAGAACCTTCGCCTGCGCGACAAGGAGTGGCTGGAGGGCTTCGAGCGCTGGTTCGCCGAACGGGCAGGCGCCGAACCCATGGCAAACGGCGCGGTCCCGCCGCCAATGTTCACGCCCTTCAAGATCCGCGGCCTGACGCTTCGCAACCGCATCGTGGTCTCGCCGATGGCCATGTATTCGGCAACGGACGGTCTGCCGGGCGATTTCCACCTGGTCCATCTCGGCTCCCGCGCCATGGGTGGCGCCGCCCTCGTCTTTCCGGAAATGACCTGCGTCTCGGCCGATGCGCGCATCACGCCCGGCTGCCTTGGCCTGTGGAACGACGAACAGGCACAGGCCTTCAAGCGCATCGTCGATTTCGTCCACCACCAGACGCCTGCCAAGATCGGCCTCCAGCTCGGCCATGCCGGGCGCAAGGGTGCCACGAAGCTCGCCTGGGAGGGCATCGACCAGCCGCTCGCCGAAGGAGGCTGGCCGCTGATCTCGGCTTCGGCCCTGCCCTATCTCGCGCATTCGCAAACACCACGCGAAATGACCCGCGTGGACATGGACCGCGTCATACAGGACTTCGTGCGAGCCACTGAACGAGCCCGCGACATCGGCTTCGACATCATCGAACTGCACGCGGCACACGGCTACCTGCTGTCGAGCTTCCTGTCGCCCCTGACCAACACGCGCACCGACGACTACGGCGGCGACCATGCGGCCCGCGCCCGCTTCCCGCTCGAAGTGTTCCACGCCATCCGCAAGGTCTGGCCCGAGGACAAGCCGATCTCGGTGCGCCTGTCGACGCACGACTGGCACGAGGGCGGCAACACGCCGGAGGATGCGGCCGTTTTCGCAGGAATGTTCAAGGCGGCCGGCGCCGACCTGATCGACTGCTCCTCGGGACAGGTGGTGAAGGAGGAAAGACCGGTCTACGGCCGCCTGTTCCAGACGCCCTTCTCCGACAAGATCCGCAACGAAATCCAGGTGCCGACCATCGCAGTCGGCGCGATTTCCGAGGCCGATCACGCCAATTCGATCATCGCGGCCGGCCGGGCCGATCTCTGCGCCGTCGCCCGCCCGCATCTGGCCGACCCGTCCTTCGTCCTGCACGAGGCGGCGCGGATCGGCTACGAGGGCCAGCCCTGGCCAAAACAGTACCACTCCGCCCGGGCGCAATACGTCAACAACCTCGCCCGCGCGGCAACGACGGCGGGCAAGCCATGAGAACGCGGCACGCCCTCGTCACAGGCGCCGGAAGCGGCATCGGAAAGGCGATCGCGCTCGCCTTGGCGACCGACGGTCATGTCGTAAGCCTCGCCGGGCGGCGCACAGCCCCGTTGGAGGCAGTGCGGGACGAGATCCTCGCGGCGGGCGGAGAAGCCTTCGTGCATGACGGGTTCGACGTCAGCGACGCTGTCTCCGTCGAACGCGGCATTGCGGCCGCCATCGCCGACGTCGGGGACATCGCCGTCCTCGTCAATTGCGCCGGCGAGGCACCCTCGGCACCGTTCGAAAAGACCGACCTTGCCCTCTGGCAGCGGGTCCTCACCATCAACCTGACGGGCGTCTATCTGGTCACGCATGCTGCACTCGCTTCCGTGCGCCGGGCCGGAAACGGGAGGATCGTCAATATCGCGAGCACGGCAGGTCTCACCGGCTATGCCTATGTTTCCGCCTATTGCGCCTCCAAACATGGTGTCATCGGCCTGACGCGGGCGCTGGCACTTGAGCTTGCGCGCACCGACGTCACCGTCAATGCCGTCTGCCCGGGCTTCACCGACACGCCGCTCCTCGACGGCGCGCTCGAAACGATCAGCCAGAAGACCGGCCGTACGCGCGAGGACGCCCGTGCCAGCCTCGCCCGCGCCAATCCGCAGGGCCGGCTGGTGACACCCGGAGAGGTGGCCCACACCGTCTCCTGGCTCGTGTCGGAAAAGGCGACAGCAATCACCGGCCAGGCCATTGCGGTCGCCGGCGGCGAAGTTCTCTAGGGATATCAGACATGACGAACCCCATGCAGGCCAAGAAACGCCCCTTCAAGGACCACGTAGCCAAGCACTTCCTGTTCGAAACGGATACCGACGGCCGCGTCGCGACGATCACGCTCAACCGCCCGGACAAGAAGAACCCGCTGACCTTCGAAAGCTACGAAGAGCTTGGCGATCTCTTCCGGTCGCTGACGCGCGCCAGCGATGTGCGCGCCGTGGTGCTGACCGGCGCGAAGGACAACTTTTCCTCCGGCGGGGACGTGTTCGAGATCATCGAGCCGCTGACGCGCATGGAAATGCCGGACCTTCTCGATTTCACCCGCATGACGGGCGAACTGGTGCGCCAGATGCGCGCCTGCCCGCAACCGATCATCGCCGCCGTCGACGGCATCTGCGCGGGCGCCGGCGCCATCCTGGCCATGGCCGCCGATTTCCGCGTCGCGACGCCGGAAGCCAAGACCGCCTTTCTCTTCACCCGCGTCGGACTTGCCGGCGCGGACATGGGTGCCTGCGGCATCCTTCCCCGCATCATCGGCCAGGGCCGCGCCGCCGAGTTGCTCTTCACCGGCCGCGTCATGAGCGCGGCGGAAGGCCTGAACTGGGGTTTTTATAACGCCCTGCATGATCGTCCCGCGCTGTTGGCCGAAGCGCAGCAATTCGCGCGCACCGTCGCCGACGGTCCCTGGTTTGCCCATGCGATGACGAAGAAGATGCTCGACCAGGAATGGGCGATGGGCATCGACCAGATGATCGAGGCGGAGGCGCAGGCCCAGGCGATCTGCATGGCGACGGGCGATTTCCAGCGCGCCTTCGAAGCCTTTGCCGCCAAGGCGAAGCCCGTCTTCCAGGGAAACTGACCATGCCCAATGCCACAAAGGGGCCGACCCGCGACCACCTCGACTGGCCGTTCTTCGACGAGAGCCACCGCGCGCTTGCAAAAGACCTCGACAGCTTCGTCGCCAAGGGCGGCCTCGACGGCGTCGACCACGGCAATGTCGACGCCGCCTGCCGGCATCTGGTCGCAGCGCTCGGCACCGCCGGCCTCCTTCGCCACTGCGTGCCAAAAGCGTTCGGTGGCGTGAGCGAAGAAATCGACAGCCGGGCGCTCTGCCTCGTGCGCGAGACGCTGGCCTATGCCGATGGCCTCGCCGACTTCGCCTTCGCCATGCAGGGCCTCGGCACCGGCGCGATCAGCCTGTCCGGTTCGCAGGCGTTGAAGGAACGCATCCTGCCGAAGGTCGCAGCCGGCGAATGGATTTCCGCCTTCGCCCTTTCGGAGCCCGACGCGGGATCGGACGTCGCCGCCATGGCATGCGCCGCCCGGCGCGACGGCGACGACTTCGTGCTCGACGGCGAAAAGACATGGATTTCGAACGGCGGCATCGCCGATGTCTACACGGTCTTTGCCCGCACCGGCGAAGCGCCCGGCACGCGCGGCATTTCCGCCTTCGTCGTCTTCGCCGATACGCCCGGCTTTACGATTGCCGAACGCATCGAGACGATCGCGCCGCACCCGCTCGCCCGCATCCGCTTCGAAAACTGCCGCATCCCGGCCACCCAGCGTCTCGGCAGCCCCGGCGAAGGCTTCAAGATCGCGATGCGCACGCTCGATATCTTCCGCCCGTCCGTCGCCGCGGCCGCCACCGGCTTTGCCCGCAGGGCGCTCGATGAAGCCGTGGCGCATGCCAAAAGCCGCAAGATGTTCGGCGCGACGCTTTCCGATCTGCCGACGGCGCAAAGCACGCTTGGCGAAATGGCGACCGCCATCGACGCCGCAGCCCTTCTCACCTGCCGCACCGCCTGGAGGCGCGACGTGCAGAAGCTGCCGACGACGCGCGAAGCGGCCATGGCAAAGATGACCGCGACGGAAAATGCCCAATGGGTCATCGACCAGGCGCTCCAGCTTTTCGGCGGCCGGGGCGTGCGCACCGGCGAGATCACGGAGCGGCTCTACCGCGAAATCCGGGCGCTGCGCATCTACGAGGGCGCGACGGAGGTTCAAAAGCTCATCATCGGCCGCGAGCTGATGAAGGACGCCGCACGATAACGGGAGGTCCGACATGCATTTCAGGCTCCGTTCGCTTCGTAAGCGCAACTGACCACACGCCAAGTTACTTGCCAGGCCGGACGACATCCGCGCCGCACAGACACAAAAGCTGGAGACGCCTCATGCACACCATCCTGCAACCTGAAGGCTGGGCAAAACCCATTGGCTATGCCAACGGCGTGGCGGCGACCGGTCGCACACTCTTCGTCGGCGGCCAGATCGGCTGGAACGAACGCTGCGAGTTCGAAACCGACGATTTCGTCGAGCAGGTGCACCAGACGCTGAAGAACGTCGTCGCCGTGCTCGCGGCAGGCGGCGGCGAACCGCACCACATCACCACGATGACCTGGTACTTCACCGACAAGCAGGAATATCTCGGCAACCTGCGCGGCATCGGCCAGGCCTACCGCGACACTATCGGCCGGCATTATCCCGCTATGGCAGCCATGCAGGTGGTGGCGCTCGTCGAGGACCGCGCCAAGATCGAGATCCAGGCCACGGCCGTCATTCCCGCGTGAGGCTTTCCGAAATGCGTTTTTCGCAGAGCGTTTCCGCCCGCCTTGAGGGGGGCGTGCTCGTCGTCACCATCGACAATCCGCCCGTCAACGCCCTGTCGGCGCATGTCAGGTCCGGCCTGCTGGCGGCGCTGGATCATGCCGCGGCGAGCACGGACATTACAGGCCTCGTCATCTCCGGCGCCGGCCACACCTTCATGGGTGGGGCCGATATCAAGGAGTTTGGCCAGTCGATGGTCGAGCCGACGCTTCCCCAAGTGATCGCGCGCATCGAAGCCTTCGAAAAACCGGTCGTCTGCGCCATCGACGGCGCGGCATTGGGCGGCGGCTGCGAAGTGGCGCTTGCCTGCCACGGCCGCATTGCCGGCGAGAACGCCTCGTTCGGCCTGTCGGAGGTGAAACTCGGCATCGTTCCGGGCGCCGGCGGGACACAACGCCTGCCGCGCCTGATCGGCCCGATCGCCGCCATCGATCTCATCGGAACGGGGCGCGCGGTGAAGACGCGCGAAGCTGTTGCGCTCGGTCTCGCCGATACCGTCGCCGCCGACCCTGTAGCCGCAGCCGTGGCGGCCGTGCACGCCGGGCAGCCGCTGCGCCGGACCGGGAGCATCGATGTTTTCGCCGCAGGTGCCGCCGCTATCGACGCCGCGGAAGCAAAGGTGCTTGCCAGAAGCCGCGGCCAGTTGGCGCCGGCAGAAGCCGTCCGCCTCGTCAAAGTGGCTGGCCAGCTCGACCTTGAACAAGGTCTGGCGGAGGAGCGCGCCACGTTCTTGCATCTGCGCGACTCCGAGGAATCCGCGGCACTACGGCATGTCTTCTTTGCCGAGCGCGCTGCCGGCAAGGTCGAAAAACTCGCTGAAGTCTCGCCGCGACGGATCGAAACTGTCGGGATCGTCGGCACGGGGCTGATGGGTTCCGGCATAGCGGTCTCGGCTCTCACCAGCGGTTACCGCGTCATCGCTCTGGAACAGACGCAGGAGGCTGCCGCCGCCGGGCGCGCGCGCATCGCCGGCATCCTCGACAAGGCCATCCAGTCCGGGCGCCTGACCGCGGAGGCGCGCGAGGCCTGCCTCGCCCGGCTCGAAACAACGTCCGAGGCCACACACCTTGCGGCAGCCGACCTCGTCGTGGAAGCCGTCTTTGACGACCTCTCCGTCAAGACGGCGCTGTTTCGCAGGCTCGACGGCATCGTTGCGCCCGGCGCCATTCTGGCGACCAATACGAGCTACCTCGATCCCGATGCGATCGCCGCCGCGACGGCCGCTCCGTCCCGCGTGGTGGGCCTGCATTTCTTCTCGCCCGCTCATGTCATGCGGCTGGTCGAAGTCGTCGATTGCGCCAAAACCGCGCCCGACGTGCTGGCGAGCGCGCTAACCTTCGTCAAACGCCTCGGCAAGCTTCCCATCGTCTGCGGCGTCACGGAAGGTTTCATCGGCAACCGCATCTTCTCCGCCTATCGCCGCGAGGCGGAGTTCATGCTGGAGGATGGTGCCTTGCCGCACGAGATCGATGCCGCGTTGGAGGCCTATGGTTTTCCAATGGGCATCTTCGCCGTCAACGACATGGCCGGTCTCGAAATCGCCTGGGCACGCCGCAAGCGGCTGGCCGCAACACGCGATCCCGCTGAGCGCTATGTGGAAATCGCCGACCGGCTCTGCGAAGCCGGCCGCCTCGGCCGCAAGACCGGCCTCGGCTGGTACGCCTACCCCAACGGCGAGCGCACCATCGATCCCGCCGTGACGGCAGTGATCGAAGCGGCGCGGGCCGCGAAAAACATTGTGCCCCGCGCGTTCACCGCGCAGGAGATCATGGACCGCCTGCTCAAGGCGATGGTGGACGAAGGAACGGCGCTACTCGCGGAGGGCATCGCCGCCCGCCCCGGCGACATCGACCTGGTGATGATCAACGGCTACGGCTTCCCCGCGCACAAGGGCGGGCCGATGTTCGCCGCCGAACACTGATCGATGACGGGCCGGGTCAGACCGGCCCGTCCTGTCCGTCAGGACTTTTCGGAAGCGCTCAGGCCAGCGAGGAAAAGATCGATGCCTGCCTGCGCGCAATCGCTGTCCTGCGCGGGCGTGCCCGAGCTGACGCCAACCGCGCCAACGACCTGCCCGTCCACGATGACGGGAATACCGCCGGCCACGACCAGCAGACGCCCGCCGATAGCCGAATTGATGCCGTAAGCGGGCTTGCCGGGCTGGCTCGCTTCCCAATAGCTCTCTGTGGTGCGCTTGGCGCCGGCGGCCGTGAAGGCCTTGTCCTGGGCGATCGTGGTGCTCGTGACCTTTCCGCCGTCCATACGCTCGAACGCGATCAGCTGACCCGATTCATCGGTCACGGCGATGCACATGGGCACGCCGATTGCCTCGGCGCGGGCGCGGGCGCCCTCGATCAGGGTGCGGGCGTCGGCAAGGCTCAGTCTCTGGATTGTCAGCACGGTATGGCTCCACTTCGATTTTCAACGACGCGCGGCGAGCGCAGATGCGCTCTCTTGCGGCCTGTCGGCAAGAAATGCCAGAGCCGCCGCGCCGACCAGACCGGAATTTTGACCGAGCGCCGCCCGAACGACAGTCACGTCCTTGAAGGCGGGCATGGCCCAGCGAGCAATATAGTCCTGGATTCCAGGGCGAAGACGGTCGAATTCATGGGAAAGACCGCCGCCCATGATCACGACGTCAGGGCTGAAGATGTGAACCAGGCTGACGAAACCCCGCCCCAGTATCTCCGCCTCCTCATCGATCAGACGGTTGGCGAGAACGTCACCATTCCTTCCCGCAGCGAACACATCGCGGCTGTGAACGGGGCTTCCGCCTTTTCCAAGAGTGGTCTCCTCACTGGCGAGCGCGCGGACCCGAGCGCGCTTGGTAAACGCCGTGCCGGAGCCGTATGCCTCGAAACACCCCCTGTTTCCGCAGGGGCAAAGCTCGCCGTTCGGCACCACGGACATATGGCCGATGTGAGCCGCCATGCCCTTGCGTCCGCGAAGCACCCGGCCATCGGCGACGATGCCCACGGACGCGGGAGGGGTTGGACGCGGCAAGCAGACCATCGGCTAGGGCGCGGATTTGCCCGATCACGCGGCCGGCACCCGCATTCGCCTCCGTCCGCTCTTCGGCCCACGCAACAATGTTGCCTCGATACAAACGCGGGGCACGGCTGCGCTCGAAGAGTGGATGGCGTGGCTGCGCTCGCCAAGGACACCCTTCTCCACTCACGCGGCAGCCTTGAAGAAATCGCCGAAAAGGTCGGTTACAAATCCGCCAGCGCCTTCAGCCAAAAAGTCGGCTGCCCCCAAGCGAATTCGCCCGCAGGGCCGTCGCGACGTGCTGATTTAGCGAGAAACACACGCTCCGCGAAGACGAGATCATTGCTCGCGGCGCTGATGCCTACCTCCCTCAACGAAACAGGCGAAGCGCCCGTCGTGTCCTTGCCTGATAAAAACTGTATCGGTGCTTGACGCATGGGGAGCGAGGAGTAGTTAGAGCTTCATGCAATGACCTCTCCATCGGCGCAAAGTGCCTCTCCAGGCCCGCCGCCTTAGCCTGAAAGCCATCCATGTCGGAAAGAAGCTCCCATCGCGGGCTCGTCGTCGCCGCGATCATGGCAAGCATGGCAATGATCGCCATCGAGGCAACGATCGTTTCGACTGCAATGCCGCAGATCGCCGCCCAGCTCGGACAAATCAATCTTTATTCCTGGGTCTTTTCGTCCTTCCTTTTGACCCAGACGGCGACGACGGTGGTCTTCGGCAAGCTTGCAGATATTTATGGCCGCAAGCCGATGATCCTGATCGGCATCGCGCTATTCCTGTTTGCCTCCGTGCTCGCGGGCTTCGCATGGTCGATGCCATCGATGATCGCCTTTCGTCTTTTGCAGGGGATTGGCGCGGGGGCGATTCAACCCGTGGCAATGACGGTGGTCGCTGATCTGTTTCCAGGCAATCAGCGTGGCAAGGTTCAAGGCTACCTGGCAAGCGTCTGGGCGTTGTCTGCCGTTATCGGACCGCTTCTCGGCAGTCTCATCATTCATAACCTCCCATGGGCATGGATCTTCTGGATCAATGTGCCGGTTGGACTTCTTGCGGCACTTGGGTTCGTTCTGTTCCTGCATGAGGAGAAACGGACACGCGTCGTCTCCATCGATATCCTCGGCGCTTCCCTTTTTGCGGTGTCCATTTCCGCCCTGATGGTTGCCCTGACGGAAATGGAAACCACGATCTCCAGCACCGCTATGATGGCCCTGGCCATCGCCATCGCAGCTCTTTTCGCGTTCATCTGGCAGGAGCGGCGCGCCGAGGCGCCTATGGTCGCTCCAGATTTGTGGCTGAAGCGACCCATAGCGTTCTCGAACCTGGCTGTTTTCTTCGCAAGCATGTCGATCATGGGGCTGACGACATTCCTGCCGATGTACGTGCAGACCGTTCTCAACGGCTCACCGCTGGTGGCGGGTTTCGCCCTGACCATGCTGCTCCTGGGCTGGCCCTGCGGCGCAACGATCGCGTCGCGCCAGTTTGCCCGGTTCGGCCTGCGGCCCATCATGATCACCGGCAGCATATGCATTCCGGTCGGCACATGTCTCCTCGTGCTGCTCACGCCGTCGAGCTCCGCGATACTGGCCGGCGCCGGCTCGCTGATAATGGGTTTCGGCATGGGCCTGCTGAACATCAGCGCGCTGATTCTTACGCAGGATAGCGTGAGTTGGACCGAGCGCGGCAGCGCCACGGCGTCCAATGTTTTTTCGCGCAATCTCGGCAGCACGCTCGGCGCCGCCGTGCTGGGTGCGGTGCTAACCTATGGACTGGCGCATTCCACCAATGGCCAGCCGATTACGCCAGAACAACTGCGAGCCCTGCTGAACGGCACCGGCACCATCATGGCCGATGGCGAAAACATCCGGCTTGCATTGCAGCATGCCCTGCATTCCACCTTCGTCGCCATGCTTTTGATCGCGGCACTGATCGTCCCTGCTTGCCTGCTCGTCCCTCGACACGAGCCCATTCGGGAAATGCCGCAATAGACCTGAGCTTGACAGGATCGTGAAAAATTTCCGGCAGATCAGACCCACATTCATCCAAGGATCGCTGCCCCTCAACGGCGTTAATATTTACTTTTTCTAATGGGCGTGCTACCCACACGATCATCCGTTCCAGGCATTGCCAATATATTCGCCGTTGGATTTTCCTCCGAGGAATTGAACATGCTTGTGAAAAGTTTGCTCGCCTGTGCAATGTTTGTGCTCGGCTCGGTATTTTCACAAACCTTCGCCGGCGCATGGGCGGCAACGCAAGAGGTTCCCACCGATACGTGCCACGAGATTGCGGCTGCCGATGCGGCCGTTCCAAGCGATGCAATTCAAAGCAAGGCGGGCAAGTTCGCCCTTGTGATCGGAAACGCGGCCTATAGCGGAGGAATACCACCGCTTCGCAACCCGGCGCATGATGCCTCCGCCGTGAGCGACGTCCTTCGAAAGCTGAACTTCACGGTGTTCCTGGCAATCGATGCGCGAGGGGTAACGATACGCGACTGCGTCGCGCGTATGCAGGCGGCCCTTTTGGGTGACGATATCGCGCTCATCTATTATTCCGGCCACGGCATCCAGATCGACGATCGCAACTATCTGGTTGCAACCGATGCCAAGGCCGGCGACGGCCTTTCCGATGCCTTCGTCTACATCGATGAGATCATCGACGGTATGAAGGAAAAATCGGCATCGATCCTCGTTTTCCTTGATGCTTGCCGGAACAACCCGTTCGCAGGCGAGGGCAACCAGGGTTTGTCCGTATCGACCGGCCGCAGCCTCGACAGAGGGTTGGCGAAGGTCGACCCGGGGATGTCAGGCGCGAGAAAGCAAGCGCGCGGCATCTTCGTTGCCTATTCGACATCACCGAATGCAACGGCGACAGATGGCGAGGGAGACCTCAGCCCCTTCACCGCTGCCTTCGTCAAAGCCGTAAAGACCCCCGGCTTCTCGGTTCAGCGCGCCCTGAGCGAGGTTTCTCGCAGCGTCGGCGAGGCGACGGACTGGTCTCAGACACCATGGATAAAATCGTCGCTCACCGCCGAGATCCTGTTGAACGGCGTCCTGACGCTCGAGGAGGCGATTGCGGTCTCCCAAAATCATGCGGCGACGTCGAAGCGTCTGTTGGGAACCGGCGATGTCCAGGGTGCGATCGTCGAAGCCTTTCGCGGGCTTCCGCAGCGAATAGACGAAACGACCGCGGCACAATATCCATCCGCCTATCAGGCGCTGACGGCTGCTGCGCGGTCCAGCAGCATCGTTCTTCCCGTCCCTGCAAACAACATTCACGTCGTCATCGTCAATGCGAACGGCAGCCGGGCCGTCGTCGCCTCCGTCGACCGCGAATATCGCGGAACAGGCAAAGGCACGCTGGAAATCTGGGATACCTCCACCAAGAAGGTGATCGGCGCTCTCGGAGACCTGGGCACCGCAGTTCCCAGCGCAAAATTCTCCGCGGACGGATCGCGCGTGGCAGCCTATCTGGGCGAAGGGATCATAAAAGTCTCAGATGCCATCACGGGCGAGACCGTCGCGACGATCACACTCTCGGCAAAGAATCTCGGCCCGGCCTATGGTGGCCTCAAACCCCCAATTTTGGTGTTCAGTCAGGATGGAGCGGTTCTTGTCGGCACGCTCCACAAGAAGGGCGTGGCATTGGTGCAGGGCTGGGATGTGGCGAGTGGCGCGAAGCGTTTCGAGTTTGATCTCGGCTCCAGGTGCAACAGGCTGGTCAAGATAGCCGGCTGGAACCTGGACAGGGGTTTTGCCGTGCTGAACGCCGACGGCGCATCCCTTTCCTTCGTTTGCACCAACAATTCCCCCAAAATAGGAAAGGCGATCGTCGTCGGCCGATGGTCATTGTCGCAGAACGCCATGATCGGCTCCGGTGTCTTACCGGTCCCGGACGAGATTTATCCGATCGGATTCGGTTTCAGCCCCGACGGGACGCGGATGACTGTCCAGGAACTCGACAATGGCGGCTCGTACCAAATAACCGTCCTGGATACACAGACCGGGCAAAAGATCGGAGACGTGACGAAAGGGCTCTATTCGTCTTTCTCCCCGGAAGGCGACCTCTACTCCGTCGTTCATGAAGGCGGTGCCACGATTTTCTCCGCGAGAAATGGCGAACGCGTAAGCGAGATCACGGATTATGCCTATACTGTGCCGGCCGCCTTCCGGAAATTCGGCGAGAAATTTGCCGACTACATTCTTCTCGACAACGACATGTCCACGCTGACCCACGACGTATGGTGGCGGCCGGCGGGCACCCTCACGGTCGCTGAGGCGGCACGATCGAGGCTGACGGCGGAACAAAAGGCGGAGGCTGATGCCGGCGCGCTGGCTTACAATGAAATTCCGTGAGGCCCGGGCGAAATTCGACCTTCCGAGGGGGCGCGGCCGGGCTGTAACATAAACCTGTCACGCGACTTTCCACTGCGATAGTCTTGGCCCATGAAACTCGACCAGACCATACGGTTCTGCAGCTCGGCAGATGGCACCCGTATCGCCCTCGCGTCCTGCGGGAAGGGACAGGTACTCCTGCGCGCGGCCCACTGGCTCAGCCATGTCGACTATGATCTCCAGAGCCCCGTCTGGCGGCCATGGCTCCAGGCGCTTTCGGCCCGCAACCGGTTCGTGCGCTACGATCCACGCGGCTGCGGTCTGTCGGATCGCTACGTTGCCGACCTCTCGGTCGATGCGTGGCATGCGGATCTGGAGGCCGTGGCCGAAACGATCGAGGAACCGCAATTCGTCCTCCTCGGCCTTTCGCAGGGCGGTGCTCTTGCCATCGCCTATGCCGCGAGGCATCCCGAGCGTGTCTCCCGCCTGGTGCTTCTGAACGCCTACGGCCAGGGCGCCCGGGTCCGGGCGCAGACCGATGCGGAGCGACTGGAAGCCGAGACCCTTGTCAATTTCATCCGCGTGGGCTGGGGACGCGACAACCCGGCATTCGCCCAGTTCTTCACCAATCTCTTCATCCCGGATGGCACACCGGAGCAGCATCGCTGGTGGGGCGATCTCGAGCGCCTGACGGCGGCAGGCGACGTCGCCGCGCAACTGCTATGGAACATGCAGGGCATCGATGTGCTGGAGCTCGCGGCGACCCTCAGCGTGCCGACATTGATCGCCCATAGCCGCGGTGACATGCGCGTGCCGTTCGACCAGGGCTGCAAGCTTGCAGCGGCAATTCCGGGCGCACGCTTCGTACCGCTCGAGAGCAAGAACCACGTCTTGCTGCCCGATGAACCCGCCTGGCCCGTCTTCCTGTCCGAACTGGCCGCCTTCCTGGGGCAGGATCGGCCCATGCGGCCGCTTGCGGTCCGCGAAGCCGGTTTGACGCCCGTGGAGGCGGCACTTCTCGACCTCGTCGCAGAGGGGCTCGACAACCGCGAGATTGCGGAACGTCTCGGCAAGAGCGTGAAGACCGTGCGCAACCAGTTGTCGGTGCTCTTCGGCAAACTCGACGTACACAGCCGCTCGCAAGCGATTGTCGTCGCGCTGTCTCGATAGCCTGCGTCGAGAGCCGGCTTCTCCTCGCAAGGCGGAACGGGACATCTGTCCCTCGCATTGGCGGATTTCCTCCCCCGCTCGGGACTTGCGCCTCATGCCATCCCTAGGAACTAAGCCCATTCTCTGATCGTGGGCGGCAACATGTCGCCCCGGAACAGGAGGGAACTCACATGATGGAACTCAATGAAACAGCGCTCAATGAACTCGTCGGCCGCGTGCTTGGTGATCTTGGCGGCGCCGTCAGCGTTCCGCTGGTGCGGATCGGCGATGCTCTGGACCTCTACAAGACGCTCAAGGAAATCGGCCCCTCAACGGCCGATGAATTCGCCGATGCTGCGGGATGTTCGCCTCGGTACGTGCGAGAGTGGCTCGCAGCACAGGCGGCGTCGGGTTACGTGCACTATGAGGACGGACGGTTCTCGCTCACCCCCGAGCAGGCATTCGTGTTTGCCGAGCCCGACAGCCCCGTCAATCTGATCGGCGCATTCGATACCGCTGCTGCAATGGCTGAAAACCAGCCGAAGGTGCAAGCCGCCTTCAAGACCGGAAGGGGCGTCGCCTGGGGCGACCAGGCCGGCTGCATGTTCTGCGCCGTGGCACGGCTTTTCCGCCCGGGCTACGTCAATGCCCTCGTGCAGGATTGGCTTCCGGCGTTGGACGGTGTCGTCGACAAGCTCAAGGCGGGAGCGAAAGTGGCGGATGTCGGATGCGGGCACGGACTGTCGACGATCCTGATGGCACAGGCTTTCCCGCATTCCCGCTTCACGGGCTATGACTTCCATCCGGACTCGATCGCCGCTGCAACGGCGCACGCTCGATCGCATGACTTGGCGAACGTGCGCTTCGACGTCGGTCGTGCCCAGGACTTCGATGGACGCGATTTCGATCTGATCACCTGTTTCGACTGCCTGCACGACATGGGCGACCCCAAGGCAGCGGCAACACATATTCGCCGGGCGCTGAAGCCGGATGGGATATGGATGGTGGTCGAGCCCATGGCTGGGGACAAGCTGGAAGACAATATCAATCCCGTCGGCCGGCTCTACTACTCGGCGTCGACGATGATTTGCGTTCCCACGTCGCTGGCGCAGGAGACGGGGCTCGCGCTCGGTGCTCAGGCGGGGGAGAAACGGCTCGCCGAAGTGATCCGATCCGGTGGCTTCACTCGCGTTCGGCGCGCCGCCGAGACGCCCCTTAATATGGTTCTAGAGGCGACCTGATGTTGTTTTTACGGGTGGCGCAACAATTGGCGACACCTTCCCTCATCAATCAAAAAAAGGCCGGCGGGTGCCGGCCTTTTCCTTGGTCCATCAGCGCCTGTAGCGCAGACGTTCCTGTTCGATTTCGGCCGTACCATAAGGCTTCTGCGTGTCGTCGAAGCTCGTCCAGCCGCCTTCGGCATAGGCCGCGCGCCTCTGCTCGGGGTCCACCCAATTCGACTTGCGAAGGATGGCCTCGGCTTCGGCCTGCAGGCTGTCGTCAACCTTCGCGGTCACCAGCGTGCCGCCGCGGCGCACACCTTCGGCGTAGACGTGCGCGTGTTCTTCGGACACGCCGGATTCGGTCAAAGCGCCGATCAGCCCGCCGGCCGCACCGCCTGCCACGGCACCGGCGACCGCACCTGCTGCCGTGGCAGCGAGCCACCCGGCGGCGACGACCGGCCCGACACCGGGGATGGCCATGATGCCCAGTCCGGTCAGGAGGCCGCCGACGCCGCCAACGGCAGCACCGATGCCCGCGCCGGTTCCGGCACCTTCAGCGGCATTGGTTTCCTTGCCGTGGCGTTCGTCCGCATTGTTGGAAACGATGCTGATATCGCTGGAGGGCACACCACGTGCCTCCAGGGCGCTGACGGCGGCGCTGGCATCGGAGTAATCGTCGAACAGTCCGGTAACAGTTTTCATGGGAATCTCCTGAAGTCTGAAATTACTTGGCGACGATGTTGCCCTGGTAGTCGAGCGCGACAGTCACGGCCTTGCCGTCTTTCATCGCCTTGGCCTGCCAGATGCCCTTGTCGTCCAAGGCAAGGTCGGTGACCTCAGCATAGCCGGCCTGTGCGATGCGTTCCTTCGCCTGGTCCTCAGTGAAGCTGTTGGCACCCTCGACAGGCGCTGTCGCATTCATGCTGTCGGGCGTGGCAACCGCGGGTGTGTCGCCATCAGTCGTCGGGGTCGTGGACGTCTGAGCAAAGGCGCCAAAAGTCGAGGCGCCCACAAGCGCTGCGGCTAGGAGAAGTTTTTTCATGATTATTTCCTCGTTGAAGCCTGAGAGCAGGCTCCACAAGAACACCGTGCCAGGCGCATGGTTCCACGAAGAGAAAAATAGAAAATGGTGATGATAACCCGTGGAACATCAGCCGTTTCAAAGAGTTGACGCGCCATGCTGCGAACATTCGCTCGCAGGCAATTGGAGGTTTTCAAAAATGGGTCGCGGTATTCTTCTCTGGCTTCTGGGCATTCCCCTGCCGATCGTCATCCTGCTCGTTCTCTTCCTGCGATAGGAGACGGACATGTCCCTTTACAGTTCTGACGTCTCCGACGTCGGCGTTGAATCCAGCACGCCGGCGCTCGCCTGGGGTCCCGTAATCGGCGGTTCGGTCGCGGCAGCCGCCACGACGATCATCCTCCTCCTTCTGGGTTCCGGGGTCGGCCTCACGATGGTCTCGCCCTGGGCGGGGGAAAGCGCGTCCTTTACGGCGGTCAGCGTGACGGCGGCGATCTGGTTCGTCGTCGTGCAATGGCTCGCTTCGGCGCTTGGCGGCTATCTCACCGGTCGCCTTCGCACCAAATGGGCCGGCATCCATACGGATGAGGTCTTCTTCCGCGATACGGCGCATGGCTTTCTCAGCTGGGCCTTGGCGACAGTTGTCGTTGCAGGCCTGGCCGGTTCCGCTTTCACGTCGCTTGCCGGGACGGGCGTGCAGGCCGCCTCGACGGTCGCAGCAACCGCGACAGTTGCAGGCTCGGCCGCGGCAGCAAACAGCGATGCGTCGCCCGACGCGGCCACCGGCTACTTTACGGACCTTCTGCTTCGCCCGCAGGATCTGACAACGCGGGCGCAGGGCGATGACGTATCGGCCACCGCCGAGATTTCCCGCATCCTGGTGCAAGGCGCGGTCAACGATGGTGTACCGGAAGCCGACCGGGCCTATATGTCCGCCATCGTCGCATCGCGCGCCGGCGTGACCCCGGAGGAAGCGCGTGCCCGGGTTGACCAGGTTCTTCAGCAGGTCGAGGATGCAAAGAATGCCGCGCTGAAAGCCGCCGATGAGGCGCGCAAGTCCGCCGCGACGGTGGCGATGCTCGGTGCCCTGTCGCTGCTCGTCGGCGCGTTCATCGCGTCCGCTGCCGCCGCCCTCGGTGGACGTCAGCGTGACGACGAAGAAGCCGCATTGATTGTCAAGCGCTAGACCTGATCGAAGCCGCCTCCCGGGGCGGCTTCTTTCCTCAAAGCAGATTTATTGTGCAGTGCAGCAACCATATCGCTACTAATGGGTTAGGGTGTATGCGCCAATCCGGCGCGCCCCTGGAGCACCCCATGAGATCCCTGTCCGATACGCTCGAACGCCTCGCCCGGTTGCGCGCGGTGAAGCCCGCCGCCCCGACGGGCTCCATTCTCAGGAAACTCGATCAATTCGGAAGCAACCCTGGTGCTCTGACCTCATGGCACCATGTGCCCAAGCATCTGCCGACCGCGCCTGCCCTGGTGGTCGTGCTGCACGGCTGCACCCAAACCGCCGCCGGTTACGACGCCGGCTCCGGCTGGTCGGCGCTCGCCGAGGATTACGGTTTCGTCGTCCTTTTTCCCGAACAGGTCAGACAGAACAATGCGAACCTGTGCTTCAACTGGTTCAATGCCGCCGACACGCGGCGCGATGAGGGCGAGGCCATGTCCATCCGGCAGATGATTGCCACGATGGTCGCCGCTCATCACATCGATGAGCGCCGGGTCTACATCACCGGCCTCTCGGCCGGCGGCGCCATGGCGAATGCGATGCTGGCCTGTTACCCGGATGTTTTTGCCGGCGGCGCCATCATCGCCGGCCTCCCCTACTCTGCCGCGTCAACCGTGCCTGAAGCATTCGATCGCATGCGCGGGCAAGGGCTTCCCAAAACGAACGCCCTGCAGGCAAGCCTGCGCGCCGCCTCACGGTATGAGGGCGCGTGGCCGACGGTTTCCGTCTGGCACGGAACGGGTGACAACACGGTCGTGCCGGAAAATGCGGCCGCGATCGTCGCGCAGTGGCGCGGCGTGCATGCATTGCCGGAACAGCCGACATCCTCAGAGACATTCGCCAAATATTCCCGGTCGGCCTGGCGCGACGAACGCGGCACGGATGCCATCGAACTCTACCGGATCCCCGGCATGGCCCACGGCACACCCATCGATTCCTCCACCGGCTATGGCCACGGCGCGCCCTTCATGCTCGATGTCGGCGTTTCCTCCACCGTGGAGATCGCAAGGACGTGGGGACTTGCGGCCTCCTTCGAGCGCCGCGAGCGTCCGAAGGCCGAAGTCATCGACGAGCGTCCCGCCATACACCCGAGCGGCGGTGCTGGAAACAAGATCCAATCCGTCATCGAGAATGCACTGCGCTCGGCCGGGCTGATGAAATGATGGCACCGTGGCTCACCTGACACGCCACATATAGATGGTCGGCGGAGCACGTCGCTCCGTCGTTGTTCTGGCAAGAGACCGACGGTCCGCCCGTTACAATTCCGAGAGCGAAGGGCTGGATCGGCGGCGAGGCCAGCTGCACCACGCGTCATCCGAAATCGTCAATGTCCATCTTGCCGGCCGTATTCGAGGCTCACATCCGACAAAGGCTCTAGGCCTTCTTGAGCGCCTCTGGCTTGTGCGCTGCCCGCTTGCCCGATTTGTCGCTTTCGACGATGAACTGAGGATCATCTTTCGTGGCCTTGACGTTATGGCCCTTGATCTTTGTTTCGCTGGTCTGCTTCCTTACGACCTTGCCTTCGGTTTCGCCCTGGCTGGTCTCCCAGTTCACCTTGTCGCCTTTTTTGAACTTGTCGCTCATCTTGGCCTCCTGCAACGTCAATCGGGGCTCGCCACTGAGGGAGGCCTGATGTTTGCGGGCTCGCTTTCCCCGCCGCCGCGCGCGAATTCGTCGTCGGCTTGCTGATTGACCCGGGCCACGTCATCCGACTCCTGCTCGGTCAACTCCACTTCCTCTCCGGCGCGCCTCCAATGGTCGGCGTGTTGGCCGTACGGACGGCCTTCGTTCTCCCAGATTTTTTAGGCACGCTCACGGTGCCGCTCCTTATCCACCATTTCAGTCTCCGCGATTTTTGAGCCGATCCACGACCTGAAGCCCGGCATCGAGCCGGGCTTCAGGTCTGCTGAAATACCTGTCAGTGATGGTGTTCGGGCATCGCCTTGAGCTGGTCCTTGGTCCAGGCCGTCACCGCGTGAACGTCGCCGTCCTCGTCGCGCATGAACTCGAGATCGGTCAGCGGAACGCCGACCGGCTTCGCACCGATGCCAAGGAACCCGCCGACGTCGATCACAGCGGTGCTTCCGGAGCCAGCGCCGTGGACATGGTCAAGGGTGCCGACCTTGTGGTCGTCCGCCCCATAAATGGTTGCGCCTTCCAGAACGTCAGGCGTCATTTCGGCAGCGGTGAGACGTACGTGATTTGTATGGTCCATGTCGGTTTCCTCCATTGAATAGGAGTTTGGGAAACCCACATGGCTCCTCTTTGTTCCACGAGGACGACCTGCGATTTTGCGGTTCTCAGCGCAACGACAGCCCCCTGTAGTCGGCTATGATCGAAGAGACGTCGTCGAGCGCAGTCTTCGCATCGACTCCACCGGCTTTCCGAGCCTCACCACATCATTTCCGGTTGGATCTCGGCAAATGGACGCGCCGCCCCTATTAGGAAGGCGCGTCCTGCCGGCCACGTCGCTCCAGCGTCGTCCGCCCCATTTCCTGGAACGAAGGCGCCGTCGCCGTTGGATCCTATTCTTCGCTATCGTTCGGAATATGGCTATCGACGCCCCGTGTCAGCAGCTCCCGCGCATGCACATTGCGAACGCCCTTGACGGCGCGGATCGAGCCAATGAGATGGCGACGATCGTCCTCGCTGTCGATACTGCCATCGATGTCGACCACGCCGTCGCGGACGTTGATCTCCAGGGAGGCAAGGTCGATCTGCTTGTCGCCTTCAAGTGCTAGCGTTATGCGCTCTTCCAGTTCGTCGTCCGCGATCACATCTTCCGTCCCGTCGGAAAATGGCAGGGGAGCGCCGCTCACGTCGGTCGCCACCGGATCGAGCGACACCTCGACACCCTCATTGTCCAACTGGTCGAAGTTTGCGTCCGGGGCGCCATAGGGTGCGTTCCGCGCTTCGCGTGGATCGGCGTCCTTGTCGGCATAGGGCCATCCATCGCGGATGTCCCGTTGCTCGAAGTCACGAAAATCGTCTTCACGTGAGACTTGCTTGCGGTCGGCCATCGCTTTCTCCACTTCATTATTCCTGCTGCATTGGGAAGACCGAACCGATCATGACGCACTTTGTTCCCTGCTTGCCCTGCTGCGCAGGGTCTGTGCGCTTATGCGGCAATCACCTTGCGCCCTATCTTGATGGTGCGGATGCTGTTAGCACCATTGGGCAACATTGGAGAAAGCCGTGACCCTCAACGAAAAATTCAAAATCATTCTCGGCGCCTTCCTTAGCCCGCGCTACGGGGTCTCGCCGTCTGCCCCCCGCGGCACGGTAGAAAACTACTCCAGAAAACATGGGTTGGCCGGCTCGGACTTTTCCGAGACCATCGAAGCGGCCATAAGCGCGGGATTGATCTCGATCGGCTCAGACTCGTCGTTCTCAATTAGGGAAGCCGGCCGCACCAAACTGGCACGGCGCTAGCCAAGAGCTGAAGCCGCAAGCGCAGAATGACCCCCTGAATAGGTTGGCGTGTTCATCCGCGAGACCTCACCAGGATGGCGCTCTCGGAAGTTTCAGGCTTCAAGTAACTTCCAAATTTGTCTTACCGTCGATGCGAGGCTCGGAGCCGCTCGAACCAAAGCCAGTGAACCGCGTTACTGGTGCGCTACGCTATCCGTATTGGATTTATCCCAAGAGGACGAGGGAAGGCGCGAGGCCAGTCAAAGCCCCGACTGGCCTCGTTCAAAAGGAGACACCATGACGACGCTTATCACCTCGCCACGCAAACCAATGAGTGACGCATCCGCGCAGAGCGACTGCGAGAACGCTGTTGCACGACCAGTGTGCGAATTGATCGACAAAATCACTCAAGCGGGCTGGGCGCCGGAGATTGCCTATGCGGCAGTCAAAAGAGTGCTGGAGGATCAGACGCATGCCTGCGCGACACACCCGCGGCCTGCTGAGGGCCGTAAGCCCAGCCCATTTCCGCTCGCGCCGTTTTGATAGGAGTCGACCCTGTGAGACTGAAAGCCAATGTCATGGGCATTTGTTTGCTCACCACCTTCGTCCTCATCTTCGGATCGATTATCAGCATGGTGCTGTTCTCGGCAGGAACGGCTCCAACGACAATGAGCGTCGAGGCCCTCGCAAAGCAAGAGGCGCACTAGTGCCTAAAGGCGCCAAACAATCCTAGATCCGGACGTAAAAGTGCTTGAGTAGAGCAAGCAAAAGTATTCGACGTCCCCGCATTTGAAAAGGCGATGCTCGTGGCTAATCTAGGGGCTCAGCGTCGCAGCAAATCCCGTCCCGGCAGCAAATGAGGAAGATCGGCGCCGGTGCAGGTTTACCCCCTTGCCCGCCGCCGGACGCGAGCCATATCGCTCAAATTAAGTCCCTCAGGAGCAAGATCGATTTCCCGACGCGCCCTCCCCATCCTGCTGATCCCGCTGAGCGGCTGCACCGGCGCGCAGTCGGCGCTCGACCCGGCGGGAGAGGAGGCCGCGGCGGTTTTTCAGCTCTTTCTTGTCATGGTGGTGGGTGGCGCGCTGATCTGGATCGCCGTGGTCGGCCTGCTGATCCATGCCGGGCGGCGACGCGAAACGCCGTGGTCGGCAGAGAAGGCCGGGCGGCTGATCGCCTGGGGCGGGGTTGCCCTTCCCGTCGTGGTGCTTCTGGCGCTGCTTGCCTATGCGGTCTGGCTGATGCCTGCGATCCGGCCGTGGCTGGCGCGCGTCGCCCCCGCGCCGGAAACGATCGAGGTCACCGGCGAGCAATTCTGGTGGCGAATCCGCTATCCGGCCAGCGACGGCATGGCGGGCTTCGAGACGGCAAACGAGCTGCGGCTGCCGGTCGGCACGCGCACCGCCTTTTCGCTGAAGGCCGCCGATGTCATCCATTCCTTCTGGATCCCGGCACTCGGCGGCAAGATGGACATGATCCCCGGCCGGACCAACACGCTGTCGCTGGAGCCGACGCGCACCGGGCTTTTTCGCGCGCCCTGCGCGGAATTCTGCGGCACGTCGCATACGCTGATGGCCTTTTCGGTCGTCGTCATGGAGCCGGACGATTATGCCACCTGGCGCCGGGCGCAGGCGGGGGGCAACCGGCCGGGTACCGGCGAAGGCGAGCGGCTCTTTGCCTATCATGGCTGTGCCGGCTGTCATGGGGTACGCGGCGTAACGGGGCCGGCAACCCTCGGCCCGGACCTCACCTTCTTCGGCCAGCGCCAGACGGTCGGCGCCGGCACGCTTGCCAACACGGCGCAGAATGTCGCCCGTTTCATCCGCGATCCGGCCGCGGTGAAGCCCGGCGCAAAAATGCCGGCCTTCGACATGCTGCCGGAAAAAGACATCGCCGCCATCGCCACTTACCTGGTGGGGCTTCAATGACCGAGCTCTCCAGCGAAGACCGGACAGCGCAGGAGGCGCAGTTGCGCGAGGTCTGGCGCACGCCGTCCGGCTGGCGCTACTGGACCTCCGTCAACAATACCGAGATCGGCTTGTGGTACGGCGCGGCCGCCTTTGTCTTCATGCTGTTTGCCGGGGTGCTGGCGCTGCTGGTACGCGTGCAGCTCGCCGTCCCGGGAAACGATTTTCTCTCCGCCGACATGTTCAACCAAGCCTTCACCCTGCACGGCACGGTGATGATGTTCCTCTTCGCCGTACCGATCTTCGAGGCGGTGGCGATCTTCCTGCTCCCTTCCATGCTCGGCGCGCGCGAACTGCCCTTCCCCCGGCTTTCTGCCTTCGGCTTCTGGAGTTTCGCGCTCGGTGGCGTCTTCGTCTGCGGCTCGATCTTTTTTGGCGCGGCGCCGAACACCGGATGGTTCATGTATCCGCCGCTCGCCACCGACAAGGAATATTCCGGTATCGGCGCGGATATCTGGTTGCTCGGCCTGTCCTTCATCGAGGTCGCGTCGATCGCCGCTGCGGTGGAGCTCATCGTCGGCATCATGAAGTGCCGCGCTCCCGGTATGCGCATCAACATGATGCCGCTCTTCGCCTGGTATCTCTTGATCGTGGCCGGCATGATCCTCTTCGCCTTCCCGCCGCTGATCGCTGGCGACATCCTGTTCGAGATGGAACGAATGTTCGACTGGCCGTTCTTCGACGCGGCACGCGGCGGCGATCCGCTGCTGTGGCAGCACCTGTTCTGGATCTTCGGCCACCCGGAAGTCTACATCATCTTCCTTCCGGCAATCGCGCTGATGGCGATGATCGTGCCGACCTTCGCGCAAAGACCGATCGTCGGCTATTCCTGGATCGTGCTCGCCGCCGTCGGAACCGGGTTCCTGAGTTTCGGCCTGTGGGTGCATCACATGTTCACCACCGGCCTGCCGCAAATCTCGCTCGCCTTCTTCTCCGCCGCCTCCGAGGCGGTGGCGATCCCGACCGGCGTGCAGATCTTCGTCTTCATCGCCACCATGCTCGCCGGCCGCGTTATCTTTTCCGTGCCCATGCTCTTTGGCGCAGGCGGGCTCGCCATCTTCATCATCGGCGGGCTGACGGGTGTCATGGTGGCGCTGGTGCCCTTCGACTGGCAAGCGCATGACACTTATTTCATCGTCGCCCACCTGCATTATGTGCTGATCGGCGGCATGCTTTTCCCGATCGTCGCCGGCATCTACTATTATTATCCGCTGCTGAATGCGCGAAAACTCTCCGACCGGTTGGGGAAAATCGCCTTCTGGCTGATGTTCGTCGGCTTCAACGTGGCCTTTTTCCCCATGCATCTCGCGGGCCTGCGGGGCATGCCGCGGCGTGTTTTCACATATCCCGCCGATATCGGCTGGGACTGGTTCAACTTGATCTCCACTATCGGCGCCTTCATCTTCGCCTCCGGCGTCGCCCTTGTGGTGATCGACGTGCTGCGCCCGAAACACCGCCAGCCGAAGGGCGAGCAGAACCCCTGGAACTCCGGCACGCTGGAATGGATCAGCGAGCCGGAGGAAAAATGGGGCGTGCGCTCCATCCCGATCATCACGAGCCGCTACCCGATCTGGGACCAGCCCAGCCTGATCGAGGACATCAAGGCCGGCCGCGGTTACCTGCCCGACACCAAGGATGGCGCGCGCGAAACGCTCGTCACCTCGGTACTCGACGCAAAACCCATCCAATGCCTGCGGGTCGGCGGCACGTCGATCCTCACCATCGTTGCCGCTTTTTCGCTCGGCGGCGTCTTCATCGCGCTGACGTTCCATTGGTGGATCACGACGATCGTCTGCGCGATCATGACGCTCGCGGCGATCATTGCCTGGCTCTGGACTGGCACGGCCGTCATCCCGAAGGAGGAGATGCGCGACGTCGGCCTCGGCGAGACGCTCCCGCTCTATACGTCGGGGCCGCAATCGGTCGGCTGGTGGGCCATGTGCATCACCATGGCAGGCGACGGCACGGCCTATGCCAGCCTGATGTTCGGCTACTTCTTCTCCTGGACGATCAACGAGGATTTTACCGCCGGCCATGCGGGTCCCGGCATGCTTTGGCCGCTTACCGCCGCCGGCCTCTTCACGCTCGCCTGGGCGGCCATGCTTGTCGCGCGGCGGGTCAATGAAGCCGACCGGCGCGGCCTCACCCGGCTTGCGCTCGCCGTCGCGATGCTCCTGACGCTCGCCGCCTGTTGCGCGGGGCTTGCCGGGCCCTATCTCACCGGCATGGACCCGACCGTGCATGTCTACCCGGCGATCGTCTGGGTCGTCGCCCTCTGGACCGTCTTGCATGGCGGTGTCGGCATCGTCATGCAGCTCTACTGCCTCGCCAGGAACCTCGCCGGGCGGATGAGCGCGCACCACGACATGGATCTTCGCAATGTCGTGCTCTACTGGCATTTCCTCGTCATCACCGCGATCACGTCCTTCGGCGTGCTCGGCCTCTTTCCGGGATTGAGGTGACGCGATGCGCCTCATTCCCAAGGACGTCGAAAGCCTTTGGACCCTCTTTACCGCACCGACCATCTGGGCGCTGCATTTCCTCGCCTGTTATGTCACCGCCGCGGTCTTCTGTGCCAAGGCGGGCGTGGCGCCCTTCTCCTTCGCGGCGATGCGGTTCGCCCTCGGCGTTGTTACGCTGGTTGCGCTGTCGGGCATCGTCCTCTCGGCCTATCTTGCCTGGCGGCAATGGGGTTTCGGCTCGGGCGACCCGCCGCATGACGAGCCGACCCGCAAAGACCGCCTGCTCTTCCAGGGCTTTGCGACACTGCTGCTCTCCGGCCTGAGCTTCGTCGCGGTGGTTTTCGGCGCCGTGCCGCTGCTGTTCATCGGAGCGTGCCAGCCATGAGGACGATCGCGCTCCCCGCCGGCCTTGCGCTTCTCGGCCTTGCCCTCGTCCTCGGTCTTGGCGCAGGCTCCTTCACCGTCCATATGGTCGCGCATATGGGCATCGTCGCGGTGGCCGCGCCGCTGATCGCCTGTGGCCTCGTCGGTACGCGGCGCGACCCGCTGGCGCGCAGGGCCTGGATGACACCAATGCTGGCCTCGCTGATCGAGCTCGTCGTGGTCTGGTTCTGGCATATGCCGGTGCTGCGCACCGCCGCAGATGCGAGCCTGGTGCTGACGCTCGTCGAACAGGCGAGTTTTCTCGCCGCCGGCCTGCTGCTGTGGATCACCTGTCTCCGGCCGGGCGACGGGCGCCTCGCCGGGACGATCGGCCTGCTGTTCACCTCCATGCACATGACGCTGCTCGGCGTGCTTCTGGCATTGGCGCCGCGCCCGCTTTACGGCGACGGTGCGGTCAGCTGTTTCGGCATCCCTCTTTCCGCGGCCGCCGACCAGCAGATCGGCGGCGTGGTCATGCTGATGGTGGGGGCGCTCGCCTATCTCGCCGGCGGCGTCGCCCTGCTCGCGGGCCTGCTTCGAGACGGTGAAGAGAAGATGGTGGAGGAGCGCTGATGCGGATCGGCTGGAAACACCTCGCAGTTCTGCCCGTCGCCGGCATCGCGGTCGCATTTCTCGTCGCATGGAGCGGCCTGATCAGCGTCAAGGCAAGCACCGGTCATTGGAAGGTCACGGACATTTTCCTGCACTGGGTGATGCGGTCGTCGGTCCGAACCGCCGCGATCGGCACGACGGTTCCGGCCTTCACCGAGGGCATGCTGCCGATGGCGGCCGGACACTTCGAGACCGGGTGTGCGATCTGCCACGGCTCGCCGGCCATGCCACGACCCGATAGTGTCGGCAGGATGCTGCCCCCGCCGCCCGATCTCAAGGACAAGATCGCGACCTGGAGCGACGCGGAACTCTTCCAGATCGTTCAGCACGGCGTTCGCTATACCGGCATGCCAGCCTGGCCGGTCGCCGGCCGTGAAGACGAGGCCTGGGCGATGGTCGCCTTTCTGCGCCGTTATCGCGAACTCGATGCCCAGCAATACCGCACGCTCGCAGGCTTCAGTGCGACCCGGTCGCAGGCGATGGACCAGATCATCGAGACCTGCAACGGCTGCCATGCGCCGGCCCGGCTCGGGCCGGACAGCCTCATTCCCCGTCTCGCCGGGCAATCCGCAACCTATCTTGAACAGGCTCTTCTTGCCTATGCTGATGGAACGCGGCACAGCGGCATCATGGCCGTGGCCATCGACACGCGGACCGAAGCGGAGTTGCAGGCTCTAGCGCGCCATTTCTCCGGGGAAGCCGCCGATTCAGTGCCCCGGTCGGAGAGCAGCCTGTTCGAACGAGGCCAGGCGCTCGCGACAAAAGGCGATCCTGACCGCGGCATTCCTGCATGCCTCTCGTGTCACGACAAGGCCCAGGCAAACCCCAGCTACCCCCGCCTATCCCGCCAACCCGCTGCCTATCTCGCAAACCAGCTTCAGCTGTTCATCGGGAAAACGCGAGGGGGCGGCCCCTTCAAGGAGCTGATGATCCGCTCGGCCGCGAACCTGGAAGCGAACGACATCGCGGCATTGGCGGCCTACTTCGCGATACGGGAAGCGACAGAGACCAATGTTGCGAAGTGAGCGGAGGGGACGCACGCGGATCGCCTGATTAGCAGCACATAACAGCGGCTAATTTTTCCCACCCCTAGAAACGGCAAAAGCCCTCCGAGTTTGGAGGGCTTTTTGATATTTGGTTGCGGGGGCCTGAACACAGTGAGTGACCTGAGCCCCTGAACTTCCTCCAGATTTTGGTAGAGTCCGTCGTATCAAGGAGACGGACGGAATGAAGCATTCA